>JAIEMJ010000002.1 GCA_019752335.1 Bryobacteraceae bacterium
GCCGCCGAAGCCAAGCGCCGCGCCTTCCAGCGCCACATCAACATCAACCTCGGCCGCCCCGCCGACTGGGAGCCGCCTACCCCGTAGATCTAGAGACCGTTCCCACCGCTCGCCCCACGACGAACGCTGTCCAATCTTGGAGGATGCGGTCCGGGACGATGGTGTCGACGCTCGCAAGGGCGGCATTCTGGCCTCGAGTTTTGCGTTGGCTATCGTGAGGTAGCGAGCGAAGCGTAAGCAGAGGGAACGATGGGCTGGGGGATTGAACTCCGAAAAACTTGTCTGGGATGCTGACCTTGTTGACTGAAAGGGTTGAGGTAGTGCGAGTTATAGCCACATACAATATAGCCACTGTGGTTATAATAAGAGCCATGGAACCGGAATCCCTGCTCCCGCTGCCCAACGCGACCTTTCACATCCTGCTCGCCGTCGCCGACGAGGACCGCCATGGCTACGCCATCCTCGGCGACATTGAAACCCGCACCAATGGCCAACTTCGCTTAAGCGCTGGCACGCTCTATCGCTCCATCCAGCGCATGGTGGAGCAAGGGCTGATCGTCGAAACGGAGGAACGGCCGGATCCGGAGTTCGACGACGAGCGGCGGCGGTACTACCGTATCACCCCCTTTGGCCGTCGCGTGGCGAAGGCTGAGAGCTTGCGCTTTGCGAGCCTGGTGGACCAGGCCCGCGCGCTCGGCTTTCTGACGGGGAGGAAGTAAGCGATGTGGTTCTACCAGTTGCTGCTGTGGATGTGTCCGCGTTCTTTTCGCGATGAATATGGCCGCGAGATGGAGGGCGTGCAGGCCCGGCGCTGGCGCGCGGCGAAGGGCTTGGGCAAGGTCTTTGTCTGGCTCGAAGCGGTGAGCGACCTCGTGCTTACCGGACTCGCCGCGCACGCCGACATCTTCCACAAGGACGCCCGCTACGTGCTGCGCACCGCGTGGCGGCGCCCAGGCTTCAGCCTCACCGTCATCGGCGTGACGGCCTTGGGCATCGCCGCCGCCACCGCCGTCTTCTCCGTCGCTGACCACGTGCTGGTACGCGCGCTGCCGTTCCCCGAGTCCGCGCAACTGGTGAAGCTGTGGGAGGACCAGACGGCCCTGGGCTTCGCCCGCAACCAGGTCTCGCCCGCGAACTTCCGGGACTGGCAAGCCACCAGCGCCAGCTTCACCAGCATGGCCGCCTATCGCGGCCTGAGCGTGAATCTGGCGGGAATGGGCGAACCGGAACGCGTGGAGGGCGCTTCCGCCAGCGCCAGCCTCTTTGCGGCGCTCGGCGTCGCGCCGCTGCTGGGCCGCACCATGACCGCTGACGAGGACCGGCCCGGCGCCCCGGGCACGGTCGTGCTCAGCTATAGCTTCTGGCAACGCCGCTTCGGCGGCGATCCGGCCGTGGTGGGCCAGCGGCTGCTCTTCGATGGGCAACCCCATGTGGTGATCGGCGTGATGCCGGAGTACTTCTCCTTCCCCAGCCGCAAGACGCAGATCTGGACCGCGATGCGCTTCGACGCGGAAGACTTCGCGGACCGGCAGAACAACTACCTCGAAGTGATCGCGCGCCGGAAGCCAGACGTAAGCCTGGCACGGGCGCGGGAAGAGATGCGCGCCATTGGCCTGCGGCTAGCCGCGGAGCATCCGCGCGAACTGGCGAAGGTAAACGTGGCCGTGATCGAACTACGGGACGAACTCTCGTTGACGGCCAAGCGGCTGCTGGTGATCCTGATCGGCGCGGCGCTGTTCGTCCTGCTAATCGCCATGACGAACCTGGCCAGCCTGTTCCTCGCGCGGTCCGTCGCGCGGCGGGCGGAGTTCGCGGTACGGCTGGCGTTGGGCGCGGGACAACCGCGCCTGATGCGCCAATTGTTGACCGAGAGCCTGCTGTTGGCTGTTCTGGGCGGCATCCTGGGGACAGCGCTGTCGCTGGCCGGTGTACCGCTCCTCTCGCGACTGGTGCCCACGGGCCTGCCGATCGCCGCCACGCCCCAGGCCGATTGGCGCCTGCTGCTTTTCGCGGTGCTCGCGACGACGCTCACCGCGGCCGGCTTTGGCGTGATCCCCGCTTGGCGGGCCACGCGAGGAGCGTTGACCGAACGTACGCGGATCGGCAAACTCCGCGGCGGGCTGGTGGTGGCGCAAGTGGCCGCCTCCATCGTCCTCGTTTGCGCTACGGGCCTGCTGATGCGGGCCATGTGGAAGCTGGAAGGGGTTGACCCGGGCTTCCGCACGGCCAACACCCTCACCTTCCGCACGTCGCTACCGATGCCGAAGTATGAGACCACGGGCCGCCGGGAGGATTTCTATCAGCGCGTCCTGGGCGAAGTGCGCCAGTTGCCCGGCGTGCGCGCGGCGGCGGTGATTAGCTTCCGCCCGCTCGGCGACTTCCGCGGCGGTATGTGGCAAACGATCGTGCCGGGCCGTGAAGGCCCCGGCTTTGCCGGTGCGCGCTTCGTCACGCCCGGCTACTTTGCCGCCATGGGCATCCCGTTGCGGCATGGCCGCGATATCGCCGCTTCCGATGGCCCCGCCTCTCAGCCCGTGGCCATCGTCAGCGAGAGCTTCGTCCAAGCCAATTGGCCCGGCGAAAGCGGACTCGGCCGCACCTTCGCGCACCAGTTCCGCAGCCCGCCGTACACCATCGTCGGCGTCGCGCGCGACGTGCGCTTCCGTGGGCTCGGCCGCGTGAGCGAGCCCCAGATGTACTTCGCCCATGCCCAAATGCCGGACCGCGCCTTCGTCTGGTTCGCCCCGAAGGACTTCATGGTCTCCGCTAGCGTCGATCCGCTGACGCTGCTGCCCGCCATCCGCCGCATCGTCGCCCAAGCGGATCCTGTGCAACCGCTCTCGGACATCCAGACGCTCACCGGATTGGTGGAGGATGAAACGGCCGCGCGGCGTACACAAATCTGGGTGATCGGCCTCTTCGCCCTGGTCGCCTTTCTGCTCGCCGCCGTCGGCATTCATGGCCTGCTCTCATTCGCCGTGGCCCAGCGCACGCAGGAGATCGGCCTGCGCCGGGCGCTCGGCGCACAGGCGCGGCAAGTGGCCGGACTGGTGTTTGGCGAAGCGCTGACGCTGTCGCTCCTCGGTAGTGTGGCCGGCATCGCGGCGGCCTACGCGGTGGGCAAAACCATGGAGGGCCTGCTCTTTGGCGTCTCGCCCGCGGACCCCTGGGCGATGGGCGCCGCCGCCGGGCTGGCTGTATTGATGACGGTGGCGGGCTCCTTGCGTCCGGCGCTACGGGCGCTCGGCGTGGACCCGGCGGTCGCGCTGCGAAGTAACTAGGTTTGGCCGCCTCCCGCGGAAGGCCGGAAAGAATGGGTCCCGATGCGGTTTGGACGCCGGCGCTGTAGGCGGGCCAGTTCGCCGATGTCGTCACCGACTCCGCCCAAGCTGAGCGTGCCAACTAGCCCGCCGCGTCAGCGGCGGGGCAGCGGGGCTGTTTTCGGGACGGAAAACGGCGTAATTCGTGAACGTGCCCCATCGCTCACGCGATGGGCTGTAAAGGTTTTTTTGGCTTGCAGCCAGCCCACCGCGCAAGCTCAGCTCAGCTAGCCTTTGGCAATCGCGGTGATCGCCCGCGTGAAGCGGTCCACGTCGTCGAGGCTCGAGTAGATGTTCGGCGTCACGCGGATGCATTCGAACTCGCCCGGGACCACGCGCGTCCGCACATGGATGCGGTATTTCTGTTGCAGAACTTCGGTGAGCTTGGCCGCGGGCATGCCGTCCAGGCTGAGCGCGCCGATGCCGCAGGACTGGCTGGGATGGTCCGCGTGACGGAGGATCACGCGCGGCGTGCCGCGCAGCGCGCGCTCCCAACGTTGCCGCAGATACCGGAGCCGCTCCTGCTTGCGTTCCGCGCCCAGGCCGCGGTGGAAGGCGAGAGCGTCAGCGATGGCGTTGCGCATGGCGACGGGCTGCGTGCCCACGCCTTCGAACTTGCGGATATTGTTCGTCATCGCTTCGGGCACGCCCAGCAGCGGCCAGACGCGCGGGATGAGGGCGCGGCGCACGTAGAGGAAGCCCGTACCGACCGGCGCGGTGAGCCATTTGTGGAGACTGGTGGAGTAAAAGTCGCAATCGAGGTCGTCGCGCTTGAAAACCAAATGCGCGAAGCCGTGCGCGCCGTCGACGATGGAGTAGATGCCCCGGCGGCGCGCTTCGCGGCAGATTTCGGCCACGGGGAAGATCTGGCCCGTAGTGAAAGTGAGGTGCGATACGAGGATGGCGCGCGTCTTTGGTGTGACGTGCTGCCAGAAGAGGCGGCTGAGGTCGGCGGCGCTGGGCGGCGGCGTGGGATAGGCGAACTGTTTGAGCACGATGCCCTCGCGCCGGCCGCGCTGTTGGAGGCTCGAAATCATGCTGGGGTAGTCCTGCGTGGTGGTGAGCACCTCGTCGCCGGGCTTCAAGTCGAGCCCGAAGATGACGGCGTGCAGGCCCTCGCTGGTGTTGCGGGTGATGGCCATCTCCTCGGCGTCGCAGCCGAACTCGCGGGCCAGTTCCTGGCGGACGATTTCGGTTTCGGGCAGCAATAGCTCGTCGACGTAGTGTGAGGGCGACAGATTCGTCACCGTCCAGTAACGCTCCATGGCCTCCTGCACTACTTTGGGCGCGGGGCAGACCGAGCCGTTGTTGAAGTTGAGCAGACTGCGGTCAACGGTAAAGGCGAGGCGGGCCTGGAGCCAGAAGTCCTCATTGGCAGCGGACTCCACGGCGGTTTGTCCGCGCAGGGTTTCGGCCACGGCAGTGGCGGCGGCAAGCAGGTAGCGGCGCGTCATTCTGTCAGGGTAGCGCGGCTTCGATGCAACCAAGCTAGAATCGAGACATGGCGTTTCTGATCGACGAGGCCTTCCTGCCGGCCATCCTCACCGTTCCGCCGATGACCGATGAGCAGTTCGCCGAATTCTGCGCGGAGCATCCGGATCTCTTCTTTGAAATGACCGCCGAAGGGAACCTCATCGTGTCTCCTCCTAACTACTCGCTGACCGGTGCGCAGAACTCGGAAATCGATTGGCAATTGCGTGGCTGGGCCAAGCTGGACAAACGCGGGATCGCCAATGACTCCTCCACGGGCTACGTCTTGCCCAGCGGCGCCCGCCGCTCGCCGGATGCCTCCTGGGTCCTCAAGAGCCGGGTCCGCCAACTCAGCCAGAAGCACTTGGACACCTACTGGCACCTGTGTCCGGACTTCGTGATTGAACTGAGATCGAAGTCTGATCGGATCCGGCCCTTGCGGGACAAGATGCAGGAGTGGCTTCTGAGTGGCGCGCAGCTCGGCTGGTTGATCGATCCGGAAAGCCACGCCGTCGAGATTTATCGCCCGGGCCGCGAGCCGGAAGTTGTCGCAGGAGCCGATTCGATTTCCGGCGAAGGCCCAGTGGAGGGTTTCATCCTCCAACTCGCTCTGATTTGGGACCCTTTGGCCGATTAGCGTCAAGCGGCCTCGGCTGCAATGCAATCCAGATAGAATCAAGGCATGGCGTTCTTGATCGACGAAACCTTTGGCCGCCGATGGACCGGTGGCCGGCTTCGTGTTGGATCTGACGTCCATTTGGAACCCACTCTAAAGATTCTGCTGACGGTTCCCGGCGGTAGTTTGGTAGCCTCAAGAAAGTGAAATATGCCTTTGCCGTGGCCGGTTTGTGCTTGGCCGCCGCGCGCGCTTCCGCCGAACCGCTTAGTCTCACCGCCGCCTTGCGGGAAGCCTTGACGAGCCATCCGCTGCTCGACGTGGCGAGGTCGCGTGTGGAGGCCGCGGAAGGGCAGGTGCGCCAAAGCGCGGCCCGCCCGAATCCTTTGTTCGTCTACCAAAGCGAGAATCTGCGCGCCTGGGGTTCGCCAGCCTATCGCTATTGGGAGGACTCCGACCATTTCTTCTACCTGCAGCAGACTTTCGAAACGGCCGCCAAACGAACCCGCCGGCAGGACCTAGCCCGTTTGCAGCAGGACCGCATCGACCTTGAACGGCAGATGACGATGTGGCAGATCGCCGGTCATGTCCGCGGCGCTTACTGGGAGGCCGCTGCCACCGCGCGCATCCGCGACCTCTACCGCCAGGTGACCGCCAATTACCAGGAGACCGTCACTTACCACGAGACGCGTTTTCGCGAGGGCGCCATCGCCGAAAGCGACCTGATCCGCGTACAGCTTGAGGCGTCGCGCCTGGCGTTGATCGCCAATCAGGCTAAGCTCGAAGCGGACCAGGCAGTGATCCGCTTGCAACGCGAGATGGGCCGCCGTGAGTTTGGCGCCGTTGAATGCAGCGACGCTTTGGAGCCCACCGCGACTCCGGTAACGACGCTGGCGACGGCGCTCGCACAGCGCCCTGAGATGCGCCTGGCGCGCAAGATCGGCGAGGTGGCCGGAGGCCAGACGCTTTTGCAGCAGGCGCTCGCCAAACCCAACGTCGACGGGCTGTTTGGCTACAAGCGGGCCAGCGGCTTCGATACCCTCATCGTCGGCGTGCAGGTGCCGTTGCCCGTCTTCAACCGCAATGTGGGCAACATCGAAACGTCACTGGCTGAGCAGCGCGCGGCCACCGGCGCGATTCGTTCGACGGAGGCGCTGATTGCCGCGGAGTACGCCGCCGTGGTGAGCGAAATCGCTTTGCGCGAAAGCCAATTGCGCCAGTCCGCTGAGCCTTTGCTGGCCCGCGCCCGGGAGAACGCCCGCGTCGCCGAGGCCGCCTACCGGCTGGGCGGTACCGACATCCTGCGCCTGCTCGACGCCCAGCGTCAACAACTCGACGCCGAACGGCTGTACCTGGATGCGTGGGCTGGTCTGCGGCTGGCGCAAGCCCATTTGGATTCCGTGATGGGAGTGATGCCTTAAGATGCCCCTACTGCTCTTGCTCTTGATCCTGCTCGCCGCTTGTGGCACCAAGGAGCCGGTGGCCGCCACCCCCGAGACGCCAAAATCAGAGGCGCTGGCACTGTCGCCCGAGGCACGGCGCAATGCCGGCATCGAAGTGGTTACCGTGGCCGAACACCTCGACGGTGGCTCTCTCGAAGCGCCGGGCCAACTCGCCTGGAATGAGGACCGCACGTGGACCGTGGGCGTCGTCGCCACGGGCCGCATGCGCGCCGTCTTGGCGCAGGTGGGCGATCGCGTCAAAGCCGGGCAGGTACTAGCGCGTTTTCACACTCACGAAGTACACGACACGCAGGCCAACCTGGAGCAAGCCTTGGCCGAGCGCCGCCGCACGACGGCCAATCTCGAACAGTGGAAGCGCAATCGCGACCGCCTGAAGCGCCTCTACGAAGCCAAGGCCGCGCCGCAGATGCAGGTGGAGCAGGCCGAGAGCGAAGTAAAGATGGCCGAAGAAGAGGTGCTGAAGGCGCAAGCGAACATTGAGCGCGAGACGCAGCATCTCACCGAGGTGCTTGACGTGCGGGTAGCGCCCGAACACGCCCATGCGGGCCCGCATGAGGGCGAGGGGTCGGACGAAGAACTGGTGCCGGTGAAGGCGCCGCATGCCGGACTGGTAGTGGAGCGTAAGGTGTCTTTGGGCACCGTCGTTACCACAGGCCAGCCGGCGTTCGTCATCGCGGACCCCGAGAGCCTGTGGGCGATTGCCAGTTTCCCGGAGTCCGCGCTGCCGTTGTTGCGGGTGGGCTTGCCGGTGACGGTGGAGGTCCGCGCGTATCCGGGGAAGGCGTTTCCGGGCCGCATCCGGCGCTTGGGCGAAAGCATGGACGCGGCGACGCGAACACTAAAGGTCGTCGTCGAGGTAGCCACGCAGCGGTCCTTGAAGCCGGAGATGTTCGCGACGGTGCGGCTGATGATGGGCCGGCAGATGGCGTTGACGATTCCGGCGTCGGCGATCCAGGAGATCGACGGCAAGCAGGTGGTCTTTGTGGAAGACGCCCAAAAGCAATTCAGCGCGCGGCCCGTGCAGGCGGCCACCCGGGACGGCGTCGCGGTGATCCAAAGCGGACTCAAGGCCGGTGACCGGGTCGCCGCGCAGGGCAGCTACATGATTAAGGGACAAGCCGCGCAGAGGGTTGGCGAGTAGGTGCTGCACTCCTTAATCGACGCCTGTTTCCGGCAACGCTGGCTGGTGATGGCCGCGCTGGTAGCCGTCACCGCGCTGGGCCTCTACGTCGCGTTCACGCTCTCCGTCGACGCGTTTCCCGATCTCACGAACAATCAGATCACGGTGATCACCGAGGCGGGCCCGCTCTCGCCCACCGAGGTGGAAAGCCAGGTGACTTATCCGATTGAGACCGCGTTGATGGGCATCCCGAAGACCATGCAACTGCGTAGCGTCTCGAAGCTGGGGCTTTCCATTGTCACCGTGGTGCTGGACGATTCGGTGAACCTGTACTTCGGCCGGCAACTGGTGAATGAGCGCTTGCGCGAGGTCCGCGGGCGCCTGCCGCAGGGCATCGAGCCAACGCTGGGCCCCGTCGCGACGGCCTTCGGCGAGCTCTACCAATACACCATCGACAATCCGAACGTCACCCTGCTGGACCGCAAAACGCTGCAGGACTGGATCGTACGCCCGCAACTGCGCACCGTACCCGGCATCAGCGAAGTGAATGGCTGGGGCGGCTTTACGCGGCAGATCACCGTTGAGGTGGATCCCGCCGCGCTGCTGCGCTACAACCTTTCCGCGCGCGACGTGGTGGAGCATCTGCAGGCCAGCAATGAGAACTTCGGCGGCGGCTTTGTGAATCAGAACGCCGAGCAATTCACCGTGCTCGGCACTGGCCGCTTTCGCTCCCTGGACGACATTGGCCAGGTGGTGCTGAGCGAACGCAACGGCGTGCCGGTGCTGGTGCGCGACGTCGCGCAGTTCCACGTGGAGGGCATGCTGCGCCAGGGCGCGGTGTTGCGCGACGGGCAAGGCGAGAGCGTCTGTGGCATGGCCATCATGCTGAAAGGCGAAAATTCCCGCGCCGTGATTGACCGGGTGAAGGCGCGCCTGGCCAGCCTGCGCTTGCCGCCCGGCACCAGCGTGACGGCCTTTTATGACCAAAGCGAAGTGATCAACATCACCGTCGACACGGTGCGGCGCAATCTGATTGAAGCGGGCCTGTTAGTGGTCACCGTACTAATGCTCTTTCTCGGCAATGTGCGCGCGGCGCTGATTGTGGCCGCCGTGATTCCGTTCTCCATGCTGTTCGGCTTCATGGGGATGGCGTTCTTCGGGGTGAGCGCGAACCTGATGAGCCTGGGCGCGATCGACTTCGGCATGATGGCGGACGGCGCCGTCGTGATGATGGAGAATTCACTGCGCCGCTTGCATGGCCGGCCTGGGGAACCGGATGTGCTGCGCGAGTCCGCGCGGGAGATGGCGCGCCCGATCCTTTTCGGCGTGCTGATTATCATCGCCGTCTATCTGCCGGTGTTCTTCCTCGAGGATTTGGAAGGCCGCATGTTCCGGCCGATGGCGATTACGGTGTGCGCGTCGCTGTTAGGGTCACTCGCCCTGGCGCTCACCGCCGTGCCGGTGGCCGCGAGTTATTTGTTCAAGGGCGACGTGAAGGAGAAGACCTACGCCTGGTACGAGTGGCTGGCGGCGCGTTACCGCGCCATCATCACCGCCGTGCTGCGGCATCCTTTCTGGCCCATTGCCTTCGCGCTGGTGCTGCTGGCGGTAGCGCTGGGCAGCGTGCCGTACCTGGGCACCGAGTTCATGCCGCGCCTGGACGAGGGCGCGATCATCATTCAAACCAAAGCGCTGCCCGGCATCAATTTACCCTCCAGCGTCGCCGCGAGCGCGCGCGTGCAGGAGATCGTGATGCGGTTCCCCGAAGTGGGCCACGTGGTGACGAAGCTCGGCCGCCCGGACGTCGCCACGGAGGCGATGGGCGTCTACGAAGCCGATGTCTACGTCGTGCTGAAGCCGGAGAGCCGCTGGATGAACGCCGAGCAGAAGGCGAATCTCATCGCGCGCATGGACACCGCGCTGCAGGCCATGCCCGGCATGGAGTTCAACTTCACCATGCCCATGGCGATGCGTTTGGACGAAACGGTGAGCGGCGTGAAGGCCGACGTGGCCATCAAGATCTTTGGGGAGGACTCGGCGAAGCTCACCGCTCTGGCGGACCGCATCAAGGCCGCCGTCGCCCCCGTAGCGGGCGTCGCGGACCTGCAGATGGAGCTGAGCGAAGGCGTCGGCGAATTGCGCGTTGAGCCCCAGCGCGAGCGGCTGGCACGTTATGGGCTGACCATCCAGGACCTGCGCGACGCCGTCGATTCCACCACCGGCGGCATGCGCGTGGCGGACTTCGTGGAAGGCCAGCGCCGTTATCCGCTGATGCTTCGTTTCCCTTCCAACTACCGCGCCGACCTGGAGCGCATGCGCAACCTGGTGCTGCGCGCGCCGGCGGGCGAGCAGGTCCGGCTGAGCCAGGTGGCCACCGTCGAGCGGCATCAGGGACCGGAAATCATCCAGCGGGAGAACGGGCAGAAACGCCTGGTAGTTCAGTTCAACGTCCGCGGGCGGGACCTGGGCAGCGTCGTCGGCGAGGCGCAGGCGCGTATCCAGCGCACGGTGACGCTCCCGACGGGCTACTGGCTCGATTGGGGCGGCCAATTTGAGAATCAGCAGCGCGCCATGCGCCGCCTGTCGATCATTCTGCCGATCTCCATCACGCTGATTTTGGCCTTGCTCTACGCCACCTTCACGTCGCTGCGGCAATCGCTGCTCATCCTCTGCGCGGTGCCCTTTGCGCTGATCGGCGGCGTGGCAATGCTGTGGGTGCGCGGGATGAATCTAAACCTGTCGGCCGCCGTGGGCTTCATTGCGCTCTTCGGCGTCGCGGTGTTGAACGGCGTGGTGATGGTGTCGACGATGAACCATCTGCGGCAGACGGGCTTGGGCCTGCATGAAGCGGTGGTGGAAGGTGCGGTGGAGCGTCTGCGGCCGGTGTTGATCACGGCGCTGGTGGCGGTGGTGGGCTTTCTCCCGATGACGCTCTCGTCGGCGCCGGGCTCAGAGATTCAGCGCCCGCTGGCTACCGTGGTAGTGGGCGGTTTGCTCAGCGCGACGGTGCTGACGCTGTTCCTTTTGCCCGTGCTTTACCGGTCCGTCGTGGGCTTCCGCAAGTGAAAGTCCGTGCGGTCCTCAACGGCCGCGGCGACGCGCAACACGCGCGCTTCTGACCAGACGGGTCCCATGATCTGCAGGCCCATCGGCATGCCCGCGCGCGAGAAGCCGCTCGGGATCGACATGGCCGGCAGCCCCAAAGCATTCGCGCCGCGCATCAGGCGCGTGGTGGCGAGGCGGGT
Source organism: Bryobacteraceae bacterium (assembly GCA_019752335.1). Lineage (GTDB taxonomy): Bacteria > Acidobacteriota > Terriglobia > Bryobacterales > Bryobacteraceae > JALHNI01. Next base: position 11,235 of record JAIEMJ010000002.1, read on the forward strand.
ATCTTCCTCTACGCCGTCAATCGTCACCGTGGCCGCGCCGATGGCGGGCGCCGTGATCGGCGTGCTGGGCGCGAAGAGGACGTCGCAAGCCGTGAAGAGCATGGCGAACTCACCACGGAAGCGTTCAATCGTGGCTTTGGCGTTCAGATAGTCAATGGCGGTGACGGTATGGCCGCGCTCGACGTTGGGCTTGACGGCTTGGCCCAGCAGGTGGCCACGGTCGGCGCGCGGGTCAATCGACTGCGTCGACTCCGGCAACTGCACGGTGAGCGTGGCTTGGTTGAGCGCCCGGACGTCGGGCACGTTCACTTCCAGGAGCGTGGCGCCGGCGGCGCGCGCCACCTGGGCCATGGCGTCGACGGCGGCGATCACTTCGGAGTCCGCGCGGTCGAAGTAGAAATTGCGCGGAATCCCGATGCGCACGCCTTCGAGCGAGAACGGCCCGGGCGGCGGCAGAAAATCTTCCCCTGGCATGGGGACCGTAGTGGGGTCGCGCGGGTCGTGGCCAGCCATCGCTTGCAGCAGGAGGGCGCAGTCGCGCACCGTACGCGCCAGCGGGCCCATGTGGTCGAGCGAATGCGCCAGCGGCAGGCAACCGAACATGCTCACGCGGCCATAGGTGGGCTTAATGCCGGCGACGCCGCAGTAGGACGCCGGAATGCGGATGCTGCCGCCCGTGTCGGTGCCGGTGCCGCACAGCACCAGCCCCAGGGCCACCGCGGCGCCGGAGCCGCCACTGGAGCCGCCGGGAATGCGGGTGAGGTCCCAGGGATTCTTCACGCCGCCGAAGTGCTCGTTTTGCGAGGTGACGCCGTAGGCGAGTTCATGCAGGTTCAGCTTGCCCAGTGAGATGCAACCGGCGGCGGCCAGGCGCGAGACCACGGCGGCGTCGAAGTCCGGGATCCAATCCCGATAGATCAAGGAGCCGGCGGTGGTGGGAATCCCGCGCGTGGCGAAGAGGTCCTTGTGCGCAATGGGGATGCCATGCAAGGCGCCACGATCGCGGCCGGCCGCCAGTTCGGCGTCGGCGACGCGAGCGGCTTCCAGCGCCACTGCGGGCGTCAGCGTCAGGAAGGCTTTCACTTGCGGATCGAGCGCGGCGGTGAGCCGCAGACGTTCGGTGATCAGTTCAACGCAGGAGATTTGCCGCGCGCGCAAGGCGCCGGCGACGGCGAGGATGTTATCCATAATGAAACTTAGGGGCGGGGCTCTTCGCCGCCCAGTAGCTTGGCGCCCATGGCGCCGCCGACGCTGCCCATCATGGCCAGCGTGACGAAGATGGTGGCTACCCCGAGCACTAGTTCGGCGGGTTGGTCCAGCATTTGGAAGTCGCCCGGCCTGCCGGCCTTCTCCATCTCCTTCTGCATCGCGGACCGCACGGTGGGGTCGCTCAGTGCGAGGAACGTCAGGGTCATGAGCACCAACACAATCAGAAAGCTAAAGACGCCGGTGATCCAGCCCAGCCGCGCGCCGCTCAATACGGAAAGCGGTTTTCCGCTTCGCAAACGATAGAGATACACCGCGAAGAAGCCCGAGCCCAGCGCGAGCAGCAGCGAGGCAAAGCTCTGCAACGCCCCATTGCCCGCGACACCCGCGACGCCCAGCAGCAGCACTCCCAACCCCGAGGCGATCATGCTGACGCGCACCGCCAAGCCGTTTTGCAGGCTGATCTCCGCGAACGGATCGGCGGCGGCCTCCACCACAGGCAAGGGCGGCGGCATTTGCGCCGCCGCTACCGGTTCGTCTGGCCGCATCGGCCGTCCACACTTATGACAGAAGCGCGCGTCGTCCGGAGGATAAGCGCCACACGTACACCGTTGGTCCACGTCTTCAGGATATATCCTGGAAGGCAATGGCCGCACACACTGTTTTAGTTTTAGGAAACCCCACCGCCCGCCACCTGCGCTTGCTGGATCAGCTTCCGCCGGAAACCAACGTCGCCGTAGGCGAGACGCTGGAAGCCTTCGCGAACCTGGCGCCCCAAGCGGACGTCATCTTTCAAACCAGCACGGACTCGTCGCTCTGGCCCGCCCTCCACGCCATGACGCCCCAACTCAAGTGGGTGCATTCGCTTTGGGTGGGCGTCGACAAACTGCTGACGCCCGAGTTTCTGGCGAGCCCGGTGCCGCTCACCAATGCGCGCGGGGCGTACTCGAAGTCCCTGGCCGAGTTCTGCATTCTCGGCATTCTTTTCCACGCCAAAAACGTTCGCCGCTTGCTACGGCAGGAAGCGGCGGCGCATTGGGAGAAGTTCGATTCCACCGAGATTTATGGCCAAACGCTGGGCATCATCGGCTACGGCGACATCGGCAAGGAGATCGCCAAGCGTGGCCAGGGTATGGGGCTGAAGGTCCACGCGCTGCGCCGCAATCCGGCACAGTCCGTGGGCGATGCGGTGCTGGAAAAGAGCTACGGGCCCGGCCAGATGCACGAGATGCTCGCCGTTTGTGACTACGTGGCGCTGGCGCTGCCGCACACGCCGGACACAGTGGGCGTGATGGGTAAGCAGGAGTTTGCGGCGATGAAGCGCTCCGCCGTGGTGCTGAACGTGGGCCGCGGCACGGCGATCAACGAGGCCGAGCTGATCGCGGCACTCGAAGCCGGCACGATTGCTGGCGCGGCGCTCGATGTCTTCGAGTCCGAGCCGCTGCCGGCGTCGAGTCCGTTGTGGAAGATGGACAACTGCTTCATCTCGCCGCATACGGCGGACAACACGCACACCTGGCTCGACGACTCGACGCAGATCTTTGTCGACAACTTCCGCCGGTATGCGGCGGGCGAGCCTTTGCGCAATATCGTCGATAAGCAGGCGGGTTACTGATGAGCATCACCGCGCAGGACGTCCGCGACGCCGCGGCGCGCATTGCCGGCGCCGTCAAGCGGACGCCGGTGATCACCTCACACAGCCTCGATACGCGCGCCGGGGCCGCCTGCTTCCTGAAGTGCGAGAACTTTCAGACGTCGGGCTCCTTCAAGATTCGCGGCGCCACCAACTTCGCCCGGCAGATTCCCGTGGCGGACCGGCCGAAGGGCATCGTCGCCGTCTCCTCCGGGAACCACGCGCAAGCCGTCGCCATCGCCGCGCAAGCCCTGGGGATGCACGCCACCATCATCATGCCGAGCGACGCGCCGCAAGCCAAGCTGATCGCCACGCGCGACCGCGGCGCGGAGATCATCTCTTTCGACCGGCTCACCACCGACCGCGAAGTGCTCGCCCGTGAAGTGCTCGCCCGCACCGGCGGCACGTTCCTGCATCCCTTCGACGACGAGCGCACCATGGCTGGCCAAGGCACCCTGGCACTGGAACTGCTGGAGGACGTGCCGGATCTCGATACGCTGCTGGTCTGCGTGGGCGGCGGGGGCATGATCGCCGGCTGCGCCGTCATCGCCAAGTCGCTCGATCCGCGCATCCGTGTCTACGGCGTGGAGCCCGCGCTCGCCAACGACACTTATCTCTCCTTGCGCGCCAATGAACGCGTCGCCGTGGAGAACTCGCCCACCATCGCCGACGGCTTGCGCACCCCGAAGCCCGGCGCGAAGACGTTTCCGGTGGTGCAGCAATTGGTGGACGACATCCTGCTGGTCACCGAAGAGGAGATCAAGGCCGCCATGCGCTTCCTGCTGGAGCGGGTGAAGATCGTCGCCGAACCCAGCGGCTCGGTCTGTGTGGCCGCGGCACTCGCTGGGAAGTTACCCTCCGGTACTGGCCGCGTCGGACTGGTGGTCTCCGGCGGCAACGTTGATTTGGACGTCCTTTGCGCGGTGTAACTTACCGGTTTACGTGAATCGTTACCGCTACCGAGGGCTGCGCACCTGCGCGCGCCATACTCCAAATTGCCGCTAAGTCACTTACCGGCAGATTCTGAATTTCCAGACGTAAGTTGCCGCCCGCGCCTTCGAGCGTCGCCATCGCCCAGCCGAGTAACTCCTGCTGTCGCAGCGGGTCCGGGCTCCACGCCGTCAGTAAGTACGACACCAACCAGGTTTCGCCCGTTTGCACGCGATAGAGGTACGCGGATAAGCCTTCCTCCATCGGACTCGTAAAGTCATCGGGTTGATACGCGCCAAACTGCGCGTAGGGAAAACGATCCCGGGGGCACTCGGCGTTCAGCAACCCGAGTAAGTCCGAAGTAGCTTGCGCGATGGAATTCATCGAGCCTCCGAAGAAAGTAAGATCTTGCGAATGAGCGGCAGGGGAATGCCGCCCTGACGAATAAACGTATCGTGGAAAGAGCGCAAAGTATAATTCGCGCCCCGCTCCTTGGCAAAATCACGCCGTAAGTCGTAAACCATTAGTTTACCCAAAGTGTAATAAAGGTAAGTGGGGTCGTAGGTGCCGCGCAGGGCCTCTTCGTGCGCGTTGGCCGGCTCCTGCCCGCCTTGTTCGACGAAGAACTTCGCCGCCTGGGCCACCGTCCACCCCGCCGTATGGAGCTTGATGCCGGCGATGTAACGGCAATCGCGCAGCAGCGCCTCGCTCAGTTGTGCCAGTTCCAGGCGCGGGTCGCCCCGGCCATAGCCTTGCTCGATCATCATCTGCTCGGCGTAGTGCGCCCAGCCCTCGGCGGTGGAATTGGTGGTGAGTAACTTACGCGTCTTCGTCGGGTAGCGCTCCGCGTACAGGAAATGCGCGTAATGGCCTGGAAACGCCTCGTGAATCGAAATCATTTCGAGCACGGGCCGGTTGAAGAGGCGCAGATGCTCCGTGCGATGCGCGGCGGACCAGTCGCGTTCGGGCGGCGTGATGTAATAATAAGCCTCCGTCGCCCGCGTCTCAAAGGCGCCGGGCGAATCCATCGAAGCGAACGCGCCGTTGCGCGCGAAGGGCGGGGTCTCGGTGACGGTGGGCATTTTCTTCGTGGGCAGCGTGACGATCTGGTGATCCAGCAGAAACTTCTGCGTGCGCTCGAGCGTCGCGCGCGTGGCGGCGAGCAAGCCGGTTTCGTTCGGATGGTCGTCACCCAGTTGACGCATGCCGTCGCGGATGGAAGCGGCGCCGGAGAGTTGGCGAAAGCGCGCCTGGTCGCGCGCGAGCGTTTGTTCGCCGGTGCGGAGTAAGTCGCGCAAGGGCTGCTGGATCATCTCCTCGTGTTGCAGCTTGTGCAGAAACCTTACTTCGCCCAAAGCATAGGCGCCCGTGGAGCGCGGCAGTAACTCACGTTCCAGCCACTTGGCGGCGTCCTCCATGGTGCGCTGCGCGCGCAAGGCGGCTTTCTCCAAGCGCTCGCGCTCATCCACCGTCGCGAACGGCGCGGCCCAGCGAGGCACGGTGTCGCGGAAGTAGCCGACGCTGCCCTGGGCCATGCGCAGCGCGAGTTCGGTAAACTCGCGCGGAGGTTGGCGCACGTTGGCCTTCATCGCCTCCACGATGCGCGGCGCGGCCAGCATGCGCGTGATGACGAAGGGGATGCGTTCGCGGCCGGGCGCGAAGTCGCGCTTCAGCAGCGCGTCCACTCCTTCGCCCGGCACCGCGACGTAGAGCATCGGATTCGTCTCCCAAATGCGCTGCTCGCTGTGCGCGAAGATCTCCGCCGCCAGACGGGCTTGCAGAATCTCCGCGTCGACTGACTCTTCCGCCGACAGCGTCTGCTCCCGTAGCGCGGCCAGCCGCGCCGCCTGCGCGCGTAACTCTTCCAGGCGCGCGTCCAGCCGGGCGCGGCTGAGGTCCTCGGCGAATTCGTCGTACTGATGAATGCCGCTCAGCGTGCCAAACGTGGGCTCAAAGGCCAGCAGCGCGTTGAAATAGTCTTCCTCGAAGACCAAAAAGTCGTCCGCCGGTTTGCGTGTGCAGCCCAAAAGGAGGATTATGGAAAAGATCAGAGCCGCCAAACGCATCCAATTCATCTTAACTATTTGATTGACCTCCACACCCACACGAATTACTCCGACGGCACCGATGCTCCGGCGGCCTTAGTCGCGCTGGCCCAGGACGCGGGCTTGCGAGCGCTGGCGATCACCGACCACGACACGCTGGATGGCTACTATGCCGCCGTTGAGCCGGCCCGTCAGGCGGGCCTCGAACTCGTGTGTGGCATCGAGATCTCCACGCGCCTCACCGAAAGAGCCGGCCGCGCCACCCATCTGCTGGCCTACTTCCTGACGGCGGCCCCGCCCGCCAGCTTCAGCGCCTGGCTCGGCGGTGTGCAGGCCGCGCGCCGCGCCCGCAATGAGACCATGGTGGAGCGCCTGCGCGCGCTCGACTTCGACGTCACGCTCGCCGCCGCCGAAGCGCTGGGACGCTCCATCACAGGGCGCGTTCACTTTGCGCGGCTGCTGCGCGACCAGGGCCATGTCGCGTCGATCGACGAAGCCTTCCAGCGTTACCTCGGAGACCACGCGCCGGCCTTCGTGCCCATGGGCGAGCCATCTGTCGAAAGTGCTCTCGCCCAGGTGCGGCAAGCCGGCGGTGTGCCGGTGCTCGCGCACCCGATTCGCCTCGGCCTGTTGCCGGCCGACGAAGGCGCCGTCTTTGCGCGCCTCAAAGAAGCCGGACTGCTGGGCCTGGAGGTCTTCCACTCGGACCATGAGCCGGCCACAGCGGCTCGTTATCTGGGCCTGGCGCGCCAGTTGAAGCTGGCCGTCACCGGCGGTTCGGACTATCACGGCGAGGCCAAGCCGCGGGTGCGCCTGGGGTCCGGCAAAGCCGGCAACGTCCAGGTACCCTACGCGCTCTTGAGCGGTTTGCGCGCCCTGGATTCACTCCTTCGCGGCGATGCCTAGCGTCTTCATCTTGCGATAGAGATTACTCCGTTCCAGCCCCAGTTGCTCCGCCGCCCGCGTCACGTTGCCCTTGGTCTCGTCCAGCTTGCGCAGGATGAAGTCTCGCTCGGCATTCTCGCGGACTTCCTGCAGGCTCGCAAAACGCTCCGGCGCCGCGCGCCGGGGGGCGCTCGTATTCAAAGGCACGTGCCGGGCCTCAATAGTCGTTTGCGGATTCAGAATCACCATCCGCTCCATCACGTTCTTCAGTTCGCGCACGTTGCCCGGCCAATGGTACGCGGCGAGTTCGGCGTAGGCTTCGGGCGTCAGTTCCTTCGGCTTGCGTCCGTAGGAGCGGGTGAAGGCGCGCAAGAAGTAATCCGCCAGAATCGGAATGTCCTGCTGGCGGTCACGTAGCGGGGGAACGTGGAAGGGGATTACGTTGAGGCGGTAGAAAAGGTCCTCGCGAAAGTTCCCGCGCTCGATCTCGTGCTCCAGATTCTTGTTGGTACTCGCCACCACGCGGACGTCCACCTGAGTGCTTTCGTCCGCGCCGAGCGCGGCAAAGCGCTGTTCATCCAGCGCTCGCAGCACCTTGGCCTGCGTGCGCAAACTCATGTCGGCCACTTCGTCGAGAAAGAGCGTGCCGCCGTCGGCGCGTTCGAACTTGCCGATCTTATCCTCGGGCGCCCCGCTGAAGCTGCCCTTGCGATGGCCGAAGAGTTCGCTCTCGATCAGATCCTCCGGGATCGCGGCGCAGTTCACTTCCACAAAAGGCTGCCGCGCCCGCGGACTCACCGCGTGAATCGCATGCGCCACCAGTTCCTTACCCACGCCGCTTTCTCCATAGATCAGCACCCGGCCATTCGTGCCGGCCATCAGCGCCAACTGCTGCCGCAGCGCCTTCATCGGCACGCTGTCGCCAATGATGCGCGGCTCGTCCTGGTCCTGCAGCCGGTACACTTCTTGCTCCAGGCGGCGATGCTGGATCGCGTTCTTCACCGCGATGGCCACCTTGTTGATGGTGAGCGGCTTTTCGAGAAAGTCAAAAGCGCCCAGCTTGGTGGCGCGCACCGCGGTTTCGATGTTGCCATGGCCGGAGATCATAACGACCGGCGGGCGCGTACTCAGCGGCAGACCCTGAATCTGTTCGAGCACGGCGAGTCCGTCCAGGCCCGGGAGCCAGATGTCGAGCAGCACGAGGTCATAGGGATGGCGGCCGAGTTCGGGCAGGCACTCTTCGCCGGAGGCGAGCCGCGTCACGGCGTAGCCATCGTCTTCGAGCACCGCCCCCAGGGTCTGGCGAATCGCGGGCTCGTCGTCCACCAGCAGAATGCGCGGCCGCTTCAAGATTCTCCTCCGGTAGGGCGGGCCCCCCGGCCCGCCTCAACTCTGATTGCGGGGGCGGGCCAGGGGGCCCGCCCTACCGTGTGGATTCTCATAGCGCCAGCGCCGGTTCTGGCGTAGCCACGGGGAATTCAATGATAAAGCGGGCCCCGGCTGGCTGATTGTCCTCGACGCGAATCGTCGCGCCGTGCTCCATCAGCACGTGGTTCACGATGGCCAAGCCCAGCCCCGTGCCGCGGTCCTTCGTCGAGAAGTAGGGCAGGAAAAGCTTCTCGCGGTCCTCCGGCGTTATGCCGCAGCCGGTGTCGCTGATGGTCAGTTCGACGGCCTCGGCGGAGACGCTGGCCGTGGTGACGAGCAGACGCCGCAAGGGCAGGTCCTGCATGGCTTCGGCGGCGTTGTCTACCAGATTCACCACGACGCGCTTCACCTGCTCGGCGTCGAGTTGCAGCGGCGGCAGGCCGGGCGTCAAGTCCTTCACCACTTCGATTCCTGCCAGCCGGCCCTGGAAGACGGCGAGCCCGTGATCGACGATTTCGTTCAAGTCCGCCGTGCGGCGTTGCGCCGTGGGAAAGCGCGCGAACTGCGAGAATTCGTCCACCAGCGCGCGGACGCTCTCCACCTCGCTCGTAATCACGCTCGAACATTCACGCAGTACCCGCTGCAAATCGGGGCTCGCGGGATGGCGCTCCAACTGGCGCGCGATGCGTTCGGCGGAGAGCGCAATCGGCGTGAGCGGATTCTTGATCTCGTGCGCCACGCGCCGCGCCACCTCGCGCCAGGCGGCCGTGCGCTGCGCCTGCAGCAGTTCGCTGGTATCTTCGATCACCAGCACATAGCCATGCTGGTGCGACGCTTCGAGCGCCGTCACCGTCACACCCAGATGCAGCGTGCGGCCGTCGCGCGTCACTTCCAACTGACGGCTCGCCAAGCCCGTGCGGCGCGCGCGCTTCATCAGGTAACGAATCTCGGCGGCGTCCTCGGTGGAGAACAGGTCCTCCAACATCACCGCGCGCGCGACGCGCTCGGCCGGGAAGATCTGCTTCAAGGCTGGATTCACGCGCAACAACTTGCCTTCCGGCGACAGCGAAATCACACCCGTGGGAATGCTTTCGAGGATCGCTTCGGTAAAGCGGCGGCGGCGTTCGAGCTCACGGTCATTCGCCTCCAGCGCCTGCGTCATCTCGTTAAAGGCGCGTACCAGCGTCGCCAACTCGTCGACGGCTTTCACGCTCACCCGATGCGCCAGGTTGCCCGCCCGCACCTGCCGCGCGCCTTCCAGCAGCGCCGAAATCGGCACGCTCAGGTGGCGCGCCAGCAGCAGCGCCACCCAGGTGGCGAAGAAGAGAATGAAAAGCGTAATCAGCAGGAGCAGCAGAATGTAGAAGTCGCGCACCTCGCGGCGGTGCTGCGCGAGCTCGTTGTACTGCCGCACGGCCGCCGAGATCTCGGCCTCGGTCTGGCGCAGGTCCAGCGGCAGGCGCGCTTCGATCACCAGCCGGCGGCCGGAGTCGATGGGGTAGATGCCCGTCAGCGAGTCCCGCGTCTTGGGCTGGCTCTCACACAGCGCGACGCGCTCATTGCCGGTGTCGATCCACGCCGCGTCCACCTGCAGTTCGCGGCAGAGCGCGCCGTCAAAGGTATTGGAGGACGTCGCCAGCTTCAACGCGCCGTAACGGGCCAGGATGTCCAGGCGTCGCTGCGTCTCCTGCCGCATCCCGACGCCAATGTCGATCAGGCTTTCCCTCACCTGCATCGCGGGCCGGCTGAACCACTTATCGAGATTCCGGTTGAGCACCTGGATACTGAAGAGCACCAGGAACACCACGGGCAGGAAGCTCAGCGCCAAGGCGCCGACGACCAGCTTCGTCCGCAGCCGCGAGCCTTCCTGGCCGGTCTGCCGCTCCATGTAAAGCTTCAGCCCCTGCCGGAAGAGCATGAAGCTCAACGTGATCGTCATGAGGAAGACCAGCGTGGAGACGGCCCAGAACAAGAAGATCTGCGCCGAGCCTTCCGGCGAGTAGTCCACCGAGAAGGAGCCCTGCCACACCACCAGCGTGGCGAGCACGAGCAGGGCGAGGATGCCCAAGGCGAAGACGTAGCGCTTCTTCATCGTTGTCTGGCTTTGATTATATCGGGCAAGGCGTCCCAGCAGCGTTGTGAGAAGATTAGGGCATGGCACGCCAAGATCCACCAACAGAGTCGGCGAAAGTACGACCGCCATTCGAACTGTTTACGGTCAAGGGGAAATTGGTGAACCCGGATGTCGATCTGGACCGTATTTCCGCGCTCATCGCCGCGGATGACGAGGAAAAATATCCAATTTGGCCGGTCAAGTCAACTCTTCAGTAGCTGCTTGATCGCCCGCACGGCTTGCCGTGTGCGCTGTTGATTTTCGATCAGCGCGAAGCGGACGTAGCCTTCGCCCAACGGGCCAAAACCAATCCCCGGCGCGACTCCAGTGAGCGCCTTCTCCAACAGTAACTTCGAGAACTCGAGCGACCCCAAATGGCGGAATTTCTCGGGAATCTGCGTCCAGAGAAACATCGAGCCGCGCGGCTTCTCGCAAGGCCAGCCGGCCGCGTTCAGTCCGTCCACCAGCACGTCGCGTCGCTTCTGGTAGATGTCCCGAATCTTCGTCACTTCGTCGTCGCACTCGCGTAAGCCCACCGTGGCCGCGATTTGGATCGGCTGAAAAATACCGTAGTCCAAATAACTCTTGATCCGCGCCAGCGCGTAAATCATCTTCGGATTGCCCACGCAGAAACCCACGCGCCAGCCGGCCATGTTGTAACTCTTGGTCATCGAATAGATTTCGACGGCATGTTCCTTGGCGCCTTCCACCTGCATGATCGAGGGCGCCTGATACCCATCGAAGCCAATGTCGGCGTAGGCGAAGTCGTGCAGCACCATGCTGCCGTATTGCGCCGCCAAACGGATGATCTCCTGGAAGAAATCGAGGTCCACGGTCGCCGTCGTCGGGTTGTGCGGAAAGTTCACCAGGATCATCTTGGGGGCTTTGGTGGCCTTCCGGCAGTGATCGGTGAGGCGATTCAGAAACTCCGCGGGCGTGGGCATCGGCAGCCGGCAGACCTGCCCTTCCGCCATCACGACGCCCCACTGGTGGATGGGATACGCCGGATCCGGCGCCACCACCGTGTCCTCCGGCCCGATGACGGCGAAGAGCAAGTGCGCGAGCGCGTCCTTTGAGCCGATGGTGACGATGGCTTCCTTCTCCGGGTCGAGCGTCACGCCGAACTTGCGCTCGTAGCGGCGCGTGATCTCCAGTCGCAGGTTGGGAATGCCGCGTGACACCGAATAACGGTGGTTGCGCGGGTTGCGCGCGGCTTCGGCCAGCTTCGAAACGATCAGGCGCGGCGTGGGTCCGTCCGGGTTGCCCATGCCGAAGTCCACCACGTCGTGTTGGGCCGCCCGCAGCTTCGCCTTCATCTCATTGGTGATGGCGAAGACGTAAGGCGGAAGCTTACTGATGCGATAGAACTCGTCGGAAAAAACCATGGGGAATCTCCATTATGACGGATTCCCGACGGTTCATCCGCCCGAAACGCCGTTTCGTCGGAAAGTGCGGGCGCCCAACCGGGAGCCAGCCGTATCGTGGGAAGCATGAAAGCACAACGCTGGTTACTCACTGGATCCGCCATTCTGGGCTTCGCGCTTGGCATGGCTCGCGGCGCGGAACGTTACGACCATACGGTCCGCGTGGACATCTTCTCGGGCCTGAACGGCGACACCGCCGCCATGGAGCGGGCGCTGACCAAGATTGAGGCCACGCTCGCTAAGGACCCGAAGCACGCCGAAGCCCTGGTCTGGCGCGGGGCGGCCACCTTCTTCCAGAGCGGTCAACTGTTTGAGAAGCAGGACATGCAGAAGGGCATGGCCCTCTACATGCAGTCGATGGCGGACTTCGAGCAGGCCGGCAAACTCGCTCCCGAGAATCCCGGCGTCCTCATTCCGCGGGCCGCCGTGCTGATGTCGGCCGCCCTGGGCGCCAAGGGCAATCCCATGGCCAAGCAATGGGTGAAGACGGCCGTGGCGGACTACGAGAAGGTGGAAACCCTCCAAAAAGAGACCTTCGCCAGCCTCGGCGAGCATCCGCGCGGCGAACTCCTGCAAGGCCTAGCCAACGGCTACCGGCTCCTGGGTGACGAAGCCAAGGCCAACGCCTACTTTGAGCGCATCCGCACCGAACTGCCGGGGACGCCCTACGCCAAGCGCGCCGCGATCTGGTTCGAGAAGAAGAGTCTTACCGCCGCGCAAAGCTCCTGCATCGGCTGCCATACTGGCAAATAGATGGCGCATTTCCTCCGGCAACTCCTCTGGCTGCTGCTCACCGGTGCCGTGCCACCCATCCTGATGATGGTCAGCACCCGCCGCTGGACCTGGCCGGATGTCTGGCAGGCTTACTGGACCAGCGCGATGTTCGCCACTTTGATCGGTGCGCCGGCTGGCTTTGTGTTGCCCCGCCTAGTCGTGCGCAGCCGAAATTGGGCCAGCGCGTGGCGCATCGCGGCCTACGGCGCCACGTTGTTTGTCCTGGCGAATCTGGGCACCATGGCCGGTCTCTGGGTGCTCTGGTTCGCCGGCGCCGTACCGGAGAGGCTCTTCTGGCAGTGGACCGCCAATGCCTTCCGCTGGAGTTGGTTCCTCACTTTCTGCGCCGGTGTCGTCACCTACACCTATGCGCACTTCCGCTTACAGATGGAGGCCAGCAACGAGAAACTGCGGGCCAAGGAGCGCGAGGAGCAGGAGAGCCGCCGTTTGGCTACCGAAGCCCGGCTGGCTTCGCTCGAATCGCGCATTCATCCGCACTTTCTCTTCAATGCCCTCAATTCCGTGAGCTCTCTGATCCGCGAAGATCCCGTCCGCGCCGAACTGCTCCTCGAACGCGTGTCCGCTTTGCTTCGCTTCTCCCTCTATGAGCCCCACGGCGGCCTGGTAAGCCTAGAGCAGGAACTGAAGATCGTCCGGGACTATCTGGAGATCGAGACTGTCCGCTTCGGGCCGCGGTTGCGGTACGAGGTCACCTGTGCGGCGGAACTGGATCACGTCATGGTCCCACCGCTCTCCGTGCAAACCCTGGTGGAAAACAGCGTCAAATACGCCATCACCAACCGGCGCGAGGGCGGGGAAGTGCGCGTGTCGGCCCGCCGGGCCGGAAATGAAGCCCTCGTCGAGGTGCGCGACTCCGGGCCCGGGTTTGACCAGATCTCGATCCCCACCGGCCACGGGCTGGACCTGTTGGGCGCGCGCCTCGACGCCCAATTCAGCGGCGCGGCTTCTCTGGGCTACAACCGCTTGCCGGACGGCATGAGCGTCACCCTGCGGTTGCCTACGGCGGTAGCCGCTTGATCCGCGCCTACCTCGTCGACGACGAACCGCTCGCCACGCGGCGCCTGGCGCGCATGCTCGAAGAGACCGGCAAAGTGCAAGTGGTGGGCATGAGCCACGACCCCGCCGAAGCCCTGACGCGCATGCCGGACCTCGACTACGACGTCGTCTTTCTGGACGTCGAAATGCCCGAGATCAATGGCTTCGAACTCTTGGCTCGCCTCGACGGCGAGCCGCTCGTCGTTTTTGTGACGGCCTTCAACCAATACGCCCTGCGGGCTTTCGAAGTGAACTCGATTGACTACCTGGTGAAGCCCGTGGAGCGGGAAATGCTCCATCGCGCCATCCGCAAACTGGAACGCCGTCAAGGCGAGGCCAGGCCGCCGCTGGCCGATCTGGTGCGGCAAGTAACGGCGGCCATCGCCAGTTCCCCCGCCTCTACCTACCCGGAGCGCCTCGCTTCCCGCGTCGGTGACAAAGTCGAGTTCGTTGACCTGTCGCGCGTCACCCACCTCTACGCCGAGGACAAGCTCACCTTCGCCGCCACCGACGGCAAGCGCCACATCGTTGACCTCACCATCGCTGAACTGGAAACCAAGCTCGACCCCCGCCGCTTCGTCCGCATCCACCGCTCCACCCTGGTCAACGTGGCTTACGTGCAGGAGCTCTACAATTACTTCGCGGGAAAAATGCTGCTCCGTCTGAAGGACGGCCCAAAGACCGAGCTTGCCGTGGCGCGGGAGCGCGTGAAAGAGCTGAAGGAACGTCTGGGGATTTAGCCCCTCTGTGTTTCGGCCCCACCCATTGGCCAGCCAGGAGTCATTGGTGCGGCATCGATCATCACTGATCACGGAGCGATTGCGCGGTGTGCTTTGCGCAATCAACCAAAGCTTCGACGAACGGGTTTTCGTCGGCTGGCCGCCAGCACATACCGACTACTGCGGGCGCCAGCCCATCCACGGGGCGGGTTGTCAAATCGGTCCACGGTAGTGCTCCAGCGATGGACGACGGGCTCGAGGCTACTGCCTGGCCAGCCCGCACCGCCGCGAAGAGGTCTTCAAACCCTGTGATTTTTGCGCCCACCTTCGGTGGCTGGCCCCCTCGCAAATCGGCCAATGTCCAGAAGTCGCGAGCCACCGGGTCCATGTCATCCACCCAGACAAAGGGCTCCTGCGCGAGTTCAGCCGCGGAGACTCGCTCCAGGCGGGCGAGACGATGGTCAACGGGGAGCACCGCCACGCGTGGATCGGTGAAAAGGGATGCGCATCTCAGGTCACCCATCATGAAGGGCAACCATACCAAGGCCGCATCGCATTGGCGGTCCCTGACTCCCCCGGTCGGATCGCTAAAGGGAATATTGCGGAGCGTGACTTTGACATTTGGCCGGTCCGCCGCGAAAGCGCGCAGTAGCTTTGGCGTGAAGGCAAGGAGCGAAGTTGCCAGCAGACCGAGAGTGAGCAGTCCCGAGCCATCGGCCTGGCGCTTTACTTCGGCCAATACAGAGTCCACTTTCCGTAAGGCCGCCGGGACTCTTTCCAGCAAGGCGCGCCCACCGGCGGTCAACTCTACTTTTCTCGTGGTGCGAACGAAAAGCGCCACGCCGAGTTCTTGCTCCAGTTGTTGGATTTGCGTACTTAAGGCCTGCTGTGCCACGTGGAGCCGGTTGGCAGCCTTGGTGAAATTCAACTCTTCGGCAACTACGAGAAAGGACCTCAGATGACGCAATTCGACATTCACAAGAATTTATTGTAGATGCCACAACAAACATGTGTTTCACTTCCTTGCCGAGCGCGCATACGATCGGGGCATGAGAGTGAACACACCAACCCATACAAAACTTATACTCGCCGCAGCCATGGCTCTGACGGCGCAAGCTGCGGAAAACAGCAACTGGACGAACGTCGAAGCCCTGCGTCACGGCGACCGCATCGGCGTCGTGCAAGCTGACCAAAAGCGGATAGAAGGACGATTCGACAGTGCCAATGTTTCCACCCTGGTGCTGGAGAGCCAAGGATTGATCTCCATCCCACAGGACCGCGTTATTCGCGTCTACAAGATCGGCATGTCCCGAAAGAAGCGCATGGTGATCGGCGGGGCGGTAGGGCTTGCGGCAGGCGCGGCCGTAGCGGCTACCGTCTCCCGGCGGTTGAACAACGAGGGATTCTTTGCGGGGTCGAACGGCGGCGCCGGAACCGCCGCCGCCGTTGGTGGTGGCGCAGGCATCGGCCTCGCGGTCGGCAGCTTCACCGGAAATGGTTATAAAACCATCTACCAAAGACAGGGAGGCCGGTAGCCGCATGTGGTTGGACAAACCCATCCCGGAACGGTATTTGCATACTGTGATGACTTGGCATGCGTCGAGTCCTGAGACAGGCGGGGCTTTATCCCTCGGCGAGGTTTCCCTGAAGGCCGGCGACGAGCCGCCGATGCACATCCACGCGCGCGAGGATGAGATCTGGTACGTCCTGGACGGTACCGTCCTCTTCCAGCGCGGCGTGGAGCGGATGGTGCGTGGCGCGGGAGCAGCAATCGTGCTCCCACGCGGCGTCCAGCACGGCGTGGCGCTCCAGTCGCCGGCCGCCAGGATCCTGCACATCTACACGCCTGCCGGGATTGAACAGGCGTTTCGGGAACTGAGCGTATCGATGCAAGCCCCGGTCACTCAGTTCGATCCGGCCGCCATCGAACGGGTATTCCAGGAACGCGGCGTGACTTTCGTGGGACCCCCATTGCCCACCCTCATCGCGCAAGAGCAAAGTGGCGTATGAACGACAAGATTGATGAATACCTGCGTGAACTGGTGGATCGCGGCAGAACTCCGGGCATCCAGTATGCGTGGTCTGATTCCGACGGGACGATCTACAGCCACAGCGCGGGATGGGCTGGCCTCGCCGAACGCCGGCCCATGACTGGCGCCACGGCAATGATGGCCTATTCGATGAGCAAGGTACTGACCGCCTACACCATCACCGTGTTAGCTCGACTCGGTCACCTTCACCTGGATGATGCACTGGCTCGTTACCTGCCGTGGCAGCCCTATGGCCCAGACGTTACCATCCGTCAACTGCTGGAGCACCGCGCTGGCATCCCGAACCCGACACCGCTACGGTGGGTTCATTTGGCGGCTGACCATGCGGCCTTTGACGAACCGGCCGCCCTGGAGAGGACACTACGTCAATACGCTCACTTAAGGTACCCACCGGGCACCAGAACGCACTATTCGAACATCGGCTATTGGCTTCTGGGGCGCTTGGTCTCGGAGGTTGCAGGTCAACCCTTCGTTTCGTTCGCGATGGAGGCCGCCCTGCCGGCTGCCGCCATCGGGCCGGCGGAAATCGCGTACCAGTTCCCGGTTGACGGAAGTCAGGCTCACGGATACCTCGAGCGCTTTTCGCTCTTGAACCTCTTGCGCCCGCTGCTCACGAACCGCGGGCTGACCGGTGAGTGCCAAGGCCGCTGGCTAAGAATTCAAGATCACTACGTAAACGGCCCCGCCTTCGGAGGCTGCATCGGAACGGCCACCGGTTTTTGCAAACTCGCCCGCCACCTCATCAATACTGGTAACCACGGCTTCGGATGGAGCCGAGGGGCCAGTTTCGTCCAAAAAGAGGGAGGCGGAGCCGGATTCCGCTGCATGCTCCGGCTCAACTGGGAAGGCAAGTTCGCGAGCGCTGTCATGTCAAACGCGACCGGGTTGAACGTATCCAACTGCCTCGATCATATCGAGAGCATTCGCACCCGTTGCGGCGAAGCCGGCTAAGTCCATCGACGGCCCCGAGGAACTCTGGTTCAGGGAGTAGAGGTCGACGGCTCCCCGCCGCTTCGTACGCATCTTTCGCTCCACTCTGGTGAATGTGGCCTGGGTATAAGAGCTCTACAACTTACTTCCCGCATTGTCACTCTTCCGATCTTGGTACTACTCTTCAAACTCCCTCACCGACGGCCGCGCCGTTACCTCAACGGCACGGGGATATTGCCCTATCCGGACGCCCCGCCCATAAGTACGGGCCTAAGGAGCCTAAGGTAAACGGCTGATTCACGGATTGATGAACTGCCGGTAAGGTAGTAACAGGAAAGTGGTCATCCTTACGTTGAGGTATTGGGTGATTTGAATCAACCAAGTGCCGCTGAAAGCGAAAATTTACATAGGCGCTCAGTTGGGGATGTCGCTCGCCGTGTGGCTCTCGATCGCCACGGGATGGCACTGTGATGACCCCTGGCGTCTGCTGGCCTACTTTGCCTTAGGGATCGCCGGATCTCTGGTGAAGGTGCATCTGCCTGGCATTGAAGGCACGATGTCGGTCAGTTTCCTGGTGATCATTCTGGCGATTGCGGAATTGAGCATTGGCGAGGCGGTGCTGATCGGCGCTTCCAGCACCCTGCTGCAATGCCTATGGAAGACCAAGAACAAGATCCGGCCCATCCAGGTCGCCTTCAGTGTCTCTGGCACCGGCAATGCCATCGCCGTGGCCTGCGTGGCCACCCAGGCGCTCAGCGCCTATCTGCCGCACAACATCCTGCTGCAACTTTCCACCGCGGCCTGCGTCTACTTCGTCTTCAATACCTCGCCGGTGGCGGGGATTATTGCGTTAACCGGCAAACGGTCGTTTTTCGGCGTGTGGCGCGAATGTTACTTCTGGAGCCTGCCGTACTTCGTCCTGGGCGCCGCGCTGGTCGCCAATCTGGTCTACCTGAAGCAAGTCGCCGGCTGGCAGAGCTTCCTGATGGTGGTGCCGCTCATGTATTGGGTGTATCACTCCTACAGCCTCTACCTGGGCCGCCTGGAAGCCGAGAAGACCCATGTGGAGGACATGGCTGGCCTGCACTTGCGCACCATTGAGAGCCTCGCGCTCGCCATCGAAGCCAAGGACCAGACGACGCACGACCATTTGCGCCGGGTGGAGACCTACGCGGTCGCCATCGGACAGGAGATGGAGTTGCCCGAGGAGCAGATTCAGGCCCTTCGCGCGGCTGCTCTCTTGCACGACATCGGCAAACTGGCCGTCCCCGAACACATCATCGCCAAGCCCGGCAAACTGACGCCCGAAGAGTTCGAGAAGATGAAGATCCACCCGGTGGTGGGCGCGCAGATTCTGGACAAAGTGGGCTTCCCGTACCCGGTGGTGCCGATCGTGCGTTCGCACCACGAGAAGTGGGACGGTAGCGGTTACCCGGATGGCCTGAAGGCCGAAGAGATTCCCGTCGGGGCGCGAATCCTGTCCACCGTCGACTGCCTGGACGCCCTCGCATCGGACCGGCAGTACCGCCGTGCCCTGCCCTTAGACGAGGCGATGGCGCATGTCGTACGCGAGTCCGGCAAGGCCTTCGATCCGCGCATTGTGGACATCCTTCACCGCCGCTACCGCGAACTCGAGCAGAAGGCCCAATCCTCGCCGCTGCGCGCGCAACCGCTCACGGTCGACGTCAAGGTCGAACGCGGCGCCGAGCCCGATGCCGGCTTCGAGAAGACCCCAGATCCGGCCCCCGCTGTCGACTTCCGTACCGCCATCTCGGCCGCGCGCCAAGAGGCTCAGTTGCTGCTCGAAATGACCGCCGACCTCGGCAAGAGCCTCAGTCTGGTGGATACGCTCAGTTGTCTCACCGAGCGCTTGAAGAAGATCGCCCCCTATGATGCCATCGCCATCTATCTGGTGCGTGGCGACGAGCTCGTGCCCGAGTTTGTGAATGGTGAGAACTTTCGCCTCTTCTCGTCTCTGCGCGTCCCGATGGGCGAAGGCCTGTCCGGCTGGGTGGCGGAGAATAACAAGCCGATCATTAATGGCAACCCGTCCGTGGAGCCGGGTTACCTCAAGGATCCGACGAAGTTCAGCACGCTGCAATCGGCCCTTTCCGTCCCGCTGGAAGGTCCCAGTGGCATGGTGGGCGTCCTGTCCTTGTACAAAGCCGAAGCGGACTCCTTCACCAATGACCACCTGCGTATCCTGCTCAGCATCGCGCACAAGATGGCGCACGCCATTGAGAACGCCCTGCGCTACCAGAAAATGGAATCCAGCGCGACCCTCGACGGCCTTACCGGCCTGCCCAATGCCAAAAGCATGTTTCTGCAGTTGGACGCTGAGCTATCGCGTAGCAAGCGCCAGAACACCCCGCTCGCCGTGCTGGTCTGTGACCTCGACGGCTTCAAGGCCGTCAACGACCGTTGGGGCCACCTCGAGGGCAATCGCGTACTCAAGCTCGTTGCCGATGGCTTCCGTCAGGTCTGCCGGGAGTACGATTATGTGGCCCGTATGGGCGGCGACGAATTCGTCTTGCTCTTCCCCGGCACCACGGCCGAAGCGACGGCGTTGTTCGCGAGCCGCCTCACCGAGGTCGCCGAAGCAGCCGGCCGCGAAGTCACCGGTACGGACTTGCTTTCGATTAGTTGGGGTGCCTCGTACTACGGCGAGGATGGCCACGATGCCGAGGCCTTACTCGCTGAGGCCGACAAGCGCATGTACAAATACAAGCACGAGCACAAAAAACGCCGGGGCATCCCGTCGCGCGGCGAGCCGGTCTCCATCCCGGCGTAGACTTAGGCCGGCTGGCCCGCAGGCGGCGGTGGCTTCGGCGCGTCCTTCGGCTTGGCCGGGGCGTCCTTTTTGAGCGGCGAGATGATCACATGGGCGTTGCGGCCCTCGAGCTTCGGGTTGGCTTCGGCCAGCCCCACTTCTTTGAGGTCCGCCGAAAAGCGATTCAGCAATTTCTGCCCCAGGTCCACGTGCGCGATTTCGCGTCCGCGGAACTGCACCACGGCCTTCACGCGATTGCCTTCCTTCAGGAAACGAATGGCGTTCTTCTTCTTGAAGTCGTAATCGTGGTCGTCCGTGTTGGGGCGGAACTTGATTTCCTTCACCAGGATCACGTGCTGCTTTTTCTTGGCTTCGTGGTCCTTCTTTTTCTTTTCGTATTGCCACTGGCCGTAGTCCATGGCCTTCGCCACGGGCGGATCCGCCGTGGGGGCGATGACAATGAGGTCGAGGCCCATTTCCTGGGCCCGGCGAACGGCCGCCTGGGTTGGCATCACCTCGACGCTGCCGTCGGGGAACACCGCGCGCACCTGGGGCGCGCGAATGGCCTCATTCACATTTTCTCTGATCTTCTGGACGCGGCGAGGAGGGAAGTTTCTGGGTGGGTACATGCAGGCGGTTAACGGCTGAAGAAGCCCATGGGGAGCCCGAAGCCTGCGGTCCGGAAGCCGGCGTGGGCGGGGCAATTGAAGTTCAATTTGAACGGCATTGCCCTGAGAGTACCAGATTTTTCGGGGCGTGCAAATCAATTTATCAACAAGTTGTAACCTCGGGCTCGCAACTTTGGCCCCGGTGTGGGGGTACCATC
This sequence comes from Bryobacteraceae bacterium, assembly GCA_019752335.1. Taxonomy (GTDB): domain Bacteria; phylum Acidobacteriota; class Terriglobia; order Bryobacterales; family Bryobacteraceae; genus JALHNI01. Next base: position 31,965 of record JAIEMJ010000002.1, read on the forward strand.
CCCCATTTTGCGGGCGAGCCACGACCCGAATCAGGCGAAATCCGGAGGCGGCCTAAAGGGTTTCCGGGAAACTTACGACAGAAGTACTGTGCCCTTAGGGGCCTTTGGCTTTTGGCAAATGGTGAGGTCCTCTAAATAAGAACCATGGCGCGTTTACGTCCAATTGGCGTCCGGCTGATCTTGCTCCTCGTAGCCTTGTGCGGCGTGGGCATGTCGTTTTACCTCGAGTCCTTACTCCGGGCGCGCGAAGTCGACATTTTGCAGGACAAGGTCGGCGCCGACTTCGCGCGCCTGAACGAAAGCGTGCGGAAGGACCTCTCCGACGAGGTCGAAGCGCTGAAGAGCATGGCGCAAGGCTTCTCCCGCCTCACCCAGGTTTCGAACGAGGAATTCACCCGCGCGACGGATCGTCTGATGAGCCTCCATCGCGGTATCGTGGCGATGGGCTACCTGGACTCGAGCTTTGCCCTCAAGTACGCCGGACCGCCCCGCTTCGTTTCGTCCATCGAGAAAGCCCACGAGATGATCCGCGCCAATCGCGGGTTCCTGCTCACGGACGCCGTGGCGGAAAACGAGTATAAGGTCTCCGAGCCGATTCAGGTGGTGGATCGCGGCAAAGTCTTCGTCATCTATCTGCCTGTGCGCCGGCTGGACCAGCCCAGCGAACTCGCCGTAGCGGTCGTCCACTTGCAGTTGACCTTGGACTCGCTTTTCGAACGATCGATTCCGAAGGACTACGGACTGACGCTGGTGGATGGCTATACGCCGATCTACCAACGCGGACCGCGGAACACGGATCCACAGATTCCGACCTTCGACGAAGAACTGAGCGTCCTGAGCGCGAAGTGGAAGGTGCGGCTGCGGCCCACGCTCGATGTGGTGCTTTCGACGAAAACCGTGCTGCCCCGCATGGTGCTGTGGGGCGGTATCCTCATCTCCGCGCTGATCGCGCTGCTCGTCGGCTACCAGACCCTGCTCTTCCGGCAAATGGATCGGGAAGAGGCGATGCAACAGGATTGGGCTACGCGTTGGGACTCGGCGATGTCCGGCACGATCAAGCCGGTCGAAGCACCGGTGGGGCCCGCGCCCGCTCCCGAACCCACGCTAGCCGCCTTGACACTCCCCAGCGAGAAGTCGGATGCCCGGGTTTACCGCAAGATGGGTCTGGCGGAGAGCTCCCCCTGGGTAGCGGCGATTGCCGGCGTCCGCGAACCGGTTTTCGTGGCGGAGCCCTCCTCGGCGCTCGATGCCGGTACGCCCATCGCCTACGTGAATGACGCCTTTGTCCAGGCTACCGGCTTCGCCGCGCACGAGATCATCGGCAAGACGCCACGGCTCCTGCAAGGCGTGTCGACCGATCGCCGCGTGCTTGACGACATTCGCCTGTCGCAGGTACGCCGGTCGCCGTATCAGGGTCAGGTCACCTACTACCGCAAGGATGGCACCCCTTTTCCGGTGCAACTTTCCATGCGTCCGGTGCTAGATGAGTTCGGCAAGCCCAGCTATTGGATCTTCATGCTCCAGCCCGTCGCCGAAACGGCCGCGGTGCCCGAGCCTCTACCCGCTCCCACCACCCAGGCGCCGTTTGCGCCGGCGCTACCGGCCTCCGAGGAGACTTCGGTCGAGCAGACGGTGGCGCGTCTGCGCGCCCTGCGCGAAAAGGCGGCCGAAACCACGGCTCTGACGCAGCAGGCCCCTCCGGAGCCGGTCGCGGTCACTCCCGCCCCGGTTGCTCCGGTTCCGGTCACTCCGGCTGCTCCGGTTCCGGTTGCTCCAACTGCCGCGTCCAAACCACCCGCGGGCGCCGCCGCCGACGCCCTCGAAATGCTCATCGAAGCGTCGCCGCTGGCTGTCATGGGCTGCGATTTGCATGGCGCGGTCACCTTCTGGAATCAGGCCGCCGAGCGTATGTTCGGTTGGAAGGAAGAAGAACTCATTGGCCGGCCCGTGCCGCTCTTGCCCGGCGGATTCCTGCCGCCCCCGGCCGCGGTCCGCTCCACCGAAAACGCCAGGAATATTCTCGAAGCTGAACTGAGCCGTCAGCGCAAGGACGGCTCGCACGTCGACGTCAGTGTTTGGGCCGCCCCCATTCGCGATCCGCAAGGGGAGCTTTTCTCCTGGATCGCCTACTTCGCTGACATTACCGACCGCAAGCGCGCGGAAGCGGAACTGCGCCGACGCGCCGAGCACTTCCACACGCTGATTGACCGCACGCAGGACATCGTCGCCGTCGTCGACGCCGACAGCACGATCCAATTCCTCAATCCGGCTGTCGAGCGCGCCCTTGGCTTCACCACCACCGAGTTGCTCGGCCGTAAGGGCGTCGACTATCTTCGCCCGGCTGATCGGGATCGCGCTCTAGCGAGTCTGGCGGGTCCGCTGGCCGAAACGTCCGGACCTACGAAGTTCGACATTCGCCATAAGGATGGCACTTGGCGCACCCTCGAAGCGATGGCCTCGCGCCTGGGCGAAGCGGTGGGCGGCAAGCCCGCCTTTGTCCTCAATGCCCGCGACATCACCGGGCGCCCGATGGCCGCTCCCACATCGAGCCTGCACTCGCAGGTGATCGATGCCGTCACCGACGCCGTCACCACGTTTGATCTCGAGTTCCGTATCGTTTCGATGAACCCGTCTGCCCGGCGTATCTTCGGCCTCGCCGACGGGGTCAACGCCAGTGGCCAGCGCAGCGAGGAACTCTTGCCCGGTTGGCAGCAGAATCCGGCGCGTGAACAGATCCGGCAGCAGTTAATTCAACGCCGCTCCTGGAAGGGCGAGATTCAATACCGGCAGCCCAAGGGTATGGTGCTGATTCTCGAGGCGTCCATCGCCGCCATTCACGATTCGGCGGGTGAGCTCACCGGCTACGTTGCCATCCAGCGCGATGTCACCGAACGCAACCGCGCCGCCGAGGCGCTCCGCTCCAGCGAAGAGCGATACGCGCTGGCCGCCCAGAGCACCAACGACGGCATCTTCGATTGGGACCTGCGCAAGGAGGAGACCTACTACTCGCCGCGCTGGAAGTCCATGCTCGGCTACGGCGACAACGACATTGTCGGCCTGCCCGACGAATGGTTCATGCTCGTCCACCCGGATGACGTGCAGAATCTCAAGGCGCAAGTCTCCCGTCACCTGAAGGGCCAGATGCCGGTGCTCGAAGGCGAGTACCGCATCCGCCGCAAGGACGGCCAGTACGTTTGGATGCTCGCCCGCGCCGTCGCCGTCCGTGACGCCAAGGGCGTCGCCATCCGGCTGGTGGGCTCGCAGAGCGACATCAGCGAGCAGAAGGCCGTCGAGGATCAACTGCTGCACGAGGCCTTCCACGACGCCCTCACCGGCCTGCCCAATCGCGTCCTGTTCATTGACCGGTTGGGCGTCCTGATCGACCGGGCGCGCCACGGCAAGACGCCAAAGCACTTCGCCGTGCTCTTCGTCGACATTGACCGTTTCAAGTACATCAACGACAGCCTCGGCCATCTGGCCGGCGACGAGTTCCTGCAAGAGGTCGGCCGGCGCCTGCAAGGTTGCATCGGCGAAAAGGACACGCTGGCCCGCTACGGCGGCGACGAGTTCGTCATCTTGCTCGATCAGATGTCCGGCGCCTGGGCCGTGCAGGCCTTCTGCGAGAAGCTGCAAAAGGCGATGGCCGCGCCGTTCGCCTACCAAGGCGAGGAGTTCTATTCGAGCCTCAGCGTCGGCAGTACCTTCAGCACCCTGGGCTACGAGCGCCCCGACGACATGATGCGCGACGCCGATACCGCGCTCTATCAGGCCAAGGCGCGTGGCCGTGGCCGCCATGTGCCGTTCGACAAGAGCATGCACGCCGAGGCGCGCGCCAAGCTGCAACTGGAAGCTGACCTTCGCCGCGCCATTGAACGAGGCGAGTTCCGCATCCTCTATCAACCGCTCATCGCGCTCGGCATGGGCGCGCACCAGGGCCGTCTGGCGGGCTTCGAAGCGCTGGTGCGCTGGCACCATCCCACGCGCGGCGTCCTCACGCCGGCGCAGTTCCTCCCAGCTGCGGAAGAGACCGGGCTCATCCTCGAAATCGATCGCTGGGTGCTCCGCGACGCCTGCTTGCAGATGCGCACCTGGCAAACCATGTACCCGCACCGCTTGCCGCTGCACGTCAGCGTCAATCTGTCCGGGCAGCACTTCCTCCAACTCGACCTGGCGCAGCAAATTCGCGCCATCCTGAAGGAGACCACGCTCAACCCCGAGTTCCTCCGCATCGAGCTTACCGAGAGTGTGCTGGTCAAGAATCCGACCGCCAGCGAGGTCTTCCGTGAGTTGCGCGAAATCAAGGTCCAACTCAACCTGGACGACTTCGGCACCGGTTACTCGTCGTTCTCTTACCTCAGCAAGTTCCCGGTGGACCGTCTGAAGATCGATAAGAGCTTCGTCATGGCCATGACCGGCAGCGGCCAGAATACCGAGATTGTGCGCACGATCCTGCAGTTAGCCCACAACCTGAAGCTCAACGTGGTGGCGGAAGGCGTCGAGACCGCGGAGCAACTGGACAGCCTGCGCGCCTTCGGCTGCGAATTCGCGCAGGGTTACCACTTGGCTTACCCCCTGGAAGGCGATTCGGCGGGCGAACTGATCGCCTCCGGCCGCCGCTGGTAAGCGCCTTGCAAATACGCGATCGGCACGGCGAACCGGTTCGGTCCGGCCGGGAATAACGTGTCCCCACGATAGAGGATAATGCCCCGCCGGAAGCGCGGACCGGCCAACTCGGCCAGCTTGCCGAGCCCCTGCCAGTCTTTCGCCGAGAGCGTCCCCGTCGCCTTTACCTCGATGCCCACTACGTCGCCGGCCCGGGTTTCGAGCACGAAGTCCACTTCTTGGCCCGCGTGCGTCCGGAAGTGGTAGAGCGCCGGACGGATCCGGCTCCACGTAATCTGCTTACTCAGCTCGCTCATCACGTACTGCTCCAGCAAAAGCCCGATCAGATGCGGCATTTGCTCCAGCCGCTCCCGGTCCGTGCCTAACAGATAGGCCGCCAGCCCGCTGTCGTTCAGGTAAACCTTGGGGCTCTTGGAGAGCATGCTGGTCCGCGAGGTGGACCAGGGCGGCACCGGATGAAACAGAAACACCGCGTGCAGCACCGCCAGATAGCGCTTGAGCGTCGTCTGCGGCATCGCGGCCGCCGTAGCCAGGTCGGCGTAGTTCAGTAGACCGCCGTAGCGCGCCGCCAGCAGCCCCAGCAAGCGCGGCAAGTCGGCCAGTCCGGCGACGTTGGCCACATCGCGCGCCTCCCGCTCGATCACCGTTTGCAAATACGACTGAAACCAACCCGCCCGCCGCTCCTCCGGCCGCTCGACGACCTCGGGATAGCCACCCGTCAACAACGCCTCCACCAAGGGACGCACCGGCTTCGGCGGCTCGCTAGGCAAGTCAAATTTAGAGGCGAAGAGTTGATCCACCAAATTGTCTTCGACGCCCGCCAACTCGCCTTCCGAGAACGGCCACAGGTCGAGGAGCTCCATTCGCCCGGCCAGGGTCTCCGCTAGCTTCGGAAGCTGCAGCACCCGGGTGGAGCCCGTCAGCAGGAACCGTCCCGGAGTGCGCTCCCGGTCGACGCTGCGTTTGATGGCGATCAGGAGGTCGGGGACGCGCTGCACTTCGTCGATCACGACGGGTCCGCGCAGTCCCTCCACGAAGTTCTGCGGGTCGGCGCGGACGTAGCTGAGCAGGTTGAGATCGTCGAGCGTGAGGTAGTCAGACCGGTAACCGGCGGCGGTTAACTCCATCATCAGAGTGGACTTACCAGATTGCCGGGGACCGTTCAACGTGATCACCGGCGTGTCTTTCACGGCAATCAGGACCTGAGATGTAAGATTCCTGTGCCTCATGGCTGATTATCAGCCACCAAGTGGTCAAATTTCAACCACCAAGTGGTTAAATTTCGTAACTTATTGATTATATGAAGAAAGCTTCCAGATGGCTAAAATCCAACTACCAAGTGGCTGAAATTTGACCACCAAGTGGTCGATTTTCTCAAATCTATGAATCGAAAGCTATTTAGGAAACGCCTTTCGATCAATCGTCGGCACCAACCGGAGCGCGTTCTTGTAGTAGATCTTCTTCAGAACCTCGTCCGGCAGCTCCAAACCGTACATCCGCCAGAAGGCGTGCCGCTTCCGGTAATACTCAAAGTACTCGTCCCCGGTCTCCAGCACCCGGAAGTAGGTGTCGAACTCGCGGACGTTCCACGTGTCTTTGCCCATCAGCAAACGGTCCTGATACTTCGTCGCGAACTGGCGCGCGAACTTCGGCTGGCGGCCGAACTCGTAGATCACCGCCGCGATGTCGCAGTGCAGATTCGGCATTTCGTCGAAGAGCTTTCCGAGTTTGGCCAGGTCGCCGCCCAGCCAACCCAGGTGCGCGTGGATAAAGTTGATGTCGCGATGCCGCTTGAACAGCGTATAGGCCTCCTGCATCAACTCTTCCCAGGAGCCATCCTTCGCCGCGTCCTTGCGCCTACCCGGAATCTCCATCAACTCCTGATACTTCTCATTGAACTTGTCCACCGGATCCCAGAACGGCTTCGGATCCGCCGTATGAATCAGCACCGAGAGCTTGTGCTTCGCCAGCACCCGGAACGACGGCTCAAAGCGCGCGTCCGTCACCGCCACGCGGCCCTTCGCGTCCCGCGTATTCATCCCGAATTGCTTGAAGAACTTCATGCCCTCGCAGCCGGCCTGGATGTCTTCCTCCAGCGTTTTGGCGGCGCGCGCCGCGTAGCCGGGGTCGTCGAGATTCGTCAGATCGAGATTGCAGAACACCGCGAAGCGGTTGCCGTGTTTCGCCTTCATGTTGCGGATCCCCTCGCGGAACTTCGGCCCGAAGCCGCCTGATAGATTCACCATCACCTGCAGGTTCAGGCTGTCCATGTCCTTCACCAGCGCATCGAGCTTGTCGGCCGCCATCATCGTGTTCTGATGACCATGAATGTCGATCAACGGGAACTTCGCCCGCGTCACCAAATGCTCCGGTACCACCAGCGTGGACTTCGGCGTATACTCCTGCACGCTCAACTGGGCCAGGAGCAGGGGAGTAAGTAATATGGGCAAGAAGAAGCTTCGCATGATCGCTAATCAGTATATCCGGCCCCGTCGATAGTACGCGGGTGAGTGCAACTTACGAAGCGATCTACTATCCCGAAAGCGGCTACGGCGGCTTTACCGGCGTCGACGGCACGCTCGCCTTTTACCTGCGCGTGAATGCCTTGCTGACCCCCGAAGCGCGCGTGCTGGACTTCGGCTGTGGCCGCGGCAGCTACGGCGAGGACCCCGTCGCTCTGCGGCGCCAACTACGTGTGCTCCGCGGTAAATGCGCCTACGCCGCCGGTGCCGACGTCGGTGACGACGCCGCGCGGAATCCCTACCTCGACGAGGTTCGCTTGTTCCGGCCCGGCGAGCCCGTCCCCTACGGCGACGGCGCCTTCGATGTCCTGCTGGCCGACTGTGTAGTCGAGCATCTGCCGGACCCCGCGGCCTTTTTCGCCGAAGCCCGGCGCTTGTTGAAGCCCGGCGGACATCTCTGCCTGCGCACTTCGAACGTCCTCAGTTACTTTGGGCTCGCGGCGCTCCTCGTGCCGGACTCGCGCCGGGAAAGCGTTCTGCATCGTGCCCGGCCGGATCGCAAGGACGAAGACTCGTTTCCCACGCTCTACCGTTGCAATACCGTCTTCGCGATTCGCCGCGCCCTGCGGGCCACGGGCTTTGACGGAGTCGCCTTTGGCCACGAGAGCGAACCCTGCTACCTGGGCTTCTCGCGGATCGCCTACCAATTGGGAGTCTGGCATCAACGCTTCGCCCCCGGCTTTCTGCGCCCGGCCATCTTCGCCTTCGCGACCCGCCGTTAGGATGCTATCTTCTTAGGGCAATGCTCGCCCGCTACTTCGAATTCGCCGCGCTCGGTACCAATTGGCGCACGGAAATCCTCGCCGGCTGCACCACGTTCATCACGATGGCCTACATCGTCTTCGTGAATCCCGCGATTCTGAGCGAGACCGGCATGCCTTATCAGGCCGTGGTGACGGCGACGTGCCTGGCCGCTGCCTTTGGCAGCATCCTGATGGGCGCGCTCGCCCGCTACCCGATCGCCCTGGCGCCGGGCATGGGGCTCAACGCGTACTTCACCTACGCCGTGGTGAAGGGGATGGGCGTCCCTTGGCAAGTCGCGCTAGGCGCCGTCTTTCTTTCGGGCGTCATCTTCCTGCTGCTCACGCTCTCCGGCATCCGGCGGCTGATCATTGAAGCGATTCCCGCCAGCCTCTACGCCGCCGTCGCCGTCGGCATCGGACTCTTCATCGCCTTCATCGGGCTGCGCAACGGCGGTCTCGTCGCCGCGCACCCGGCGACCTTTGTCACCCTCGGCAACCTCCGCGCCCCCACCACGCAACTGGCCCTCGCCGGACTGCTCATCATGGCCGCCCTCTTCGCCCGCCGCGTCCGCGCTGCGATGCTGCTCGGCATCCTGGCCACCACCATCCTGGGTGGCCTCTTCGGCCTCCTCACATGGCAACCACAACCGCTCTACCTGGCCGGCTTCGCTGGCACATTCCTGCAACTCGACATTCGCGGCGCCCTCAGTTTAGGCCTGGCCGAGATCGTCTTCGTCTTCCTCTTTGTGGACCTCTTCGACAACATCGGTACGCTGGTCGGCGTGAGCAAGAAGGCCGGTCTGGTGAACGAGGCGCACGAGATTCCGCGCGTCAATCGCATTCTGCTCACGGATTCCCTGGCGACCATCTTCGGCTCGCTGGTGGGCACGTCGACGGTGGTGAGCTACATTGAGTCCGCCGCGGGCGTCACGGCGGGTGGACGTTCCGGCGTCACGGCCATCGTCACGGGACTCCTGTTTCTGGTCGCCATCTTCGTCGTTCCGGTTCTGGGCATCATTCCCGCCGCCGCGACGGCGCCCGCCCTCGTGATGGTGGGCTCGATGATGATCTCGCACGCCGCCGAAATCGAATGGGAGAATCCCTTGGTTTCGTTTCCCGCTTTCCTCACCATCGTGGCGATTCCGCTCACCTTCTCCATCGCCAACGGACTCGCCTTCGGCTTCACCGCCCACACGCTGCTGCAAGTGCTCGCCGGGCGTGGCCGCGAGGTGAACTGGGTGGTCTACGCCCTCACCGCGCTCTTCTTACTCCGCTTTTTCTACCTCGGCCAAGGGTGAAACCTGAACCGCGGTGGAAGAGTCTATCATGGGGACAAGTGTACTTCCGCCCCGCCATTTTCTGCCTCTGCCTGGCCCACGCCCTCATCCGGCCTGGCCAGGCCCAACAGTTGGACGTCGATCCCCGTCTCTTCACCGTGATTGCCGCCATCAACGCGGCCGGCTACGACACGGAACTCGATTCGCCCAACAATCATCCGTTGCGCCAACTGACGCGCGACTACGTCGCCAAGAAGAACCCGGCGGTGCTACCCGAACTGCGCCGCTTCTTCGCGGATCACCGCCAGAAGAATCCCGCGCAAGAGCTCAGCCAGTACATCTCCTTTGCCCTTTCGACGCGCCAGGCGCCCGAGTTTGAATACCGCTTCAACGAAAACGAACTGCCGCCCGACGTCGTCCAACTCGCGGGCTTTGAACGATTGCTGACCCGCTTTCATCGCGAAGCCGACATGGAGACTTTTTATAAGCAGCAGGAGGCCGTTTTCGAAGCCGCGCTGCAGCGCTACCAGGAGCCGGCCAGCCGCATGATGAACGACGTCAACGGTTACATGCGCAACCCCGGCATTAGCACCTTGGGCCGCACCTTTCGCGTCTACGTCGACTTACTCGGCTCGCCCAATCAGATCCACTACCGCAATTATCAGGACGACTTTTACGTCGTGCTCACCCCCTCGGCGGACCCCCAAGTGGACTACCTCCGCAACGCCTACTTCAAGTTCATGATCGACCCGCTCACACTGAAGTACGCCGAGGACCTCAATCAGAAACGCGGCCTGATCGACTACGCCCAAGCCTCGCCCGCCCTCGATGACCACTACAAAAACGACTTCATCCTGCTGGCCGGCGCCTCGCTCAGCAAGGCCATCGAAGCCCGCCTGGCGCGCGCGAGTGAACGCGCCGGACTCGTCGAAGCGGCGCTCAAAGAAGGCTACATCCTCACGCCCGCCTTCGCCGACCTGCTGCCCGAGTACGAAAAGCAGGAGCAGTCCCTGCGCTTATACTTCCCGGAGTTGATCCAAGGCATCAACTTGCGCAAGGAAGCCAAGCGTCTGGAGTCAGTAGACTTCGTGAAGACCAAGCCGGTGCGCAAGGCCAGGGTCGTCGAAGGCGCCGCGTCGGCCCCGCCGCCGTTAACTGGTCTCGCCAAGACGATTGATGACGCCGACGTCCTGATCGAGAAACGGGAACTCGCCCCCGCGCGCGAGTTACTCCTGGGCGCCCTAAAGCAGACCGACGAAAAGAAATGGCACGGCCGCGCTTACTTCGGCCTGGCCCGCATCGCCACCCTGCAAAAGGACCCGGAAACGGGTTTTAAGCTCTTCGAAACGACCCTCGAAACGTCGCCGGAGGGCAGCATCCAGGCCTGGGCTCACTATTACTTGGGCCGGCTGTCGGAGCTCTCGAACTCGCCCGACGAAGCCGTGCGCCACTTTGACAGTGCGTTGGCGATTCCCGCCATCTCGCCCAAAACCCGCAGTCTCGTGGAGCAGGCTTTGGCCAGCGCCAAAAAGAAGCGACAATAGAAAAACCAATTTGAAGGGAACTTTGAAAACTATGATGCAGCGATCCTTGCGCGCGTTCGCCGCGCTGGCCATGGCGGGAGCCTTGTTTGGCCAGTCGGCCAGCACGAAACAACCGAAACCGAAGTCGCAAAAAGAAGTCGACGCCTTTAATGCCATGATCAGCGCGCCGGATGACGACGCTCGTATCGCCGGCGCCGAGAACTTGCTCACCAAGTTCGCCGACACGGAATTCAAGCCACTGGCGCTTTATATCGCCGCCTCTGCCGCGCAAAGCAAGAATGACTTCGAAAAGATGGTCATCTACGGCGAACGGGCCCTCGAAGCCGACCCCAAAATGTACGGCGTCATGCTCATGATGGCCTCGGGCTACGCCTCCAAAACCAAGGAATTCGACTTCGACAAAGACGAAAAACTCGGCAAAGCCGATAAGTTTGCCAATGACGGCATCGCCCTCGTCAAGACCGCGCCAAAGCCCAACCCCGCCTTGAGCGACGAACAGTGGGAAGTGGCCCGCAAGGAATTCATCGCCCAGGGGCTGGAAGCCCTGGGCATGTCCGCCACCGTCCGCAAGAAGTATGATGCGGCCGCCGCTTCTTACAAGGAAGCGCTCGCCACGCAACCCAAGCCGGACCCCACCACGATGCTGCGCCTCGCTTCGTCGCTGAATTCCCTCGGCAAGTGGGAAGAAGCACTGCCGTTGCTGGAGAAAGTGCGCGACAGTCCAGACGCCGTGCCGGTAGTGAAGCAGGCGGCGGCGCAGGAGCGCGTGAAGGCGCTCATGGCCCAGAAGAAAGCGGCCACGCCGCCGCCCCCGCCTCCCACGCCGAAGCCGTAAACACTCCTCAGCATGAAGACACAGCGGCCGGCGGAACCTGACTTATGCCCTCTCGAACATCGTTTGGGCCACGCTTTCGCCGACCGCTCTCTGCTCCGCCAAGCCCTCTCCCACCGTTCCTACGCCGCCGAAAAAGTCGGTGGCGCCGCCCCGCTTTCTGACCAAAACGAGCAACTCGAACACCTCGGCGACTCGGTGCTCGGCTTCCTCGTCAGCGAGTATTTGTTCCGCCGCTTCACCGCCGTTCCTGAAGGCCGCCTCACCCAGATGAAGGCGGAACTGGTGAACGCCACCCACCTGTACCGAACCGCGCTACGCCTCGAATTGGGCCAGTTTCTTCTGCTCGGCAAGACCGAGGAAGTGAACGGTGGCCGGGCGAAGAAGGCCCTGCTTGCCAACGCCGTGGAGGCTCTGATTGCGGCGCTGTATCTCGATGGCGGCCTCGAGCGCGTGCGCCACTTTGTCTTGAACGAAATCGTGGGCGACTTCAGCCCGTTTGAGCCGCTGCCCGATATCTCCGCCGCCGACTTCAAGGGCGCCTTGCAGGAGATCGCCCGGCTGCACAAGCTGCCGCCGCCACACTACGCCGTGGTGCGGGAGGACGGGCCGCAACACGCGAAGACCTTTACGGTGGAGGTCCGCGTGGGCGACTTTCAGAGCTGCGCCGAAAGTTCCACCAAGAAGGAGGCCAGTCAGATGGCCGCCAAGGAAGTCCTGCGGCAGATTACGGCTCCGGACTCGCCTTAGTCCGGCGCTTGCGCTTTGGTTTGGCCGCCGGTTCCTTGGCGGGTGGGTTCGTCGCGGCGGGCGCTTCCTTGGCCTTATTCTGCGCCTGTTTGATCTTTTCGGGCTCCGTCGCCAAGCCGAACTGATTCAGGATGATGATATCGACGCGCCGGTTCTTCGCCCGTCCCTCAGCCGAACCATTGTCGGCGATGGGCACCGTATCGGCATAACCCGCCACTGCCATGTTTCCCCGGCTCACGCCGAATTTCTGTTCGAGTAACTCGAGCATCGCAATCGAACGAGCGGCGGCTAAGCTCCAGTTACTCGGAAAGCGCTTCGAGCGAATCGGAATGGCGTCGGTATGGCCTTCCAGGCGCACCGGATTCTTCAATTTCCGAATGGAATCCGCTACTTTCTCGATAATCGGATAGGCCTCCTGATTGATCGCATCGCTCGCCGCGGGAAAGAAGGCGGCTTCTTTCATGCTCACGACGAGTCCGCGGGGTTCGAGACTGACATCCAGTTTCCCGTCGGCGATCTCTTTTTGTAAGTCGCCCGAGAGCGCCTGGAAAGAAGGCAGTAACTCCACCACCGCGGCTTGCGCGGCGCTTTCTTTCGGCGGGGGCGGCGTTTTGTCTTTTTTGTTTTCCGGTACCTTGGGCTCCTGCGGCGCACCCTGATAAGGCTTCGCTTCGCGCAGGTGAATGTCCTGGTTGTCTTTGGACTTACCCAGAAAACCAGCGACCGTGGTGACGAGCGTCCCCTGGTTGATGGCTTCCTTCACCGCTGCCGCCACCACCTTCTGCTTGTCCTTATCGGCGTGTGAGGTGGCGAACATCACCACGAAGAAGGCGAACAATAGTGTAATGAAATCGGCATAGGAGACCAGCCAACGCTCATGGTTGGCATGTTCCGGATGCTTTACTTTGCGCGCCACCGGCCTAGGCCTTGGCCTTCTTCGCCGCCGCCGCCACCTCGGCCGATGGCAGGAAGGCTTCCAGCTTCACGCGCAGTAACTTCGGGTTCATGCCTTCCACAATGCCCGTGACGCCTTCCATCGTTAACTCCATCAAGCGGACCTCCTCGTGCGTGCGCGCCTTGATCTTATTTGCCGCCGGAAGTAAAACAATATTCGCCAGGGCCACTCCGTAGACGGTGGCCACGAACGATACCGCGATCCCATGGCCCACTTCGTTGACGTCCGAGAGATTCTTCATCACCTGAATGAGCCCCAGCACGGCCCCGATAATTCCAATTGTCGGCGCATAGCCGCCGGCGGACTCAAATACCTTGGCCTCCTGATCGGCGTGGCTCTCGACGGCCGTCATTTCGAGTTCCAGCATGGTGCGAATATCCTGTAAGTCCGCCCCATCCATCGCCAGCGACAGTGCCTTCTTAAGGAAAGGATCCTCGAGCGCCTGCACCTCGCGCTCGAGCGCAACAATGCCTGATTTCCTGGCCTTGGTGGCGAAGTCGATCAGTGCTTCGATCCGTTGGTTCAGATTGTGCGCCGGCTCAAACAACACCGACACAAAACGTTTGGCAGCCGCCAGGAGTGTCGGCATCGGCGTATTCACCATCACGGAACCCAGCGTGCCGCCCACCACAATGAGCGCGGCGGTGACTTGCACCACGTCCTTGATTTGGCCGCCCTCCAGCAGCAGACCACCCAAAATGCCAGCCGCCGCCAGCACAATGCCGCCGATCGTAGCGAAGTCCGGACGTAACCCTGCTGCCTTCGTCTCGGCCATGCCTTACTTACTCTCCGCGGGAAATGTCCGCCAGGCGCAGCCAATGGAGCGCCGGAAGTCTAATATCTTCTCGATCACCGCATCCGGCGTCTCCAGGACCACGAATTTTTGTCCGGTTGTCATGCAGATTACCGTATCGGGCGTATTTTCCACGTGTTCAATCAAGTCGGAGTTCAGCACCAACGGGGCGCGGTTCAAGCGCGTCAAGCGAATCATTGTTTCCTTCTCTAATCCCAGTAGTTCCTTATCGTCCAACTTGCCGTTTTCGAGAGTTCCTCACGAAGCCCTGGCGCCCACCGATATGCCTCTCGTGAACGGGAACCATGAAGTACCAACACTAGCGTCGAATCTTCTTTCGGCCTTGCTCCATCGGCCGGACCTGGTGGAGACCGCAGTGCGCGCCATCAAGGCCGTCGCCTTGCCCGTGCCACTTGCTGAAGAGTGGGAGGTGCTCACAGCCGTGGCCGGCTCGTTGGGCAACCAACAGGACCTCTCGGCCGAGATCTACTTGCTTCGCCACCTGGCCACCCGCAAGTACTAGAACAACTCCGTCAGAACTAAACCGTTTCTCAGTTGAATCCCTGAGGGGTTACCTCGTATCATCAGTCCTTGCCACTCCGTAGCCGGCGCGACTTCCTCGGAACCACTTTGGCCTCCGCCATCGCTGCCTTTGCTGCCGGCACGCCCACGCGCCCTTACCTCCAGAACGTCACCGGCACCTCTGCCACCCTCGTTTGGAGCTCTCCCGGCGTGGCCGGTCCCGTCGAGTTTGGCCCCGAAGCCGGACCGTTCACGATGATCGCGCCACAGGCCAGCTTCTTCCCCGCCGCTGCTACCGGACTTCCGCAGGGAATCTACCTGCATCAGGTGGAACTTACGGGACTGAGCCCGCGCACCACCTATCGCTACCGCGTGGCGGGCAGCTTTTTGCCCGCGAAGTTCCGCACGCCGGGTTCCGGGCACTCCCGCATTCTGGCCTTCGGCGACTCCGGCGCTGAAACCGACGAGCAAAGGCAACTCGCCGCCCGCATGACGGCGCGCGAGCCCGACCTGATTCTGCACACCGGGGACTTGGTCTATCCCGCTGGTGATGCCGATACCTACCTGCGCAAGTACTTTGGCCTCTATCAGGACCTCTTCGCCACGGCGCCGGCTTTCCCGTGCCCGGGCAACCACGACTACTATGCCGACCAAGGGCACATGTTTGTGGAGTTTAACCGGGTCCCCCGCGAGTCAGTGCCGGAGGAGGGTTACGGCCGTTACTACAGCTTCGACTGGGAAAACGCCCACATCGCCGTGATCGACAGCAATGCGCCCCTGGAGGAAGCCGCCGCTGGCCGGGGACCGATGCTCGACTGGCTCGACCGCGACCTCGCCACGAGCCAGGCCTACTGGCGTATCGTCATGTTTCACCATCCGCCCTACGCGGGCGGGCCCAACCAGGACGATCCCCTCTGCGCTCTTGTGCGCCGCCACGTGGTGCCGATTCTGGAGCGTCATCAGGTCGACTTGGTCTTGAGTGGCCACGAGCACAACTATCAGCGCACGTACCCGCTGAACGGCATCGTCTACCTGACGACCGGCGGCGGAGGCGCGAGCATTTATCCGACGATGCCGAGGCAGGAAGCCCGGGTGCAGCGGGCGCGTCATCATTTCCTCGAGGCCCAACTCGAACCCACCGCGCTGACGGTGCAGGCCATCGGTCTGGACGGCCAGGCTTTTGACACGCTTCGCCTCGCGCCGAAGCCGCGTCTGAGCGGCCCGGCGGCCAGTGCGGCGTATCCTGCCGCTGGCATGGCGCCGGGGGGGCTGGCGACGGTGATGGGCCGCAGTCTTGCGCCCAGCGAAGTTCGCGGCGAGTCCGGTTCCGGGGCCAACTCCGGAGTGCGGGTGCTGGTGAACGGCTTGCCGGCGGCGGTGCTCTATGCGAACGCTAACCAGGTGAATTTCCGCGTGCCCGCGGTGGCGTTGGGCCCCGGTATGCTTCGCATCGAAACCGCCAACGGCGCCGTGGACCTGGCGTGCGACATCGCCCCGACCGCCCCGGCCCTCTTTCCCGGCCTCTTCGACGACGCGGGCCGTCAGGTGACGACGGAGAGTCCGGCTGCGGCGGGTAGCCGCCTGACGGCTTTCTTTACCGGACTCGGGCAAGGGAGCAGCATCTCCGGCCAAGTGGGCGGCGCCGAGGTCGCGGTGGATGTCTTGCCAGTGGCTGCTCAACCGGGTCTTCACCGCGTGAGTTTCACCGCGCAGGCCGCGGGAGAATTCTTGCTTTTCGTGGACGGCCGGGCCAGCAATGCCATTCCCGTTTCCGTCGCCCGCTGACGTTTCGGCTTATTCGGGCGGGGCGCCGAGGGGGCTGACGGGGCAGCCTTCGGTGACGACGGTGTAGCTGATGCCGGAGATCTTCCAGCCGGACGCGGTCTTCACCAAGTCGACCGCGTCGATGCCGCAATGGGTGCGTTGGCCGTCGCGGTGGAAGTCGTAGGGAGCCCAGAGGGTGGCCATGCGGCCGTCAACGCGGACTTCGGGCTTCCACATACGTTCCAGGATCTTGCCCTTGATAGTGGGTAGCCGCTCCGCGAATTGGGCCAGCGTGCTGGACGCGCCAGGTTCGGCGCCGGTGGCGCGGACGACGAAGACGCGGCCTTCGGGGATGGTGAGGGCGGCTGCGGCGGCGCCATCGTGGGCGGCCATGGCGTCAAAGAGCTTCTGGACGGTCGATACGACTTGCTGTTCCTCTGGGGTGAGGGCGAGAAGGAAGAGAAGGAGCCACATGGGGCGAGTGTAGCAGGTGGCGGGAACCAGTCGAAGTCGAATCGACCAACGCGCCGTTGAGGACGTTCATCGGTTTTGAAGACCGAGCCTACCACCGGGTAAGATTGGCTCCCAGCCTGATTTTAGCAAGCCTAAGGGCAGCCGCGAATTCCGCCGATAGACCGATGTGGTGCGGCAAGAAGAATCTATTCTGGTGCTGATCCCAGTCTTCAACGACTGGGAGGCGGCGGGCCAGGTCGTGAGCGCGCTTGACCGGCAGGAAGGCGCGCGGAACTGGAGCGTGCTGTTGCTGGATGACGGCTCCACCGAGCCGGCTCCGGCGGCGTTCGCGAGTGGCCTGCGCAGTCTGGCGCGGGTGAGTGTGTTGCGCATGCGGCGGAACCTGGGGCATCAGCGATCGATCGCGATCGGGCTCACCGAGGCGCCTAAGTTCGCGCCGTCGGCGGTGGTGGTGATGGACGGCGACGGTGAGGACGCACCGGAGCATGTGAGCCTGCTGGTGGAGCGCTGGCGGCAGGAACCGGGGCGGATCGTGTTCGCGGAACGGCGCAAGCGCATGGAGAGCCTCAGCTTCCGGGTGATGTACCACGCCTACCGTTTGCTGCACCGGCTGCTGACGGGGATCAGTGTCCGGGTGGGTAACTTCAGCGTGGTGCCGGCCGCGGCGCTGCCCGCCTTGGCGGCGAGTCCGGATTTGTGGAACCACTATGCGGCGGCGGTGTTCCGCCTGCGTTGGCCCACCGCGACGCTGCCCTTGGACCGGGGGCGGCGCTACGCGGGGCAATCGAAGATGAACTTCGCGGCGCTGTGGGTACACGGGCTGAGTGCGATCTCCGTGTTTGCGGACTTGGCCGGCGCGCGGCTGATGGCCTTGGCGGTGTCGCTGCTGCCGGTGGCGGCCATGGTGGCCTGGCTATGGCCCGCGGCGGCTTGGAGCGCGCTGGTGGGCGCGGTGCTGCTGTGCGCGCAGACGGCGGCCTTCCTGTTGCAAACGGTGAGTGCGCGCAGCCAGATGAACTTTCTGCCGGCCCGGGACGCGAGCTTCTTCGCGGCGGGCCTGACGACCCTCTATCAACGCCCGTCAACGGACGGGTTGGAGCAACTACAAGCATGGCTAGCATCCCCTACCCCGGCCTCGAACTGAAGCTCTTTGAGCAGGCACACAACTGGAAGAGCTACTGGAGCGGCCGCATCGCGCCGCACGTGCGTGGCGCGGTGCTCGAAGTGGGCGCCGGCATCGGCGCGAATACGCGCCTGTTGGCGCAACTCGACTATGCGCGGTGGACGTGCTTGGAGCCGGATCCAAGCCTGGCCAAGCAGATCGAACTGCCGGCGGGCGGGCGTCACGAAGTGACTTTGGGAACGGTGGCGGACCTGCCGCCGGACCAGCGTTTCGACGCGATCCTGTACATCGATGTCCTGGAGCACATTGAGGACGACCGCGCGGAGATGGCGCGTGCGGCGGCCCGGCTGCAGCCGGGCGGCCATCTGATGGTGCTCTCGCCCGCGCATCCGTTCCTCTTTACGCCGTTCGACGCGGCGATTGGCCACTTCCGCCGCTACACGCGCGCGACGCTGCGGCAGGCGGCGCCCGCGGGCGTGTGTGAGGTAAGCGTCGACTATCTGGATTCGATGGGCGTGCTGGCCGTCTTGGGAAACCGGTTGGTGTTGGGGCAAAGCATGCCCAACGCCCGGCAGATCAGCGTCTGGGACCGCTGGCTGGTGCCGCCTTCGCGCTGGACGGATCGGCTGACGATGGGGCACCTAGGCAAGAGCGTGCTCGGGGTGTGGAGGAAGGATTGAGGCTGCCCGCGACGGTCTTCCTGGTGGTGCTGACGCTGCTGTTTCTGCTCGAAGGCTCGCGGGTGGTCTTCACGAACGACGAAGGCATCATCCTTGAGGCGGCGCAGAGGATGGCGCGTGGGGAGCGGCTGTATGTCGACTTCTTCGGCTACATGAGTCCGGGCGGCTATTGGTTGCAGAGCCTGGCGTTTCGGGGTCTGGGAATCAGTCTGGCGGCGGCGCGGGCGGTGGTCTTTACGGACTTTGCCTTGCAATCGGCGGTACTGGCGTGGCTGGTGAGGCGCTGGGCGTCGCGGCGGGCGGCAATTCTGGCGGTGGTGATCTTCGTGGGCTTGCACGTGCCGCAGCCGGGGCTGCTGACGGCGCAGCATCGCTGGGACTCGGCGGCGCTGGCGATGCTCTCGGCGGCGTTCGTGACGGGCGGCTGGTTTGCGCTGGCGGGCGCTTGCGCGGCGATGGCGGCGATCTGCACGCCCTCGGTGGGGCTGGTGACGGTGGTGACGGTAACCTGGCTGGCATACCGGCGTGCCTGGACGGACCTGCCACGCTACCTGGGCGGCGCGCTGGGCGCGGGTTTGGCCGCGCTACTGATCCTCGTGGTCTCGGGGAACGCCGGAGGCTTCTTCGCGCAGATGCAGTGGCTGCGGGAGCACTACTCGGCGGTGAACGTGATGGCGTACGGCAGCATCATGGGTGGCTGGGGCGCGTTGCTGCCAGGATGGGGACCGGAGGCGTTGGTGAGCGGCGTGTTGCTCGTGGGGTTGGCGCTGCCCGCGCTGTTGCCGGTGCTGGTGGTGCCCTGGGGCATCTGGCGTGCGCGGACGGAACCTGGGTGGGGCTACCTCGCCCTGGTGGTGCTGGCGCTGGTGGCGTCGGCGTACCCGCGCGCGGACGTGATGCACCTGGCCTTCTTCGTGTCGTTACCCCTGGCGCTGGGGACCGTGTTGATCGCGCAACAGCGTTGGGCGGGCTATGTCGCCGTGGGGCTCAGCGTCATCGTGCTGCTGTACGGGGCCGGCTATGCGGCGGCGCGTTGGCGGGAGAGCCGGGTGCCATCGGTGGTGGGCACGCTGCGGACGTCGGCGCCGGAACTAGGCGACATGCTGGCGCGAGTGCGCCCGGGCGCGGGGCTCTACGTGCATCCCTACATGCCGCTGTTCTACTTCCTGACGCAGGCCAAGAATCCGACGCGGTACTCGTATCTGAATCCGGGCATGATGGCGGCGGAAGAAGAGCGACAGACGTTAGCCGACCTGGAACAACGCCCGCCGGAGTGGGTGCTATACCTGCCTTTGAGCCGCGAGGAGTTCTTGCGGGTGTTTCCGTCCGCGACGGGGCTCGATGAGCGTTACCGGCTCATCGAAGCATGGATTGAGCGGCACTATGTGGCCGCGGGCGTGACGGTGTCGGGGTATCAGTTGCGCCAGCGGCGCTACAGCCCCTGAATCTCGCCGTCCTCGTCGACATCGATGCCGGAGGCGCGGGACTCCTTGGGGAGGCCGGGCATGAGCATCATGCTGCCGGAGATGGCGACCAGGAAGCCGGCGCCGGCGGAGAGGGCGACGTCGGTGATGCGCAGGGTCCAGCCGGTAGGGGCGCCGAGGAGTTGGGGGTCGTCGGAGAGGGAATACTGGGTCTTGGCGATACAGACCGGTAAGCCGCCGTAGCCCCATTCGGTGAAGCGCGCGAGCTTCTCGCTGGCTTGGGCGCTGAAGGAGACGTCGCTCGCGCCGTAGACCTTCGTGGCCACCTGGTGGACTTTTTCCTGCGGCGAGTCAGCCGGGTCGTAAACCCCGTGCGGCGTCACGTCGGGGTTGGCCTCAATGGTGCGGACCACTTCTTCGGCCAAGGCTACCGCGCCTTCGGCGCCCTTGGCGAAGGCTTCGGAGAATACGCAATTGGCTCCCTGTTCCAGGCAGTACTCGCGCAAGCGGGCCAGGTCCTCGGGGCTGTTCTGCGGGAAGCGATTGATGGCGACGATGGTGGGCAGGCCGAAGCCCTGCAGGATGGCGATGTGTTTGCGCAGGTTCGCGAAGCCTTTCTCCATGCTTTGGTCCTCGCCCTGGCTACGCAGGCTTTGCACGGTGGTGACCAGGACGGCGGCGCTGGGACGGATGCCGGAGGACGGCATGACGATGTCCATGTACTTCTCGCAGCCGAGGTCGGAGGCGAAGCCGCATTCGTTCACGACGTAGTCGGCGAGTTGTAGGCCCATGTATTGGGAGATGACGCTGCTGGTGCCGTGGGCGATGTTGGCGAAGGGTCCGCAGTGGACTAGCGCGGGCGTGCCTTCGGTGGTCTGGACGAGGTTGGGCAGGATGGCGTCGCTGAGCAGGGCCATCATGCCGCCGACGGCGTCGAGTTGTGCAGCGCGGACGGGGGCGCCGGAGCGCGTCATGCCGATGATGATGGCGCCCAAGCGGGCGCGGAGGTCGGCGCGGCTTTGGGCCAGGGCGAGGATGGCCATGATCTCGGAGGCGGCGGTGATGAGGAAGCCGGTGGCGCGGTTGGCGCCGTCGCGTTTGCCGCCGGTGCTCACCTGAATATTGCGCAGGGCGCGGTCGTTCATGTCGAGCGCGCGGGGGAAGGTAATGCGCGTGGGGTCGAGGTCGAGGTCGTTGCCGTGGAAGAGGTGCGAGTCGATGAGGGCGGCGAGCAGATTGTGGGCGGCGGTGATGGCGTGGAAGTCGCCGTGGAAGTGCAGATTGATCTTTTGGCTGGGCTCGATTTGGGAGCGTCCGCCGCCGGCGGCGCCGCCCTTCATGCCGAACACCGGTCCGAGGGAGGGCTCGCGGGAGGTGATGATGACGCGTTTGCCGATGCGTTCGAGGCCTTGGGTGAGTCCGATGGCGGTAACGGTTTTGCCTTCGCCGCTCTTGGTGGGCGTGGTGGCCGTGACGAGGATCATCTTGCCCCGGCGCGGGTAGGCGGGGTGGCCCAAGAGGTTCAGGCGGAGTTTGGCGCCGTGGGGTCCGAGGGGCTCGATGAGGTCATCGGTGAGGTTGAGCTTTTGGGCAATGGTCTGGATCGGGAGCAGGTCTTTGCGCATTTTGTTTTAGGTTATACCGAACGAACCGGGGAGTGGTTGATTTAATTGGGTTTGGCATCCGGCGCGCCTCAGAGTCGGACGTCACCCTAGCTTGGTGCCGGTAGCGACCGTCCAGAGCCATGCTGAAAGCGCCCAGATGCCAGGCAAGGCGGTTAGGACAACAGAAACACGTAGCCAGCCCTCAGTAAGTGCCTAAGGGGCGCACCACGATAAACGATCATGTCGAAAACAGGCCCGGCGGTGTAGGCGACATTGGCAAGTATTCCGTAGAGGGGCGGGCCGATGAGCATCAGCATCGGCTCCTCAAAATCTACGCCAGGCTTAACCGAGGCGGAGCCTGCGAACAGAACGAGCAGCCACGTTGTGGCACCGACAACAAACAGATCCCGGTTGTACCGGAACCGTCGCTGTTCCCACCACCGCCAGATCTCACCTCTTGACGCGCCAGCCGGGCCGCCAAAATACCAAGTTGACCCGGCCATTTCTGTTGGTTCAGTTTTGATCTCAGCCCTTTCATCGCGTACAGATGACTGCTAGTCGCCACTTCTGGTGACTTCCAGATTGGCCAACCAGGGCAAAATCATGTTGCTTTAAGACTCTGACCCACTTGATCGGCGGTGAGCCGTGGGGATGGCTCGCTCACCCAATCGTGACCTCAGCTAGCTTGGCGGTCTCGGACAGCGAAATTTCCGTCGGGCTCAGGTAGAGCCGGATCGCCTCTTCGATATTGGCCCGCGCCTCTTCTTCGGTATCACCTGCCGAAGCGCATCCGGGCAGTTCAGGACACACGGCTGAGAAGCTATTGGTTTTCGTGTCAAACTCCAGCACAATCCGAAACTTCATAATATTCAGTGTACGCCCGATTCTGGCATTAGCACTCGCAGAACGGCGGGCCCGTTCGGCAGTACCGAACGAACCGGGGAGTGGTTGATTTTATTGGGTTTGATGAGGCGGGCCGGGGGGCCCGCCCTACCTTAGAGGGGTTCGTCGCCGGACCAGGGGATGTTGGGGTCGGGGTCGGGCTCGGGGTGGGTCTCGTCGTCGACCCAGCGGACGTTGACGGGTCCGCGGCCGGTTTCGCCGTTTTCCTTGCCGAGTTCCTGGCGCAGTTGGATGACCCGGACGTAGTCGGGAATCGAGGGCTTGGGCGGTTCGGCGTCGATTTGCTGGCGCAGGGTGGGAATTAGGGTATCCAGGGCGTCCAGGGTATCGCGGAGGCGATTGTCGGTTAGCATGTTGTCTCTCCTTGGTAAAGGGGCGCCCTTCAGGCGGACGCCTCCGATCCTGAGTGTCGCGCGGCGTCAAGCGCGATGTAGGGGGCGGCGAAGATAAGCGCAACAAAACAATGGGAGATTTACGCGCAACTTCGCCGCTACGCTACACTGGAAGCTCAATGCGAAAACCGATCATGGCCGGCAACTGGAAGATGTTCAAGACCCCGGCGGAGACCCAAGCCTTCTTTGAGAAGTTCCTGCCCCTGGTGGCCGGGGCGAACCACGCCGAAGTGGCGATCTGCGCGCCGTTCATCGACCTGCCTGCCGCGATTGCCGCGACGCAGGGTAGCCAGGTGGCCATCGGCGGCCAGAATCTGCACTGGGCCAAGGAAGGCGCCTTTACGGGCGAGATCTCCGGGCCGATGCTGAAGGCGATCGGCTGCCGGTACGTAATTGTGGGGCACAGCGAGCGCCGCCAGTTCTTCGGCGAGACCGACGAAACGGTGCTGAAGCGTACCATCGCCGCGCTGGACGCGAGCCTGACGCCCATCGTCTGCGTGGGCGAACTGCTGGCGGAGCGCGAGGCCAACCGGACCAACGAAGTGCTGAAGACGCAGTTCGACGGCGGCATCGCCGGCCTGACTCCGGACCAGTTCGCGCGCATCGTGATCGCCTATGAGCCCGTGTGGGCGATCGGCACCGGCAAGGTCGCCACGCCTGAAATCGCCGCCGACGCGCACCGCGCATTGCGCGGCTACTGCGAGGGGCGTTTCGGCCGCGAGGCCGCGCAGGCGATGCGCATCCTCTACGGCGGCAGCGTGAAGCCGGATAACATCAAGGGACTGATGGCGCAGCCCGAAATCGACGGCGGGCTCGTCGGCGGCGCGAGCCTGGAAGCGAATTCCTTTGCCGGCGTCGTCAATTTCTAATTAAGCAGGCTGCTGAAAGACTCTGGACCGGCCGGAGGCCGGTCCCACGGGATTAAAGTCATATAATACCTGCATGGTGCGTTTTGCCCTGCTGATTGCCGTCGCTCAAGTGGCCCTGGCCGCGGATTTCGTCCGCGACGTGGCGCCGGTGCTCGAGCGTGGAGGCTGCGTCGGTTGCCATTCGGCGAATGGTGTCGCGTCGGGCACGCGGCTGAAGCTTCCCGAAGAGCATGGCCTGACGGAGGCCTTTGGCCGGTCCCTTCAAGTGCTGGTGAACCGGCAGTCGCCGGAGAAGAGCTTGTTGCTGGCGAAGCCGACTCTGCGCGTGGCCCATGCGGGCGGCAAACGAATTGAACCGGGCAGCACCGACGAGAAGGTGCTGCGCGAGTGGGTGACGTATCTGGCCACGGCTCCGGTGATGGAGACGAAACCGGAAACGCTGGTGGCGGGCGAACCAAAGCGCGCGCTGCGGCGCTTAACGCACGCGCAATATAACAACACGATGCGCGACTTACTCGGTGATTCGAGCCGCTTAGCGGATTCGTTTCCGCCGGAAGACTTTATTCATGGCTTTCGCAATCAATATCCCGGGCAGAATGCGTCGCCGATGTTATCGGAGGCCTATAGCAACGCGGCCGAGAAATTAGCGCGGCAGGCTTTTCGCACGGGCGATAGCCGGAATCTGATTCCCTGCAAAACTACCGACCTGCTTTGCCGGGATCGTTTCCTGAAAGAATTCGGACGGCGCGCTTTCCGGCGCCCGCTGACCGCCGCCGAGTTACTGCGTTATCAGAATCTATTCTCGTCGCAGAAGCAGTTTTACGCGGGAGCGCAGATTGCGCTGGAGGCGATGCTGCAGTCGCCCGCGTTTCTGCTGCGCGTGGAGCACGGGGCGGATGCGTCGCAGCAGGGTTACGAAGTCGCGTCGAAGCTGGCTTATGGCTTGTGGAATTCGACGCCCGATGAGGCTTTGTTGAACGCCGCGGCCAAGGGCCAACTGGCGACGGTGGCCGGCGTGGAGAAAGAAGCCCGGCGCCTGTTGGCGTCAGAGAAGGCGCAGGATGCGGTGCGCGAGTTTCTGACGGACTGGCTGCGCCTGGATCGTTTGAACGGTACGATTCGCGAGCGCCGGCAGTATCCGCAATTTACTCCGGAGCTTACTGTGGCGATGGCGGAGGAGAGCCGCCGCCTGGCCGAGGCGTTGATTTGGCAGCGCGGCAATTTCATGGAATTATTCTCCGCCACTTACAGCTATCTGAATTCCGACTTAGCGAAGCTCTACGGACTGACGGCGCCATCTGCCGAATATACGCGCGTCGACTTACCCGCCAGCACGGAGCGCGCTGGGATTCTTGGCCATGCCAGTATTCTGACGGCGACCAGTAAGCCGGCCGAGACGTCGCCCACGGCGCGGGGGCTCTTCGTACGCGAACATTTCTTGTGCCAGGAAGTGCCGCAACCGCCGCCGGGCGTGAGCACGAATTTGCCGCCGCTCTCCAAAGAAAAACCGGTGACGACGCGCGAGCGGTTGGGCATTCATTTATCGAGCCCGAGTTGCGCGAGTTGCCATACGTTGATTGACCCGATTGGCTTTGGCCTCGAAAAATTCGATGCGATTGGCGCGCGCCGGGAGAAGCTGCACATGACGGTGCCGGCGGAGCGCAAGAGCCAGGATAAGGACGCGTCGTTTGACCTGCCGCTCGACACGTCGGGCTGGGTGGCGGGGCTGGTGAGTACGAACGGTACTTCGGCCCCCTTTTCCTCGCCGCGGGAACTCGGTAGAATTCTAGCGGAGAGCGCTCAGTGCCAGGAGTGCGTGGTGAAGCAGGCTTTCCGTTATCTGATGGGACGGCACGAGACGTCCGCCGACGCCGCGGCGCTGGCTCGGGCCACCCAGGAATTTCGCGCTTCCGGTTTTCAGTTTACGGAGTTACTGGTGTCGCTGATGAAGTGGACCACTTACCCGCCGCCCCCCGGGCAGAAGGAAATGTCGAGGAACTAGAATGGCCCATGTACACACGAAAGAACGCGCCGTTTCGCGCCGCCTGCTGCTGCGGGGCATGTCCGCGATGTCGGCGCCGGTGACCGTCGGGTTGCCGCCGCTGGCTGCGATGTTCAATTCGCAGGGTACTGCCTACGCGGCGGGCGTGGCGAAGCCGCCGAGCCGTTTTGTGCTGTGGTTCAACGGCAACGGCGTAGTGGAGCGCTACTGGATTCCGACGGAGACGGGCCGCGACTTTACGCTGACGCCGTGCCTGGCGCCGCTGGCCAATTTCCGCGAGGACATTCACGTGGTGACCGGGCTCGACAATCCCGCCGCGCGGTTGCCGGGGCCGGGCAATGACCACCATCGTTCGATGAGCGCGTTGATGACGGGGACGTCGTTTACGGGCCGGGGCGCGGGTGGCCCTTCGGCGGATCAGGTGATCGCGGCGCGGATTGCGGGCGACACGCGCTTCCGGTCTCTCCAAATTGGCGTATCGCAGGAGAGCTTCGGCGAGAGTATCCAGCGCAATATGAGTTGGGCCGGAAACGACCGCGCGTTGCCGCCGGAGATGCTGCCGCACAAGCTATTTGACCGGCTGTTTGGCGCGCGCGACGCCGGCTGGGTTGCGCGGAAACGCAGCGTGTTGGATGCCGTGCAGGCCGATGCGGCGACGTTGAAGCAGTCGCTCGGCAAGGAAGACCGTCTGCGGGTGGATGAGCATTTGGCGTCGGTGCGCGACGTGGAGCGCGCCATCGCCAGCCTGCCGCCGAGCTATCGGAAGGTGGAAGAGCCGCAGTTCGACGGGGACATGAAGGATTGGCCGCGCATCGCGAAGTTGCAGAGCGACCTGTTGGTACACGCGCTGGCCAGCGGGCAGACGCGCGTGGCGTCCTACATGTTGACGAAGTGCCAGGGGCTCACGCGTTTCCCTTGGCTGGGCTACACCGCGGCGCGGCATCACGACTACACGCATCAGGACGGCAAAGCCCCCGGCGGCGCCGACGGGCAGCGCATCATGCGCGATATTTGCCGTTGGCACGTGGAGGAGTTCGCGTATCTGATCGGCCGGCTGAAGGCGACGCCGGAGGGCGATGGCAATCTGCTCGACCATACGAATATCGTCTTCGTGCATGAGCATGCGGAGGCAAATGACCATAAGAACAATGGCCTCTCGGTGATTGTAGCGGGCCACGCCGGCGGCTTGGCCACGGGGCGCCACACGCGGCATACGGGCACGATTGGCGACCTCTACCTGGCCGTGGCGAACCAGGCGTTTGGGGCGGAGTTGAAGTCCTTCCCGAGCGCGAACCGGGAGTTGACGGGTCTGTTTGGGTAAGGCGGACAAAGTGTCCGGCGACGGGGACAGTCTGTCGCTCTGAGTCAGACGCCCCACGTGGAATCAGTAGCTTAGGTGTCGATTTCGTTTGGCATGCGAGTTGCAAAAGAACTGGCGTGCAATTCCTAAAATCTTCATTGACCCTGATGTTGACTACCTCTTTGGTGGTGGGCCAGCAAGTCCCGCTCTCCACATCGCCGGAGACCCCGCGCGAGCAATCGGCGGTGTGGGGAGCGTTTGCCCCCGAAGAAGCCGCGAAAATCTCCAGTGAACTAACGCGACCCGCGAAGGGCGGCAATTCAGTTGACGAGGAGGTGGATGTGATTGTCCAATACCACGAGACGTCAACGGACGTGGCGGAGCACGCCCGCAAGCGCGGCGCCAAGGTAAAAGGCGTGTTAGGTAACGGCGTGGTGGCGCGGATGAGCCGGGCGGCTGCCGCGAACCTCGCCAACGATCCGAACGTGTTCTACGTTAGCCCGGATCGGGAAGTGTCGGTGGCGGGCAAGATCGACTACTCCTCTACTACCGTGGGCGCGGACAAGGCGTTTAAGAGTGGCTTTGACGGGCGCGGCATCGGGATTGCCTTCGTGGATTCGGGCGTGGCCAATCCGGGAGTGAATATCGATTTGCAGGACGCCGCTTGCACGGGAGCGAGCGGACGCTATGTCTACAGCGAGGACTTTGTCACCTGGAATCCATCCGGTGACTGGGATCCCTATGGCCATGGCACGCACGTCGCTTCCATCGCCACCGGCAATGGCTGTGTGTCCAAGGTCCGATCCGGCGCGAACTATGAACAGGCGCCCGGCATCGCTCCGGCGGCCAACATCATCAGCCTGCGCGCGCTGGACAACACCGGCAAGGGGCGCGACAGTTCTTTGATCGCCGCGATTGACCGCGCCATTGCGCTGCGCACCACTTACAACATTCGCGTGATGAATATTTCCGCCGGCCGCCAGGTGCGCGAGACCTACACCAAGGATCCGCTGTGCCAGGCCGTGGAACGCGCCTGGCGCGCGGGCATCGTGGTGGTGGTTTCGGCGGGCAACAATGGACGCGACAATTCGATGAACACGCGCGGCTACGGGACGATCTCTTCGCCCGGCAATGATCCGTTCGTGATTACGGTCGGCGCGGTGAACGACAAGCAGACCGCGATCAAGTCCGACGACGTGTTACTGACGTTCTCTTCGAAGGGGCCAACGTTGATTGACCAATACGCCAAGCCGGACCTGGTGGCGCCGGGCGCGAATATTCTTGCTTCCAAGCCCTTTGGTACCTATTTACAGAATCAGTATCCGAATAACACGTTGGCTGGCGACTGGCAGACTTTGATGCCCTACGAAGCCTACTTCACGTTGAGCGGCACCAGCATGGCGGCGCCGATGGTTTCGGGCGCTGCTGCCCTGTTATTGCAGAAAACTCCGTCGCTTACGCCGGACCAAGTGAAGGCGCGGCTGATGAAGACGGCGAGTAAGTCATTCCCGTCGCAGACGAGCTGGAAGGATCCGGCCACCAACATCACTTACACCGCTTTTTCGGACCTTTTTACGGTCGGCGCGGGCTACTTGGATGTGAAGGCGGCGCTCGACAGTACGGATACCATCACCAGCACGCAGTCCGCGAAGTCGCCGCGCGTGCGGGTGCGCGCCGATAAGAAGGTGGAGACGTTCAACGACACTTCCAACGTTCCTTCGGGCCGGACCATTGTGTGGGGCGCGAATGTCGTGTGGGGGAACAACATCGTCTGGGGGAACACCGTTTTGGTGCGCGCCTCGAATGTGGTGTGGGGTGAAAACGTGGTGTGGGGCGAAAGCACCATCTCCGGCTACTCCATCGTGTGGGGCTCGAATGTGGTATGGGGCGAGTCCTCTCCATACTCCGAGAGCCTCTCCGTCAAGGGTGAGAATTAGTCCGCTTTGAGTTTGCCCACCCGTATTTGACGGTGGGTACCCGCGCCCGGTGCGCGGACCCTGTTCGCTCCAGGGTCCAGCGCTACCGGGCGCTTTCGCGTCTATTCGCGATAGCTGGGGTCCTGCTGATCCAGCAGGCGCTTCATGGCGGCAAACTCCGGATTCGGATCGCGACTATAGCCTTGGCTGCCTTCGGCCTGCAGAAAGACGTCGCTGCGCTCCCGGCTGATCCTTCTTACGGGATCGGGGGGGATCACCAGTGGGCTGCCGGTGGCCTGCGCGGCCAGTTGCACCTGGCAGGCGCGCTCCAGGCGGTACATACGGACAAAGGCCTGCGCGACGGTTTCGCCGCAGGTGAGCAAGCCGTGGTTGCGGAGGATGAGGATGTTCTGACGGCCGAGATTCGCGGCGAGGCGGGCGCGCTCGTCCGGGTCCAGGCTGGGTCCTTCGAAGTCGTGATAGGCGACGGCGCCGTCGTAGCCGAGGGCGTACATGCTGATGGGGAGGAGTCCGCAGGCGAGGGCGGCGACGGCCATCCCGGCGACGGTATGGGTATGCATGACGCAGCCGGCATCGGGACGCACCAGATGAATCGCGCTGTGAATGACGAAGCCGGCCGGGTTGATCTCTTGCGCCGGGTCGCCGATGATGCGGCCAGTGAGATCGACTTTCACCAGATTCGACGCGCGGACTTCGTCGAAGCGGTAGCCGTAGGGGTTGATGAGGAAGTGGTGCTCGGGACCGGGGACGCGCACGGTGGTGTGGGTCCAGATGAGTTCGCTCCAGCCGAAGTGGTGGATAAGGCGGTAGGCGGCGGCGAGGTCAACGCGGAGTTCGGCTTCGGTAGGCATCGGAAGCCGCTAGCATAGCAGTATGTGGACTTCGCTCGCTGCCGGATTACTTGCCCTTGCCGTGATGCTGGGCGCCTTTGGGGCGCACGCGTTGCGGGATCGACTGGATACTTACTCGATGGGCGTTTACGAGAAGGCCGTCTTCTACCACTTCATTCACGCGCTGGGAATGCTGGTGGTGTCGCTGATGCCGCGCCCGGCGCTGGTATGCGGTTTGCTGGCGGCGGGCATCGTGCTGTTCTCGGGGTCACTTTATGCGTTGGCGTTCACGGGCGTCCGCGCGTTGGGCGCGGTGACGCCGTTGGGCGGGGTCTGTTTTATTGCGGCGTGGTTGTGGCTGGCGTATAGTGTCGCGCGGTTGCGGTAGAGGCCCGCAGTCTCGGCTGCTTCGCGATGTGAAACGGAGTGCAGAATAGATGCCAAAAGCTAAGTCAAGAGTCGTTTTTGTGCCGCTCTACGCAGCTGCGGTCGCGACAGGGCTCTTTTTCGCGCAAGGTGGTTTCGGCGGCGGCCACGGAATGTTCGATGGGATTATTGTTTGTTTGGTGTTTCCAAGCATCTTGGCGATTTCCGTAATGCCTCTACCAGAATTTGTCCTGTACTACGACTATCTATTCCTGATTGCGCTCCCTGCGCTGGCTAACTTCGCATTACTGTGGCTTGGTTTATGGTGCGTTCGCTTTCTGAAGAGAGCCAAGGCTGAAAAGCATTGGAGCGCCGATTAGCGCGGTCGGCGCGGTTCTCCTACGTTCAGGAAATGTCAAGCTACGAGTAATTCTGGTGGCTGAGTCGCTTCGGCTCGGTTAGACTCTGGGCTCTTCGTGATGAATGGCGGCGCTACGGTTGCCAAAGCAGGGGACGAAAACGGGGGTGACGGACCAGGGGGTCCGTCTTACAACTACGGACGGGGCGGCATCGGCCCCCCTGGGCCGCCTGGGCCTCCAGGCCCGCCTGGACCGCTGGGCTGGTCAGGCGAACTGCCGAGCGATAGGTCGCAGATGAGGCGGGCGTCGGCTTCGATCCAACTGGGGCGCTTACGGGCGGCGAGCATCAGGCGGGAGCCGCTGTTGTTCAGAATCGCTGTGCCGGTGGAGGAGGCGCCGTTGTAGATGCCGTCGTTTGGATTGCGCGTATCGCGCGGGCCTTTGCCGGCGTAGGGCGCGGCGGTGAAGACGTCGTCGGTGAAGGCTTCGTCGAAAAAGAATTGGCTGGTGAATTCGTAGGTCTCGGCGGGACCATTGAAGACGCGCACCTTGATATGAATGTGTACGGTGCGGCCGGGATACCAGCCGGGGTAAACGGTGAGGAAGTAGGCGTTGCCTTGCCGGTCAGTTGGTTGGTAGCCGCGCAGGAACTTACGGCCGAGCGAGTTCTGCGCGGCGATATCCGAGTAGACTCCCAGGGCATTGCAATGCCAGATATCGACGTAGGCGCCGGTGAGCGCGACCGGCGTGCAGGAGCCGGCCGCCAACTGCGAGACGTTGATGGCCAACGACAACGGCGTACCCGCTTGCAGGCTGCCGTCGGAAGGGTCAACGCGAATGTCGCGCCGGTTGAGGTCTTCGTCGACAAAGTAAGGCCCCTCCGTGAGCGACGGCGAGCCTAACACGGCACACGCCGATTGTCCCCATAACGGGGTATGGCTCAGCACAGGGCCCGTCAGCGCGAGCGCCCCGACTCCTTGCAGTAACTCGCGGCGGCTGGGTTTTACTAGGGTTCTCATGCCTAGCAAGGTAACATCGGCGACGGGAAAATACGATGGTTTCAGCCGTAAGCTTTACGTTCTTTACGCAAGCCTTACAAATCCATTTGCGTACCAATTTCGACGACTTGCCGGTAAGGCAAACCGAAGTGGCGATCCACGGTGACGGCGTTGCGTTGCAGAAAAGCGAAAATCGTTTCGGAGACGACGCCCATGCGTCCGCGCTTGGAGGCGACGAAACTCTCGCGGCCCAAGTAGTAAGTAACTTCGTTCTCGGAGAACGGAATCCCTGCTTCTTGCACGGCTTGCCTGAGCACTTCGGGCACCAGCGGTTCCTGCATGAAGCCGTAACGAATGATGAGCCGGAAGAAACCATCCTGCGCGGGCGATACGGTGAAACGTTCGCGCGCGGGTACGATGGGGGAATTGGCGGTTTGCACGGTGAGCAGAATGACGGTTTCCTGCAGAGTGCGGCTGCGCTCGACGTGGTGGACGAGCACCGGCGGCAGCATGTCGGCGCTGGAAGCCATGAAGACGGCGGTGCCGGGTACGCGGCTGATGAGGCGCGCGTCGACGCGTTTCTTGGCCGATTCCGGCGTGGGAAAGCGAACATGGTACTTATGGGCGATCAAGGTGCGTCCGCGATTCCAAAGCACCATGACGGTCATCACGGCGGCGCCGATCAGCAACGGGACGTAGCCGCCGTCAAAGAGCTTGAATAGATTCGCCCACAGGAAGGGTAAGTCCGTGGCGAGAAATAGGATGAGCAGCGGGAGGGCGCGGCTGAGGGGCCAGCCCCAGCTATCGCGGATGACAACGTAATAAATTAAGGTGGTAAAAACCATGGTGCCGGTAACGGCCAGGCCATACGCCGCGGCCAACTTCGTGGATTCCCGGAACATCAGCACTAACAAAATACAGCCCACGGCCAGGAAGAAATTCATTTGCGGGATATAGATCTGCCCTTGCGCATCGTGCGCGGTATGTTTCACCTGGACACGCGGAAAGTAACCGAGCTGCATCGCGGACCAAGTGAGACTAAAGGCGCCAGAAATCAACGCTTGAGAGGCAATCACCGTCGCGAGGCTGGAGAGGATGGCCAAGGCATAAGTGGCGGCGCCGGTGGGCACCATGGAGAAGAAAGGGTTGGCGAAGGTTTCGGGATGACGCAAAGCATGCGCGCCTTGGCCGAAGTAAGCGAGCAGCAACGACGGCATCACCAGGCCCACCCACATCCAACGGATGGGACGAATCCCGAAGTGGCCCATGTCGGCGTAGAGCGCCTCGCCGCCGGTAACGGCTAACACGACGGACGCCAGAATGTGGACGCCGCCCCAGCCATGGCGTGCGAAGTAGTCGATGGCGTGGGTGGGAAACATAGCGGCCAGGATCTGCGGATCGTGGCTGACGTGATAAAGTCCCAGCGTCGCGAGCGTGGCGAACCAGACGACCATCACCGGCCCGAACAGCTTGCCGACCATGGCGGTGCCATGGCTCTGTATGGCAAACAGGCCCAGCAGAATGAGCACCGTGAGCGGCACCACGTAGGCTTGGAGGTCAGGATTGGCGACTTGCAGACCTTCCACGGCGCTGAGGACAGAGATCGCTGGGGTGATCATGCCATCGCCGTAGAGAAGCGCGGCTCCGGCCACGGCGAGCAGCGCGACCAGCGGAATGTGTCCCGGTTTGCCGGCGCGCATCTGCCGCGGCGCCAGAGCGAGCAGGGCGAAGATGCCGCCTTCGCCTTTGTTGTCCGCCTTCATGACGAAGGTGAGGTACTTCACGAAGACCACCATGGTCATGGCCCAGAAGATCAGGGAGAGGAGGCCGAAGAGGTCTTCGCGTCCCGCCGCGTGACCCGTTTCGTGCCCTACCGCGTGTAGGCACTCCTTCAGCGTATACAGCGGACTGGTGCCGATATCCCCGAACACCACGCCCAGCGCGGCCAAGGCCAGCGCCGCGAAACTCCCGGTGTGGTGCCCACTCTCTTCCGTTGCATGACTATCGGCCATAGCCACTAGTCTAGCGCCGCCGGCCTGATTCCCCGATGCAGCGCCAAGGCTCCCGAGGCGAAACGCTCGTAGTCGACTTCCGCAAAGCCAGCGGCAGTCATGCGTTGGGCCAACTCCGGCGCGGCGGGGAAATTACTCACGGAAGCCGGTAAATAGGTGTAAGCGTCGCGCGCGCCGGTGATCCAGCCGGCCACTACGGGCAGGATGCGGTGGAAGTAGAATTCGTAGCCCGCGCGCAACAGCGGATTCGGGATCGTCGAGAATTCGAGAATGGCCAAGGTGCCGCCGGGCTTCAGCACGCGCCAGGCTTCGCGCAATCCGGCGTCGTAGTTCGCCAGGTTCCGGAATCCGAAGGCGACGGTGACCAAGTCGAAGGACTCGCCCGCCAGGGGCAGGCTGAGCGCATCCGCTTCGAAGACGGGGGAGAGCCCTTTGACGAGTGCTTGGCGGAGCATGGGATGACAGAAGTCAGAGCCGGTGACTTGCGCGGGGCCTTGACGCCGCAAGGCCAGGCCCAGGTCACCGGTGCCGCAGCAGAGGTCGAGCACGCGCGCCTCCGGGCGGCGCAGGATGGGCGCCAGGCGCTCCGCGGTGATGCGCCGCCAGCGGACGTCGAGGTGGAACGAGGTTAGCCGGTTGACAGCGTCGTAACGGCCGGACACGCGCCCAAACATTTCGCGGACCCAGCGTGCGGCCTCGCGTTCGTCCGCAATCTGCGGCGGACGGCTGCCTACGCTGCTCATAGGGCTGCTTCAATCGACGCGCGAATCGCATCGTCCGGCACATTCGACCGAATCACCGTGGCGCCGATCTCCGTGGGCAAGACGAAATGCACGTGGCCGCCCACGGTCTTCTTATCGCTGATGAGCCGCGCCATCAGCGCCTCGGCGGTGACGCCGGCCAGGCTAGGAATCTCGCCGTAGGCTTCGATGGCTTCGTTGATGCGCGTGCCGGTTTCCGGGGCCAAGGTGGAGAGCCGCACGGCTAGATGGGTCGCGGCGCGCATGCCGAAGGCGACGGCCTCACCGTGCAGCAGCAAGCTGTAGCGCGTCTCCGCTTCGAGCGCATGGCCAATCGTATGGCCGAAGTTCAAAATCCGCCGCAGGTCGCCTTCCTTTTCGTCTGCCGATACCACTTCGCATTTGATGCGCACACTCTCAGCGATGGCTTTATCAAAATACGCCGCCTCCTGCGCCAGGATCTTGAGCGGATGCTCTTCCATCATGGCGAAGAGCTCCGGGCTGCGAATCACGCCGTGCTTCAGCACCTCGTACAACCCCGCGCGGACCTCGCGCATCGCCAGCGTGCCGAGCACTTCGGGATCGATCACCACGGCGATGGGCTGATGGAAGGAGCCCACCAGATTCTTGCCGCCCACCAGGTTCACACCGGTTTTGCCGCCGACGGCGGCGTCCACTTGGGCCAGCAACGTCGTGGGCACTTGGATCACCGGAATACCGCGCATGAAGACGGCCGCGGCAAAGCCAGCCACGTCGGTGACGATGCCGCCGCCGAAGCCGATGACGACGGAAGAGCGGTCACCGCCCGCGGCGAGCATTTGGTCAGCCAGGGCCTCGACTTCTGCCAGCCGCTTGCGCGACTCGCCGCCGGGGAAGTGCAGGATTCTTAAGCGGTCACCGAAGGCGTTCGTCACAGCCGCCAGTCGATGGCCGTGCAATTTCCAGACGCTTTCTTCAGTGATGATGAAGAGCCGATGGGCCTTCGCGGGGATCAGTTCGGTTAACTTCTGTTCAATCGCCCCGCGCTCCACCATCACCGGGTAGCGAACTTGCGAGGTTTCCACAAAATAATGCGTAGACACCTTTTCATTGTGACATTCTGCGATTAAGATACTGTCCAGCCTTATGGATTCTCTACGCAGAATCACTGAGAAGAACATCGAGAAGAAAGAGAGAAGAGAAGAGTATGATGTCAGACTTTAAAGCCTTCATTATGAAAGGCAACGTGATGGATTTGGCCGTCGGCGTGATCATTGGCGCGGCCTTCGGCAAGATCGTCGATTCGTTGGTGGGCGACATCGTGATGCCGATCATCGCGAAGGTGACGGGCGGCGGCGTCGATTTTTCGAATCTGTTCACGGCACTGGATGGCAAGGCTTATGCGACCCTGTCCGATGCGAAGAAGGCGACGGCGGTGCTCGCCTACGGCAACTTTGTTACCATTCTGATCAACTTCCTGATTCTGGCTTTCGTCATCTTCCTGATGGTGAAGCAGGTACAGAAGTTGATGCCGCCGCCCGCTCCGGCCGCGCCTCCCGGCCCCTCCAACGAAGAAGTGCTGCTGACGCAGATTCGCGACCTGCTGAAGCGCTAAGCGGCGCTGTGCGGTGGACGGCCGTTTTCAGGGTGCTAAACTGAGGGCGGTAGTCCACCAAATAATGCAAGAACGAATTCGCTCCACCACCATTCTGTGTGTGCGCCGGGATGGGAAGGTGGTGATCGCGGGCGATGGCCAGGTCACCTTCGGCCAGGAGGTGTTAAAGGCCTCCGCCCGCAAATTGCGCCGCCTGTACAAAGATAAAATCATCGCCGGCTTCGCGGGCTCCACGGCGGACGCCTTTGCGCTGTTCTCCCGCTTTGAGTCGAAGCTCGACCAACACAACGGCAACCTGCAACGCTCGGTGATTGAGCTGGCGAAGGATTGGCGAACAGACCGTGCTTTGCGGCATCTGGAGGCCCTCTTGATCGTGGCCGACGAGAAACACACCTACATTGTGAGCGGCAACGGCGACGTGATTGATCCGGATGAGAACATCGCCGCGATCGGTTCCGGGGCGTCCTTCGCGAAGGCTGCCGCGCTGGCGCTGCTGGAGAACACTGCGTTCAGCGCGCGAGAGATCGTGGAGAAGGCGATGAAGATCGCGGGCGACATCTGCATCTACACGAATCACCATATCGTTTTCGAGGAGCTAGGCTAAGTGGTGATCTATCTCCCGCAAGCGACGGACGACGATTCCGCCATTCTCGATGAGCTCACGCCGCGCGAGATTGTCCATGAGCTTGATAAGTACGTAGTGGGCCAAGCCGAGGCGAAGCGCGCGATTGCCATTGCACTGCGCAATCGGGTGCGCCGGCAGAAGCTGCCGCCAGAGATGGCCGAAGAGGTGATGCCCAAGAATATCCTGATGATTGGGCCCACCGGCGTCGGCAAGACGGAGTTGGCTCGCCGCTTGGCGAAGCTGGCGAACTCGCCTTTTCTGAAGGTGGAGGCGAGTAAGTTCACGGAAGTCGGCTACGTTGGCCGCG
Source organism: Bryobacteraceae bacterium (assembly GCA_019752335.1). Lineage (GTDB taxonomy): Bacteria > Acidobacteriota > Terriglobia > Bryobacterales > Bryobacteraceae > JALHNI01. Next base: position 68,829 of record JAIEMJ010000002.1, read on the forward strand.
ACGTGGAAAGCATGATCCGGGACTTGGTGGAAATCGCCATCGATATGGTGCGGGAGGAAAAGCTGGACGAAGTCGCAGACCGCGCGGAAGCCGCGGCCGAGGACTTACTCCTCAACTTACTCTTGCCGCCCGCCGAGGGCGACGATCCCGCGGCCAAAGAGCGTTTGCGCGAAAAAATGCGCGACCGTCTGCGCGCGGGCAAGCTCGACGAGAAGAGTGTCGAGTTGGAAGTGAAGGAGCGCGGGCCGCGCATGGAACTCGGCGGCAGCATGGGCAACGAGGACATGGACGTCAACTTCAAGGACATCCTGGCCAGCATGTTTTCGCCGAAGTCCCGCAAGCGGAAAATGCGCGTGGTGGACGCCTTCGACTACTTAGTGCAGGAAGAGGAAGAGAAACTCCTGGATATGGATCACGTCACGCGCATTGCCACCGAACGGGTGGAGCGCAACGGCATGATTTTCCTCGACGAGATTGACAAGATTGCCGGTCGCGAAGGCGGCAGCGGCCCGGACATCAGCCGGGAAGGTGTGCAACGGGACATTCTGCCCATCGTGGAAGGCACCACCGTGAATACGCGCTACGGCTTCGTCCGCACAGACCATATTCTATTTATTGCCGCTGGTGCGTTTCATGTCTCCAAACCCAGTGACCTGATTCCGGAGTTGCAGGGCCGTTTTCCGATTCGCGTCGAGTTAAAGCCACTCACCGAGGCGGACTTTATTCGTATTTTGAAGGAACCGAAGAACGCCCTCATCAAGCAGTATGTCGCTTTGATGGAGACCGAAGGCGTGAAGCTCAATTTCACGGACGATGCCATCGCCGCGTTGGCGAACTTAGCCGCGACGGTGAACGAGTCCAACGAGAACATTGGCGCCCGGCGTTTGCATACGATTCTGGAGAAGGTATTGGAAGAGATCTCTTTCGAGGGGCCGGACCTGAAGAAGAAGAACGTCAAGATCGATGGCGCTTACGTGCGCAAGGCACTGACGGGCATCGTGCAGGATCAGGATCTCAGTCGCTACATACTATGACGCGCGCCTGGCTCATTCTGCCCGTGATCACCTTGGTGAACTGCGGTTACGTCGGCGACCCTCTGCCGCCCGCGGCCAAGATTCCTAAGCCCGTGCTAGACCTGCGCGTGATCGAGCGTGGAGACAAGCTGGAAGTTGTTTTCACCATGCCCGTCGTTACAGGCGAGGGGTTGCCCGTTCGCGAGCCGGGCCAAATTGACTTACGCATCGGCCCGGCTCCCGCCCCGCCTTTCGACGTGAACGCATGGCTCGCTGGCAGCCAGAGTATCTTTGTGGAATGGCCGCCCTTGGCTTTGGCTCCCGATGGCACCGCCATCGCGCGGACGATTACCCAAGCTTTCGACGCCGAACCCTGGGCCGGGAAAGAGGTGGTGATTGGCGTTCGCTTAACGAGCCCCTCGGGACGGCCGAGCGGATTTTCGAATTTCGTGGCCGCGGAGGTAATTCCGCCCCTGCGGAAGCCGACGAGTTTTACTGGCGAATCGCGCGGCGATGGAATCTTACTGCGCTGGCCTGCGGTGGCCCAGCCCGGCGTCGCGTATCGCATTACGCGTCAGATCGGGGAAGGTGAACCCCAGACCATCGCGGACACGCCAGAGAATCAATTCCTCGACTTAGTTACGGCTTTCGGACCCACTTATCGCTACACGTTGCAAAGCTATGTGAAAGCCGGCGACATCAATGCCCTGAGCGAGCTTTCGCCGGTGATGCAGGTAGTCCACGTTGACCGCTTTGCCCCGGCGGTGCCGACGGGCCTGGTGGTGCTGGCGGGTGCGACGTCCGTCGAACTCGGCTGGGACCGCAACACCGATGCCGATCTCGCCGGTTACCGTATTTATCGCGCGCTTACCAATGGGGAGTTTGTTCGTTTTCCCGGCGAAATTGACGCCCCGGCGTTTCGCGACACCACGACGAAATCCGGACAGCGTTATCGCTACGCCATCACGGCGGTGGACCGCGCCGGCAATGAAAGCGGACGTTCGGAGCCCGCCGAAATTGAGGCGCCGTAAGTTATTCTGAAAGGCCTTTATGTCTTCCCCTAGTTCACCGGCGCGTGACGTCGAAGTCGCCCATTTGTCGAACGGCATCCGTGTGATCACGGAACGGATGCCGCACGTGCGGAGTATCGCCGTCGGCGTGTGGATCGGCACCGGCTCACGGGCCGAACATCCCAAGGAGATTGGGATTAGCCATTTCCTGGAGCATATGCTCTTCAAGGGAACGCATCGGCGCACCGCGGAAGGTATCGCTCGCGAAGTGGATTCCATCGGCGGCAACCTCGATGCCTTTACCGGTAAAGAGTTAGTCGGCTTCAATATCAAGGTGCTGGACGAGCACTTACCCATTGCCCTGGATATTCTCGCCGACTTAGTGCTGCATCCACGCTTCGATCCCGCCGATCTCGAAAAGGAGAAAGGCGTCATTCTGGAAGAGCTGAAGATGGAGATGGACAATCCGGAGTATGTGGTGCATGAGCTATTCACGACGCGTTTCTGGCCAAATCATCCGTTGTCCAAGAGCATTCTTGGCTCGAAGAAAACGATCTCGGGCTTCACGCGCGACCAACTGGCGAAGTACCACGCCAGCATCTACGTGCCCAGTAACTTAATGATTACGGCCGCGGGGAACATGGATCACGCGCGCCTGGTCGATTTAGCGGAGCGCCACTTCGCCGGCGTGCAAGGTAACTTGCCGAAACTACCGGATCCGCCCGCCACCACGGGCGCCGAGATCACCGTGAAGAAGAAGCGCTTGCAGCAGGCCCTGGTGTGCGTCGGCGTGCCCGCCCTGCCGATCGCCCATCCGCGACGCTATGCCTGGTTTGTGCTGAATACTCTGATGGGCGCGGGCATGAGTTCGCGGCTCTTCCAAAGCATTCGCGAGCGGCAGGGCTTGGCTTACTCGGTGTTTTCGGAATTGAATCTCTATCGCGATACCGGCTGCTTCGGCGTTTACGCTGGTACGGCGGCCGCTACGGTGGACCAGGTGATCGCTTCGGTGATTCACGAGTTCCGCCAACTGAAGGCGGAAGGGATTCCGGCGGAAGAGCTGCGGCGCGCGAAGGACCATATGAAGGGCTCGTTGATGCTGAGCCTGGAATCGACGGGTTCGCGCATGTCGAACCTGGCGCGGCAGTTTATGTATTTCGACCGTTTCCACACGTTGGACGACATGGCGCGGATGACGGAGGCGGTGACGGCGGAGGAAGTGATGGCCGTGGCCGCCGAGAGCTTCCAGCCGGAACGCTTGGCGGTGACGGTGCTGGGTCCGCTCGAAAGCGTCGTGGCGGACCGGCAGCAACTCGCGGTTTAGCGTAAGTCATAATTGGAGCATATGGGTCAGTTCTACGAGCGCGCGGCGATGGTCGCGCAACGGCGCCAATGGCAGGCTGAAGGCAAGCGGGTGGTGTTCACTAATGGCTGTTACGATATCCTACACCCAGGCCACATCCGCTTGCTGGAGAGCGCGCGTTCGCTGGGCGATGTGTTGATTCTTGCGCTCAATACCGACGCGAGCGTGCAGCGGCTGAAGGGGCCCACGCGGCCGATGATTCCGCAGGACCAGCGCGCCCGGATGGCCGCCGGGTTGGCGGCCGTGGACGCCGTTACCTTCTTTGACGAAGACACTCCGCGCGAACTGATCGCCGAAGTATTGCCCGACTTCCTGGTGAAGGGCGCCGATTGGAGCCACTTCATCGCCGGCCGAGAAGAGGTGGAAGCCGCCGGCGGACAGGTGCTCGCCTTGCCGCTGGAACCCGGTTACTCCACCACCAACCTGGTTGACTTAGTCAACGCCCGCCCCGCATGACCCATCCCGCCGTCCGCGACTTACTGCACTCGCTCGCTCGCCATCCGGGCTTTGAGGAAGTGGTGCGGCGGTACTTACACACGCCCTCGGCGAGTATCGAGCTAAATGGACTTACTCTCACGGCCAAGGCCCTCTACTTAGTCCATTTATGGCTGGCGACCGGCCGGCAGTTACTCGTGGTGGTGGACGGCAATCAACAGGCGGAGTTACTTTACGATCCGCTCCAGACCTTCTTCGAAATGCTGGCGCCCGAAGGCGAGCCCCCGCCTTTGATGCTGCCCGCGTTCGACGTGCTGCCGCACCAGGCGCTTTCCCCGCACAACGAAATTAGTGAGCAACGCGCGGTCGGCTTGTGGCGGCAAGCCAGCCAGCGCGTTCCCATCGTCATCGCCCCGGCCGCCAGCGCGCTCTTCCGCGTCGGCGAAGCGGATGCGTACCGGCAGTTGGCTTTGCACTTGAAGGTGGAAGACGAAGTGCCGATTGAGACGTTGGTGCAGCACTTACAGTCCATCGGTTATGAGCCGCGAGAGCCCGTCGAGATGGTGGGCGAATATTCGGTGCGCGGCGGCATCGTCGATATTTTTCCTCCCGAAGCCGGGCGGCCGATTCGCATTGAGTTCTTCGGCGATACTATCGATTCCTTGCGCCGCTTTGATATTGCCACGCAGCGCTCTGTGGCGAAGGTGGATAGCGTCCTGGTGCTACCGCTGACGGAGTTTCCTCGTCCGGCCGAGATTGCGCAGCAACGGGCGGGCTGGGAGTTCCGGCAGGCTTTCGAGAGTCCGCGAACGAAGACGTTGTTTCACTTACTCGCCAAGCCGCTGATCGTGTGGGATGAGCCGGAACAGACCAAAGGCGCGGCGGAGCGTTACGCGAAGCGGCTGGCGGAGGATCTGGAGTTAGCGGAAGCCAATTTCTTCCAATGGGGCGAGTTTCACGGCCAGGCAGAGGGGCTGCCACAGCTTACTCTGCGCGAACTCGGGCTCGGCTCCGGCGAAGACGCGATTTCGATCGCGACACGGCCCGCGCTGACGTTTCGCGGCAACGTGACGCAGGCCATCAGCGAGGCGCGCAGTTTCTCCTTCGACGGTGGACGCTCACTCTTTTTTGCGCCGGCGTCCGGCGAAGTGGAGCGCTTGGCGGACATCTTCAAGCAGTACGAATTACCCTATCAGTTTGGCATCGTGAACGATGAGACCACGCCGGCGATGCTGGCGGATCGCGCTTACCAAGGTGAGATGGCCTCCACTTACTTGGTGAAGGGCGCCATCCGGCGCGGCGTCACGTTCATGGACGACCGGCTGGCCGTTTACGGCATTGACGACGTCTTTGATTCCAGCGGACTGCCCGCCGCTCCCCAGATTCGCACCAACCTTGGGGCCTTCGCCATGGACGTCGCCGACCTGCGTCCTGGCGACTTTGTCGTCCACGTGACCCATGGCGTGGGTAAGTTCGTCGGCGTGCGCGAAATTAGACAAGGTGACCAGCCGGGCGACTTCATGTTACTCGAGTACGCTGGCGAAGCAAAGCTTTACGTCCCACTCACTCGCCTCGATCTGATCTCGAAGTACCGCGGCGCGGGCGACTCGCCGCCGCCGCTGGATCGCATGGGCGGCGTTACTTGGACTAAGACCAAAGCCCGCGTGAAGGCGCGCATGGTCGATATGGCCGATGAGTTACTCAAGCTCTATGCGGCGCGCAAGATGGCGGGCGGATTTTCTTTCTCCGCGGACTCCAATTGGCAACGCGAGTTTGAAGATTCGTTTGAGTACAACGCCACCAAAGACCAGTTGAACGCCGTGCGCGACATTAAGCGCGATATGGAGGGCGAACAGCCGATGGACCGCCTGCTGTGTGGCGACGTCGGGTTCGGTAAGACGGAAGTTGCCATGCGCGCCGCCTTCAAGGCCTTGGGCGATGGCAAGCAAGTCGCGTTGTTGGCCCCCACCACGGTGCTAGCTTTTCAACATTTCGAGAGCTTCAAACGCCGGTTTGCGGCCTTTCCGGCCAGGATTGAGCACTTGTCGCGCTTCCGGTCCGCGAAGGAGACGAAGGCCGTCCTCGAAGATCTGGAAGCCGGCAAGATCGACATTGTCATCGGGACCCAACGCATCTTGTCGAAAGATGTAAAATTCGCTGACCTCGGGCTGCTGATTGTCGACGAAGAGCAGCGTTTCGGCGTGCGGCACAAGGAAGCACTGAAACAGATTCGTCACAACGTGGACGTGCTGGCCATGAGCGCGACGCCAATTCCGCGTACCTTACATATGTCGTTGTTGGGTATCCGTGACATGTCGGTAATTGAGACGCCTCCGAAAGACCGTTTGGCGATTCATACGGTGGTCGCGCACTTTGACTTACAACGGGTGAAGGAAGGCATTGAGCAGGAGCTGAGCCGCGGGGGCCAAGTCTATTACATCCACAATCGCGTCGATTCGATTTTCATACGCGCGGCTTCCATTCAGCAGTTACTGCCAAATTGCCGCATCGGCGTGGGCCATGGCCAGATGGGCGACGCGGAGCTGGAACGGGTCCTGCTGGGCTTCATGAAGCACGATTACGACGTCTTCGTTTGCACGACGATTGCCGAGAACGGGCTCGACATTCCGCTGGCGAATACGATTTTTATCGAGAATGCCGAGCGGTATGGCCTTTCCGAGCTGTATCAGCTCCGTGGCCGCGTGGGCCGGTCGAATCGGCGGGCTTATGCGCACTTACTGGTACCCGCCGATACAGAACTTACGGAAGTAGCCCGCAAACGGTTGGCCGCCCTGAAGGAATTCAGCGACTTAGGCGCTGGCTTTAAGATTGCTGCTTTGGATCTGGAATTGCGCGGGGCAGGGAACTTACTCGGCGGGGAACAACACGGTCAGATTGCCGCGGTGGGCTTTGAGACTTACTTGCGCCTCCTCGAAGAGAGCGTGCAGGAGTTGAAGGGCGAAGAAGTACCGCTCGAAATTCATTCGACGCTCAACCTTGGCATCGATGTGCGCATTCCTTCGGACTACATTACGGACGAGAATCAGCGGCTGCGGGCCTATAAGAAGATCGCCGACGTGAAGGACGCGGCGGTGGGCGAGAAACTGATCGCCGAGTTGGCGGACCGTTATGGCCCGCCGCCGGCCGGATTGACGATACTGGTGGAGTTCGCGTTGTTGAAGTCGCTGGCGCAGAAGAGCGGCGTGGAGGCGATTGACCGCCGGCATGGATTCTTCAACATCAAGTTACATGAGCGCGCGGCGATTGAGCCAATGCGTCTGATGGAGTATGTGCGCAACACGCCGCAAGCACAATTTACTCCCGCTGGGGTGTTGAGCATTGTCGCGCCCGCGTTTTCGCAGCCGGGCGAGTTACTCGCTTACCTGAAACGGCAATTGGAAGCGATTCGTTAGGTTACGGAAAAACGACAGGAGCGGTGAGGGAGAAGCGGATCGCCGTCTCCGCCGGTACCACGGCGGGGTCGCCGTGCGTGGCGAGAACGACACCGGTACCGGCGCCGCCGCCGGCGCCTGCGCCAATGGCCGCGCCTTTTCCGCCGCCGGCCAAAGCGCCGATAGCCGCGCCGACTCCGGCGCCGATGCCGATCTTCAGCGCATCTTTCTTCTTGGTGGCCTTGGCCTGTACGGCGTAAGCACTCGTCCGGCAGTCAATCGATCTTCCGTCCGCCGTGCTGAGGCGATTGAGGCGCAGGGACAAACTTGCGCGGCCTTTTACTTTGCCGCCCGGATCCACCGTGGCGACGACGCCTTCCACGCGCGCGCCGGCGGGCGCTAACACGCGGCCGTTCTTCATCAAAGACCGTTCCAGGGTCGCGGTGAACATGGTTCCCGCAGCGTGGGTTTTGCTGGAAATGGTGGAGGTCGTACGGACCTCCACCGGAGTTCCCGCTGGCAGCGTAATGGGTTCCTTTTCCGGAACCGCCGCCGCCCGCGCTGGAGCCGTTGTGGTTTCAGCCCCAGGGGACTCAACCACCACTGGCTCCCTCGCAGCGGGCGCCGTCTGGGCCGGCGGAGCAATCGCGGATTGCGTCGAAGGGGTGGGCTTCGAACAACCGGCGAGTACCGCCAAGGCAAAACAGACGAACACGGGGCGCATGTCGGGTAGACGTACGCCGCCGCCAAATCGGTTTCGTTTTCCGTGCATGTTTACAGTTGCAGCCCGAAGAACTCCTGGGCGTTAGCGAAGCAGATGCGCCGCACCATGCCGCCCACCAGGCCGAAGTCGTTTGGCATCAGGCCGTTCTCCATCTCGCGCCCGAGTAAGTTACAAAGCGTGCGACGGAAATACTCGTGGCGCGGGTAGGACATGAAAGAGCGCGAATCGGTGAGCATGCCTACGAAGCGCGCCAGCAGCCCGCAATTGGAGAGGGCGTTCATCTGCCACTCCATGGCCTCTTTTTGATCCAGGAACCACCAGCCGCTGCCGAATTGCATCTTGCCGGCGATTTGCCCGTCCTGGAAGTTGCCGACCATGGTGGCCAAGGCATAATTGTCGGCCGGGTTGAGGTTGTAGATCACCATGCGGGGCAGGCTGCCATCGCGTTGCAGGGCGTCGAGGTAGTCGCGCAGGGTCTCCATTTGCGGCCAGTCGCCGATGGAGTCGAAGCCGGTGTCGGGTCCGATTTCGGCCAGGGCGCGCGAGTTCGCGGCGCGGAAGGCACCGAGGTGCAATTGCTTGGTGAAGCCGGCGCGGGCGTCGAGTTGGCCGAAGTAGAACATGAGGTAGCTGGCGAAGTGCCGCTGCTCACCGGGCGATGCTGCATGGCCTTGCCGCGCGCGATCGAAGATAGCTTGCGCGACGGACTCCGCGCAGGGCGCGCCGTAGCAATGGTTCAAGCCATGGTCACTCAAGCGGCCGCCGATGGCGGCGAAAGCGGCGTGGCGCTTGGCGATCGCCTCCAAAAACGCGGCAAAGCTTTGGATGTCGACGTTGGCCGCCGCGCCGAGCTTCGCCGTCCAGGCCTGCCAGGCTTCGGGCTGATGGACGATCAGCGCTTTGTCCGGCCGGAAAGTGGGATACATCTTCGTCTTCAAAGTGCTCTTCGCCAGGGACTCGTGGTGCGGCAGCAGGTCCGCCGGATCGTCCGTGGTACACACGGCGCGGACGTCGAACTTGCGGGCGATGCCCCACGCGGTTAAATCGCCGGCGAGTTGCTCATTGGCCTGATTCCAGATGCGCTCCGCGGAGGATTCATCCAGCAATTCGGTAATGCCGAAGTAGCGCGCGAGTTCGAGATGGGTCCAATGGTACAGCGGGTTGCGCAGCGTTTGGGGCACGGTGCGCGCGAAGGCCAGGAACTTCTCATAGGGCGTCGCGTCGCCGGTGCAGAAGCGTTCGGCGATGCCGTTGGCCCGCATGGCGCGCCACTTGTAGTGGTCGCCTTCCAGCCAGATTTCGAAGAGATTGGCGAAGCGGCGGTCCTCGGCGAGGTCCTGCGGCGGCAGGTGGCAGTGGTAGTCGAGGATCGGTTCGGGCTCGGCGTAGTCGTGAAAAAGACGCCGCGCGGCGGCCGTCTCCAGGAGGAAATCAGGATGAATGAAGGGCATCGGCAATCTTTATGCTACTAGACGGAGTTGGCGGGGAAAGAGCCGGTGGGCGACAATGATACGAAATGAGTAACCCGAAACCATTCCGCGTGGGCCTGGTGCAGATGTCCTGCTCCTTGGACGCGCGCGAGAACCAAGAGAAGGCGGAGCAGAAGATTCGCGAGGCGGCCCGGGCCGGGGCGCAGGTGATCTGCTTGCCGGAGCTTTACCGGTCACAATATTTTTGCCGCGAAGAAAAGGCGGAGCTGTTTGACTTGGCGGAGCCCGTGCCTGGCGACACCACGGAGCGCTTGGGCAAGTTGGCGCGCGAGCATCGCGTGGTAATCATCGCGTCGTTGTTTGAGCGGCGCGCGGCGGGGCTGTATCACAACACGGCGGCGATTTTGGGGTCGAAAGGCGATCTGCTCGGGCTCTATCGCAAGATGCACATTCCGGACGATCCGCTCTTTTTCGAGAAGTTCTACTTCACGCCAGGCGACTTAGGCTTCAAGAATTTCGACACCGAATTCGGCCGCTTAGGCGTGCTGGTTTGCTGGGACCAATGGTATCCGGAGGCCGCGCGGCTGACGGCGATGCAAGGCGCGAATATTCTCTTTTACCCGACGGCGATTGGCTGGCATCCGGCGGAGAAGGTTCAGTACGGGCCGGGGCAGTTGGACGCCTGGCGCACGATTCAGCGGTCGCACGCGATTGCGAACGGCATCTACGTGGCGGCGGTGAATCGCGTGGGCTATGAGGGTCCGCGGCCGAAGGATCCCACGGATCCCAACGAGAAGAGCGGCCTCGAATTCTGGGGCCACAGCTTTCTTGCGGATCCGTTTGGCAAGCTGTTGGCGGAGGGCTCCGACGGCAACGAGGAGCTGCTGATTCAGGAAGTGAATCCCGCCTGGAGCGAGGAGGTGCGCCGCAATTGGCCCTTCTTCCGCGATCGGCGCATCGACCATTACGCCGGCCTGACGAACCGGTGGGGCGCCTAAGCGATGGCGGTGGTGGATACGCCCCGGCGGCGCGGCTTTCGCATGCCCGCCGAGTGGGAACCGCACGCGGCGACGTGGCTGGCTTGGCCGCATGAGCGCTCGGATTGGCCGGGCAAGTTTGAGCCCGTGGCTTGGGTCTACGGCGACTTCGTGCGGCACCTGTCTCGCGTGGAGCGCGTGTGTATCTTCGTCGAGAACGACGCACTGGCGGAGAAGGCGCGCCGCATCTGCCAGCGCGCCGGCGCGGAGATGACTCAAGTGGAATTCATCGTGCAAGCGACCAATCGCAGTTGGACGCGCGACTCTTGCGCGATCTTCGTGAAAAGCCGCGGCGGCGAAGTGGGCATTACGGATTGGCACTTCAACGGTTGGGCGAAGTACGAGAACTGGCAGGCGGACGACGCGTTGCCGGGGGTGATGGCCGGACACTTGTCGATGCGCGCTTGGACGCCGGAGTTCGACGGTCGGCGCGTGGTGCTGGAGGGTGGCTCTATCGACGTGAACGGCCGCGGGTCTTTGCTGACGACGGAGGAGTGTCTGCTGAGTCCAGTGCAGGCGCGCAATCCAGAGCTCTCGCGTGCCGACGTCGAACGGGTGCTGCGCAACTACCTGGCGGCGACGAACGTGCTGTGGCTGCGCAACGGCATCGCCGGCGACGACACGCACGGGCACGTGGACGACTTGGCGCGCTTTGTGAATCCCACCACCATCGTAGTGGCGAGCGAGGACGACCGGTCCGACGCCAACTATGAGCCGCTCAAGGAGAATTACCAGATTCTGAAGCTGATGGCCGATGAACGTGAGCGGCCTTTGAACATTGTGAAGCTGCCCATGCCGCGGCCGATTTACTTCGATAGCCAACGGCTGCCGGCGTCCTATGCGAACTTCTATATCGCCAACCAGCTGGTGCTGGTGCCCACGTTTAATGACCCGGCGGATCGACTGGCCTTGAACACCTTGGCCCGTCTGTTTCCGGATCGCGAGGTGCGCGGGATCCATTGTTTGGACCTCGTGCTCGGCCTGGGGACGCTGCATTGCATGACGCAACAGCAGCCGCTATGAAGTTACTCGTGTTGCTCCTGATGGCTGGCCTGAGCCTGCCGGCCGCGCCGGTGGTGGTGCTGATTTCGGCCAATGCGGAATGGCGCGAAGTGAAGAAGCGTTGGCCGGCAGTGCGGATGGAAAAGACGCCTTACGGCGAGACGTTCGCCTTGCGGATCGCCGGGCAGCCGGTGCAGTTTCTGCATGGCGGCTGGGGTAAGGTGGCCGCCGCGGGTAGCACGCAATACGCGCTGACGCGTTGGCGTCCGCGCGTGGTGCTGAACCTGGGCACGTGCGGCGGCATCGCCGGACGCATTGACCGCTACGCCGTCCTGCTGGTGGAGCGGACGTTGGTTTACGACATCGTCGAAATGATGGGCGACTCGCAGGAAGCGATTGACCACTACACGACGGCCCTGGACCTGGGCTTTCTTCCCACGCCCCTGCCGGGCCAAGCGAAGAAGGGGCTGCTGATCTCCGCCGACCGCGATTTGGCGCCGGAGCAGATTCCGCAACTTGTGCGCCGCTACGGCGCCGTCGCCGTGGATTGGGAGACGGCGGCGATCGCCTATGTTGCCCGGCGCAACGGCGTCCGGCTGGTGGCCTTGCGCGGGGTCAGCGATTTGGTGAGCGAAGCGGGCGGCGAGGCCTACGGCGGTACGGGCGTTTTTGAGAGCGGCACGGCGCGCGTGATGCACGGCCTGTTGGAGCAGCTACCGGCGTGGATTCGCGCCGTCGTACGATAAATTCTAGTGTCTTATCCTCGCATTGCTTCCTTTAAAAGCGTGGCCGACTTCCGGGCCCGCCTCCGTGCTTTGGGCTTGCCCATCGATTGTGACGACGCCATTCAGTCCGCGCATGATTCGCCGATGGCCGCGCCGATTGACGTGGACGGTTTCCGCGTCGGCAACCGTTGGATGATTCATCCCATGGAAGGCTGGGACGCCGGTACCGACGGACAGCCGTCCGAACTCGTCTTCCGCCGCTGGAGAAATTTTGGCCGCTCCGGCGCCAAGTGGATTTGGGGCGGCGAAGCCATGGCCGTGGTGCCGGAGGCGCGGGCGAATCCGCAGCAACTGATCATTCAGGATTCCACCCGTGACGGACTCGCGCGCTTGCTGGAAGCCTGTGTCGAGACGCACCGGCAGGAAGTAGGCTCGACTGACGACTTACTCATCGGGTTCCAACTGACGCACTCGGGAAGATTTTCGAAGCCCGAAAGCAAGACGCAGATGCAGCCGCGGATTCTGTACCGTCATCCGGTGCTGGATCGTAAGTACAAGCTGGCCGAAGATCACCCCGTGATGACCGACGAATATATTCACGCGTTGATCGGCCACTTTGTTTCGGCGGCCAAAATCGCCGAAAGCTGCGGCGCTCACTTCGTAGACGTGAAGCACTGCCACGGTTACTTAGGGCACGAATTTTTGAGCGCGCATACGCGCCCCGGCCCTTATGGCGGATCTTTCGAGAATCGCACGCGCTTCTTGCGTGAAGTCGTGAGCGGGATTCGGGCGGCTACCAAGCTAAAGATCGGCGTGCGCTGGTCAGCCTTTGATTTTGTCCCCTATAAGCCAGATCCGGCGTTGGCAGAAGCGAAGAAGTTGGGTCCGGGGATTCCGGAAGAGACCGCGCTGCCTTATCGCTATGGCTTTGCGGTGGATCCCGAGCGTCCTACGGCCTATAACCTGGCTGAGGCCGAAGCGTTCTTGCACTTACTCGAAGATCTGCAGATTCGCATGGTGAACGTCACCGCCGGTAGCCCTTATTACAATCCCCACATTCAGCGTCCGGCTTTGTTTCCGCCTTCGGACGGCTATCAGCCGCCGGAAGATCCGTTAGTGGGTTGCGCGCGGCAAATGGAAGCGACGGCGGCGCTGAAGAGTAAGTTCCCCAACTTAGTACTGGCGGGGAGCGCTTATACTTACTTCCAGGATTACCTGCCGCACGTTGCCCAATGGGCCGTCCGCCAAGGCTGGACGGACTGCGTCGGCTTGGGCCGCATGGTGCTCAGCTATCCTACGCTGCCCGCCGATACCTTGCGCGACGGGCAGATGCAGAAGAAGCTGATCTGCCGTACGTTCTCTGACTGCACCACCGCGCCGCGCAACGGCATTATCTCCGGCTGCTATCCGCTGGACCCCTTTTACAAGGGCATCCCCGAAGCTGAGCAGTTGAAGCAGATCAAGGCCGCGAGTTAACATTTGCCAGCCGCGCCCCGGGGCGCGTCTATAATCGAGATTGTGATATTCGAGTGGAGCGAAGCGTCCGCGTCCCGGAATCTTGCCCGGTACGGGGTGCGCTTCACGGAGGCGGTCCACGTATTTCTGGATCCCAAAGCGGTGGAGTTCCTGGACGAACGCCGCAGCCGTTTGAGCCTGATCGGCCATACGGCTTTGGGTTTGCTGTACGTGGTGTTCGAAGAGACCGCCGACGGCCGGATTCGGCTCTTGCATGCGCGCGTGGCCGACGCCCCCGCGCCGGATGCCGCCCCCGAGTTTGACTTCGATACGCGCCGCATCAAGCGGACGGAGCGGCCGAGCCGGCATCTGGCCAGCGCGGCGGACGTGTCGCCCCGCAATTGCAAAGTGAGCGTGACGATGGAGCTTGACGCCGATGTGGTGGCGGCCTTTCGTGACCTGCCCGTGAACGCGGCGTTGCGTGAGGTGCTGCGGCGGAAAGAAGATGCGGCGGCGGGATCAGTCCAACCGCTTGTGGAAACGCAAGGCGCTCGCCGTCAGAATCGCCGTGCCGAGCACGGCTAACGCCAGAATCTGTGGCCAAAGAACTTCTAGCCCCACGCCTTTCAAGAAAATGCCGCGCACCACTTCCATGAAGTAGCGCATCGGGTTCACGTAGGTGATCCATTGCGCGAACTCCGGCATGTTGCGAATCGGAAAGCTGAAGCCGCTCAGCATGAAGGCGGGCTGAAAGAAGAAGAACGTGGTCATCATCGCCTGCTGCTGCGTTTGCGAGATGGTGGAGATGAATAGTCCGGCGCCGAGCGAACAGGTGAGAAAGCAGCAACTCGCGAAGACGAGTAACCATGGGCTGCCGCGCAGAGGTACGTGAAAGAGTAACATCGCCGCGCCGGTAATCACGAATAACTGCACCAACCCAATCGCGCCGAACGGCAACGTTTTGCCGAGAATCAGTTCTACCGGTCGTACCGGCGTCACCATCAATTGCTCCATCGTGCCGATCTCTTTTTCGCGGACGATCGCCATGGAAGTAAGAGTGAGAGTCACCAGCATGATGATATTCACGATCACGCCCGGCACGAAGTAATTCCGGCTCTTGAGCTCCGGATTGAACCAGACGCGCGCATCGGCCTGTAACTTGGGCAGCGGTGCGCGGAGCGGACGGTCCACCGCGCGGCCGACGAGCCGCTGGCGCCCGAGTTCTTCCAGATGCGCCTGCGAGAAACTGCGAATCACGGTGGAGGCCTGATTGGAGACGATATTCGCGGTGTTGGAATTTGACCCGTCTACCAGTACCTGCACCGCCACTTCCCGGCCGCGGGCCAGGTCCGCGGCAAAGCCGGGGAGAATGCGCACGATAGCCATCACTTCGCTATGGTCCAAGCTGGCTTGGGTGTCGTCTTCGTTTTCGAGCGACCGGACAATCTCAAACCGGCCGGAGCCGGTGAACGCTTCGCGCAGTTCGCGGCTGGCGGCGCTCCGGTCTAAATCCATCCACGCGATTCGCGCGTGATCGACGTCCAGGCTGACGGCGTAGCCGAAGACGAGTAACTGAATCAGCGGTGGCGCGAACAGAGTGGCGCGCATGCGCGGTTCGCGCAAGGATTGCCGCAGTTCTTTGCGCATCATCTCCCAGATTCGTTCCCAAACCATGGCTAGGCCACCTTCTGCCGCATGCGGCGCATCGCAAAGACAAATACGACGGCGCCGTACAGCGTCATCGCGCCAATCTCGAGCCAGAGAATCTGCCAGCCGACGCCCTTCAGGAAGATGCCCTTGAGGATGGTGACGAAGTAACGGGCCGGCACAATGTAAGTTACCGCCTGAATTACGCTGGGCATATTGTCAATCGAGTAAATGAACCCACTCAAGAGAAAGGCTGGCAGAAAGCTAGTTACCATGCTGAGTTGATAGGCGATGAGTTGATTCCGCGTCGCAGCCGAGAGCATGATGCCCCAGCAGAGCGCGCCGAAGCAAAAAATAGCGGAGGTCGCCATGAGAAGTAACACGCTGCCCCGCAGGGGGACCTCGAAGAGAAAAACGCCCGTCAAAATGGCGATCACCATATCGACCATGCCCACGGTGAAGTAGGCGGCGAGTTTGCCCAGCAGTAACTCCACGGGACGCAAGGGCGTGGAGAGTAACTGCTCCATGGTGCCGTTCTCCCATTCGCGCGCAATGCACAGGCTGGTAAGGATCGCGGCGATAATCATTAGAATCACGGCGATCAGGCCGGGTACAATGTAGTTCCGGCTCTTCAGGTCGCTATTGAAGATGACGCGAATCCGCGCCTCCACGCCCTTTACTTCCGGCGCGCCAAAGCGTTCTCGCGCGAGCGACCGTAGCTCGGCGGCATAGAGAGTGACTAGCCCTTGCGCATAGCCGAGCGCGATGTTCGCCGTGTTGGCGTCGCTACCGTCGAGAAGCAACTGGACGGCAGCTTCGCGGCCCGCCTTCAGGTCGCCGCCGAAGCCGGGCGGAATTTCCAGGCCGATCAGCGCGCGGTTACGGTCAATGGCCCGGTTTACCTCGGCTGGCGTGTTGGCTGCCTCCACGATCTGAAAGTAAGTGCTGCCGCGAAAGCGCTGGATTAGTTCGCGGCTCTCCGCGCTACGGTCCAAGTCATGGATTACCGTCGGTACTTTGTCCACATCTAAGCTGAGCGCATAGCCGAACAGCAGCAGTAGCAAGACGGGCGTGGCCAGCGCGAGATACAGGCTGCGCGGGTCGCGCAGAATGTGCAGAAACTCCTTGTGCGTCACGGCCTTCATGCGCCGGTAGTTCATGCGGCGTCCTCCCGTTCGATGCTGGCGACAAAGACGGCTTCCATGGAAGGCTGGCCCAGGCTGGACTTTAACTCGGCGGGCGTACCGAGGGCGATCATCTTGCCGTGATAGAGCAACGCGACGCGATGGCAGTACTCGGCCTCGTCCATGTAGTGTGTGGTGACAAAGACCGTTTGCCCGGCTTCGGAGAGGCGGTAGATCAAGTCCCAGAAGGCGCGCCGCGCAATCGGATCGACGCCGCTGGTGGGTTCGTCGAGGAAGACGATGGGCGGCTCATGGAGAATCGCGCAGCCCAGGGCCAGGCGTTGTTTCCAGCCGCCGCTCAGCGTGCGCGTCATGGTTTTTTCCTGGCCCACTAAGCCGGCCATCTCCAGTGCATATTGTTTACGCGACGGCCGCTTCGCCTTGGCGACGCCGTAGATGCCGCTGAAGAAATCGATATTCTCGTCAATGGTGAGGTCATCGTAGAGCGAGAAGCGCTGCGACATGTAGCCGATCTTCTCGCGGACGCGCTCCGGATCCTGGGCGACGTCGAAGCCGGCGACGAGCGCCTGGCCGCTGGTGGGTGCGAGGAGTCCGCAAAGGATGCGAATCGTGGTGGACTTACCCGCACCGTTCGGCCCGAGGAAGCCGAAGATTTCGCCCTTACGGACGCGCAGGTTCACGTCGTTCACCGCTGTGAAGTCGCCGAAGCGTTTGTACAAGTGCTCGATTACGACGGATTCTTCGCTCATGCGGCTGCCTTACGAATTTCGTAGATCAGCACGTCTTCGAGCGACGGCAGGATGGGCTGGAATTGTAAGTTCAGGAAACCCGCGGCCGCGATCGTGTCTTGTAAGTGGGCTAGTTGCGCCGTGGGATGGACGAAGAGATGCAACGCGGCGCCGCTCATCTCGACGCTACTCACTTCGGGCAAGCGCTCCAGCGCGGCCTTGGCCTCCCGTAGCCGCTCGCCGCGCACGGCATAACAGGGTTCGGGAATGGCCGCTTTCAGCGCGGCCGGGGTGTCGCAGCGAACGAAGCGGCCGTGGTCCATCAGTCCGACGCGATCGCAACGTTCGGCCTCATCAAGGTACGCCGTCGTCACCACTACGGTGAGTCCACCGCGCACCAGCTCTTGTAAGATCTCCCAGAAATCCCGCCGGGAGACCGGATCCACTCCGTTGGTTGGCTCGTCGAGAAAGAGGATTTCCGGCTTGTGGAGTAAGGTACACATCAGCGACAGCTTCTGCTTCATGCCGCCCGATAACTTCGCGGCGGGACGGTCACGAAAGGGCTGCATGCGCGTCATCTCGAGCAGCCGATTCTTGAGGGCGGCGCGCTCTTCGCCAACGATGCCGAAGAGGTCGGCGTAAAAGTCCATGTTCTCTTCCACGCTCAGGTCGCCATAGAGGCCGAAGCGTTGGGCCATGTAGCCGATGGCGTCCCGCACGGCATCGAGTTGCTCGCGCACCTTGTAGCCGGCCACGATCGCTTCGCCCTCGTCTGGATCCACCAGGCCGCACAGCATGCGCAGCGTGGTCGTCTTGCCCGCGCCGTCCGGACCCACCAGCCCAAAGACTTCGCCGCGCGTCACCGCCAAGCTCAGCCGGTCCACGGCGGTTACTTTGCCGAAGCGGCGAGTAAGTTGATCCGCGACTACGACGGTTTCGCTCATCGCTTCAGGTCGATCACGCCGTCCACCGGCATATTGAGTTTTAATTCACGCCCTGGATTCTCTACTTCTACTTTGATCCGGTAAACCAGCTTCACTCGCTCTTCGGTAGTCTGAATCTGTTTCGGGGTGAATTCGGCTTCGCTCGCGATAAAGCTAATCCTGCCGCGGTAGGTTTTATTGGGATACGAATCCGAGTGGATACTTACCGGCATGCCGAGCTTGACGAGTCCCAACTTACTCTGCGGCACGTAGCCGCGCAGCCAGGGATGGTCGATGTCGCCGAGCGTAAGGATCGGCGTGCCCGCCGCGAGTACTTCGCCCGGATCCGCTGACTTCACCAGCACGACGCCGCCAATGGGCGCGACGGCGACGGTGTCGTCCAACTGGGAATCGATCACGCTGACGCCGCTTTTGGCCCGCGCCACGTCGGCGCGCCGGGCGGAGAGGTCTTCTTCGCGGCGTTGGATTTCAAGCTTCTGCGCCTCGGTCATCCGGAGCGCCGCCTCGGTTCTCGCCACGGCGGCGCGCGCAGCTTCGATATCGGTTTTCCGCGGACCTTCGGTCAATAAGGCCAGCCGCTGTTCAGCGCTGGCGACCTGCGCATTCAGCGACGCCACGCGTGTTTGATATTGGTCAAACTGATTCTGGCTGATGTCTTCCTTGGCGATGAGTTGCTTGGCGCGGTCCAGTTCTTTGCTGGCCTGCGCGCGCAGCGTGCGCAGGTCGTCGAGAGCCGAACGGGCTTGGGCTAGCTCCTGGGGGCGCGCGCCGTCGAGTAACTCCTGTAACTTGGCTTTGGCTTGGCGCAACTCACTCTCGCGCACCGTGGTTTCGCTGGCCGTAACTTCTTTTTGATAGCGAATCGTGGTTTGCAATTGTAAGTACTGGCTCTCGGCGGACTGGATGGTGGCGGAGTCCCGTTCGCGCATACGCGAGATCTGCTCACGGTCCAGCCGGGCGAGGAGTTTGCCCTGTTCGACAGTGGCCCCTTCCTCGACGTTTAGCTCGGCTAACTTGCCGGCCGTCTTAAACGCGATATCCACTTTCTTGAATTCGATATTGCCGCTCAACCGTAAGAGTCCGTCGTCCTCAGTCCGGATGCGGCTCCAGGCGTAGTAACCGCCCGCGGCGGCCAATAAGATGAGCACTGGTAAGATTCGTTTCATCGCTTTTGCTCTCCCATGTTCTGTACTGCTTCCTGAATGGTGCCCGCGGCGGCGGCTAAGTCAATGCGGGCCAGGTTGAATTGATAGAGCGCGGCCAGGTGATTGTCGCGGGCGCGGGACAGGCGAGTCTGCGCGTCGGTAAGTTCCAGGCTATTCGCGACGCCCGCCTCGAAGCGGCGCTGGGCTTGGGCTAACTCGTTCTCCGATAGTTCCAGGCCTTGTCTGGCGATGGCAATCTGGTCGCGAGATGACTTCAAGATACTCATCGCTACGCGGACGTCGAGCTCTACTTGCTTGGCCAGGTCGATTGCGCGCAGACGTTCTTGACGCTCCAGCACGCCGCTCTCCGCGTGGCGCGTGGCGCGGCGGCCACCGTCGAACACTGGCACGCGTAAGCTGACTCCGATAGTGCGCGTAGGGAGCATATTGTCGCTGCCGTTGCCGATCACGCCGTAGTCGCCGGCGGCGCCCAGGGAGGGCCAACGTTCGGCGTTGATGCTCTTGGCATTCATGCCCGCCACTAACTCGCGCTTCTGCTGGGCCTTCAAGTCCTGCCGCGCGGCCAAGGCCGTTTTCAGGGTTTCTTCCACGGGCGGCAACGGCTCTGAGCCATCATTGACGCGGTCATTCAGTTCCACCGTCAACGCCAGGTCGACGCCGATCACGCGGAGTAACTCCAGCACGGCGCGTTCCCGGCGGCTGGCGGCCACTTGGAGGCGTTGCTCCTCGTTGGCCAACTGGACGCGGGCGCGCGTGACGTCGATCCCCGTACCCATGCCGGCGTTCTTCTGATTGTCCGCGAGCTTCACTAGGGCTTGCGCCAAGGCGACGTTGGCCTTCGCCGTGTCGACGCCGGCTTCGGACTCCAGCGCCAAAACATAGGCGCGGGCCACCATCTGCACTGTCTGATTCGTGGCATGCGCCGCGTCGAGTTCCGCCACGCTGATCAGCGCCTTGGCCGCCTTGTAGCGTTGCAGGCTGGCGAGGTCAAGAATGCTCTGCGTGGCGGTGGCGCGATAGTCGACCACGGTGAAGGGTCCGGCGAAGGTGGGAAAGCTGACGCCGGGCACGCGCGGAAACTGGATGCCGAAGGCTTGCAGATTGCGCGTCTGGCTGGACGCGGCGGCGCTGCCGTCGAGGTTCGGCAGGAAAGCCGCGAAGGCCAGGCGCTTGCGCGCCTCGGCCTGGGCGATGGTTTCGCGCACGAGTTGCAAACGTAAATTGCCTTCTTTGGCCGTGGCCAAAGCGATGGCCTTCGGCAAAGTGAGCGGCAGCACCTCGCCCGATAACGTGGCGATGAACAGCAGAGCGGCGCAGAGCACTCTCATGATTTCTCCTGTCTTCCCGGCGCGGAAAAGCCGGCTTTGGCGAAGGCCTTGATTTGCGCCAACATCTCCTGGGCGTCGTTGCCATCGCAGAGTCCGCCGGAGACGTTCATCATGTTGCGGGCACTGCCCATGGCGTGCGCGAGTAGCCCGACGCTGAGATACATGCGCCAAAAGACTTCCGGCCGTTTGAGATGCGGCAGCGTGCGGCACAGGGCGTGATTGAAACGCGCGGCCACCGGCGCGATCTCCTCGGTGAAGATACGGTCCACGCTGGGGTGGGGATCCATGTAGATGCGGCCCACCACGCGCGTGATACTGGGCGCGCGGGCGATCTCCGCCATCACCGGATCGTAGAAAGCGTCGAGGATCTTTTCAATTGGCACCGGTTGTTTGCCGTGCTGCTTCTCCAATTGATCGAGATACGCGAGCCGGGCTTCGTTGATGGGCCGCAAGCGGCGGCTGTAGACGGCGTGGACGAGTTCGTCCTTGCTCTGGAAGTGATAATTGACGGCCGCCAAATTCACTTTGGCTTGGGTGGTGATGGTGCGCAGACTGGTGGCGTCGATCCCGTGGTCAGCGATCAGCCGTTCGGCGGCGTCGAGGATGCGCTCCTTCGTGTCAATCATACGTACGTTTGAATTGTACGTTTGAAAGAGATCGCTGTCAAGCGATCCCAGCCCGCAATGCCGCCACCAGCGCGGACGCCGCGTCAGAACTCCCTTGAGCGAGCGTCTTGCCGCCGCCCCCGCGGCCGCCTACTTCGGCCACCGCGGCCTTGAAGAGCGCCCCGGCGTTGAGCCCGCTGCCTTCGGAGACGGCGAGCAAGACCGCGCCACCCGCCGACACCAGACAGGCGGCGTCACCGGCGCGCGTGAAGCCCTGCGCTTCGGCGCGGACTTCATCCGAAATCTCGCTTACCTCGCGCACCCATAGCCGGCGGCCCTCTCCAGCCGTTTCCGCATACGCCGCGACGCCACGTTGTTCAGCGGCCTCGACAAGCAACTTGGCGAGCGACTTCTCGGCGCTGGCCAGCCGGGCCTGTGCCTCGCGCGCGCTGGCCGGTACTTGATCGAGCCCAACACTGTAGACGCGTGCCGCCGCCGTAAGCGACGCGAAGTCCGCCCGCGCGCGACGCAGGGCGCGCCCGCCGCAGAGAAACTCGAGCCGCAGCGACTGCCGAATCTTCTCCGTGCGGCGCAGCAGAATCAGCCCGATCTGCCCCGTGCTGGCGACGTGCGTCCCACCGCAGGCGCTGCGATCCAGGCCCGTGATGGTCACCACGCGCAACGGGCCTTCGCGCTCCGAGGCCTTGCGTAACCCCGTGGGCGACTCTTCCACGGCGACGGTGACGGCGCGGTCCGCCCAGATTTCGACGTTGGCGGCTTGCTCGATCGCGGCGAGCCGCTCGGGGCTAAGGTCCGTCGCCTCCAGGTCAATGGTGGCGGCGTCGTCGCCCAGATGAAAGCTCACCGTGCCGATGCCGAATTGCTCGGCCAACACGGCGGAGAGCAGGTGTTGCCCGGTGTGCTGCTGCATGTGGTCGAAGCGCCGCGGCCAGTCGATGGCGCCCGTCACTTCCGTGGCACGCAAAGGTTCAGCGAGGCGATGCGCGATGCGCTCGCCTTCGTCGATCACATCAAGGACGGCGACGCCGTTCAGCGTGCCCAGGTCATGCGGCTGTCCGCCGGAGGTGGGATAGAAGGCGGTGCGGTCCAAATAGAGCGTGGCCGCCAGCTCGTCGCTGGCGGCCACTTGGGCGGAAAATTCCGCGAGGGTCTGTTGGTGGTAGTAGAGTCGTTCGGTCATTGAGCAGCGAGAGCGATCCGCGCGGTGTTGCTCGTGAAGCTCTCAATCCCCAAGGATATCGGAACGCTGTCCCCCGTCGCGACACCCGCGGGCACCACGACGTTTACCTGGTAAAGCCCCATGAAGCCGGGAACCAGGCCGGCGAAGAAGGGCTCCGCCGTGCGCAGACTGAAGGGACCCGGCGTGCCGAAGACCACCACCGGATTCGGCTGCACCGCCGCCAGCGGACTGCTGGGTGAAGCGTCGCCGCTGGCCACGGCGGGATTCGTCGCGCCCAGGCCGATGGCGTAGATCACCAGCACGTCGCCCGGCTTGGCCGGGGCGCCGCCGGGAATGCCCAGGCTGGTGGGCAGGGGATAGCCGTTGGTGGTGGCGTTGACGATGATGCCGTATTCGCCGGGGAAGCTGAACGTCATGATGCGCGGCACGCGCCGCTCAATCGTCACGCTGACGGAGTTGCCGCGTTGGCCCGCGCGATCCACGCGAATCACCGCGTCGCCGGGCGGCGTCTCGTAGGGAATGAGGAAGTTTACCTGGTCATACGAAACGTAATAGAGCGGCGCCGCCACGTCATTGACAAAGACCTGCACGCCGCTAATCGTCTTCGGATAGGGCGTCGCTTGCGCGCCCGCCGGAGCGGTACCCAGGGCGACGAACTGCTCGCCGAAGATCGCGGTTGCGCCACCTTGTGCCAAGCTTTCGCCGCGCGCGTAGGTGCCGATGTTCAGCACGCTGCCCACGGAGGCAAGCGGCGGGCCCGCGGCGATCACTTCAAGCGTCGCGGGCACGCGCGTGGGGCCGTTAGCCGCGTTCGAGTTCACCGTGATGGTGCCCGTATAAGTTCCCAACGCGAGCGTGCCCGCATCAGCGTCCGCCTTGATCAAGGCCGAATTCGACGTGTCCGGCGTCAGCGTCAGCCAGGGGCCGCCCGTCGCGCCCGGGGCAAAGGTCGCGCCGGACACGGCCAGTGTGCCTTGTCCGCGATTCGACATCACCAGGAATTGCGACAGCTTGCCCGCTTGCGGAACGCGAAAGCGCAGGTTCGCCGTACTGGCCGAGGCAATCGGTTGCGCCGTGACGTTCAGCGTGACCGGTATCGTGCGATTGTCGCCCGCGAAATTGGAGCCCGTGGTGGTGACGGAGCCCTGATATACGCCCACGGGCGTGGAGGGAATCTGCCGCCCGACGATGCGGTAAGGGAACGTGAAACGGAAGGTGCCGCTGCCATCGAGCGCCAGCGACAGCCAACTGCCGCCCGACGTCGTGGTGACGTTCGACTGCAAGGCGCTGTTGGTGGTGAAGGCGACTTCGGAGGAGCCGCCCGTGGGCGGCAGGAAGAAGTCGACGCGGTCCGGCACGCCACCACCGGCCTGGATGGTCACTGTCACAAACTGCGGCGCGTCAATGGCGTTGGGGTCGCGCACGGTGAGCGTTCCGGTGTAAGTGCCGCGCGCGAGGGCGGTAGTGGTGAAGCCAATGTTGATGGGCAGGCAGGTGCCGGTGAGGACGGTGCAGGGCCGGGCCGCACCGAGCACCGCGCTCATCCAAGGCACGTCCGCGCTGAGGGTGAGGGTCAGGTTGCCCGAGCCGGCGTTGCGCGCTTCAATGGTTTGGCCGGGCGCCACCCCGCCTTGCGCGAAGGTCAGCGGACCGACAGCGGTGGTGGACAGTCGCAGCCTGGGTTGGGCCCAAACGCTCGCCGCCAGCGCGAGAAACAGAATCGAAATCTTTGTGAAACGAGGTACAAGTGCCACTCGAATGCTCCCTTATTCGTCAGACAACCGAAGCCCGGCGGGTTCACGCGTCCAGCAATGCAGCAATCACGAGGGGGGTGGTGTGATGGACTGGATTCGCGGCTGCGGATGCAGCCTCGGGAATCCGACGCGGGATGGACTCCTACTTGCCGGACGGCGCCAAGCAATTGAAACATTCCCCAAGGAAAACGTTTCAACCTAGCGAACCGCCACGCAACACCCACAGTATAACAGTCCGCCGCATTTTCTGAACGTGTCGCCGCGCTTGTTTACAGCCGCTGAAGAATTCTACGGCACGCGAAAATAAATGTGAGAGGAATCGCCCGCGAAACACACTATTCAGTAGGAATCCGTGTGTACGCTCTTCTTCTAACGGTCTGGCTGGCGCAGGCGCACCCTCTCGACGAGGCCTACGCTGAGTTGCGCGCCCATCATTATGACGCAGCGATTGCCTTGTTCCACAAAGGCTTAGCAGGCAATCCGGACGCCGTCGCCCCGCGTAAGGACCTCGCCTATACGTTGCTCAAAGTCGGCGACCCGGACTCCGCGCGGGAGCAATTCGGACTCGCGCTGCAGCATGCCCCGCAGGATCATCACCTGGCCCTTGAATACGCGTTCCTCTGTTTTGAGGCGAAGGAAAGGCGATTGGCGCGCCTGATCTTCGACCGCGTGCGCCGCGAAGGTGACCCCGCCAGCCGCGCCACCGCGCAGACGGCCTTCACCAACATCGACGGCGAACTCGCCGCAGGACTCGCGCGTTGGCTCGCCGCCGCTCAGGCTTCGCCCGGCAAATTCAGCATCCATCAGGAGATCGCGCACTTGGCGGAGGAGCGCGATTCGCTCGACCTCGCCGCGGAGCACTACGCCCTGGCCTGGAAGCTGCGGCCCGATATGCGCGAATTTCTGCTGGACCTGGGGCGCGTGCATACCCTTGCCAAGCGGCCCGAGCCCGCCTTCGCCGCCTTGCTGGCCGCGAGCCACGCCACGGAACCGCGCATCGCCGAGCGGGCCCGTGGCTTGCTCGGCGGGCGCTACCCGTACGTCTATGAATTCGGCGCGGCGTTGGCGCTGGACCCGGAGAATGTCAGCCTGCGCCGCGAACTCGGCTTTCTGCTGCTGGCGATGCGCCAACCGGCGGAGGCGGAGGCCGTCTTTACGCAGGTACTGGCGCGCGCCAAGGACGATTGGCCATCGCTCGCGCAGTTGGGCATGTTGCGGCTGAAGCGGGCGCGGAACGAAGAGGAGTCAGCGGCGGCGAAGGAGTTGCTGACGCGGGTGCTGGCGGGGTCTCCGGATCTGGAACTGAAAGCGAAGGTGAATGAGGCGATGGGGTCCGCGCGGCAGCTGAACCGGTTCGCGGCGGACCAAAGCTACGCCAAGGGCTTTCTGCATGACGCTTTGCGGCTCTACCGGCTGGCGCAAGAGCGCGAGCCGGACGATGCCACCTTGCAACTGCGGCTGGGCTGGACCTTGAATATGCTGAAGCAGGACGCGGAGGCGATTACCTGGTTTGACCGAGCCCGTCACGCCGCCGACCCGAAGATTGCCGCCGAAGCCGAACGCGCGTATCGCAACCTGCGGCCACAGTTTGCGCCGGTGCGCCTCTCGGTATGGAGCCTGCCGATGTATTCCACGCGTTGGCGTGCGGGCTTCTCCTACGGTCAACTGAAGAGCGAATTTCGGGTGGGCCACTGGGCGGCGCGGCCCTATCTGTCGTTGCGCTTCGTAGGCGACACCGGGACGCTGCTGCGGCAGGCGGCGGTGGTGAATGGCGCGCTCTCGGAGCGGGCGGTGATCCCGGCCGTGGGCCTGAGTGGACGCCTGGGACCCGTGACGTTGTGGGGTGAGGCCGGCCTGACCGTGCCGTTTACGCGGGGTCCGCATCGCGCTGACTACCGCGGCGGCGCGTCGTTCGGCAAGGCTTGGGGGCATCCGCTGCCGGGGAAAGGCTGGTTCGCCACCACCAATGACGATGCGGTGTTCGTCAGCCGGTTCGACCGGGATACGATCGTCTATTCGCTCAACCGGCTTGGCTACTCCTGGGGTCGCGTGCAGGCCGGTTGGAATTCGAATTTCACCTTCGATCTTCGCCGCTTTTGGTGGGGGAATTTCGTGGAAACCGGTCCAGGAGTGAAGCTACAAGTCGCGCCGCGCCTCGCGCTGTCGGCCGACGCGCTGCGCGGCCGGCATTTAGTGCTTACCGGGATTCCCGTGCGCCCCACTTACTATGATCTGCGAGTCTCTCTCTGGTATGCCGCGACTTACTAACTTCTTCTACTTACTTGCGCTGCCAGCGTTGGCGCACACTTACCGCCTGGAGCCGGCCGATTTACCCGGTTACCGGGAATTCTTTCTCAGCCTCGGCTTCGAAGAGTCACAGGTGGCGCCGGTAATTGCCGTGCAGAATACCAAATCGACGGCCGGGCTGCAGATTGTCACGGGGCCGTTTCTGGGCGCCGTGGCGGGAGATAGGAAGGTGAAGGTCCGTTCGGCCGTGGACGTCTTTCGGCCGTCGCTTGAAATCGTCTGGGAGCACGAGGAGTTCCTGCCCACTTACACGCTGCCGGCGGGAGCCAAGGTGTACACGTGGGATCGTTGGACGCAGGCGCCCCTTGCCGCCAGTTGGAAGCAGGACCGCCAGACCATCCTCTGGCTGGCGACGTCCTTGGGTGAACACGGCTACGAGAAGTTCCCCTACCTGGCGCAGGCCCTGGTAGAGCTCGGCTTTGCGCCCCCGTATCGCGGCCGCGACCTGTGGGCCTTCTTCGACTCCGGGTATCGCGCCCGCGCCGACTTCGACTATCTCGCGGCCCAATGGCGGCGTGCCGGCATCGCCGCCTTGCATGTCGCCTCCTGGCATTACTTCGAGGCCAGTGAGGAGAAGAGCGCGGAACTCGAACGCCTCATCCTAGCCTGCCATCGGCAAAGAATTCTGGTTTACGCTTGGATCGAGTTGCCCCACGTCAGTGAACAATTCTGGCAGCGGCACCCTGAATGGCGCGAGAAGACTGGCAACGGGCAGGACGCGCAACTCGACTGGCGCAAGTTAGTCAGCTTACACGACCCCGATTGCGCCAAAGCGGTGGCGTCGGGAATTGGACAGATGCTGAATCGCTTTGATTGGGACGGCGCTAACTTGGCCGAGCTCTACTTCGAGTCATTGGAAGGCGTCGCCAATCCCGCCCGCTTCACGCCGATGAATGCGACGGTGCGCCAGGAATACTTGGCACTCAAAGGGCATGACCCAGTGAGTATCTTCACCCATCCCGAACGCGTGCCGGCGTTTCTCGAATACCGGGCCGCGCTGGCCACCAAGTTACAAACGGAGTGGCTGGAGCGTTTAGCGGCGATACGCAAGCAAAAGCCGGGCGGCTTCGACTTAACCTGGACGCACATCGACGACCGTTTCGATACGCGCATGCGTGACTTACTCGGCGCCGACAGCGGCCGCGCCTTGCCGTTGGCCAAGCAATACTCGGCTACCTTCCTGATTGAGGATCCAGCCACCGTCTGGCACTTAGGTCCGCGGCGCTATGTCGAAATTGCGAAGCGCTATCCGCGCGACGCCCGCCTGGCGATTGACCTGAATATTGTCGAGCGCTATCAGGACGTCTACCCGGCGAAGCAGCAGACTGGCGCGGAATTATTCTCGCTCATCCACCACGCCGCGCAGAGTTTTCCGCGCGTCGCCTTGTACTTCGAACGCTCCATCCTGCCGCCGGATTACCCGCTGCTGGCGAGTGCTTCGGCGGTGAAGCCGAAACGGCTGGGGGGAAATCGCTTTGAGGCGGAGCGGCCCTTTGGCTTGGCGCACTCGGGCGCGCTGACGGTGAACGGCGAGCCTTGGCCCGTAACGGACGGCGAAATCGCTTGGCTGCCCGCAGGAAAGTTAGCCATCGCCCCGGCGACCCGTTTGCCCGAATTCCGGTTACTCGACTTGAACGCGGAGTTACTTGCGGCCAGCGCGCGCCGCGACGGAATCGACTTCGCCTACCGCTCCAACGCTCGCGCGCTGGCGCAATTCAGCGCGCCACTTACTGGCCTGGAGATCGATGGCCAGCCAGTCACGCCGACCTGGATTGACCAGCCGAAAGGGGTAATCGCGCTGCCCGCCGGCCAGCATCGCGTGCGGGCGATTCACTTGGGCAAGACTTAAAGTCCTTTGTGCTACTCTGGCAGGCGATGCATGCCTCCCAAGAATCTTCCGCCATTCTGGTTCAGGCTTGGGACGCGCTCAATCAAGGTAGCCCAGGCTTCGAAAGCCGTCGCGGCGGACTCATCGACATCTCCTGGAATGGCCATCCATGTGCATTCTTCAACCTCGCCGCTACGGTCCAGCCACCCGCATCGATTGCTGCCTTCCGCGACTCCGTCATCGAGACCTCTGCTTGGGCGGCGCAACGCGGCGTACCGTGGATCTTCGTACTCACTCCCGCACTCTTCGGCGATCTGCTGCCCGCCGCCGAGGATCAACTCGGCTTACTGGGCTTCGCGCCCTTGCTACCGCTGACGGGCATGGAAGCGCATGAGCTGTTCCCGCCGGTGCGGCAAGGCGCCGCAGAAAAATTGACCGAAGCGGAGCCCGGCCTTGGCGGCAAGATCATTCGCCTGAACGAAGCGGCGTACGAAATGAAGTTCGGCGAGCCGGGCTCCATGCATCTGGAGGCGGACGGCTGGTGGACGAGCCCCGGCCGCTTGGCGACGTTGCTCGAAGACGAAGGCGAGCCGGTCAGTAGCGCGGTCGTCTTGGACGCGGCGGCAACCCGCTACGTCGCGCTGGTCGCCACGTCGCCTGCCCGTCAGCGGCAAGGCTTCGCCGAAGCGGCGATGCGCGACGTGCTGGCGCGGGCGCTCGCCGCCGGCTTACCCCGGCGGACCTACCTGCACGCCTCCGCTGCCGGGCGCCCCGTCTACCTGCGCATGGGTTATCGCGTCACCGCGGAGCACACGGTCTATGTCAAAACTGATGTACCCTAACGGTCACGGATGAAATCGACACTTTGCACCCTGGCCCTACTGGCCGGCCCGCTGTTCGCCGCGGAGCCGAATACGTTGACGCCCGCCGAAAGCGCCGCCGGCTGGAAGTTACTGTTTGACGGCAAAACGCTGAAAGGCTGGATTGACCCGGCGAAGCAGACGCCACCCGGCGATAGCTTTCGCATTGAAGACGGCGCTATCGCCTCCGTCGCCCATCCCAAGTTCCGCGAGGACATGCTCACCACGGAGAAGTTCACTAACTTCGAGTTGAGCTTCGAGTGGAAGATTTCGCCCGGCGGCAATAGCGGCGTTAAATATCTGGTGCAGGACGCGGCCGTGATCCACCCCAGCTTGTTTCCCACGGCGATTCCTAAGTTCGAGGACCGGGTCGACTACTTACTCAAAAACAAGCGGGCCAAGCGTAGTTCGCTGCCGTCCGATGGCAAGGTGGAGATCTATCAGGTGGCCTATGAGTATCAGGTGATCGACAACACCGCCCACGCCGACGCCAAACGCAGCCAGAAGAGTTGGGCCGGTGCGTTGTATCAACTCGTGGAGCCGCAAGGCGCGGGGCCGAAGCTGGTGGGCGAATGGAACGAGGGCCGCATCGTGGTGCGCGGCAACCGTGTGGAACATTGGTTGAACGGCGTAAAGGTAGTGGACGCTTCGCTCGACGATCCCGCCGTTGCCGCCGGACTCGCCAAGCGCTGGACCACGAAGAGCCCGGTGTATGAGTTACTCACGAAACGGCCGCACGCCGCGGGTCCGATTGTCTTGCAGAATCACAACGACGCGGCGTGGTATCGCAGCTTAAAGATCCGGCGGATTCTTTAGTCCCGTGGCCACTTACGCGGGGGCCATTTTTCTCAGCGCCTTCCTGCTGTTTCTGGTGCAGCCGGTGGTGGCGAAGATGATCGTGCCGTGGTTCGGCGGGTCGGCCGCGGTATGGACCACGTGCCTGCTCTTTTTCCAACTGATTCTGCTGCTCGGCTACGGTTATGCGCATTGGCTGGTGAAGCATTTGGACGCGCGCCGGCAAAGCCTGGTGCATCTGTGCCTGCTGGGCGCGAGTTTGTTGTGGCTGCCTTTGGGTCCCGCTTTGTCGCTGAAACCCACGGGCGTCGAGGAGCCGATTGGGCGAATTCTGCTGGTGCTGGGCGCGACGGTCGGCTTGCCCTATTTCCTGCTTTCGACGACGGGTCCGCTGTTGCAGGCCTGGTCAGCGAGGAGCATGGCCGTGCCGTACCGCTTGTACGCGCTGTCGAACCTGGCGTCGCTGTTGGCGCTGGTGGCCTATCCGTTCGCGATTGAACCGGCGATCTCTTTGCGCGCCCAGTGCTTGGTGTGGACCGCGCTCTACGTCGTCTGGGCCGCCACGGCCGGATGGCTCGCCTGGCAAACGCGAGCGGCGGCGGCCGCGCCGCCGTCCGAGGAGTTGGCGCCAAGCTGGCAGGATCAAGTTACTTGGGCCGCGCTCGCCTTTTTCCCCTCCGCGTTGTTACTCGCCACGTCGAACCATCTGTCGCAGAATATTGCGGCCATTCCGTTTCTGTGGGTCCTGCCGCTTTCCATCTACTTACTCTCGTTCGTGCTCACTTTCGATTCGTCGCGCTTCTATCATTCGCAGATCTTCCGTTGGGCCTTGGCGATCGTGCTGGCCGGCGCGGGATATTACATGGTTCACGAGGACGCGGACCATAAGTTGAAGGTCTTACTGCCGGCGTTTCTCTTCGGCCTGTGGATCGCCTGTATGTATGGCCACGGAGAGTTGGCCCGGCGCAAACCGGCTCCCGCTTATCTCACTTCGTTTTATCTGATGCTGTCCCTCGGCGGCGCCTTAGGCGGCTTGGCGATTAGCATCCTAGCTCCGATGCTGCTGCGTGGCAATTACGAGTTGCCCATCGTACTCTCGGGCTTTGCCCTGCTGGTCGCGTTGCTGACGATCTACGAGAATTGGATTATCGCGACGGCTTGGGGGGCCTTGGCCATTTATCTCGCCGTGGCGGCCAGCGTCTATATTCGTGATCTTGAATCGTCGTCACGCGTGATTACGCGCAATTTCTTCGGGACGATGCGGGTGCGTGAATCGGGGAAAAAGGAAGAGGGTAGCCTCTACCGCACACTGATCCACGGCACGATCAACCACGGCGAGCAGTTCTTCGGTAATTCTCTGGAGACGTCGCCGACGACTTACTACGGCCTCGACTCGGGAGTCGGGCTCGCGATCACCAAGAGTCGCATGCCCGTACATCCCAACTTACGGATCGGCGTCATCGGCCTGGGCGTCGGCACGTTGGCGAATTACGGGCAGGCGGGCGATACGATTCGTTTTTACGAAATCAATCCGCGCATTGTGGAAATTGCCCGGAGCGAGTTTACTTACTT
The DNA here is from genome assembly GCA_019752335.1 of Bryobacteraceae bacterium. Taxonomy (GTDB): domain Bacteria; phylum Acidobacteriota; class Terriglobia; order Bryobacterales; family Bryobacteraceae; genus JALHNI01. Next base: position 100,295 of record JAIEMJ010000002.1, read on the forward strand.
ACGCAACTGCAAGGCCAACGTAGAGATTACGATGGGCGACGCGCGACTGTCGATGGAGCGCGAAGCGCCGCAGAACTATGACGTGCTGGCGGTCGACGCTTTTTCGAGCGATTCCATACCGGTGCATCTGCTCACCAAGGAGGCCGTCGCGCTGATGGTGCGGCATCTGCGGCCCAACGGCATCCTTGCCATCCACATTTCGAACAAGCATCTCAACCTCGATCCCATCGTCCATCGCATCGGCCAGGAACTCCAGTGGACCGCGCTGACCGTGGAGAACGAAGAGGACCAGACCCTGAACGTGTTCTCCTCGGACTGGGTGCTGCTCACGCGCTCCGCCACCTTTCTGCACGACCCGAACGTGGTGCGCGCCAAGGTCGACAAGAAGCGCGCCGACGTCCTGTGGACGGACGACTACAGCAACCTGCTGCGGATCCTGAAGTAACTTTACGTTAAAAAGTACTTGACGACTTGGCGGGAAAAGCCGTAAGCTATGGCCTATGAGCCGTACCGCCTCCCTGAATTCTGGGCCGCTCGAGATTCACGCGCACGCCACCCGCAATTTGCGATTCATTCGCGAAACGATGGAGCGTGCCTCTACCTTTACCGCTGTGCCCGGATGGGGCGGCGTACTGATGGGTTTGGTGGCGCTGGCCGCCTGTGCGCTTTGCCAGGTGGTGCCGGCGCGCTGGTGGCTGCCGGTTTGGCTGGGGTGCGGCGTGCTCTCGATGTCGATTGGTACGCTGGCAATTGTGGAGAAGTCCCGCCGCCGGGGCACGCCGCTCGATTCACCCGGCGCGCGCCGCTTCGCGCTGGGCTTCGCGCCGCCCTTGGTGGCCGGCGCGGTGCTGACGGCGGCCTTCCTGCACTTCGGGCTCGAACGCTTCGTTCCTGGCCTGCTGTTGTTGCTCTATGGCACCGGCGTGGTGACGGGCGGCACGTTTTCAGTGCGCGTGGTGCCGGCGATGGGGCTCTGCTTCCAAGCGGTGGGCGCGCTGGCGCTCTTTGCTCCGGCGGCGTATGGCAATCTGCTGATGGGCGTGGGCTTCGGGCTGGTCCACATTGTCTTCGGTGCGATCATTGCGCGCCGGCATGGCGGCTAAAAGGGAGGAACGGAAGATGGCACAAGCGGCAGCTCTCAAAAAACGGACGGAAGCCTCCGAAGTGGCCGCGCGCTCGGCGCCGGACCTCGACCAATTGATTCACGAACGCGTCCGGCTCGGCATCGTCAGCGCGCTGGCGGCGAACGCGTCGATGACGTTCAGTGACCTGAAGGCGTTGCTCGAAGTCACCGACGGCAACCTCAGCGTGCATGCCCGCAAGCTGGAAGATGCAGGCTATGTGCTGTGCCAGAAGTCCTTCCAGGACCGGCAGCCGCGCACCGAATACACCCTCACCTCCATCGGGCGACAAGCCTTTGAACGCTACCTTTCGCACATGGAAGCCATTGTCGACGCGATGAAGTCCTCGCTGCGTCCGAAGAAATAAGCCATGCACATTGCGATTATCTTGGACGGCAATGGCCGGTGGGCCGTCGCGCGCCATCAGCCACGCTTGCTCGGCCATCGGGCGGGCACGCAAGCGGTGCGCCGAGCGATTCACGCGGCTCCGGGGCTGGGCATCCGCACGCTGTCGCTCTACGCCTTCTCCTCCGACAACTGGAAGCGCCCGGCCGCCGAAGTCGCCGGACTGATGGCGCTGCTGGGCGAGTTTGTCGTGCGCGAAACGGCGTCGCTGATTCAGAATGGCGTGCGGCTTACTTTCATCGGCCGGCGTGACCGGCTGTCGGCTGCGCTTGCTGCTTCTTTGGCTGAGGCTGAGTCCGCTACGGCGGCGGGCGCGCGGCTGCACCTGCGCATCGCCCTCGACTATTCGGCGCGCGAGGCGATCACGCGCGGCGAAGTGGGGCCGGACGTCGACTTACTCATTCGCACCGGCGGCGAACAACGCCTGAGCGACTTTCTGCTGTGGGAATGCGCCTACGCCGAACTGCTCTTCGTCCCGCAATACTGGCCGGACTTCTCGCCGGCGGACCTCGCGGCTGCGGTGAGCGAATTCGGCAAACGCGAGCGGCGCTTCGGCGCCGTACCAGCTTACTGCTGACCTGTTTTGGGCGCCGCCGCCTGCGCCAGATTGCCTTCCACCTCGGCCAACTGCTTGCGGACGTTGTCCGCGTCGGGCGCGTTGGGCAACATCTTGAGATAGAGCTTCATGTTCTCGGCGGCGCCGGGGAAGTCCTGCTTCTGGGCCAGCACCACGCCGAGCACGTGGGCCAGCTTGGGGAGGCGCTTCTGGGTGTCGAGCTTCATGCCCTCGCGCGCGGACTTCTCGGCTGTCTCCAGGTCCTGCAGATTGATGCTGGCCACGGAGTTGTAGAAGTAGGCCGTGGGGAAGTCATAAGGGTTCAGCTTGATCGCCCGCGCCGACGTCTCGGCGGTCTCTTTCCACTTGTTCTCGCGCGCGTAAAGCCCAGCCATCTGCAGGTAGGGCTTAATGAATTTCGCGTCGGCTTCCATGCTCTTGCCGTAGGCCTCTGACGCTTCCGCCGGGCGATTCTGCCGCTCGTGCATCAGGCCCAACTCAAACCAGGCTTCGGCGTACTTGGGATAGCCGGCGACGGCGGTTTCGAGCTCTTTCTGCGCCTCAGCGGGCTTCTTGTTCTTCGCGAGCTTCATGGCCTTCTCAAAGGACTTCCTGGCTTCTTTCGGCGCCATCAGCGACGTGCCGCTGGTGGTGAAGCCCTCCACGTTGGCGCGGCGGTGGAGAATGATGGTACCGATGTTCGGGTTGTCGAGTGTGCGGCGGCCAGCCAGGCTGACGACGTCCGAACGGTAGCCGGCCAGGGTGGCGCGGATCTCGCAGCCCATCAGGTCGCGTTCGGTGATCTGGGTGCCGCCGCCGGGCATGCGGTTCATGTTGCCGCCAGCGCCGGGGCGTCCGCCGAAGCCGCCACCGCCGAAGGAGTCGTCGGTGTTGCTGTAGCTGGCGTCGGCCATGCTGGCTTGGTTGCGGCCGAGTTCAATGCTGAAGTGGCCCTTGGAGTCGGTGTAGCCTTCGGGGCGCGGATTGCCATTGCAGACGCGCTCAATCACCACTTGCTCGGTGGGCGCGGTGCCGTCGTCGAGCATCACTTTGCCCGAGATAAAGATGGGGCGCGGGCCCATGTCGGGAAACTGCGAACGGTCCGTTGGATTCGGCTGGCCAGGCATGGGGCGTCCACTCGGGAAGGGAGAGGTGGTGTTGCCACCGCCGCCGGCTGGGTTGGGTATGTTGCCACCACCACCGCCGACATTGCCACCCCCGCCACCGCCGCCCGTGGGCGCGGGCGCGGCCGGTTCTTGGGCCGATAGCAGGCCCATCACGAGAAAGAGGGAGAGTACGGGCAGCATCATTTGCCGCAATTATGACACACGCCCTCGTGGCCGACAATGGTGGCCGACAATGTTGGCCGAGAATGGAGGAGACATGTTGCGCAGTTGGGTGGAAGTATCGCTGGACCGCATCGCGGCCAACTACCGGGCCGTGAAGGAGACCGTAGGGGATGTCGAGGTGATGCCCGTCGTGAAGGCGGACGCCTATCGTCACGGCGCCAGCGCGGTCGCGCATCGGCTGGAAGAAGAGGGCGTGCGCTGGCTCGCGGTCAGCAACGTCGGCGAGGGCGTGCGGCTGCGGGAGGACGGCTTGCGTTCGCGGATTTTGGTGATGGCCGACACGCTCGCCGCCGGCGCCGACGCCTGGCGAACGCATCGCCTGACGCCCGTGCTGCATCGCCTCGAGGATATCGCCGCCTTGCCCGCGGGCATCCGCTATCACCTGAAGATTGACTCGGGCATGTCGCGCCTGGGCGTACGCGCCTCGGCCGGCGAGATTGTGCGCGCAGTGCGAGGCACGCCGATTGAAGGCGTCATGACGCACTTCGCCTCGGCGGCCAACTTTGCTTCCGGGCAAACCGCCGAGCAGGTGGCGGCATTCGAGGAAGTGGTCTCGCAGGTCGATGTGGAATACGTGCATCTGTCAAGCACAAGCCCCATCCACTTCGGCCTGAAGCAGACCTGGCGGAACCTGGTGCGCCCCGGCCTCGCGCTCTATGGCTACGTCTCCGCCGCGCGCGGGACGCCGCCCGGCGAACTGCTGCGCGTTTCACCCGCGCTTACTTGGAAGGCGCGCATTCTCCTCGTGAAAGACGTCCCGGCCGGCGCACTGATCGGCTATGGCGGACTCGCCGTCGCGGCGGAGTCTTTGCGCCTGGCGATCATCGGCGCCGGTTACGCGGACGGCATTCCGCACCGGCTCTCGAATCGTGGCCACGTGCTGGCCGGCGGTGAGCGTGTGCCGATGCTGGGCGCCGTCTCCATGGACGTCGCGACGCTGGACATCTCACGCGTGCCGCACCTGCGCATCGGCGACGAGGTGACGCTGCTGGGAGAAGGGCTCGATGCCCAAGCCATGGCGCGTACCGCCGGCACCATCGCCTACGCCGTGCTATGCGGCATCAACTCGCGGGTGAGCCGGGTGTTCGTCTAAGGCACGCGCCCAGCAGCGTCAGCGCGGCGATGGCCGCCGTCTCGGCGCGCAACACGCGCGGGCCCAGCGACGCGGCGATGCAGCCCTCGGCCAGTGTGCGTTCGCGATCCGTCCAGCCGCCTTCCGGACCCACCAGCAACAAGGAGCTTTCGGCCCACTCCGGCGTGAACTCGTCGTCCTCGCGCCGCTCGTCGAAGAAATACCGCCGCGCGGCCGGCAGTCGCAAAACGCTTTCGAAGCTCACCGGCGCCAGGATCTCCGGCGGTATGATTCTTCGCGACTGCTGGCAGCTTTCGATCGCGATGCGCCGCCATCGCTCCAGCCGCTTGATGGCGGCTTTTTCCAGGCCGTCCTCGGAGCGCTGGCACCAGAAGGGCTGGATGCGCGTCGCGCCTAGTTCCGTGGCCTTTTCGAGGAGCCACTCCAGACGCTCGAACTTGACGAGCGCGATAGCCAGCGTGACTTCGCACGGCTCCGGCGGAACACTGAACTCTTCGCGAATCCGGAAGCTCACCTCGTCCCGGCCGGCGGATTCCACCTCAGCCAGGTAATGCCGCTGCCCATCGGAGAGCTCGTAGAGCTGCCCGGTTTCCACGCGCAGCACACGCGTCAGGTGCTTGGCGTCGTCGCCGCGGAGCGCGGCGCGGGCGGAATGGACTTCGGGAACAAAGAAAAGCCGGCGAGCCATGTAGAATCGAAGTTCCATGATCGCTCACCTGCGGGGCACGCTGCTCGAAAAACATCCCAACCAAGTCATCGTCGAATGCGGCGGGGTCGGCTACGATGTCACCATTCCGGTAACCACCTTTACGCGTCTGCCCGAACTGGGTCAGGAGGTGAAACTGCGCATCCATACGCAAGTGCGCGAGGACGCCTTCGCGCTGTTTGGCTTTGCGTCGGTGGACGAGAAGCTGCTCTTCGAGAAGCTGATCGGCGTCAGCGGTATCGGGCCGAAGCTCGCGGTGACGGTGCTGAGCGGGTTGGCCGCGGTGGACCTGGTGACGGCCCTGCGCCAGGGCGACCTGGCGCGCCTGGTGAAGATTCCGGGGGTCGGCAAGAAGACGGCCGAGCGGATGGTGCTGGAACTGCGCGACAAGGTGGACGGCCTGGGCGCGGGCGGCCCCGCCGTACCCGTGGTTCCCCGCGGCCCCGTTTTTACGGCCCTCGAAGAAGACATTCTCTCGGCGCTGGGCAATCTGGGTTGCGCGCGGCCGAACGCCGAAACGGCTTTGCGCAAGGCGCAGGCGGCCGGGGTCGGAGACGATTTCGAAGTCCTCTTTCGCAAGGCCCTCGAACTGGTGCGCTAACCTGAATGGGCATGGCTGACCGGGGCATATTGTCGGGCAATCTGGAGGACGAAGAACGCCAGTTCGAGGTGGGTTTGCGTCCGCGCACGCTCAGTGACTTCAACGGCCAACCGAAGCTGAAGGAGAATCTCAGCATCGCCATCGAAGCGGCCCGCCTGCGCGACGAGGCGATGGATCACGTGTTGCTGTACGGTCCGCCGGGCTTGGGCAAAACGACGCTGGCCGCGCTGATCGCCAATGAACTCGGCGTCACGTTCGAGCAGACGTCCGCGCCGGTGCTGCAAAAGAAGCTCGACCTGACGGGCGTCCTGACGAACATCAAGGCCAAGCAGGTCTTCTTCGTCGACGAGATTCACCGGCTCGATAAAGCCATCGAGGAGATGCTCTACGCGGCGGTGGAAGACTACCGCGTCGACATCCTGATCGGCCAAGGGCCGGGCGCGCGCACACACTCCATCAACCTGCCGCGTTTCACCTGCATCGGCGCCACCACGCGCCAAGGCCTGGTAAGCGCGCCGATGCGCAGCCGCTTCGGCTTGGTATTGCGCCTGGAGCCCTATAGTGCCGGCGATCTGCAACTGATCGTGCAACGGTCAGCAAAGTTGCTCGGCGTGCCGATTGAGCCCGAAGCGGCGCTCGAAGTGGCGCGGCGGAGCCGGGGCACCCCCCGCATCGCCAACCGCTTGCTGCGCCGGGTGCGGGACTACGCGCAAGTCCGCGCGCGGGGAGCGATTGACCCGGAAGTGGCACGCACGGCGCTGGATCTATTGGACGTCGACCGCTTCGGCCTGGACGAAATCGACCGCAAGATCATGCTGACGATCCTCGAGAAGTACAACGGCGGCCCAGTGGGTTTGTCGACCGTAGCGGCGTCCATCGATGAAGAAGCGGACACGATTGCCGAGGTCTATGAGCCTTACCTGATTCAACTCGGCTTCATCCAAATCACTCCCCGCGGGCGCATGGGAACGGATCGGGCCTACCAATACTTCAACGTGCGCCGCTTCGGCGGCGGCCCCGGCGAGCAGCCGACGCTGTTCAGTTAGGCTGGGGCGGCTCCCAGTCGGCGGGGCGGCCGAGGTTGATGTTGATGTGGCGCTGGAAGGCGCGGCGCTGGGCTTCGGCGGCTTGTTCTTCCGGTTTTCCAGGCCTTGGAGGGTTTTGCGGGTTTCGCGGATGGCTTCGATGGCGGCGTCGTGGGCGGCGGGGTGCTT
>JAIEMJ010000018.1 GCA_019752335.1 Bryobacteraceae bacterium
GAAAGTAAGTGTGGGGTCGACCTTACGGAATTGCGCTTGCGCAAAGAGTAGGCCGGTTACGGTGAGCAACGAAAGGCAGTAACGCATAGTTATTCGCTCCGCGCCTTGATTATGCCAGATACGAGTTTATTGGCAAGTGAATTCCGGCTTCAAAAGTGTAAATGCTTTTGGCGGTGAGCGGGAAATACATTCCAACACTTGAACATGTAGAATGCGCTGAAGCAGGTAGATGATATTGCCCTGCGCAGCGGCGCCTCCTATCCGGCTGTCGCGCTCGTCAACAACTTCAGTAACGCAAACTTGGGACTAGTCTTGAATGTAGCCAGTACTCCGCGCCCGCTCCAATTCGCGCATAAACTGAGGTTTTAACATGCAACGACGATCCTTCCTCACGCTGCTCGCCACCGGGGCCGCCTCGGCGCAGGCGCCTCCTCCCAACGTCGTGATCATTCTTTGCGACGACCTCGGTTACGCGGACCTAGGCTGCTATGGAAATCGAACCATCCAGACGCCCAACCTGGATCGCCTGGCTGCGCAGGCGGTGCGCTTCACTGACTTCCACACCACTTCGCCGGTCTGCTCGCCCTCGCGCGCGGCCTTGATCACCGGCCAGTATCAGCAGCGCTACGGCATCCACCACGCCGACGTCCCGGAGAGCACGCGCCGCTACTTCCTGCCGGCCAGCGCGATTACCCTGGCCGAAGTGTTGAAGGATGCCGGCTACTACACCGCGCACGTCGGCAAGTGGCATCTGGGCGAGCCCGAGGAAGCTCCGCACCCCTTGGAGCAAGGCTTCGATTCTTTCTTCGGCATCTTTGGCGGCCGGCCCAGTTCTGGCTGGATCAAGTATGCGCGCTCCATGAATCCGGAGATGATCCGGGACCGGCAAAGGCCAGTGGTCCATCAGGGTCACGTGACGGAGGTGCAAACCAATGCCGCCTTGGAGGTGATTGACGACCGCGCCGCCAAAGGTCCGTTCTTTCTGAATCTGTGGTTCAACGCCCCGCACGAACCGCTGGCGCCCTTGCCGAATCAAGCGGAGAGTTATCCGCATTGGAGCAAGCAGGAGCAGACGTATTTTCAGACGGTAACGGATATTGACCGTGCAGTAGGCCGCATCCTGCAGAAGCTCGAAGACAAGGGAATCGCGCGAAACACCCTGGTGATCTTCAGCAGCGACAATGGCCCGGAAGCCCATAGCTATGAATTTTCCCGGGGCTCCGCTTGGCCCCTGAAGGGGATGAAGACTCAGCTTTGGGAAGGCGGAATTCGCGTGCCTTGCCTCGTCCGCTTCCCCGGTACCGGTCCCACGGGCGTGGTGTCGCCGGCGGTGACGAGTATGCTGGACGTGTTTCCCACCGTGCTCGCGGTTACCGGCACCAAGCCCAAGCGCGAGTTGGATCTCGACGGAGGCATGGATCTACGCGCCGCCGTAGCGAACCCGGCCCGCTTCGCTTCCCGCCCGCTCTTCCTGGAGTTTCGCTCCCCGCAGCGCGGGGTCGCCACGAGCCTCTCCCTGGCGGTCAGAAAAGGAAAGTGGAAGCTCTTTGCCGACGACAGGTTCGAGCGTACCGAACTCTACGATCTCTCCGCGGACATCGGGGAGACGAACAACGTCCTGGCGCGGAACCGGCCCGTGGCGGACGCGCTGCTCGCGGAACTGAAGCGTTGGAAAGCAGGGTTCAACCAACCCCTGCCCCCGGCCCAGCGCGTGGAGACACCGTCGGCCGAAGAACTGGAGAAGCGCTACTACCGGAATTGATCGTCGCGGGATGTACGCTAAAGCATGGAGCTGGGCTGCCCGCCGCGTCATCCCGCCTTTCATTCCGGCTCGCATACGATACTGCCCCCTAGGAGAGGTTGCATGCCCACCACCACGCGAATCACCATCGAATCGGGAAAGCGGAGCGGCCAGCCTTGCGTTCGGGGATTGCGAATCACCGTTTGGGATGTGCTGGGCTGGCTGGGGGCGGGAATGTCCGAGACGGAGATTCTGGACGAGCACCCTGATCTCGAAGCCGGAGATTTCCCGGAAGTCTACCGGTTCGCGGCGGAAATGGGCCGCCAGTTGCCTTGAAGCTGATGTGTTCTGGACGAAACGCGAATACGGACGCCTCTCGTCCCCGCCACCGCACCTCCCGGATCCTTTCTGGTAGCCTTACGGGGCGATGTTCACTGCTTTTCTCTTGTTCCGCTACCTTACCGGACTGATGCTCTCGGTTGGCCTGGCCCTGCTGCTGCTGATCACGCTCTTCCACAGCGCGGTGAACTTCGCTCGCGAAGGCGCGGGCGTACTCGGTTACGTTGTAGCCCTGTTCAGTTCGGGCTTCACCAAAGGCACGCGCCCGCCGGATCCCCGCGGCTGGATCACCTCCATGCCCCAGGTAGGTCTCGCGCTGCTCTTCCTGGCAATGATCGTTTCGCTCTTCTATCCATCGCTGAAAGCCCTACTGCATACGGTGGCCGCGATGGGCCTGGTCGCGCTGGCTTGGTATGCGCGCATGATGGGGACGGAATGGCATCTGGAGATCCTTTGCCTGCCCTTGATTCCGCTTTGGTTCCTCTATTACGGGCTCTGTCTATTCTGGTTTCGGCCTGTCGCTACCGCAGGCGCGTCGCTGACGGCGAACCCGTAGTCCGGGGCCCGCCCGAATTGGAACCCTCCTGAGAACTGACCCTCGAAGACGTCGCCGCCAAAGCCAAGCGGCCCGCCTTCCACCGCCACATCAACATCGACCTGGGCCGCCCCGCCGACTCTGAACCTCCCACCCATCAGCCTGAGACAGAACCCACCCACCGGGTTCAACCCAGCAAGCCTCGCGTCAGACCGCCGTCTACGGCGAGGGAGACTCCGGTCAGGTAGCTGGCGCGTTCCGACGCCAGGAAGACCACGGCATTCGCAAATTCTTCCGGCGTCGCGATGCGCTTGAGGGCGGTTTGGCTGGCCCAGCGGTCGCGGAGTTCGGGGTCGTGGCCAGCGATGGTGTTCAAGCGATCCGTTGCGGTGAAACCCGGGCAAATGTTGTTCACCGTCACGCCGTACGCCCCGTATTCATTGGCGAGGCTCTTCACCAGGCCCGCGACCGCCGCGCGCACGGAGTTCGACAGAATCAGGCCATCCAGGGGCTGCTTCACCGACACCGACGTGATCGTGAGAAATCGGCCCCAGCCTTGCGCTTTCATCCCCGGCAAAACGGCGTGGGCGAAGTGCAGCGTGCTCATCAGGTTCAGCCGCACGGCGGACTCCCAATCGGCGGCGTTCGTCTGCTCAAACGTCTTCGCAGGCGGCCCTCCCGAGTTCGTCACGCATATGTCTACGCGACCGAAGCGGCTTCGTACTGCGGCGACAAAGGCATGCACCTGCTCGGCGTCGGTGACGTCCACCGGCACGGCCAGCACTTCGGGCCCGATGCGCTCCGCCGCCCGCGCAATCGCCACGGCGTCGCGCGAACAGATGGCTACCCGCGCGCCCTCTTGCGCCAAGCCCTCCGCCACGGCGAAGCCAAGCCCTTGGCTGGCTGCCGCCACGATTGCGACTTTGTCTCGTAAGCCGAGGTCCACTTACGCTAAGCCCGCCGGTGCATGCGCCCGGCCCAGGCCAGGAAACGGAGTAACTCTTGACGATGACGCCAGGAGAAGGTGAAAAACTCGCGCGCCGTGATCTCGTCCGCGTGCAGACCCCAGTAAGTCTCCATGCGCCAACGTAAGTAGGGGCTCGCCCAGGGGCGCAGCGGATAGCCACGCGTCGCATTCCACAAAAAGCTCAGCATCTAAAGATTCTGCGAGACCTTCTTGGGTTCGCGTTGATTCGGCGTCGCGTAATAACCGGAACGCGTCCGCACCACCGGACTGTTCGGGCCCTTCGCGGTGACCTTGATCGTCCGGTAACTACCGTCGAGCGCGGCGTTCAGCGGCGAGTAAGTAATGACGTATTGGTTCCGAATATCGTGGGCCACTTGCAACGCCAGTTTTTCTACTTCTTCGAGTTCATTCGGGAAAAAGCACAAGCCACCGGTGGACTCGGTAATTGACTTCAGCGCCCGCTGTGCCTTTTTCGCTTCGCGCGGCTCTTCCCGGGAGAGCAGGCCAATGACGTGGATCACGACGTTCGAGCGGCCCGTCTTCGCCAACAGCTTCTCGAGCGTGGTGGAACTGGCGTTATCGTTGCCGTCGGTGATCAGCATTAGCACGCGCTTGTCGTGCTTGCCCTTGGCCACGTTGTCGAGCGAGAGGTTGATGGCGTCGTAGAAAGCCGTGCCGCCGCTCGAATCGATACGCGCCAAGCCTTCTTCCATCTTCTTCACGTCCGACGTGAAGGTGACATCCTCAAAGGCTTCGTCGTTGAAATTGACAATGAAGACCTGGTCGCGCGGGTTCGACGCCTTCACCATCGCGATGGAGGCCGCCTCCACCTTGGCGCGGCGATCCCGCATGGAGCCGGAGTTGTCGACGATCAGGCCCAGCGACACGGGGACGTCTTCGCGCAGGAACGCCTTAATGGGCTGCTCGGTGTTGTTTTCGAAAACCTTGAAGGCCGTGCGCGGCAAGTCCGTCACCAATTGGCCCTTCGAATTCACTACGGTCGCGTAGAGGGGCACCAAACGGGTGTCGCTGCGGAAGGTCGGTTCCGGATCCTGCGCGTAGGCCGCGATACCGGCGGCGGCCGTTGTGAAAAAACCTCTTCTACTGGGCTGGAGCATAGTAGCCTTGGCGCCAAGCGGGCTTGAGCGGCGGCAATCCTTTCGGCTGAATCAATTTCACTTGCACGCGGCGATACTTCCCGTCGCGCTCCTGGTTCATCGGCGAGAATCCCAGGACGTACTGGTTCCGCAACTCGATGCCGATCTTGGCCGCCACGTCGGGCAACTCATTGATATTCTCAATCGGAAAATGACGCCCGCCCGTCTGCTCGGACACTTCCGTTAACAGGCCCGGGCCGGCCATCTCCTCCGCGGAACGGCCGCGGGCCGACATCGGCTCGAAGATGCCAATTGCATAAACTTGGACGTCCGCTTCCCGGATCAGGTTCCGAATCTCAGTCTCGGTGTAACGCGACGAATTGTCGCCGCCATCCGATAGAATGATAATCGCCTTGCGCGGATTCTTGGCCTTCTTCATCTGCGTCATGGCCATGTAAACGCCGTCCAGCAGCGCCGTCTTGCCTTTGGCCTGCGTGAAGGTCAGCCGGTTCTGAATCTCCTCGGTGGAGTGGGTGAAGGGCACGACGAGCTCCGGGCGATCGTTAAACTGCACCAGGAAGAATTCGTCCTCCGGATTCGCCGTCTTGAAGAACTGCGCGGCCGCTTGGCGCGCCTTCTGCAGCTTGGAGCCCATGCTGCCGCTGGCGTCGAAGACGAGGCCAATCGAGAGAGGTGCGTCTTCACTGGCGAACTGCACGATCCGCTGCTCCACCTTGTCCTCAAAGAGCTTGAACTGCTCTTTTTCCAAGCCCGTCACGAAGCGATTCAGCGGGTCGCGCACGGTTACGTTGATCAGCACCAGGTTCGTGTCGACGCGGATATTCGGGACGCGCGCCTCGCCGTCCGCCGGCGGTTTGGGGCCCGCAGTCGAAACGCGCGGTTCGATGCCGACCCGGGCCGGGGGCAAGCCAGGCGCCGGGGTGGCGGTTGCGCCGGCCTCAGGCTTGGCCGGCTGGACGCCCGTCTTCGCCCGGTCGTCGGCCGGTAACAGGATCGACGCGAAAATAAACACGCCCAGGCATATCCGCCGGCTCCGAAATAGCATAGACACCATCCCGCTCGAGATTCTCCTTCAAGATATCACCGATTCAGTCCGCAACTCGGGAGCCCTGTGTTACCATCGAACGTGCCGCAGCGCATTCTGGGCGTCATTCCCGCCAGGTTCTCTTCCAGCCGGTTTCCCGGCAAAGCCCTCGTCTCTATCGCCGGAAAACCCATGATCCAGCACGTCTGGGAACGGGCCCTCTCCGCGCGCTACCTCACCAACGTGGTGGTGGCCACGGATGACGACCGCATCGCCCAAGCCGCCCGTGCCTTCGGCGCCACCGTGCGCATGACCCGCGCCGACCATTTCTCCGGGACTGACCGCGTGGCCGAAGTCGCCTCGGCTGACCCGGCCTCTGTCGTCGTCAACATTCAAGGCGACGAGCCCCTCATCGATCCGGCCGCCATCGACGCCGCCGTTTTGGCTCTTCTCGATAATCCCGATATTCCCATGGCCACGCTGAAGCGCCGCATCGAAGATCCGGCCGACCAGGGCAACCCAAACGTCGTTAAAGTTGTGACAGACCGCCTCGGCAACGCCATTTACTTTTCGCGCTCCACGATTCCCTACAATCGCGGCGCCGGCGACCGTATCGCTTATTACAAGCACATCGGTCTTTACGTTTATCAACGCGATTTCCTACTGAGTTACTCTGACCTACCCGTCGGACCGCTCGAAACCTCCGAGTGCCTGGAACAACTGCGGGCACTCGAAAATGGTTACAAGATCCGCGTCGCGGAGACGGAATATGAATCCCTCGGCGTCGACACGCCCGAGGACTTAGCCCGCCTCCGTCACTACTTCGAACTCTCTCTCTCCCGGCATCCTGCCCCACGGAACACTTTAATCAACAATGGCTAAATACATCTTCGTCACTGGCGGTGTCGTCTCTTCACTAGGGAAGGGCATCGCAGCGGCGTCGATCGGCTGCTTACTCGAAAGCCGCGGCTTACGCGTCTGCATGCAGAAGTTCGACCCCTACTTGAATATTGACCCGGGCACCATGAGTCCCTTCCAGCACGGCGAAGTCTTCGTCACCGACGACGGCGCCGAAACGGATCTTGACCTTGGCCACTACGAACGCTTCACCCATTCGCCGCTCTCCAAAGCGAATAACCTCACCAGCGGCCGCATCTACGAACAAATCATCATGCGCGAGCGCCGTGGTGACTATCTCGGGAAAACCGTGCAAGTGATTCCGCACGTCACCGACGAAATTAAAAACGCCATGCGCAAGGTAAGTGAAGGCGTCGACGTCGTGATCTGCGAAATCGGCGGCACGGTCGGCGACATTGAGAGCCTGCCGTTCCTCGAAGCCATTCGCCAGATGCGCCATGAAGTGGGCCGTACGAATGCCTGCTTCGTCCATCTCACCTTGGTGCCTTGGATCGCCGCCGCGCAGGAATTGAAGACGAAGCCGACGCAGCATTCGGTAAAGGAACTACGCGCGCTCGGCATCCAGCCGGATATTCTCCTCTGCCGCTCGGAGCGTCCGCTCGCCGACGACATGAAGGCCAAAATCGCGCTCTTCTGCGACGTCGATCTCGACGCCGTGGTCACTGTGATGGACGTCGACAGCGTCTATGCCGTTCCGCTCGTTCTGGCGGATCAGCAGGTCGACGAGAAGTTGCTCCGCATTTTCGAGATGCCCAGCCCCGCGCCGCGTAACATGGAAGCCTGGGGGGCCATGTTACAGCGCATGAAACACCCGCGCGATGTGGTGGAAATCGGGCTAATCGGTAAGTATGTCGAGTATGAGGATTCTTACAAGAGCCTGAAAGAATCGCTGATCCACGGCGCCCTCGCGCACAATCTCAAAATCGAGTTCAACTGGATCGAAGCGCAAACGCTCGAATGGCCGGCTTGCCGCGAAGTCTTAAGCCGCTTCGATGGCATCCTGGTGCCAGGCGGCTTCGGGTCGAGGGGTGTGGAGGGGATGCTCAACGCCATTCGCTTCGCGCGCGAAGAGCAAGTGCCTTACTTCGGCATCTGCCTCGGCATGCAAACCATGGTGATCGAGTTCGCGCGCCACGTCGCGGGGCTCACCGGCGCGGACTCCACCGAGTTTAACCCCGCCGCGCCCTACCGGGTGATTTACAAACTCCGCGAGTTACTTGGCGTCGATGAACTCGGCGGCACTATGCGCCTCGGCGCTTACCCGTGCCAACTCGCCGAAGGCAGCCTCGCCCGCCAAGCTTATGGCGCGGCCGAAATCAGCGAGCGTCATCGCCATCGCTTCGAGTTCAATCGCGAATTCGAGAAAGTACTCACGGAACATGGGCTCAAGATCTCGGGCCAAACGCCTGACGGCGTCTATGTTGAAATCTGCGAGTTACCCAATCATCCTTGGTTCCTGGGCTGTCAATTTCATCCCGAATTTAAGTCGAAGCCGCTGGAGCCGCACCCCTTGTTCACGGCGTTTCTTGGCGCTTCTTATGCTCACCGTCAGCAGCGCTTAGTCCGGCTGGAGCAGCCGCTCTTTTCCCGATGACTCTCTCTCCCGACTTACAGCTTGGCGGCGGCGCGCCACTGGCGCTGATTGCCGGCCCCTGCGTGATCGAAAGCGAGGAGCACTGCCAGTATCTGGCGTGGGAGATCGCGAAGATCGCCGGTCCGTTTGTCTTTAAGGCCTCTTTCGACAAGGCCAACCGCTCCAGCGTCAATTCTTACCGTGGCCCCGGCTTTGCGGAAGGCTGCCGGATTCTCGCGGGACTGCGCAAGGAAGGCTACACCGTGCTGACGGACATCCATGAAGCCTGGCAAGCGGAACCCGTCGCCGCCTGCGCCGATATTCTGCAAATCCCCGCCTTCCTTTGCCGGCAAACTGACTTACTCGTCGCCGCCGGGAAAACCGGCCGGATGGTGAATATCAAGAAAGGCCAATTCGTCGCGCCCGAGGATATGCGTCACGCCGTGGAAAAAGTAACTTCTACCGGCAATCAACGGGTAAGCCTGACGGAACGCGGCTCGAGTTTCGGTTATCACAACTTAGTCGTCGACATGCGTTCGCTGGTGATCATGCGCGACCTGGGTTACCCCGTCATCTTCGACGCCACGCACAGCGTACAACTGCCTGGAGCTTCCGGCAACACCAGCGGCGGCCAGCCGCGGTTTATTGAACCTCTAGCCCGAGCCGCCGCCGCGGTCGGCATCGACGGACTCTTCGTCGAGGTCCACGAAGCCCCGGAGCGCGCGAAGTCCGACGGCGCGAACGCGTTGCGCCTGGATCAACTCGCGGACTTACTCGCCAAAGTCCGCGCGGTCGCGTCGATGTAACCCATCGCTTACGCGATGGGCTGGCGACCCACAAACAGCCCACCGCGTAAGCGGTGGGTTACGTTACGAATTATGCCATTGCTTCTGGGGTTTTCGCGAAACACCGGAATCGTGAACGAAGAAATCAACTCTGCAAAGCCGTCACCATCGCGACGGCGTAGATGTCTTCCGCGGAGCAGCCGCGCGAAAGATCATTGGCGGGCTTCGCCAAGCCTTGCAGGAAGGGGCCGTAGGCCGCCGCGCCGCCCAGGCGCTCCACCAGCTTTACCGCGATGTTGCCCGCGTCCAGATCCGGGAAGATGAGCGTGTTCGCCTGCCCCGCCACCGGCGAACCCGGAGCCTTCGAACCGCCGACGCTCGCCACCAGCGCCGCGTCGCCCTGCAGTTCGCCGTCCGCCTTCAGCCCCGGCGCGCGAGCGCGCAGCACGCGCAACGCCTCCACCACCTTGTCCGCGTGCGCGTGCTGCCCGCTGCCCTTCGTCGAAAACGACAGCAAAGCCACCTTCGGCTCCGCCCCCAGCAGCGTCCGGGTGGACTCGGCCGTGGCCACCGCGATATCGGCTAATTGCGGCGCCGTTGGATCCACCACGATGGCGCAATCGGCGAAGGAGAGCATGCCGTTCACGCCATACGACGAGTCCTGCACGGCCACCAGAAACACGCTCGACACGGTCTTCACGTCCGTCCGCGCGCCAATGCAGTGCAGCGCGGCGCGCACCGTCTCGGCCGTCGTATTCGCGGCCCCGCCCACGAAGCCCTCGGCGTCGCCCGCGGCCACCATCAAGGCGGCAAAGTACAAGGGACGGCGCGCCATCGCCGCGGCTTCTACCTGCGTCAACCCCTTGGCGCGGCGGCGTTCGTAATAGATGGACTCGTAGCGCGGCAGACGCGGACAAGTGGCCGGATCCTGCGGACGAATCAGGATCGGCGTTACTAGTTCTTCGCGCCGCAACCGGTCCGCCGCCGCTTGCACCCGCGGATCGTCGCCTTCCGGAAAGACGATGCGCGGCTTCGGCGTGATGCGGCGCAGGCGTTCAGCCTGGGCGGCGAGAAAGTGGCGAGCGGACTCCGGAATGGCCATGCGACTCTTCATCGTAGCGCGGTGTTAAACTGTGGGATTCGATGCAGTCTGCAAAAGATTGCGAATCAAACCCAGGTACAAGGAAAATATGCGGAAGAAGGTAACAGTAATCGGCGGCGGGAATGTCGGCGCGACGTGCGCCATGCGCATCGCCGATAAGGAATTGGCGGACGTCGTCCTGGTGGATGTAGTGGAGGGCGTGCCGCAAGGCAAGGCGCTTGACCTGATGCAGTCCGGGCCGGTGGAAGGCTACGACGTCACGCTGACGGGCGCCAACAACTACGAGCCCACGGCCAATTCAGATGTCGTCGTCATCACGGCTGGCTTGCCGCGCAAGCCCGGTATGTCGCGGGACGACTTGCTGATGGCCAACTACGAGATCATGAAGTCGGCCTCCGAACAGGCCGCCAAGTACAGCCCGAACGCGATTCTGGTCATCGTCTCGAACCCGCTCGACGCCATGTGCTGGACGGCGCTCCAGATGTCGAAGTTCTCGAAGAACCGCGTAGTCGGCATGGCCGGCGTGCTCGATACCGCGCGCTTCCGCACCTTCATCGCGCAGGAACTCAACGTCTCCATGGAGAACGTAGTGGCGGTGGTGATGGGCGGCCACGGCGACACCATGGTGCCGCTCACCCGCCTGTCGAGCGTCTCCGGCATTCCGCTTACTGAGCTGATGAGCGAGGAGAAGCTGGCCGAGATCGTCAAGCGCACGGCCAACGGCGGCGCGGAGATCGTCAGCTATTTGAAGACCGGCAGCGCCTACTACGCGCCCGCCGCCGCCACCGTCGAGATGGTGGAGAGCATCCTCAAGGACAAGAAGAAAGTGCTGCCCTGCGCGGCGCTGCTGGAAGGCGAATATGGCATTAACGGCCTGTTTGTTGGCGTTCCCGTGAAGCTGGGCGCGCGCGGCATTGAGCAGGTGTATGAGTTGAAGCTCACGGCGGAGGAGTCCGCCATGCTGAAGAAGAGCGCCGCCGCGGTGGAAGAGCTCGTCAGCATTCTCAAACAGAAGATGGGCTAGTTCGCAAATCTTTACGGGCCAGGCATCTTGTGTTTGGCCCCAGCTTTTTGTAGTCTAAATGTTCAACGCTCGATCCTGATGGAGGGATTCCCAGTGGATAACGAAACGATGGTAAAAGTAGTGTGCGGCGGACTCGCCGTACTCTGTGTGGTGATCATCATCATGCGCCGCAAGGGCACCAAGAAGCCCGTTGATGGCGACGACTTTTAAACCCGCCCGCGCATGAAGTCCGCCAAAGCTGCTGTTGCCCGCGAACCAGAGAAGCCGCATCTGGACGAACGCTATTGCGCCTATAAGCTGAGCATCAAGCCTTCGCGGATCCACCGCTGGGGCTTGTTTGCCGAGGAGAACATCCCCAAGCGCCGCAAGGTGATCGAATACCGCGGCGAACGCATCAGCCGCCGGGAAACGAAGCGTCGCGCGGACGAGCGGCCCCTGCATTACATCTTCACGCTGGATAGTTACTGGTGCCTCGACGGCGCCGTGGGCGGCAGCGGCGCCGAGTACATCAACCACAGTTGCGAGCCCAACGTCTGGACGTTGATCACGAAAGGCCACATTCTCTATATGGCCTTGCGCGACATCAAGAAAGGCGAAGAGCTCTTCGTCGATTACCACTTCGGCGCCGACGTCGAAATCGTCCCCTGCTCCTGCGGCGCCAAAACCTGCCGCGGCACCATCAACGACAAACCGGAGTAACGCCCATGCTGCCTGTCCTTCTGTTCGCGCTGGCGCTGGCGGACGAGCCCATTCGCCTGATCGTGCAGGGCGACGACATGGGCGCCGCGCACGCCGTCAATCTGGGGACGCTGCAGGCCTATCGCGACGGCATCATGCGCACGACGAACATCATCGTCCCTGCCCCGTGGCTGCCGGAAGCCGTCCAGTTGCTCGCCTCCGAACCCGGCCTTGAGGTGGGCATTCATCTGGCGCTCACCAGCGAATGGACCCTCATCAAATGGCGTCCGCTCACCCAAGCGCCGAGCCTGACGGATGCGCAAGGCTATTTCCATCCCATGGTGCGCCCCAACCCGCGTTTCCCGGCGGGGCAGAGTCTGCTGGAGGCCAAACCAAAGCTAGCGGAAGTGGAACGCGAGTTACGCGCGCAGATTGAATTGGGCAAGCGCCTGGTGCCAAGGGTCTCTTACATGACCACGCATATGGGCTTCGCCGGCCCCTTCCCGGAAATGCAAGCGCTGCTGAAGAAACTCTCCGCGGAGTACGGCCTGCCGATTCCCGGCGAGGGCGTGAAGCGCCTGGGCAGCCTCTACACGCAGACCGATAGCGCGGAAGCGCGGATCGCCAAAGTGGCCGCGCGGCTCGAGACCTTGGAGCCCGGCACCTGGCTGATGCTGGACCACGCCGCGCAGGACACCCCCGAGATGCGCGCCGTCCATCACCCCGGCTATGAGAACGTCGCGCAGGACCGCGCGGCCGTCGTCGCCCTCTGGACCAGCGATAAGATCAAAGAGATCGTGCGCCGTCGCAAGATACAGTTGGTAGGCAACCGGTGAAGACCCTCGCGTGGCTCTTATTCAGCTTTGTCGCCTACGCGCAGACTCCGCCCGACCCCTACCCCAAGCTCTGTGCCGCTTGCCACGGCGAACGTGCCACCGGGACTGACCGTGGTCCCAACCTCGTCAACTCCCGTTCCCTGCGCTCGCTCAGTGAAGCCGATCTGGTCACCTTGATTCGCCAGGGCACGCCCGGCGGCATGCCCGCCTTCCCCTTGCCCGCCGCCCAACTCACGGCTCTGGCCCGCGCGGTGCGCGGCTGGAACGCCTCCGCCGCCGACGCCCAACCCACCGGGGACCTCGCTGCCGGCCAGCGCTTTTTCGAGAGCCGCTGCCTGGCCTGCCACATGGTGCGCGGCCGCGGCGCCTCTAACGGGCCGGACTTATCGAACATCGGCAACGAGCTCACCGTAGCCGAGATCGAGCAAACGCTCGCCAACCCCAATTCCCGCAAAGGCCAACGCAACGGCGCCAGTTGTCCCAGTTGGGCCTTCTGCCCCGAGAATCCCTGGGACGTGGTCCAGGTGACTCTACGCAACGGCAGTAAGCTGCGAGGCTTCGCGCGCAGCCG
This sequence comes from Bryobacteraceae bacterium, assembly GCA_019752335.1. Classification (GTDB taxonomy): domain Bacteria; phylum Acidobacteriota; class Terriglobia; order Bryobacterales; family Bryobacteraceae; genus JALHNI01. The sequence continues at coordinate 13,212 of JAIEMJ010000018.1, forward strand.
CGGACAGCATGACTTACAGCTACAAACCTTCGACGGCCGCTTTCACTCGCTCACCGGCGACCTGAAGATCGAGGCCGAGAACAACTCCTACATGCCGCCCGTCGCCGCCAGCCCCGCCGAGAGGCGCGACCTGGTCGCTTACCTGAGCACCTTAAACGGCATTCCCACGGGGGCATTGCAGACCGCTCCCGTAGCGGGAAAGTCCCAGTCGCCGCAACCCGGCGACTGGCCCAGCTATCATGGCTTGCCGACCGGCAACCGCCATAGTCCGCTGGCGGAGATCAACACCACGAACGCCACGCGATTGACTCCCGCCTGGAGTTACTCGCTGCCACATCTCGGTCTACAAACCACGCCGCTGGTGGCGGACGGCGTGATGTACGTCACGGCTCCGAATCAGGTCTGCGCGCTCTCCGCCGAAACGGGCCGCGAGATCTGGTGCTACGTCCGGCCGCGCAGCGACGCCACCAAGATTTCGGGCGATGCCGCCAAGGGCGCCCAGCGCGGCGCCGCGCTCTCCGGCGACCGCGTCTTCTTCGCCACGGATGATGCCCACCTCATCGCGCTCAATCGCATCACGGGCGCGCTGATGTGGCAAGTGTATATGCCGGAGTCGCCCGGCGCCTTCGGCGCCACCGCCGCGCCGCTCGTCGTGGGCGACCTGGTCATCGCCGGCATCGGCGGCGGCGACGCCCCCTTGCGCGGCTTTCTCGCCGCCTACCGGGTGACCACTGGCGAGCAAGTCTGGCGCTTCTGGACCGTCCCCCAGCCGGGTGAGCCGGCCGCCAAGACCTGGCGCGGCAAAGCCATCGAAACCGGCGGCGGCGCCACCTGGCTCACCGGCTCTTACGATCCCGGCACCGATACGCTCTTCTGGCCCACCGGCAATCCTTACCCCGACACCGACGGCACGGAACGCGAAGGCGATAACCTCTATACGAATTGCGTGCTGGCCCTGGAACCCAAGACGGGTAAGTTGAAATGGCATTTTCAATTCACCCCGCACGACTTATGGGATTGGGACGCCACCGAGCCCTTGGTCCTGGTGGATACGAAGTTTCAAGGCCGCGACCGTAAGTTACTCCTGCAAGCCAATCGCAATGGCTTCTTCTACGTGCTGGACCGCACGAACGGCGAATTCTTGCTCGGCAAGCCCTTCGTCAAGCGCCTAACCTGGGCCTCTGGCCTGAATCCGCAGGGCCGCCCACTGGTGAACGAGAGCGCCAAGCCCACGATGGGCGGCACCATCGTATGCCCCGCCGTCCGCGGCGCGACGAACTGGTACTCCACGGCTTTTAACCCGGTCACCCGGCTCTTCTACTTCATGGCCGTGGAAGACTGTAACCTATACCGCCAGGCGGGCAGTTGGTTTGTTCCCTACAGTGATCCGGCGAATCCACCGCAAAAACTCCTCCGCGCCCTCGATATCGAAACCGGCAGGATCGTCTGGGAAGTGCCACAAACGGGCGCTCCGGAAGCGAACTACTCGGGCGTCCTATCCACCGCCGGCGGCTTGCTCTTCTACGGCGAATCCGGCGGCACCTTCGCCGCGGCGGACGCGCGCACCGGCAAGACGCTGTGGCACTTCAATACGGGGCAAGTCTGGAAGGCCTCGCCGATGACGTACACCGCCAACGGACGCCAATACGTCGCCATCGCCGCGGGCGGCAACATCCTCTCGTTCACGCTAGGCCGTTAGTTATTGAACGACCCCCTCACTGCGTTCGGGGCTGGATGGCACAGCAGCATTTCGGGGTGGCGCTACGCGAGCCAACCAGCCCCGAACGCAGTGAGGGGGTCGTTTCCAGAATCGGTCCTTCACGGACGTTAAGGCTCGACGCGGAAATCCCAAATCTGCAGGTTCATCTTGCCTTCGGTGTACTGCACCAGCGCGTACTCACCGGGCTCCAGATCCGCCGTCGGCCACATCTTGAAGAGGCGGTCCGCTAGTTGCTGCCGGAAGGCTTCGATGATCAGCGGCTCCTCGATCTTCTCGTTCACCACTGCCGCGATCGTCACCTTCTCCACGATGCGCGTATTCTTGCCCGGCGTCAGCTTGAAGAAGTTAAAGCTCTCGTCGTCCGACAGGCGAAAGTAGAACTCCGGGCGGCGATTCTTGATCACCACCAGCGAGTGCTCCCCGTCGATCTCCACTGTCGCCTTGCCATTCACAATCGGCAGCGGACTCATTACCTTCAGAATCGACCGCCGCTTATTCGTGACGAACTTACTCTCCGCCAGCTTTAACGGGCGCATCTCGGGCGCCTTGGCCTCCGGGTCTGGCTCATAGTAAACGCCGGGGTCGGCCGGAATGCGGGCCAGCCGGGCGCGCTCCTCGCGCTCCACGCGGTCCTCGTCCGCGATCAGCTTGTCTTCCTCGGCGCGTGCGGCGGCTTTCTGCTTCAGTTCGCCTTCGGTGCGCGTGAAGTCGACGAGTTCCTTGGGAAGCTCTTCCCAGTCCTGCCGTTCGATGGAGTAATAGCGGACGCGGTCGCCATTCACTGCGTACTCGCGAGCCATCTGATGGGTGCCGTCCTTCAGATAGAGCTTGATCTGCGCGGCGGCCAGCGTCACCGCGAGCGCGGCCAGAAGTACGGCAAGGCGTCGCATGCTGCCTTTAGTGTGCCAGAACCGGCGACTCTCCGGGGGCGCGAATTTCGTCCAGCATGTTCCGCGCCGATACCTCCACCGGCAAGCCCGTTAGCAAAGCGGACAACTGCTTCAACTGGCCACGATAGGCCGGGAACTCGATCAGCGTTTTCCGCTGGTGCGTCAGTTGAGGGTTGATGGGAAAATCGGCCTTCGCCAACGCCTCTAGCGTGCTTTCGAGGAGCCGAGGCTCCACCGTCAGGCGAACGCTGAGCAGTTGTCCTAGGGAAGAGGGGTCCGGCGACGCTCCGCGTCCCAGTGCCCGGTCGAGGGCTTCGTAATCATTGGTCATGCTGACCAATCCTTTCCGGCGACCTGACGCCCTGAAAAAACAAAAACCCGAAGCGATGGGCTCCGGGTGATCATTTTGATCTGGGCGCTCGCCTTTAGCACTTTTTAACGTGGGTGCAAGTAGCAGAAAGCCGGCGGAAAGCCGCTTTCCTAAATCAATCCACGAACAATTTGAGAGTACCGCCAAAGGCGGTACCGCGCAAGTGAAAAATCAGTGAACTTGTTTCAGGCTGTCGCCCAGGATCTTCTTGAACTTGTCCTGCTGTTCGGCCGTCAACACCTTGTTGATCCGCTCCCGGCAGCCGCCCCGGGTCTCTTCCATCTGCGCCTGCAGGCTTTGCATGTACATGGTGAAATCGTCCAGGACGATCTCCACTTGTTCCGCCTGCTGCGGGGTGAGATTCAGCTCCGTCTTGAACTTTTGGAACAAGGCGACCTTGTCATTCTGACGGAAGGCGCCAGCGCCACGCGAAACGACGTCGCGCAGGCCGAACTTCACCAGCACGCCGCCAAAAGCGGAGCCTACCAGGAATACGGTGAAGAGCGTGATCAGAACCCGGGGATTCTGCCACGAAATACGATCAGGATGCGGCAACATGGGATTCCTTGTCTGTCTCTATTGGTCTAACGTGGTGAGCTGCACCAGAACGGCGCCGCGGTTTTCGTCGTTGCCCACCCGATGGTCTACCAGCATGGCCTTCGGCGCGGTGTCGGTGGAAAACATCGTCTCGGGCGCGGCGGCGATCACTTCGGGTTCAGGGCCGGCCGGCCAGAAAATGGCCGCCGTCATCACGGCAAACAAAGCGAGCGACGCAAACACCAGTTTGCGGCCAAAGGGCTGCAGGAAGATGTCCCAAACGGAGGGCTTCTCCTCGGCTTCAATCTTCTGCAAAACGCGAGCATAGAAGCCCGGGCTCAACTCCAGCGCGGCGGCCTCGTCCGTTTCGACACGCAACGTCCGCACCAGGCGGGAAGCTTCCGAGAAGAGCGCCAAGCTCTCCCGGCAGTCCGCGCATTCACCCAGGTGGGCGTGAAACGCGGCGCTCAGTGGCTTCGCCACCAAGTAGTTTTCGAGTTCGTTCTCGATAATCGTATGCATATTACAACTCCCCCGGCCTCTCCGAACATCGGCTGAGATCGACCAGGACCCCATGGAATACCCTACATTCTAGATCTTTTCGCGAGCCAAACCTGTAAACTTTGGTCCCGAAAATTGTAAATCTGTCAGAGCGCGCCATAAAGTTCACTCCGCCCCCGCTGCGGCTAACCCACTGGTACCAGTAGTACCAGTACCGCCACGCTTCAGCAGACGTCCCGCCGCCTTCACCAGCTTCTGGCGTGCGCGGAACAGCTTCACCTTGATGGTGTTCTCGTTCATCCCGGTCATCTCGGCGAGTTCTTCCACCGAATGGCCTTCCACTTCCTTCAGCAGGATTAGATTGCGGTCTTCCTCGCTCACCTTTTCGAGCAGCTTCATGACGAGGTCGCGTTGGGCGAGCCGTTCGTCGATCAGCGTCTCCGAGTCAGTCGAGGCTTCAGAATTCGAAATCCGCTGGGACTCCTCTTCGCTGAAGTCGCTCTCGTAAACCAGCTTGCGCACTTTCTTCTTGCGCAAGTAGTCGTAGCACTCGTTCACCGTAATCTTGTAGATCCAGGTGAGCAACGAACTCCGGAAGTCGAAGTTCGGCAGCGAAAAGTAGACCTTGGCGAAGACCTGCTGGGCGATATCCTCGGCATCGTTGCGATTGCGCAAAATGCCGTAAATGATCGAGAAGACCTTGGCCTGAAACCGTTCTACGATCTCGCGAAAAGCCATCTGATCGCCAGCTTGCGCACGGCGAACGAGCAGGGCCTCTTCGGTTTGGCGTTGTTCCACGGGATTTTGCAAGACACCGGCACCGGTGGCCAGACCACCGGCAACCGGGAACTGGAGGACATCGGAGCCGTAAGTGCTCATCATACACTGGATCCGACGTGGAGGGCCATGTGCGGGTTTCGCTCAGTTGTGGAAAGTTGCGCTCCCCCAAAATGAGGGGACGGGATGCGGGACAAGGGCATTGGCTTTGTTTTGTCAGGAGCTAAACCGTTGATAAAGATAGGTTTGCTTGAATTCCTTCCGCTCTGGCGCCACCGCTGGGGCGCTTCGCCCCCGGAAAGAATTCACAAGCGTCACAAATTTTCGTTCTCAGTGGGTATTTTTCGCAAGCTGCTGGTAAGCTGAGGCTTAGAGTCCTTGCGGAGGGCGCGGCGTCCCAAATTTGGGAAACACCGCACACTTTGGCGTGACGTTTATTCACAGGCGTCGTCGAATAGAGGTGTTGAATGGAGATACTCGCGTAGCGCTCACCGGCCAAAACCGGCTGGCCGTGAACATGGATGAGTCGTCACTCATCCGGGCCGCACAGGCTGGCGACCAGGACGCCTTCGAACGGCTCGTTCGTGGGTACGACCAAAGTGTCTTAAAACTCGCCTACAGCCTGCTCCGCTCCGCTGACGACGCCCAGGACATCTACCAGGAAGCCTTCCTGCGGGTCCACAAAAACCTGCACCAGTTCCGGTTCGATTGCAGCTTCCACACCTGGCTGTACCGCATTGTCACCAACCTGTGCCTGGACCTGCTGCGGAAGCGCAAGGTCCGCAAGGAGGAGTCGAGCGTGGTGGATACCGCCGAAGGGCCGCGCGACCGCGCCGAACTCACCGGCGACACCCGCGCCAGCATTGACCCGCAACGGGCGCTGGTGAGCGGGCAACTTCGCCAGCGCATCGACGCCGTGCTCGGCGAACTCACCGCCCGCGAGCGCATGGTGTTCGAACTCCGGCATTTTGAAGGCATGCGCCTGCGCGCCATCGGCGAGGCCCTGGGGACCTCAGAGGAAGCGGCGAAAAATTGCCTCTTCCGGGTAACCCAGAAGATGCGCGTGGCGTTGGGAGACTTTGTATGAAACTCGCATGTGATTCGGTAAGAGAGAACCTCTCGCTGCTGTTGTATGGCGAGTTGTCGTTTACGGAAGAAGAAGCAGTGCAGGCGCATCTGCAGGGCTGCACCGAGTGCCGGGCCGCGCTCGACACCGAACGCGCCTGGCACGACGGCCTGGCGCTCGCCACCGTGGAACCGCCCGCTGATCTGCTCGTCAAATGCCGCCAACAACTGCGCGCCAACCTGCCGGAACCCGTCCCTCAGAATTGGCTGCAACGCCTGTGGCGCGGCCTGGACCTGAACCTAAATCTGCGTAGCTTGGCGAAGCCGGCCATGGCTCTGGGCTTGGTCGCTGTGGGCTACTTGGGGGCGCGCCTCCCGAATCTGACGGAAGCTCCGCAAGAAACGGCCGCTGCTCATGTACGGTACGTCGAAGCTGACGCGGCGGGCAACGTCCGCATCGTGCTCGACGAAACGAAGCCGCGCATTGTGTCCGGCCGTACCGACGATCCGCAGGTGCGCCGTTGGCTGCTGGCCGCCGCGCGGGAAGCGAACGATCCTGGTCTGCGCGCCGAGACGGTGGCGTTGCTGCAGGGCGGCGTGGAAGCCGTGGACGTGCGCCGGGCGCTCGTCTCGGCGCTCGAAAGCGATCCCAACCCCGGGGTGCGTTTGAAGGCGATCGAAGGCTTGCGCCGGCATGCTGGTGAGCGAGACACCCGCCAGGCGCTGATGCGGGTCCTTACCGCGGATGAAAACCCGGGCATCCGCACGCAGGCGATTGACTTGCTCACGGAAAGCGGTCCGCGCTCCCTGGACGCGCAGATGGTGGGTGCGCTGCAACAGCTGATGCGGCGCGAGGAAAATGGCTACGTGCGGCAGCGTTGCGAGAAGGCCTTGCGCCTGGCCAACGCCTCCGCGGAGATCTTCTAGCCGCATGCTGTTCTTCGCTCACTTGCCGTGGGTGATCTCGACTTTAGCCAGTGCCGATGGAGTGGTCGCCGACGGCGCACAATGGAAACAAGTCTCCACCTTCCGCTCCTCGGGTGACGCTATCACGCGCTTACAGGTCTCCACGCGAGGCCGTGTCCGCGTACGCGGTGAGCGCGGGATGAACGGCGTTTCGGCCACGCTCACCAAACGCATCAAAGCCCCCACTGCCCTTGCCGCCAAAGCGCGCCTCGAACCGGTAGCGGTCACCCTGCAGAATCAAGGCGGCCTGATGATGGTGGACGTCCGCGGCCCCGACCTGGACTCCCCCGAACTCACGCTCGAACTCACCGTCCCCAAGCAGATCAAACAGACCGCGATTCAAACGCGGTGGGGCGACGTGGATGCCGCCGACCTCGACGGCGCCGTTTTTGTTGAGAGCGGTGGCGGCTCGGTCCGCATCGATTCCATCGCGCAAGACGTCATGGCCCGCACCGTCGGGGGCGAGATCCGGCTGGGCCGCATCGGCGGCTCCCTGAACTGCGCCACGGGCGGCGGCACCATTCGCGTGGACACCGTTGGCGGCAACGCTGAGTTCTCCACCGGCGGCGGCGAAATCTGGGTGCGCGAGGTGCGCGGCTGGCTACGGGCGAACACCACCGGCGGCAACATTCACGTCGAGCGCGCCGGAGGCGACGTATCCGCCAGTTCTGGCGGCGGCGTAATTGAGATCGCGCGGGCGGGCGGCACGGTAACGGCCACCACGGCCGGCGGCTCCATCGAGATTGCCGGCGGTAAGAATTTACAATGCGAATCCGGCGAGGGCACCATTCGTTTGAAGGGCGTCGATGGGAGTCTGCGAGCGATCACCGCCAACGGCATGATCCTGGCCGATGTGCGCCCCGGGGGGTTATTGAGTAACTCGGTTTTGGCGGCATCGGGTGGTGACATTATTGTGTATCTGCCGTCGAATTTAGCAGTAACAGTAAGAGCGAGAACGGAACCCAGAGAGAACTCGGGCGACGCGATGCCGGGGCGAATCGTCTCGGAATTCACCGAAATACAAGGCCGCCGGGAGCGCCGGCGAGGCTTGATCGCGGAAGGGCGATTGAATGGAGGCGGTCCGCTTTTGGATCTCTCCGCCTTGGGTGGCTCGATTCACTTACGCCGCCTGAAACCGTAGGCCGCCGCGCACTTACTCGAATATTATTTAATAAGGTAGTTACCCATGCAATTTCTCGTCTCTCGCTCTTTTTTGCTAACCGCTGTCGCGGCCGGAAGCTTGGCCGCGCAAGCGCCCGCGGCGCCCCCGGTGCCTCCCGTGCCCGCGATGGGCTCCGCGCGCATCGTCCAGGTTTCTCCCGGCGGCAGTTACCTGGGCATCGGCGTCCAGGATGTCGACGGCAGCCGGGCTCGCGAACTGAAGCTCTCCGAGGAGCGGGGCGTTGAGGTCACCGCGGTGGAGGAAGACTCTCCCGCCTCACGCGCCGGCTTGCGCAAGGGCGATGTCGTCCTCGAAATGAATGGCCAACGTGTCGAAGGCGTCGAGCAGTTCGTCCGCATGGTGCGCGAGACGCCCGTGGGCCGCGACGTGCGTCTCAGCGTCAGCCGGACCGGCGCGGCCATGATGGTGACGGCTAAGGTGGCACAGCGCAAAAGCTGGAGCCTCTCCGGCGACCGCTCGTTCTCCCTACCCGCCATCCCTCTGCCTCCTCCCGCGCGAGGCATGGACATGCCCCGGCCGACCATGTCCTGGCGCAACGGCGCGCTGGGCGTCGAAGCCGAGGGCCTCAAAGGCGGACTCGCCGAGTTCTTCGGCGTCAAGCAAGGTGTGCTGATTCGTTCGGTATCCAAGGGGTCACCGGCGGAGAAGGCGGGCTTGAAGGCCGGCGACGTCATTGTCCGGGTGAACGACAAGGGCGTCGAAGCCCCGGGCGACGTCGCAGCCATCGTCCGCGAACGCGGTGACCGCAAGACGCTCAACCTGGTGATCGTCAGGGAGAAACGCGAACAGCCGATGAGTGTGACGCTCGAAGATGACGAACATGGTGCCGTCACGCCGCGCGCCCCCAGTATCCGTACCGTCCGCAACGTCGGCAACGAGTGGTTCTTCTAGCCTCGAAGACCATCCCAGGACCAGCGTGGGATGGTCAACCCTGCGGGCACGTCATCGGCGGACTTAGGGTAGCGCGCCATGGAGACAGTGGTCGCCCACGCGAAGTAGTCGTGCAGGGCTTGGCATAACCTGGGGTCAGCGGCTAGTCCGGTATCCGCCAAAGCCTGGTCGAAGCAGGCGATCGCCCGGCGGTCCATCTCTTCATGTTCGCCGTTGCCACTGTGCATCCGCACCACTTTGGTTTCGTCGCCATAGCCTGCTGAATCGGAGCCAGAATAGGCGCTGGGGCCACCAAGCGCCTCAGCCCAGTAGGCCGCCAGACGCTCGACATGGTCGGGGTGGAAGCCGTGACTGAAGGCGTGGCTCACCACTTCGTCCTCCATCGCCCGCCGATGCCAGGCACTGGCCAGGCGACGCAGGCCGTCCATGCCGCCCGCTGCCTCGAAGATCGTCTGCATGAGTCGATGATGACACAAGGGCAGTTGTCTGGGAACCCCGGCGGCTCGTGGCTGAAGGCCGCCGGGCTTATCGTCAACCCGGACGGCCAGCAAACGGCCGTTCACAACGATTTTTCCACCCTCCTCATGACAAATAACCCCATCTGAATCAAACTCTTAGAGCATGGCGCCCGCTTCAGGCCGGGCCCGGAAATTGGCAGATCACAAGCTACACTCCGGTCAGGTAGGTTGTGCGCGATAGTTCTGCTTCGCCCAGCCCTCACACGAACTCTAGGAGTCTCCCGTCATGAGTATGTCGATTCGCGGCCTGGGCCGCTTTGTTCTGTTTCTCGCCTTGGGATCAGCGGGTGCCCGCCTGTGGGCCCAACCCCAACTCACCACCATTCGCGATACGGTTTACCGCGCCGACGGCCAACCGTTCAATGGCATCGCCTTAGTCGAATGGAAGAGCTTCCAGGCGCCCAACAACACCAACATCGGAACCCAAGGCACCACGGTGAACATCGTCAACGGCAGCCTGTCCGTCCGCTTGGCGCCCACCACTTCCACCGCGAATGCCTATTACCTGGTGCGCTACAACTCCGATGGCCAGTTTCAGTTCTCTGAGATCTGGTCGGTGCCCGCCGCGGCAGCCGCCCTGCGCTTGCGCGACGTCCGCGCGACCCTGTTACCCGGAGGCATTCTCGTCGGCGGTGGCAGTGCTGGCGGCGTCGTCGGCGAGACCGGCGCCATCCTGCCCAACTTTAGCGATTCCGAAACCCCTTCCGGCGCCGCCGATGGTTCGAACGCGGTTTTTACCCTCAGCGCCGCTCCTTCCCCAGCCTCCAGTTTGGCTTTGTTTCGTAATGGCCTGTTGCAATCGGCCGGCAACGACTACACCCTGAACGGGACAACGATTACGTTTTACTCTTGGGCGATTCCCCAATTCGGCGACATCCTCGACGCGTTCTATCGTACCGCCGGCAATTCCGCTACCAATCCCCATACCCTCCTCAGCACCCTCCATAGCGACACCACGCCCAGCACCGTGGCCCGCGGTGGTTTGATTGTGGGCCAGGGCCCAGGCACCGGCACCGGAACGCCCACCTGGGCGCAGTTGCCCATCGGTCAAGCCGGCCGCTGCCTCACCTCCACGGGCACCGACGCCGTGTGGGGCAACTGCCTCTTTACCGGACTCACACCCGGGTCGCTCCCCTTCGTCGACGCTAATGGCAGCCTGGCGCAGAACGCCTCTTCGCTGGTCTACAACAATCTCCAGCGCAAGCTCTCCGTCGGCAACAATACCGTCCGCGGCACGTTGCATGTGTTCGACTCGTCCACCAACGCCGCCACCGAATTGGTGGTCCGCGCGGGCAGCGGACAAGTCGCCACGCCGATGCAGACCTGGGTTTCGTCCTCGGGAAGTCCCCTGGCCTTCGTCAACGCCGACGGTGGCTTCAACGTGCCGCGCATGATCGTCAACACCAGCAGCATCCGGCCCGGTATTCGCGATGTGGGTACCAGCACGGATCCGGCCAACACGGCTCTCGTGGACGGCGATACCTGGTATAACACGGCGTCCAAGGTACGAAAAACCTACGAGTCCGCTCAGATTCACGCCACCCCCCAAATCGTCTGCTCCACCACCGGCACGGCTAACGGCACCACGGCTTTCGTCGACCTGGGCACCTGCACTCTCCCCACCGGGCTATTCACTGCGGGGGATCGTCTGCAAATCGAGGCCACGTATATGCACTCGGGCGGCACGGCTGCCTCCGAATTGGATGTGCTGATGGGCACGGTGACTTTGGCCGGGCGCGCCATTCCCGCCGCCGATGACGTCGTCACCCTTGAGATCAGCGTGGGGTTCGGCACCGATACCGCAGCTTGGTCCGCCCGCACCGTCGGCGTGAATTCCGGCCCCCGTTACACCGTGGGCCAGAGCCCGTTTGTCAGCGGCGGATCGCTCGGCCAGTTGCGGCTGCGCGCGCGCGAGCTGACGTCCGGCACCGACACGGTCCGTCTTTTGAACTATACGGTACGGCGCTTACCACAGCAGATCAATCCGTAATGCTACGCCGCGTTGCTTAGCGCGTGGGTACTAGGATCCGGGGACTAGACCCTTAGGGGTAAAATCCTTGGATCCTAGGGTACCCAACCTGTTGTCTTTGTAACGGTACCAAGGCACTATGTTGTTACAGGGCTCGTTAGGGAACTTTGGGTTGGCATTTAAGGGGCTTTTGGCTTGGTTGGAGAAAGACTTGGTTGGAGAAAGAGTGAAGACCATGAAAAACAATAAGATTTATCAACTCACCGCAAACCAGATCCGCCGGGCACTCCGGAAGGATGAGAATGGCCAGGACCTGATTGAGTACGCCTTGATTGTCGGCTTCATGGTGATCGCCGTCTACGTCGTGCTCCCGAACAACCTGATGCCTACGGTCAGCAATATTTTTTCACGGATTGTCGTGATTTTCGGCCAAACCGCAGGCTCGTAAAGCGAGCCCTTTAAGCTTTTTCGAGTTCCAGGGCTTCCTGCTGCTCGCGTTCGAAGCGCAGCTTGCCCTGCCACTCCTGCCACAGCGTCGATCCTCCAGCCCAGAAGTACCCGCAGACAAAAAGCATCAGGAACGGTATCGACAAATAGTTATAGGTGTCGATCGCGTAAGCCACCATCGCCAAAAAAGCCGCACCGCAAGCTAATTCCAAATAAGGCAGCCAACCCGACCGGCGGCGGTACTTGCGCTGTTGATTCTGACTCTGCCCCTTCGCCACCGCATACTTAGGCGTACGCACAAAGGCGCTGTGCTTGCGTAACAGAGCCTCAATTACGGACTTCGTATTCGACAATGTCAGCATTACACCTACGGCCATCAACGGCGGCAAAAAGATGATCGACCGCTTCCACGTCTTCGGATACAACTCACGTTGCGCCACTAAGTAGAACGCGCCAATCGAAACGAAGTTCGCAATGATCAGCGGCACGTCCAGAAACACCATCTCTACCCAGCCCATGTAGAAGCGCACGATCATCACGGGCAGCATCAACGCCGAAATGATAATCATCAGCGGGTAGGAGATATTCGGCGTCAGATGCAGCCAAGCCTCGAGCTTCACCGCAAACGGCAAATCCGCCCGGCGAATCATCGGCCATAGCTTAATGGCGCACTGGGTGAGCCCCTTGCTCCAACGCTGTTGCTGCACCTGGAAGGCATGCGTTTCCACGGGTAGTTCGGATGGGCAGTCCACGGCGGGCACGTAGCAGAAACGCCAGCCCTTCAGTTGGGCGCGATAGCTAAGATCGGAGTCCTCGGTGAGCGTATCGTGCTGCCAGCCGCCCGCGTCGCGGATCATGGTTTTGCGCAGGATACCCGCGGTGCCGTTGAAATTGAAGAAGAGCCCGTTGCCACTCCGCGCGCCGTGTTCCAGGATGAAGTGCGCGTCCAGCAACATAGCCTGCACTTCGGTGAGCAGGTTGGAGTCCCGGTTGATGTGGCTCCAACGCGTCTGCACGACGCCGATCTGGTCGTCGGTGAAATAGTGAATCGTGCGCTCGAGGAAGTCGGCGGGCGGCAGGAAGTCGGCGTCGAAGACCGCGACGAATTCTCCGGTCGCCGTTTCGAGGCCATGTTCCAGGGCGCCGGCCTTGAAGCCCGTACGATCCGTCCGGTGGATGTATTCAATGTTGTGGCCTTCGCTGCGATAGCGGGCGCACAGGGCGGAGGTAAACGCCGAGGATTCGTCAGTAGAGTCGTCCAGCACTTGCACCTGGAAAAGGTGCTTCGGATAACGCATCTTCAGCGTCGTCTCGATCAGCCGCTCCACCACAAACTGCTCGTTATACAAGGGCAACTGGACGGTAACCGGAGGCAGTTCCGCGAAGGTCCGCGCGGGCGGCTGGTTCAACGACTTCTTCACCCGGAAGTACTCGTGAATCACCTTGTACCGATGCAACCCGTACAGCGACAAGATAAAGAGCGTGCCGAAATAGGGGATCAGAATCACCCAATCGAACCAGGTGAGCTGGTGGATCCCGGCGAACGTGTCGTCAAAAAGAACGTTGATAATCTTGTCGGTGGCCGACGCGGCGAACAACGGATAGTTGGCTGTTACCATGGCGTAGGTATTTCGACGCAAAAGAAACTTTTCGGATTCGCAATCTTGGCGCTGGCGTGGGAAGCGTGCTGGGTAGCCATCGCCTCGTTCCACGACCCGAAAGAGAAACTGATCGAAATCTCGATACTTTTAATGTTAGCAGGAATCGGCTGGCTCGTGGCGGTTTATTTCTGCCTCCAGCCCGGCGCCTTACTGCCCACGAAAACTGTCTGGATCCTCATCATTCTAATTGGCTTAACCGCCAGAATCGCCGCCTGGCAGCAGCCGCCTTTCCTCACCGACGACCCCTACCGCTACCGCTTCGAGGGACGCCTGCAAGCCCAGGGCGGCAATCCTTATCTCGTCCGCCCCCTCGACGCCGACCCCGACTCCCGGATTCCCGGCTCCGATGTCCGCGCCATCTACGGTCCCCTCCTGCTCCTCCTCGAACGCGCCACCTACCCCCTCGCCAGCGAAGACCTCCGTCTCTGGCGCCTGCCGGCCGCCCTCGCTGACCTCCTCACTGCCCTCTTTCTCGCCCTCTGGCTACGCCATCCGCGCTGGCTCATCTACTGGCTCTGTCCCCTGCCCATCATCGAATTCTGGTCCAGCGGCCACCACGACGCCGTCCTTCTGGCGCTGCTCGCCCTGGGACTATGGCGCCCTTTGGGAGGCGCGCCCTGGGCACTCGCCGTCTACACCAAGTACTGGCCGCTCCTACTGCTGCCGTTCCTGCGCCAGTGGCGCGCCCTAGTCGCTACCGCAGCCGGCGCCCTGCTCTTCCTGCCCTATCTCGGCGACCTGGCCCAACTCATCCAAAACGCGCGCTATCTCTCCGGCTTCGTCGGCGGATGGCGCAACAACGACAGCCTTTACGGACTGCTGCTCGCCCTCACCGGCGACCAGTACCGCGCCAAATACCTCTCCTTCGCACTCATCGCCGCCGCTGGCCTAGCCATCTGGCGCACCCGTTGGACCCTCTCCACCCAGTGCCTGGCCATGGTCGTCACGCTGCTGGCTCTCTCCGCCAACGTTCATCCCTGGTACCTCACTTGGATGCTGCCCTTCCTCACGCGGACGCCCTGGCTTCCCGCCATGGCAGGAATCGTCCTCGCGCCCATTTTGTACGCCCCGCTCTTCGATTGGCACCTGTGGCAGCACTGGGATGGCGTCCGCGATACCCGCTGGCTGGTCTATGCGGGCGTGTTAACAGCGGGGCTGGCAAGCAAGGTACTATCGTTGAAGGAGAAATAGGTTCCCTTATGGGCATGGAGTCACATGTCAGAGGGCTAGGCATCTTGTACGTCGTGGTCGGCGTGTTGGGTGGCTTGGCTGCTTTGATCTTACTAATCAGCTTCGGCGGTTTTGGCGGACTGATGGTGCAAGCCGAGCGCGCCGACTTCGCCTCTGGCCCCATGGTGCAAGTGATTCGCTTCTTCGGCAGCGGCATCATTGGCATCATGCTTCTGCTGGCCATACCCTCCGTCGTCGTCGGACTCGGCCTGATGAAATTCAACCCCTGGGCCCGCGCCCTTTCGATGGTGGTCGCGACGCTCCACCTGGCCAACATCCCCATCGGTACCGTGCTGGCCATCTACAGCTTCTGGGTGCTGATGTCCCCGGAAACGGAACCCCTGTTTAGTCCCACACAACGCTAAATCATGCCTTTCGATCTTGACGCCAATGAAGCCCGGGTCTTGGGCTGTCTCGTGGAAAAAGAGATGGCCACGCCCGACTATTACCCGCTCTCCTTGAACGCGTTGATTAACGCGTGCAATCAGAAATCGAGCCGCGACCCGCTGATGTCGCTCACCGAAGATGCGGTCACCCTCGCCCTCGACAAACTGCGCCATCGCGGCATGGCGCTGGTCTTCACCGGCCGCGA
Organism: Bryobacteraceae bacterium; assembly: GCA_019752335.1. Classification (GTDB taxonomy): domain Bacteria; phylum Acidobacteriota; class Terriglobia; order Bryobacterales; family Bryobacteraceae; genus JALHNI01. Next base: position 28,529 of record JAIEMJ010000018.1, read on the forward strand.
TAGCCGTGTGCCAAAGCATGGCCACCGCCTGGTGGAACGCCTTGAGGTCGGCAACCGCGAACTCGCCGTACTCGCTTGCCTGCTGCTGCGCGGTCCGCAGACGCTCGGCGAAATCCGCTCCCGCACGCAGTCGCTCTACGACTTTGAGGACACCGAAAGCGTCGAAGGCGTCCTGCGCAAGCTCGCCGAACGCGCCGACCCGCTCACCAAGCCCGTCTCCAATCGTTGGGCGCATCTGCTTTCGGGCGACGTCATCGCCTTCGCCCCCGCCGCGCCCGTGCTGGCCAGTGGCGGGCCGGATCGAGTAGCGAAACTCGAAGAGCAAATCGACTCACTCACCAGCCGTTTGGCCGCGCTCGAAGCCGAAATGGCCTCCTTCCGGAAGCAATTCGAATGAAGATCCGCGCGGCCGTCCTGCGCGAGATGCACCGGCCCTTACCCTACGCCCAATCCCGCCCGTTTTCGCTTGAAACCGTAGACCTGGACGGCCCCGGCGACCAGGAATTGCTCATCCGCGTTCACGCCGCCGGCCTGTGCCATTCGGATCTGTCCACCGTCAACGGCGACCGTCCACGGTCGATGCCCATGGTGCTGGGCCACGAAGCCGCCGGCGTGGTGCTCGAGTGCGGCTCCCAGGTGACAGACCTGGCGCCGGGCGACCACGTCGTGATGGTCTTCGCGCCGCGCTGCGGCCGCTGCGGGCCCTGCATTGAGGGCCGTCCCGGTTTGTGTGAGCCCGGCCAACAGGCCAACGCTGCGGGTACTCTCCTGGGAGGCCATTTCCGGCTGCATCAGAACGGCGAACGGATCTACCACCACATCGGTGTCTCGGCCTTTGCGGAGTGCGCCGTCGTGCATCGCGGCTCCGTCGTCAAGGTGCCCGCGCACTTGCCCTTCGAGCAAGCGGCCCTCTTCGGCTGCGCCGTGCTCACCGGCGTGGGCGCCGTGGTGAATACAGCCAAGGTCCCGCCCGGCGCGCGCGTCGCCGTCATCGGACTGGGCGGCGTAGGACTCAATGCCATCCTCGGAGCAACGCTAGCCGGCGCCAGCGACATCATCGCCATCGACGTTCATCCGAGTAAGCTCGCGCTCGCTAAGAGCCTCGGCGCCACACAGACCTACGACGCCGCGTCCCCTTCGCTGATCGCCGAAGTGAAGGAAGCCACGCAGGGCGGCGTCGACTTCGCCTTCGAGATGGCCGGCGCCACCGCCGCCCTCGAAACCGCTTACCGCATCACCCGTCGCGGCGGCACCACCGTCACCGCCAGCCTGCCCCACCCGGACGCACGCTGGCCGATGCCGCCGACGAATCTGGTCGCCGAGGAGCGGACGCTGAAAGGCAGCTACATCGGCTCCTGCGTCGCGGCACGCGACGTCCCCCGCTTCATCCAACTCTTCGAGCAAGGCCGCCTGCCCGTCACCGCCCTCTTGAGCGAACGGCTCTCCCTCGACGAGATCAACGAAGGCTTCGACCGTTTGGCCTCCGGCCAGACCGTCCGCCAGATTATCAGCCTCATCTAGCAAAAAAACGAGCCCGGCGTTGTTCTGCGCCGGGCTCCCGCAAGTCGCGGAGGATTCTCAATGGGAGAGAGTGAGTAAGGAGACGGAAATACAAGATCGGAACGAAAACTTTGGTTTAGGCCGAAGCCGCGGCGGTCAGCGACGTGGTACGGAATTCGTACTGCTGGATCTCCAGCGCCGCCATCCCTTGCTGGCTCCGGACCACCCGCCCACGCGCCACCAGACGCAGGGCGCACTTGTTGTTCAATTGCGCAGGCCAAGTGATGGACAACTCAATCCGCTTTCCCGGAATCAGTTGATGATGCGCCGTAAACAGCACCCCCGCGCTGCTCATGTTCAGGGTGCGGCCTTCCCCGGCTTCCTCGGCGCTGCGCTTGCTTAGCACCTTATAGCGCACCTCCCGCTCGATCGGAAAACGATCGGAGTGGCGGCGGTCATTCTCGATGCGCGTGGTGTTCATTCCGGGAAACATCATCATGGGGTGTTCTCTTGGCTCCTGTCTTATTCAGTCTGCCGTCCCCGCGATCCGGAAACAATGGAATCAATGGCCCAATTTCGGCTGGTACGCGCGGCTGGAACCGGGTATCATCTTCCCTATGATTCGCACCAGTACTTCGTTTATCCTCCTCCTGCTCAGTACGGCTAGCTTAGCCGCCGCCGAGAAACAAGTCGTTCAACCTAAAGAGTTTGCCACTGGACGCCCCTTCTCCCCCGGCATCCTCGCCAACGGCACCCTCTACGTCGCCGGCCAAATCGGCCAGGACCTCAAGACCGGCAAGATGGGCGAGACCTTCGAAGATGAGGTAAAGCTCACCCTCCAAAACATCGGCGTCATCCTCAAAGAAGCCGGCTACGACTATCAGGATGCCGTCAGCGTCACCGTCTACCTCACCGACATTTCCCTCTTCAACCGCATGAACGCCATCTACGTTCCCTTCTTCCCGGAGCCCAGGCCCGTCCGGGCCACCGTCGCGGTCGCCAAGCTCGTCGGCACCGCCCAGGTCGAGATCAGCCTCACCGCCTGGAAGGATCCGAAGGGCAAAGGAAAAGGCAAACGTAAGGCGAAGAATTAGATAGCCCCATAAGCATCTTTAGTCGGGCTCAGTTAAGAATTCGATTCATTCATAGCGCCCCGTGCGGCGGGAGGGCCGCCCGGCGCGTTAGAGTAATAGCTGAGCTCGATATGATCGAAACCAAGACCCCCGTTGACGTCCTGGCGGACACGAATCCCCAGGAAACCTCCGAATGGCTCGAAGCATTTGACGAAGTGCTGGAAGCCAGCGGAACTGACCGTGCCAATCAGTTGCTGTCCCTGCTGCTCGACCGCGCCACCCAGCGCGGCGCCACCGCCGGAACCCGTTTTCACACACCCTACGTGAATACGATTCCCGTCTCGGCCGAAGAGCCCTACCCCGGTGACCGCGAGATTGAGCGGCGCATCAAGTCCATCATTCGCTGGAACGCGATGGCGATGGTGGTACGGCAGAACAAGTACGACCCCAACATCGGCGGCCACATTTCGACGTACGCATCCCAGGCGACCTTCATGGAGGTCGCCTTTCATCATTTCTTCCGCGGTTCCTACGGTGACCAGCCGGGCGACATGATCTACTTCCAGGGCCACGCCTCACCGGGCGTCTACGCTCGCGCCTTTGTCGAAGGCCGCTTGAGCGAGGAGCACCTCAAGAATTTCCGCCACGAACTGCGCGACTCCCCCGGCCTGAGCAGCTATCCCCACCCCTGGCTGATGCCGGACTTCTGGCAGTTCCCCACCGTCTCCATGGGACTGGGCCCCATCAACTCCATCTACCACGCGCGCTTCCTGCGCTACATGGAAAATCGCGGACTCATCCCCGCCACCGGCCGCAAGGTCTGGGCCTTCCTGGGCGACGGCGAGACGGACGAACCCGAGTCCTTGGGCGCCTTAACCCTCGCTTCGCGCGAGAAGCTAGACAATCTCATCTTCGTCGTCAACTGCAACCTGCAGCGCCTGGACGGTCCGGTGCGCGGCAACGGCAAGATCATCCAGGAACTCGAAGCGGCCTTCCGTGGCGCGGGCTGGGACGTCATCAAAGTGATTTGGGGTTCCAACTGGGACAAGCTCATCGCCAAGGACACCAGCGGCATGATGCTGAAGCGCATGGAAGAGTGCCTCGACGGCGAGTACCAGGCCTTCAAGGTTCGCGGCGCGGAGTACATCCGGCAGGAGTTCTTCGGCAAGTACCCCGAAACGCTCGCCCTGATTGAGGGCATGAGCGACGAAGCCATCATGAAGCTCGACCGCGGCGGGCACGATCCCGTCAAGGTCTATCAGGCCTTCAAGCGCGCCATGCAAGCCAAAGGCAAGCCCACCGTCGTGCTCGCTAAGACCATCAAGGGCTACGGGCTCGGCGAGGCCGGCGAAGGCAAGAACGTCACCCACAGCCAAAAGAAGCTCAACGAAGAAGAGTTGCAGAAGTTCCGCAAGCGGTTCAACATCCCGATTCCGGAGTCGATGGTGGATACGGCGTCGTTCTACCGTCCGGAGCCCGATTCGCCCGAAGGCAAGTACATTCGCCAGCGCCGCGAGGCTCTGGGCGGCTATGTCCCGCGCCGCGAAGTGAAGCCGATCAACATGGCCGCGCCGGCGCTCGATTCGTTTAAGGAAGCCATCGAAGGCTCCGCCGGCCGCGCCGCTAGCACCACCGCGGCCTTTGTCGGCGTCTTGAAGACGCTCTTGAAGGATCCGCAGTGGGGCAAGTTCGTCGTGCCGATCATTCCCGACGAAGCGCGTACCTTCGGCATGGAGAGCCTGTTCCGCTCGCACGGCATCTACGCCAGCGGCGGCCAGCTCTATAAGCCGGTGGATAGCGAAATGTTCCTCTATTACAAAGAGGCGCGTGACGGGCAGATTCTCGAAGAAGGCATCACCGAAGCCGGCTCCATGGCCAGCTTCACCGCCGCCGGCACCGCCTACGCCAACCTCGGCGTGCCGATGCTGCCCTTCTACATCTACTATTCGATGTTCGGCTACCAGCGCGTCGGCGACCAGGTCTGGGCCTTCGGCGATTCGCGCGGTAAGGGCTTCATGATGGGCGGCACCGCCGGCCGCACCACGTTGCTGGGCGAAGGCCTGCAGCATCAGGACGGCCACAGCCACATCCTCTTCGGCTGCGTCCCGAACTGCCTGACGTATGACCCGGCCTTCGCCTACGAACTCGCCGTCATCATCCAGGACGGCATCCGCCGCATGTATCAGAACGGCGAGGACGTCTTCTATTACGTCACCGTCGAGAACGAGAACTACGCCCAGCCGCCCATGCCGGCCGAGAACCGCGAGGCGATCATCGCAGGCATCCTGAAGGGCATCTATCCCGTGCGCCCCGTCGACAACGCCGCCGTCCAGCTTTGGGGCAGTGGCGCCATTCTGAACGAGGCCATCCGCGCGCAGGAGATCCTGCAGGAGAAGTTCGGCGTATCGGCGCAAGTGTGGAGCGTCACCAGCTACAACGAACTGCGCCGCGAAGCCGTCGCCACGGAGCGGCAGAATCGTCTGCACCCCGCCCAGACCCCTGTGGCGCCCTACATCCAGCAGGTGATGTCGGCCACCACCGGCCCGATCATCGCCGCGTCGGACTACATGAAGGTCCTCGCCGATCAGCTCGCCCCGTGGCTGGGCGGCCGCCTGGCGTCGCTCGGCACGGACGGCTTCGGCCGCTCGGAGAATCGCGAAAAGCTGCGCCGCCACTTCGAAGTGGACGCCGAAAGTATCGCCGCCGCCGCCCTCTCGCAGTTGGCCAAAGAGGGCAAATTCGACAAGCAGAAGGCCGCCGAAGCCATCCAGGCGCTCGGCCTCGATCCCGGCAAAGTGGATCCCGTCAAGGCGTAAGGCGGGCTTCCGCCCGCCCGTCCCATGAACGACGTCATCGCGAAGTCCCGGCGGCTGGAAGTAGAACACCTGCTTCCCGCCTACCGCCGGGGGATCTTCCCCATGGGCTACGCGGGCACTCGCGTGGTGACCTGGCATCAACCGCCCATCCGCGGCGTGCTACCGCTGGAGGACGCGCACTTCTCGCATTCCTTACAGCGCACGCTGAAGCAGCGTCGCTATCGCATCTCCTTCAACGAAGCCTTCGACGACGTGATGGCCGCCTGCGCCCGCACGCCGGATGAATGCTGGATCACCGATGACTTCCGCCAAGCTTACGGCGACTTGCAACGGCAAGGCCACGCCCACTCGCTCGAAGTGTGGGTGGAGGGCCAACTCGCGGGCGGCCTTTACGGCGTCCACGTCGGCGGCGCCTTCTTTGCCGAAAGCAAATTCCACCGCGTCCGCGACATGTCCAAGGTCGCGCTCGCCGAACTCGTCCAACACCTCCGCCGCCAGGGCTTCCGCCTGCTCGACGTCCAGTATCAGACCGAACATCTGGCCCGCTTCGGCGTCATCGCCCTACCCTTCCCCGAATACTCCCAACTGCTCAACGAAGCCGTCTCACTCGACCGCAAATTTCTCCTGTAACCCAATTTCAGGTTCCGCGTCTACCTGCTCCGGAGAGAGATAAACACCTTGAAGAAATACCAATTCCTGCTCAGCCTGGCGCTTTGCGCACTTCTGATCGTTGGACCTGCCGCCGCGCAGGCACCCGCCGATGTTCCCGCCAAAGAGGAGCCGGTAAAGGAAGAGAAGGCCAAATCACCGCGCCCATTGAAGAACACCATCGCCGTGATTCTAGCCGGTGCGGCCGCCGGCGCTGGACTCGGCGCGGGCATCAGCAAGAACCGCGAAAAAGGCGCCATCTTCGGAGCCATCGCCGGCGGCATCGCCGCCGTCATCTACGACCGCGTCACCAAAAACGACCCGCCCGGCAAAATCTGACAGAGCCCATCGCGTGAGCGATGGGGCACAGTTTCGACGCTTTACAGGCACATTCTGCGCCGTGTGTCTGACCCATCGCTTACGCGATGCGCTTGCCGAAACTCGCGCACCTGGGCCATCAGCGCTACCCTTGAAGACATGTACCGCTGGCTGAGCCTCCTTCTCCTGCCACTCACGGCGACCCCCGCCGAACACGTCGTCTTCACCCAAAGCGACTTCCGCGAGACCGCCGGCTGGACCACCTGGAGCCATCGCGCCGACTCCCTGCCGCGCACCTTCACCGAACCCCGCCACAGCCGCGGCGAGCCTGGGTCGCTCGCCATCAGCGGCGACAGCAACCCCGCCGCTTACGGAGGCTGGGAACGCCAAATTCCCCAAATCACCGCCGGCCGCTGGTATCGCGCCACCGCCTACTACCGCGCCGATGCCGTCCCCGCCGAGAATTGGCAAGCCGTCAGCCGCTTGGACTGGCGCCAGGCCAATGGCCAACGCGCCGGCGAAGTGGACTACCTCGCATGGGCCACGCGCGACGGCGCCTGGACCCGCCTCACCATCGAAGCACCCGCCCCTCCCCAGGCCGCTGCCGTGCGCTGGCAGTTTTACCTGGCCAACGCCCCCCAAGGCACGCTCTATTGGGACGACCTGAAGCTGGAAGAGATTCCCACCCCCGCGCCCCGTCTCGTCAAGGTCTCCACCATCCGCCGCCGCCCCACCCGCACCCCGGACCCCGTCGGCGACTTCCTGGCCACCGCCGCCACGCAAGTCCCCGCCGGCACTGACCTCATCGTCTTCCCCGAAGGCATCACCGTCATTGGTACCGGCAAAGCCTACGCCGACGTCGTCGAAACCATCCCCGGACCTACGACGGAACGCCTGGGCAAATTGGCTCGTGATCGGCGCGCTTACGTCGTCGCCGGCCTCTATGAACGCGAAGGCAAGGTGCTCTACAACACCGCCGTGCTGCTTGACCGTCAGGGTCAGATCGCCGGCCGTTATCGCAAAGTCTACCTGCCCGCCGGCGAAGTGGAAGGCGGACTCACCCCCGGCCTCAGCTACCCCGTCTTCACCACTGACTTCGGCACCCTCGGCATGCTCATCTGCTACGACGTCTTCTTTCCCGAGCCCGCCCGCGCCCTTGCCTCCCAAGGCGCTGACCTCATCGTGCTGCCCATCTGGGGCGGCGATGAGACGCTGGCCAAGGCCCGCGCTATCGAGAACGGCGTGCACCTGATCTCCTCCGGCTACGACTATCCCACGCACATCATCAACCCCGTGGGCGAAATCCTCGCCCAGGCTCCCAAGGACGGCACCACGGCTACCGTCACCTTGGACCTGGAGCGCCGCTATCCGGCCCAGTATCTGGGCGACGTCCGCACGCGCCGCCTCAAGGAATCGCGGCCCGATGTTCCCGTCGCCATCCCGGGCCTGCGGCGCTAATCCCGTGCTATCATCCAGAAGAGACCGCTACCGCGGAGAGGTGGCTGAGTGGTCTAAAGCAGCGGTTTGCTAAACCGTCGTACTGGTCTAACCGGTACCGCGGGTTCAAATCCCGCCCTCTCCGCCAGTTTCCTTACGGCACGCTCGCCGGCTTCACCCGCCGTTTTGTGGCCTGCTCAAAGGCGAAAGCCATCTTGAGCAAGCTCCCCTCACTGCAAGCTAACCCGGTAAAACTCACCCCGTACGGCGACGGCTTGGCGTCGAAGCCCGCCGGAAACGCCGTGCCCTGCGGCGCGTTCGGCACCATCCCGAACGGCACGATCACCGTGGGATACCCCGGCTTCGCCGCGATACCCGCGCCACTCGCGCCGGGAAACAACAGCGCATCCAGCCGCTGCGACTTCATCACCGCATCGATGCCCTGCGTCACCGAGAGCGCCAGATCCTTCGCGCGATCCGCCTCGTAGCGCGCCTTGTCACCCACCAGATTCATCTCGTCCGAGCTATCGAGCAAGGACTGTCCGAAGCGCAATGCGCCCCCATTCGTATGCGTCAGGTTCCACTGCCGCAACTCGGTGAGCGACTTCACCGGCGCCGACGCGCCCAATGTCGCGAGCCACGCATTGAAGTCGCGCTTCATCCCATACTTGAAGACGATCGAGCAGTTCGCGTCCCGTCCGCGATTCGTCCCCAAACCGCCGCAGGTGTTCCACTGCAGGAAGCTCTGCCCCGGCTCCGTCGCCACCACGCTGGGGATGTCCGCCGGGTCGACGATCTCCGCGCCTTGCTGCTTCAGGATCTCGATCGCCTCGGTCATCAGCCGCTTCTGCTCCGCATTCAAGCTGCCCCCGGCCCGCCCGCGCGAACCCGGCAACGGCTCGTAGAAATACGCCCGCGGAATTCCAATCCGCATCCCCTTCAAGCCGTCCACCTTGAGGAAGGCCGTGTAGTCGCGATTCGGCGGCGCCGGACACGCCTTCGTCGCCGCGTCGTTCCCATCGGGCGACGCGCTCTCCAATGCACCCAGCAGAATCGCGGCATCGGTCACCGTACGCGCCATCGGACCCGCCGTATCCTGATCGGCCGTAATCGGAATCACGCCGTAGCGGCTCACCCGCCCCACCGTCGGCTTCACCGCCGCCAGCATATTCTGATTCGCTGGACTCAAGATTGACCCCGACGTCTCCGTTCCCACGTTGGCCGCCCAGAAGTTCGCCGCCGTCCCCACGCCCGAACTCGATCCGCCCGTTCCCAGCACCGGCCGCCCGTCATCGAAGCCTTCGCGCGGATCCCGCCGCGGGTCATACGGGTTGTAGCCAAAACCACGCACGGCGTTGTAGTTCCCGGGCATCGGCGTCGGCGCGCCCGCAATCCAGTTGGCGAGTTCCGTCATGCCGGTCTTGGCGATAATCACCGCGCCCGCGTCGCGCAGATTGCGCACCAAGGTCGCGTCGTAAGGCGGCACGTAGCCCGCAAAAGCGAGGGCCCCGCCGGTGGTGACGATATCGCGCGTCAGGATGTTGTCTTTCAGCGCGATCGGAATCCCGTGCAGCACGCCCCTCACTCGCCCTTGCGCTCGCTCCCGGTCCCGCTCATCGGCCTCGGCCAGCACGTTCGCATTCACCGTAATAATGCAGTGCAATTTGTCTTCGTAGAGTCCGATGCGCGCGAGATAAGCCGTCACCAAATCTCGGGAAGTCACCCGGCCTTGTTCCATGGCGCGGCGCATTTCGGGAATGGTCGCCTCCACGACATCGAAAGGTTTCGCGCGTGTCTGGGCGTATGCAAACGTGACCGTAAAAAGCAAAAGCAAAATAGCAGGCATGCAGAGTATTCTACGTTATACTTAGCGGTAGTAATGAGCCGCAATTCACGTAACAACGCGGCTTTGCGGTTTACAATTTTCCGCGATGTGGGAGTTTCGATGAGGATTCTGCTGTTTTGTTACTTGACGGGGACCTTGGCCGCGGCGGAGTTACCGCACCACGTATTTGGGGCGAACCGCCCCATCACCGCCCCTGACCAACGCGCCGCCAGCGAAATCGCGCGTACCTTTACGCGTGACCAAATCGCCGCCGCCGGCTTGCCCGCCGTGGCTGCCGATAGCCTCTATATCTGGAAGCAGTACCGCACCCAGCACAATGGCGTTACCCACACCGTTTATCAGCAGCAGTATCAAGGCCTGGATGTCTATGGCGCCACTTGGGTAGTGAACGTCGACACCGACGGCCAAGTCATCAACGCCGGCGGTAAACTATACGAACCTCCCACCGGCGCCGCACCTTCGCCCACCGGCTTGTTCCGCGCGGCCCGCGCGGCCTTCGCCGCGCTGGAGCCGAAGCTCGATCCGCAGTCGCTCAGCGAAGTAACTCCGCTGGACACCACCCCCAAGCGCATCAACAACGTCTACCGCGTCCGCGCTGGCGCGGCGCAAACCGCCGAAGCCGAGGGCCAACCCGTTTGGTTCCCCGTCCGCGGACGCCTGGAACCCGCCTGGGTTTTCGCCGCCACGAAGGAAAACCAGATCGAGACAGAAGAAGTCGTCGTCTCGGCCAATACTGACTTAGTTCTGCAGCGTTCGCCGATGACCCATTTTCAAGCTCCCCAGAACCCGCCACGCGGCTTAGTATTTACCGGCACCAGTCCGCAGCCGATTCCGCCGGGAGTAAAAGCCGAAGGTCCCACCCCGATCGTGGCCCGAGAGTTAGTTTTGTTTACCGGTGACCGTGTCGCGTCTCCGCGTGGTTGGATTAGTGGAAATTCGACGGCGGGAAACAACACCGTCACCGGAAATAATCCGCTCGGTATTCGTTATTGGACGGAAGCGCCACAAACGACTTCTCCGACGCTGGATTTTCAATTCCCCTTGGAGTTCGGACCCCAAGTATCCCCTACGCAATTTAAGGATGCCGCCGCCACCAACTTGTTTTATTGGATCAACCGCGCGCACGACTTATTCTATTCCGTCGGCTTCGACGAGGCGGCTGGTAACTATCAGCAGGATAACTTCGACCGTGGCGGCGTCGGCGGTGACCCGATGTATGTCTATACGCACTTCGGCTCGCAAACCCCCGGGCTCGCCGACCTCAACAATGCCTTCTACGTCACCCGCTCCCGCGTCGACGGCGCCCGCTCCATGGTCGCCATGTATCTCACTTCCTCCCCGGGACGCTGGGCCGACGGCGCCTACGCCGGCGACGTGATTCTGCACGAATACACCCACGGCGTCACTTTCCGTATCGTGAATAACATTAGCGGCTTTCAAGGCCAAGCCATGAACGAGGCCTTCTCCGATTTCTGGGCCCTCGAATTCCTTACCCCCGAAGGCGCCCCGCCGGACGGCATCTATCCGGTGGGCGAATACTGGAATAATACTTTTGGCGTGGGCATTCGCTCCCGTCCGTACACGACGAATCTCAACATCAACCCACTTACTTACCGCGACCTCGGCCGCGCCACCAACTTTGTCTCCATCCACAACGACGGTGGCATTTGGGTGATGGCCCTTTGGGAGATACGCGCGAACTTAATCGCCCAATTCGGCGAGCGCGAAGGTCGCCGCCGTCTGCGCCTGATGATTCTCGACGCCATGAAGCTCGCGCCCCCCGCGCCCTCCATGGTCGACATGCGTGACGCCGTCCTGCTCGCGGACCGGGTGAATTTCCGCGGCGCCAGCCAGGACCAACTCTGGACCGCCTTTGCCAAGCGCGGCCTGGGCGTCCTCGCTTACTCAAACGGCGCGGACACCATCGTCGTGCAGTCCTCCTTCGAGAAGCCCTCGAACGCCGGCGTGATCGGCGTCAGTAATGAAGTCCCCGTCATCGGCGAGGTAGTGAACCTCGCCGTGTACGACGGCAACGCCACGGGCAACACGCTCAGCATTCAGGCCACCAGCAGCTCCGGCGACGTCGAAACCGTCGCGCTCCGCCGCCAAGGCAACCTCTACATCGGCACGCTCTTCACCACCGCCATCGCCAACGCGCCGGAAAGTGGCACGCTCTCCTTGCTCACCGGCGACGCCATCACCATCTATTACAACGACCGTGACAGCGGCAGCGGCTTCCGTCAAATTACCAGGACCGTCAGCACCCTGCCCAGTTACGCAGCCTTCCTGGTTACCGCGCCTTACACCTTTGCCAATGAACGCGGACTCGGCTTCCGCCGGACTGGCGGCGCCTCCACCACCATCCAACTGCCCTTCGAGTTCCCTTACTTTGACCGCAAGGTGAACCAGGTCACCGTCGGCGTCAACGGCTCGCTCTCCTTCGATGTCACCCTGCCCACCACCTGTTACGACACCACCGCCTTCGCCAGCACCATGGCCGTCGCGCCCATGTGGGCCTTTCTGCGCACGGACGGCTTCGCTCAGCCGGCCGAAGACATCTACATCGGCCGCCCCACGCCGGACTCCATTAGTTTCCGCTGGGTCGCCGAGACCGATCCTTTCGCCCTGCCCCCCCTCGGCACCGCGCCCGAGCCCGTCAACTTCGCCGCCACCCTCTTCCAGGACGGCCGCATCCGCTTCCAGTATGGAGACACCGGAAACACCAGTGTCGTCAACACTCAGCCCTTCGCCGGCTGCGAGCCAGGCTTGCCTCTGGTTGGCCTCTCGCGCGGCGTGGGCGGCCAGCCTCTGTTCCTGCAGGCTTACTTCGGCCGGGCCAATTTCCGTAACGCGCCCACCATCGAATACCAGCCCGGCTATGGCGCCTCCAGCCTGCCGGAAGTAGTGCTGGAGGCCCCCGCCGCCGGCGCCAAGGCTCCCGGAGTTCTCGAAGTGCGCGGCATCGTCAGCGATAGCGCCGCCAGCGTCAGTTCGCTGAACATCCTCATCGACGGCGTCTACCGCGGCCGCGCCACCACCGGCGTCGCCCGCCCCGACTACTGCCTCACCGCCCGGCTCCCCGGCTGCCCCAACGTCGGTTTCACCGCTAGCCTCGATATGGTCGGCCTCGGCATCGCCCCCGGTTCCCACACCTTACAACTCCGCGCCGTAAACAGCCGCGGCGGCTTTACGGATTTCCCTCGTCAGCCGGTCAGCTTCGAGGTCGAGCTCTCCGATAGCACCTTGCCCATCGGCAAAATCGAAGCTCCCGCCGCCGGCGCCACCGTGCGCGGTACCTTCGAGGTGAATGGCTACGCTTACGGACGCAGTTCGCGCGTCAGTTTCGTCGAAGTGCTGGTGGACGAAATCGTCTACGGACGCGCCGCCTACAACGTCAACCGTGTCGACATCTGCGCGGCTGAAGCCAGCAACTCGCCCAACTGCCCCGCCGTCGGCTTCCGCCTACCCATCAATTCGGTGAGCGGTTTCCCGGCCCTCACCAACGGTGAGCACCGCCTACAGATCCGCCTGCTCGACGCCTTAGGACGCATCACCCTGCTTCCCGCGCAGATGATCACTGTCGACAACCCGGTGAATTTGCCCCCGGACGGCGCTATGACCGAACCCGTCAACGGCGCCCGCGTCTCCGGCGTGCTCCGCGTCTCCGGCTACGGCTATGATCCGGACGGCCGGGTCACCCAAGTCCTCCTCGTCGTCGACGGGCTCGGCCGCGCCGTCGCTCGCTACGGCCTGCCCCGCCCCGAGGCCTGTGCGGGCCTTCCCGACATCACCGCTTGCCCGAACATCGGCTTTGAGGTCGAGTTCGACACGAAGATCCTCACCAACGGCCTCCACCGCATAGGTATCGCGCTCCTCGACGACCGCGGACGCCAGGTCGTGATCCCCCGCACCACCTCCTCCGGAGTCAACGTCTTCGTAGAGAACTAACCCTAGGGCGGGCCCCGTAACCGCCCACGGGGCCCGTCTCATCAGTGCTGGCTTTTATGCTCCACAATCTCTATCAGTGACTGGCCGCCGGTCCAGTGAGCAGCCTTCCAGCCCGCCGCCTCGGCGCCCTTTACGTTCTCCGTGCTGTCATCGACCAGCAGCAGTTCGTTTGGATGCAAGTCCACTCTCAAGGCGGCTTGGTCAAAGAATTCGCGAAAGGGCTTCCTTGCCCCAAGCCCAGCCGAATACTGAATGCCGTCCACGTGATTCGCCAAGCCGAGGCTGTCCATCAGGTATTGCGCTCGTCGATGCTCCTGATTCGTGGCGAGGTGAACGCGCATACCCTTAGCCCGAATCGTGTCGAGTTCCTGAAGAAACTGACGATTCAGACGCGAGTCCCGCTCGAGCCAATAGGCGATGAGTTGGCCGGCCGTCAGCCGCGGAGCGATTCTGTCCAGCACTCGGGCTAGCGAGTCTTGCAGGATGGCGCGGCCAATCACCACGTCCTCCCAATGGACAGCAAAGAACTCGCGGTGCAGATCGTTCGGATGCAAGCCGAGGTCTTCCAGCAGAGAGGTAGACCAATGAAGGCCATCTTCAGGCCGGCCGTGGACAAGAACCCCATCCACGTCCACCATAAGTGCTTTGATCGCCAAGCAAATCCTTTCGCGTTCTGCGCCCGGCGGCAAGACCGCTAACGCGCCGACCCGCCCGCCAACTGCGCGCCCTTCTTCTGCCGGATCTCGCGGACCGCGTAAATCCGCCGGCCCTGGCTCTCGAAATACGTCCGCATCAGTAGCTCACCCAGGATCCCCGTGGAGAACATCATCAAGCCACCCAACAGCAACAGGGCCCCCGCGATCATCAGCGGACCATGGTCCGCCACCAGGTGGCCGCCCGTCAGCTTGAACACCGTCAGGTACGCCATAATCGCGCCACCCAGCACCGTCCCCACCAAGCCCACCATGCCGAAGAAATGCATGGGCCGCGTGAAGTACTTCAGCAGGAAGCGGATCGTCAAGATGTCGAACAGCACGCGGAACGTCCGGCTCAATCCGTAGTGCGATACGCCGGCCGGCCGCGTGATGTTGCGAATCGGCACTTCCACGATGCGCGCGCCGTAGAAGCTCGCCAGCGCCGGGATGAAGCGATGCAGTTCACCATACAGGTTGATGTCGCGGATGATCTCGGCCCGGTAGGCCTTAAAGGTCGTACCGAAGTCGTGCAAGTCGACGCCCGAAGCCTTCGACATCAGCCAATTCGCGATCCGCGAAGGGAAGCGGCGCGTCACCGCGTTATCCACCCGGTCCTTGCGCCAGCCACTGGCGATGTCGTAGCCCTCTTCGAGCTTCGAAAGCAGCTTGGGGATGTCGGCCGGATCGTGCTGCAGGTCGCCATCCATGGAGATCAGAATCTTACCCTGCGCTTCGTCGAAGCCGGCGGACAGCGCGGCCGTCTGACCGAAATTGCGGCGCAGGCGAATCACCTTCAGGTGGCCGTCGGTCTCCGCTAAGTTCGCCAGCAACTCAAACGAACGGTCGCTGGAGGCGTCATCGATAAAGATGATTTCGTAGGCGCGGCTGAGTTGCTCCATCACCTTTGTCAATCCGTCGTAGAGGGGCAGAATAGACGGCTCTTCGTTGTGAATCGGAATGACGATGGAAATCATGTCCCCTTCAGTTTAGCAGCCCAGTATAATAAGCACCAATGAAACGCCGACACTTGCTGGGTCCGCTCGCCGCCGTTCCCTTCCTTTGGAGCCAGGAAAAACCCGCCAAACTCAAGATCGACCGGGTGGAATTCCTGCGCCTGGAAGGCACGCGGACCGTGGAACGCGGCGTCAACAACCAACACCAGGTGAACCCGCTGCACGTCTACGACGGCCTCCGGCCCGGCGAATACCGCGACGGCGCGCCCACCACCACCAGCGCCAGGATCACCGCCCTTTATCTGCGCATCACCACCACCGAAGGTTTCACCGGCCTCTACGGACCGGTCGACACCGAAGCGGCCATTGTCGTGGAAGGCCAACTTGCAGGCTTCCTGCGCGGCAAGGACCCGCTGGCCGTCGAAGCCCTCTGGGACCAGATGCATCGCTCCAATCGCCACGCCCGTTCCAGCCACTTCATGATGGCCATCTCCGCCGTCGACTGCGCCCTCTGGGACCTCCGCGGCCGTTACTTCAACGGTCCCGTCTACCGGCTCTTGGGCGGTCCCACCCGCGCCGCCGCCACCGTCTACGGCAGCACGCTTGGCTATTCGGTTGAACTGGAAAAGGCCTTTGCTCGCGCCCGTCTCCTCAAGGAGCAGGGCTTCCGTCACCAGAAATGGTTCCTCGCCTATGGCCCCGGCGACGGCCTCGCCGGCCTCGAGAAGAACGTTAACCTCGTGCGCACGCTGCGCGAAGCCGTCGGCCCCGATGTCGACCTCATGTTCGACGCCTTCATGGGCTGGGACCTCACCTACGCCACCGCCTGGGCCAAGCGCGTCGAGCCCTTCGCCCCGCGTTGGCTCGAGGAACCCTTCCACGTCGACAAGCTTGAGAGCTTTGCCGCCTTGCGCCGCGCCACGGCCGTGCCCGTCGCTACCGGCGAGCACTTCTACGGCCGCTGGGAGGTCCAGCGCTTCCTCCGCCACGAGGCCATCACCGTCGTCCAGGCCGACCCCGAATGGTGCGGCGGCGTCTCCGAACTCGTCAAAATCGCCACCCTCTGCTCCTCCTTCGACGCTCAGCTCATCCCCCACGGCCACAGCCTGCACGCCGCCGTTCATGTCTCGGCGAGCCAAAGCCCGATGACCTGTCCGCTGAACGAGTATCTGATCTTGAAGATGCAGAGCTACTACCACTTCGAGAAGAATCCGCCGGTGGTGGTGAATGGACAAGTCGCCCTCAGCGAGCGCCCCGGCTTCGGCATCGACCTCGACCCCGCCAAGGCCACCCGTATGGACGTGGTGAAGCTGCTGGCGTAAGCGGTCGTACTCTCGGTACGATCATCGCTGATCGCCGAGGGCGCAAATGAGGACTTACGGTAACCCGAAAGTGAGAATATTGGCGCCGACGGCGAGGGAGATGTACTGCCGGCCTCCGGCGGTGAACGTCATTGGCGAAGTCTTGATCGTGGCGTTGAGCGGGAGGCGCCAGAGGGTTTTGCCGGTGCGCTCGTCGGCGGCGATGAAGTAGCCGCTCGCGTCGCCGTAGAAGAGTAAGCCGCCGGCGGTGCCGAGAATTCCCGCTACGCGCTTGCCGTCCACCGGACCCGTTTGCGGCACCTCCCACACAATGCGCCCGGTTTCAATATCGAGCGCTCGCAGGTACTTCTTGCCGGGGTCCTCCGGGGGCAGGGCGGTCTTCCAGCTTCCGGGCAGTAACTGCACGCGGCACTTCTCTGAGGCCATCACGTAATACAGCCGCGTTACCGGGCTGTAGGCCGTTCCATTCCAATTCGTTGCGTGCTCGGGACAACTTAAGTTACTCGGCGGCGACAGTACCGGCCGTCCGTCTGGCCCGATGCCGCTGGCCCAAGTGAGTCGATGCAGGAAGGATTTCGCGAGGAGTAACTCGCCTTTCAGCCGGTCAAAGACATAGAAGAACCCATTGCGATCGGCGTGCAGCAGCAGCTTGCGCGGCTGTCCGCGATAGACCGTGTCGACGAGCACGTTCGGTTCGGTGGCGTCCCAGTCGCGGACGTCGTGCGGCGTGAACTGATAGTGCCACTTCCGTTGGCCGGTATTGGGATCGAGCGCGAGCACGCAGTCCGTGTAAAGGTTATCGCCGCCGCGCTCGCGGTCATCCGAGTTGGGCCAGGGGTTGCCGGTGGCCCAGTAGAGCGTGTCGGAGGCGGGATCGTAAGAGCCGGTGAACCAGGTGGCGCCGCCGCCCAGTTTGTAGGAAGTGCCTTGCCAGGTCTCGGCGCCCGGTTCGCCCGCGGTGGGCACGGTCCAATGGCGCCAGCGGCGCTGGCCGGTGCCGGCATCGTAGGCATCGAGAAAGCCGCGGATGCCCCAGTCGCCACCGGCGACGCCGGCGATCACCATGTCTTTCACGATCAGCGGCGCGATGGTGCCGCCGTACTTCTGCGGCTCGTCCGGCATAGTCACTTCCCAGACGACGGTGCCGGTAAGGCGGTTCAAGGCCAGCAGATGCGCGTTGTCGGTGACGAAGAAGAGGTGATCACCCAGGATGGCGACGCCGCGGTTGGTGCCGAGCGACGGGTCCGAGACGAGGCCTTCGGTGCGCGGACGTCCGTAGCGCCAGATCAACTGGCCGGTGAGCGCGTCGAGCGCC
Source organism: Bryobacteraceae bacterium (assembly GCA_019752335.1). GTDB lineage: Bacteria > Acidobacteriota > Terriglobia > Bryobacterales > Bryobacteraceae > JALHNI01. The sequence continues at coordinate 46,400 of JAIEMJ010000018.1, forward strand.
AGGACCTGGTTGGGCCCGGTGGCGTACATGATGCCGTCGGCGACGATGGGTACGGTCTCCAGGCCAAAGTAGCGCATATTCTCGCGGAAATAGGGCGTATCGGGAAGGAATTGGGTCCACAGCGGAATGGTGAAGCTCCACTTCAGGCTGAGTTGCCGGACGTTGGCCGTGTTCACCTCTTTCAAGGGACTGTAGCGATTGCCGCTCAGGTTGCCGTTGTAGGTGAGCCAGTCGCCGGGGCGGGGATTCGCGAGGCGGGCGAAGTCGACGCCGCCGGGCAGGCTGGGTGCGGGGGCCTTCCGGAGCGGCTCCAGCCCTTTCAGGCTGCCCAGGTAGGCGAGCAGATTCTGCAAGACGGGCTCGGGTGCCTGCAGCGCCGGCATGGCGGAGCCAGGCTCCTCGGTGAGCCGGGCGACGCGATCCAGGCTTACCGGCTCCAGGCGGCCTTCCGGCGTCTGCAAGGTGACATCGTAATCGCTGCGGCTGCGCAAAAAGCCTCGCCGGACGGACCCGTCGCGCAGTTGCAGCGTGGCCTGGCGATAGCCGTCGACCACCTGCGCGCCGGGCTGCAATAAGGACTCGCGGAGTTGCTCCACCGTCAAGCGGCGCGCGACGGCCGTAAGGTCAGGGCCTTTGGCGCTGCCGGCGCCGGATACGAGATGACAGGTGGCGCACCGGCCCGCGCCCGCGAAGTAGGCTTGGCCCGCGGCGCGGTCACCGGGGATGACGGCCTCGGCGGCCGTCGCGTTGAGCGACACGATCATGGCCACCAAGCCGTCGAGCGTCGCGGCGGGCAGGGGAAAGGCGGGCATGCCGGCGGCGGGGATGCCGCGCGTAATGATCGTGCGCAGGTTTGCGGGGGAGCGCCGCCGCAAGCGGGCGCTCCCCAAGAGTCCCGGACCCTGCTGGGTCCCGCGGGCATCCTCGCCATGGCAACCGGCGCACTGTTTGGCGTAGGTCTCGCGCACGTCCGTCTGCGCGAAGGCAGAGAGGGTAAAGAGAAAGAGGAGCGTTTTAACGGCCATAGTTCCCCAGAATCGCTTGGCCCGGCTTTACGCCCGGCACGGTGGCGCCGTCGCGCACCACGGTGACGCCGTTCACCAGAACGTGGGCGATGCCGGTGGAGAAACTGAGCTTCTCAAAGGTGGCGGTGTCGCGGATGGTGGCGGCGTCGAAGACGGTGATGTCGGCGTCGGCACCCACTTTCAGGCGCCCTTTGCGCTTCATCGCCGGCGCAACGGCTTCCACGCGCCGGGCGGGGTCGATGGTCATTTTCGCCAGTCCCTGCATCAGCGTGAGTACCTTCTCTTCGCGCACGTAGAGGCCCAGCACGCGGCTAAACGTGCCGGCGCTGCGCGGATGCGCGCCCGGCGCGTAGGGCATGCCGTCGCTGGCTACCATCACAAAGGGCGACGCCATGGCACGGGCGATCCATTCGGGCTTCATCAGGTGCATGATCACCGTGCCGCCTTGCGGACGGTAGCGCGCGAAGGTTTCGGCCGTCAGGCGCTCGCCGGTCTTCTCCCATTGGACGTCGCCATAGCTGATGCCCAGGCGCTTCTGCCAGCCCTCGTCGAAGATGGTGCTTTCGAGATGAGTAGACGCGGCCGTGTACGGGTAGGCCTCGGTGGTGATGTCGAGCCCGCGTTTGCGCGCGCCGCCGATCAGATCCAGAACCACGGGCAAAGCGCCCAGGCTCATGCTATTCACGTGGACGATGTGCAAGGATGCGCCGGTGGCGGCGGCATTGGCGATCACCTCCTGCATCGCCTCCACCTCCATGGAGCGCACGTGCGTGTAGATGGGCACCTTCCACCGCGCGGCCATTTCGAAGACGCGCAAGATCTCTTCGCGCGAGGCGCCAGGGTAGTATTGGTGCGCCATGCCGATGCCGAGCCCGCCTTCGCGGAGGCCGCGCTCGAGCCCCGCGGCGAGGCGCGTGATCTCTTCGGGCGTCCGGAGGGGCTCATAGCGGCCGGGGCTCATGAGTTCGTTCCAGCCCAGCGGCGTGGTGCGCGCCTTGGCCTCCAGCGCGGCGAATTGCGGCATCACGGTGGTCCGCGTGATGCCATGCGACGCCGTCGCACCGTAGTTGATCCAGGCGTTGTTGGCCCGCTCCTTGAGGTAAGCCGCGACGCTGGCCACGCCCACTTCGAGCTCGAGCGCCGTGGTGACGCCGTCGTGCATCTGGTACTCATTGGCCTCGTTGCTTTGGCCGTGCGCATGGATGTCGATGAAGCCGGGCGCCACCACCTTGCCGGTGGCATTGATGACGGACTTGCCCGTCAGCGGGCGGGCGCTGATGGCTTCAATCCGGCCGGCGCGGATGCCGATGTGCCGCACGCTGTCGAGCCCGCTCTCCGGATCCATGACCCGGCCGTTGGCGATCACCAGGTCGTAGCTTGGCGCTTGCAGGAGGAAGGGTAGCAAGAGAATCAGCGGAGTCATGGGGTTAGTGTAACGCCAAGCGCTAGTACGGGCCTTCGCGGGGTTTTGTGCGATAACCAAGGGGTGAGGACGATTGCGTTTTGGCTTGGTCTGGCGCTGGCTCTCCAGGCGGACGAAAAGGTAGCCGGCTGGGAGTCGGCACCCTCTGCCACCGGGCTCTACGGCGATCAGGAGATTCGCTTCCGCGTCGTCGGGGGCCAGGCGGTGGCCGAAGGCGACATGATTCTCGGCTCCGTCTCCGAAGCCAAGACACGCGCCGGACTCATCGCCCTCAACCCGTCCACCCGCTGGCCGGAGAATCGCATCCCTTACGTGATTGACCCGGGTCTCTCCAACGCGGCCCGCGTCACCACCGCCATTTCCACTTGGGAGCAACTCACTCCGTTCCGCTTTGTGGTGCGCACGACGGAAACTTCTTTCGTGCGCTTTCGCCGGGACCCCAGCGGTTGCAACGCCAACCTGGGACGCACGGGCGCCGAGCAGTTCGTCAACCTCGCCGACGCCTGCTCCACCGGCAACACGATTCACGAAATAGGCCATGCCCTCGGCCTGAGCCATGAGCAGGGCCGGCGCGATCGCTTTGCCTATATCAGCATGAATTACCCCAATATCGACAAGCGCTATTGGGACCAATACGACGCCCAGTTGCGCTCCTTTGACCAAGGGCCTTACGACTACGCGTCGATCATGCATTACTCGCGCACCGGCTTTAACCGCAACGCGCAGCCCGCTTTTGAGAGCGTGCCGCCCGGCATCCCGGTCGGCCAGCGCGCGACACTCTCCATGGGCGACGTCCTCGCCGGTTACCGCATCGCCGACACGCCCTACCCTGGCTTCATCGTCGATTCCATCCCGAGTGGACTCCCGCTTATGGTCGACGGCGAATCCGTCACCACCCCGCGCATCTACGGCAACTGGCAACCCGGCCAGGAGCACACCATCGAAGCTCCGGAGGTGAATGGCGCCACCGCCCTTACCCGCTATCAGTACGTGCGCTGGGCCCACGGCGGAGACCGTCAACAGCGCGTGACGCTCACCGATGGCGGACGCTTGCTGGTGGTCCACTACGCGCAAGATGTGCTGGTCCGCGTCGGGGCCGGCACCGGCGGCACCGCTCGCCTGGAGCCGCCCTCGCCCGATGGCTTCTACCGCATGGGCACGCCCATCCGCGTGGTGGCCGAGGCCGCCGAAGGCTTCTCTTACCTCAGTTGGACGGCCGGCGTGGGCGGCGCCATCGATAGCGCCGGCAATGGCATCGGCCAGGCGCTGAACCCCTCGCCGTTGCTCGTGCTGCGCGAAGGTCTCTTTTATCAGGCCAACTTCTCGCGCAATCCAGTCACCACGGTGGCCACGGATCCGCCCGGCGTGCCGATTACCGTGAACAACGTCTCCGGCTTGGGTCCGCGAGGCTTTACTTTTGCCGCCGGCGCCATGCAGACCATCACGACCGCTGAGACGATTCTCCAGGGCAACGACACTGTCCGGTATCGCTTCACCGGTTGGACTCGCAATGGCGAGCCCGTGGAGGGCCGCGCCCTCTCCTTCGCCGGTCCCACGGCCAACACTCTCTTTGTCGCCAAGTTTACGCCCGAGCATCTGGTTACCTTCAATACGGACTGGGTGATCGTAGCCGGCACGCCGCGACCCTCCGTCGATAACATCGAGATCAACCCTCGCGGTCCCGATGGTTACTACCCGGCCGGTACCCTCCTGAACTTTCGCGCCACCAGCGCCGACACGTTTCGCTTCCTCAACTGGAGCTATGACTTCTCCGGCTTGGCAGCGGAGCGACAGGTGGAGGTGAATGACCAGATCTACGCCGTGGCCAATTTCACGTCGCCGGTCTTCTTGAACGCGCGGGCCATCGTCGGCGCGAGTAGCTTGCAGCCCAATTTCGGCATCTCGCCCGGCGAGTTGGTCTGGGTGCATTCGGCCGAGGTTGGCCCGGAGGAAGCCGTGGACGCCGTGCCGGTGGAGGGCGTCTGGCCGGCCACGCTCGCGAGCGTGCGCGTGCTGTTCAACGGAGTGCCCGGGGCCATGGTGCGCGCGGAGCGCAGCCGCGTGCTGGTGGCCGCGCCCTTTGATTTGCCCGACGGTTTGTTGCCGGTTGTAGTCGAGCGCGAGGGCGTCCGGCGTGGCACGCCGCAGTTGGGCTCCGTGGTTTCGAATCCGGCGCTGGAGACGCGCGATGGGTCGGGACGAGGCGAAGCCGGACGCGCCGCACCTGGCGGGGTGCTGGAGTTGCGTTTCACGGGGGCCGGCGTCACCTCGCCCGCCACGCCGCCCGGACGCGCCGCCGCCGGTCCGCCTGCCGCCGCCGTCGTCGTACGGCTCGGGGGCCGCGATTTTCCGGCCACCGCGGTCTTCCCGGTGCCGGACCGTCCCAACAGCTTCCGCCTCGAGCTACGCCTGCCAGACGATATGCCGAGGGGTCCGCAAGCCGTTGAAGTCGGCGTCGGTGCGCGCGGCTCGCAGACAGGCGTCTTCGTGCTGATCTCCGGCGAGTAACGCGGTTCTGATGTCATGAGGACTACCATTGATGGCGCCGGCCGGGTGGTAATTCCCAAAGTCCTTCGGGATCAAGTTCCGCCTCGATGCCGGCCAATCGCTCTCTCTCATCCCACACACTTTGCTGGAGACTTACTCGGTGATGACCCGCATGCCCGAACCTTTCCGCAAGCCACCCGCGCTCGTGAAAGAGCTTTTGCAGAATTTCCCCTCACTGACTTACCCCTTCCGGCGGATGTCTGGCAGTTGCTATCGGACTTGGCGGACAAAGGCATGGGCGGAGGGCAGACCTACGACCGCTGGATTGCCTGGACCGCTTACCAGGCAGGTGTCCAGCAATTGGTGACCTGGAACGTACGCCTTCCCGGGCCTCGAGCTTGTGGCGCCGGGGCCGCGAACTGGCCGTTAGCTTGGCTAGCCCTTATGCGGGGGGCTTGGGGCTGAGATTGGGTTGAAATTGGGGCGGCATTGGAACGGTGGACAGACCGGAGGTCTGTCCTACGGGGGTTTCGGGCGGGTGAAAAGCGAGCGGCTTCGTTGCGGGCACGGCTTCGGGAGGGGTTGACGGAACGGACCGGCGAGTGCTTGATTCTACAGCCTTTCTGGCGCGTTCGAAGGAGCGGTTGACCTCGTTTTGGTAGCGGAAGACTCGCCAGGCTTGGGTGGCTAACTGCGTGACGAGGAATTTTTCGTAGGTATTTCTCGGGGCGAAGTCGGCGAGGAAGCCGTCGCGGAGTTCGATGAAGTCGGCTTCGTTTTCGAAGGGGAGGACGGGGAGCTTGGCCGTGAGTCCGTGCTTGACGGCGTTGAGGCGGGCGCGAGATTTGCCGGCTTCGGTGCGAGGACCGGTGGATTTCTGGGCGTTGCTTTGGCAAGCAGCGCGTTGAGCTTCGGAGATTGGCCTGGGCATGACTTTAGGGTGGCATGGGGGGCCAAATGGGGGATGGGTTTTGGGGTGGTGTTTTTTGGGTAAGTGGATTTTTTTGGTATGGGTTATGTTTTTTTGAAATTGGTGTGACGGACCAGGGGGTCCGTCTTACAGGCGGTCGCGGCTTTCGAGGTTCGCGAGAACCTCCTTCTTCGTACGCCAGACGTCGCGCAGCTTCTTTGCGCTTACCAGCGGTAGCTGATCCTCGGAGTGGGGCGAGCCGGGTTGCGAGGAGTTGCCGTAGCTGGTGGAGACCTGGGCGCGGATCGGATTCGAGAACTCCACCAGGCAGACGAAAGTGTCGCCCATGATGGCGGCGGGCTTGGGGGCGCCGGCGAATTGCAGGACGCGGAAGGCGCCGAGGCCGCCGGGGGCGCCGTTGCCGGGGAGGTCGGTTTTGCCGCGAATCAGACGGCGGAAGTCGCCCCAGGGAGCGTCGAGGGCGCCGTAGGCCTTTTCCGTCTCCGTCGCAGCTTCTTCGAGCGACTTGAGGGCGGCGGCGGGGTCGGCGAGGCCGCGGGGCGTGGTGAGGGGCTCGCGGAAATCCTGCGGGACGGCGAAGGCGCGTTTGTTGGCGTAGGTGGGGCCGGCGAAACGTTTGGCCCAAGCTTCGAAGAGCAGGGCGCCACGGCTGCCGCTCTCGGTTTGACGGTCCCAGTTGCCCAGGACGGTGGCGGCGCTGCGGGCCCGTTCGGAGCCTTGCGATTTGGCCGCGGCGACCAGGTCGTCCACGACGCGATCAGCGAATTCGAGCCGGGTGGAGAACTTGCTGCGCACGACGTCGGCGAAGCTGAGCTTCGGCGCGGAGGTGAGCAGGCGGATGGAGCTACTGGTGCGGAAACTATAGTCGCGCGGCGCGGTGTAGCTGGGGAACTTGGCGGGGTCCAGCACTTGGGGATAGGTACTGCTCCAGGGCGGGTCGTTGGTGTTCTGCACCCAGCCGGAGGGCGGGTCAATCACTTTGGGCAGGTCGGCGTAGGGGTGCGTGGTGGTCCATAAGGTCGACGAAGTGTCGCCCGGAATGACGCCGGCCCAATAGGCTAAGTCGCCTTGTGCGCGCTTGGGCAGGGTGCCGTTGAAGAGGTACATGACGTGGCCGTCGCGGTCACCGTAGGTGATGTTGAAGGTGGGCACTTCCAGGCGCTTGAGTTGCGCTTCGTACTCGGCGAAGTTGCGCGCGATGGCCATTTTCCAATACTGTTCGAGCAGGAAGGGCTTGTCGAGCCCGGCGGTGCGTTGGGCCAGCACGACGCGGTCATTCTCCCAAACGACGGGCCCGTGGACGGTGTGTTTCACGACTAACGTCTGGTCTGGCTCGCCCTTTACCTTGATGGTTTTCGTTTCGGTGGTGAAGGGCTTAATGGCGTCGTCGAAGCGGTAGCCGTTTTCGGCCGGAGTGATGCGGTATAGGTCACTCCCGTCGATGCTGTTGACGGTTTGGGTGAAGGCCAGGTAGTCAGAAAAGACAAACCGGAGGACGGGGAAACCGATCTGGCTCGCGCCGTAGAGGTTCAGGCCTGGGCCGTTCAGGTGCGTTTCGTAGTAGGTATACCAATCCTGCCAGGGCAGATGCGGATTCATGAGCACCATGGTTTTGCCGCTGGCGGAATGGGCGGGCGCGATGGCCCAGGCATTGGAGCCGATGGCGCTGAAGGCGGGCGGGCGGCCGGTGCCGGCGCTGAAGACGCGCGCTTGCGAGGAGAGATAGCTGAAGTGGACGATGCGGTGAACGTGGATGAGCGGGTCAGCCCCGGTGATGGGCAGGACGGCCTTGCGGTCCGCGGCGATCTGCTCGGGATGGCGGCGGGCGTACTCGTTCATGCCTGCGGCGAAGGCGTCGAGATAGCCGCGGAATTCGGGAGTCTGCTGGGTGTACCAGGCTTGGCCGCGCTCGGGGACGCCGTTGGTGAGGACCCAGCGGTCCAGTTCGAGCGCTTTCGGCCCGAAGTACTCGGCGCCGCGCCCGCGGCTCTCGCCGTAGAGCTTGAGCACGAGGTTGGCGTGGCTCTGCATCTGCGCGTAGCCGTAGCCGTAGAACATGCCGCGGACGTCCTGGGCGTAGACGTGGGCGACGCCGTAGCGGTCCCAGAGAATTTCGACGCCGCGGTCCGCCGCCGCGCCCGCCGCGCTGAGCAAGCTCAATCCGATCGCCAATCGCAAGATCATCCAAGGCTCCTTGAGAATCAGGGGTCGGCGGACAGGGCCTTAGCGGAGATTGTATCGCGATACTCTAGTTATTGGCCTATTCACTGGTAATTTTCGACCTCGACGGCACCCTGATTGATTCCGAGGCCGACCTGGCTTCCTCCGTCAACGCCACCTTGCACTTCATGGGCCGCGATCCCCTGCCCGCTTCCCAAGTGGCTTCCTACGTCGGCAACGGAGCGCCGGTGCTGATGCGCCGGGCGCTGGGCGCGGAAGCCTCCGAGCCCGACGTCGCCCGCGCGCTGGACTACTTCATTCGCTACTATCATCAGCACTGCCTGGACCAGACTACGCTCTACCCGGGGACGCGCGAGATGCTCGACGCGCTGCATGCGGCGGATCGCCGCTTGGCCATCCTGACCAACAAGCCGGTGCGCATCAGCCACCGCATTGTGGAGGGCCTGGGCTTGAAGGAGCATTTCTTCGAGGTGTACGGCGGCAATAGCTTTGAGCAGAAGAAGCCGCACCCGATCGGCATTGAGCGGCTGCTGGAAACGACGGGCTTGCCCCAAGCACTGACGCTGATGGTGGGCGATAGCGGCGTGGACGTGGAGACGGCGCGCAATGCCGGAGTGGCCGCCTGCGGCGTGACTTTCGGGCTGAGCCCAGGCACCGTGCGAGCGGCATCGCCCGACTACCTGATTGACGCCATGCCCGAATTGACGCCGATCGTGCTGGCTTAGGGCTTGACATTGCTTGAGCGTTCGCTCAATTATATTTGAGTGGCCGCTCAAGTAAAATCGCCGCCTGAACTCGAGACCCGTGACCGGATCCTTCGGACGGCCTTTCAACTCTTCCACGAGCAGGGCTTTCATGCGACCGGCGTGGCGACGATTGTGCGAGAGGCGGGCATCAATCCGGGAAGCCTCTATCATTTTTTCGAAGGAAAAGAGCAACTGCTACTGCAGGTGCTGGAGTTCGCCCTGGGCTTTCTGGGTCCGGCGGTGATGGAACCGGTGGAGGCGCAAACGCCGGATCCGATTGCGCGAGTGTTTGCTCTGTTGGCCCAGTACCGCCTGGGGATGGTGATGCACAGTTGCCGCATGGGCTGTCCGATCGGCAACCTGGCGTTGGAGGTGAGCGACGGCAACCCGGGGGCGCGGTTGTTGATCCACCGCAATTTTGAGAACTGGGCGCGGCGGGTGGAGGGCTGGCTGGTGGAAGCGGGCGACCGTCTGCCGGCTGACCTCGACCGAAGCCAACTGGCCCATTTCGTTCTAACGGTGATGGAAGGCGGGCTGATGCAGGCTCGCGCGGCGGACAATCTTGGTGCCTATGACTCCTCGGTGGCCGTGCTGCGGGAGCACTTCGATCTGCTCGAGCAACGGGCGCGGGTCGCAAAGCGCGCCATCAAGAAAGGGAAAAAACAATGAAGCAAGCCATCCTATGGCCAGTCCTCGCGATGAGTCTCAGTGCGCAGGGCCCGTCTTTTGTTAACGAAGCCGCCATTCCGGCTCCGGTGGACGCCGTGTGGAGGGTCTTCACGACTAGCGAAGGCTACCGGGCGCTGGGCGTCGCGAAGGCGGAAGTGGACCTTCGTGTGGGAGGGCTGATCCGGACGCATTATCAGGCCACTGGCGTGCTTGGCGACGAAGGCACCATCGTGAACCGGATTCTGGCGTATGAACCGGGACGCATGCTGGCCATCCGGATCGATCAGCCGCCGAAAGGCTTCCCTTTCGCCGAGGCTTGGAAGGCCACTTGGAGCGTGATCCATCTGAGTGACCTGGGCGATCGGCGAACCCTGGTACGCATCGCCAGCCTGGGCTATGGCGAGGACAAGGAGTCGATGGCGATGCGCCGCTTCTTTGAGGTGGGCAATGAGGCGACGCTGAAGACATTGCAGCGGCACTTCGGCCAGCACCCGGTGGCTGAGAATCCGGTAACGGTAGTCCAGCGTCCGGCGCAAACGAAGGCGCTGATTTTCGAGGTGATGATTCCCGCCGCTGCGGGCGCGGTTTGGCAAGCCTTTACCACCAGTGAGGGCCTGCGCACCTGGCTCGCGCCGAACGTCACGGTTGATCTGCGAAACGGGGGCGAATGGACCGTCCACTTCCCGGGGGGAAGCACCGGAGGCGGCACGATTCTGAACTTCACGCCGGAGCGGGAACTCACGCTGGCGGCCCTGGCGCCGGATCAGTTTCCCACGGTGCGGGCGGAGCGGACGCAGGCGACCTTCGAATTCATGCCGAAGGGAAACTCCACCTTGGTCCGTTTGACGCAAACCGGATGGAAGCCGGGCGAAGAATGGGACCGGGCTTACGCCTACCTGGCCCAGGGCAATCGCCAACTGCTGGAGACGCTGCGCCGCCGGTTCGTGAGCGGTCCCATTAACTTCGGGAAGCAGGGAGGCCAACCATGAATCTCGAAACGCTCAATTTCGGGGCCATTCTGGCCGCGGCCGGTTCGGCCTTCCTGGTGGGGGGCCTGTGGTATTCGCCTTTGCTTTTTGGTCCGGCCTGGATCAGAGCTAACGGATTTACGGGCAGTCCGCCCACGGCGGGGGCGCGCACCTTCGTCATCACGTTTGCCCTCAGTCTGCTGATGGCGTTCAATCTGGCGATGTTCCTGAATGACCCGAAGACGACAGCCGCTTGGGGCGCCGCCGCGGGCTTTCTGGCCGGCTTTGGCTGGGTGGCCATGGGTATCGGGATCGTGTCCCTCTTTGAGCAGCGCCCGTGGTCCTACGTATTCGTCAACGGAGGCTATCTCACGGTGGCGATGGTGCTGATGGGTTTGATTCTTGGCGCGTGGCGCTGATAGCGGCGTCGTCGACGGCGGTGAGGCTGTCGCCCCAGAAGACGCGGTTGAGCGCCACGGTCCGGCCGCGGTGGGGACGCCAGTCCGGGCTCACCAAAACCGAAGTGGCATCGACGACTCCGCCGTCGAAGAGTGGACCCAAGGTAGCTTGGACGTCGCCGAGGACGCTCCAGACGTCGGGGCGGTGCAATTGGCCGCGGCTGTGGGCGCCGCGGGCGCGATAGACGGAGCGAGGCAGCAGTCCGTAGAGGTTTTTGACGCAGCCGCTGAAGAGGGGGCGGCCGTTGAGGAGGGTCCATTTGCAGGCGCCGACGGAGATGCGGCAGTCCACTTCGCGGAGTAACGCGGGGGCTTGGAATTCGCAGAAACGGGCCGGTTCGGGGAGGGGATTCGCGTAGATGGCCAAGGGCAGGGTGTCAGCGTCGAGGAAGCGGATGCCGGTGCGCGAGAGGCCCAGGCGTTGGGCGATCTCGTCCGCGGAGAGCGCATGGCAGACGCCCTCGACGACGAGGATCTCGGCCTGTGGACTGGCTTGGCGCAGGCCGGCGATCACGCGCTCCAACACCGGCATTGACACGGTGACGGGCGGCCCGTAGGGATAGCCGAGATTCGGTTTCACCAGGATGCGGCGGGCGCCAAAAGCGGCGGCCGGCGGCTGGTAGACGAAATTGTTGAAATCAGAGGCGTTCATCAGGCGTCTGTTACGATGTCTACTGTGCGCGTCCAAGTCCTTTTTTTCGGACTCCTGCGAGACCTGATGGGTACGTCGCGGGAGAGTCTGGACCTCGGTGAATCCCCCACCGGCGGTTTCCAGTTGCGTGATGTCTTCGCGCATTATGCTCAGCGGGAGCCCCGTCTGGCCGGCCTGGCCGCCAGCATTGTGCTGGCCCGCAACCAAAGCTTCGAAGCGCCCGAGTGCGCGATCGCCGACGGCGACGAGATCGCCTTTCTGCCGCCGGTGTCCGGCGGTACGGGCCCCTATACCCACGTGATGGAGGATCCGGCGGGGCACTTCTTTGCCCTGACGCGGGAACGCATCGACACCGAGGCTTTGAAGCGCCAAATGCTCTTGCCCCAAGACGGCGCCATGGTGGACTTCGAGGGCGTCGTGCGGGACAACACCAAAGGCCGCGCGACCCTCTTTCTGGATTACGAGTGCTACGAGGGCATGGCCATCAAGCTGATGGCGCAGATTGGCCGGGAGATCGCCGCGGGGCACGCGATTAGCCGCATCGCCCTGGTGCATCGCCTGGGGCGCCTCGAAATCGGCGAAGCGAGCGTGGTGGTGATTGCGACGTCGCCGCACCGCGGTCCGGCCTTTGCCGCGGCGCTTGACGGCATCAATCGCCTGAAGAAGACGGTGCCGATCTGGAAGAAAGAACACTTCGCCGACGGCGAGGTGTGGGTGGACGGAGATTGGGATGACAGCGTGGTGACGTCCGCGGGCAGCGCGCCGTGAAACGCCGTACTTGGCTCGCCGCGCCCTTTTTATTGGCGCAGGAAGCGCCGTGCCTGTTGGCGCAGGAACTGCCGACCATTCGCGTGAACGTCAAGCTGGTGCGGGTGCAGGTGACCGTGAAGAGCGCGCAGGGCGAGCCCGTCGGCGGTTTGAAGCGCGAAGACTTTGCCGTGGAAGACAAGGGCGTTCCGCAGGAGATCGCGATCTTTGAACGCTCCACGGCGCAGCCGCTTTCCGTGTCGTTGTTGATCGACACCAGCTTGTCGACGGCGACGAATCTCGAATACCAGTCCCGCGCGATTCAGGGCTTTCTGCGCGCGCTTTTCCGCGAGGGCAACCCGGGAGACCGGGCGTCGCTGTATAGCTTCCAGGACGAGGTGCGCATGGAGACCGGCTTCACGCGAACCCTGGATCGCATTTTGAAGGCGCTGAGCAAGCTGAAGCCGGACTCGGGGACCTCGCTCTACGACGCCCTCTGGTTCGCCGCGCATGACCTCGAACGGCGCGACGGGCGACGGGTGCTGGTGGTGGTGACCGATGGTGGCGATACGACGTCGCGCAAGAAGTACCGGGACGCCATTGAAGCGGCGCAGCGGGCCGACGCCGTGATCTACTCGATCCTGGTGGTGCCGATCGCGGCGGACGTGGGACGCAACATTGGCGGGGAGAACGCCCTGGCGACACTCGCGGCCAATACGGGCGGCCGGATCTTCCAGCCGACGCTGGGCAAACAGTTGGATGCCGCTTTCGCGGCGATCCTGAGCGATCTGCGCACGCAGTATCTGCTGGGCTACTATCCACGACAGTTGCCAACTGACGCCAAGCCCTTCCATCCGGTACGAATTCGCATGACCGGCGCCACCGTTCCGGCGGAAGGTTTGCAGGTGCTGGCGCGCAATGGCTATTATGGAGATTCGGACTAGTACTATTTGTGGCTAAAGCAAAGACTCTCGCCCCGGACTCGACCAGCGCTGAACCGGTCTACCTCAAGCAATTGATTGAGGCGTCGACACCCGTGGTGGTGAAGCTGCAAAACAACAGCCTGTTGCGCGGCACCATCGAGTACTATGACCGGCACCTGATCCGGCTTACCCGGAAGGATGCGCCGAATCTGTTTGTGTACAAGCACGAGATCAAGTACCTGTACGAAGACCCGAAGCACAAGGACGCATGACATCTTTTCTGGAGACGGCGGCGGGGATCGCCCGGGAAGCGGGTGCGCTCACCACGAAGTACTTCGACCGCGGCGTGCGGTTCGACATCAAAGGCGAACAGGATCTGGTAACGGAGGCTGACCACGCCAGTGAGGCGCTGATTTTGGAGCGGCTCCGGTCGCACTTTCCCACGCACACCATCATCGCCGAGGAAAGTGGCTTGCACGATAAAACCAGCGAGTATCGCTGGTACGTAGATCCGGTGGATGGCACGACGAACTTTGCGCACGGTTACCCGGTGTATAACGTGACGCTGGCGCTGGAGCATAACGGCGAGATGATCGCGGGCGTGGTGTACGATCCGACGCGCGACGAGATGTTCATGGCGGAGCGCGGCAGCGGCGCTTATCTGAATCACCGGCGCATGCAGGTGTCGCCGGCGCCGAAGGTGGAGGTGGCGCTGTTTTCGACGGGCTTCCCGACGCGCCGCCGCCACGCGGACGTCAACATTCATTTCTTCTATCAGTTGGCGATGGTGACGCACGGGATTCGCCGGAGCGGTTCGGCGGCGATTGACTTGGCGCATGTCGCCTGTGGCCGGCTGGATGGCTTCTGGGAGTTTCGTTTGAGCCCTTGGGACATGGCGGCGGGCCGTCTGCTGGTAGAGGAAGCCGGCGGACAGGTGACGGACATGAAGGGCCGTCCGCATCGCCTGGAAGCGATGCACATTCTGGCGTCCAATGGCAAGATTCATGCGGACACGTTGCGCATGTTTGAGGATGTTTTCGCGGGGCGTTTTGCTTATGCGCTGCCGGAAGTCACGACGGTCCCCGACGCGTGAGTTTACAATTGGCCGGTGGTTGGCCTGTCTGATTTTGGCGGGAAGTGTAATATCGTAGAAGAGTATCCCGGCGACTTCCCGCGTTCCGCCGTTCGGAGTAGAGAAAAACCCATGAAATTCCATTTTTCGATGCGATCTTTGACGTTCGTCATGGCTGCGGCCGCCGCGTGGGCGCAGCCCACGGTGGTCATGAATCAGGCGCCCACCCGCGTGGTGGGCCAGGCGAGAGCCAATAGTCAGAACGGCGCTCCCAACCTGGTGGAGGGGCGTGAATTTTATCAACCGCAGAGCGTGTGGGTGGATGGCTCCGGCTCCACTTCGATCCTCTACGTGGCCGATACCCGCAACAACCGCGTCCTCGCTTGGCGTAACGCGGTTGCCGCGAATGCCGGAAGCCCGGCAGACTTGGTGATTGGCCAACGCGATCTCCAGTCCACCGCGCCGCAAGGCCCGGACCGTAGTGGCCAAGGGCTGGCCAGCGGCCTGAATTCCCCGATGACTGTGATCACCGACGCCACCGGTAACCTCTACGTCGCTGACTGCGGCAATAATCGCATCTTGCGTTACCCACGGCCTTTTGCGCAAAACTCTGAATTGCTTCAGGTCGATTTGGTGATCGGGCAACGCAGCATCAACGAGAATTCCTTCAATCAGGGCGCGGGCATGGCGGGGATGTCCGATAGTTCCTTGTTCACCTTTCAGCCTTTCGGTGCAGTGCAACGCGCTGCGATGGCATTTGACGCCCAGCGCAATCTGTGGGTAACCGATCCACAGAACCACCGCGTGTTGCGCTTCCCGGTGGCGGCGCTGGATCGGGGTGGTTTCGCGCCTTCCGCGGATCTGGTGTTGGGCGGGACGGAATTCACCAGTTCTCAGGGACGCAGCAACAGTCCGTTCATCGCGGACATTGCCACGCGCAAGGACTACATTTGGGCACCCACGGGAATTGCCTTCGATAGCCGCGGGCGGCTGTTTGTCCGGGATTGGGCGCCTGGCTTTTCCCGGGTGCTGGTGTGGGATGTGGGAGCTTTCTTCAATGGCAAGCCCGCCAACCGGATTGTCGGAATCCCCACGGCACCGGGCCCTGGCCAAACGCTGCCGCCGATCAACGAATTCGTCGCCGGTGGCTTTACGCAAGGCACGGTGGATTCGCCGCGGCCCAGCATCTTTGTTTTCGGCACCAATCTCTACGTGCCGGATGTGAATAGCCACCGCATCCTGATCTTCGATGCGTTCGAGAACTGGCCCGCGGAGGCCACGCGGGTGTCGCCGCCCGCGCGGGCAGTCATCGGCCAGGAGAGTTTCGGCGTGGGCCGCGCGAATCGCAACGGCTTGCCCGTAGGGGGCAATGGCTTCAACTATCCGACGGCTGTCTGGGTGGGTGGCGCGGAAATGTACGTCGCCGATACCGCGAACAATCGTATCCTCGTGATGCCCGGCCGGGACTTCACCTTCAACGCGGCCAGCCGCGTGGTGGGACAGGTCCGCTTCGATCAGAGTGGCGTAAATCTGGTGGAAGGCCGCGAGTTCTACTTTCTCGACGGTTTCGGCTCAGACCGCAATGCGGTGGGAGTGGCCGGCTTGGGCGGCACCTGCCTGGCCGTGGACGGAGATCGCATCTATGTCGCCGATTCGCAGAACAATCGCATCGTCGGCTTTACGGATGTGCGGCGCGTGAAAGCCCTGGATTTCGCCAATATCGTGATTGGCCAAGCCGATCTAACGGGTACCGTGGCGAATGCTCCTAGCGGCGACGTGAACAATACCAGTGAACGCGGCTTGAATGCGCCCAACTGTGTGGCCACGGACCGGGATGGCAATGTCTGGGTGGCGGATACGGGGAACGGCCGGGTGCTGCGCTTCCCGCGGCCGGCCGAGGGCGTCACCGGTCTCCGCCAACCGAATCTCGTGCTGGGCCAAGGCTCCTTCACCGCCCGTTCCACCGATCCTACTTCGCGCACCATGCGCGCACCCACCGGGTTAGCCTTCTTGAGCGATGGCAGCCTGCTGGTTTCGGATTATGTACATAGCCGGGTGCTGCGCTTCCGGAAGCCTGCCGGTGGCGATTTCCAGAATGGCCAAGCCGCCGACGGCGTCTTTGGCCAGGCCAACTTCACGGATAGCGTCCGCGGCACCACGCTCAACCGCTTCATTTCGCCGAAGGGTATCGCGACCGACAGCGATGACCGCCTCTACGTCGCCGATGTCTTGGGCAATCGCGTCACCATCTTCAGCGAAGCCGGCACTTCGGTGTCGAACGCCACCGCCCGTCAGGACTTCAGCGGCCTGGGCAGCCCGCAAGCAGTTTACGTCAATCCGCAGTCGGGCGATATCTGGGTGGCGGACACGACGAACCAAAGAGTCGTACGCCTGTTGCCGTTTAGCCAACTGCCGGTGGGCACCATCAACCCCGAGCAATCGATTGCGTCGCCGTTCCCTTTGGCCATGGCGCTGGACCGATTTGGCAACCTGTTGACGGCTGACGCGTTCAACCGCATCGCCCTCTACTACCCGGTGATTCGCGTCCTGAACTCGGCCTCGGCGAACCGCAACCAAATCGCGCCGACGACCTATTCGGCGATCTACGGGGCCGCCAATGCGTTTGGCGACGTCACGCGGCTGTTCACCGAGGAACCGAATCCCGTGCCCATGCCGACGGTGGTTGGAGATACGCGCGTCCTCGTGGGAGACCGTCCCGCGCCGATCCAGTTTGTTTCTCCGAGCCAGATCAACTTCATCGTCCCCCGAGATACTCCGACCTCAGGCAACGTCGACATTATCGTCGAACGCCCTAGCACCGGACAGGTATTGGCTGCCGGTTTTGGTGAGATGGACGTCGTCGCGCCAGCCCTCTTCGCCGGAGCTGGAGGCCGCGGCCAAGTGGCGGCGACGCATCCGGATGGCTCCATCAACTCGCCCTCCAATCCCGCGGCCCGAAACACCATCATTACCGTGTATGCCACGGGCTTGGGCAATCTGGCTGGTTCGCCGGCGGACGGCGCACCGGCGCCTGGCGGCGTGGTAACCACCGGCACCTTGCAGGTCATCATCGGTACCACCGCCGTGCCGGCTGCCAATATTCAGTACTCCGGCCTTACGCCCGGCCTGATCAGCGTGTGGCAGATCAACGTGCTGATTCCCAACACCGTGCCGCCCTCGAACACGACGCCGTTCGGCTTGCGCTACCGTGACGTCGCGGCGCAGCCAGGTCTGACGATCGCGGTCCGGCAGTAAGTCCCCAAGGTGCTGCCGCTCTCCCGGTTCGTGGGGGAGCGGCAGCACCATTAGAGAATCGAAATCCTGTGTCTTTCTCCGCGGAACTTTCCGCTCTCCTCCCCTCTGACCTGCCCCAGCGCGACCGCTGTATCCAGCTCTGCGCTCAGCACCTGGACCGGATCGTGGAAGCGAACCGCACCATGAACCTCACGCGGATCCTGGGCGAGCGCGAGGCGGCCATCAAGCACGTGGTTGACTCGGTGATGCCGTGGCAGCTTTTCAAGAACGCCAAGCGCGTGGCCGACGCCGGTACAGGAGCCGGCTTTCCGGGGATTCCGCTGGCGGTGGTGCTGCCGGAGACACAGTTCTTTCTGTTGGAGTCCGTCGGCAAGAAGGCGCGCTTTGTCCAGTCGGCGGTGGCGGCGCTCGAATTACCGAATGTCGCGGTCCTGCCGCTGCGCGCCGAGGAGTGGCTGCAAAAGCAGCGCGTGGACCTGATCACGCTCCGCGCCGTCGCGCCGATCGAGAAAGCAATCCCCCTGCTTGCGAACGCGCTGAAGGGGGGCACGCGGGCGCTGTTGTACAAGGGGCCGGATGTGGAGAACGAGATCGAACAGGCGCGCGAAGTGGCGCGGCAACGCCGGGTGCAGGTGCGGATCGTGGAGCGCTACACGCTGCCGGACGGACAGGGATCGCGAACCATCGTCCAGTTAGCGGCGTCCGCGGCCCAATAGACTTAGAAACTCACAACTGGCGCGCCGGATTCTGCTCGGTGAAGACGGCCTCGCCTGCCAGGTTCACGCGACCCC
Source organism: Bryobacteraceae bacterium (assembly GCA_019752335.1). Lineage (GTDB taxonomy): Bacteria > Acidobacteriota > Terriglobia > Bryobacterales > Bryobacteraceae > JALHNI01. Next base: position 64,728 of record JAIEMJ010000018.1, read on the forward strand.
AGCGCAGGCCGAGTTGCACCTCGCCCCAGCCGTCGCGAAAAGGCTTGGCGGCCTGGTAGCGAGGCTGCACCGCGAAGCGGCCTTGGCGGTCGACGTAGCCCCAGCGGTTGTACCACTTCACGCTGGCCACGCCTTCGCTAAAGTCGCCACACTCGTCGTAGACGGGGTTCATGACGAAGATCCCCTCCGGGTCGATGAAGCCCCACTTCTCCACCAACTTCGCGGCCGCGAGCCCTTCAAAGAAGGGCCGAGCCTCGGCAAAGCCCGGGTAGATGGCGGGCGCGCCGGTCTCATCCACGTAGCCCCAGTTGCCGCCGAAGTCGAGTGGGGTGAGCGTTAACGGCTTGCCGAGGGAGATCGCCCCGCTTTGCCGCAAGCGTCTATAGGCCTCGTTGATGCGTTTCAACTGCCGGTCCGCCCGCGCCCGTAAGCGTTCGTTTTCGTGTTGGAAGCGATCCGGATGCCACACCTTTACGAGATCGACGTAGGCGTGCTTGATCTCTTCGGCCGGAGCCCCCGGAACGAGGTCGAGCGTGGCGTAGGAGCTTGTGAGGTCTTCCGGCATACCAAAAAGGTAGATCGGCGGTAGCCGGCGAGCTCTTTACGGCACCGATTTCGCCGTGTTCGCGGGACTGGTGGCGGCAAAATGCAGCGTCCCGTTGAAGAGTTCGGGTGAGCCTCAGCACGCCAGGCCCTATAATAGAGGTTTGGAACTTGAGAAAGCCCTGCTCCGCAAGGTCGGCGAAGCGGTCACCCGCTTCAAAATGATCCGCGAAGGCGACCGCGTAGCCGTGGCGCTCTCCGGCGGGAAGGACTCCGTTACGATGCTGGAAGTCCTGCTGCTCCTCCAGAAGCGCGCGCCCATCAACTTCTCCGTCTGCGCCTTCACCATCGAGCAAGGCAAATTCCTCCGGCCCATCCGGCCCCTCGGCGACTGGTTGCTCTCGCGCGGCATCGACTGGCATTACATCGTCGATAACCCGTCCCTGCAACTGATCGAGGACGTGCCAGACCACGGCTGTGACCTTTGCAGCCGCTTTCGGCGGCGCGCCGTCTACGACGTGGGCCGGAAGCTCGGCGCGAACGTCATCGCTTTGGGCCACACCGCGGACGATTTCTGCGAGAGCTTTCTGCGCAATACGATGTTCACCGGCCGCGTCAGCGCGTTGCCGCCCGTCACCTATTCGAAAAACAAGGACTTCCGCCTGATCCGCCCGCTGGTCTATGTCCATGAGGACCTCACGAAGGCCTACGCCAAGGGCCTCACCGACGACGTGGTGCCCTGTGGTTGCTCGCAGAAAACCGGCACCGTTCGCGGGTCCCTGCGCGAATTCATGGATCAGATGGAGCGCGAACATCCGCGCATGAAGGACACGATGCTAGCCGCCATGGGAAACATTTATCCGCAAAGGCTGCTGGATCCCCGCTATTTTGACCCGGACTTAAGCGACGAACCCGCCACCCAGAGCCTTTTTCCAATTTTAAGCGAACCTTAAGGAATTGTTAGACTTTGGTGATTCATACGAATGTAACCATCCGCTGGTTGACCCGCCGTAAACCCAATGAGACCATAGAGATTCTATTTCACCGGTATGCGCTTTCTCCCCAAAGAAGAAAAGTTTTATCAGAGTTTTCTGGAGCAGACGACGCTCAGCCAAAAGGCCGCGCAGACGCTGCTGGAAGCCTGCCAGAATAACGCGCTCACTCCCGCCGTCGCCGACCGGCTCTCCGAGATCGAAGGGCAGGCCGACAAGGTCCTCCACGCGATTCACGTTAAGCTCAACCAGACCTTCATTACGCCCATCGATCCCGAAGATATCCACTCGCTAGCCTCGCATCTCGACGACGTGCTCGATTACCTGGAGGACGCCGCCCATTGCCTGGCGGCCTACAAGATCAACCCCATCCCGCCCCCCGTTATCGATATCTGCGCCTGCCTGGTCCGTTGTACCGCCGAACTCACCAAGGCCTTCCAGGCGCTGAGCGACGAGCGCTCCTTCGACGAATTCTGCGTTCAGATCAACCACATCGAAGGCGAAGTGGACGCCATCGAACGCAAGGCCGTCGCCGAGCTTTTCGAACAAGAACAAAATCCCATTCAAATTATGAAGATGCGCGAGATCTACGACCTGCTCGAGCGCACCGCCGACGCCTGCGAAGACGTAGCGGACGTATTGCAGAACGTAGCGGTTAAGAACGGATAACGAATGTCCGCCCTGCTGGTTCTGGTTATCGTCATCGTTCTGGTGGCGCTAATCTTCGATTACATCAATGGCTTCCACGACGCCGCCAACTCCGTAGCCACGATTGTCGCCACCCGGGTTCTCACGCCGTTCCAGGCCGTGGTGTGGGCGGCGGTTTTCAACTTCGCTGCTGCCTTGCCATTGCTCTTCGCCGCCGAAGCCGGCGTCGCGAAGACGGTGGGCGCCAATCTGGTGAACCTGGACTACGTCACCCCGATCGTGATTCTTGCCGGGCTGCTCGGCGCCATCGTCTGGAATCTCTTCACCTGGTTCTACGGGATCCCGTCGAGTTCGTCGCACGCGCTGATCGGCGGTTACGCCGGCGCGGTGATGTGCAAGGTGGCCATGTTGGAAGGTGTCAGCCACGTCTTCAAGGGCATCAAGATCGATGGTTGGATTGAGACGACGAAGTTCATCGTCCTGGCGCCGCTGATCGGCCTGGGCCTCGGCTACCTGCTGATGGGCATGGTCTATTGGATGTTCAAGAACTCCACCCCCAGCAAGATGGACCGCTGGTTCCGCCGACTGCAACTGCTCTCCTCGGCGTTATTCAGCTTCGCGCATGGCTCGAACGACGCGCAAAAGACGGTGGGCATCATCACCGGCGTGCTGGTGTCGGCCGGCTATCTGAAGGAGTTTCACGTCCAGGGCTGGGTGATTCTCTCCGCCTTCGGCGCCATCGCCCTCGGCACGATGACCGGTGGCTGGCGCATCGTCCACACGATGGGCAGCAAGCTGACACGCCTGAAGCCCCGCGGCGGTTTCTGCGCCGAGACCGCCGGCGCCATCGCCATCCTGATTCCCACTTACCTGAAGATTCCCGTTTCGACGACGCACGTCATCACCGGCGCCATCGCCGGCGTCGGCTCCATCAACCGCATTAAGAGCGTCCGCTGGGGCTTGGCCCGCCGCTTACTGTGGGCCTGGGTGCTGACGCTGCCGGCCTCGGCGCTGGTGGCGGGCATCTGCTATTACTTCGTGGCTCTTCTGGCCAAGGCCGCCGGCTGGCCGGGCGCGCATCCGAACTAGCATTTGGCATAGTAGAATGGCGATATGGGCGCCGCTCCCGCACCAAAATTTACGGTAGAAGAGTACCTCAGGATTGACCGTGAGGCTGAACTCAAGAGCGAGTACCACAACGGCGAGATGTTCCCGTTAGCCTCCGTGAGTTGGGAGCATGCCGTGATCGCCGCTAACGCCAGCACGGAGCTGAGTATCCAGCTACGCGCATCCGGCTGCACCGTCGCGCTGCAGCCGATTCGCGTGAGAGTCACGCCGTCCCGCTTCGTTTATCCGGATATTCTGATCGTCTGCGGACGTCCTCACCTCACCGACGAACACGTGGACACAATGACGAATCCGAAGGTGGTGGTGGAGGTCTTGTCGCCTTCCACGTCGGACTTCGATTACGGTGGGAAGTTTGCCCTCTATCGCCTCCTGCCGTCGTTCGAGGAGTACGTGCTCATCTCGCAGCACGAGCAGAAAGCGGAGATCTTTCAGAAGGCTCCTGACGGAACGTGGAACCTGAGAACGATTGCTGGACCGGGCGCGGCGTTGGCCATCCGGTCGCTCAGCATCGAGTTCCCGCTGGCGGATCTCTATCGCGGCCTCGCGATCACCTAACCAGACGCTGGCTGCGCCAAAGATCCAATCCGTTCGCGTCTCCGTAGGTTCTGGCATGAAGCAACACGCGATTGTGATCGGGGGCAGCATGGCCGGGCTGCTAGCGGCTCGCGTCCTGATCGATCATTTCGAGCAGGTGACGTTGGTGGAGCGCGACACCTTTCCCGCCGTCGGCGAAAATCGCCGGGGCGTGCCACAGGGCAAACACACTCATGGTCTGCTGGCTGGCGGCGCTCAGGTTCTCGACGAACTCTTTCCGGGCTTTACGGCGGAGATCACCGCCGCCGGGGCCCTTCCTGGCGATATCGCCGAAACCTGCCGGTGGTTTCACGCCGGTGGCTATCTGGCCCAAGTTCCGAGCGGACTCAACGGCGTCCTCGCCAGCCGTCCCTTGATTGAAGGTATCGTCCGCCGGCGGATCCTCGCCTTGGCTCGCGTCCGGGTCCTGCAGGGGCAGGAAGTCACCGGCCTGATCCAGTCCGGCGTCGATGTGGCCGGGGTTACGCTCGCCGGCGGCGCTACACTGCCCGCCGACCTGGTCGTGAACTGCGGCGGCCGCGCCTCCCACGGCCCCAACTGGCTTGAAGCCATGGGCTATGCCAGGCCTCGCACCGAAAGCGTGGAGGTCGGCATCGGCTACACCACTCGGCTCTTCCGCCGCCGCCCCGAGCACCTCAACGGCGACCTCGCCGTTATCATCGCGCCCAATCCCGATAACCGTCGCGGCGGAGTGATGCTGGCCCAGGAGAATGACCGCTGGACCGTCACCCTGCTGAGCTACTTCGGCAACTACGCCCCCTCCGATCTCGACGGCTTCCGCGCCTACGCCCACTCCCTCGAATGCCCCGACATCGCCCACGTCCTGGACCAGGCCGAACCCATCGGCGAAGCCCTGACTATGCGCTATCCGGCGAGCGTCCGCCAGCGCTACGAAGAGCTGACGCGCTTCCCACGGGGTTATCTCACTTTTGGCGATGCCATCTGCAGCTTCAACCCGATTTACGGCCAGGGCATGACGTCCGCGGCCATGCAGGCCAAGGCGTTGGGCGAATGCCTCTCAGACTCCGGCAACCTGGCACGCCGGTTCTTCCGCAAAGCCGCGGCCGTGGTGGACATCCCCTGGGGTATCGCGGTCGGGGCAGATCTGAGGATCCCGGAGACGGCGGGGCCTCGTTCGGTGGCTGTCAATTTCATCAATTGGTACGTCGAAAAACTCCATCGTGCCGCCCACCGCGACGCGGAGCTGACCATCGCCTTCCACAAAGTGGCCAACCTATTGGCGCCGCCGCCCAGCCTGCTCTCCCCCCGGCTCGCCTGGCGGGTATGGCGCGGCAGCCGGTCAGCGGCCGACCCGGTACCTCCGGAGAACTCGCTAACTACTTCCGGATCGCCCTAACGCAGGAACGACATCCCGATGCCCGGGCCGATGGTGAGGGCCAGAATGGCCCAGGAACCGGGCCGGGCAAAGTTGAGGCTGTAACCGAAGCCGACGCGCTGCTCCACCAGAATCGACGGGTCCGCCGGGTTGGCGTAGAAGAGGCCGAAGTGCCAGTGCTCGTCGGAGGTGCGATCCGCCTCCGGCTCGAACTGCTGCCGGTGGTGGGCGTAGCGCCCGACGAAGATCAGCGTCGCCACCACCCAGACCAGCAGGGCGAGCACCAAGGAGCGCGCCGCCCAGGTGCTGACCAGACCCAGCATCTCGAGCGTGATCGCCGTAAAGAGCAGGTTGAGCAGATACAGGATGCCGAGTTGTGCCAGCAGCAGAAACCTCCTTCTGCCGGACTCGCTCTCCGCCGCCGCTCCGGCCGCGCTGATCCGCCGCGCCCGCGTCACCTGCCAGGCCAGCAGCAGCAGCGCCAGCGTGATGCTGATCGCCATCAACGGTAACGCGTTCACACTCCACCAGGACTTCGCCACCCAGCGGTCCGCCTGCCCGGCCGCATCGTAGTGAATCGAGACGCGCGCCGGAATCCGGCCCCAGTAGCGAGCCGTCAGAAACAAAGACGTGGCCGGTAAAGCGAAGGGCAGTAGCCAAGCCAGCCAGCCTCCGGGTAGCGGGTCGCGCCGGGTCGTCAGGGAGGCCTCGCGGATGCGGGAAGGCTCGATTTGATATGCCTGTGTCGCGCGACGCGCCCAGCCGTAAGCCAGCAGATAGGCGCCCAGCAGTAGGGGAATCCCTTCGCCCCGGCTCTTCGCGACGGCGAGGTAGAGTCCTGGCACGGTGGCGGCCAGCAGAATGGCGGCATAGGTGCGGAAAATCCTTTGCCCGGCCGGACTCTGCGCGAAACTGCCTGGGACGGTGAAGCCGAAGAAGAGTCCGCGACGGGAGAGGCGCGGCGTGCGGAGCATCACCGCGGCGAGCGCGATGAGCGTAACCACGAGAACGACAGATGCGGGGATCATGACGGGGTTCCTTTCAGAGCTTTGTGCAGTTCGATGGCGATCTCTTCCGCCGGCCAGCCGGCTGCGCGCATTTTGAGGACGGCGTCCCGCAAGGCCAGCGCCAGACGGTCACGCTGTTCCGGCGCGGCGGGCGGCGGGACGCCGCGTTCCACTACGACGGCGCCACTGCCGCGCCGCAGCATCAGCCAGCCCTCGGTGGCGAGCGTGCGATAGGCTTCCGCCACCGTGTTGAAGTGGACGCCGAGGTCAGTGGCCAGTTGACGGACCGGCGGCAGCGCATCGCCGGGCCGCAGGTGCCCGGTGACGAGCGTCTCGCGCAAGCGGTCAGCGATCTGGCGATAGGCCGGTACCGGTGAGCCGAGGTCAATGGAGATGGTGAGCGGCATTGAATTGTATAGTGTACTTGTACAATATACAAAACGCCACTCGCTGTCAAGCGGTTTTGTCGTCTTTGGGAAGCCTCGCGCCTAACGCAACGGCAGGTACTCGATCTTCGATATCCAGTCCTCGCCTGTCATCGCCAACCCAATGAGCGCAAGATCATCAACCACCTGGCCAATTGGAACAAACATCTGATGAGTGTAGATCACCCCAGAAAACTCCAAACCCTTGCGTTGCATCCGGTGCCCTTCCCGCAAAAGGTCATCGTCGTGCGCCGTCTCAGTGACGTGGCTCGCATTAAGAGTAGATCGTCGTCAAGCGTGGCCGAATCATCCTCCTGGGCAGTGAGGGACGTCAAGGCCGCGCAGGCGCAGGGCGGTTGTCACGGCGCGAGGAACATGGACGTCCATGTAGAACTTGACGTTCACTGGGAGCGTTTCAACTCAAGGAGCCGTAGCCGGAAGGCAGGGTCGGAAGCCTCGACCGCGAGTTCAAGACCCGATGCCATCCGCCCGCGAATCTCGGCGTCCATCTCAACCTGATGCTCGTAGTAGTAGGTCAGCGCCCCATGTATCTGCGCCAGAGACAAATGCGGATGCTGAAAGTGAATCTCCTCGGGGCTCCACCCGTGCATCAGCTTGTCCAGCACCACCTCTACTACTTTGACCTTGGTCCCCGCCAGCCAGGCCACACCGCAGGCGTCAATCTCAATTTGGGTCGCAAAGGTGGCCGTCATGCTTCCCAGCATATCGAAAATCATCTATCGTCCGAAGCGAAAACCCACCAGACCAAAGACTCGCTGCTGCCGGCCGTCCTGCATTGCCCGCGTCCAGCGCACCTCCGGCGCGATCGTCACATAGCGCGTCTTGAACTCCAGCCCGCCACCGGCCACCAGCGCCTGCTTCCACTCGTCCCCGGAAGCCGACCCACCGAAGCGTTGTACCGGAAAGTCGCGTGGCACGCAAGGCCCGCCGGCCGGATCCGTGCAGAGGTAACTGGTTTGAATCTGAAAAGACTCGCGCGACCACTGATAGCCAGCGTTCACGAACGGCCGCGCCGGGCCTACGCGGAAGCGGTACTTCAACAGCAAGGGCAGGTCCCAGGTGTTCGTATTGCGTTTCCCGTTCACTTGAAAAGGGCTGAAGCCGGTGGCGAGGTTCGCGATGCCGGACGAGTTCTCCCGGCGATTCCGGTACAGCGCTTCAAAAGCGATGGCGAAGCGGCCGGGGAGGCTCAACTCCACCGTCGGCCCCCCGGTCCACCGGGATTCCTGGATAGTTCTGCCGGAAAAAAAGTCCTGCGCCGGCTGATCCACCGGAGCGCCGAGCTTGAAGCCCCCGGAGATCCGGAACGGCTGGTCCCACTGTGCGTGGGCTAGCGAAGCGAATAAAAGAGAAAAAAGGATGATGCGTTGCATCACCCTGCTTAGGCAATCATCTGGCCAATCGCCAGGCGATGAGATCAAGGTACTTAGGCGAGTGGACCCTGTGCCCGGGCCGCCCACCTGCCGCTTGCAAGGAGCCGGGCTTTCAAGCGGAATCCGATCTCGGCGGGCGTTTTCGGTGTGGACAGGCCGGTGTCCAATGCCATTTAGTCAAGGGTCATCGAACGGATTCCAATCGGCAACTTGCGCGCAGCAACGTGAAAGTTTATGCAATGGGCGGTGGAAACGCCCTCTAAGGAATAGTCCAGGTGGGAGCATAGTTGGCGATCCGGTCAAAGACGACGCCGGCGGCTTCGAGCACCGGCCGTTGAGCGAGCATGGGAGCCAAAGTGTCCATCTGCTTGGCTGCGGCTTCGTCCTCCCAGATACTCACGTTCACCACGGTATTGGTGATCGGATCGACGGCGGCGTAGTAACCCAGCAGTCCTCGCAAGGCGCGCAGGCACCAGCGGCCCGGCGGACTCCGCAATCAAACGTTGCACTTCCGCACAGTTTTCTTCGGCAAAACGCCCTTTTGGGATTCTGACAATCGGCATATCTCAAGTTTGCCAAAATCTAGAACCGCAGCACGCGCCAGAGGCTGGCGAAGTCGTCGGTCCAAATCAATGGGGCGCGATCCTTGGCGGTGTACACCGTGGTGAGGTCGCGGATGGCGGGGAGTTCCAGCAGCGCCGCATTGTCCGTGAGCACCATCCAGGTGGAGCCGTAGTAGCCCTTGGCGTGCAGACGTGCCGCCCTCCAGCCGAGGGGCCCCGCGAAGCCGCGGACGACCGGCGCTAAGTCGACTGACTTATTCGAAATGTGAATCAGCAACGCGCCGCCCGGCTTGAGCTTGGACTGATAAAGCCGTGCGCACTCGAGCGTGAGTAAGTGCGTGGGAATCGCGTCGCTCGAGAAAGCGTCGACTACCAGAACGTCGAAGGGTTCGCGTTCGCGCTCCAACGTGCGCCGGGCGTCGCCGAGCACGATATCCACTTGCGCCGCCGAGTCGCGCAAGTAAGTGAATTGCGTGCGCGCGATTTCCACGACGTCGGGATTGATTTCGTAGAAGCGATAACGGTCGCCGTCGCGGCCGTAGCGGGCTAAGGTGCCGACGCCGAGTCCGACGATGCCGATGCGGGCGGGTGCCGGCCCGAGCCGGGATAGAATCGCGCCGGCCCCGGCCTTAGGGCCGTAGTAAGCGGTGGGTACGCCACGCTTATCCGCGTCGGTATATTGAAAGCCATGCAGAATCGTGCCGTTGTGTAACTCTCTGCGCGGGCCGATCTCGTCCTTACCGGAGGCCACCCGCAAGGTGCCGAAGAAATTCCGTCGGCGTTCCAGCACGCCATCGGTATCCTGGCGCGCCAGCAGCACCAGCGCCGCCGCCATCGCAAGGCCAGGGACGGCATAGCGCGCGAGACCCGCTTCCTGCCGCCAGCCCAGGTAGCGGACCGCCATGCAGCCCATCAGCGCCAGTGGGAACTCCGTGTAATTGGTAAATAGATGCGGAGCTACTAGCGCGACGAAAGCCGTACCGAGGGCGCCGCCCCAAGCGATCGCCAAGTAGAACTTCGTCAACGCGCCAGGCTCCGGCTTTCTGGCGACTAACTCGCCAAAGCAGACCATGCAGCCGGTGAACAAAGCCAGGCAGTAAATGGCGAGGCGGGACCAGAGCGGCAATGACACGCCGGCCACTTGCGCGATGCACGCCAGCATCACCGCGATGGCGGCTACGGAACCGAAGATATCGGGCCGGTACCAACGGTCACTCTGGAAGACGAGGATAAAGCAAGCCAGGTAAATCCCCAGCGGTAGCACCCACAGGAAAGGGCTGACGGCGACCTCGAGCGTCAATTGATTGGTCGTTGCCGCGAGTAACATCGCGCCGAGCGCGGAGAGTAACAGCCAGAGTGAGAATTGGGAGTAAGTGACCGGAATAGGCGCTGCCCGCTCCTTCGCGCTAGCCTGCTTCCACGCGACTACCGCGCATAGCGCCGCGAAGATCCAGTAGCCGGCGCGCCAGCCGAGTAACTGCCAGCGTAAGGGCACCCAAGGCTCAATGACGGCCGGATAGGCCAGCAGCGCGAGTAAGCTGCCCGCATTCGAGACGGCGTAGAGGCGATAAGGCGCGGGGCCCGCATACCATTGCTGCAGCAGCGGACTCGTCGCCGACAGCGCAATTGCCTCCAGGCCGCAAACCAGCAGGAGGCGCTTGATCACGTTCCAGGTGGGGTCACCGGAGTCGCTCACTTCAACTGGCCCGGCCCAGGCCTGGGTGAGCAGCGGCAGCATCAGGATCAGCGTATGATCCAGCCGTTGCGCGCCCACAGGGACCCGCGAGAGCCGGTGCGCGTACTGGTAGCCGACGATTAGTGCGGCCTGGAAGAAGAGCAGGCACGCGGTCCAGAGGGCGGGGGTGCCGCCGTAAAGCGGCAGGAGTTGGCGCGCGACGATGGGCTGAACCGAGAAGAGCAGAAACGCGCTGAGAAAGATGGTGATCGGAAAAAGCGCCACACTTAGCAGCTTACTCGTAGCGGAGGGCCACCACGGGATCGAGGCGGGCGGCCTTGCTGGCGGGCCAGATGCCGAAGAAGAGCCCGACGCCGATGGAGACGAGCAGCCCGGCGGCGGCGGCCCAGAGCGGCACGCTGGTGGGCAGCGAAGGGAAGACGAGATGAGTGGCGGCGGAGAGCAGCCAGCCAAGCGCCATGCCGAGCAGGCCACCCAGGCCGGTGAGCGTCGCGGCTTCGATGAGGAACTGCACGACGATGTCGATGCGCCGGGCGCCGAGGGCTTTACGCACACCGATTTCGCGCGTGCGTTCCGTGACGGAGACCAGCATGATATTCATGACGCCAATGCCGCCCACTAAGAGGCCGATGGAACTCAGGATGGCCATCACCAGGGCGGTCATCGCCGTGGTTTTGCGAAACTGTTCCAGCATTTGCTCGGCCGTCGAGAGACCGAAGTTATCTGGCTTGTCGTGGGGCACGTGGCGCTCCTGGCGCAGGACGACACGTACTTCGTCGAGCGCGGCGGCCAGTTGCCCGGGCTTCGCGTTCACGAGGAGTAAGTGCTCACGCGAGTTCGGAAACAGCTTGCGCATGGTGTAGTAGGGCAGAATGATGCGCTGATCTTCTTCGCCGGGGAACGACGCCGCTGGCCGGTTCATCACTCCCACTAACTCGAACATGTGACCGGCGACTTCGATCCATTTTCCGGTGGGATCGCCGCTGGCGAAGAGCGACTTATAGACGTCCTCGCCGATTACCACCACGGGCCGGCGATGCTCGCTTTCGGAATCCGAAAAGAAGCGGCCATACTTCATTTCGGCATTGCCGCCGAAGATATAGCCTTCCTGGGCGCCAGTAAGTTGGATCTGATAGTGCTCGTTCGCCTTGTATCGCGCCTTGATAATGCCGTTGCTGGGAAACAGAATGGGACTTACATGATCCACACTAGGACAACGTTCGGCAATCGAGCGAGCATTTTCGAAAGTAAGTGGCCTGCGGGCGCGCTCCTCCGGACTCAGATTGCCAAAACGCATCCCGACCTGGAACTTGAAGACCAGAATCGTATTGGTGCCGAAGCTCGAAAGGACGTTGCCGATCGCGCCGTCTAGGCCGGTCAAAATGGAGCCGACGCCGATAATCGTACCCGTGCCGATAATTACGCCGAGCACGGTGAGAAAGGCGCGTAGTTTATAGGCGCGAATGGTGTCGAAGGCCAGGGAGACGGCATTCCAGAAAGGGCTGCGCATCTACCGCTCCACTCGCAAGGCTTCAATCGGATCGAGCTTCGCGGCGCGGCGCGCGGGGTAAATCCCGAAGAACAGACCGACCGCGACCGACATACTTACCGCGAGCACGACCGCGGAGAATGGCATGGACATCGGGATGGGCGTGGTTTGGCTAACGATGAGGGTAATCAGCCAGGCGATACCCACGCCGATGAGTCCACCAGAGCCGGACAGCATCGAACTCTCCGCCAGAAACTGATTCAGTATGTCCCGTTTGCGCGCGCCGAGCGACTTACGAATGCCAATCTCCTGCGTACGTTCGGAGACTACGGCGAGCATGATGTTCATGATCACCACGCCGCCTACCACCATGAAGACGCTCACCACGGCGATGGCGGTGGCGGCGATCGCGCCGGTCATATTCGCCCACGCGCCGGAGAGCGAGTCCGAACTGATAACGGCGAACGTATCGTCCGCGCCGGGTGTGAGATGCCGGTAAGCACGCAAGAGGGCACGGACTTCATCTTGCGCCTGCAAGTGATGACCCTGGTCAATCGCTTTGGCTAGATAGGCCATCTGCACGCGGCGCCCGTACATCTGGAAGAAGACTTCAATCGGCACGACGACAAACGAGTCGCGGGATTGGCCGAAGACGCTACCGAGTGGCTTCGAGACGCCGACTACTTCAAAGGCGCGGCCATTCACGGAAATCGTTTTGCCCACCGCGTCAGTATTCGGAAACAGACGGTCCTTCACTTCGCTGCCGATGAAGCAACGCCAGAGCTTTTTATCATTTTCCACTTCGCTGATAAAGCGCCCTTGCGCCGCTTGGTAGTTACTCATGGCGCCGACATTGGCGGTGACGCCTTCAACGCGCGCGGCGTCCACGCGTTCGCTGCCGTAGCGTAAGTCCGCGCTGCGGCCGGTTTGCAAGCCGATGTCGGAGATCAGGTGCGCGCGCTGTCGCAGGAAAGCGAATTCGTCGCGATTGAGCCAGGGATTCTTGCGCTGAAACTCGAGGTACTTCTTCGGATCCCAATTGCCGATGAAGGCGAAGCGGACGACACGGAATCCGTCCGAGCCCATGTCCGAGACGCTCTCGGCGATGTAGCGATCCATGCCGTGAATTACGCTCATCACGGCGATCAACGTCGTGGTAGAGAGAATAATCCCCAAGAGCGTGAGGAAGCTGCGCAACTTACTTGACCGCAGCGACTGCGCAGCCACGCGCACGGCTTCGCCGAAGGATGCGGTATGGCGGGGCGGAGAACTCACTATCTCGAAGACGACCGAAGGGGGCTAATTGTTCCGTAAGGGCGCGAAAAAATCGAGAATCGTGTGATCTACCCAGAAGCGCGGCTGCTGGCGAGCCAGAAATCCGACGTGGCCGCCATGCGCGGGGGCGACTAGCCACAGGGCGCCGTAGTTTACCCAGTCGTGCTGGCGGTATACGGAATAAGGAATGAGGGGATCGTCTTGGGCCTGCACCACCAGGGTCGGCACGGCGATGCGCGGAAGATACTGGCCGGAGGATTGCGTCGCGTAGTAATTAGTAGCCGTGCCGAAGCCAAAGTAGGGCGCGGTGATCTGATCGTCAAAGTCCATCACGGTGCGGACTTGGTCCAGCAGAGCCAAGCGGTCGCGATGCGGCCGGTAGTGTTCGGGGTGCAACTGGTGGCGCTGCCGGTAGCGCTCCTTCAAACGTGTAACGAAGCGGCTCTCATAGAGGCGGTTGCGCGGCTCCATCATGCGGCGGCAACAGGCTTCGAGGTCAAGCGGGGTGGAGATGGCGGCGCCGCCCGCCACTAACGAAGTGGTGCCGAGTTCGCCGAGCAACTTGAGCACAACATTGCCGCCCAGCGAGAAGCCCGCGACGAACACCGGGCCCCGGCCTTCGCGATGGAATTGCTCCAGAATCGCGCGCAGGTCACTGGTGAGCCCGGCGTGATAGAGCGTCGGCGAGAGTAACTCGGTGCCGCCGCAACTGCGCATGTTCAGGCGGTGCGTGCGATAGCCCTGAGCGAGCGCGGCGTGGGCCAGGCTGCGCATGTAGCCGGAGTCGTGCGAGCCTTCGAGGCCATGGAGGATGATCAGTTCGCCGCGCGGGGATCCGGCCGGCGACTGGGTCATCGCCATGACCTGGACGCCCGGTTCAGTGGTGAACGTGGTGGGAGTGGCGGGCTGCAACAAGCGCGGGCGGGCCCAGAAGTTCGCGGCGATGGTCGCCAGGTGGGCGTTTTGAAAGAGCGGGCGAAAGGGCTGAGTATCCAGAGCTCCAGGATATCAGCGAAGCTTCGCGAGCCAGACCGGGTCGGGCGGCGTGGCCAGGGCGAGGGCCGCGCGAGCCTTTTGGGGCTGGTTCGCCTTGAGCCACAGCTTGGCGTGCAGGTTGTGGGCCTGGGGCAGACGCTTCTCCAGAATGGCGATGGCGCGGGCGTGCTCGCCGCTTTCGAAGAGCGTGGCGGCGTAGTCTGGATGCTGGTCGCCGACGGTATTGAGCCGGGCGGCCAAGGCCTTTGCGAAGAGCGACGCGGCTTCCGCCTTTAGGCCTGATAAGGCGCGGGCTTCGGCGAGTTGCTCGTAGGCGCGGGTGGTGAGTCCGTGGGACTCGCCGAGGCGTTGGCGGCGAGTGCGGAGGCTGTCTTCGAGCATGGGTACGGCTTCGGCGAGGCGGTTCTGCGCGACGAGGGTGGCGGCCAGTCCGGCGGCGGCGAAGGTGTACTCGGCGGTGTCCTTCCCGTGGAAGCGCTGCTCCAGCGCGACGGCCTCGCGGCCGAGAGCTTCGGCCTCCTGGAGTTCGCCCATGTCGCGGCGGATCCCGGCGGCCATGGTGAGGGTGCTGGCGATGCTGGGATTGCCCGTGGGGAAGGCGGCGCGCGCAATGGCGAGGGCTTCGTCGATCAGGGTACGGGCGCGGGTGACTTCGCCGCGCGCCAACGCGACGCCGGCTAACTGGCGCAGGCTGCTGCCGACGCGCGGATGCTGATGGCCCCAGGTTTTGCGGCGGATGGCGAGGGCTTCGGTGAAGAGGGCCTCGGCGGTGTCGTAGTTGCCTAAGGACGATTCGATGTTGCCGAGATTGCCGGCGGAGAGGGCGGTATGAAAGGCGCCGGGTGGCAGGGCGATGCGGCGAATGCGCAGGGCTTCCGCAAAGGTGGCGCGGCTTTCGGGCAGACGTCCGCGAATTTGTTGGAGGATGCCGAGGATGTTGAGCGAGTCGGCGATGTCCTCGTCGTTGGGACTGAGCTTGGCGCGGCGAATCTCGAGGGAGCGGGCGACGAGTTTTTCGGCGCGGTCATATTGTTGTAACTCGCGGAGCAAGTCGGCGAGACGAATCTGGATTCTGGCGACGCTGAGGGCGTCGTCGCCGGAGACTTGCGCTTCAAGCTTCAGGCTGCGTTCGAAGAGAGGCAGGGCTTGCTGGTAGAGACCGAGCAGGCGGTAGACATCGCCGAGCTTTTCGGTGAGCGAGGCTTCGACGGCAGGCTGGTTGGCGAATTGCCTGGTCACGCGCTGGGCGCCGCGATCGAGGAGATCGCGGGCTTTCAGGTCGGCGCCGGTGTTATTGGCGCTATTCGGGTCAGAGGCGTCGAAGAGGCCGACGAGAAAGCCTTGGACGGCGCGGGCGGTGTCGCGTTCGCGTTTGTACTGCTGGTTGAGCTTCGCCAGGCTGATGCCGGCGATGAGCAGGACCGCCAGCAGCACCGTCGCGAAGCCGACGGCGAGATGGTGGCGGCGGACGAACTTGCGGACTAAGTAAGTCCAATGGCCGTCGTGCGCCCGGACGGGAAAGCCTTCGAGGTAGCGACGGACGTCGTCGCTGAGCTGGTCCGCCGACGAGTAGCGCGCGCTGGGCTCCTTGCGTAGAGCCTTGGCGGCGATCGCGGCCAAGTCCGGCGCGACGCCGGCTAATGGCTGTGGCTCCTGCTCACAGACGATGCGGCGAATCTCATTCGTGTTGCGGCCTTCCACGGGAAAGGGCAGGCGGCCGGCGAGTAAGACGGTGAGGATCAGGCCGAGCGAATAAACGTCGGTGGCGGTGGAGATCGTCTCGCCGCAGAGCTGTTCGGGGCTCGCGTACTCGGGGGTCATTAAACGGTCAAAGGGGCGAGTGACGGCGTGGGTGAAGGCGCCTAATTCGGGGCGGAGTAACTTGGCGATGCCGAAATCGAGTAACTTCACTTCGCCTTCGCCGGTGACGAGAATATTGGCGGGCTTGAGGTCGCGATGGACGACCAGGTTACGGTGGGCGTAGTGTACGGCGTCGCAGAGTTGGCGGAAGAGGGCGAGACGCTCGGCGATGGAGGGCTGACGGCGCCGGCAGTACTCGTCGATCGGCTCGCCGTCGACGTACTCCATTACAACGTAGGGCACGCCGGCTTCGGTGACGCCACCGTCGACGAGGCGGGCGATGTGGGGATGGTCGAGCGCGGCGAGGATTTCGCGTTCGGCCTGGAAGCGCAGCTCCATTGAGGGCTCGAGCAGGTGGCCGTGCATGAGCTTGATGGCGACGGGGCGACGGAGCATGCCGTCCGTGCGTTGGGCGAGCCAGACGTCGCCCATGCCGCCGCGCGCGATGCGCTTGGTGAGGTGATAGGGTCCAACGCCTACCCCGGCGGCAACAGAGTGGGTTTGATCCTGCCCGATTCCATGCATGCCGACCTATCGGCGGAACGCCTCGATTTCAGGAGGGTCCAAAAACGCAACGAGCGCGCCCGAAGGCGCGCTCGTTTTGGTGGAGTGGCGAACGGTTTAGCGGAAGCCAGCGAAGAGGCGGGCGTTACCAACGATGACTTCGCCGTTGTTGGTGCCGACCAACTCGATCTCGGTCGGGCTGACGAAGACGAAGTCGAATTGAACGGGGCGGCTCGACAGGTTGAAGGTGAGCGTACCGCCCAGGCAATCCGGATTGATCTGATAGCGGCCACGGTCAAACTCGGCGCGGGTGATGGATCCGTTGAAGGAAGACGTCACGGTGAGGTCGAGAACACCGATCCCGGCGGCGTTGATGCCGGCGACGAAGCGGCCGGTGGAGTTGAGCAGGTTGAAGTTGACGGCAGCGACGTTGAAGGGCACGCCCGAGGTGCCTTGGGTCTGGAAGGCCCAGGCGCCAGAGAGAGCGGAGAGGGCGGGGACCGGGCAGGTGGTGGAGCCGGTAAAGCGGCGGGCACGGCCCTGCAGGTTGTCGCCAGGCGTCGTCGAGACGAGCAGGATTTCGTTGGCGTTCAGGAAGTAATAATCGAACTGAACCGGGCGGCTGGAGAGGTTCATGGTGAGCGTGCCGGTCAGACAGTCTTCCGAAACCTGGAAGCTGCCGGCGTCGCGTTCCGAACGCACGGGCGAGCCGTTCAACGCGGAACTCACACTGGTGAGATCCAGCACGCCACGATTCGTAGCGGCATTCACCGAAGCCGTGAACTGGCCGACGGCACCGAGAAACTGCGTGGTCGGCAAGCCCCGGAGGTTGCGGTAGCCCTGGGTGCTGAAGGTCCAGGTACCAATGAGGGTGGGCGTCGGCGTAAAGATGCACTGAACGGCGGCGGAAAGTGATGGGGCCATCGTCGCCACCAAGGCAAACGTGGCTAAGGGTAGAAATTTCATAAATCGGATCTCCTCTAACTTCGGGTGAATAAATTCCGCGTCTCCATCGCTGTTCTAGTGAAACAGCCTCACGGTATTTACTTCTGATTATGGATAGTAAGATGTTACGCGCGTCGACGTCAATTGCCAGAACTAAGTTCAGCCAAAATTGATAGAACTAGTATTTGTTTCGTCTGTAAGTACTGATGGTTCTATAGCGCCTAGCGAAGTAACTGTTGGAGCTTCTCAAAAGCGGTCTCCAGGCGTTGTGGCTGCTGGAGAACGCCGGCGAAGAGGTCGCCGGTGCGAGCAAAGCGTTCCATGGCGTTGCGGATGTGGAATTGGGAGGGCTGTAGCGAGGCCTTGATTTCGCGCCATTCGAGCGGCGTGGCGACAGTAGCTCCGGCGTGAGCGCGGGGAACATAGGGGGCGGAGATCGTCTTACCGCGGGCGTTTTGCAAATAGTCGAAGTAGACTTTGCCTGGCTCGCGCTTGCCCACGGCGCGCGGTAGAGTAAATAAGTCCGGGCGCTCGACGGCTACCAGACGCGCCAGCACCTCGGCGATGCCCCGCGATTGTTCATACGAGTAAATCGGTTCGAGCGGCACGTAGATATGCAGGCCATGGCCGCCGGTGGTTTTGGGATACCCGGTAAGTTCGAGTAAGTCGAGTTTGCGGCGGATGAGCAACGCGGCCTCAACGATCTTCGCGTAGGGGCACTCGTAGGGATCGAGGTCGATGAGGATGAAGTCGGGATGGTCCAGGGTGGCGAGGCGGCTCATCCAGGGGTTTTGGTCAATGCAGCCGAGATTGGCGAGGTAGAGCAAGTCCGCGCGGCCGCCCCCAATGATCTGCTGCCGCTCTTCGTGATGCTCGGCCACGATGGTGGCGGTGCGGATCCAGGTGGGGAAGCCTTCGGCGGCGTTTTTCTGGAAGAAACCAGGTTGGGCGATGCCGTCGGGGTAGCGGCGCAGGGATAAAGGGCGATCGGCCAGATGGGGCAGGAGAAAGTCCGCGACGGCGGCGTAATAGTTGATGAACTCGCGCTTGTCGATGCCGTCCGCCGGATAGTAGATCTTATGCAGGTTGGTGAACTTCACCCGATGGGAATCCACGCTGAGCGAGACCTCCGGCTTCGCCAGCGGCAGCAAGGGTTCGCGGGTGACGGCCTCCGCGGTATCCACCCGGACGCACTCGCTGGGGTTTACGTCCTCACGCAGCCGCACAAAGACCGGAGCGCGCAGCCGGCCGTCGCTGGTGAACTCGTGATAGGCGATGGTGGCGACTAACTCCGGCCGCGCAAAGACAACTTCGCGCGGAAAAGTGAGCTTCTCCGCAAAGGGCGAGGTGGTTACTTCCAGGGGCTGCAGCCGGGCGGCGAGTTTCTTGAGCAGCGGGCCATCGAAGCCGCTGCCGACGGTACCCGCGAAGCGCAACTGGCCGCCATCCCAGATGCCGAGGAGTAGCGAGCCAAAGGGAGGACGCTCGCCGGCCATGCGTCCGCAGATGACGAACTCCTGCTCCAGACGGATCTTGAGCTTCACCCAGTCGCGCGTGCGGTCGCCCGTATAGCGGCTGTCGCCGTGCTTGGCGACTACGCCTTCCAGCCCTTGCGCCTTGGCGGCGGCGAGTAAGTCATCGACGCCGGAGTGGAAATGCTCGGAGTAGCGCAGGTGCGGAGTTACTTCGAGGAGCGCGCGCAAGCGCTCCTTGCGCTCGAGTAAAGGTAAGTCGCGTAAGTCCTGGCCGCCGGCATAGAGTAAGTCGAAGGCAAAAAATACCACCGGGTTACTGCGCGCCATGCGGGCAATCGCCGTCGTGCCGCTGGCCATGATGCGGGGTTGTAGCTTTTCGAAATTGGGCCGGCCTTGTTCGTCGAGCGCGCAGATTTCGCCGTCCAGGATGGCGGTGGGCGTTTTGACGTGCTTGGCTAAGTCATTCAGCTCGGGATACTGCCGGTCATAGTGCGTCCCGCGCCGGCCGATCAGCTTCACCTGTCCGTCGCGGACGTAGCAGAGCGCGCGCACGCCGTCCCACTTGATTTCGTAGACCCAGGGCTCGCCGCGCGGAATGGGTCCGGGGCTGGCGAGCATGGGCGTCAACCCGTCGGGCATGGCAGTCGGCGTGCGTGCGGGTAGGTCCGCGGCGATTTCGTCCTGCGTGCGCCCGGTGGCGACGGAGTGCGCGAATTGCTCGATGTCCCAACCGGCTTGGGCGGCAGCGTCTTTCTTCTTGAGCAGCAGCCACTCATTGGCCTGGCTGGACTTGATGCGCACCAGGGCGAACTCACCTTGCGCCTTCTGGCCGTGCAGGCGAAATTTGAAGTCGCCGCGGGCGAGTTGGCCTTCGGCGGGCATATCGCCGAGCACCTCGAAGGTGCCCGCGTCCCAGAGCATCATGCTGCCGGCGCCGTAGTTGCCTTTGGGAATATTGCCCTCGAAGGTGGCGTAGAGGAGGGGATGGTCCTCAACGTGGACGGCGAGGCGCTTGATGGAGGGATCCTGGGTGGGGCCTTGGGGGATGGCCCAACTCTTGAGGGCGCCGCCGATTTCGAGGCGGAGGTCGTAATGGAGGCGGCGGGCGGCGTGGCGCTGGATACAGAAGATCTTGTGGCCATCAGCCGCCGGCACCGACATCTGGGGCCCTGGTTCCGGAGTGCGTTCGAATTCTCTTTTTCGCGCGTAATCTTCTAGCCCCATTGCCCCTAAACCCTTGTGAATCGGCCACTTCCATGATATCTACGAAAGAGCCACAATCGCACTCGAAAATGTTTTAGAGAGGTAAATCCCCCATGGCGTCGACGATCTGGAAGGGCCACATCACATTCGGCCTGATTAGCCTGCCGGTAAAGCTAATGGCGGCCGCGCGGCCGGAGACCATCAGCTTTAATCAGCTCACCAAGACTACGCACTCCCGCGTGAAGCAGGTGCTGCACAGCGCGGCGGACGACAAACCCGTGTCCCGCAGCGAACTGGTGAAGGGTTTCGAGTACGAGAAGGACCGCTACGTCGTCATCGACGAAGAAGATCTGAAACGCATTCAACCGAAGACGGCCAAGGTGATGGAGATCCTGGAGTTCGTGAAGGCCACCGAGATCGACTCGGTGTATCTGGAGAGCAGCTACTACATTCATCCGGACGAAGCGGGCGAGAAGGCGTACACGCTGCTGTTCGACGCGATGAAGAAGAGCGGCTACGATGGCCTGGCGAAGATCACGATGCACAATCGCGAGCACGTGGTGATTCTGCGGCCGGGCAAGCACGGCATGCTGCTGCACACCATGTACTACCAGGATGAGGTGCGCGCGCTGGACGAGTTCCGCACCAACGTGGAGGCGGTGAAGGAACGCGAATTGGCGATGGCGATGTCGTTGATTGAGGGCTTGGCGGCGCCGTTTGAGCCGGAGAAGTATCACGACACGTATCGCATGAGCATTCGCGCCATGATCGACGCCAAGGTGAGCGGCCAGGAGATTGTGGCGGCGCCGGTGGCGCAGGAACTGGCTCCGGTGGCCGACATCATGGAGGCGTTGAAGAATTCGCTGGCGGCGCTCAAGAAGCCGCCGGCCCCGGTGATGGAGATGCCGACGGCGATCAACGAAGCGAAGCCGCGCAAGCGCAAAGCGGGCAGTTAGCGTGGCGACCGGATGATTGGTTGACTTCGGGGTCAACTTCCGAATGCGGAATTCAGAGCCGCCTTCGCGCGGCTGGAGCCGGATTTGACCCCCCGATTGCATCGGGGGCCGGTGGCTCCGACCCGCTGATTGCGTCGGGTGGTGGTGTTTTGGCGGGGTTCAGCGGCGGATTCGTCCCTTGATCGGGGTGGCTTCGCTAAGCGTGCCGCGGAAGCACTAGCGCTGAAGGGCGCCGGCGCGGCCCATGATCGGCCAGACGTCCACCAGTTTGTCGCCTTCGCAGACGTAATAACGGTCGTAGACGTTGGTGGAGGTGTCGAGGTTAGAGCAATAGAGTTCGGCGCGTTCCCCGAGTTTGAAGCCGTTGCCTTCGGTCCACTTGAGGATGCCGTATTCGGCGCCTTGATTCTCGACGATGACTTCGGGGCGGCCGACGACGCGATCGGTCGGCTTGAGCATGGCCTTGTTGCCGGCGTCGATGGTGACCTGCCCTTTGTGATTCTGGCTGATGACGGTGGTCATAACGGCCATGGAGGGCACAAAGTCGGTGTAGAGAGCGGGATCGCTTTTGCCGCCGACGGTCATATAGAGCGTATCCATGAAGACGTAGGAGCCGGCTTGGAGTTCGGTGAGGCCGATCTCCTTGTCGATGTTGTAGGTGCCGGTGCTGCCGCCGGTGATCATGGCCACGTTCATGCCGGCCTTGCGGCAGAGTTCGGCGGTGTCGACGACGGGTTTCACGTCGGTAATGGATTTCGCGCGCCGGGCTTCCCAACCCTTGGTGTGCGAGGCGGTGCCGGAATAGCCCATCACGCCCATGAATTTGAGATTCTTGCGCCGGTCAATATTCTGGGCGAGGGCGAGGCCGGGGGCGCCAGTGGCGTGGCCGGCACGGGTGAGGCCGGCGTGGAGGTCAGCCAGCAGATTGAGCTTGATCTTGGCCGCGCCGGCGGCTTCGTCGAGCAGGTCGACGGTGAGCGGGTCGTCGGCGACGCACATAAACGTGGGGTCCTTGGCGGCGAGGGCGATGGTGCGGGCGATCTTGTTCTTGCCGGCGGCCTGGCTCGAATAGAGGACGTGGGGAATGCCCGCGCCGACCATGAGTTCGGCCTCGGCGACGGTGGCGCAGGTGATGCCGAGGCTCCCCAGGGCCACTTGCCGCTTGGCAATGTGGGTGGATTTGTGAATCTTGCAGTGGGCGCGCAGATCGATGCCGTTGGCCTTGGTATAGCTGGCCATGGCCTTGAGGTTGCGCTCGAAAGCGGCTAGGTCCACCACCATGGCAGGCGTGGGGAGGTCTTCCTTGGTGATTCCGGTGAAGTCGCGTTTGGCGATCTTCGCTTCGATGTCAGCGTACCGGAAGGGTCGGGCGGCAAAGGCGGGCGCGGCAAGCGCGCTGGCGAGCAGATGTCGGCGCGAAATCATGCCAAATGATACCAGTCTTCGGGGACGGTGAAAAGCCTTTCATGCAGACTGAGAACGATACTGAGCACGGTTGAATTGGATTCGAGGGCGTCGCATTTACGAGCGAACTGCTCAGGCGGCCTGATGACTCGGCTCATGATGAAGCGGGAGCAACTGGTCGGCGCGGAGCGATAGAGCAGCGCAAGTGCGGCCAACGTCATCGCTGAATTCCACCTCGTAAACCCCAGGGGCGAGACGCTCGACTATCGTGCCGACCTGGCCGCGCAGAAGGTTATGGTCAGCGACTTTGTCAAGCAACGCAACGACAGACAGTAGTTCGAGTTCGCGCATGGTTTCGCCGTCTCATAATACAAACAAAACTGGTGAGCCGCGGAGTTGGACGCCGCACCTTGATTCAGGGTCCGCTTCGATTCGCGAGTTTCTTTAGAATGTGTTTTGCCAGAAACTCATTGATCTCGCGATGCCGGGGCACTGGTTGCGAAGCACCGGTCGTGGGGTTTCGATACCAGTCATGATTCCCACCGTGGCGAACGAACTCGCAACACGCTTCTTCCAACTTGCGAATCAGGTCCGCGCGCTTCATCCAACGTGTAATTCCGCTACGCGGCGAACGCCGGGGATTTCTCCGCTGGTGAGGTCCTTGAAGAGGTCCCGCAGATTCTCGCGGAGTTCCTCAAGTGTTTCCCCTTGCGTCAGATAGTCCGGGAACTCCTCAAAGTAGCCGAGCCACATTCCGTGGTCCTGCCAGTGAACGTATCGCGCGGTTATCATCTCCTCAGTGTAACGCCCGCCCGCCGTCACTCGCCCGCCCCGCCTTTCTTCAGCCTCGCTATCCAGTTCAGCATCACGACCAGCGGGGTCGCTTCCTGCTGGCCGGCCTCGGGGACGATATCCAGGAATCGCTGGCCGTCCGGGGCAGGTTGGGGCGAGCCCAAGAAGATGGCACCCGCCAGTTTTTGGACCGGCCCGCAGTTCGCGGATGCGTCATTGAGCGTGATTGCGGCGGCCACTAAATCGTTGTTCAGCGATCTCCAATAGAGTTCCTTGCCATCGGCACGCCATGCCGGGAAGTTGCCGCCCGCCGCCGATACGCGCACCTTATTGCCCCCGCCTGGGAAAGCTCGTATGTAGACTTCGCGCCGGCCCGATTCTTCAGAGTGATAGGCCACCCAGCGGCCGTCCGGCGAAAACACGCCGCCGTACTCCGAGAACGAAGTCTGTACAAATGGCAATGGCTTGCGTACGCCTTCCAAAGGCAAACGATAAATGTCGCCGTTGCCAAACAAGAGATTCCGGCTATCGGGAGACACACTCGTGACGTGGCTCCCGTTGCCTTCCCAAAGCGTCTCTTCCTGGCCCGAACCGTCCGCCGCCCTCCGCTGCAAGCCAACCCGATTCGCGTAAAAGAGCCATTTGCCATCGGCAGACCATCGGGGATAATTGCCCCCATTCTGAGTGATCCGCGTTGCGGTTCCCGTATTCGCCGTCATCACCCACACCTCGGGAAAAGCACTTCCCGTCGAGTATGCGACTTGCCGGCCATCTGGCGACAGGCTAATGCTGCTCACGTCTTGCAGGTCCGGACCGAAGGACTCCAATAGCTTGCCAGCCCGGTCGCGCCACCCGAGGCGCCCTGCGCGGCTCCCGGCTCGCACGTAGATCAACGTTCCGGTTCGAGAGAGAGAAAACCTTGCATGGGAGGTAACGACGCTCGCCGATACTCCTTCCGCTAGGATCACCGGATCCCCCGATGTTCTTGGTGGATTCAAGGCCAAGCGCCGGGCTACCAGCGCGCGGCTGTCCAGCAAGTACAGCAAGCGCCCTGAGGCTGCATCAAAGATGCCGGGAGTCGCTGTCGCTTGCACCAGGACCTTTGGGAGCCCGTCCAGCGCGCCCCAATAGATCCCTTCCCTTTGGCGCTCCTGATGACGCACGTGGAAAAGAAACTCCGCGCCACCGGGCAGGAATTGCGGTGCCGTGTGCGCAATTTCTCCCGACGCCGCATCGACGGCGGTCGCCCGCGCGGGTGGCCCGCCCGCCGCGGGCACCTTCAAGAGTCCGCGCGTCTCGTCGGCGAATAGGATCACGTCATTTTCACTCCACGATGCTCCCCGCGGAGCCGGCGCATCGCATAGAGAGACGGGGGTGCCGCCCAGTACTTCGACGCGCTTCAACTTGCCGCTTCCGGTGAAGCCGATGGTTCTGCTGTCAGGCGACCAGAAAGGGCGCGCCGCATTTTCCGTGCCCGGCACCGCGGTGGCCTCCGTTGCGTCCAGCCGCCGGATATAGAGCATCGTCTCACCCTTCCGGTCCGTGGCGACGAAGGCGACGGTTTGCCCGTCCGGCGAGATCGCCTCGCCGTACGTGTTGGCAGTCAGACCGCCGAGCCGGAACCCAGAGGGCATGCTCAGATCTAGTTGCACTGGCGGGCCCGGCGGCGTTTCTGTGCGCCAAGGTAGTAACCAGCCTGCCACGCCTAGAGCGATTCCCGCCGCTGCCGCCACCCAAGGCCAGCGGCTCGCCTTCGCCGCGACCGCCTCCACAGGCGGCGACCGCAATTCGAGCACGATATCGCGCATCGATTGCCAGCGATCCTCCGCCTCCTTCGCCAAGCACCGGCGCACCAGCCTTTCAAGCCAAGCAGGCGTGAACGGCTGCACCGCCAGCGGTGCCGGATCCGTCGCCAGAATCGCGCCCACCAGACTCTGATAATTCGACCCCGCAAACGCCTTCCGCCCCGTCACCATCTCATACAGCACCGCGCCAAAAGCCCAGATGTCCGACCGCGCATCGGCCTCCTTGCCGCCGAATTGCTCCGGAGCCATGTACTGCGGCGTCCCCATCACCGTGCCCTCGGCGGTGAGCGCCTTCGTCAGCGTCTCCTCCGTCGGACCCGGCTTAGAAACGGTCGACTTCGCCAACCCGAAGTCCAGAACCTTGACGCCATCGCGCGTCAGCATGATGTTCTGCGGCTTGACGTCCCGATGCGTCACCCCGGCGCGATGCGCCCGGTCCAGCGCATCGGCGATCTGCGCGGCGTACTTCAACGCCTGGTCCAGCGGCAACGCGCCCTTGGCAATTCGTGAAGCCAGCGTCTCGCCCTCGATCAGCTCCATCACCATATAGCCGGGCCCGATGTCGTGCAGCGTGCAAATGTGCGGATGGTTCAGCGAAGCCACGGCCCGGGCTTCCCGTTCGAAACGAACCCGCACGTCCTCGCGTTTGGCAATATGCTCCGGCAGCACCTTCACGGCCACGGTCCGCTCCAGCCGCGTGTCGCGAGCTTTGTAGACCTCGCCCATGCCACCGGCACCGAGGGGCGCAAGGATTTCGTAGGGTCCGAGTTGATCACCGGCGGAGTGAGCCATGGAGTTTATCCAGTCTAACCGAGATCGAAACGCCCGTCTCGCCTGAGAACGTATCCCGGATTGCCGGACGGACTAAGCCGGGTAACTTGCTGAGTGACATCATCTAAGGTTTCGTCCAATCCTGCCGATAAACCATAGATAGCCGTGCAAAAACAGGAACAGCCGTATACCCCCGCCTACGACGACTACATCCCGCATCAGGTCTGCCCTCGCTGCAGCCTGAACTTGAGCCAGGACGTGTGTGTATGCGGTTGGCGACGGCCGGTTCCTCCCAAGAAGAAGAAGCAAAGCGACTTGCTCCTGAAGGGCTTCGCCGCGGTGGCTGTCTGTGGCGTTCTTTGGTGGCTGGTGGCATACTTCCTGCCCACGAATCAGTGACTGATGCGCTTCTCCGCTCCGTAGATCGTCAGCAGCGGATGCTTCACCCAGGCCCGGTATTCGTAGACACCCTCCGGGTTCAAATTCGATAACTCCACCGAAAACGGCCCCGGCGCGGTTAAGGTTTGCGACCCTCCGGCCGGCTGCCAGGGGATTGACCGGTCACTCGCGTCCAGCCCCACGATGCTGCGGTACTCAAAGCCCACTTCGAGGCTGGCCGCCTTGCCGAGGTCCGTCAGCCGGCCCGAGAGCTTCGCTGACCCTCCGCTGAAGACCCCGCTCGACGTCTCCACGCCGGGCGGCGCGAAGGCGGGCTTCACGTGGGTGAGCTTCAGCACGATGGGATTCGGCCAGCGGCTATTGTCCTGCAGGCGATGGGTGAACATGGCCCGCACGTGCAAGCCGTCGGTTTGCTGGGTGAAGGTGGGCGCCGGATTCACTTCGGGCCGGTATTCCAGCACCCGGCCGTTCTGGCCGAGCACGCTCACGTGGGTTTGCGGCGTGGCGGCGACGCTCTTCAAAACGAAGTCCCGCCATTGGCCGCGCACCCAACGCGGTTGCTGCTTCACAATGGCGTAGACCGTGTCCTCGTTGCGCGCCTTGGTGAACCAGACGTTCTGCTCGTTGGTGATCACCCACGGCCTTACGCCATAGATGCACTCCTGGTTCACCTGCATCCACAGGGCGACCTCGCGCAAGCGCTCCTCCTGCTCGATCGGCAATTCGCCATCCGGCTTCGGGCCGACGTTCAGGAGGAGATTGCCGCCCTTGGCGCGCGTCTCGACGAGGATGTCGATGACTTGTCCGCCGGTCTTGTAGTTCTCGTTCTGGGGCTGATACTGCCAGGCGGTACCCATGGTGAAGTTGGCCTCCCAAGGACCCTCCAGCGGAATGCCGGGCACATAGAGCTCGGGTGTCTGGATGGCGCCTCGCGTGACGATGGTGCTGGGTTGCAGCTTCCAGGCGAGGTCGCGCAACTGGTGGGGCTCGCCGTCCAGGAAGACGAAGTCAATCGGGCCATAGCCGGTCATGAGTTCGCGCATCTGGTCGAGGTCCAGCTTCATCAGGCCCGGATTATTGCGCGGCTGCACGGCCGGAATGTGGCGCTGCAGCTCGATCTTGTTCTTCCAGAGCCAGAGGAAGTCATCGGGCGAGAAATAGAAGCCGGGGCGGATGCCCTGAGCGCGGAAAGCGTCGACCAGTTCGCGGGTGATGTCGCGGCGGAAGGGCGTGTTCCGCACGCCGAAGTTGGTCGTCTTGGTGTCCCACATGGCGAAGCCGGAGTGGTGCTTGGTGGTGAAGACCATGTAGCGAATGCCCGCCAGCTTGGCCAGCGCGGCCCAGTCCTGCGGGTAGAACTTGCGCGGGTTGAAAGTCTTGGGCAACTCCGCAAAGAAGCGCTTGACGTAGGCGTCGTCGGCGCCGGGCAACGAGTGCGAGATGACGACGCCGGTTTGCGAATCGACCGACCAATGGATGAACAGCCCAAAGCCGAGGTCACGAAACCATTCGAGCCGCTCGGGCTGATTCAAGGAGCCCGGAGGCAACATTTCTTGCCCCAGCGTGGGCGTGGTGGCGAGCAAAAGCAAGAGGCAGGTGAGCCGGCGCATGGCGACTATCCTACTACGGGCCTACCACGGGGCCGCTTAGCGGCCCCGCTCCCGGAACAGGCGCTTTTGCTCCTTGTGGATCGCCTTCCACTTGCGCTTCTCTTCGAGCTGCGACTCCGCCGTCCGCTCCAGATACGCCAATTCCTTTTGGAACTTGCCGTAGTTCTGCAGGCGGCCGGCCGGCAACCGGCCTTGCTCCAAGGCCTCCCGTACGGCGCAACCCGGCTCTTCCTGATGCCGGCAATCGCGAAAACGGCACTGGGCCGCCAGTTCGGCGATGTCGCCGAAGGTTTGGTCCAGCGCGTCGGGCGCGTTCCACAGTTGCAACTCGCGCAAGCCGGGCACATCCATCAACAGCCAGCCGAGGCCGTCCAAGGGAATCAATTCGCGATGCGTCGTCGTGTGGCGGCCGCGCGAATCGTGCTCCCGCACGGGTTGGGTACGCATCGCGGCGAAGCCGCGCAGACGGTTGGCGAGCGTCGTCTTTCCCGCGCCGGAGCTGCCCAGCAGCACCGCCGTTTCGCCGGGCTCCACGTGGCGCAGTAAGGCTCCCAGCCCGTCACCGTTCAGCGCGCTCAGCGCCACCACCGGCGCCCAGCTTTCGCACTCCTGGCAACGCTCGGCGAGCGTTTCGCAGAGGTCGCTTTTGTTGAGCACGATCACCGGCCGGCAGCCGCTTACCGTCGTGAGATACAGATAGCGCTCCAGGCGGCGCAGGTTGTAGTCACCGTCGAGCCCCATCACCAGAAACGCGACGTCGGCGTTGGCAGCGATCACCTGCGCCCGCATGCTCTCACCAGGCTCGCGACGGACAAAAGCCGTACGGCGCGGCAGGACGGCTTCGACGCGCGCTCCGTCCGGCGTCAGCGCTACCCAGTCGCCGGTAACGGGCCAGCCGTCGCCGAGCCGTAGCTTTCCGCTCGGTGTGGCTTCGGTTTCGCCGTTCGGGCTCCACACGAGAAAAAGGTCGCGATGCGCGGCGCGCACGCGGCCAGGAATCAGGGTTCCGGCAAAAGGCGCGAAGGCGCCCTGCCAATGGGCGTTCCAGCCCAGGTTCTCAAATGTCATGGAAATGTCCTCAGAGGTACACGCTAGAAACGGCGGGTAACAAGAGCATCGCGCGTGCGGACACACCTCTCCGAGGAGAGCGGACCGGCGGCGATCTTAGCTGAGGACAATGGGAAGCAAATCGCAGGATACCACGCGAGCGTGTTACTTTTAATCCCATGGCTAAACGAGACCGCCGGGGATTTCTCACCGTGGGCGCCGCGGTGGCGCTTACCGCTTGTACCGAAAAGAAGGCGGCGGCGCCGAGCGAAATCGGCGCCCCGATGACGGAGTATGGCGGGCGCTCGCCTTTCGAAAAAGCCGCGCGCGCCTTTAAGTCCGCCAAGCCCGGCACCGGCGGCAGCCGCACGCCGCTCGAAGAGACCTACGGCATCATTACGCCGGCGTCGCTGCACTTTGAGCGGCATCATGCCGGAGTGCCCGCGATTGATCCGGCCAAGCACGATCTGCTCGTCCACGGACTGGTGGAGCGCGACCAGATCTTCAGCCTCGACGCTTTGAAGCGCCTGCCCTCCGTCTCGCGGATTCACTTCCTCGAATGCTCCGGCAACTCGGGCTCGGAATGGGTGAACCCCGCCGATACCGCCCAACGCAGCCATGGCCTGGCCAGTTGCAGCGAATGGACCGGCGTCCTGCTGAAGACGGTGCTCGAAGAAGCGGGCCTGAAGCCCACGGCCAGTTGGGTGATCGCCGAAGGCGCCGACGCCTGCCTGATGGCGCGCAGCATTCCGCTGGCCAAGTGCCTCGACGATGCCATCCTGGCCTACGGGCAGAATGGCGAAGCGCTGCGTCCAGAGCAAGGCTATCCGCTGCGCCTGCTGCTGCCTGGCTGGGAAGGCAACGCCTGCATCAAGTGGCTGCGGCGCTTGCAGGTGACCACCGAGCCGATGCAGTCGCGCGAGGAGACGGCCCACTATACCGATTTGCTGGCGGACGGCAAGGCGCGGCAGTTTACCTTTGACCTCGACGCCAAGAGCGTCATCCTGCGGCCTTCCGGCGGGCAGACCACCACGCCGGGCTTCGTCGAAATCACCGGCCTCGCCTGGAGCGGCCGGGGCCGCGTCGACAAAGTGGAAGTCTCCACCGACGGCGGTAAGACCTGGACCGCGGCGACCCTGGACGAGCCACGCCACACCAAGGCCTTCACGCGCTTCCGTCTGCCCTGGAAATGGGATGGCCAGCCGGCAGACATTTCCTCACGCGCCACCGACGAAACCGGCTACGTCCAGCCCACCACGGAGGCGCTGGTGGCCGTACGCGGCACGCGCAGCGGCTATCATCACAACGGCATCAAGACCTGGCGCTTGGCCGCGAACGGGAAGGTGACCAATGCTTAGGGCGCTGCTGATCCTGGGTTGCGTATCGCTCGCGTGGGCGCAGAAATACGGCGTGGGCAAACCGGCGACGGCGGCCGACATCGCCGCGCGGGACTACTCGGTGTCGGCGCGCGGCGTGGGTTTGCCGCCCGGCGGCGGGTCGGCGAAGGAAGGCCAGGAGTTGTACGTGAAGCACTGCTCCACCTGCCACGGGCTGAAGGGTGAAGGCGACGCCGAGCAAGGCAATCCGGCCATCGCGGGCGGGGTGGGCACGCTCGCCTCGGCGAAGCCGGTCCGCACAGTGGGCAGCTATTGGCCCTACGCGCCGGGCGTCTTCGACTACATCCGCCGCGCCATGCCCTACGACAATCCGCGGACGTTGAAGGCCGATGAATACTTCGCGATCACCGCTTATGTGTTGTCGTTGAGCGGCGTGGTGAAGCCGGAGGAGCGGCTGGACGCCAAGAGCTTGCCGGAGGTGAAGATGCCCAATCGCGACGGCTTCGTGCCGGATCCGCGGGTGGCGGGCAAGAAGCCGGTGTACTAGTGTTGCTGGCTGCCGAAACCCGGACATCGGGTTGAGTGACCGGGAGGTAAAGCCCGGTCACCCTCCCACACCACCGGACGTGCGGTTTTCCGCATCCGGCG
>JAIEMJ010000047.1 GCA_019752335.1 Bryobacteraceae bacterium
TTCTGGCGTTTTTCGCGAAAACCCCAGCAAAACAGGCATATTCAGGGCACGTTGCCCCATCGCTCACGCGATGGGCTGTCCGGGTTTCGGCAGCCAGCAACATTTTTTCTGAGCTTCCTTCGCTCGGGGCTTGATGGCGCGGTAATCGGGGTGGTTTCTGGCCTTCACGACGCGCGCGGCGCGTGCCCGTCATGGATCTAGATCTTGGGGAGCGCCAGCAGGTAAGAAGTGATCGCTTCCATGTCCTTAGGCTTGAACTTGTACGGCGGCATCGGACTGTCCGGCGAGAACTTCTCGGGGTTGAGGAAGTGGCCCTCGATCCAGGCCTTTGATCGGCGCAGCGCGACTCCGTTCAGGCCCGGCCCCAGCTTCTGGCCGGAGCCGTTGATGACGTGGCAGCCGCCGCATTGCTGTTTCTGGTAGAGAATGGCGCCGTCGACGGCGAAGGCCGGCGTGGTCTCAATGACGCTCGCGTTCTGGGGCGTCAGGCGCAGGAGGAAAGCGGCCAGTGTATTGAGTTGCGCATCCGTCAGGTGGATGGGCGGCATGGAGGAGCCGGGCACCAGCTCTTGCGGATGCTTGAAGTGCTCGATCATCCAGGAAGCGGTTTTGCGGGCGGTGGGACGGGTGAGGTCCGGGCCGATTTTGCCGGGGCTGTGACAGCCGGCGCAGTTCTCGCGGCGATAGTAGCCGATGCCGGCCACTTCCTCGGGCGTCATCTCCTGCCAGGGCTGTTGGGGCGCGTCGAGGAGTTCGGTGTTCAGCTCCAGGGGCTTCGGCGAAGTGACGACGGCCTGGACGGTGAGTCCGGTCCAGATGAGGGCGGAGAGGATCAGCACGCCGATGGCGACGGTGCGCTGACGGACGCGGGCGAGTTTGGCGCGGTCCAGGAAGGGGACGGCGAAAAGGCCTAGAATCGCCAGGCTGGGCAGGATGACGGAGCCGACGATTTCGAGCGAGCCGGGAAAGAATTTGAGGAGTTCGTAGAGGAAGAGGAAATACCAGTCGGGCTTGGGGATGTAGCTGGTGTCGGTGGGGTCGGCCAGACGTTCGAGCGGCACTTTGGCCGCCACGGCCAGCACGAAGAGCAACACGAAGGCGCCGAAGATGGCGACGGTGTCTTTATAGACCTGTTCGGGGTAGAACTTCTTGGGCGGCGCCGTTTCGATGGCCGCGGGCGCGACGCCGTGCTTGCGCACCAGGAAAATGTGCAGGGCGATGAGGATCATGGTGAGCGGCGGGAGCAGCAGGACGTGCGCGGCGTAAAAGCGGGTGAAGGTGACCACGCCGATGGAGCCGTCGCTGCCCATCAGGCGTTCGAGGTACGGCCCGGCGAAGGGCGCGGAGGCGGCGATCTTCGTCGTCACCACCGTGCCCCAGTAGGCCCGGTTGTCCCACGGCAGCAGGTAGCCGGTGAGCCCGAAGGCGAAGGTGATGAGCAGCAGCACGACGCCGAGGATCCAGGTGGCCTCGCGAGGCTTCTTATAGGCGCCCCACAGGAAGACTTGGCACATGTGCATCACGACGATGACGATCATGAGGCTGGCGCCCCAATGGTGCAGTCCGCGCATCAGCGAGCCGCCGGTGAGCTCCAGCATGATGTACTTCAGGCTGTTGTAGGCTTCGCCCGGCGTGGGCGCGTAGTTGAAGGCGAGCATGATGCCGGTGAAGACCTGCAGCATGAAGAGAAAGGCGGCGACGCTGCCAAAGACCTGGTGCCAGCCGCTGGAGCCGGGAATCTCTTCGTAGAGAAAGCTTTGGATGGCGGACTCGATCCCAGTACGTTCTTCGAGCCAGTCGACGATTTGGCGAATCATGGCGTCAGTTATCCCTTCACCACTTCACCGATGAGCAGCTTCGTCCCTTCGACTTTCACCTGATAACGGTCCAGCGCACGGGGGGCGGGGCCGGAAAGCACCTTGCCTTCCACGGAGAAACCGGAGGTATGGCAGGGGCAGATGAATTCTTTCTTGCGTTCGTCCCAGTGATACGCGCAACCCAGGTGAGTGCAACTGGGGGCGAAGGCAATGGCCTGATTGGCCGCTGTTTTAACGACCCAGGCGCTGGCTTTTTCGCTGGTCACCTTCCAGCCGTCGGCGCGGTTGCGGCGGAAGACGACTTCCTCCGGCGCGTTCACGGTGAGTTCCTTGAGGTCAGCGGCTTCGACGAAATCGGTCTTTTTGCGCGCCTTGGGCGGAAAGAGCAAGTAGATCAGGGCGGGCGTGGTCATGGCGGCACCCATCACGGCCCAAAGGCCGAAGATGCCGGTCAACTGGAAAGTACGGCGGTCCATATGCGAGATGACTCCCTTTGATCAGCTATTGTAACTCAGATCGCCCACGAATCGTACAATCAGGGCATGCGAATTGTACTAGGCGCGCTGTTGGCCTGTTCCTTGTGGGGCGCCGAGGCGCCGCCGAAGTTACGGGCCTTGATTGTGGATGGGGTGAATAATCACGATTGGCAGGCGGGAACGGCGGGGATCCGGCGGATTTTGGAGGGGTCGGGCAGGTTCACGGTGGACGTGTCGACCAGTCCGGAGCGCGGCGCGCCAGCGGCGGAGTGGGAGATGTGGAGGCCGGCGTTTGCCCAATATGACGTCGTGGTGAATAACTTCAACGGCGGGCATTTAGCGGATGGGTTGCGGTGGCCGGCGGAGGTGGAGTCGGCGTGGCTGCGGTATTTGCGCGGCGGGGGCGGCGTAGTGATCTTTCATGCGGCGAACAATGCTTTTCTGGAATGGCCGGAGTATCAGGAGATGGTGGGCCTGCTGTGGCGGGAGCCGAAGTTTGGCCCCGGGCTGATCGTGAACGCGCGCCGCCGCGTAGAGACCGTGCCGGCGGGCGAAGGCCCGAAGCCGGGGCACGGTCCGCGGCACGACTTTGAAGTGGAGGTGCTGGATCCGCAGCATCCGATCACGTTGGGCTTGCCGGCCAAGTGGATGCACCCATCGGAGCAATTGACGCATGGGCAGCACGGTCCGGCGGAGGGGCTGAAGGTGTTGACCTTCGCCTATTCGAAGGATTCGCGGCGGAATGAACCGATGGATTGGGTGCGCCGCTACGGGCGGGGTCGCGTGTATGTGACGATGTTGGGACACACCTGGCGCAACGAACCGAATCCGAATTTCGACGACCCCAATTTCCAGATGTTACTCGCGCGCGGGGCGGAGTGGGCTGCGACGGGAAAGGTGGCCCACTAGATGCTACGGCGTAGTTTTCTCGCTTCGTGGTTAGCTGCTGAAGCCCGGCCCAATTTTGTCGTGATGCTGATTGACGACTACGGCTGGAGTGACTCTGGCTGCTACGGCAGTAAGTACTACGAGACGCCCAACCTGGATGCGCTGGCCCGGGAAGGGGTGCGGTTTACGAACGGGTACGCGGCGTGTCCCGTCTGTTCGCCCACGCGGGCCAGCATCATGACCGGCAAGTATCCGGCGCGGCTGGGATTGACGGATTGGATACCCGGCCGGAAGCAGTGGCCCACCGCCAAGGTGCTTACTCCCGCCTTTGCGCAGGCCTTACCCTTGCCAGAAGTTACTCTGGCCGAGTTACTCGCGCCGTTGGGCTATGTATCGGCGAGCGTGGGGAAATGGCACCTGGGCGGTAAGGGCAACTTACCCACGGAGCAGGGATTCGCGCTGAATTA
The DNA here is from genome assembly GCA_019752335.1 of Bryobacteraceae bacterium. Classification (GTDB taxonomy): domain Bacteria; phylum Acidobacteriota; class Terriglobia; order Bryobacterales; family Bryobacteraceae; genus JALHNI01. The sequence continues at coordinate 3,649 of JAIEMJ010000047.1, forward strand.
TGGCGGGACGGATAAGGGCTCCCCGGGGTCGTACTTTCCACCCTACAAAATGGCTGGCGTGGAGGCGTCGCGGCCCGATGAGTATTTGGACGAGAATTTGACGGAGCGAGCGATTCGCTTTATCGATGAGTCGCGCGGAAAGCCATTTTTCCTATATCTGCCACATTACTCGGTTCACTTACCTTTTGGCGGGAAGCCGGAGTTGATCGAGAAGTATCGACGCAAGGCGGGGCCGCAGGGGGATCCGCGTTACGCGGCCATGGTAGAGACGATGGACGCGAGTGTCGGGCGTCTGCGCGCGGCGCTAGCGGAGCGTGGCTTGGCCAGGAACACGGTGTTCATTTTCCTGGGCGACAACGGCGGGTTGCGGTACGAAGGCAAGAGTCCCAACGCGGTGACGTCAAACGCGCCCTTGCGCGCGGGCAAGGGGCACCTCTACGAGGGCGGCATCCGCATGCCGTTTGTGGTGCATTGGCCGGGCGTGACGAAGCCAGGGTTGGTCTGCGACGAGCCGGTGAGTTCGGTGGACATCTTGCCGACGGTGGCGCGGGCCGTAAAGGCGCCGCCGCCAGCGGGCGTCGACGGCATGGACCTGTCGCCGGCTTTACGCGGCGGCAAGCTGAAGCGCGAGGCGATTTACTGGCATTATCCGCACTATTCGAATCAGGGCGGCGCCCCGGGCGCGGCCGTCCGGCAGGGCGATTGGAAGCTGATTCACTTCTACGAGGATGATCGCGTGGAGCTCTATAATCTGCGTGAGGACTTGGGCGAACGGCGCAATCTGGCGCGGCGGAATGCGGCGAAGGCGCGGGAACTGCGGGTGAAGCTGGACGATTGGCGGACGCGGGTGTCGGCGGTGGCGCCGCGGCAGAATCCGGCTTACGACCCCGCGACGGCGAGCCAGGGTCTGACCGGCGCGGAGCCGCCGACGCCTCCAGTAGAATAGAGCTTCATGGCTCGTGACTTTCCCTTAGTTCCAGAAGCAGTCGCTCCCGTCCAGACGAAACTGCGTTCCATTCGGACGGCGTTGCCGGCCCCGGAGTCGATTCCCGTGCTGCAGACGCTGCTCGATACGGAGCCGATCGCGATGACCGGCCAACCGCCGACGTTGTGGGACCATGCCGAAGGTTTTCAGGTTTATGACCGGTGGGGCAATTGTTGGATCGATTGGTCCAGCGGCGTGCTGGTGACGAATGCGGGACATAGTCATCCGGCGATTGTGGCGGCGATCGTCGCGCAGGCGCAGGCGAAGTTACTCACCAATTATGCGTTTCCCACGGAGCTCCGCGCGCGCTTAACCAAGCGCCTGAGTGACTTACTGCCCGCGCCGATGAAGAAGATCTTCCTGTTGACCGTGGGGTCAGAGACGGTGGAGTGCGCGATTAAGCTTTGCCGGGCGCACGGGGCCAAGGTGGGCGGCCGCGGGAAGAATGTGATTGTGTCCTATGAGAAGGCCTTTCACGGGCGGACGATGGGGTCGCAACAGGCGGGTGGTATCCCCGTGCTGAAGGATTGGATCGTGAATCTGGATCCGGGCTTTGTGCAGGTGCCGTTTCCCGATGGCTTCCGCACCACGGACACGAGCTTCGCGGGCTTCGAGCAGAGCTTGGCGGCGCAAGGAGTCACTCCGGATCGGGTGGCGGGCGTGATCCTTGAAACGTATCAAGGCGGCAGCGCGGCGTTCGCTCCCGTCGAGTACATGCAGCAGATGCGCGCCTGGTGCGATCAGCACGGCGTGCTGCTGGTATGCGACGAAGTGCAGGCCGGCTTCGGCCGCACGGGGACGCTGTGGGGCTTTTCGCACTACGGCATCGTGCCGGATTTAACCACCTGGGGCAAGGGCGTGAGCAGTTCGCTGCCGCTGGCATTTATTGCCGGCGCCCCGGAGATCCTGGATATGTTTCCGCCGGGGAGCATGTCGTCGACGCATACGGGGAATCCGGTCTGCGTGGCGGCGGCGCTGGCGAACATTGACGTGATTCTTGGCGAAGGACTGCCCGAACGGGCGCGGGCCATGGGTGAGATTCTGCATGGGCATCTGGAAGCCTTGCGGGCGAAGTACCCGGCGCGGATCGGCGCCGTCTCCGGCAAGGGGCTCGTCGCGGGCGTGCATTGCATCCAGGAGGGCGGCATTGAGCCCGATGCGGACTTGGCCTTCGCGGTGGTGAAGCGTTGCTGGCAGCGGGGCGTCCTGATGTTCAATCCGGTGGGCTTCGGTGGGGCGACGGTGAAGATTTGTCCGCCGCTGGTGATCAGTGAAGAAGCCCTGGAAGAGAGTTGCGCCGTTTTGTCGGCGGTCTTCGCGGAATTAGTCACAGGAAAATAGTTTTTTCGTAAGTCGCGGAATCAATCACTTACGGGAGCGCGATTCTGGAATCGCTTGACGCGCCTGTCAGCCTCAATATCGGAGGCATGCATGCCAATTCAACGACAACCTTTTTACCCTTTCGATACGCTTTTCCTGTTTCCGTATTATTCAACCCGGGAAGAGTTTGAGAAGGCCACCGGCCGTCCGGCCCCGCCGTGGGATGAGACGAAGCCGCCGAAGTATTGGTTCGATCCGAAGGCGCTGCAAGCGCCACGCAAGGTAGTAGTTTATGACACCGTGCTGGCGATTTCGGAGAACGGCACGCTGTTGCGCGATGAGAGCAATACCCGTCCGCAGTTGGACCTACTGGTGCTGCCGCGCGAGCAGGCGGCGGCGGTGAACATTCCGCCGAAGGGAGTGGGGGCCGGCAACGTCCCGGGGTCAGAGAAGCCGGAGGTGCAGATGCCGCTGAGGGCGCTCTTGGACTACGAAGAGCTCTTCTTGCGCTTCGGTGGCACGGTGGTGGTGCGCGATAAGCAGTACTATGCGCAGACGCAGGTGGGCTTTACGGCGGATGATCGTACGCTGCTGCAGGCGATCGCCGCGAAATTAGGCGTGTAAGCGAGCGCTGGGGCCGGCATGCCGGCCCCACATTCTATGACGTCGGTTTCGCTCGCCACAATCCGTCGAGCCCGAGTAACTCATGCGGGCCGAAATTGGCTTTGTATTGCATGGCACCGCAGGCGTCGATCCAGTAGCCGAGATAGTAATAAGGAATATTCTGTCGGCGCGCAAATTCGATCTCCCACACCGCGCCGTAGGTGCCCAAGGCGCGGGCGCTGGCTTCGGGGGCGAAGTAAAAATAAACACTGCTGAGCGAGGTGGCGGAAATGTCGCACAGGCCGACGGCGAGTAAGTTGCTTTGGGTATCGCGGTAAGTGAATTCGAGCGTGTCGACGCAGCTCTCGTAGAAGGCTTCGCGCAACGATTCCAGGGTGTGGGCGCTGCCCTGGTGCCAGAGGGTGTGATAGCGATTGAAGAGGGCGAGCTTTTCCTCGCTGACGGAAGGCTCACTCACCTCGACGCGCAGATCGGCATTACGGCGCCAGGCGCGGCGTTGCGAGGAGTTGGCCTGGAAGTTGGCGGTGCTGACGCGGAGGGGGACACAGCGGCGGCAGCCCCGGCAGACGGGCTGATAGAGGACGTGGCCGGAGCGGCGGAAGCCGGCGTCCATGAATTGCTGGTAGACGGCGGGCGGAACGCGTTCCACGGACACGGCGCGGTAGCGCGACTGCCGCTCCGGCAGGTAAGGGCAAGCGAACTCGGGCTCGATGGGCAGTTCGAGGCCAAAGGGGATCGGCCACGCCGGGTAATGACAGTAACTGGTCAACGCTTTCGATTATGACTAACCTGGAGAGACGATGCCAAAGCAAGAGTTGTGGCTGGTACGCCACGGAGAGACGGAATGGAGCCGGACCGGCCAGCATACCGGAAGCGCCGATATCGGGTTGACCGAGTTGGGTGAGCGGCAGGCGCTAGCGCTGAAGTCAGCGCTAGCGGGCGAGGAGTTTGCACGAGTGTTGGTGAGTCCGCTGCGGCGCGCGCGGCAGACGTGTGACCTGGCGGGCTTTGGCGCGGTCGCGGCGGTGACGCCGGACTTGGCCGAGTGGAACTACGGCCGTTACGAGGGCCAGACGTCGGCCGAGATTCAGCGGGAGCGCCCGGGCTGGTCGATTTGGGGCGAGGGTCCGGAAGGCGGCGAGACGATTGCCCAGGTCGGCGAGCGGGCGGCCCGGGTGCTGGAGGGTCTGGACGCGCTGGAGGGCCAAGCGGCGCTGTTTGCGCATGGGCACGTGTTGCGGATCCTGACGGCGGTTTGGCTCGGTCTGCCCCCGAATGGCGCGCGGCTGTTTGCGCTCTCCACCGGTAGCATCAGCGTCTTGGGCTATGAGCATGGGACGCGCGTAATCCGGAGTTGGAACCAGGTGCCGGAGTGAATCCGAAAGCCGTCGAGGCACGTCTAAACAGCCAGTTGCTATAATCGGAGAGAACCTTATGCTGGCCTATTTGCGGGAAACTTTACGTTTGTTTGGGCACATTCAGTTGCTGCCAGTGCTCGAAAGCGGCGAGGAGACGCTGGTGGGCGGCCAAGCCGTGATGGAAGGCGTGATGATGCGCGCGCCGCACTCCTACTGCGTCGCCGTGCGCAAGAAGAACGGCGAAATCGTCACCGAGGAAGCGCCCGTGCATCGGATGTCGGAGAAGTATCCGATCTTCCGGCTGCCGGTGTTTCGTGGCGTAGGCACTTTGGTACAGGCGCTCTCGCTCGGGGTGAAGGCCTTGCAGTTTTCGGCCAATGTTTCCCTGGAAGAAGAGGGCAAGCCGAAAGAAGAGCAAACGCAGATCTCCGGCTGGGCGATGACGCTACAGATGGTCTTCTCCTTCGCCTTCTTCGCCTTCATGTACAAATACGTGCCGCTGCAACTCACCTCCTGGTTGCAGGGCCAGTATCCGGTACTGGAGAACCGGATCCTCTTCAACGGCGTCGACGGCGTGATTCGCATTGCGATCTTCCTTGGCTTCCTGTTTATCCTGTCGCGCTTCAAGGACATCCATCGTGTGTTCCAGTTCCACGGCGCCGAGCACAAGGTCGTCTTCAATTTTGAGGCGCGTACGCCGGTGACGGTGGAGAACGCGCAGCAATTTGTCACGTGGCACCCGCGCTGCGGCACCAGCTTTCTGCTGGTGGTGATGATTGTCTCGATGGTGGTTTATATGTTCCTGCCGTTCGACTTGTTCTGGCAGAAGATGGTGTCGCGCGTAGTGCTGATTCCGGTGATCGCCGGGCTGAGCTACGAGATCATTCGCTTTGCCGCCAAGCGGCGCGGCAGCTATCTGGCTTTGTTGACCGCGCCGGGCCTGTGGCTGCAACGGATCACGACGCAGCCACCGGACGACGCAGCCGTCGGTGTGGCCATTCATGCGCTCAATGGCGCCATGGCGCTCGAAGAGAAGCAGGGCGGAGAATTGGTAATCGCCTAATGCAGTACGCACAGAAGCTGGACGAGATCGAGAAGAAGTATGCTCAGTTGGAGTTGAGCATGGCGGATCCGGCGGTGATCGCGGATCCGGTGGAGTATCGCCGCGTCACCAAGCTGCGCGCGGACCTCGAAGAGATCGTCATGAAGTATGGCGAATGGAAAGTGGCTTTCAAGAATTACCAGGAAGCCAAGCAGATGATCACCGATCCGGACCTGTCGGAGATGGCGGCGGAGGAGATCTCGCGGCTGGAGCCGCAGATCGCGCGCTTCGAGGACGAATTGAAGCTGCTGATGCTGCCCAAGGATCCGAACGACGACAAGGATATCGTGCTCGAAATTCGCGCGGGGGCGGGTGGCGACGAAGCGTCGTTGTTCGCGGCCGAGCTCTTTCGCATGTACACCCGCTATGCCGAATTGCAAGGCTGGAAGGTGGAAGTGACGTCGACCAGCGAAAGCGGCGCCGGCGGCATGAAGGAAATTCTGGCGCTGATTTCGGGCAAAAAGGTCTTCGCGAAGCTGAAGTACGAAGGCGGCGTGCATCGCGTGCAGCGCGTGCCGGCCACCGAAACCCAAGGCCGCGTGCATACCTCGACGATTACGATCGCCGTACTGCCGGAAATGGACGACGTGGAAGTCCACATTGAGGCGAAGGACCTGCGCGTGGATACTTTCTGCTCGTCCGGGCCCGGTGGGCAGAGCGTGAATACTACTTACTCCGCGGTGCGCCTAACGCATTTGCCAACCGGCGTCGTCGTCTCCTGCCAGGACGAGAAGTCGCAGATCAAGAATCGCGAAAAGGCCATGCGCGTGATGCGTTCCCGGCTTTACGAACTCGAACTCGAAAAGCAGTTGGCCGCCTCCGGCGCCGAACGCCGCACGATGGTGGGCACGGGCGATCGGAGCGAGAAGATTCGCACGTATAACTTCAAGGACAATCGCGTCACCGACCATCGAGTGCCGGGCTTGACGCTCTATCAGCTCGACCAGATCATGCAAGGCGCGGTGGCGCCGCTGATTGAGGCCGTGAACGGCCATTTCAACGCCGAGAAGCTGAAACAGCAGTTGAACTAATCCGCCTTGACGCCGGCCATCCGCATCGACGACGCTCTCGCCAGCGGTGTGCGCATGCTGACGGAAGCGGGTGTGCTGGCCCCCCGCCTAACCGCCGAAGTCCTGCTTTGCCACGCGCTCCATCGCGAACGCAGCTACCTGTTTGGCCACCCTGAGGATCTCCTGAGTGAAGTAGCTTGGATTCACTATGGCCGCTATTTGCATCAGCGGCTGAACGGCATGCCGACGCAATACATCACCAAGCGCCAGGAGTTTTATGGCCGGGAATTCGCCGTGAGCCCGGCGGTGCTGATTCCCCGGCCGGAGACCGAGCATGTCGTGGAGCGGGCGCTGGCGTTGCGGCCCGCGGGCGCGGTGGCCGACGTCGGTTGCGGGTCCGGCGCGATTGGCATTACGCTCGCGCTCGAGTGGAACAAACCCGTGTGCCTGCTGGATGTATCGTATGCGGCTTTGGCCATGGCGCAAGCGAATGCAAAGGCGCTCTCGGCGCCGGTAACGTTGGTGGCGGGCGACGTCACGTCGGCGCTGCGGACGGGGTCGTTCGATCTGTTGGTGTCGAATCCACCGTATATTCCGTTAGGGGACGAGCCCACGTTGCAACGCGAGGTGCGGGAGCACGAGCCGCATTTGGCTTTGTTTGGTGGCCAGACCGGCGACCAGGTGTACGAGCGGCTGATCGCCGATGCCGATCGCGTTTTGCGGCCCGGAGGCTGGCTGGTACTCGAGCTGGGGTATGACCGCGAGGCCAGCGTGCGGGCCCTGGTGAACGGCTGGGGGGACGTCCGGGTGGATCCGGATTTGGCCGGCATTCCGCGCGTACTGTCGGCGAGAAAGAGGAATCAGTGAAGCTATTTTGGCTTTGTTTCGTGGCGCTACCGGCTTGGCCGCAAGCTTTCGACCACTCGGCTTGGGACGCCATCCTGAAGGAGAGTGTGAACGAAATCGGCGAGGTGGACTACGCCCGCTTGAAGGCCAACCCGGGTCCGTTGGCGGCTTACGTGGCGAAATTGGCGGCGGCGCGTACGGAGACGTGGCCCTCGCGCGAGGAACAACTCGCCTTTTGGATCAACGCCTACAACGCGCTCACCACGTACGGCGTCGCGAGGCAATATCCGGTGGCGTCGGTGAAGGACCTTGGCTTTCTCTTCGGCTTTTTCCGCCGTGACGATTACACCGCGGGCGGCCGCAAACTGAGCCTGATGACGCTCGAAAACGGGATTCTCCGCGCGCGCTTCGCCGAGCCCCGGATTCACTTCGCGATTGTCTGCGCGTCGCTGAGCTGTCCGAAGCTGGCACGGACCGCGTTTACGGCGGCGAACCTGAATGCCTTGCTTGAGTCCCAGACGCGGCAGTACTTCGCGGAGCGCCGGAATCTGTCGATTGACGCGAAAGCCAACCGAGTGACATTGGCGGCGATTCTGGATTGGTACAAGGCGGACTTCGAGAAGTTCACCGGCCAATCGGCACCGCTGGCATTGCTCGATTACGCGCGGCGCTATGCGGGGGCGGAGCAGCGGGAGGCACTGGCGGCCTTGAAGTCGCCGAAGATCGGCTTTCGGGATTACGACTGGTCGATCAACGATCCGGGGTCGCGGCGGCGGGCAAAGTCAGCGGAGGAGCGCGAGTTGGCCAAGCCCTGAAATAGAAAAAGGCCCCAGGCGAGAGGCGTGCCCGGGGCCTTTCAGGTACTGCGGCGGAATACTAGATTTTGGATTCTTTGTATTCCACGTGCTTGCGGACGACCGGATCATACTTCTTTTTGAGAAGCTTATCGGTCTTAATCTTGGGATTCTTGGTGGTGGTGTAGAAGTGGCCGGTACCGGCCGTCGACACGAGGCGAATGAGGATGCGAGGCATTAGAGGAGACCTTCCTTACGCAGGCGGGGGATCACTACGTCCGCGCCCTGCTTGTCGATAGTGCGCATGCCGCTCGTCGACAGACGGAGGCGAACGAAACGGCCTTCGCTGGGCACCCAGATCCGCTTTTCCTTCAGATTCGGCTCGAAGCGGCGCTTCGTGCGATTGTTGGCATGCGATACCCGGTTCCCGGACATCGGCTTCTTCTTCGTCACTGGGCAAAACTTTGCCATCACAATCTCCTAGCAGTGTCAAAATGTTTTGAGAGCACACCTACCAGCGAACGCGAAGGTTCGCGAGGACGTGCAGGACACGCGCAGTTCTAAGATTAGCACAGGGAAACGGCGTGCGCCAAATTCAAGTTGCGAGATGGCGGTTGGGTGTGCGCGAGCTCGATCAGCCACTTGACCTGGTCGACGGAGAGGGAAGGAAAGCCTTCACGCAGTTCTTCCACGGTTTCGCCCAGGTCGTAGCTATCCACAATGGCGTCTGGCCACAATGGCGTCAGGCAGGATGTGCGTACCCCGCAGAATGGGCCGCCCGGACACCTTACCGGGAACTCGCAAGCCGTCCAATCGAAATCGCTCTGGGCCGCTGGCTTCGCCATAAGGTCGCCTTACTACTGTACGCGGATGCGGACCACATTCGCCGCACGATCATCGGCGAAAACGATCAGATCCTGCTCTCCCGCCCCCGCCAAACGGTGATCGAGCAGCAATTCGACCACGTCGTTGTAGTCGTCATCTGCGCGGAAACCCGCCCGCAAGACTTGCACGGGAATTTCCCCAATCAGGGCCCGGATGCGGGTCGCTTGGCGAAACCCCGTGGCCGGCATGCGCACGCGCGCCTGGCCATCCACCAACTGCACCGGGAGCGAACGGCAGCCAGCCTCGTCGCAAGCCGAGAGGTGAGCGGTAGTGTCGCCCGCGGTCCACTCGCCCAGGACGGGACCCCGGGCATTCATCGTGGCGGTGAAGAAGCCTGGCGCGACCGCGGAGACGATCACCTGGCCCGTCATCTCTGGCCGGCCGTCGAGGCGAACCAGATCCAAACGCGCCAAGCCGGGCGCCGTAGCCGCATCCACCAGAAAGTTCACGCTGCCGACGCCCGCATAGAACAAGGGCGCCCAACGCTCCGTTCCCTGGGCATCGGTGATGCGCACGCGCACGCCGCCCAGCGAGGTGGGCAAGGGCCATTCGTTGGCCAGCACGGGATCCGTGGTCACCTCCGCGTAGCCAATCGCAATGCCCCCTTGCGGGATTTCGATCGACCCTGCCCCCGCGCCCACGGTGATGAAATTGTCGCGCGTCATGCTCCAGCGATGGAGTTGTACTTCGAGGCCAGCACCGTTCACCGCCTCGGCGTCTGGACGGCAGGCCGGAGGCCGGTCAATCTCCGTCGGCTCCATCGCCTCCAGCCCGTGGATCAACTTGCCCGGCGTGAACGACGAGGCGGACCAGGAGATCTCGCGGGCATCGAAGTACGTCATCTGGGACCGAATCAGCGCCGCGACCTCGCGGGGTGACTCCGGCAGGGCGTGGCAGTTAACGGAGTCCTGGTCGAGTTCCGGATCCCAGCCCATGGCAAAGACGGGGACGCGGCGAGCCAGGTTGCCGAACGCGCGATCTCGCGCGGCATCGGTCGCGTGGGCGCGGTTGTTGGGGCAGACCTCGTAAATGACGTTCGCGTCGCGCAGCATCCACGCCTCGCCGAAGCCTTCCGCCAGCAGGTCGTCATCGAAGAGCATGGCCAGAATGGGCTGCGTGGCTCCCGTGGAACGCACCGCTGCCGCCAACTCCTCCATCCCCACCAGCGGCTCGCCCGTGGAAGAGGCTCCGCCGCGCAGCCAGAAATTCCAGTCCGTAGCCGTTCGCACGCCTGCGCGATGCCCAGGAACCCAGCGCGGATCGGGCTCCGTAAAGAGGTCAAAGGCGACACGCGGAACATCCACGAAGCGGCGGGCGCAGAGTTTCCAGAAGGCTACCGTGCTTTGCGTGGGCCGTTCGCCTTCCGCGCCCAAGATCACGAAAAGTTCCAAACGATTTGCGCGACGCACCAGTTCGGCGATGCGCGGCAGGTACTCCGGGTCACGCAAGGCGCGCTCGACGCTCACCGGCAGGCGCACGGTGTTCAGGTTGAAGCGCTGACGAATGGTGCTGAACATCGTGCCTGCGTATGCGAGCGGCAAATCGCCGGGCGCTTCCGTACCGCGCAGGGTGATGGAGGCGCCGGTGGCGTCGACGAGACGATTTCCCGCCACGCGCAGTGGCCCTTGCACGACGGGCATCAAGGCGGGTTGGGCGGCGAGAGACGAGAGAGCCAGCGAGAACATCAGGACTTCGCGAGTCACCTCTCAATTGTGTCTCATCGGCTCGCGCCCGTACCAACGTCCTAGTGGTACCCTAAACAAAGCAACATGACGTCCGTTGAAACCCCGTCTTTTACCGAACTCGAAGCCGTCGCGAAACGCGTCCGGCGCGACATTATTCAGATGATCACCGCGGCGAAGTCCGGGCACCCGGGCGGGTCGCTTTCGGCGGTGGAGCTTCTCGTCGGCCTGTACTTCGACCAGATGAAGCACGACCCCAAGAACCCCAAGTGGGCGGACCGGGACCGGTTCATTCTCGGCAAAGGCCACGCGGCGCCGGTGCTCTATTCGGTGATGGCCGAAGCGGGCTATGTTCCGAAGGATCAGTTGAACACGCTGCGCCAGTTGGGCTCGATCTATCAGGGCCACCCGGACGTCCGTTTCATTCCCGCGCTGGAGGCCTCCACGGGCTCGCTGGGCGAAGGGCTCTCGGTGGGCATTGGCATGGCGTTGGCGGCGCGGCTGAATGGCTCGCCCTCGCGCACCTACGTCGTGCTCGGCGATGGCGAAATTCAAGAAGGCCAGATCTGGGAAGCGGCCATGTTCGGCAGCTTCCACAAGCTCGACAACATCGTGGCCATCGTCGACTACAACAAGATTCAGTTGGATGGCTGGGTGAAGGACATCATGGATCTGGAGCCGCTGGGCGACAAGTGGCGCGCCTTTGGCTGGCACACGATTACCATTGACGGGCACAATCCGTCCGAAGTGCGCGGCGCCTACATTGAGGCGGCGCATACCAAGGGCAAGCCGACAGCGATCATCGCCCACACCATCAAGGGCAAGGGCGTCAGTTTCATGGAGAATAACCCCAAGTTCCACGGCACGGCGCCGAGCGCCGACGAGTGCCAGAAAGCGCTCGCCGAATTGGCGTAAGGAAATACGGATCACATGCCCACGAATACGAAATACGAATTGAAGATCGGCCCCGCGACGCGCGAAGCCTTTGGCCGCGCCCTGGTGGCGCTGGGCCGCGAGAGTGAACAGGTGGTGGTGTGCGACGCCGATTTATCGAAGTCCACGTACACGCATCTCTTCGCCAAGGAATTCCCGCAGCGCTTCATCTCCTGCGGTATCGCCGAAGCTAACATGGTGGCAATTGGCGCGGGCCTGGCCGCGGCCGGTAAGATCGCTTTTGTCGCCAGCTTCTCGGCGTTTGTGCTGAACAAGGGCTTTGAGCAATTGCGGGTGACGGCCGCTTATCCCAACGTGCCGCTGAAAGTGGTGGGCACGCATAGCGGCATCTCGATCGGCGAAGATGGCCCGTCGCAGATGTCGATTGAGGATCTGTCGCTCGCCACGGCCCTGCCCGGCTTCGTGGTGGTGTCGCCGGCCGACGACGCTTCGATGTTCGCCCTGGTGAAGACACTGGCTTACCATCCCGCGCCGTGCTTCATCCGCGCGGGCCGCGCTAAGGCCGCGATCATCTATAACGAAGGCGACAAGTTCCCCATCGGCGGCTCAAAGACGCTGCTGGAAGGCAAGGACCTGACGATTCTCGCGCACGGTTTGATGGTGGCGGAGAGCATCCGCGCCGCCGAGGCTCTCGAAGCCGAAGGCATCTCGACGCGCGTCATCGACATGTACTCGATCAAGCCGCACGACGTGGAAGCGGTGCACAAAGCCGCGGCCGAGACGGGCGCCATCGTGGTGGCGGAAGAGCATTTGACCGACGGCGGACTCGGCGTGAAAGTCGCGCAGACCGTGGCCTTGGGCACGCCCTGCGTGATGGAATTCGTCGGCGTGCAGGACCGCTACGCGGAGAGCGGCACACCCGAGAGTTTGCTCGACAAGTATGGCTTGCTGGCGCGTGACGTCGTGGCGGCGGCCAAGAAAGTGTTGGCTCGGAAAAAGTAATTTGGCCGAGTGGAACGAAGCTTCGGGGGAAACCGCCGCTGTCACGCTGGCGGATTCCCTGGTCGCGTTGATGAACGCGCAAGAGGTACAATCGGCGCGGATCGCCCGCATCCTGCACGACGATGTCAACCAGGTGCTGAGCGCGGCGGGCCTGCATTTGGACCTCATCCGCATGGAACACGGCACGCAGGTGCCGGAACTTACGGCCAAGACCGCCGAAGTACAAAATCTGCTCGGTCAAGTCATCGAGCAGCTTCGTGAGCTAAGCTATGAGATTAACCCCGCCGTCGTCGAACGGGTGGGATTGGTGTTCGCCCTGGAACGGCTCGTCGAGCGTTACCGCAGGCAGCACCGGGCACCCGTCCATCAGAAAATAGAACCGCGTTTGCGATTGCCGTTGCGGATTTCTTCGGCACTCTATAGAATTGCGGAAGCGGCTTTGGAGAATTCCGTAAGGCACTCCAAGGCCAATCGAATGGACGTGGTTCTTCGAGGGTCGCCCAGCTCGGTACGACTGGAAATTCGCGATGACGGTTGCGGTTTTGAGCAAACGCAGCCGGCCGGTACAGGACTGGGGATGGCGATCATGCGCCACCACGCCGCCCTCGCCGGAGGGTCATTGAAAATAGAATCCACTGGACAAGGTACACTTGTCTCGGTGATAGTACGGGATTGGGAATAGGCAAATAAAAACAAGATGATCACACGTGTGCTGCTGGTCGATGATCATAAGATTATGCGAGACGGGATCCGGGCGATCCTGAAACTTGACGAAGACTTTCAAGTCATCGGTGAATCAGACAACGGGACCGAGGCCGTCGCGCTTACCCGGAAGTTGCGTCCGGACATTGTCCTGATGGATATCGGGCTGCCAGGCCTGAATGGGATTGAGGCGACCGCCGAGATTCTGCGTTACCAGCCCGACATCCGGGTGGCCATCCTGTCGATGTATGACGATGAGCACTCCGTGGTGAGCGCGATTCGTTCGGGCGCGCGCGCCTTCGTGCTGAAGCGTGCCTCTGATAGTGACCTATTGGATGCCTTGCGCACCGTCGCCAAGGGCGGGTCCTATCTGAGCCCCCAAGTCTCAGACCGCTTGCTCACCCGTATCCAAAAGGGCGACCTCGACGCCAAGCCCTTGCCGTCAGCGCTCGAAGGTCTCTCGCCCCGCGAACTGCAGGTGCTGCGGTTGGTGGCCGAGGGCAAAACCAGTAAGGAAATCGCCGTGATGCTGGCCCTGGGCCTGCAGACGGTGCGCAGCTACCGCAAGACGATGATGAAGAAGCTGTCGGTGAACAACGTGGCTGGGCTTACCCAGTTGGCGCTCGCCGCCGGGCTCACCAAGCTGCCGGGTCCGCCCCTGCGCGAACAGGTGATGACCGCTTCCGCCGTCGGCGGCGAGTAAGGGCACGGGAGGAACGTGTACACGCCGTGGGGCGATCTTCCGGTCGCCGACGCGCATGTGCATTTCTTCTCGCACCACTTCTTTGCACTGCTGGCGCAACAGAAGCAATGCGATCTGGACTCCGTATACGGGATCCTCGGTTGGGAACGCCCCGCCGAGGATCCCGTTGCTTTTGCGGGGCGCTGGATCGCGGAGATGGACCGCCAGGGTGTCGCGCAGGCGATGCTGATCGCGAGTCTGCCGGGCGATGCCGGTTCGGTAACGGCCGCCGTCGCGGCGTACCCGGAACGCTTCCGGTCCGCGGCGATGGTGAATCCACTGGCCGCGGCTCCCGTCGCCGGTGAGCTGGACATGCTTTGCCTCTTTCCCGCCATGCATGGCTATGCGCTGAGCGACCCGGCGGTGCGAGCCCTCATCCGGCCAGGGCAAGCCGTCTTCGTGCATTGCGGACACCTGAGCGTCGGCGTGCGGGGCAAGCTGGGGCTGCCTTCCCCCTTCAACCACGCCCTCGGTGACCCGCTGGCGGTGATCCCACTGGCCCAGGAGTTCCCCCGGACGCGTTTTGTGATTCCCCACTTTGGCGCTGGCCGCTGGCCGGACGCGCTCACCGCGGTCCGGCAGTGCCCGAACGTTTATCTGGACACTTCGTCGAGCAACAGTTGGATACTGCCACCACTCGACCTCATCACCGTCTTTCGGGAGACTCTCGCCGTCACTGGCCCCGAAAGGCTGCTCTTCGGATCGGACTCGTCGTTTTTCCCGCGCGGCTGGAACCGCCCGGTGGCGGAGGCGCAGATCGAGGCGCTCGCCGCGCTCAGTATTGATGCCGGCATCGCGCGGCGCCTTTTTGTAGACAATTTCTACGACTTTTGCGGAATCTAGAACAACACTCCCTGATTTAACCCGCCGTCGCTCGCTCCGCGTCAGAATCGTTCATGCGTCTCTTCTTTGGCAGGAAATCCGAACCTGCTCCCCGGCTCGCCTTTCCGCCCGAGCGGCTCCGAGAACTGATGCTGCTGACCCTCGCTACGCCGGCCGGCCGCGTGATCCCCGGCCAAGCGTCGCTGCTGGACGAAGTGGCACGGACCCGATCGCCCGCCGACTTACTGCCCCGTTTTCCGATCGTCACGCGCGACGCCTACCTCGCCCAACGCGAACGCTATCTGAATCCGGACTCCGCGGATACCGGCTTCCGCCACTTCGACCAGCCGCGCCACTCGCCCTATCGCACCGCGATCCTCATGGAAGGCTTTATCGAGACGCCCAAAGTGCTCGCCTTCCCTGACGGCTGGAACAACGACCTGCACAAGTTCAAGGCCCAGTGCCTGGTGGGCCCCGTGGCGATGCTGCGGCGCATGTCGGTGATGGTGCTCAATGGCGGGGCGCGCTTCCCCTCCTTGCGAAGGCCCGTGCTGGCCTATACGGGGCTGCCCTTCGGGCAAACCGGGCTATTGACCCCGGCCGACCGCGATCAGTTCTGGGCCGCGTTTCGCGTGGGGCTTGAAGAGCACTTTCTCGGGTATCGCCACGAGCGTTTGGCCAGCGAGTGCTCCGCGCAGGCGGGTTTGCACATTCACTCCGCGGAGGCGATCTTCGAAGTGCCGGATCCGGAGACTTCCGAGTTGGTAATCACCAGCTTGGCCAACACCGTTTTCCCCGTGGTCCGCTTGGCGACGGGCTTTACCGGCACGCTCACCAAAGAGCCGTGCGCTTGCGGAGTGGAGGGCCTGCGGCTGCTGAATTTGCAGCCGCTGATCGCCAAGCCCAGGGCGCCGCGGGTGCGGATGGCGCTGGCAGCCAACCAGCCCGGCTAAGACGAAATCGCCAGCGTCCCGTCCTGCAGGACGCTCCGGAAGGCGACCTTGCGCCGGACATCGCTAGCCCATTCGCGGTAGTGTGCGGCTTCCTCGTTCTGGTTCATCTGCTCCAGGAGTTGCGCCTGTTTCTGCAGCCAATCTGCCGTGGATACCGAATGCAGCGTATCGTCCCGGAGTTGGTTGAGCGCCCGCTCCCGCGCCAGGAAAGCATCGCGGGCGCGGCCTTGCGCGGAGTAGGCGTCGGCGAGCGTGTCGAGCGCGTTCGAGAGCAGCGGATGCCCGCGCTGCTCAAAGAGCAACGCGGCCCGCATGATCGCGCCTTGCGCCTCACCCGGACGCTCCAGCAGAATGAGCAGCGCGCCCAGGTTGTGCAGGGCGATGGCATAGTCCTCGCCGGCTTGATTGTGCGCCGCGTGGATGCGGACGCTCTGCTCCAGTTCGCTCAGGGCGTCGGGGTACTCGCCGAGTTCCTGATAGGCGATGCCTAGGTTCGTGTGGCACTGTCCCGCTTCCTGGCTCTCGGCGCCGTGCAGACGGGCTCGTAACTCCTTAGCTTCCGCCAGCCACCCGACTGACTCTTCGGCCCGTCCCGCCCGCAGCAGCGCACCGCCCAGGTTCAGCAGGCAGGCGCCCAGGAATTCGTCGGCCACGCCGTCGTAGCGGCGGAAGTCCTGGAGCGCTTCCTCGAGCAGAGGCGCCCCCTGATCTGGCCGCCCGTTCTCGCAAAGGATCGACGCGAGTTCGGCTTGCCGCAGCGTGACTTCCAGGCGTTGCCCGCGGCTGAGGCGCCCGGCGGCATCTAGGTCCCGCGCGAAGTTCAGATAGACCGTAATGGCGCGAAAGGCCTCCTGCGTGCGGTTCTCGCTGAGGTGGCCGTCGATGTAGAGGTTCAGGCTGGCGAGCCGTAGGCGTTCACGCTGCGCGGCGACCGGCCACCAGGCGGCGGCTCGATTTAACCAGCGGAGAAGTGTGGCGGACTCGCGCATAGATTCTAATGGATGCAATCGGCCCCGTCCCCCGCGGACTTTACCCCGTACCCCGCATTCGGTCCAGGAACTGGCCCCACCCTAGTACCCTTCTTTGCTAGGCCGCTTACCTGTGTCAGAATGATGATGAGTCGATTGAACTTTTTGCATGAACCCCTCGGACTTCAATAACCCGGTACCCTGGCCGTCTCCAGAACCAGAAGCCAGTATCCCGGCACCCACCCCGATCGAGAGCCCCGCCGCTAGCCCGGCTGCCGATCCCCCGCCTGCCATGGCCCATCCACCCGCTGCTGCTCCCGTAGTAGTTCCAGTACCCTTCGACCCTGCCGACGCGCCACCGGACGATTCCTTCGGCGACATCCTCTCGCAGTTTGAACAGACGCAGCAGGTACACGGCAAGGGCAGCCAGGTGACGGGCACCGTGGTGTCGATCACCGACGAGTGGGTCTTCGTGGACCTGGGCCGCAAGAACGACGGCGTGGTGCCGGCGGAGAAGTTCCGCAACACGGCGGGCGAAATGACGGCGCGCAAGGGCGCGCAGCTCTCGCTCACCATCACCTCGCGCGACGAACACGGCATCTACCTGCTTGACACCCTGCACGCGCCGCCGCCGCCCAAGGATTGGACGGCGCTCGAAGATGCGTTCAGCGAGAACCGCATCATTCGGGCCAAGGTCGTTGAGGCCGTGAAGGGCGGTCTGCGCGTCGACGTCGGTATGCGCGGTTTTCTGCCGGCCTCGCGCAGCGGCACCCGCAACGAGTCCGAGATGATGGCCCTCATCGGCCAGGACATCGAATGCCGCATCACCAAGCTCGATAAAGAAAAAGACGATATCGTCGTGGATCGCCGCGGCCTGATTGAGGAGCGCGCGAACGCGAGCAAACAGGAGATCTTCGCCTCCCTGAGCGAAGGCGCCATCGTTAGCGGACCCGTGCGCAGCCTCACCGACTACGGCGCGTTCGTCGACCTCGGCGGCATCGACGGCCTGCTGCACGTGGCCGACATCAGTTGGAACCGCGTCGGCAAGCCGGGTGACCTGCTCACCGTGGGCGACGTCGTCCAGGTGAAGATCCTCAAGATCAGCCGCGAGACCCAGAAAGTCTCGCTCGGCATGAAGCAGCTCAAGCCGGAGCCTTGGAGCCAGGTGGGCGAGAAGTACCACGTCGGCACCCGCATCAAGGGTTCCGTCGTTCGCCTCACTGACTTCGGCGCTTTCGTCGAACTTGAACCCGGCATCGACGGCATGGTTCACGTGTCGGAGATGTCCTGGACCAAGAAGATCCGCAAGCCCGCCGACGCGCTCACTGTCGGCGAGACGGTGGAAGTGCAAATCCTCCAGGTGAACCCCGCCGACAAGCGCATCGCCCTCGGCCTGCGCCAGGTGATGGGCGATCCCTGGGCGGTGATGGACCAGAAGTATCCCATCGGATCGAGCGTCGAAGGCAAGGTCGTCTCTCTGCAGAAATTCGGGGCCTTCATCGACATTTCCGAAGGAGTCGAAGGCATGATTCATGTCGGCGACATCACCCACGAGAAGCGCCTGGAGCATCCCTCCGATGCGCTGAAGGTGGGGCAAGTGGTGACGGCTCAGGTGCTCGAAATCGACAAGGAGCGCCGCCGCTTGCGGCTCGGCATGAAGCAACTGCTGCCGACGCGCACCGACGATTTCATCGGTGAACACAAGGTGGGCGATACGGTGACGGGCCGCGTGGCCGACGTTCACGATGGCCGCGCCAAGGTGGATCTCGGCGAGGGCGTCTTCGCCCAGTGCCGCTGGGCCAGCAAGAAAGCGGCGTCTCCAGAAGCCGCCAAGTCTGGCGGTTCGTCAGCCGACGTCAGCTCGCTCAGTGCGATGCTGGCGCAGCGCTGGAAGCAGGGCGCGGGTGGTCCGGCAGCGGACGACAGTCCGCGCGCGGGGCAGGTCCGCAGCTTCCGCATCACCGCGCTGGACCCTGCGGCGAAGAAGATCGACGTCGAGCTGGTTTGAATTCGCTACCAACGCCTGCTTTGGCAGTCCGCTGACCAGTTTCTCTACGCTGGGCCGTTGATCGCGACCCTTGCGTGTTTCAGCCCTTGTAGACCGTCCCCTCCTCGACGAAACACAGAGGATTCTTCCATGGATCCTCGGCATAAAACGATCTCTCGCCCCAGGGCCGAACGACGATACCGCCACCGGGCGCATCATGGACGTTCTCTTGAACCAGACACTGCAACCGCTGTGCCCTCAGGAACACTGCGTCGAGATCGCGGACCGTAAAGTACAGCGCCTTTGCTGCCGGGTGCGGCAAATGCGACGCTGTGACGTCAACCACCTGCAGCGTCACTGGACCACATGAAAAATAGCAGCGCGAACCGCCCTGCTTCCGGCCCTCGACCCCCAGCAGGTTGGTGTAGAAAGAGAAAGCGGCGATCAGGTCTCCCACTTCCACGTTCAGGCGGAACAACTGCGGGACGTCGGTCGCTTTCAGATCGTTCGATGTTTTTGCCATTCAATGTCCTTTCATCGGTCAAAATAACTCAGCCACTCGCGCACTAGCCGGAATCGCTTGCGCTCCAACCGGTAGATCCTCAGCCGCCCTTGCCGTTCCTGCGTCACGAGGCCGGCACGCTCCAGTACCCGCAGGTGTCGCGTGGTGGTCTGCCAAGCGTGATCGAAGATTTCAGCGATCTCGCCCGCCGTCATCGAGCCGCGGTTGAAGAAGATCGTCATCAGTACTCGTCGGCGCGCAGCGTGCGCCAACGCCCCGAACACCGCGTCGTAGGCATCCGCATTTCGATTAGCACTAGGCTTCACTCACTTATTAGTAAGCGAGTTGGCTTAGTAATGTCAAGGGTCCAAGCTTCCTTGGGCGCCGCGCGGACTCCTTCTCACGACTCGACACGAGGGGCCCTGAACGGGCGGCGATTCGCGATAGAACCCGCAAAGTCGCACAGTGTCACTTGAAGTGGTACTCGTGGCCACACCGTACTGTGTGGAGCGGAAGACTGAGTCGACCCTTGCAGAAGCCGTTATCTGAACTGCATTGGGTCGAAAGGCCGCGCTACCGCGGCCGCAGACTCCCCAGGCCGCCGTCGATCCCGAGCACCTGGCCCGTCACCCAGGCGTTGGCCGGGTCGAGCAGCCAGACAATCCCTGACGCGACGTCCTCCGGGCGGCCGATACGGCCCAGGGCGTGCATCGCCAAGGATGCCTTCAGCGCCGCCGCGCCGCCCGCATCACCGCGCTGGACGCGGGCCGCGAAGAAGGCCGACGTCAAGCTGGTTTGAATTAGCGAGAACAACGCCCGATTTGCGCCTTCTGAGGACCACCCCAGCCTAGTGAAAATACGGGATAATCGAGTTATGGTCCATGCCAGCATTTTGACTGACGACTTTGCGCAGGCCGCTTCGCAAGCTGGTTTGCGAGCCCGGCAGGTGGCATTTGCTGCCGGTCACTCGCTTGTGTTCGTTGACGCTGCGGGACGCTACGTTGAAGAATGGCCGAACGGAAAGCGCTTCGAGATCCGATTGGACCCCTCACAACCTCGCCAGTCGCACCGCGTGATTCTACGCGAACTCCCCTCAACCGCTGCCTGAAGTGCCAACTTTCACCTTGGTTGCAGGTCCAAACGGCTCAGGGAAGAGCACGCTGACGGCAGCCCTCACGTTCGAGGGCCAGAGAAACATAGTGGACCCAGACGCGATTGCCCGCACTCTCTCGCCCAACGCACCGGCTCGAGCTGCGATCGCCGCCGCCCGGCAAGCGGTGGCTCGTTGTCGCGCACTCGTCGGGAGTAGCGAAAGTTTCATCCTGGAGAGCACCCTTGCTGGCCATGGCGCCCTCTCGCTCATGCGTTCGGCGAAACGAGCGAACTATCGAACGCTTCTGATCTACGTTGCCTTGGACGATCCAGAGTTGCACATTGAGCGCGTACGGCTTCGCGTATCCCAGGGCGGGCACGATATCCCCGACGCCGACATTCGGCGAAGATATCATCGCAGCCTGCTCCATGCCCCAGAAGCGATTCAACTCGCCGATGAAGCAGTTGTTTTGGACAACTCCGGCGCTCGACCCGAGCGCATGCTGATGTTGAACGACGGTCGGGTGATCTGGCGTTCCGCTTCTTTCCCTTTATGGGTTCAGGCGATCATCGCCCGACCCGAGTAGTCGTGATCTCACTCGGAAGAGATGCTGTTCGGCAGTCAGGGCTCTGGATCTACGGACACGTCGCGGAAGGTCGGTTCCATTTGGATAATGCGCAGAAGGTGCTCGGCGCACTCGTCATCTCTATCCATAGTTGCGCGACCCAACAATTTCTCTTTAGTCGACCTGTGCTTGTGAATCTGCAGGACCCACTCCCGCTCCCCGTCTTCTTCTTCGTCGGAGGCGCTGGCTGCCACCAAGTAGCGTCGTCCGTTCCAGAGGAGCTGGCTACACCAACCCCAGTCCTCAAAATGTGGCGCCGAAAGCTCCACTTTTTCCTTGGTCTGATCCACGAGCCATACAAGAAGTGACTCCCCTGGGATCGGGTTGATCGGGTTTGGTCTTTCTTTGGAGACGTCGAACCGCCGTGTGTAGAACCGCAAGACTAGGGCCATCCAACAACCTTCCCATGATATTCCCGCAGGGCTCACTCGCCAATAAGTCGCGGAAGGCCGCTTGAAGCATACGGGCTGCAATGTCTTGCGAAGACGGAGTTGCCGTTGCAGAAGCCGTTATCTGAACTGCATTGGGTCGACAGGCCGCGCTACCGCGGCCGCAGACTCCCCAGGCCGCCGTCGATGCCGATGACTTGGCCGGTTACCCAGGCGTTGGCCGGGTCGAGCAGCCAGACAATCCCTGAGGCGACGTCCTCCGGGCGGCCGATGCGCCCCAGCGCGTGCATGGCCATCGATGCCTTCAGCGCCGCTTCGTTGCTCGTAATTCGCGCGGCGAGGGGCGTATCCACCAGGCCAGGCGCGACGCAATTTACGCGAATGTTCCGCGAAGCGTACGTCGCGGCGGCGGAGAGCGTCAGGCCGATCACGCCGCCTTTGGCGGCGGCGATGGCCTCGTGGTTCGCCATGCCCGTGCGCGCGGCCGCCGTCGCGCAGAGGACGATGGAGCCGCCGGTGGCCATCATGTTCTTCGCGCCCGCGCGGACCGTGGCGTACGCCGTGGTGAGATTCGTTTCCATGGTCTGCTGCCACTCGGCTTCGCTGGTGAGGTGAGCGGGCTTCAGAAGGATACTGCCAGCGCAGTTCACGATGCCCGTCAGCGGCTCACTGAGGGTCTCCTCCAAGTCGGTGACGCGCGCCGCGTCGACGATTTCGGCGCGCATGCCCAGTTCGGCGCTGAGCTCAGCCAACCGTCCGGGGTCCCGGCCCAGGAGAAGTAAGTTGGCGCCACGCTCCTTCAGCATCCGCGCCACGGCTGAACCAATGCCGCCCGCCGCGCCAATAATGGCGATGTGACTATTTTCGAAGCTCATGAATGATCCTTTCCGCCGTGTGACGGCCCGAAACCAACGCCCCTTGAATGGAGGCCGATTCGCGATGATCGCCGCAAATATGCCAACCCGGCGGAAACGCGCCGGAGTTTGTCTCCGGCTGCGCGTGCGCAAGCCGGTACGTGCGCAGATGCCGCCAGGTGTGTGCCTCCGGGCCGAACCAGCCCGCGAGTTGCTCCCGCACCGCGGACTCGTCGGGATCGATGCCCAGCACCGTCGCCGCCAACAGGGCCGCTCCCGGTGGCGCGTAAGCCGCCGACACGGCGCTGGGCACGCAGAAGTTGTTCACTGGTCCTTGTCCGTCGCCGTTGAGCACCAGCAGTGGCTCGGTGACCGGGGCACGATCCGCGGCGTAATAAAGGCAAGAGACTCCGCGCGAGGCAGGAGCGGCCACGCCCGCCAGCCGCGCCGCCGCCGGACCGTCCGCCGCCACGACGATGGCGGCCGCCGACAGAGTTTCGCCGGACTCCAGCGTGACCGTCTTTTCATGCACGCTCTTCACCGGCGTGCGCAAGCGGACTTGCAACCCTTGCGCCAATTGCCGGCTGATCTCGCCCATGCCGTGCTTCGGCAGCGAACTGTCACCATAGGCCATCATGCGAAAGACAAACTCGGCCATGGCGGCCGGTGTGCGGAAGTCGCGTTCCAGAAAGATCCCACCGAAGAAGGGGCGGAAGAATTGCTCGATGAAGCGGGAGGAAAAGCCCTGCTCGGCGAGGTAAGCACGCGTGTCCACCGCCAACGGGCGGGCCTGCAAAGCCCGGTAACGCATACGGCCGATGCGCAACTTATCCATCCAGGTGCCGATGGGCGAACGCAGCGTCTCCCAGGCGGAGAGCGGTTGGCGCCAAGGGTCGGCGAGGAGATGGCGCGCGCCTTGCCACTGCACCAACGCGCCGGGCGCGAAGGGCTGTAGTTCGAGCGCCGCGTAGTCGAGGGTGGCTTGGGCTTCGGGGTAGGCCGTCAGCAGGACCTGAAAACCGCGGTCCAGCAGGAAGCCGTCCACGCGGTCAGTCCGCACACGACCGCCTACTCCGTCGGAGGCTTCGAGCACCAAGGCCTCTACGCCGCGCGACATCAGATGCTTTGCGCAGGCCAGCCCTGCCAAACCCGCCCCGGCAATAATGACTTCAGGCATATCTTCACAAACAAAGGGCCCAGCAGTTTCCTGCTGGGCCCTTCGCCTTCCAGAGAAGGAAATTACATCTTGGGCATGGGCGGCATGATCACCGTGTCGATCACGTGGATCACACCGTTGTCGCAAGCGATGTCCGTCTTCACGACATTGGCGTTGTTGACCATGACTTTGTCACCCTTCACCGTCACCTTGGCGTTGCTGCCTTCCACCGTCTTAGCGGACTTCAATTTCACCACGTCCGCCGCCATCACCTTACCGGAGACGACATGATAGAGCAGGATCTTCTTCAGCTTAGCCGTATCCTTGAGCAAGCCTTCCACCGTGCCGGGGGGCAATTTGGCGAACGCTTCGTCGGTCGGGGCAAAAACGGTGAACGGGCCAGCGCCCTTCAACGTATCGATCAAGCCAGCGGCCTTCAGGGCGGTCGCCAGGGTCTTGAAGCTACCAGCGGAGACCGCGGTGTCGACAATGTCGGCAGCCGAGGCGGAGAGGGACAACATCGCCACACAGGCGAGCATTTGAACGAACTTTTTCATTTCCAATTTCCTTTAAGTGGGGTCCAATGTGAGGACTCTTTCCACTACCCATGAGGATGTAGCCGCGACAGAAGAGGAGTTATTATTTTCACGCTCCAGGAAATGTAACACCCGCGCCAAAGCCAATGCTGTACGATAAAAGGCAACCTTCAGGAGGGATCGGAACCATGAAATTTGCCCTTTTGCTGCTTGTTTGTCTGTTTTCTGAGCCGGGAGCCGCCTGGCCCCAAGCGTTGAGTGTCCCGTGGAGCGGTTACGCTCATGACGCGCAACATACGGCGATTTCGTCCGTGGCGTCGCAGCCCCTCAATCGGATCCGCTGGCAGACGGCCATGGATTTAAACCCGCAGTTTAGCGGGAGTTCGCTCTTGATTCACTACGGCTCTCCGTTGGTCACCGCCGCGAACACGGTGCTGGTGCCGGTGAAGACGGGGGCCACCGACGGCTTCCGGGTAGAGGCCCGGCGTGGCGCTGACGGCGCACTGCTCTACACGTTGACCACTGACTATAGCCTGCCTGCGCACGGTTGGACACCGAGCTACGGACCGGTGGTGAGCGCGCGCAACCGGCTCTACTACGCCGGCGCCGGCGGCACCGTCTACTATCGAGACTCACCCGATGCCGTCTCCGGCGCCAGTGGCCAGATCGCTTTTTACGGCAATGCTGCCTATGCCAGCAATCCCACGGCCTTCAACAACAGCGTGAAGATCAGCACGCCGATCACGTCGGACCGGCTCGGCAATATCTTCTTCGGCTACGAAGTGAGCGGACCCAATCCCCTGAATCTGGTAAGTGGCTTGGCTAAGATCTCTTTCAGTGGCGTAGGTACCTTTGTCAGCGCCGCTACGGCCGCCGCTGACAACAGCATCGCCGGGGTTTCGATGAACTGCGCCCCCGCGCTCAGCAACGATCATCGTCTGCTTTACTATGCGGTTTCCACTGGCTATACCGGCGCGGGATATCTGGTCTCCGTCGATAGCCGTAACCTACAGCCCGTGGCCCGCATTCGCCTGAAAGACCCTTCCACGCTCGCCGACGCTTTGCTTTACGGCGACGGCACTTCGTCGCCCACCGTCGGCCCGGACGGCGACGTCTATTTCGGGGTACTCGAGAATCCCTTTCTGTCGCACAACGCCCGCGGTTGGCTGTTGCACTTTGACGGCGGGCTGACGCAGACGAAAATCCCCGGCGCCTTTGGCTGGGACGATACGGCGTCGATAGTTCCCGCGAAACTGGTCGCCTCTTACCAGGGTCCGTCGCCGTACTTACTCTTGACGAAATACAATAACTACTTCGGCGTCGGCACGGGCGACGGCAACAATCGCGTCGCCATTATCGATCCGTTCGTCTCCGCGGTTGACCCGATCTCGGGCAAGCAGACCATGAGAGAAGTCATCGCCATTGCCGGTCCCACGCCCGAGGACGATCATCCTGGCGTCCGCGAGTGGTGCATCAACACGGCCGCGATTGATCCGTTCACGCAGTCCGCGCTGATCAATAGTGAAGACGGCAAACTCTACCGCTGGGATTTCTCCACGAATACCTTCACGCAACAAATCGTGCTGACGCCAGGCATCGGTGAGGCTTACACACCGACCTTGATTGGCGTAGATGGCACGGTATACGCGATCAATAATGCCACTCTCTTCGCGGTGGGAAACTGAGATGATCAGGGTACTCTGTTTACTACTTTTTTCCACACTACCTGCGCCGGCCGCCGTCATTCTGACGCTCAGCCCCTCAGCGGAAGTGATCTCGAATGGCCTGGTCACGTTCAGCGGCACCATTCAGAACACCGGCCCGAGTGCCGCATTCTTGAATGACATCACGCTTCTGCTGAATCCACCCGGCGGAACTTACTTAACATCCAACCAGAATTTCTTCTTTTTCAACGTACCCGGTGTGTTACTCAATAACGAGACTTACACCGGCCCCATCTTTCAATTCGTGGCTGCGCCGAATACTCCTATCGGTGTCTATACAGGCTCGGTCAGCCTCATCGGTGGAGACGACGAGTTTGCGGTGAACACACTCGCAAGCGCCAATTTGATCGTCGGCGTACCAGAACCCTCCACGGGATGGCTCTTGCTGGGGGCCTGCTGCGCTTTGCGCCTGCGTTGGCGCAGAAGGTAGAGATGGGACAGATTGCCGACCAGCGGATTCACACTTGGCGGATGCCGTCCATGCGGGCCGAGCATTTTCCGGGCTCTGGCCCCTATCCTTGGCTGGACCGGCCCGATGCCTTGGACAATATCGCCGCACGACGGGCCACCGGGGCGATCACGGAATACGAAGCGGCGCAAGCTCACCATTGGGTGCGCGATGGCTATGTCGTGCTGCCGGGCCTGATCGCCGCGGATACACTGGACACCGTTTGGCGCGCATATCAGCAGGCGGTAGATCGGGGTCGTATTGTGCTGGAGCCGGAACCTGCGGGCGAAGGCGATGCCTATCCGGGCCGCTTTCTCAATCCGCACCGTCGCGTGAGTGAGTTCTGCCGCGTGGCGAAGCATTCGGAGTTATTGCGCTGGGTGCGGTTTCTCCTCGAGCGGGAGCCGAAGGTGCTGCAGACGATTGCCTCGCACAAGGGGTCGCAACAGCCGGAGCATTCTGACTCCATTCACATGACCACGTACCCGCTCGGCTATCTGGTAGCGGCTTGGATTGCGTTTGAGGATATTCATCCGGATAGCGGTCCGCTGGTCTACTATCCGGGAAGCCACCGTTGGCCCTACTTATTCAGTCATGACGTGAAGATCTCCGAGGACGAGTTTCGCCGCGACGGCTATCAGAGTTACCAGGCAAAATACGAGCCAAAGATACGCGAGTTGATTGCGAGCCAGGGCATCGCGCCGGTTTACTTCCATGCGCGGCGCGGCGACGTGCTGCTCTGGCATGCGAACTTAGTCCACGGAGGTTCGGCGCGGCGGGACCTGGCCCATTCGCGGCGTGCCGTGGTGACGCACTATTTTGGCCAAGGCGCGTTCGTCTATCACGACCTGGCCGCCACGCGTTCCAAGCAGCAGTACGTGAGCACCTGTTTACTGCGGGGTTAGCGAATCTTTGCGGCGAATGGCCGCCCATCGGCGCGACACCCAACCGCGGCCGCGCTCTTTCCAGGCGTGCCAGCGTTGCGTCACCCAGCGGCCCACGGGAAGGCTGCGCCACAATCCGTAGGCAGCGGCGCGGAGCGCGAGCACCTGGGCTTCGCACCAGGCGAACCAACTGAGCGTCAGCAAGACGTGGCGAGTGAGTTGGTAGATGCGTGCGACGAGCGCCGTGCCAGCCACCTTCGCCGTCAGGATCGTGCCGATGCCCAGCATCGGATGTCCACCGGCCAGCCAATACAACGCGAGGAGCTTCACCGGAGCCAGGGCGAGCGCGGGTACCGCAAAGATCGCCAGGGCGCCGTAGGGCGGTAGATGGCCGATCCATTGCTCAATCTCCCGGAATACGGGCAGCTTGCCCAGCAGCGCGAAGACCGCGGCCAGGCGCCAGAGTAACTCTTCCACCAGGAAGAACACCGTGGCGGCCACCAGCAGGAAGGGAGTCAGCAGCCGTTTCAGCCAGCGTCGCATGGGATTATTTCACGGCGAGAATGGCATCCACCGGCGATCCCGTACGCCGGCCTTCCACACTGGAAAAGCCCGCCGTTGCCAGCAGCCGCCGGTATTCGGGTAGCGAGCGCTCCTGGCCTTCCGTGCAGATCAGCATGTTCAGGGATTGTAAGTTGGCTGGCAGCGGACCCTGTTTGTCATCGTCGAGTAACTTCTCGGCGATCAGCAACGCCCCGCCTTCCGGCAGTGCGGCGTAGATCTTCATCAGGAGGAAATAGATTTTCTCCTCCGTCCAATCATGTAAGATGCGGCCCAGAGAATAGATATCGGCGGGCGGCAAAGGATCGGTGAAGAAGTCACCCGCATGGAGCTTCACGCGGGGATGCGGATACTCCATGGCGAACGAGATGACGCGGGGCAACTCGAAGAGCACGCCTTGTAGCTTGGGATAACGATCACAAGCCGCGGCGACTAAGTGGCCCGTGGCGCCGCCCAGGTCACAGAAGGTTTCGTGATGCGAAAGATCAAAGGCCTCCACCACGCGCGGCGAACTCATCATGCCGAAGCCGTGCATGCCCTTCAGAAAAGTGCGCATGGCCTCATCGGTCTGAAAAAAGCTACTGAAAATTGGCCCTGCCAGGTTAAAGGTCTGGGGCCAGCGATGCGTACCCTCGCGGACGGCGTCTTCCAAATTCGCCCACAGGCGGAAGAGGATGTCGTTCGAGTACCGGACATAACCGTTCATCGACTTCGGACTGGATCGCACAAGGTATTCATTCGTCGCAGCCGCGTTCCGATAGCCACCGTCCGCGGCGTCGAGCAAGTTCATGGCGACCAGGGCATCCAGCATGCGGGTGAGCGCGCCCGCGTCGAGCGCTAAGTCCGCCGCGAGGGCTTCGGCCTTCATCGAGTGCGCGGCGAGGCGCTCGAAGACGCCGAGCGCTTCGGCGGCGAACATCACCTTCGAGCGGCGAAAGGCGTCAAGGAGTTCGAGGATGGGGTTGGGACCGGAAGTGATCATGGCCGTCGGGAGTTACCTGCCCACCATTGTAGGTGACGAGGCCGGGCTGGCCCCGGAGGATGCGGCCGATGGCGTGCGTGAGGCGGGGCGGCTTCGCTCCAGGCGGCAGGGTGAAGAGGAGTTCGTAGTCTTCGCCACGATGCAGCCCGTCGCTCAGGCTGGCGCCGCGGGCCAGCGGGACGGTGTGTAAGTCCGCGGCGACGCGCGAGGCCACGGCAAGCCGGTGGAGGTCGAGCGAGAGCCCGTCGCTCAAGTCCATGCAGGAAGTAGCGCCGAGTTTGCGCAGTTGTTGGCCCAGCGCGAGGCGCGGAGGAAAGCGCCACTTGCCCCGGCCAAGTGGGCCGGAGACATAGATCAGGTCGCCTGGACGGGCACGGTCGCGCCGCAAGGCCTGGCCCTTAGGCGCCGTACCGCAGACCATGACGTCGGCGGTGAGTGCCAGGGCCCGCGAGAAGTCGCCGCCCACCACTTCGGTGCGATGCTGGGCCGCCAGCGCGATTAGGCCATCGTAGAAGCCGGCCACCCAGCGCCCGGTGGCCCAGGGCGGCAAGGCCAGCGCAACGGTGGCCCAGCGCGGTTCGCCGCCCATGGCTGCGATGTCCGAGAGTGACCGGGCGAGGGCGCGGTAGCCGACGTCGGCGGCGGTGCGTTCGGCGCGTCGGAAGTGAACGTCCTCCACCAGCAGGTCCGTCGTGAAGAGCAGATCCTCGGGGCCGTGGGGCACGATGGCGCAGTCGTCGCCGATGCGCGGCAGCCGCTTCGCGAGTGCGGCAACCAGGGCGAGTTCAGTCATGGAAGACGAGGCCGGAGGGCAGGTCCTCGCCGTAGACACGGCCGAGCGAAGCCAGGTCGCGCGGGGCGCCGCCTTCGAGCAGTTTAGTCAGCGACTCAGCGTCCTTGTGCTTGGCGACCGCTTGGCGCGCCAATTCCAGGGTGGACGGCGAAACGTCGCGCGCCGTGTCGCCGGTGGACTGGGCCATCTGCGCCACCGTCTCGCCCGCGCCCTCCACGCTCGCCAGCGCCGAGATCCAGCGCTCAATCGTGTTGGGCGGCACGACGAGATTCTGCGGCCCGTGAAAGAGCTGGCGCGCCCCCAGGCGTGCGAGGCACCACAGGTCAGACGGCGTCTGCTGCTTCGCCTTCACTACCTTGATGAGCGCTTCGCCGAGTTCGGTCTTCGTGCCGACGGGCAGCAATTCGAGCGACGAAGCTGTGCGCCACATCTCACGCCGCAGCGACGTATTTACGCGTGGCGGACGGGCGTTCCCGCGCGGGAGCAGGAAGGACGAGATGCGCTGATAGACGTCGGTCTGCTGATTGCGATTCAACCCCCCGGCGACGCGGCCCCAGAAGATCCACCATTCGATTTCGTTCTGCACCTGGCTCGGGAAGGCGAGGCCGGAGGCGTAGACGCGGCGCGCTTGTTCGATGCGTAAGTCGTCGCCCGGGGCGCCAAAGCCAGGCCGCAGGCAGAAGCCCGCCAAGCTGAGCCAGCGGAACTCCAAGGCGGCGGAGGCGGTACGTTGTTCGCTGCACTGTAAGAAGGCGTCGGCCAGGCGGCGCAGGGTGAGGAGCGGCCAGGAGCCGCGGCCGAGTCCGATGGCCTGTTCTAACTTACCCGGTAACTCCTCAGGCGGAAATTCGCGCGCGAAACAGGCGGCAATTAGTTTTTCGGCGGCGGCGACGGCTTCGTCACTAATCACCGTGGCGGCGCGCGGTTGACTTACACTTTGCACGCCAGCGCGACGTAACTGGAATTCGAGTTTCCAGCGATGGTCACTAATTTTTGAGTTCGCGAATAACTCGAGCGTGCCGACGGCCGTCAAGTCGGCAGTAAGTTGAATCGGCACGCGACGCTCTTCCGTCGGCTTGCCAAAACGAATCACGGCGTCGAGCGGCGCGTGTTGGTGGAAGTCAGGCTCCAGGGTGACTAACTGGCCCGGCGTATCGTCGACCCGTGTGAGCGAGCTATAGAGCCGGAAGCTGACGGGGCGGTTGGCGATCAGTTGCAGGCCTTCGCCCGCCGGGTCAATCGTCGTGGTGCTGCCTTCCTCGGCGCCACGAGGTACGAGCGTAACGGCGCGAGTCTGGTCGAGCCCGATATAGTAACTGCGCGGCAAACCGCCGCGCACCAGCACGCCTTGGCCCGTCGCGCGGACGTTGGCGTAGTAAGCGGCGCCGATGGCCACGGCTAAGTCCAAGTCGTGATTTTCGAGCAACAACGGCTTCGCGCCGTACCACTTTTCGATTACTTCGGAAACCCGCTCGCGCAGGATCGCGGGAATAAAGAAGCCGCCGTTAAAGAGGACCGCGTCGGGGCGCACATCGCCGGCCTGGGCTAAAAACGCGGCGAGGTGTTTGGTGATGGCCGGGTCACTCTCGTAAGGCAAGCCGGACTCGCGAAACAGACTGCGCTTGTCGTCCGCCGGACGGTCCGCTAACTCGCAGAAGGGGAGAAAGCCTTCCAGGGCTAATTCCAGGGCCTCTTCGCGCGTAATCTCCGCCTTCAGCGTGCCACCGATCAAGGAAGAGCCGCCGCCCAATACGGTGACGTCCACCTTTTCGAGACCCGCTTCGCTCAGCAACCGCTCCTTCGCGGCGCCGCAAACGCGGCGCAGGCCGCTGCGCTGGCGCAACGATAGCTGCGTGTTCAACTTGCTCTCCACCAGCCAGGCGAGCGTGAGATCGAGGTTGTCTCCCCCGAGCAGCAGGTGCTTGCCGACGGCGGTGCGCGTGAAGGTGACCAGGTCGCCGGTGCGGTTGACGCGGATCAGCGTAAAGTCCGAAGTGCCGCCGCCCACGTCGCACACCAGGACGTGCATCCCGTCGCGCAGTTGTTTTTGGCTTTGCGAGAGGTGATTGGCGATCCAGGAGTAAAAGGCCGCGGCGGGCTCTTCAATCAAGGTCAGATTTTCGAGGCCGGCTTCCTTGGCGGCCATCACGGTGAGGGCGCGGGCCTCTTCGTCGAAGCTGGCGGGTACCGTCAGCACGATGGACTGCGCGGCGAGCGGCGTGGCGGGATACCGCGCGTCCCACGTCTCGCGCAGATGACGCAGATAACGCGACGACGCTTCC
Organism: Bryobacteraceae bacterium; assembly: GCA_019752335.1. Taxonomy (GTDB): domain Bacteria; phylum Acidobacteriota; class Terriglobia; order Bryobacterales; family Bryobacteraceae; genus JALHNI01. Next base: position 35,154 of record JAIEMJ010000047.1, read on the forward strand.
ACCGGCGACATCAGCCGTCCGGCCTCCTGCGCGTCCCAAGGCAGGATCTTGGCGGTGCGGTCGACTTGGGAATTCGAGAGCCAGCTCTTGGCGGCGTAGATGGACTTGGTGGGGACCAGTGCACCCTGTTCGCGGGCATGCGCGCCGATGGAGATATCGCCGTCGGCGAAGAGGAACGAGGGCAGCGTGCGGCGGGACTCCGTACGCGCGGCGGCGACGGGCTGCGGAATGTCGAGCGTGTGGATGACGGGGTAGTCGTCAGACTCGCGCGGGTCAGTATAGGCCAAAGCCGAATTGGTGGTACCGAGATCGATCCCGATGTTGATGGTGGCGGACATGCTCTTCGTCTATTCTCCCAGACTCGCCCGATTCCTGTATAATCTCTCGTAGGAGGTGGACTTTCCCTTCAGGAATCGTCCAATACCGGTTGCCCCTCAAGGTCACCGGACCCCTACGGTCTTTTTTCGGCTGGGCTGGCAACCTACTCTACCCTGCTGACTGCCGCATCTGCGAGTCCCCCCTCCACACCCTCACCCGCGTCCCAGTTTGTGACGCCTGTCTCGCGTCCAGCCACCCGTTTGAGGCGGAAATCTTCTGTGTCCAATGCCGTACGCCCTTCGTGAACCGCTCGCCGCTGGATGAAAATGGCTGTTGTACGCTGTGCCGCCTGGGCGCGCGGGGCTTTGACGCGGCTTACTGCGCCGGCGAATACGAGGGTGCGCTGCGCAAGCTGATTCACCTCTTCAAGTACGGCGGGGTGTACTCGCTGGAGCGGGAGTTGGTGAATCGCCTCTCGGACGCGCTGCCGCGCGACCAACGCTTTGACCTGGTGGCCCCGATGCCGATGCACTGGCTACGGCGGCTGAGCCGGGGCCGCAATCACGCCGAAATTCTCGCGCGCGGCTTAGCGAAGCGGACCGGCATTCCCTATCAGGATGCAGCCTATCGCCGGAAGTCGACGCCGCCGCAGTCCCGCGTGAGCCGCGCCGAACGGCGCCGCAATGTGCGGGGAGCCTTCGGGGTAAAGTGGCCGGAAACTGTCCGGGGGAAACGAATTTTGCTGGTGGACGACGTACTCACCACCGGCTCCACCGCGGGGGCTTGCGCCGCCGCGCTCAAGAAAGCGGGCGCCGCGCACGTCGCGGTGATTACGATCGCCCGCGTGGATAGGCGGGCTTGGATTGAGCCCACGGAGAAGGCCAGGGGCCGTGCAGCCACGGCCTAATGAGGTGAAAGAGGAATATGAAGTCGATCGCGCAAACCATCAAACACGACCGATTCCAGGATCCTGATCGCTTGCACCGGCCGGTGCTCGTGTTGAACGCCAGTTACGAACCGATCAACATCTGCGCCGCGCGCCGGGCCATTGTCCTGCTGATTAAAGGGGTGGCGGCGGCCGAGGAACACGCCCTGTATCAGGTGACGTCGAATCGCGCCTCGCTCAATCTGCCGACGGTGATCCGTCTGCTCGAATACCGGCGCATCCCGCACCAGAGTCGGGCGCTGTCGCGCAAGAATATTCTGATGCGGGACCGTTACACCTGCCAGTATTGCCAGCGGGTGACCCCGTCGGGCGAGTTGACGCTGGACCACGTGATCCCGCGGTCGCGCGCGGGCGAGACGACGTGGGAGAACCTCGTCGCCTGTTGCCATCCCTGCAACAATCGCAAGGGCAACCGGACTCCGGAGGAAGCGGGCTTCAAGCTGCAACGCGCCCCGCGGCCGTTTTCCTTGCATACCAGCCGACATTTGATGCGGCTGTTGGGCAAGAGCGACGACCAGTGGCGCAAGTATTTGTTTTACTAAGCCGGGACGCCTGACCGGCGTTGTGTCCTTCGGGCCACTGCGCAGACGAGCCGATTCTTACCTGCCCCACGCTGGGGCGAACCACCCCTTGACACCGATCTTCAGGTGTAGTAATTTTAACCCCAGCCCAAGTTAGGCATTTAAGGGATTTCATGGTAAGAATTCTTGCTTTCACTTCCCTGCTGGCGTGCTCTGTAGCGTTTGGCCAGCAGGTATCCGGCTCCATTTCCGGCACTGTCCGAGATAACCAACAGGCGGTTATTGCGGGGGCCAAAGTCACACTCATCAATGCGGTGCAGGGATTCTCCCGCGAAACGCAAACCAACGCCGAAGGCTACTACCTATTCACATCGCTGCAGCCTTCGACATATAACCTCACGGTGGAGCAGAGCGGCTTCAAGAAAGCCGAGACGCGCGACATCAAGATCTTCGCCAGCGACCGGTTGACTATCCCCGTCGTCATGGAGATCGGTCAGCTCTCCGAGATCATCTCGGTAGAGGGACAAGTGGCGCAGGTACAGACGCAGGGCGCGGAGCGCTCGGGCGTCTTGACCGGTAAGCAGGTGGTGGACGTCGCGCTGATCTCGCGCAGCTTCCTGGACCTCGTCCGCGTCCAGCCCGGCATCATCTACACGGGCGGGCTGGGCGGTATCAGCGCTAACGGCAATCGCACGAATCAGAACAACCTTACCGTGGACGGCGTCACCAACGTCGACACCGGCTCGAACGGCGGCGAGTTGGCGACGCTCAACATTGACCAGATGGCCGAATTCAAGGTGATCACGAACGCGCAGCCGGCCGAGTTCGGCCGTAGCTCCGGCGCGCAGATCCAGGTGGTAACCAAGAGCGGCACCAAGGAATTCCACGGTGGCGGCTATGACTTCTACCGGCACGAAAGCTTGAACGCCAATCGCTGGCGCGACAACATCGACGGGCGCCAACGGCAGCTCTACCGCTTCAACTATGCCGGCTTCAACGTCGGCGGACCCGTGCTGTTGCCCGGCGGCTTCAACAAGAACAAGGACAAGCTGTTCTTCTTCATGGGCATGGAATGGCAGAACCAGTTGGTGGCCAACACCCTGCGCAACGTGCGGCTGCCCACCGTCGCCGAGCGGCGCGGCGACTTCTCGAACTCCATCGAAGGCGGCGGCGCCCCGGTGCGCATCCTCGATCCCACCAATGGCCAGCCCTTTCCGAACATGACTATCCCGGCGAGCCGCTTCAATGCCGACGGGGCCAAGATTCTGAACTTCTATCCCACGCCCAACGCCGAAGGCCGCGACCCGGCGTTCAACCACCAGACTCAGATCTCGCACTCCTTCCCGCGCCGCGAAGAGACGTATCGCGGCGACTACAACATCAACGAGAAGTGGCGCCTCTACTCGCGCTTCCTGCGCACCAAGAGCCAGCAGAACATGCCGTATGGCCAATGGAACGCCGACTACAACGTGCCCTTCGGCCCCATGAACTTTGGCAACCCCGGCTGGAGCTTCGTTACCAACCTCACCACCGTGATCAACCCCACGCTCACCAACGAGTTCATCTTCGGCTCGTCGAAGAACCAGTTGAACATTGACCCGGTGGACGACTCCTTCAACCGTTCCAAGCTTAACCTCAACTACCGCATGCCGTTCGCCGACGCTGACAAGCTCGGCCTGGTGCAGAACTGGCGCTTCGGCGGCGTGCCCAACGCCCCGTTCACCAACTTCGCCGGCACGCCCTTCCGCAACTTCAACCACACCTGGGACTTCACCAACAACACGGTGAAAGTGCTGGGCGCGCACACGTTGAAGGCGGGCATGTATGTGCAGTACAGCCAGAAAGACCAGACGGCTTTCACGTCCATCAACGGCGACATCTGGTTCGACCGTGACGCCTCCAACCCTGGCGACACCAACTGGGCCTACGCGAATGCCCTGCTCGGTAACTACCAGCGGCTGGCGCAATCAAACACCGCGCTCAACGGCCAATACCGCTATCTGAATATCGAGTGGTTCGTGCAGGATTCGTGGCGCGTGAACAGCAAGCTCACCGTCGATTACGGCATGCGCTTCTACTGGATTCAGCCGCAGTACGACGCCGCACTTCAGACCTCTTCATTCAACCCGGCGCTCTATGACCGCGCCAATACTGCCGTCCTGCGCCAAATCGGCCTGAACGCCCAGGGCCAGCGCATCTCGATTAACCCGATCACCGGAGAGCAGGGCCCGTTCGCCTTGCAAGGCACGCTGGTGAACACGGGCCGCGGCTTTGAGGGTCCGCTGTATGCCAACGGCATGGGCCGCGCCGGCCGCAACTATCCGCGCGGCCTGATCAACAACCGCGGCATCCACTACGCGCCGCGCCTCGGCATCGCCTATCAATTCCTGCCGAAGACGGTGCTACGCGCCGGCGGCGGCGTCTTCTATGACCGCTTCCAGGGCAACCCGGTCTTCGACATGCTGCCGAACCCGCCGTCCACCATCCGGCCGACATTCTTCTTCGGCAATCTGGGTCAGATCCCGCCGGCCAGCGCGGGCATCTTCGCGCCGCCGTCGGTGAACGGCTTTGACCAGGGTGGCCACATCCCCACCACGTTCAACTTCAATGCTTCCATCCAACGCGAGTTGCGCGGCAACCTGATCATCGATATCGGCTACGTAGGTAGCCGCAGCCTGCACAACATCATCCGCGTGAACCAGAACGCGGTGCCGTTCGGCAGCGCCTGGCTGCCGCAAAACCAGGATCCGGCCAATCCGAATCCGCAGTTCGACGGCTCCACCACGCGGCCGGTAAACTTCTACCGTCCGTTCCCTGGCTACGAAAACGTGAATATCCTGGGCTTTGGCGGCTATTCGAGCTACCACTCGCTGCAGGTGAGCGCCAACAAGCGCTTCGGCAACGGACTGGTCTTCGGCCTCGCTTACACCTGGGGCCGTGCCCTTGGCGTCGGCACCGGCGACGGCGACTTCGTCCACCCCGTGAACTTCAACCTGGCCAACAAGGGACCGCTCGGCTTCGACATTCCGCACCGCCTGGCGATGAACTGGGTCTACGATGTGCCGAAGGTGGCGCGCGGCGGCAACTTCCTCGACAACAAGCTCGGCCGCGGTGTCTTCAACGACTGGCAGATCTCGGGTATCTTCGAGGCGCAGAAGGGCGTCCCGACGAATCCCAGCTTCTCGATTGATGGCCTCGGCAACCTGAACGAGCGCTATACCGGTTCGGTGAACATCGGCGCGCGGCCCGTCGTGACGGGCAATCCGCTGGGCAAGGAGCGCACGGAACTCGCGCAGTTCGACACGTCAGTCTTCAGGCTGCCCACGCTGCGCGGGGCCACCGGTTGGGAGCACGGGAACAACATCCTGCGCCTGCCCTCCTGGTACAACATCGACGCGTCCATCTTCAAGAACATCCTCTTCAGCGCGGACGGACGCTTCCGGATGCAACTGCGGATGGAGATGTTTAACGCTTTCAACAACCCGCAGTTCAACGCCATGAACACTGGCATCGTCTTTGACCGTGCCGGGAACATCACCAACCTGCCCGCCGCCCTCGGCGGACGTGGCGCCCGCTTCGGGCTGGGCGCGCTCACCGGCACGCGCGATCCGCGCCGCATGCAGTTGGGCGTGAAGTTCTACTTCTAATCCGGGTTAGGTAGGAAAGGGCCGGGTCTCCCCAACCAGGGAGGCCCGGCCTTTTTTCGTTTAGCGGATGCGATGGTCAGTAAACGTGAGGTAAGGGATCGGCGTGGATTTGGGCATATGGCACGTGGCGCAGGCAGGCTGGCGGGGGCAGGCGGCTTTCGCCGGCCGCGTGTGGCAGCCTTGGCAGACGCGGTCATAAGCCGCCGGCGCCGCGGCGTTTACGTGGGGATCGTGGCAACTCACGCAAGTGAACTTACCGCCGCTCTTTACGTAACACTGGCTCACCAGCAAACCCACCGGTGCGAAGCGGACGCTGAGGGGATCCTCCACCTCGGGCATCTTCGACGCGTACTCGCGCGCAGGCGAGCGATGGCAAGTGGCGCAAGCCGCGACGCTGCGATCCCGGCGAATCGTCTTGGCGGCGGGATGCCCGGCACCCGCGCCGTGGCAATTGGCGCAGTGGACGCCCGGGCGCTCGCCGGTCATGTGGCAGCCGAAGCAGCGGGCCGCGTTTTGCGGCGTCTGCACGATGCCCAGGGCCTGTTCGAAGTCCGCCGCGGGTTGGCGCACGTGGCCGGGCGTCAGGCTCAGCTTGCCGGTTTCGGCGTACCAGCTCAGCCGCGGCTCCACCCATTGCCCCTCGAACTCAAAGAGCGGCGTGCGCGCGAAGTGGCCCGCGCCAAAGAGCCATCGGATCAGAAACTCGCGCGTCTCGCCGTCGCGCGTGATCTTGACGCCGCGCCGGTCAAAGGAGTAAGTGGTGCCGCCGCGCTCGCGCAGCGTGATGCCGTCGAAGCCTTCGCCGTCGTAGGCCTTCAGCGTCAGGGCGTGGCGGCTTTTGCTTTGCGAGTTGAACTGCTGCTGATGACAAGGCGTGCAGCCCCAGGCTAGGGCTGTTCCGAAAACAAGTCCTGCTGTGTAGCGAGCTCCTTGGCGGAGAGGCGTTGGACGGTGGCGAACTCCCGGGCCGCGTCCGCTGGGCGGCCGAGTTCCTGGTAAATCCGGCCCAGCAGATAGTGGGCCTCCCGGTAGTCCGGGTCCGCCGCGACGGCTCGTTCGAGGCAGGTCACCGCCTCTTTGCTTCGCTTCTCCCATACGAGTTTCGCCAGTTGAAAATTCGCTTTGGCGAGCCGGGGCTTGGTAACCAGGCTAGCGCGCAGCAATCGCTCCGCTTCAAGTTTATCGCCACCGGTCATGGCCAGGGCGGTGCCGAGGGTGAATTGAGCCTCAGCACTATTGGGATGCGCCTTCCACTCGGCACGCCACTCCTCAAGCGCCTCCGGACGTTGACGTTGACGCCAGCGGACAGCGCCCAAATGAAGGCGCAAACTGGGCAATTCGGGCTGCAGATCGCGTGCTTTCCTCAGCGCCTCCAGCGCGTCGTCCCAGCGCTCCTCGGCCATGAACGCCTGGCCCACCGTCAGCCACACTTCGGCAGAGGTGCCTTGCTGCAGGAGCGGCGTGAGAATCCGTTGCGCCTCGGCCGGACGGTCCGAACGCAAATAAGCCGTGGCTAGGGCCAGGGGAACGGCAACGTCCGCCGAGGGCAGCAGGGCTTCGAGGGCCGTGGCTGCTTCGCGGTACTGCTGCAACTCCATCAGCGCGAGGGCCCGCAATTGCTGTGCCTGGCGTTGGCCGGGCTGGGCCTTCAGATACAGGTCGAACTCGGAGACCGCCTTGGCCCAGTCGCGGGTCTTGAAGTACGCGAGACCGAGGTTGAGCCGCAGAGGGGCGAGGTCGGGCCGCAGTTGCAACGCGCGCCCATACTGCTCAATCGCCGCAGCGAATTCCTCGCGGCGCGAGAGCACGGCGCCCAAATTCGCCAGAGCCTCGACATGCCGGGGATGGGTGCGCAGATGCTGGCGGTAGGCTTGCTCAGCTTCAGCGAGACGGCCCGCCCGCAGGAACGCGCCGCCCTGTTCGTAGCGGTCTATTTGCGCGAAGCAAGTGAGAGCGCAGAGGATGCCAATTCGCGGGGGCACTCTCATATTTTAAGCGAGATGCTGCGGAATTCATTTTTCAATACGCATGCCATAAAAGCTGCGATAAACGAAATACAGAGCCACCAGCAGAAACGCAGCCGCCAGTCCGTTGGTCACCCCCGCGCCTTGCTCCCGCGTCAAGGACACCGCCAGTTCCACGGCTAGTAGACCGAATAGCGTTGTGAACTTAATGATGGGGTTTAGCGCCACCGAGGACGTATCCTTAAACGGATCGCCCACCGTGTCGCCGACCACGGTCGCGTCGTGCAACGGCGTACCCTTTTGCTTCAGTTCCGTCTCCACAATCTTCTTCGCATTGTCCCAAGCCCCGCCGGCGTTGGCCATGAAGATCGCCTGATAGAGGCCGAACAACGCTATCGAAATCAGGTAACCAATAAAAAAGAAAGGCTCCACAAAAGCGAAAGCAAGCGTGGCGAAAAACACGGTCAAAAAGATATTGAACATACCCTTCTGCGCGTACTGGGTACAAATGGCCACCACCTTCTTCGAATCCTCCACCGACGCCTTGGTAATGCCCTCCAGCTTAATATTCGCCTTGATAAACTCCACGGCCCGGTAAGCCCCCGTAGTTACCGCTTGCATCGAAGCGCCCGTAAACCAGTAAATCACCGCGCCACCGGCAATCAGACCCAACAGGAAAGGCGGATGCAGAATCGAGAGCTTCTCGATATTCTGGGTCAGCCCGCTCGTCAGGCTCACCACGATGGAGAAGATCATGGTCGTCGCGCCCACCACGGCCGTGCCGATCAGCACGGGCTTGGCCGTCGCCTTGAAGGTGTTCCCGGCGCCATCGTTTTCTTCCAGGTTTTCCTTGGCCCGCTCGAAGTGCGGATCGAAACCAAAGTCCTTCTTGATCTCGGCCGCGATCCCCTTCACCTGCTCGATCGTCGAAAGTTCATAAACGGACTGGGCATTATCCGTTACTGGACCATAGCTGTCCACCGCGATCGTCACCGGACCCATGCCGAGGAAGCCAAACGCCACCAGCCCGAAAGCAAAGATCGCCGGGGCGATCATCAGATGTCCTAACCCTTGGGTCGACACGCCGTAAGCGATACTCATCAGCAGAAGCATGGCCATGCCCAGCCAGAAGGCCGAAAAGTTACCCGCCACCAAACCAGACAGAATATTCAAGGACGCGCCGCCTTCGCGCGAAGAAGTAACTACTTCGCGCACGTGCCGCGAATTCACCGAAGTGAACGCCTTCACCATCTCCGGAATAATCGCTCCCGCCAGGGTGCCGCACGTGATCACCGTGGAGAGCTTCCACCACAGGCTGGCGTCGGCGCCAATATTCGGAATCATGAGGTAAGAGAGCGCATAAGTCAGCGCGACCGACACTCCGGAAGTAATAAATACCAGCGACGTCAACGGATGCTCGAAATTCATCTTCTGCGCGTTGCCATACTTCGCCTTCGCCATCGCCTCGTTGATAAAGTAGCTACCGGCCGAGGCTACCACCATCATCACGCGCATCATGAAGATCCAAACCAGCAACTGCACTTGCACCATCGGCTCACGCACGGCCAGGAGAATAAAGCTGATCAACGCGACGCCGGTGACGCCATAGGTCTCGAAGCCATCGGCCGATGGCCCCACGGAATCGCCCGCGTTGTCGCCGACGCAATCCGCGATCACCCCAGGGTTGCGCGCGTCGTCTTCCTTGATCTTGAAGACAATCTTCATCAGGTCCGCGCCGATATCCGCAATCTTCGTGAAGATGCCGCCCGCCACGCGCAACGCCGCGGCGCCCAAGCTCTCACCAATCGCGAAGCCAATGAAGCAAGGTCCGGCGTAGTCGCCCGGCACGGCGAGGAGGATAAAGAGCATCAACAAGAGTTCCACGGAAATCAGCATCATGCCGATACTCATACCGGCCTTCAGCGGGATCGCGTAACAAGGGAACGCCTTGCCCGTCAAGGCCGCAAAAGCACAGCGGGAATTCGCGAAAGTATTCACCCGGATGCCGAACCACGCTACACCGTAGCTGCCTAGAATACCCACTACCGAAAACAACAGGATAATTCCGACCTTAAAGGCTTCCAAGCCTGACAGAAAGCCAAAATAGAAGACGATGACTATCGCAATAAAGACTTCCAACACCATCAGGAATCTGCCCTGAGTTTCCAGATAGGTCCGGCAAGTGGCATAAATCAACTCGGATACTTCGAGCATGCTCTTGTGCACGGGCATATTCTTCAGTTGGCGGTAAATCACCAGGCCGAAGAGCAGGCCCATCACGCCCACCAGACACCCGAGCAACAACAACGTCCGGCCGCCCGTGTCGCCAAAGAATAGCGCCATGTCCAAGTCCGGCAGGACTAGATTCGCCTCGCCGCCCTTGCGTTCCTGCGCCCAGGCGAACGGCAGGGCCAATCCCGCCAGCATCGACATCCGTACCACCCGCGGCAACCCGAGCCGCCCAACCAATGAAAGATTCATGCTTTCGCTCCAATCAACCAGAAAAGCGCTCCCCAAAAAAGCGGCGCCTCAAGATCTGATTACTCTATCGCAGGCCCGCCCCAAGAGCAACGGGAGAGCGGTGCGTGTTTCACCGAAGATTCACCCATCCGACACTTCCTGTTAAGGCTACGCCGTCATGCTAGAAGCGTGTGGGATCCACGTGTTGGGTGGCCGAATGGACTTAGTGCGGCACAACTGCGGTTGCAGCAAGCCGGAGCGGAGGCCGTCTCCCGCCTCCTCCACTTGGACCGCTTGCTGGCCAAACGCGACGCCGCACTCGGCGACCCCACGGCCAATTTTTATGACGGCGCGTTAAAGAGGCTGGGCATTGCCTGGCATTGCCTGAACAGTCCGTCGCCGCTACCGAAATCCGGGCCCTTGGTGGTGGTCGCGAACCACCCCACCGGCTTCGCCGATGGTCTCATCCTTGGCTCCTTGCTCGCCGGGATTCGCCCGGACTTCAAGTTTCTGGGGAATGCCCGCCTCGCCGATATGGCCCCCGCGGGGAGCGTCATTCTGCTGGACCTATCGGAAAGCGCCAATGCGGTGGCCGAGAATGCCCGCGCGCTCCGCCAGGCGTTGCGCTGGCTGAACCGGGGCGGCGCGGTCATCGTTTTTCCGTCGGGCGAGGTGGCGGCCTTTGACTGGTGGACGCGGTCGATTCGCGAACCCGCCTGGAAAGACACCGCCGCGCGGCTCGCCATCAACACCGGCGCCACCGTCGTCCCCATCCGCGTCGAGGGTAACAACCGCCTTCGCTTTCACGTCGCCGGACTCGCGCATCCCTTCTTCCGGACCGCGATGTTAGTGCGCGAGGTACTGAGTAAGTCTGGCCAAACCATGCAGATTCAAGTGGGCCGCGCGATCCCCGCCGCCCGGCTTTCCTACCAACCTCGCGCGGCTCAGTATCTCCAGAGCCTGGTACGTCCGCGGGCTGCCAGCGTGTTCCGCCAGAGCCAGGTGGCCCGGCAGGGCGACCCGGTCACCAGCGCGGCGGAGGTAGCCGCCCTGCCAGCTTCGGCTCACTTACTCTCGCAGGGCACTTACTCTCTCTACGTCGCGAACGCGCCGCTCATTCCCCATACTCTGCGCGAAATTGGACGCCTCCGCGAACTCTCTTTCCGTGCTGCCGGTGAGGGCTCAGGCAACGCCCGCGACTTAGATCGCTTCGATGATCACTACCAACATCTATTTCTCTGGAATCGCCAAACGAAGGAGGTGATCGGCGCTTACCGGGTGGCGACAACGACCGGCGTGCTCGCCACTCATGGGTCTGATGGGCTTTACACGAGTTCCTTATTCCAATTCTCGCCACAGTTCTTTCAGCACATCGGACCGGCTTTGGAACTCGGCCGCTCTTTCGTCCGGCCGGAATATCAAAAGGACTTCGCCCCTCTTCATTTACTTTGGAAAGGCATCGGCCTGATGCTGGCCGGCCAACCCAGCATCGGCACCCTCTTCGGGCCAGTGAGTATTAGTAACTGTTACCGTCCTGAATCCCGCAATTTAATGGCTCACTACCTAAGGCGCCACCGTTGGCGGCCTGAGCTATCCACCTTTGTTCGCGCTCGCTGCCGCTGGCCCGAACACAACGACCAATCGGACTGGCCATCGGACCTGACACAACTAAACGAAACCTTACAGGACTTTGAAGGAGAGGGTCGCGCGTTACCGGTCCTCTTGCGGCATTACCTCAACTTGAACGGCCAAGCCGTGGCGCTCAGCCGCGATCGCGCTTTTTCCGAAGTGTTGGATGCCCTCATCACGGTCGACCTCTCCCGCGTGCCACCGAAAATGGCGGCCCGTTACCTCAGCCGGGGCCAAGCTTAAAAGATATACTTCAAGGCAAGTTGCAACTGCCGTTCGCCCGTCTTGCCCGTAACTTGGCCGAAGGCCGCGCTGACCGGGTTGTTCGTCGCGGCGCCCCAGTTCGGGTGATTGAGCACGTTGAAGACCTCCCAGCGGAATTGCAGCCGCTGCTTGTCGGTTACCGCGAAGTTCTTGCGCAAACCCAGGTCCCAAGTGTAGAAGCCAGGATTATAGAGCGAATTTCGCACCGACGAAGGAGCGAAGGTTCTCTGGTCCGGGCGCGAGAAGGCCGCGCGGTTGAACCAAGTAGCAAAGCTGGTGAAGGGTGTCCGCTCAACGTCATTCGGATTCCCGGTCACCCGCCAAAACTGAGTGCCGCTTCCCGGCCCCACGCCCGCGTAGTCCACACCTTCGCGTACCGAAAACGGCGAACCGCTCTGGAACTGGTTTACGCCGGAGATCTCCCATCCACCCAGCGCGGTCTTCACTAAGCGGCGTGAGGTATTGAAGAACGGAATCTCGTAAATGTAGTTAATGATCAATACATGCCGGCGATCATTGTCCGAATGGGCGTAATAGCCCTTTGTGTTGTAAGCGTCGGGCAGCACCTCGGTCAAACTCGAAGCGTCGTCCAGTGTGCGCGACAGTGTATAGGCTCCGCCAAACTGAAATCCACGCGAGAATCGCCGTTCGACACTGAGTTGCAGCCCATCATAGCGGGACGTACCAGAGTTCTCTGAAATACCGACAATGCCATAGCCGAGGTACGGCCGCAGAAAATTCGGATTCACTCCCGGGTTCGCCTGAATCGTGCCGATCGGCAACTGGTTGATGTTACGTTTCCGTTGGTTATACAACCCGCGACGCGCCACGTAGCCCGCCTCGACACGGATCGCGCCCGGCAACTCACGCTCGAAGGTGGCATTCCACATCCAAGCTTCAGGAATCCGAAATACTGGATCCTGAATCGTCATGGCAAACGGAAAGTCGCGCCGGGTGGCGCCGCCGGGCGTATCGACGTTGCCGAAGAAGACTCCCTGTTGCAGTTGAAAAGGAGGATTCCCACCGAGCGCCGTGTCCCGATTGATCATCGTCCGGTTGTAAAAGCGCCCCAATCCGGCGCGCAGCGCAGTCTTCGGAGTCAGTGCGTAGGCCAAGCCCAATCGAGGCTGCCAGAGATTCTTGTAAGTTGGGGAGAAGCCATCCGGCAAGTTATGGCGCAAACGGTCAAACTCACCCGTCTTGAACGCCGCAATGCGCCCGCCCTCAGCCTTGGGTACACCATTCCCCGGCAGCACGATGCCGTTATAGCGGTCACCGCTGACTACAAAGCCTTGTGACCGGTCGACCACCGCAGCTTTCGAGGGGTCATAAAAATCGGGGTGAAACATCGAGATGTTTCCCCAACGGCTACTCCAAGGCGGCCACAGCGAGTAACGAACGCCATACTCGAACGTCAGTTTCGGAGTTACTTTCCAGCTATCCTGCGCGAAGAAATCAACTGAAGTCGCCGCGTAGGGCGTGTAGGCTTTCGTCCCGAATTCGGAGTAAGAGTCAAAATATCCCAGCAGGACGTTGCCGAGCGCCAAGCTACTCGTCAACGGATGGCCTCCGGAGTCAGAAAAGGAGAAATCGCCGTTCTGGTTATTCGTGGTGCCGGGTCCCGCGGTGGTTCCCTGAATGTAGTCATTTTGGCCCGAGCGCTCAATAAAGACGCCGAACTTCATCGTGTGCTTGCTGTAGATCTTCGTCGTCGTATTCGAAAGCGCATAGACATAGCCGGCCCAGGCGCCCGGATACGGTCCGGCATCCAGCGTCGTTAGGCCCTGAATACGAATGCTCGGTACTTTTTCCGGGGCCGCCTTGGTGCCTGGGAACAGGAAGGGGAAGTTCACCCCAAAGGCGCTGCGACGGCAGGTAGCGCAGTCGTTCCAGCCGATCACACCCTTACCATCGGAATTCGCGGATACGTTCAGCTCATTAATCAACGTCGGCGACAGCGTACTGGTGAAGCTCAGCGAGGCGATGCGATTCGGACGTTCCCAAAGCTCCTGCATCCGGCCAAACGTATCGCTAAACGGCACGTTAAAGGTCCAGGGATTGTAAGAGCCGCTGAAAGCCAAACGGTGCTTCTCATTGAAGAGATAGTCGATTTTGACGGTATCTTTCCGCATATTCGACGCCGCCGAGCCCACGCCGATCCAATTCGAAGTCCCCTGCTGGAAGCCGGCGATGGGCTCGGGAAAGACACGCAGCAGCGCTCGACCATTCGGGCTCAGCCGGCTGGCGGGAACTACATTATTCGCGAACGGCACCCGAGCGTCCGGATCGTTGATCACGCGGGCGCGGCCAAAGAATGGGTTCGCCGGATTCAGTAATTCACTTAAGTCGCCATTGCGCATCGCCAGCGTGGGAACCGTGCCGGTATTGGTGGGCACGTTGCGGCGCTTGATGTACTCCTGCGCCCAAAAGAAGAACATCTTGTCGCGTTTCTGGTTAAACTTGCCCGGAATAAAGACGGGCCCACCAATATCGTAGCCGAACTGATTGAAGCGGAACGGCGCTGCGGTCCGATTCTGCGCCGGGTCCGGACTCCGATTGCGCTGCCAGCTATTGGCGTCGAGCGCGGAGTTACGGAAATTCTCCACTAGGTCGCCGTGAAAGGCCTTCGTGCCGCTCTTGGTGACGAACCGAATCTGCCCTCCCGAAGAGCGACCGAACTCCGCGGAGTAATTGGCCGTGAGAATCTGGACTTCCTGCACCGCGTCCACATTCAACGATCCCAACATCGACCCCGACGAACGGGTCCGCGTCGCGACAGCGCCATCGACGTAGACGAAGTATTCGTCCGAGCGTCCGCCGTTAATCGAGAATCCTCCGTTCGAAACGCTATCCGGATCAAACGTATTGATATTGCCGCCGCGGACTCCGGGCTTCAGCAGCGCCAGATAGACGGGATTGCGGCCGTTGAGCGTGAGATCCTGAATCTGCTTCGACTCCACCACGCGGCCTACTTGTGCCGATTCCGTATTCACCTGCGCGCCCGTCGCCCGCACCTCCACCGTCTCCGTCAGCGCGCCCACCGTGAGTTCGATATCCACGGCCAACTTGCCGGCCGCGTTCACCACCAGGTTGGTCTGCTGGTAACGTTTGAAGCCATTTGCCTCCACGCTCACCCGGTACGTGCCAAGCGGCAACGTCACGAAGATGTAAAAGCCCTGATCATTGCTGCTCGCCCGCTGCGAGACGTTGGTGGCATCGTTGGTCAACACCACGGGCGCCCCGGGGATGATCGCCCCGGAAGTATCGCGGATGAAGCCCGAGATTTGGCCGGAATCGAATTGCGCCCACAGCCTGGCGCTCAGCAGGACGAATAAGGTAAGACCACGCATCAGAATTACTCCTGGCGCGCATTGTATAACATTGTCAACGCTAGAGGGGGACCGCGTTCCGGGCGACGTACTCGTCCAGCGGTGTCTCGTCGCGGGCGGTGTAGTGGAAGAGTTCGGCGTACTGCAGGCCGTGTGCCTTGGCGCGCGTGCGATCCCGGGCCAAAGCGAAGTGCTTCGTGTACTGCCGGTTTGCCGTCTCATCGTCGTTGCCCAATAAGGGCAGTCGCTTGCCCTGCGCGGCCAGCTTCGCGCGCAGCTTGGCGCCGTTTTGGCCGGCGGGCCCCTGGGTGACGTTCGCCAGGTTCGCTTGCACTTTCGCGTCAATGTAATTGCTCGTGTCCACCACGCGGTTCACCAGTTGCGGCCCCCGCGCGAAGTAGTAAGCGTCTTTCGGCGCGTAAGCGGTCAGGCCGGCGCGGAAATGCTCCGGGTAGTCCCACTCGCTCCCCGCCATCCAACAGGCGGACTCCACGGCGCGCGCCGTCACGTAGTGATCCGGATTGCGCTCATAGAGCGCGGAAGGATCATAAACCAACACCGTATCTACCTTCAGTAGACGGAAAAGGAAAATCAGGCGCGCCCGAATCTCGATCACGGGCCACGCGTCCATATTGTGGTTCGGATAATTTAAAAAGAAGGACTCCTGGCAGCCAAGCCTTTCCGCGACTAACCTCGTGTCGCGCTCATTCTTCTGGACAATATCGCCGATGGAAGTACCTTCGCCCGCCATCGAGTCATCGGAGAGAGTGATCAGATAGCCGGTGTAGCCCTCATCAATCAGCTTCAACACCGTGCCTCCGGCGAAAATCGGAATGTCGTCGCAATGCGGCTGGATGGCGGCGAGCACCTTGCCACGGTGGGGCCGGCCGGCCACAGGCCGCTCGACGGTGATGCTGGTCTGATAAGTCAGCGCGCCCGTGCCTCCGCTTTCGTACTCACGGTCGAGCGAGGGCTCCTGCATCATCGCGGCGTAGAGACTGGAGGAGAAAAAGTTCCGGCGTTGCATTGTCCGATCCTACTTCAGGCCGGGGTAGAATGGCGAGCAAGTGTCCGGACTCTTTCTCTTGACGATGACCTTCGCCGCCATTGCCCTGCTCCTGGCACTGATTCTGCTCGCTCGTTTGCATGCCTTCCTGGCTTTGCTGATCAGCGCGATGGCGTTGGGGCTCGCCTGCCGCATGGAACCTGCCCAGGTTATCAAGTCGATCCAATTCGGCTTCGGTGACGCGCTCGGTTTCATCGCCGTGGTCGTCGCCCTGGGAGCCATGATCGGGCGATTTCTCGAACATTCCGGCGGTGGGCGCGTACTCGCCGAATGGCTACTTGCCAGCTGCGGGCGCCAGAACGCCCGTTGGGCCGTGCTGATGGCCGCGTTCCTGGTGGGCCTGCCGATCTTCTTTGAGGTGGGTTTTATCATTCTGGTGCCGCTGGCCTGGAACCTGGCTCGCGAATCCAGAAAGTCGCTGTTGTTTTATGGCTTGCCGATGACCGCCGCGCTCACCGTAACGCATGCGATGGTGCCGCCCCATCCCGCGCCCGCCGCCGCGGCCTCGCTATTCGGCGCCGACTTAGGGCTCACTATCCTCTATGGCGCCTTGCTCTCCATTCCCATGATGATCGCGGGCGGTATGTTCTACGGCCACTGGATCGCCACGCGCATCTTCGTTCCCGTACCGGAAATCGCCGAGCGCAATCGCGGCGAAGCGCAAGGTGAGCCGCCCGCGGTGGGTGTTGTGATCTTACTCTTGTTACTACCCGTCGCCTTGATCTTCGTGGCCTCGTTAGTAGAATTCTGGAGATTACCCGGGCGCGGCGCGCTCGGCTTTCTCGGGCATCCCTTCACGGCGCTGCTGCTCACCGCCTTGCTGTCGATGTACCTCTTCGGCGTAAGGCGTGGCTTGTCGCGCGACGATATCGCGAGAATGGCTACCGATGCCCTGGTTCCCACGGGAACCCTCTTGGCAATCATGGGCGGAGGCGGCGCCTTTAAGCAGGTGCTGATTGACTCGGGCGTAGGACCCTACGCCGGCGGACTCTTGGCCTCTTCCGCGATCTCCCCGCTTTTGGTGGCTTACTTCGTAGCCGCTGGCTTGCGGATGGCGCAAGGCTCGGCCACGGTGGCCATCATCACCGCGGCAGGCATTGTCGCTCCGTTGCTGAAAGGGATCGCGGGTTACTCGCCGGAAATGATCGTCCTCGCGCTCTGCGCGGGCGGCACGATACTATCCCACGTCAACGACTCCGGCTTCTGGGTCGTCAACGAGTACTTCGGCATGACCGTGCCACAAACCCTGCGTAGCTGGACCGCGATGAAAGTAGTTACTTCCGTCGTAGGTATCGTGTTTATTCTTCTCGTGCAAGCGTTGCGAGGTTACTTATGATTTATTCCCAGTTCGGCGTACGCACCATTATCAACGCGAAAGGCCCTTCCACGCGGGTTTCTGGTGGCTTACTCAGCAATGAAGTTACGCAAGCCATGGCCGAAGCCGGGCAAGCCTGTGTCGATATGGCCGAGTTACAGGCGGCGGCCAGCCGGGTGATTCGTGAGGTAACCGGCGCGGAAGCCGGCATTGTCACTTCCGGCGCCGCGGCAGGCCTGTTGCTCGGTACGGCGGCATGTGTCGCGGGACTGAGTCCTGGGCGCATGGCCCGGTTACCGGACACGCGCGGCATGCGCGACGAAGTGATCATGGTGCGCAGCCAGCGGAATTTCTATGACCATGCGGTGCGCGCCGCCGGCGTACGGATTGTCGAGGTCGGCCTGCCGGACCGCTTCGCTGGCGCGGGCGTGCGCGACGCCGAAGCGTGGGAGATTGAAGAGGCGATTCACGACGCCACCGCTGCTGTGGTTTACGTCGCGGACCGTAAAGCCAGGCCGTCTCTCGAAGAAGTGATCCGCGTCGCACACGCCCACCAGGTGCCGGTGCTAGTGGACGCCGCCGCGCAGTTGCCACCTGCCAGCAACTTGCAGCGCTTTATCCAACTCGGCGCGGACTTAGTCGCCTTCAGCGGCGGCAAAGCCATTGGAGGCCCCCAGGGTTCCGGCATTCTCTGCGGCCGCCGGGACTTAGTCATGTCCGCCATCCTGCAGAACCTGGACCTCGATATCGAATGGGACCAATGGTCGCCCCCGGAGGAATTAATTCAGAAGCACTTACTCACCGGTTTGCCGCCTCACGGCATCGGGCGATCCTGTAAGGTAGGTAAAGAGACAATTGTCGGCCTGTTAGTGGCGCTCCGTCGTTTTGTGAGTGTAGATGATGACACGCGCCGTGCCGAATGGCTCATGCGCCTGCAGACGCTTGCCTTCGGACTCACTCGCGCGACACCCACGATCCGCGATGGCTTAGTGCCGAAGTTAGTCCTTGATCTGCGCGAGTTGAACGCCAGAGAAATCGTGCGTGAGTTACAAGCGGGAGATCCGTCCGTACAAGTAGACCCCTCCGAAGCAGACGAGGGCCGGATCGTTATCAATCCGGTTTGCCTGGCGGCCGCGGACTTAGATAAGCTGGCTGCCCGGCTGCGAACGGTGATCGGGTAACTAACGGAGCGTATCGGCCAGGGAGAAGATCGGCAGGTAGAGCGCGATGAGCACGAACGCGACGAAGCCGCCCATGAAGATCATGATAAACGGCTCAATCAAACTCAAGGCCGCGGTGAGCCGCGTGGTGACGTCATCCTCGTAGAACTCGGCGACGCTACCCAACATCGTGGGCATGGAACCGGTTGACTCGCCGACTTCGATCATGTCGATGGAGAGCGGCGGGAAAACACCGGTCTTTACCAGCGAGCTCGAAAGCGGCTGGCCCTCGCGCACTGATTGGCGTACGGTCTCGAGCGTCTTTTTCAGCAAACGCGATCCCACCGAATCGGCAGCCGTTTCGAGTGCTTGAATCAGCGGAATGCCGCCAATGAGCAGCGTACCGAGGACGCGCGAGAACTGCGCCACTTGGAACTTGATCCAGATTTCGCCAAAGATCGGCGTGCGCAGTTTCGCCTTGTCGATCAGTTCCTGAGCTTTCGCGCCGCGGGCCCACATCTTGAAGCCGAAGTAAAGGCCCACCAGTCCAGCTACGCCGAGCAAAATGTAATTGCGCGCCGTGGTGCCCACGGCAATCAGAATGCGCGTGGCCCAAGGCAACTCGGTGCCCATGCCGGTGTAGAGCAAGGCGAAGTTCGGTACCACATAGGTGACCAGGAAGACGATCAGCAGCAGCACCAGGGTGAGCAGCAGGGCGGGATAAATCAGCGAAACGAGGAGCTTTTTGCGCACGGCCAGGGCCAGCCGCTGGTAGGTGACGTAGCGCTCCAGCACCTCGGTGAGTGACCCGGATTTCTCGCCGGCCATCACGCTGGTGACGTACATGGGCGGGAAGATTCCCTGCTTCTGGAAGGCATCCGACAGCAAGGTTCCGTTCTTCACTTCCACGCGGATCGCGTCGATCACCGGGCGGAGTTTGGCGTCGGTGAGGCGGTCCGCCAGCAGGTCTAGGGACTTCAGAATCGGCAGACCGGCCTTAATCAGCGTGACGAATTGCTGATTGAAAATAAGGAACTTTTCCGTGTTTAACTTGGCGGGTTTGCCACTGCCCACGCCAAGCTGGCCGATCCCCTTGGCCTTCACCGAATAGATGAGAAAGCCCTGCTGCCCATATTTTTCCCGCACTTCGTGCTCGGATTTGGCCTCCTCCACCTGCTGGTGGATCTGGCCACGGGCATCCGCGTATTTTAGGACAAACTGCGACACTCAGCAGGTTTGACGCGTGGGGGGCGTGAAACGTGCAGAGGGCAGACGTTGCTGCTGTTGTTGCTGCTGTTGTTGCTGCTGTTGTTGCTGCTGTTGGGCGGCGTGGGCCGCACTGGAACTAACCCGTGCCTTGGGCGGCGCCACCGTCCACTGGTCATCCTGCGACGGGAAGACGAGTTCCACTTCGGGATTCGCGGGCTTGTCGGTCGACAGGACGATCACCTGAACGGCCAAGTCGCCCTTGCTGTCGCCTTTGTAGAGCCCCTTAGTAGGCGGCACGTCTGCGTAATCGCGGCCCACGGCGGTGCGGATGTGGCGTTCGGCCGTCAGCTTATTGTTCGTCGGGTCGAAGCCCACCCAGCCCCAACCGGGCAGCCAAGCCTCCACCCATGCATGCGACGCCGAGCCTGAGGTGCGCTCGGATTCGCCAGCCCGCGCCGCCTTGTAGCCGGACACATAGCGGCACGGAATTTTCAGCAAACGCACCAGCGCGATCATGACATGCGCAAAATCCTGGCAGACGCCCTTCCGCGTCCGCAGGGCATCGTCAATCGGCGAATCGACGCGCGTCGCCTTGGGCGTGTATTCAAAGTGGCGGAAGATGGCATTATTGAGCTGGCGCAGCATCGTCATGGGATCAGCGCGACGGGTGACGTTGAGCGCGACGGCGAGTTCGAGTAAGGCCGGCGTGGGCTGGGCGAAGTCGCTGGGCATCAGCATTTCGTAGTAGTCGCCGTTATTCACCTGGGCGTCCACTTCTTCCCAGGCCAGGGGGTCGAGCTTTTCGGGCCAGGCGGCAAAAGGAGTTACTTCCACCAGCGACGTCGACACAATGTCGAGCTTCTGATGTTGGCCAGGCACGTTGAAGTGGTGGATGGTGTTGCCCAGGTAATCGCGATAATGGAAGACGCGTGTGCGCGGCTCCAACTCGATCTCGAAGGAGAGACAATGCTGCGTCCACTCCGTGCGCGGCTGCAGGCGCATCTCCATGATGCTCTCACTCACCGGTGAGCTATAGCGAAAACGAGTTTGGTGGCGAATGGAATAATACATGGTTTACGCGCTCAAGGCGGACTCCACGGGATAGTCAATGTAGGCTTGCCGTAACGCGACATCAATTTGCTCGCATTGATTCTGAATGGACCGTAAGTGGAAATTAAAGCCCTCCCGCAGAATCTCATCGCTTTGCACGAAGCTCAGGCTGGCCTTTAACCGGCCCGCCAACAGACGAACCCGGGCACAGCGGCCGTCGCTATCGGGCAGGGCCTTCAGCGCTGACTCTAAATGATCCACGGCAAAACGAATGGTGTGCGGAAATTCGTCGTTGAGGAGCAGGAACTCCGCCACGCGGTCCGGCCGGACGTCGGCCGTATAGTACTTACAATAGGCTTCAAACGCGGTGCAGCTACGCAACAATCCGATCCATTCGAGGTGCGCCTGTTCGTCGTGGGCAAACTCGCGGTAATGGGTATCGAGTAATTTGGCCGTCGCCAGCACCCGTTCCATGTGGCGGCCAATCTGAATAAACTGCCAGCCTTCGTTGTGGCTCATCGTGCCGTCGGTAATGCCTTGAAACAAGTGGCAGCCTTCGTGGATCTCCAGCAAAAACTCATGCGGCTGCGGATCCCAGCCTTCTTCCAGATCGGCCCGCCGCACCTGATGAAAGAGCCGGTTCAGTTGCTCCCACATCTCGGAGCTAATCTGCTGGCGCACTTGGCGGGAATTCTCGCGGGCGGCAATCACGGCGGCCACAATCGAGGACCGGCAAGTGCGATCGAAAATCAGCGCATAAGTCAGGCTTTGCGCATCGCGTGACTCGGTAGTGAGCTTCGGATCGCCCAAAGAGGCTAAAATCCTTCGCCAGCGTTCGTCGGCGGAGTAAGCCGATTGGTCCAGCATCAGATTGAGCTGCACCTCAATCAGGCGGGCGGTGTTTTCGGCGCGCTCCAGGTAGCGGGCCATCCAATATAAGCCGTCGGCGACACGTGAAAGCATAGGAGTCCTTTTATTCGTGCAACACCCAGGTATCTTTGCTCCCGCCGCCCTGCGACGAGTTCACGACCAGCGAGCCCTTGCGCAGCGCAACGCGCGTCAGTCCTCCAGGCACGGTGGTGACTTTTTTGCCGTCGTAGAGAATATAGGGCCGTAAGTCAATGTGGCGCGCTTCCACCTGGCCGTCGATGTAACAAGGCGCGCGCGACAGCATCAGCGTGGGTTGCGCAATATAGTTACGCGGGTCGTCAATAATCTTGCGCCGAAATTCTTCCTGCTGCTCTTTGGTCGAATGCGGGCCAATCAACATGCCGTAGCCGCCGCTCTCGCCCACGGCCTTCACCACCAACTTATCCAGGTTCTGCAGCACGTAATCCATCTGTGCGGGATTCGAGCATAAGTACGTCTCGACGTTATCGAGAATCGGGTCCTCGCCCAAATAGTACTTGATAATGGCCGGCACGTAGGCGTAAACGGCCTTATCGTCCGCGATGCCATTGCCCAGCGCATTGGAAAGCGTCACGTTGCCGGCCCGGTAGACATTGAACAGGCCGGGCACGCCGAGAATCGAATCCGGGCGGAAGGCGAGGGGATCGATAAAGTCGTCGTCGATGCGGCGGTAAATCACGTCCACGCGGCGCAGGCCGGCCGTCGTGCGCATATACAGGATATTGTCGTTGACGACTAAGTCGCGGCCTTCCACCAGTTCGATGCCCATTTGCCGCGCCAGATAGGTGTGCTCGAAATAGGCGGAGTTGAAGACGCCCGGGGTCAGCAGCACAATCGTCGGATCCGTGCGGCCGTGCGGCGCCAGCGTCCGCAGCGTCTGCAGCAGCGCTTGCGGGTACTCCTCAATCGGCTTTACCCGGCAAGCCTGAAACAGCTCCGGGAAGACGCGCTTCATCACTTGGCGGCCGGTGAGCATGTAAGAGACGCCGGAAGGCACGCGCAGGTTGTCTTCCAGCACCAGGTAACGCCCGTCCGGATGCCGTATCAGATCGGTGCCCACCACCGTAATGTAGACGTCACGCGGCACGTCCAAGCTCTTCATCTGGCGCCGGTAGTGCTTGCAGGAGTAAATCATCTCCCGCGGCACGACGCCGTCGTTGAGGATTTTGCCCTCGTGGTAGATGTCCTTCAGAAACAGGTTCAACGCAATGATGCGCTGAGCCAAACCCCGCTCAATCTTCGACCATTCGCTCTGGGTAATGATGCGCGGCAGCAGGTCATTCGGGAAGATCTTCTCAACTCCCTCGTCACGGCCGTACACCGTGAAGGTGATGCCCTGATGCAGGAAGGCCAAATCGGCAGCCTGTTTGCGGCGGCGCATCTCCTCAACGGGAGTCTCCAGCAGGCGCTGATGCAGCGTGTCGTAATGGCCGCGTACCTGTTGCGTCGACGCGAACATTTCGTCGTAGGCGTCATCGAGCTCGTATTGGCGGAAGGGCGGAGGCAGCGGAGTCGAAGACATGGTTTGGTTCTACTAAATCAAGATTTTTCAGTATAGCAACAGTGTTTCTCTCTCTTTACACGCTCCGCTCGGTCCACAGGCCCAAGCCACCGTACATGCCCTCCTGATTCGAGCTCACCGTCACGTTCGCCGGCAATTCGAAGGTGATGAACTCCGTATTGCCGCCGCCCAGGAACAGGCGATCATAGTTCACCAGACGCTCCCAACAGCCAATCGCCTCTTGCAGCCGCTTGTTCCACTTCTTCTTGCCGCCGTTCAGCAGGGCGGCGTGGCCCAGGCAATCTTCGTAAGTCCGTCCCTTTCGAAACGGATGATGCGCCATCTCGAGCGGCACGGCCAAGCGGCCACCCGTGTAGATCGCGCAGCCGACACCCGTCCCGAGCGTGATCACCATTTCCAGGCCCTTGCCGGAGATCGCGCCCAGACCCTGGACGGCGGCGTCATTGGCGGCGCGGACGGGCTTCTTGAGCGCGGCTTCCAGCGCACGATCTAGATCGAAACCCGCCCAGGCGGGATCCAAGTTCGGCGCCGTTTTGACGACCCCATCGTGGATCACTCCAGGGAAGCCGACCGAGACGCGGTCGTACTTGCCGGATTGCCCGGCGAGTTGCTCGATCACCTCGATGATGGCGTCCGGCAAGGCGGGCCGTGGCGTGTCCAGCCGGACGCGTTCCGTCACCGGCTTACCTTGGGGGTCTACCACAATGGCCTTCGTCCGGCTGCCGCCAATGTCGACGCAAAGCGTCAGTTTTTTCTTTTCCATGCGCGCCGACAGGATAACATGCCTGCGGGTTTGCTCTTCAAAACATTTCTGGGTGAAATTGTTCTAAAAATGGATCAGCTTTGCCCCCTACGTCGACCACCTTTCTCCCTCTTCAGCCAATCAGTTATCCCTCCTGCAAGGCTGCGGCCGGACAAGAAAATACGCTAATTCGTTATTTGAAAAGCTAGTGATACTTCTCCCTTCGCGTATCGCTTCAGGCGTTAACTAAAGACTGAAAGGAGCCGAATACATGATTCTTCCCTTGCCTGATATCGAACCACCCGTTGGTTTCTAGCTCTCCGCGCGATAAAATTTTGGGCGGGCTAACGGATTTCCGGCAGCCAGGCTGTCCGGGTTCAGTAGCCCGCCCCAAGATTGCTATGATGGGGCTCGCTCATGAAATGGCTCGTTTTCGCCTTACCCGCCGTAGTCCAGTTGGCCCTGGCATTACGCATGGCCGGAACGGGTCTGGCTCGCCGGTATCCAGCCTTCACGTTTTGGATTACGCTCTCCGCCCTGGGCCGCATTACGCTGGGCTTGATTGAGAATCGTCCGCCCACCTATTTCCTGGTTTGGTTAGGCATCCAGACCGGTACTTCCGTTGCTCTCTTCGCCGCGCTCGTAGAACTCACGCGACTTATCCTGGAGCACTATCCTGGCCTGAAGCGGCTAACCGCGCGC
The DNA here is from genome assembly GCA_019752335.1 of Bryobacteraceae bacterium. Lineage (GTDB taxonomy): Bacteria > Acidobacteriota > Terriglobia > Bryobacterales > Bryobacteraceae > JALHNI01. The sequence continues at coordinate 59,907 of JAIEMJ010000047.1, forward strand.
ACCCTTTTTGTGCTGCTGGCCTTGGCGGCCATTCTCGCTGCCAGCCGGGAAGAAGTCACTAAGCCGTCGCGGTTCGCCACCATGCTCTTTTCCGGATTCGAAGCGGCGTCGAGCATCTTTGTCATGGCCTTGGTCTCGCTTGCCAGCTATCTCGATCCACGGCGGCGGAAGAATGTCATTCTTCACGAGCGCTTGTTCGCGGCGAACTGCGCCGTCAGCGCGATCCTATTGCTTTTCGCGGTATCCCGGTATGAGAGCAAGGAGTGGAGCACCTGGGCCGGAGCGACGGCTGCAGTGGTGTTGCCGTTGTGTTGGATGAGACTCAATCCCGCAGGGGAGGTAGACAGGAGGCCCAGCGCGCCACCCACTTCCCAAACGGAAACCCTGCCGCAAAGTGAGGCGGCGATTCAGCGTCTGGAGAAGTTAGTTACGCGTTCAATCGAGTGAGGCGGCCAAATTCCTGCACCGCGGTCAGCGAACCTTTCAGCCAAGGCGCGCAATAGAGCCGAAAGGCGACCAATTCCACCAGACAGCGGAGGCGCAGCAAGCCCGCCAAATCCCATTGGCGGCGAGCTTGGCAACTCGCCCGATGCGCTTCGAACATGCGACGCATTTCTGTCCGCGTAAGGGTGACCCAGCGGCAATAGTCCTGGTAGACGGCGCGGTCTCGCCTCACCTGGGGCAACAAGCGCACGAGCGCAGTCTGGCAATCCTCCAGCGTAAGCGGCCAATCCCGCTCGGAGCGCCGCAGGGCAACTCCAGCCAGTCCGGCTTCTGTAATGGGGCCCCGGCGTTGATCAAGCCGGTAGACGGTTGGGGTGTAAGTTGAATCCTGATCCCACATAGGCTTCGTGTTGAGGATATGCCGATATTGCGCCGAAGTCAACGGAATTATTCGTTAAATCTTCTGATTTATTCCACTCAACTCCGCGCGAACGCCTGCCGCACCGCGCGTCTAGCGCACGTTTTTACGGCAATCTACCGCTCGATCCAGCCGAACGAGCCGTCAATCTGGCAAGTCGCAATACGAGTGCTGTCGCGCGAAAAGCCAACCCCCGCCGCGCGCGCCGGCACATTTTTTCGCTCTTCCAAAGAATCCCCGTCCAGGATGCTCAGCCGTTCTCCGGTCGCCGCCGCCAGCCAACGGCCGTCCGGTGACCACGCCATGGCCACCACCTCGCCCGCTTGTGGAGCGCTCGCCGACAGCAGGCGTCCGTCGCTCCGAAGCCGAATCACCTTGCCTTCGGCCCCCGCAAATCGCTGGCCACTGGGAGCACTGGCGACCGCCTGAGCCCGGTCGGCTACCAACAAGCCCTCCCGGGCAAAGATGATCGCCCGCATCGGGCCGAATTTCGCTTCCGGGGCGAGCGTCTTCAGGCTCCAAACCACCGTCTCCTTTTCGTTCGCCGTGACGAGGCGTTGGCCATCGGGCGAAAACGCGAGCCTGCGCGCACCAACGATGGGCAGCGTACGGCTGCGTTTGCCGCTAACCAAGTCGATCAGTTCGATGCCCTCCACGTGGCCGAAAGCCACCTCCGTCGGACCCACCGCACAAGACAGGATGTCCTCTCCCGCCGCGCGACGCCGTAGCATAGCGATCTCCGCGCCCGAAGGCGGCGGCGCGCCCGCGGCGATCCAGTCGCGCACCACGGCGATCTCGGCCGCGCTCAGCACCTGGCCGTCCATCGGCATCGCCGGTTGCCCTTCGCCGATCAACATCGTATAGAGCCGGCTCGCCTTCAAGTCACCGGGCACCAGAATCGTCCCGTGATTGCCGCCGCGTTGGAGGCCCTCCCAGGTCTCGATATCGAGCGAGCCCATCTTGGTGCCCGCCGTATGGCAGCCCAGGCAGTGCTTCTCCCAGATCGGATAAACGTCGCGCACGTAGCTCTGCGCGCAGGCGAGCGGCGCGAAGACGCACAGACTAAGTAAGCCGCGCATACAGACCCGCGCGCACCACGCCGGCGATTTCCGCAAGCGGGATCGGCCGGTCCTTCGGCTCGGCGCCGATCGCGTCCGAGGAGCCAATCACCTGGCCGCCGGCAAACGGCCCGCCCGCTACGACCATGGTCCAGCAATGTGGCCAATGATCGCGGCCACCGATAGAATTCAGGTACGGCGTACGGCCGAATTCGCCACTGGCGATCACCATCGTGGTCTTGAGTAAGCCGCGGTCGTGTAAGTCCGTCAGCAACGTGGTGTAGGCCAAGTCGAACATCGGCGCGACAGAGTCCCGATAGGCGCTGAGCGGCGAAAACGGACGCGCGCCGTGAACATCCCACGTCAGTTCGTCGTAGACCGTCTCGAACATCTGTACGGTAACTACGCGGGCACCCGCCTCAATCAATTGCCGCGCGCGCAGACAGCTTTGGCCGAAGCGATTCAGGCCGTAGCGCTCGTCCGGGGGGCCTGCCGGCGATATGGGCTCGGGCAAGCCGTCGAACAACGGCTCGCCGTGGGTTGCGGCATCGTTCCGATAGACGCCGCGCAGCAAAGCAAACTTATCGGCGTGCCGGGCCATGCGCGGAAAGAGCTCGCTAATTTCGATGCCGGGGACGTTGGTCTTGACCGGCCGGTAGGGTCCGCGAATGTGGGATGGCGCGTTGGGCTTCGGGTCCCAGGTGTCGAGTTGCGAGGGTCCGCCGGTGAGCGACAGAACGATACAGCTTGTTCTGGCCGATAGAGTGAATGGCAGGGCGCCGAGCGAGATAAAATCCCGGCGGCGAAAGTCGGCGGCAGTGCGCGGCATGCTACTCAAGGAGTTTATCACCTGCTCTACAATGGTGAGTTCGCCCATGCTGCATATCGACTCCACCCTCACGCCGGCCGCGCTGCTGCCGAAGATCCAACGCCTCTGGGAGGTGTCGGCGCCCAAACTGCGCTCCATCGAAGCCTCCTACGTGCCCGGCAAAGCTACGCCCGTCTTCACCGAGGCCGGCCAATACACCGCGCGCGGCTGGACCGAATGGACCCAAGGCTTCCAATACGGCGGCGCCATTCTACAGTACGACGCCACCGGCGAACGCGAGTTCCTCACCCTCGGCCGGGACCGCACCTTGCAACTGATGGCGCCGCACCTCACGCACATCGGCGTGCATGACCATGGCTTCAACAACGTCTCCACCTACGGCAATTTGCTCCGCCTGTGGCACGAAGATCGCCTAGGCGAGCAGTCGCCGTGGGAGCGTCATTTTCTGGAACTGGCCCTGAAACTCAGCGGCGCGGTGCAAGCGTCGCGCTGGGCTTCGGTGAAAGATGGCGGATTCATTTACTCCTTCAACGGACCCCACTCCCTCTTTGTCGATACCATTCGCTCGCTTCGTTCGCTGGCCCTGAGCCATCGCCTGGGCCACGTCCTGATGGGCGAAAATGACCGCCGGATCTCCCTCTTGGGCCGCTTACTGGAACACGCCGCCGCCACCGCCAAGTATTCGGTGTACTACGGCGAAGGCCGCGACGCTTACGACCTGCGCGGACGCACCACCCACGAGGCGGTCTTCAATCGCAACGACGGACAATTCCGCTGCCCCAGTTCGCAGCAAGGTTACGCGCCCTTTTCCACCTGGACCCGTGGCCTCGCCTGGGCCATGTGCGGCTTCGCCGAGCAACTCGAATTTCTGGATACGCTGCCGGATCCGGACCTCGCCGAAGCCGGCGGCCGGGCCGCCATCGAAGCCTGGATGCGCAAAGCCGCCGAAGCCACCTGCGACTTCTACATCGAACACTCGCCCACCGACGGCATTCCCTATTGGGACACCGGTGCCCCGGGTTTAGCACGCATGGGCAACTACCTCGACCGTCCGGCCGACCCCTTCAACGACCACGAGCCCGTCGACTCCTCCGCCGCCGCCATCGGCGCGCAAGGCCTGCTGCGGCTCGGCGCGTGGCTCACCAGCCGTAAGCAGGATGGCGCCCGCTACACCCAAGCCGGACTCACCGTGCTCAAAACCCTCTTCGACGAACCCTACCTCAGCCCCAGCGCGCAGCACCAGGGCCTGATTCTGCACTCGATTTATCACCGGCCCAACGGCTGGGATTACGTGCCCGCCGGCAGCAAGATCCCGCGCGGCGAAAGCTCCATGTGGGGCGATTATCATGCGCGCGAGGTCGCGCTGTACGTCCAGCGGCTCGCCTCGAGCGGGCCTTACCTGAAATTCTGGAGTTAGCCGCCAATCGAGTGCATGGGGCGCGGCGGGGGCACGAAGCGATTCGTGTTGATCTCGTGGCCCAGCCACTTGTCCCGCACCGTCTGCCGGATGGTGCGGATGATCTCTTCGTCCGTCTGTTTGCCCGCGCGCAGTAAGCCCTTCACGTCGGTCTCGTCGATCGCAAAGAGGCAGTAGCGGAGCTTGCCGTCCGAGGTGAGACGCAGCCGGTTGCAGTTCAGGCAAAAGGGTTTTGAGACCGAGGCGATGAAGCCCACGCGGCCGATGCCGTCAGTGAAGCGAAACTCGGTGGCCGGGGCGCGGGGGTCGGGGTCCGGGATGGGCTCCAGCGGGCCGATCTCCCGGCGCAGCATCTCCAGCATGGTGTCCATCAGCAGCACCCGGTTGCGATCCCAGAGGCTTTGATGATCCAGCGGCATGAACTCGATGTAGCGGATCTCGATGCCGCGCTCCCGTCCGAAGCGCGCCATGGGAACGATGTCGGGCTCGATGAGGTTCTTCACGGCGACGACGTTGAATTTGATTGGCCCGAAGCCGAGGGCCTGGGCGCGGTCAATGCCGGCCATCACGCGGGGGAAGTCGTCGCGGCGGGTGATGTGGGCGAAGCGCTGGCGGTCCAGCGTATCGAGATGGATGTTCAAGCGCCGCAAGCCGGAGTCATAAAGGGCTTGCGCCTGCTCCGCCAGCAGGACGCCGTTGGTGGTGAGGGCGATATCGCGAATGCCCGGCACCTGATGCAGCGCGGCGATCAGCCGGGGCAGGTCCTTGCGGACCAGCGGCTCGCCGCCGGTGAGGCGAATCTTGGTGACGCCGAGCCCGGCCGCGATCCGGACAAAGCGCTCGATCTCCTCGAAGGAGAGGATCTCGGCGCGGTCCACGTATTCGGCGCCCGTCTCCGGCATGCAGTAGAAGCAGCGGATGTTGCAGCGGTCCGTCACAGAGATGCGCAGATTATCGTGCAGCCGCCCGTAGGTATCGAGCAGCGGGGCGGCAGGCGTATTCACTCCTCTAGTATTGCGATACGCTGAGCTTATGGCAACCCAAGCGCTTGTGCCAGTGGAAGAATACCTCCGCCGAAGCTTCGCGGATCGCGAGCCCGAGTACCGGGACGGGGTTCTGGAAGAGAGGCCCATGCCGAATTTTGTCCACGTCCTACTACAAGCTTTTTTCGTCCAATTTCTGCAGCCCTGGATGGAGCGCGACGAACTCACGGTCGTCGCGGAGTTGCGGGTGCGTCTGCGAGCCGCCCGGTTTCTTCTACCCGATATCTGCATCTTTACGGGAGCCCCTACCGAGAACTTGCCGGCTTCGCCGCCCCTCGCCGTCATTGAGGTACTTTCGCCAGATGACTCCCACGAGAAGCTGCTGGGGAAGCTAGCTGAGTACCACGACTGGGGCGTGGAAAACATCTGGGTGGTAGACCCGGATTCGCGGACGCTCCACGTCTTCGACGGCGACGAACTTCGCACGGTGAACGCCTTCGAGCTTCCCGCCTACTCACTTACCCTTCCGCAATCCGAGGTCTTCCGCAAAGTGAATCAGCGTTTCCCGAAGTAGCCCGGCTACAATCGGGAAATGCTCGGCACCCGACTGCTGCATTCCGTTTCCTACGCTGGCCTGTGGGGTCAGCACTCCCTCCCGGTCGACGACTTCGTCGACCATGCCGCCGCCCTGGGCTTTGGCGGCGTGATGCTGATGGCCAAGCGTCCCCACGTTTCGCCCCTGGACTACGACCCCGCGCAGCGGCTCGCGCTGCGTCAGCGCCTGGAGCGCCATCGCCTTACCGATCTCGTCATCGCGGGCTACACGAACCTGACCGCGGACCTCGAACATGCCGAGATTCCGCATCGCGAATTCCAGGTCTCCTACATCGTCGAACTGGCCAAGCTGACGCGCGACCTGGGCGGCACTCGTTTGCGGGTCTTTACCGGCTATGAACACGCGAGCGCGGCCTACGGATCGCAATGGAAGCTGATCGTCGAGACGTTGCGCGAAGCCGCCGGCCGCGCGGGCGACCTGGGCGTCACCCTCGGCGTGCAGAATCACCACGACGTCGCCGTTGGCTGGCAGCAGTTCGCCGATCTCCTGCGCGCCGTCGATCATCCCCACTGCCGCGCGATGTTCGACGCCTGGGCCCCGGCCCTGCACGGTGAGCCGGACCTGGCCACGCCCGCCCGGCACCTGGCGCCGGACACCATCCACACCACCGTCGCCGACTACCAGCGGCGGCCGCGCTATCGCTATAACGCCGCCCTGGTGAACTACGAGCCCGCCACACCGCTCATCCAAGCCGTGCCGATGGGCGAAGGCTTCATCGACTATCGCGCGTTCCTTGGCGGACTCGCCGCCGGAGGTTCGCCGGCTACCGTGGCCTACGAGATGTGCTCGCCGCTGCGCGAAGGCGGCGCGCGCCGGACGCTCGATGCCTACGCCACCCGTTTCCTCGAATACATGCAGGAGTTACAATAAAATCGTGCTTACCCGCCGATCCCTCTTTCTCGCCCTGCCCTGCCTGCCGCTCCTGCGCGCCGAGGACCTGACGACACGCCTACGCATCGAAGTGAAGACCAAGGCCGGCAACCCAATTGACCGGGCGGCTGTCGTGGTGAACTTCGTCCAGGGCCGCTCCGCGGTGAAGCTGGGCAAGAAGATCGTGAAGCATTGGGAGCTGCGCACGAACCAGGAAGGCTGGGCCAAGATCCCGCCGATCCCGCAAGGCAAGCTGCAAATCCAGGTGATCGCCAAAGGCTACCAGACCTTCGGCCAGACCTTCGACGTGAACGAAGAAGAACGGACGATCGAGATCAAACTGAACGAGCCGCAAGAGCAGCACTCGGTACACGGTCCGGCGCCGAAGAGTTAGGGCGCCTAGTAGTCCCGCCCCGCGGCGGCTAGCTGAATCGGCGGTGCCGCAAGGCCGCTGGCCGCGAACTCCAACACGGCTTGAATCTGCTCACGCGTCACATCGTACTGTTCGACAATCTCATCAATGCCAGTCCCGAGTTCGAGGTTTTCAAAGACAGTGGCTACGGGCATGCGCGTTCCGCGGAAGATCCATTCTCCGCGCCGCCGATCCGCCACGCTCTCCACGGCAGGGCACAGCGACCAATCCAGATTGCGGCCCTGCGGTTGCCACAGCAGGGGATGACAACGGGGTGACGGACAAGGGGGTCGTTCTTACAGATCCAGCAATGAAGCGTTGTGGTTGAGGTCTACGCCAGGTAGCACTCCACCACCTAAGCGGCAAACGGGCATTTCCACGCGTACTCGAGTGGCCGCGCGCAAGCTTTCCTCAATCAGCGCCGTAAGTGTGATTCCACGCTGCTTGGCAATGAGTTCGGCCTGAGCCAGCAAAGCAGCTTCGAGGCGAACGGTAACCGGTGTCGACGGCATATCTGAATTATCGACGCGAATGAGGAAAGCGAGAGCTTATTTCTTCTCGGGCGGCGGGATCGTCGAATGCCGGCCGTGGGCGGCGATGTCGGGCTTGGCGGCCAAGAGAAACCGGGGGTCGATCTCTTTATTCTTTAACAGAATGCCGGCCACGTATTCCCCTAAGGCTGGCCCATGCTTGTAGCCATGGCCGGAGCCGCCGCCGACCAGCCAGACGTTCTTTTCGCCGGGATGACGGTCAATCAAATAGTCACCATTTGCCGTATTTTCGTACTGGCAGACCTCGGTTTGCGTGAGCGGCGCATTGGCGAGCTTGGGAAAGCGGCGCTTTACGTACTCGCGGACTCGGGCTACCGAAGTCGCCGGCACCAGCCGCTCCTGGGTATCCGGATCCACGGTGACGCCGTGCTGATCGGGCGCGAGCTTGAAGCCGCGATTCTCGATGTCGGGCAGGCCGTAGATGGTGTCGCCGGCGTCGATCCAGGCGGGCATCTTGGGAGCGCGGAAGCTGCCGTCGGCCGGGGCGCCGAAGTAGAAGACCTCCTGGCGCGTCGGGTTAATCTTCTTGCCGAGCACGTCGGGGAAGAGCTTGCGCAGCCACGGACCGCAAGCGTAGATCACCGTGCCGGCCGAGATGGAATCGCCCGCGTCCGTTTTGAGCGTCGTGCCCTGGCGGCTGACGATGGAGGCCTGCCGGTAGGCGAGGCCCTGGCGGACGGTTTCGCGAACCACGGTTTGCACGCCGCGGCGGGCGAGGAGTCCGCCGGCGTTGGGCTCGTACAGGCCCCAGGTGATCGGCCCGAGTTCGATTTGCGGGTAGCGCTTACGCAAGGCGGTGGTGTCGAGCTTCTCGTAGGGAATCTTCAAACGGTCGAAGACCGGCAGATTCGACGCGGCGTAGGTGTCGCCGGGGCGGACCAACCAGAGAAAGCCGGTCTCCTGAAAGAGCGTGGGATCGAGCTTGGCGTAGAACTGCTTGTAGAGCTCCAACGCCCGCCAGGAGAATTGCGTGTAGATCTCGCGATCCCCGTAGCCCATGCGGATGATGCGCGTTTCGCCGCCGGAACTGGCGCGGTTGTTGGCGGGGCCGTATTGATCGATCAGCACGACCCGCTGGCCGGCCAGATGCAGATTGCGCGCGATCCAAGTGCCAAAGACACCGGCGCCGACAATGGCGTAGTCGTAGACGCCGCTGGTTTGCGCGAGGGCGGCGCTGGAGGAAAGCAGCATGCGGCGCGTCAAGACTTCTTCCCGGTCCAATCCTGCTTCACGTGTCCGGCCACGCGGCCCGCGGAGCGGTTTAGCTCTTTGGCCGTGGTGTTCTTGGGCTTCTCAAAGATGCTCCACAGAAGGCGGCGGCTCTTGCGATCAACCAGAAAAAGCGTGCCCTTGCCGCCGGAGAGCGTACTGGTGACGGGCCGCTCGGCGAGCACGGTCTGGCTTTCGCCCTTCACGGGCTCGTCGCGTTTGCGGCTGGCGGCGTCGTAGCCGTCGAGCCGGGCTTCCAGGCCTTCGCCGAGACGGTCCGTCAGGATGGCGTCGGCGCGGTTGGGGTCGGCGACGAGTTGGAAGAGGCCGAGCGGAATCAGGCGATTGGCCAGGTGCTGATGATAGCCGCCGCTCATGGGCATAATGTAAATCGATTGAACCTGATTGAGGTTGGCGTTGGGCTGCGCCAGCGTCAGAGTGACGGCACAGAGGCCGAGGGCAAATCTAAACATGAGTCTCTCCCTTTAGTATGACGCGCCGGAGGCGGGGAAAAGTCGATTTTGTGCTACCTTACTGGTTTCGCCCCTTGTACAACGGCCAACTCATCACCGTCATTATCCCGTGCCTGAACGAAGAGGAAGGCGTGGAGCAGGTGCTCCAGCGCATGCCCCAATTCGTGGATCAGATCATCGTGGTGGACAACGGCTCTACGGACCGTACGGCCGAAGTCGCCAAGCGCTACGGCGCCCTGGTAATCCGCGAGGATGTGCGCGGCTACGGACGGGCCTACAAGCGCGGCTTCGCCAATGCGACCGGCGACATCATCATCACACTCGACGGCGACCACAGCTATCCGCCGGACGCCATCTCGTACCTGCTCGAAGCGTTCCGCCATCTGGAAGTGGATTTCCTGAATGGCTCCCGGTTTCCGGTGCGCGACAAGCTGGCGATGAGCTTCAAACACAAGATCGGCAATTTGATCTTGTCGGTCGCGATGTCGGTGCTGTACTTCCGCTGGGTGCGCGATTCGCAGAGCGGCATGTGGGTGTTCAAGCGCAAGATCCTGGAGAAGATGACGCTGATCAGCGACGGCATGGCCTTCAGCGAAGAGATCAAGATCGAAGCCTTGAAGCATGCGGGGATCCGCTTCGAGGAGATCTCGATTCTCTACAGTTCGCGCCTGGGCGAGATCAAGCTGAACCCCTGGCGGGACGGCTTCAACAACCTGTGGTTCCTGGTGCGCAAGCGCTTTAGTTAAAAGATAGGGAGAAAACCTTAGCGAGAGTGCGCTCCTGTCTGCCGATCAGTTACAGTGATGGGTAGTGTTCTCATGACGGCGCAAGGTACGAAGACAGCGGCCATACCGGTCGAGGCTCTCATCACGGAGAGCCAATTTCTTTCCTTGGCGGAGCAGCTTCCGGATTGGACGCTGGAGTATTCCGTCGAAGAAGGACTCACCTTCATGCCCCCCACTGACCCGCTCACCAGCCGGCGAAACTCGCTGATCGTGTACCGGCTATCGGCTTGGGCCGAAGGGGGATCCGGTATCGTATCGGGTCCGGACGGCGGATTCCTGCTGCCGGACGGAGCGCGACTCGCCCCAGATGCGGCATGGTTCAACGAGGCACGCTATCAGGCGGCGCAAGTACCCGGGGTGCGGTTTCCCCTGTTTGTGCCAGAGTTCGTCATCGAACTGCGTTCGCCCAGCGACCGGCGATACAAGCTCGAAGATAAGATGCAGAGCTGGATGAAGAACGGTGTGGCGCTCGGCTGGCTGGTGGATCCGCTGGAACGGAGCGTCACGGTTTACCGCCCTGCCCTGGCTCCGGAAGTGCTGGCGAACCCCGTCGAGGTGCGCGGTGAGGGTCCCGTGGCTGGCTTTACGCTGACGCTGGACCGCATTCTGTCCTAATGGGCCTCGGAGAGACTCTGTCATCCCGCCGTAAACTGGCAATGCTAATGTTGTCAATTCAAGCTTATGCAGCCCCTTCGTCTCCTTCCTATCCTCGTTGGCGCCTTCTTTCCCTTGTTCGCCTCCACCGAGATTAACGGCGTCGTACGGGACCATGCAGGAAGTCCCATTGCGGACGCGAACGTGCAAGTCTCAACTCCGGTAGCGGGGACAAGTATCGGCGCCATCCTTGGCCAGATCCGGACGGCGGACGACGGAGCCTTCCGCTGGCCGATCAGCAGTAACTCAGGTGTCTACCGCATTCGAGTATCAGCAGCCGGCTTTACGACGCGCGAAATGACGGTGAGCAGTCCGGACGCGCCCATCGCAGTGGAACTGGCGCCGGAAGCGATCTACACCAGCGTCACGGTGGGTGCGTCTCCGGATCGCACTTCGCTGGAGGATCCGAGGGAGTCCGCCAGCGTGGTCACGGTCCGCGGAGACGAGAAGCTCCGATCGCAGCCCTTGCCAACGCTGGGCCACGCGATCGCGAACGAGCCAGGGATTCTCTTGCAGCAGAGTACCTGGGGGCAGGCATCACCCTTTCTTCGAGGCCTGACCGGCTATCAGGTGCTGAACCTGATCGACGGCATTCGCTTCAACAACTCCACCTTCCGTTCTGGCCCGAACCAATACCTCGCTTATATTGAACCGGGCCAGGTGACGCGCTTGGAGGCCACCCTGGGGCCATCTGGCGTCGCCTGGGGCAGCGATGCCCTGGGCGGCATCATCAACATTGCGACCACTCAACCCGAGTTTCGCGTAGCCGGCGCCGGGGTACACGGACAGTTGCACCTGGGAGCCGCTTCGGCCGATCTTTCGGGCACGGCCAGTGGGCGGCTGGCGTTATCCACACCGCGCTTCTATTGGCTCGGCGGACTCTCCGGCCGGCGGCATAACGATCTGCGGGCCGGGGGTGGCTTCGACTCGCGGAATGTCTTCCGGCGCTTCTTTGGCCTGAATTCGGAGCAGGTGCAGCGACTGACGGGAAGCCGGCAGCAGGATAGCGGCTTCGACCAAGCCGGCGCCGAAGCGCGCTTCGCCATGCGCCTGCGCCCCAGCCAGACCCTGACGTTGCATTACCAACGCGGAGCGCAGAGCCGCGTGAACGCCTACAAGGATTTGCTGGGCGGCCTGGGACGGGTGATTTCGACCTTTGAGCCCCAAGCGCTCGACTTCCTCTACGCGCGCTACGAGAAGCTGGGAACTGGCCCCATCGACTCCATCAGTGGAACCTTTTCGTTCAATGGCCAAACCGACGGCGGGCGCCGCCAGAATCTCTCGTTCGCCGATCCGCTCACCACGGACTACGCCCGCGTGAAGGTCCTCGGTTACACGAGCCAGGTGACGGCCCACGTGGGCTCTCGTCTCACCGGCTCATTGGGCGGCGAGTTCTACGATGAGTACATCGAATCCACCCGCGAAATCCGCAATCCGGTTTCCGGCGTGGTGACACGCCCGCGTCCGCTCTATCCCAACCAATCGCGCTACCAGAATCTGGGTGCCTTCGCGCAAGTGAGCTACCGCATCTCCCGGACGCTACGCGCGGCGGGCGGAGTCCGCGCGACGGGCGTACGCTTCGCGACGCCCGAGGACCAGGCGCTACGGATTCCCCGCTCCTCGCAGTGGTTCCGCGACGTCACTTTTCAGAGCAGTCTACAATGGTCGCTCACCAACTCCCTCGGACTGCATGCGCTGGTGGGGCGGGGCTTCCGGGCCCCGAATCTAAACGATCTGGGCGCGTTGGGGCTCAACGACCTCGGCTACGAGATTCCGGCCGCCGAAGCGATTGGGGCGGGCGCGCAGTTAGCCACCGACGCGGGCGAGGGGGCGCTTGCGAAGGGATCTCCCTTGCGGAGCCTCGGCCCGGAGTCGCTCATGAATTATGAGCTGGGGATGACCGTGCGCACCGGGAGGCTCTATGCGCGCGCCCAATTCTTCAATGCCGAGCTATACAACCCGATCGTGCGGCGGACGCTCCTGTTTTCGGCCGTCAACGTGCCCACCAGCCTGGCCGGCTTGCCGGTGGCGCCCATCGCTCCCACCGCGGCGCAGCGCGAGCAGGGCGTCGTCACGGTGGCGACGCGATTCGATCCGCGCGCGGTAAAGGCTTTCGTCAACGACGGCCAGTCCCGTTACTATGGCTTCGAAACGATGGCGCAGGTGGCGCTGATGAACCGCTGGATGCTCGAAGCGAACTACAGCCTGTTAACGGGGCGGGATCTCTTCCCCAACCGCAATATCCGCCGGCTGCCGCCGGGCATGGGCGCGGCGCGGCTACGCTATACGCCGTCCCGGCGCCGCCCGTGGGTGGAAGTCTCGCTCACCGCCGCCCAGGCGCAAGCCCGGTTGAGTGGCGGTGATCGGGACGATGAACGAATTGGGGCATCGTTCCGGCGCGCGGATATCGCCCCGTTCTTTCGCGGATCCCGGGTCGCGGCGTTAACCGATCCGCTCACCGGCGTCTTCCGGCCCACCGGCGAAACCCTTGCGCAAATACAGAACCGCGTGTTGCCCATCGGCGCAACCATCAACGGCGTGCGGGTGGCGGACGACAATTCGCGCGTGCCGCTTTATCTGTCGACCGCGGGTTGGGCGGTGGTGGGCCTGCGCTCGGGATTGCCCATTGGCGAACGCTGGTCAATCCATGCGGCGGTGGAAAATGCACTGGACAAGAATTACCGTTACCACGGCTCTGGAGTGGACGCGCCGGGCTTCAACGCCTGGGTTGGCGTGCGCTTCGCTTTCTAGGCCCGAATCACACCCGTGCTTTGCCGGACGATCAACTCGCCCGCCATCTGGACTCGGGCCTGTGACTCTTCCCCCGCGATGAGCCCCAACAGCAATTCGGCCGCCCGGCGGCCCATCTCGAACATCGGCTGCCGTACCGTCGTCAAGGGCGGGAAGAGGTGTTGGCTGAGGAAAAGGTCGTCGAAGCCCACCACGGACCACGTCCCCGGCACCGCCAGGCCCTGCTCTCGCGCGTAGGCCAGCACTCCCAGCGCGGTGAGGTCGTTGTAGCAGAAGATCGCGGTGGGCCCTTCGCCCAGAGCATGCAACTTCGCGGCGGCCTGGGCCCCGCTCTCCGGCGACGAGTCGGCCAGCAGCGTCCAGGCGTGGTTCGGTTTCAGGCCCGCTTCGCGCAAGGCCACCTCGTAGCCCTGGCGGCGGTCCCGGTCACTAGCGTAGCCGCTGGCGTGGCCGATGTAGGCGATGCGGCGATGGCCTAACTGCAGCAAGTGCTCGACGGCGCGGCGCGCGGAGCCGGTGTTGTCGATGGTGACGGAATAGTCGTAGTCGCCGGGCCGCTGATTGTTCAAAAGTACGATGGGCACGCGCATGCCGGCCAGCATCAGCGAGTACTCTTCGCCCACGCGCGAAGACGTCACCAGAATTCCGTCTACGTTTCGCTCCCGCAGGCTGGCCACCATGCGCTTCTCGATCTCGGGGTCAGCGTGGCAGGTGGCCAGAATGGTGGAATAGCCGCGCTGATTGGTGCAGTCCTCGACGCCGGCGATGACGCCGCCGACGAAGGGGTCGGCGATGGAGGTGACCACGACGCCGATGGTGTAAGTGCGCCCGGTGACCAGGCTGCGCGCGACGGCGTTCACGGTGTAGCCCATCCGCTCGGCTGTCTGATGCACCAGCGCCGTCGTCGGCGGGCTAATCAGCGGACTACCGCGCAGCGCGCGAGAGACCGTGGCATGAGACACGCCCGCTTCGCGTGCCACATCCTTAATCGATACCTTCCTCCGGCTCTCCATCGTCATCTTCCCCCACAGAGTAGCGCAAACCAGAGTAGAATCTGGAGCGTGGCTACACTCTACGCCGGAACGTCCGGCTTCGCCTATCCCGCCTGGAAACCCGGATTCTATCCCGACAAACTGCCGGCCAAGAAGTTTCTGTCGCACTACGGCACGCGTCTGAACGCGGTGGAAGCGAACTACACATTCCGCCGTTTGCCGACGGCGGCGGTGCTGGAGAAGTGGGTGGCCGAGACGCCGGCTCATTTCCGTTTCGCCTTGAAGGCGCATCAACGCATCACCCACATTGACCGTTTGGCGGTGAGCGAATTCACTGGTATCTTCTTCCGCGCGATTGACGGTTTGCGCGTTACCGGACGCCTGGGGCCGGTGCTGGTGCAACTGCCGCCGAATCTGATGATCGACACGGCGCGGCTGGAGGCGTTTCTGGCCGCCGCGCCCGACGACATCCGGCTGGCGTTCGAATTTCGCCACAAGAGCTGGTTCGAGGAGTCGACTTACGAGATTCTTGCCCGGCATGAGGCGGCGCTGTGTCTGGCGGAGTCCGAGAAGATCGTGGTGCCGGAGCGTCTGACGGCGCCTTTCGTCTACTTTCGTTTGCGCAAGGAGGAGTACTCCGAGACGGAACGCCAGGAGATCAGCGACAAGGTTCGCGGCTTGGTCGCGGGCGGCCGCGACGTTTACGCGTTCTTTAAGCACGAGGACACTCCCGCGGGCGCCCTGCACGCCGAGGAGTTGCTGCGGTAAGGGTGCACCTACGGGCTGAACCGCGCACCGCCGGGACAGCAACGGGGGATGAAGCTAGGCGAGATCGGCGTTTGACCCCGTCAGATAGACTACTGCTGAGAACCACCCGGTCACTATCGTTCCCGGCTGGACTGGTGGGCGTTTCAATTCTAATTGGACCCGTCACTTCGTTCCGGGCTTGCCGGTGCGCCGTACTTGGGGCGGTTCATGGAGCCTCATGATGCCCCAAGCCGTCCGCGACTTCGCGCGCGGCTTGGTCATTTTTTGGACAAAAACCGAGTACGAAACGAACCGGGATGTGATTGATTTCATTCACGTTAGTCTGTGGCAAAAGCTCGGGCGGCCTGATTCGGCCGCTCGACCCGGAGATTGTACAGGCAGACGTGATCGAAGGCCCAGAGATTGATGAAGGGCACGCCGGCGCTGACGGCCAGGCGGTACTCCTGCTCCCAGGCGCTGTAGGGGCGGAAGACAGGCACCAGGTAACGGACGCTGTCCTTGGGCCAGCCGAGTTCCATGGGGAGGCGGATGGCGGTGAGGGCCAGTTCCAGGCTGCGAGTCCAGGCGCCGAAGTCCAGGGCTTCCATCTTGAGGGTGTCGAAGCCGCTGCCGGGTTTGGTTTCCCATTCGACGGGCAGGTTGACGAAGCGATTCAGCGCGCCGCCGAGGTTAAAGACGCCCACCGGAGTGGGGTGATTCACGTCGTAGGGGAAGAGCAACTCGAACTGGGCCGTGGGGTGCGAGGCGCGAATGTGGGCGATGAGCGCGGCGGCGTAGTCCCGTAGCCGATTGCGGAGGAAAATAGCATCGGCGCCGCCGTTCACGCCGGGATCGTCGGTGGGCTGCTGGAAGATATGCAACGGACGGCCGAGCGCGGCCTGGGCGAGTGCCTTGGTCTCATCGTCGTAAAAGGCCATGCCGCCGCCGGGGCCGGAGGAGAAGAACCACCACAGGAATTCGCCGAACTGCAGGCGCGGCGTGAGCCCGGCTTGCGCCATCAGATCCGCGATCGACTGGAAGACCGTTTTCTGATATTCCCGCATCGGCGTCACAAACGAGCAATGCGCGGAGGTGAGCGTGCCAAAGCCGACGGAGGTGATCACGGGCGCCTGGTCCGGAAAGCGGGCGACGAAGTCCAGGGGCGGATTTACTAGCTCCATCGAGCAAGCCGTGACGATGGGGCGGGAACGGGCCTGGCATTCGCGGTAGAGGTCGAGGTGCCAGTCGCGCGCGCCGCGGTTCAAGGCTGGGAGTTGGGTGGGATCCACTTCCCACTCCCCCGGGACCCCATTGTTCAGGGCGCCCGTGTAAGTAAGCGTGCCGGTGGAGCCACTCACCAAGTCAGTGGACGCGCTGAAGGAAAAGGCATAGGCCGGCGCGGGCGATCGGCTTTCAATCACCAGCGTATTGCCGATGGCTTCGGCCCAGACGCCGACGTAAGTGGCGTTGATGGTGTAGGCGAAGTGCCGCGCGAAGAGGTCGTTCGATTCGTTCGGGAAAACGGACTTCCCGATCGAGAGTCCCCCGATGTTGAGAAAGAGCGAGTCGCCGGGCACGAAGCCGCCGCCGAACGTGACGGTGACACTGGGGATGGTGGCGCCGATACGTTTGCGCTGGTTCCACCAGAAGACGCCGATGTATTCGTTCATGGGTCCGGCGAAGCCGAGCCGGTCAAAGATCCACAGCAGGCGGGCGGGGGAGAGCTTGTAGGTGTGGTCCGTCGAATAGTCGAGCGCGGGGGAGAGTTCGGGGCGCGCGGGCGGCGGATCGGGAACATCGCCGGGAACAGCGGCTTCGAGAAAGTCGAAGTAGAAGAAGCCGGCGGTGGCGACGGTGAAGGTAACGGTATGCTCGCCCGCCGGGACATTCGTGCGGACCCGGCGGCGCGTGTTCACCGCGACCAGATTGATGAGGTGGCTATCGAAGGTAGTAGCGGTGTCGCCATCCAGACGCACGTTGACGGCCGCCCGGTCACTATAGAGCGACGTGCCCACATACAAGTCATGCACGGTGGAGCAGGCATAGCGGACCGTCACCTGGGCCCCCACGGCGTTCGCGCGGCGGGCATAGCCGTTCGAAAAGAAGCCGACCTCATCCACCCAGGTGCCCGAGTAAGTACACCAGGCGTCGTTATGCTCGACGCGGACACTGTCAGGCCCGGCCACCTGCAGAGTCTTCGTCGCTTCGGGCCCAGTGAGATGCCAATTCGAGTAAATGGCGCGCCATTCGGTGGAACTGAGGCGAGCGCCGTTGGCCAGAGCGGGCGCGTAGGTGAACCACATCTGGCGGATGCGCGGAATGCCGAGTGCGGCGAAGTCGAGCGTGACGCGCCAGATGGCGTTGGAGACGGCGCCAGCGAGTTGAATCTGAGGCTGCGTGGTTTGCAGACGGCTGTTTTTAGCGACCGCATAGAGCGTGAGCATGTTGCCGTCAACGCCCGTCCGCTGAGAAGTGATGGTGAGCACCGCGCCGGAGGCCGAGGCGGTGATGGGCATCAGCACGTTGGTCCAATTGGCGGCGTTGATCTGCGCGGCCAGATAGGCGGCGACCGTAGCGGCGCCGATGCCGTAGATCGTCTGCGGCATGCCGCCGGTGGAGGTGAGAGCGACGACCAGGTCATCGACGGCCCGGACGACGACCTGATTCGGTGCGCCCGTATCCTGGACGGCCGTAACGCGGGTGCTGGCGCCAAGCGCGGTAATCAGGGCAAGGGCGATGCTGGTGTTGGTGTCGGTGGCGGTTTCGGTATGCGTGTAGTCCGCGCCATCGACGGTGATGCGGTGGACGGTGCCCACGCCCGCGCCGGCAAAGCCGAAAAGGGCCTCGACGGGATGTTCGACGAGGTAGTCGAAGTTCAGGTTGAGGTACCACAGGGTCAGACGGTCGAATTGCTTGAGGCCGTTATTCTCGATGGTGAAGGAGGCCGAGGCGGCGGTTTGCGTGCCTCCCACCTGGGTGAAGCGCGCGGGGTCGTTCAAGCGAATCTGCCGCGGCGTGCTGGTGGCATCGTCCTGGATAACCGAGAGGAAGGGCCAGGCGATGGTTTCGAATTTGGGGGAGTCGAGGGTCATGAGGCCTTCGTAACGGACGTCGAAGGTGAGGGTGAGGCCGTCGAAGTCGGAGTCCGGGAGGTGTTTGAGGCGCGGGTGCTCGTAGAAATTATCCATGTCATGGAGGATGAGCACGGCGAAGTCAGCGGGGTCGCGAAAAACGCCGCTGACTTCGAAGCTATTGGCGGTGGCGGAGTGGAGCGCGGCAGCGGCGCCTAAGCTATCGAAGCCTCGCAGGTGGAGGAGTCGATTGGGTTGGAGCTTGTGGATGCGTTCAGGCATGGGATAAACCTTCCTGAATTTACGGTAACCGGCGGGCGCAAGAAAGCTTGGCCAGAATTTCTCGTAAGTATTTGTTTCTAAAGCCGGATATTCTCCACGAAAACGTTGTGACTAGGCACGGCCGGGGCGGCAACGGGAGATGACACCAAGCGAGAGCGACCTCCGCCGGGAACGAGCCACTTACTCCAGAGACCACCGCGTAAACCATTGATTCTTAATGACCCCCTCACTACGTTCGGGGGCTGGCCGGCGCGCAGCAATTTGGGTGGTTTGTGTGCTCATGACGAAGTCTGATTTCCACTAACCCGTTTGATATCCGGAGAGGTTTTTAAGGAACTCGCCACATCTAGGACTAGCGGATCTGCCGCTTCTTCTTGCGATTCTCCTCGCGGCTGGCATGACGCCCGGTGCCGTCTCCGGTATCCAGGATGCCGCCGGCAGGATTCAAACGGTCGAGCGCGGCCTGGAGGCGCTGGCGCGCCGATGTCGCGGCGGGATTCATGGAACCTGCGGGGATCAGCGGTTCCTCGAAGGGCGCCTTGGTCATGTCGAAGAGTTCGCCCGCCTGGTTGAGCTTGAATTTCGCGTCGCGCACATACCACTGGCGCGCGAGTTGAATGAAGATCCATTCGCGTGGTTGACCCGGCTTACCCTGCAATTGCGGTACGAAACTGTGACCGTCAATAACGGTGGCCGGCGGCAACTTCGCACCGGCCAACTCGGCGAAGGTCGGATGAAAATCGGTGGAATCGATTAACTCGGCCGTCACCTTGCCGGCCGGCGTGTGGCCCGGCCAATTCACAATCAGGGGAACATTGGCGCCGCCTTCGAGCATCGAGCCTTTCTCACCCGAGAGGCGCTTGCCCCGAATCGTGGAAACAGCGGCATAGTTGCCGCCTGTGCCGTTGTCGCCCACAAAGACGATCAGCGTGTTTTCGCGGAGCTTCAACCGGTCGAGTTCGGCGATTAACTGCCCGACCAGCTTGTCCATGTAGCGGATGTTGTCGGCGTAGGCATCTTTCACGCCGGGGGCGCTATCGGGCGTCGGCAGAATCTCGGCGTGCACGTGCGACATGGAGTAGTAAGCGAAGAACGGTTGGTCCCGATGGCGCGTGATGAAGTCCACCAGATAGCGGTGCATCACATCGGGCAGGTATTCCTGGTCGCCAAGCTTGGTCTTCTCTCCGTTGAGCGCGTAAGTCTTGGCCTTTTCCTGCGTGTTCCAATAGGCGCCGCTACCGGTGAACTTCAGATACTCGTCGAAGCCGAAGTCGGCCGGTCCTAGCGGGAGTTGGCCCCACTTGCCGATCATCGCCGACGTATAGCCGGCCTGCTTGAGTACCTTCGGGGTCATGGTTTCCACGGTGGGCTTCATCAGGCCGGTGGCGTCCTGGTTGGTGGCGCCGGTGCGGAAGGCGTAGCGCCCGGTGAGGATGAGGGCGCGCGATGGCCCGCAAAGCGGCGCCGTATAGGCATGGGTATAGCGCGTACCGCTGGCGGCCAACCGGTCGATGTTCGGCGTCTGAAACTGATCCGAGCCGTAGCAACTCAGGCCGTTGATGCCCAGGTCGTCGGCGAGGATGAAGATGATGTTGGGCTTGCGGCCATTTGCCTTGGGGGTCTGGCTCCAGCCGGTAGCGGTTGCCGCGGCCGTCCAAGTGGCGGTCTTCAATAAGTCTCGTCGAGTCATCTGTCTAACAATCATAGTGCGGCCGGCCGCTGCCGGGTAGTGGTATTCCTGTAAGAATGTCGAGTTCCATGAAGAGCGGCCGGATTGCATTGGTATTTTGGGCGATTTTACTGGGGGCCGTGGCGTTGCCCGCCCAGGAGTCGCGCGGGGTGATTGCGGGCCGGGTGACGGATCCGACCGACGCGGGCGTCGTGGGCGCCAGCGTCCGGGCGGTCGGCATCGATACCGGAATTGTCACCACGGCGACTTCCGGGGAGGGCGGGGGCTTTCGCCTGCCCTTTCTCGTTCCCGGGGTTTACCAGGTAACGGCGGAGGCGCCCGGATTCAAGCGGGTCTCGATGGAGAAGGTAGAGGTCCGCGTGGGCGAAGTACTCGACCTGCCGCTGCGAATGGAGGTGGGCAACGTCGCCGAGACGGTGGAGGTGAGCGGTGCGGCGCCGCTGCTGGAGTCCGGCACTTCGTCGATGGGCACGTTCATGGATGCGCGCCGGTTGCAGGAGTTGCCGCAGCGGGGCGGCAATCCGATGGAACTTACGCGCCTGTCGCCGCAGGTGGTGAATCTCACCAATCTGCGTGCCCTGAAGGCGTCCTCGCCGAGCGGTACCTCGCAGATGGCGGTGGCGGGCGGGCCGCGCTTCAGCACCGAGTTCCAGATCGACGGCATCAGCAACACGACGGCGGATCTGGGCGATGGCCGGGTGCGGGTGGCGTTTATTCCACCCTCCAGCGCCGTTTCGGAGTTTCGCATGGAAGTGTCGCCTTACGACGCGACGTTCGGCCACACCCCGGGCGCCACCGTGAACATCAGCACGCGCAGCGGCACGAATCAGATCCACGGTGACTTGCGCTACTGGTTCCGCAATTCAGCCCTCGATGCGCCCAATTGGTTTGAGAATCGCAATCGCGTGAAGCCGGCCGTCTATCAGGACAACCGTTACGGCGCTTCGGCGGGCGGGCCGGTGTGGCTTCCCAGGCTTTACAACGGCCGCAATCGTACCTTCTGGTTCTACGCCTACGAAGGCAACCAGTGGGGACGGCCAACCTCCTCCACCAATACGGTGCCCACGCTCGCGCAGCGCACCGGCGACTTCTCCGCGTTGCTGAGCATCCCCAACGGCAGCCGTTATCAGCTCTACGATCCGCTCTCGACGCGGACGGCCCCAGGGGGCCGCTTCCAGCGCGATCCGCTCGCGGGCAATCTGATCCCGCGTAGCCGGCTCGATGCGGTGGGGCTCAACCTGGTGAATCTGTACCCGGCGCCGAATCAGGCCGGGCGCAACGACGGCGCGAACAACCATTTCTACTCCGACGTGCGCAAGCAGGAGTACAACACGCACTTCGGGCGCCTCGATCATCAGATCCGCGAGGGCCACCGGCTCTTCTTTCGCGTGCATAACTACGACTGGATCAGCGGGCAGGACCGCTACGGGTTGCCGGTGTCGCGGTTCAACACGCGGTCCGGGCGGCGCGGCCTGGCGCTGGACGATGTCCTCATCCTGAATCCAACGATGGTGCTCAATCTGCGCTACGGGCTTTCCTACGGCGACATGGGCGAAGCGCGGCAGACACAAGGCACAGACCTGACGACCCTCGGCTTTTCGAGAGCGCTCGCCGGTCTGGTGGATCCTAGCCTATCCACCGTGCCCCGCGTGCGCGCCGGGGCCTATTCGCCGTTGTCGGAGTGGAGTAATGGAGACGGCGCCAACAGCACTATCACGCATACGATGCAGGCCAATTTCACCAACACCCGCGGCGCGCACACGCTACGCTATGGCCTGGACGCCCGGCTCTATCGCGGATTCGGCACGCGCATCCCGCTGGCGAATTCTCCCGATCTCAACTACTCCAACACGTTCACCCGCGGGCCGCTCGACAACGCCGCCCCGGCCGCCATCGGCCAGGAACTCGCCTCGATGCTCCTGGGCATTCCGGACGGGCAGATGGAGCGCACCGCGACCTCGGCCTTCCAGGATCGCTACCTGGCGCCCTTCCTGCAGGACGACTGGCGCGTCAGTTCGCGGCTCACGTTGAATCTGGGTTTACGTTACGAGTATGAGAGCCCGTTGACGGAGCGCTTCGACCGGTTGGTGGCGGGCTACGACGCCACGGTACCGAATCCGGTGGACGCGCAGGCGCGCGCGGTCTACGCCTTGAATCCGATTCCGGAGATTGCGCCGGCGGCGTTCCGGTCCATGGGCGGGCTGCGTTTCGTAGCGCGCGACGGCTATGGCCGGAGCCCGTTTCGGGGCGAGAAGAACAATGTGCTGGTGCGTGCCGGCTTAGCCTACAAGCTCGGCAAGGACACGGTGCTGCGCGCCGGCTACGGCACTTACTACGACAGCATCGGCACTTTCCGCACGATCCCGCAGCAGACGGGCTTCAGCCAGGCGACGCCGATACAGGCGTCGCTCGACAATGGGCTGACGTTCATCGCGAACAACGCGAATCCCTTTCCGCAAGGGCTGATCCCGGTACAGGGCGCGGCGGCGGGTTTGGCGACGAGCCTGGGACAGGGATTCTCGTTCTACGATCCGAACCTGAAGCAGGGGTACTCGCAGCGCTGGTCGTTCAACGTACAGCGGATGCTGCCCGCCCAAGTGATGGTGGATGCGGCGTATGTAGCCAATCGGGGCACGCGGTTGGCGATTTCGCGTGACTTCAATGCGATTCCGAATCAGTATTTGAGCCGCTCGGGGAGTCGCGACAACGCGGCGATCGATTCACTCTCCCAGCAGTTCCCGAATCCGTACTTTGGCTTGGCGCCTTCGTATCCGCGCACCATCACACGGGGGAATCTCTTGCGGCCCTATCCGCAGTTTGGTAACTTGAGCGCCGTGGTGCCGGACGGCTATTCCTGGTATCACTCGCTGCAGTTGCGCGTCGAGCGGCGGATGCGCAATGGGCTCAGCCTGCAGGCGTCCTATGTCTGGTCGAAGTTCATGGAAGCCCTCGAGTACCTGAATCCGGCCGACGACCGGCCGTATGAAGTGATCGCCGACAATGACCGGCCCCATCGCATCTCGACGAGCGGCATCTGGGAGATCCCGGTGGGCCGCGGCCGCCGCTTTGCCGGATCGCTGCCGAAGGCGGCCGATCTGCTCGCCGGCGGCTGGCAGTTGAATGGCGTCGTGATCGTGCAATCCGGGCCGCCGATTGGCTTCGGCAATGCGCTGTTCATCGGCGACATCAAGGCGATTCCGCTCGCGGGCAGCGCCCGGAGTGTGGACCGCTGGTTCGCCACCGAAGGCTTTGTCCGTGACGCGAGCTTGCAGTTGCAATTGAACCGGCAGCAATTGCCGCTGCGCTTCAGCGGCATCCGCGGCGACGGGCAACGGGCCTGGGACTGGTCGCTTTTCAAGACGTTTCCGGCCGGTGAGCGCGTCAAGGTGCAGTTCCGCGCCGAGGTCTACAATGCCTTCAATCAGGCGAGCTTCAATGCCCCGAATCGGAACCCGACCAGCGGGGCGTTTGCCACAGGTCGCGGTAGGGACGATCATCGCTGATCGCCCCCCGCACAGATCCGTACGAGCGGCACTACCGCATACGGCTCTTACCTCGGATATCTGGCGTCAAAGCGCACTGCGGGATAGGGATGTAGAGTC
>JAIEMJ010000026.1 GCA_019752335.1 Bryobacteraceae bacterium
GAAAACCGCACGTCCGGTGGTGTGGGAGGGTGACCGGGCTTTACCTCCCGGTCACTCAACCCGATGTCCGGGTTTCGCTCCAACTCGGGGAGCGAGTGGATTTTTTCTGAGCTTCAAGCGAGTGGGTCCCAAAAAGAATCAATGGGTTACGGGGTGGTTCATGGAGAGTCCCGGTGGCCCCCTGCGCGGCCACCAGTAATGGTGAAAGCTTTCACGGAGCCAGCGCATCATGCACCCACCAGCCCCGAGCGAAGCGAGTGGGTCCTTCGGGAGCGAGTGAAAGTGTCTTTTCAGAATCAACAGCTTACGGGATGATGGTCTCGCCTCGTTTTCACAAATAACCTAGGCTCCGGACGGCTTAGTGCCACCCCTTGACTATCTACAATACTCGGCGTATTGTAGATAGTCATAGCATGGGAAAGCCAACCGATCTCGTCCAAGGCACACTCGACCTCCTCATCTTCCGCACCATCGCCCTGGAGCCGCTTCACGGCTGGGCCATCGCCAAGCGGATCCAGCAGCTCTCGCGCGAGGCTTTGCAGGTGCAGCAGGGCTCGCTCTATCCGGC
The DNA here is from genome assembly GCA_019752335.1 of Bryobacteraceae bacterium. Classification (GTDB taxonomy): domain Bacteria; phylum Acidobacteriota; class Terriglobia; order Bryobacterales; family Bryobacteraceae; genus JALHNI01. The sequence continues at coordinate 569 of JAIEMJ010000026.1, forward strand.
CTTGCACCGGCTCGAACACCAGGGCTGGATTGTGCCCCACTGGGCGGAGACCGACACCGGCCGGAAGGCGAAGTTCTACTCGCTCACCCAAGAGGGGCGCGTGCGGATGGACCAGGAACTCGCCAACTGGAACCGGCTCTCCGAAGCCATCAACCTGGTGGTGCGGGAGGCATAATGCGCTGGCTGCGTCAACTCCGCGCCCGGGTGCGGTCCTTGTTCCGCCGGCGGGCCGTGGAAGCCGAACTCGACGACGAGTGGCGCTTCCACCTGGAGCAGCAGATCGCCGAGAATCTTGCCGCCGGGATGACGCCCCACGAAGCCCGGCTGGCCGCGCGCCGGCTGCTGGGCGACGTCGAACAACGCAAGGAGGAGTGCCGCGATATGCGCCAGGTCCGAATGTGGGAAGATCTGTGGCGCGATGGGCACTACGCCCTCCGCACGCTGGCCCGGCAGCCGCTGTTTACGGGCGCCGCGGTGCTCTCGCTGGCCCTGGGCATCGGCGCCGCGTGCGCGGTGTTCAGCATGGTGGACGGGATTCTGCTGCGTCCGCTCGACACACCGCAGCCGGAGCGCGTCGTCCGCCTCAGTACCAGCACCCCTGCGCAACGCTTCAGCGACCTCTCCTTCCGCGAATTCGAAGCCTTCCGGACCGCCAACCGCACCCTCAGCGGCCTGGCCGCCGAGGTCAGCAGCGGCATCGCCGTCCAAATCGCGGAAGGCGAACTGCCGCGCATGACCATCGGCCTGATGGTGAATCACGGCTATTTCGCGACCCTCGGCGCCCAGCCGGCGCAGGGGCGCGGCTTCCTGCCCGAAGAGGACTCGCCCGCCGCCGGTGAACTGGCCGTGCTGATCAGCCATGGGGGCTGGCAACGCTGGTTCGGCGGCCGGAGCCCGGTTACGGGCCGTCGCATCAAGCTCAATGGACAGCCGGGCATCATCGTGGGCCTTTTGCCCGAGAGCTTCACCGGGACTGACCTCTATACGCGCCCCGAGTTCTACGTGCCGCTCGCCATGGCCAAACGCCTGAAGCCAGCCCTGGCCGGCGTGCTCGACGATCCGAAAGAACGGGGCATCGCCGTCCGCGGACGCTTGCGTCCGGGAGTAAGCGTGGCCGCGGCGGGCGGCGACCTGGCTGGCCTGCTCCCCGCCAGCGAAGCCGAACGTACGGTCGCGGTCTTGCGTGATCTCGACCAACGGCTCCAACAGAAGCCCGAGGATACGATGCTCAGCATGATCCTAGGCGCCATCGTTCTGCTGGTGCTGCTCATCGCGACCGTCAACGTGGCGAATCTGCTCTTGGGCCGCGCCACGGCCCGCCGCCGCGAAATGGGCATCCGCCTATCGATCGGCGCCGGACGGTTCCGGCTGATCCGTCAGTTGCTCACCGAGAGCCTGCTGCTGGGCCTTCTGGGCGCCGGGGCCGGCGTGTTGCTGGCGCAGGCGGGCATCCGTTATCTGCGCGCCATCTCGCTGCCCACTGACTATCCGGTAGTGTTGGATGTCCGGCTCGATGGCCGCGTACTCACGTGCGCCTTGTTGCTGGCTCTGTTCACGAGCGTCGTCTTTGGCCTGGCGCCCGCCCTGCAGGCCACGCGGACCGACCTGGTGACGGCCGTACACGCCCGCTTCCGGGGCCGCTGGCTGCTGGTGGCGGCGCAATGCGCGCTTTCGGTATTGCTGCTCATCTGCGCCGGGCTCTTCGCCAAGAGCTTCTACCAACTCGCCCACGCCGGACCCGGTTTCCAAGTCGATAACGTGCTCATCGCTTCGTTCGCGCCGAATAGCGTCGGCATGGAGGCGGCGCGGGTGGCGCGGTTTTACCGGGACATTCAGGCCAGGGTCAGCGCCCTGCCGGGCGTCGAGTCCGTCGCCTTGGCCCAGCATGTGAAGCTGGGCACCGAAACCAGTTCCCGCAAGGTGACCGTCGAGGGCTTTGCCCATCCCCAGCACCGGGGCTGGGATCGCATCCAATACAATCAGGTGAGCGCCGGCTACTTCGCGACGCTCCAAATTCCCCTGAGGGAGGGCCGCGCGCTCGATGAACGCGATCAGGCCAGCGCGCCGCGCACCGCCGTGATTAACGAAACGATGGCCCAGCGCTATTGGCCCAATCAAAGCGCGCTGGGCCGGCGCTTTCAGTTGACCAGCGCCGACCCGGTCACCGTCGAGGTGGTGGGGATAGCCCGCAACACGAAGTACGACAATATGCTGGAGCCCCGCAAGCCGTACTTCTATCTGGCTGCGGAGCAGTTTCCCGGGGAAGCGCTCAGCCTCCACATCCGGACGGCGCGCGATCCTCTCGCGCTGGTGCCCTTCCTGCGCCGCGAGGTGAAGGCGCTGGCGCCGGAGTTGCCGGTGTACGATATCCGCTCGCTCCGCGAGGCTTTTGAGAATAAGGGCCTCCTCGCGGCCCGTATCATGGCGCAGATGATTGGCCTGATGGGGGTGATGGGGCTACTCATCGCCGTAGTCGGGCTCTACGCCCTGTTGGCCTTCCTGGTAGAGCGCCGGCGGCGGGAGATCGGGATCCGCATGGCGCTAGGCGCGAGTGCCGCTCGCGTCAGCCGCATGATCCTCGCCTCCGGCATGAAGCTAATCCTGGCCGGACTGGCCACCGGCTTGGCCGCCGCCGCGCTACTAACGGGAGCGCTGACGCAAATGCTGGAAGGCGTGACGCCGCGCGACCCCTGGATCTTTGGCGGCGCGATGCTGATTCTGCTGCTGGCCGGTCTACTGGCCGGCTGGCTGCCCGCGCGCCAGGCCGCGTCGATCGCCCCGGCCACTACTTTGCGTAACGAATAATTTTTCTCATACTCTCCCTCGGGCGCCCGATATGTCTCCCTGAGAGGGAGAACTTGCCGCAGCCTCTTGTGAGACGAAATGATTTCGCTCACGGCAACCGTTAGCGAACTCTAGGAAGGAGTCCATGCCATGGGTGGTTTTTCCATCAATAGCAACATCACTTCGTTGCAGGCCCGCGAGTATCTCCGCGCCAATTCCGAATTTCAATCGAAGACCATTTCGCGGGTGACGTCGGGCCTGCGCATTACTTCCAGCGGCGACGACGCCGCCGGACTGGCCATTGCGAATGGCTTTCGCTCCGACATCAGCGTGATTACGCAAGGTATCCGCAACGCCAACGACGGCTTGAGCCAATTGCAAATCGTTGATGGCGGCTTGAATAACATCTCCAAACTGATTGACCGGGCACGGACCCTGGCCACGCAGTCCGCCACCGGAACCTTCAACGGTTCGCGCGCCGTGCTCAACAGCGAGTTCGGCTCGGTGCTCACCGAGATTGACCGGCAGGCCCAGACCATCGGCCTCGACATTGGCGGCGCACTGGCGAAGAATCTGAGCGTCTTCATCGGCGGCGGCGCCGGCGCCTCGAATGCGGCGAAGATCGCCAATGGCAGCATCGGCGTTGACCTCTCGCAATCCACCGTCGACACGCGCTCTCTGGGTTTGAGCGGCGTGCAGGCGGCGGGCGTCGCGGGGACCGACATCTCTACTTCGTCGCCGACTTCGGTGGCCAACGTCCTGGCTGATCTCTCGAATCTGGGCGACGCGTCCACGCCAGGAACCACCACCTTCACCTTCCGCGGCGCGGGCTTCTCGGACGCCAATCGCATCCGCGTGAACGTGCCGCTTTCGGGTGTGACCAATACCAGCAATCTGGCCGACGCGATCAACACGGCGGTGGGCGCGGCCGGCAACTCCGGCTCCCAGGAGGCGACGGCCTTCAAGAACGCGGGCGTGCGGGCGATTGTCGTCCAGGATAAGCAAGCCGACGGCACGGTGAAAGAACGGCTGGGCTTCACCAGTTCCGCCGCCGCTTTCCAGGTGGAAGCCGGTGACCGCACGGCCAATGCCCTGCTCGGTAACTTCGCGAGCGGCGCGTCCGGAAAGCGGCAGTTGAGCACCGTACTGGGCGGGGCAGCGGCCGCGGCGGCCGGGACCACCGGCGCGACGGCCGGCAACATCGTGGTTCGCGTGCAAGGCGGCGGCCTGGCCGCACCGGTCGACCTTCGTCTGGCCGTCACCGGTGGCACCACCACGGTAGACCAGGTGCTGGCCGACTTCCGCGCGCAGGTGGGCAGCAACACCACCCTGCAGGCCGCCGGTATCTCGGTGGTAAGCGCGAATGCGGGCCAGAACATCGTGCTCGAAAACAAGCAGGGCGAGCGCTTCAGCGTGGTGGCGGCGGGCGACACCACCGGCATCCTCGGGCTCGGAACGGCCTCCTTGGCCAATCAGGCGACGGCCACGTCGCTCGACTACACGTCGATTACCGGCGCGGGCGGCACATTTCCGGCCACGGCGTTTCGCTATGAGTTTGTCTTCAACGGCGCATTGGGCACCATCGACACCGGCGCCCTCACGCCGGCCGGGGCGACCGTGGCTGATACGGTGAATTCGCTGAACGCCTATTTCGCTTCGAACACCACGGCGCAGAAGGCGGGCCTGCAGGCTTCGGCCGTGGGCGGCGAACTGCGCATCGCTTCCACCAACGGCACGGCGTTTTTGCTCAACAACCGCGTGGGCGTCGATCAGGGCTTGGGTACCGTGGCTTCCGGCGCCTTGACCAGCAACGCGAGCGACGTCCTGCGGTCCGACGCCGTGGGTTCGATTGGCTTCGGCGCGGGGCAGACGCTCCAGTTGACGGCCAATGGTACGGCCTACGACGTGGACGTCAACGCCGATGCGAGTCTGGCCGACGTCGTCGCCTCGATCAACGGCACGGCGGGCCTGTCGGGACTAGTGACGGCATCGGCGGTGGATGGGCGCCTGGTGCTGACGGCGGCGCAAGACAACAAAGTGAAGGTGACCGGGGGCACGGCGACCGTATTGACGACGTTGGGCCTGAAGGTGGGCGACGCGAACATCGCCGACAAGGCGAGCTACAACTCGGGAGGCTCCTACGCCACCGAACTCGGCACCGACAAGGACGTCTACCAGTTCAATCAATTTCGCTTCGGGATCGACTCGCAGACGCTCAACATCGTCGCCAACGACCCCGCCGGGGCGCAGCGCTCCGTCGCGGTGACGTTGCGCAACGACACGATCGCGCGCAACGCCCGGAGCCTGGATGAAGCCATTGCGACCATCAACCAGACGCTGCAAAGCTCGGGCGACCCGACCTTAAAGCAACTGGTGGCGGTAAAGGAGTCCGCGGCGGATGACCGCAAGCAAGGCATCCGCATTATCTCGAATCTGCGCGACTTCCGCGTTAGCGTCGGCAGCGTGGCGACGTCGACAGCGGCCAATGAGATCGGCATCTACGACGCCACCACCGGCGCGAGCACCTTGGGGCAAGGCCTGCTGACGGCGGCCACCCAGTCCGCCGGCGGCGCGCAAACGGACATCTCAACGCAAAGCAACGCCGAGGCGGCGGTGAGCGCTCTGGCCGAAGCCGTGCAGAAGTTGGGTATCTCGCAAGCTGTGGTGGGCCGCGGACAGAATCAGTTCACGTTCGCCGTGAACCTGGCGCAAAGCCAAGTGACGAACATCTCGGCCGCGGAAAGCCGGATCCGCGACGCGGACTTGGCCACCGAAGCCGCGAACCTCACCAAGGCGCAGATCACGCTGCAAGCGGGTGTCGCCGCCTTGGCGCAAGCCAACTCGGCCCCGCAGCAGATTCTCTCTCTGCTGCAAGGCCGGTAAGTCTACTTTACGGAGACTAAGCCCTTGAACTTCTCGTAGTACTGGTTCCCCACGATCTTCTTCGTCGAAAGATCTTCGACGCTCGCGATCGGGCGAGCCTTGATGATCTTGTCGGCGTTGGCCTCGCCGATACCGGGCAGGGCGATCAGTTCGGCGCGCGTGGCGGTGTTGAGGTTGACCTTAGCGCCGCCCATGGCCGGAGCCGCGGCGGCGGTCTTCTTCTTCGGTTCCACGGCCTCCACGGTCTTCTTGACGCCAGTCTTGGTGGCGTCGGCGGTCTTCTCGGCCACTTCCTTGGTGACTTTGGCGGTCTTCTTCACGCCGGTCTTGGTCGCGTCGACGGTGTCGGTCGCGACCGTCTCGGTCACCTTCGCTGTCTTCTTGGCCACCTTTTTGGTACCTTCGGCCGTGTCTTTGGCGACGGTTTCCGTCACTTTGGCCGTTTTCTTAGCCGTCTTCTCCACGGCCTCTTTTACCGCCTGCGGCGCGGCCGCCAGGCCAAAAGCAACTACGAGAGATAATCCGAGCTTCAACATATTTTTCCTTTTCAATAACTTACTTAGACCAGCGTGGTAAGTCCGAACCCGTATCGGGGGACGGAAACGTCTTCGACAGCAGGTCGTGCCAGGTCAGCCGCTCCTGGTCGAACCACGCCCAAAACAAACCCAATCCTAGCGGCAGGGCACTGAAGGCCCCCCAGGCGACACGCATGAAGCGATCCTGCGTGGCCGGCTGGTCGCCGTCAAAGGTGACCAGGCGCAGGCCCGCCCAGCGCATTCCGGGAGAGTCAGTCCCCGCGAGGATAAACAAACTTCGATAGAACACGATCACGGCCAAGGCCAGCACGCCGTAGATCGTCCATCCCAAAAGCGTCCCGGGTACCGGGTCGGCGCCGAGATCACGCGTCATCAGCGCGTAGGCGATGGCCATCAAGCCGAAGGCGCCGAGCATCACCAGGGTATCGAAGAATCCGGCCATCATCCGAGCCGCCAGCGGCGCAACGGCGTGGTCGGTGTAGATGTCGGACTCCGGTGCGCGTTCGCGATCGCGGGCCTGCTGAAAACTGAGCGATCCCCAATCGCCCTCTCCCGGCAGACCTGTGGCTGGCCGGGTGGGGGCCAAGTCGACGATGGGGGCCATGCGCGCGGCGGCGCCTGAGCTTAACGCGATGGTGGGCGGAGGCAGGGGGGCGGCTTCGACGGAAACGGGCGGGCGGTCCACTTCGTGGACGGTCGTAGCCCGGTAGGAGTCCGGCGCGGAGCGGGCGTTCGCCAAATGCAGCCGCCGCCCGCAGCGAAAGCAGCGATCATCTTCACGAGCGTTTGAGGTTCCGCAGAATCGGCAACTAATCATGGTCGGCTTTTAAGGCAGCACTCCCCAGTACTTGCGGCCGGTTCCCGGTCCATGCAAGAGTACAGAAGAGACCTTCCGCAGCTTGTATTGTCGTAACACATTTTCCATCGAATGTCATCATTGGCTGCGTGGCGCTGCATTCTGTGTGCTGATCGCGGTCGCGCCCGCCTGGGCCCAGTTCAATCCGCGCCAATACTCGCTGCCGGCGGCCCCCCCCGTACCCCTGGAACCCAGCCAAAGAATCCTTCGCCAACGTCCGAATGCGCCCGGAGCGAATGACATTGTCGTCCGCGCCGTCAACCAGGAAGTGCAGGGCAACAAGCGGCTGCTGCGGGGCAGCGTCGAACTCGAGACCAGCGACCTCCTCCTGAAAGCGGATGAGATCGATTACGATACCGACTCCGGCGCGGCCGAAGCGCGCGGCCATGTCTACTACGAGAACTTCAATACGGGCGAAGTGCTTGACTGTGACCGGGCCGAGTACAACATTGAGGCGCAGGAGGGCAAATTTTACAACGTCCGCGGCTCATCGCCCGCCAAGATTGACGCGCGGCCCGGCATTCTATCGACGTCCAACCCCTTCATCTTCCAGGGGCGCTGGGCAGAGCGCGTGAAGCAGCGCTACATTCTCTACGACGGGTTCATCACCTCCTGTAAGTTGCCGCGGCCATGGTGGCGGTTAACGGGACCTAAGTTCGACATCATTCCCGGGGAGCGGGCCATTGCGCAGCGGTCCTTCTTTAAGGTCGGCAATGTGCCGGTGTTTTACTTTCCCTATTTTTTTAAGTCGCTGGCGAAAGAGCCGCGGCGGAGCGGCTTTCTTACCCCGCGCTTCGGCACATCGTCACGCTTGGGCTTTGTCTATGGCTTTGGCTACTTCTGGGCGATTAATCGCAGTTACGACTTACTCTACAACGGCACTTACTTTACTCAACGAGGGCTGGCACACACCGTGGATTTCCGGGGTAAGCCGAACGAGAAGTCAGACTTCAACGTAAATATCTGGGGCATCAATGACCGGGGCCGTTTACTGGGCGATGGTGTAACGCGCATTAAGGAGGGCGGCTACAACCTGACCTTCACCGGCCGGGCCGAGCTAGGCCGTGGCTGGCATGCGCGCGGCCAAATCAACTACCTGTCGAGCCTGGTGTTCCGCCGCGCCTTTACGCAGACTTTTACCGAGGCGATTGCTTCCGAGGTGAAGTCCATCGGAATTTTGGACAAGCATTGGTCCAGCTTCAGTATCAACGCCATTTTTGCTCAGCTCGAAAATTTCCAAAGCGATGCACCGGGTGACAAAGTCGCCATCCGGCGGCTGCCGCAGGTGGAGTTTATTGTGCGGGAGAGGCCAGTCTTTAAACGGGAACTGCCAGTTTGGATTTCGCTGGAGAGTACGGGCGGACTGGTGCGCCGGAATCAGCCTCTGTTTCAGACGCGGGCCTTTGTGGAACGTTTTGACGTAAATCCGCGTGTTTCCACGCGCATGCGCTGGAAGGAGATCGCCCTGGTACCGAGCTTCGCGGTGCGCGGCACTTACTGGGGCTCCAGCCAACCGAATCAGACCACGCAGGTGACGGGCCAGAACCAGACGCGCCTGGCGAGCGACATCGGGCTGGATTTGATATTGCCCTCTTTCTCGAAGGTCTTTAACGCGCCATCCTGGGCGGGAGTGAAGATGAAACACGTCATTGAGCCGCGGGCCAGCTTTCGCGCGGTTTCCGGCGTCGCGGATTTTAACCGGACGATTCGCTTCGACGAAATTGAGTTGCTGAACAATACCCGCGAGGCCGAGATCTCTTTAGCCAACCGGTTCTTCGTGAAGAACAAGGCCGGTGTGGTGAGCGAGTTCCTTAGTTGGACGGTCTGGCAGCGGCGGTATTTTGACCCCACTTTTGGCGGGGCGATTGTGGACGGCCGCCGCAACGTGCTCGAGAGTCAGATCGGTCTGACCTCGTTTTCCTTCCTGGGCGGGCCCCGCCATTACTCGCCCGTGGTCTCCTCCCTCCGGATGAATCCGATTCCGAGCCTGGGAATCGAGTGGCGCACCGACTACGATCCATTGCGCGGGCAAATTACGAATTCCACGTTTGCGGCGAATGGCCGCATTAACGAGATCTTTCTCTCGGCTGGCCACAACCAGGTGCGCAATAGCCCGATCTCTCCTCCGGCGAATCAGTTCACGGGGCTCATCGGATTGGGCCGGGAGAACCGGCGCGGCTGGAACGCCGGCTTCAACGCGATTTACGACTATCGCCTGCGGCAATTGCAGTTCAGCAACTCGCAGTTAACTTACAACTCCGATTGCTGCGGCTTCTCTTTCCAATTCCGGCGCCTGGAGTACGGACCGATTCAATACAACCAATATCGCTTCGCTTTTGTGATCGCGAATATTGGCTCCGTGGGGAATTTACGGCGGCAGGAACGCTTTTTCTAAGCGTTTGCAATTCTACCGGATTGCGGCCACCACCATCTGCAGCGTGCGCCCGGTAGCGTCACCGACAATCTTCGGATCGCCGGGCTTCCAGGTAGCGCGCGAACCGTCGTAGGTGTATTTCACGGGCAGCCGAGTGAGGGCCAGGTCATACTGGCCTTCGTTACCGCCGAGCTTGTAGACGACTAAGTCGAGTGAGGGCACGACGTAAATGGCGTAACCGCCGGACCCGCCCTTCCAATAGGCGTCGCGAGGCACGTCAGCTAGATTTCCATTTTCGTTGACGTTGAAATTGAAACTATGCTGATAGTGCGGGTTGTACTTCACCATGCGGCCGCACATCCGCGCGAAGTCGGCCGGAAGAATCTGCTGTTCGCCCCATTTGCCGTCGTGCAACATCAAGTAGCCGAAGCGCAGCATGTCGGTGGCGCGCACGGCGATACTGCCGCCGCCGGGCGTGTGGAACATGCGGCCCTCGGCGTCGATGCCGCCCTTGAGCTTGGGCCGGTACATCGCATATCCCCAGGTGCCGAAGCCGAGGGGGCCGGTAAGCTTTCGCCGCAGGTATTCTTCCATTTCCATGCCGGTGATCCGGCGCACGATCATCGCCGGCAAATGGCTGGACGAAGTCGCGTAGGAGTAACATTCGCCCGGCGAGCACCACAAGGACTGCTTCATGGCGAAGTCGTCGGTGGTGGAATAAGGTCCGTTGTCCTCCGTCGGATTTTCCCAGGTCTGCCGGACGCCTTTGACGTAGACGGGATTCGTCCCGCGAATGCCAGCCGACATGGCGAGTAGCTGGCCGAGCGAGATTTCTGACTTACGTGGATCGTCCAGCGGAAAATAGGCGGAGGGCAGATATTCGGGAGTAAACACCTTTTGGTCGAGCCCTTGGGGAAACAGCTTTGCCTTCTCGCGCAGCATGATACCCACGGCGACGCTGGTAAAGGCCTTGCCACAGGAAGCGAGTTCCGGCAACGCTTCGCGATGGCCGCGGCCGAAATATTTCTCGTAGACTAAGTGGCCGCGGCGCACGACGAGTAGGCCGCCGTGCTGGCTGGTTTGCTGAATATAGCCGAAGGCAGCGTCGAGTTGCTTAACATCGACGCCGAGCTTCGCGGGTTCCTTTGCGACGCGCCAACCGCCCTGGGTATCGGGCGGCGGAAAGTAGTCAGCACTCAGCGAAAGCAGCAGCGGGAGGATGAATGGAGCCGGCATGTCCAACATCGTATAACAGCGGATCAGACGTCCTGGCCAGGGGGCGGGGCGAAGATGTAGTCCTTGAGGAGTTGGGCGACTTCGTTTTCGTGGTTGGACGAAACAAAGCCAATTCGTTGGACCTTGGCGAGGTCGGCGAGGGGGAGGTGGTCTGGTTTGTTGGGGTTGGCGAGGCGCTCGGCGATTTCTCGGGCGGTTTGGAGGGCTTTCAGTTCCTTGAGGGCGCGGTGGAAGGAGCGCTCGTGATGGCCGTGGTAACGGGTGAGGCGGTCGAGGAGGGGGAAGTCGGAATTCGCGAGGGCTTCGGACTGCAGGGTCTCGATGCGCTGGAGGTTCCAGGCGGCGGCGATGAATTGTGCGAAGACGGTGAGTTCGAGGGCGCCGGTGGGGGCGATTTGCTCCCGATGGCTTTCCTCGAAGCTAGTGAAGGCGTCCTGTTCGTCGTCACGGATTCGGAGCCGGCCGGTGAGATTGTGGCGGTTGGCGTTTTGACTTACTTTGGCTTTGCCGGCTTCGGTACGGGGTCCGGTGGAGTGCAGGCTGTTTTGTTGGTTGGCGCTTTGTTGCGCGGGTGATGACATGGCTGGAATTTCCTCTCTAATTCCAGTTTACGGGCGGGGGTGGTAATTTCCGGGTGGAGGTATTTGGCTAAGTGTATGTGGGTGTGTGGGTTACGGTCGTTTTGATTGGTTGGGAAGGGGCACGGCCGGGGGGGAGCAGGCGAGAGCGGCTAAGAGTTTCCACAGACGGGGTGCCGGACCGGGGGCCGGCTTACAAGGGTGACGGACCAGGGGGTCCGGCTTACAAGGGTGACGGACCAGGGGGTCCGGCTTACAAGGGTGACGGACCAGGGGGTCCGTCTTACAGGTTACGAACTTCTATTCCCGATTGGTTGGCGCGCATGGCGGTCTTGACAGGACTAAGTCAACGACTTACTTAGTTATGAAAAATGAAAGCGTTCAACGTCAAAAACGGAGCTTCTCCGTCTGCTGGAGCAAACTCTCGTGAGCGCAGAACGGTGATTCCGCGGCGTGGCCAGCCGCCGGTCCTGCCGGCACCGCGCAAATTGGGTACCGCGGACGGAGACTTCCGGGTACCGGACGACTTCGACGCTCCCCTGCCGGAAGAGATCTGGCGGGATTTGAACGTTAAAGTCCGCCCTTCAAGAGCCCCCGGCCTCCGAGAACCACCGGAGGCCATTCGGCAAGCCGCACGAAGCCCATTCGAGGTGAACGACGCGACGATGCGTGGGAGATGCAGCGGCGGAAGACGCGTGCAGCAGCAGGGGCCGCATGAGGAGGACGCCGCCCTTACCGACGGTGCAGGATTTGGAAGGGATGGACTCTCGCAGTGAGCGGATTTGTCCGGCGGTGAGGCGTCCCCGGGAATGAGACCCCGGAATGACGCGGACCGGACCATTGTCTGCACCACATTCGTCCAGGTGAATCCTGACGGCCAACATACCCTCCAGGATCTCGGTGGGAGGTTGCACATGTTGTACTCCGTCTTTCGTCGTCCAAGAGCCAAAGCCGGTTGTTTCTTCCCTGCTTTGTACAGCGATCGTGAGGTCCTGGTGCCAGGGAACTTTCCAATTCGCGTCTGGAGTCTTGTCAAATAAAATCCCGCGCACCGGAAATGCGCGGAGACCAAGCACGGGTTGGACCAGGCTGCGGATCGCCGCAGAATTTGCGACTTCGGCAACCGCCGGACATCGATCCAAAAGATTCCGCACGCCTCCTTGGCGAGTGGGTTTGCAGAGGGAACCCTCCAGGGCTTCGCGTAGCATACGCACTTCTTCCGTTGTAAGTACATCAGGGATGACGGCAAAGCCTTGGGTTGCGAGTTGCTCGCACTTACTCATACATCTGGCAGCTTAGCAAGCACCGGACGCTCCCGTCCGGGCGCTGACGGAGGGATGAAACTGGGGGAGAGCGAGTTCGTCAGATAGATCACCGCCGAGAACGCGCTTACTCCTCCAGAAACCACCCCGTAAGTAATTGATTCTGAATTGATTCTGAGTCGACCCCCTCACTGCGTTCGGGGCTGGTCGGTACGCAGCAATTCGGGGTGGTTCTTGTGGCCCCATGACGCGAGCAGCGCGTCGGCGACTGTCGTGCGCGGCTGGCCGGCGTGCAAATGGCCTCATTTTGCTGGGCTTTTGTCTCGAGGTGCGGAACTGCTGGGTGCAAAGGGCACGTTTGCCAATGTTTTCTGGGCTTCTTACCTTACGGTCGGGGTTCGTTAGGGGGTGGAAAGGCCCAGTTTTTCGTCGAACCTCTCTACCCTTCGGAGACGCGCGCCCAACGACTTCGCGACTTCGGGTAGATCGGTAAAGGCGAGCACGCCGGGGAGGAAATCGGCCGTGGGGTGGCGGTATTCTTCTTGCTTGGCGATCTCCTGGTAAGAGGGCACTTCGCCGGTGAGGGTGAGCCGGGTGATGGCGGGCTCTAGAACCGTGGCCAGAAGCGCGGGGACGACGAGGCGGCCGCTGGCGGCGAGTTCTACGGTGAAGCCGGCGGCGCGTAACGCCGTCACCAGGGCGCGGATGTCGGTGATGCGTTGCCCGGCGAGCGGCTTGCCGAGCATCAGCGAACCCCAGGCCCAGAACTCTTCTTCAAAATGCGAAATCGCGTAGTTGGCCGCGCCCTTGCCGAGGGCGGGCCGGAGGTCGCCCAACCCGCGGACGTCCGCGGCGCAGACGGCGATTCCGGCTTGCGCGAGGCGGTGGTAGAGACTGCCCTCCTGCCAGCGCGTGCCCTTGCCGCCGTCTTCGAGGAGCAGGAGGCAGTGCTTCGCGTCGCGGTTGTAGAGCCAGGCCGGCAACACCACCTCGGGCTCGCTACGGACCTCGATCGCGCGAATGCGGACCGGGCCAAAGCGGGTTTCGCCCACTTCAGCGAGGCGCGCGGCGGGACGGGCTTCGGCGCCGGTGAGCGCGGCCCAATCGGCAGCCGCGGGCTGGAGCGATGGAATTAGTTGCCGCGAAGAACGCGCGCCAAAGTCGCGCTTGACGTTACCGGTGGGGCCGCACCAGAGGGTCTCGTCGGGTTCCGGCTGCACTTTGGGCTCTTCGGTGATCGACTTGGTCGCCCCCTGCAGCCAGCGGCCGAACCAGTTGTAGATCTCGATGCGCAGGGGCTCGCTGAGGTTGTGGGGCAGGGGAGACTCCACCCAGCGCAGACGGTCACGCTGGCCGAGGACGGCGTAGACCTTTTCGAGACGCGCGAATTCGGCGCGGCCGTCGAGCAGGTAGTTCGGCGAGTAGGTGCCCTGGAAGTCGCGGCCGCTCATGACGAAGGCGATGGGCTTGGGGGCCAGGGGGTAGAGGGTGTCCCAACGGTCAAAGCCGGCGGGGCCGCCGCCGATGAAGTTCTGCTCGGCGTCGTCGACGGAGCCGGGGGCAATGAAGTCGCGGGTGGCGTGGTTCTCGGTGTTGCCGCAGGAGACCGCGGCGCAGGCGAGGCGCGAGTCGACCGCGCCGAGAAACATGGTCAACGTGCCGCCGCCCGAGGTGCCGGTAGAGGCCAGCCGCGTGGGGTCAACGGCCGGGTGCGCAGCGAGCACATCCAGGCCGCGGACGGCATCCCAGGTTTGGAGCTGGGTGGCGGAAAGGCCGGCGAGCAGGAGTTGCCGGCCGGGGACGGTGTGCTCGTCGTCGGCGGAGGGCAGGCGGGTGAGCGTGCCGCCGTTCGGACGTGGATAATCGGTACGTTCGCCTTGGCCCATGGGATCAAAGGCGAGCACGACGTAGCCCAACCGGGCCAGGCCTTGGCAGCACTTCTGGTAGGGCTCAGCGGCCTTGCCGTTGAGGCTGTGCCCCAGCTGAAAGAGGACACCGGGGAGGCGGCCCGCGCGATCCGGCAAGTAGAGATTCGCAGGAATGACGAGGCCGGGCTGGCTCTCGTAGACGATCTTTTCGACACGGTAGCCGTCGCGGCGGAATTCGCCCACCGTGCGCAGGTTGAGGGGTGTGCGCGCGGGTTCGCCGCCCGTCAGCCGCCAGAAGGTTTCGCGCGCCCAGCGTTGGCGGGCGGTGATGGCCGTGGGCGTGGTGAGGGCGTCCAGAGCGCGCTGGCGTCGCGTGTAAGCGTCGCGGGCCAGACGTGTGAGATAATCCGGTAAGGCCTGCGAAAAGGTGCGGTAATGCACCGTTTGGGGCGCCAGGGCTAAGGCCAAAATTTCGCGACGGGTCATCCTGGTACTTTATCAGTTTCGCGCTTTCCCGATACGAATCAATGGTTTCGCTCCGCTAGGTGGCGAAGTGTGCCAGAACCCGCTATGCTAGTAGGAGCTATTTTTAAGAGGTTGTTATGAATCACACCGCGATCATGAAAGTCTTCGAAGCGAAGAAGCGTACCGACATTCCCGCCATTCAGATTGGCGATACCCTCCGCGTGCAGGTCCGCATCCGCGAAGGCGAAAAGGAACGCCTGCAGGCGTTTGAAGGCACGTTGATCGCCCAGCAGGGTTCGCAGTTAGGCGAAACCATCACCATTCGCAAGATCAGCTTTGGCCACGGCGTGGAGAGAATCTTCCCGCTGCACGCGCCGATCCTCGACCGGATTGAGATCGTCCGTACGGGACGCGTCCGCCGGGCGAAGCTGTATTACCTGCGCGCGTTGCGTGGCAAGGCTGCCCGCTTGCGCGAGCGCGAAACTCGCTAGTTCCTCCAGGATTCTTTCAACTGCGCGCCACCTGCCACAGTGCGTTTGAGCGTCGAGCCCGCAAACAGGGCTTCCGCTGGATCGCCGGTGTGGATGAGGTGGGGCGCGGTTGTCTTTTTGGGCCTGTAGTGGCCGCGGCCGTGATACTTCCGGAAAGCCACGGCATTCGCGGCTTGAACGACAGTAAGCTGCTGGAGCCCGAGGAGCGGGAACGGTTGGACCGGGCGATTCGCGAACGCGCGGTGGCCTGGGCGATTGGACGCGGCGAAGTGAACGAAATCGACCAGATCAACATCCTGCAAGCCAGCCGCCTGGCCATGCGCCGCGCCGTGGAGTCGCTGAGCGTGCGACCGCAACTGCTGCTGGTGGACGCCGTCACCGTCGAGTCACCCATTCCGCAGAAGGCGCTGATTAAAGGCGATGCGCGGTCGCATTCGATTGCCGCGGCGTCGATTGTCGCCAAGGTCTTCCGGGATCGTTTGCTGCAGGAGTGGGATACGGAGTTCCCGGCCTACGGACTGGGGCGCAACAAAGGCTACGGTACGCCGGAGCACAAGGCGGCGTTGGAGCGCTGGGGTCCCACGCCGTTACACCGCCGGACGTTCGCGCCGGTACGGCAATTGGAATTGTTCACGATGGGGGCCGGCGCATGACGTATCGCTGGTACCACAAAGTGATCGCGCTGGTGAGCGCCGTGCTGATCATGGAGATCGGCATCTTTCTGCTGGTTTACCCCTGGTTTGACCAGTGGAGCTACTCGTACTTCAGCTACATCTCGCCCCGCTGGGACCGCATCTGGGATAGCCCTTACTTCCGCGGCGCCGTGAGCGGCGTGGGACTCGTCAACATCTACATCGCCTTCTCGGAGGTGCTTGGCCTGCGGCGTTTCTCGCAGCCCGCCCCCGAGGAGGATGCCCCGGAATCCCGCTAAAATGGGTACGGAGAAGGCGGAATACTTTGGATAACACGACCACAGCCCCCAAGGCCAAGAACGCCATTTGGGACTTCCTGTTTAAGCGCAAGGCGCAAAACCAGGAGCCGCCTCGCGGCACGATCGCGGAATGGACCGTCACCATCGTGCTGCTGCTTTTCGGCACCACGACGCTGGTGCAGGCCTTCGTAATTCCCACGGGCAGCATGGAAGACACGCTGCTGATTGGCGACCATCTGCTGGTGGACAAACTGGCCTACGCTCCCGGCGGCCCGGTGAGCAAGTACTTCCTGCCCTATTCGCCCGTGAACCGCGGCGACATCATCGTCTTCCGCTTTCCCGAGGACATCCGCCAGACCTTCGTCAAGCGCGTGATCGGCGTCCCGGGTGACCGCATTCGCATCGAGAATAAGCAGGTCTATCTGAACGGCGTCGCCATCAAGGAGAAGTACAAGTATCACAAGTGGGCCGGCTACGATTCTTATCGCGATAACTTCCCCAGCGAGCCCAACGTGCGCCCCAACCCCGGCCTGATGCGGATGCTCGAGAACCACATCGTGAACCGCGAAATCGTCGTGCCGCAGAACGCTTACTTTGCCATGGGCGACAACCGCGACTCATCGCTGGACTCGCGCTACTGGGGCTTCGTCCCGCGCGAGAATATCATTGGCAAGCCGCTCATCATTTACTGGAGCTACGAGACCACCACAGACCGCCTGGCGGGCTCACTGATCTCCATCGAGCACATCGTCGATCTGGCGACTAACTTCTTCACCAAAACCCGCTGGCGCCGCACGTTCATGCTGATCCACGGCGAGCCGGTAGTCTAGGCGCGCAAACAGCCAAAGACTTCGCGGTAAAACTCGGGATGGCTCTCCCAGGTCTGTGCCGTGACTAAGTTGCCATCGCGCACCGCTTGCCGCTTATCCCAAATCCCTTGGGCGAGCTTGACCTCGGAACGGACGTGCTCATAGCAGGTAACTCGCCGGCCTTCCAGAATTCCCGCCGCGGCTAACACTTGAATGCCGTGGCAGATGGAAAATACCCACTTACCCTCGGCGTGCATTTGCTGGACGATTTTGAGTAAGTCCTCATCGTGCCGGAGATACTCCGGCGCGCGGCCGCCGATGATCAGGATGGCGTCGAATTTCTTGGGCTTTACCTTGCGAAACGGGAGCGTGGCTTGGATCGGGTAACCCGGGATTTCGATATAAGTCTCCCAGTCCGGGTGCATCAGGTGGGCCACCATCTGCAAGCGGCGGGCATTCGTCGAGGCGACCACCGGCCGCATGCCCTCCTCCTGGAAGCGATGGAAAGCATACCAGCACTCATAGCCTTCGCCGGCGTCGCCGGTGACGATCAGGATGTCTTTGCTCATTCCTTATTCATACCGCAGCGCGACCATCGGGTCGATGCGCATGGCGCGCCGCGCGGGGAAGTAGCCAGCGGCGAGCGAGACGGCGGCAACCAACAGGGTCGCCCCAACGAAGACCGCAACGTCGTTGCCTTTCATGCCGAAGAGCAGGCTTTCCGCGAACTTACCCAGCGCCATGGCGGCGGGAATGGCAATGGCGGCGCCGATCACGGTGAGAATCGCCACTTCGCGCAAGACGAGATTGCGGACCGTGCCCGTCTGCGCGCCGATGGCGAGACGAATGCCGATCTCGCGGGTGCGGCGAGTGACGGAGAAGGCGAGCACGCCGTAGAGGCCGATGGCGGCCAGCAGCGTCGCCAGCGAGGCGAACGCCGCGGAGAGGGTAGTAATCAACCGGTCCACGAAGATATTCTCGTGGACTTGTTGTGACAGTGTCGTGAGCTGTTCGATCGGCAGGTTCGGATCGAGTTGCGCTACCGTTCGGCGCAACGCGGTCATCAGTTGGCTTGGCGGCAAGCTGGTGACCACATAAAAGTAACTCGCACCAACGGTTTTGTCCTGACGGTAAGGCAAAAAGAAGAGCGGCGGAATTTCGTCTTTTACGCTGGAATATTTCGCATTACGTGCCACGCCGACGATTTCGATGTCGTTCTTCCCCTCGCCGCGTCCCGTACGCATACGCTTGCCGAGAATGTTCGAGGAGGGAGAGAATTTCTTGACGAAAGCTTCGTTCACGATGGCGACTTTGCCGCTGGTGGGTCCGTCGTTGGCCGTGAAATCCCGGCCCGCCAGAATCGGCACGTTCAGCGCGCGGAAGTATCCGGCGCCGACCTCATTGAAGTTCGAGTTCGCATCGGTATCGGGCCCCTTTTCGAAGCCGTCAATCGAAACATCACTGCCCCAGTTATTGCCGGCGATCAGCGGCACCATTGATGCCCCCACGTGCGTCACTCCGGGTAACGCTCCGAGGCTTTCCTCCAGCCGCTCAAATAGAGTGCGTGTCGCCTCGGGCGTGTACTTACTCAGTTCCGGCGAAAGTCCGAAGGAGACGATATTCCCGGTGCGCAGCCCCAGGTCGATGCGGCTCACGTTTACCAGGCTCTTCAGAAATAAGCCGGCCGAAATCAGCAGCATCAGCGCCAGGGAGATCTGCGCCGCCACCAGGCCTTGCCGCAGACGCGCCGCCGCGCCAGTGCCCGAAGCGCCCGCCGCTTGATCTTTGAGCGCGGTGACCAGGTCCTGCTTCGTGGATTGCAGCGCCGGAAAGAGGCCGAAGAGCAGGCCCGTCGAGATCGCGACGGCCATGGCGAAGAGCAGCGTGCGCGGATCGAGATCAGCGGTCAGCTTGAGATTCTGATCTGCCGGCATGGCAGACAGGATCAAGCGCATCGTAGCGTACGAAACCGCGAGCCCCACCAGGCCGCCCGCCACGGCGATGAGCATCGCCTCCGTGAGTAACTGCCGGACGAGTTGCCAGCGCCCCGCCCCCACCGTAAGCCGGATCGACATTTCCCGGCTGCGTCCGGCGGCGCGGGCGAGGAGTAAGTTAGCAATATTCGCACAGGCGATGAGTAACACGAAACCGGTAATTCCCAGCAGTAAGGACAAAGGCGTCGACGCATTCGATTGGATGCTACTCTGGCCCTGTTCGCCGGGACGCAGGACTAACTCCTGCGAGCGAAAACGCTTCATAAATGTTTCGCTCGCGCCCTTCTGCTGCGGCGCATCCACTTCGTTGATGATGCCGCGGAAGAGCACGTTCATCGCGGACTGCGCCTGCGCGTGGGAGACGCCCTTCTTCACCCGCGCCATCAGATACACCCAGTAGGACTGTCGCTGCTCAAAGGCTTTCCACGTGGGAAACAGCGCCTCATGCATGGTTAATGGCACAAAGAGCTCCGGCATAGAGCCCAGGGTGACGCCGGTGAAACCCTCTGCCGCCACCCCAATTACCGTGAACGTGACGCCGTTCGCGGTGAGCGTCTGGTTCAGGATGCTGTCGCTCCCGTTGAAGCGCTTCAGCCAAGCCGCGTGGCTAAGCACCGCCACCGGATGGCCGCCCCGGCTTTTGTCGTCGAGCGGACCAAGCAGGCGCCCCCGCGCGGCCCCGACGCCTAGCACCGGAAAGTATTGGCCCGACACCTCGGCGATCTGCGCATTGAACGTCTGGCGCTGGTGCGCGACATTCGCGCTCACGCTGCGGTGCGCGGCGATTCCGGTAAGCACTGTCTGCTTCGCCTCGAGGTCGCGAAACATCGGATAGCTGAAGATCGATTGGCTATTGCCCGCGTTGTTGTTCGAGTTGCTGCCCCGGCGCGGCCCGTTCGCGGTGAGGTAGACCAGTTCGCCGGCGTCCGGCACGGGGAGTCCGCGCAGCAGAATCTGGTCCAGCAGGGAGAACATTGCCGTGTTGCCGCCGATGCCGAGGGCGAGCGAGAGAATCGCCACCAGGGTGACGATGGGGGTACGGCGAAGCGTACGAAAGGCGAAGCGCAGATCGGCGAGCATATCTGCATCATACGAACGAAGCCGCCGATGGTTCCGGCTTTTTTTAGTCGACGGCGAGCTTCGTGCCGCGCGACGCATCTGGCCGCGACATCTTCTCGATACGATGGTCCAGCAATTCGCGTAGGCCCTTCAGCACCTCGACGCTCGCGTTGCGAAAGTGTTCGTTGGCCGCTTCGGGCACATTCAGCGCTTGGCGCACGGCCCGGGAAAGCTCCGGACCCACGCCGGAACAGACACAATCAGGACATTTCTGGTCAGCCATCTTTTCATTATCCTTCGAGTTCAACCGTCAAATATCCGGCTTCGAGCCGGGCGCGGCGAGGCGTTAGGGCCGTCATGGTGGCGGGCAGCCCGATGTGGCGCCGCAAAGCGCCGATCTCCACGACCAGTTCATCGTTTTTCTTGAAGAGGCCGATCTCGCCCTTTTCGGCAAAAGGCAAATGCAGCCGGACCGCATAGCGGTTCTCGCCGTCCAGCTTCTCAAACGTGTAAGCGCGTTCCTGGCGCAGTGCGAGCGACGGGTCCTCGTCAGCGCGGTAAGCCGCCGATGCCAATTGCTCCAGGCGCTCCATGCCGAGCACTTCGCCGGTGAACAAGGGCACTTGGCGCGGGGTGATGGGCTGGAAGTAGCGTTCCATTTCGCCGAGCACGCGCTGTTGCGAGTCGCGCCAGCCGGTGAAGAACGGGTCGCTTACTCCCGGCGGCAGAACGCGATTCACGATGATGTCATCCACCGTCAGCCCGTGCAGCGAGAAATAGACGTAGGCGCGCTGGGTCTCACGCATTACCATTTGCTCGGCGTTGGTCACCAGACGCACGGACGTCGCGGCGGGGTCCTCCAGAATTTCGTCGATGCCTTCCAGGCGGCGGAACAAGTCGAGGATATTGCCGAAGTAAGAGTCAGAGGGCAGTTCCACGGGAGAGATGCGATTGGCCAGCGGGCGGACGGCTTTGAGTAAGTTGCGCTGCATGGGAAAGACATGCTTCATGTACCAATCGAGCGTCCGCGGCATGGAGATAAACCGGATGCTTTCAGCCGTGGGCGCGCAATCGAGGACAATGACGTCGTAGCGATTGTCCTTGCGATAGAGATTGACGTACATCAACGCGCTGATCTCTTCCATGCCGGGAAAAATGGCGAGCTCTTCCGCCTCCACACCGCCGATGCCCGTGGTTTTGAGCACGCTGGTGATGTAAGTGGCGATCTCGCCCCAGTGGCGCTTCACTTCGCGCTGGATATTTACCTCGAAGATATCGAGATTCGGCCGCATGGTGAGCGGGTCGGACGTCCGGCCGTGGAAGAGGTCGCCGGGCAGGTTAAAGGAGTCGCCGAGGGAATGGGCGGGGTCGACGCTCATCACCAGGGTGCGATAGCCGTGCTGGGCGAGTCGTAAACCGGTCGCCGCGGCGAGCGAGGTCTTGCCGGTGCCGCCTTTGCCGGAGTAGAGAAGAATCCGCATACCCGTTGGATGCGGCCGGCTGGCTGGTTAGGGTAAAACTTCCAGCACCCAATCCTCGTTCGATGGCGGGCGGAACTCCTGCATCGGGGCGGTGCTTAGCGTCACCGGGGTGGTGTCGCGCGCGCCGGTGCGTGGATTCCACCAAGCGGCTTGCTTGGCACGGAAGGGCATGCGGCCCACGCGGAGCGTGTAGGCGGGTGCGCCGGCCGTGTAGACCAAGGCGCCCCCCGGGCCCGCGGCGATAGCGACGTACTCTCCGCCGAAGCCTTGGCCGGAGGCGAGCAGACCCTGCGCCGGCGCGAGCGCTCGCCCCTCCAGCAGGCGTCGCAGGTAGCCGAGTTGCGTGGCGCCGGGCAGTTCCAGCTTGGCCTCCCATCCGTCAAAGCCCCACACCCCTTGCGCGCCGTAGGTGTGCCCGGCCGCGCCGGCGAAGGTGGCCCAGTAGGCATGCTTGCGCACGTCGAGCGCGGTGAAGGTGCCTTTCAACTCAGCCTTCCAGTCCACCGGATGAGTCTCATAAGCGGGTTCTCCGTCGAGCACGGGCTTCACGGGCTTGCGCGTATAGTCGCCGCGAATCATTTCGTGGACGGGATTATCACGTAGGTTGTGTCCGCTTTGTAACATATTAAAGTCGAGCCAAGGATCTTCCTGAAACCAGATACTCGACGAGTGGCGGCCGTTCGGATGGAAGGTCATCAAATGGCGAGTGCTTTCGCCGGCCTTGATTCCGGCGGCTAATTCCCGCCAGACGGTTTCATAGCCGGACGCATTGCGGTCTCCGCCCATCACCCACACTAAGTTACGATGCCTTCCGAAACTTTTGCCGATTTGTAACCCATAAGCGCGCGCATTGGTGGCATTGAGGATGGAGTTCGGGTTACCTGGCCGTTCGAAGACCTTGTCACCCCAAGCCGGTAGCAGCGCCACCGTAAGGCCGAATTCATTGGCTTTGCCGATCACCCAGTCGACGTGCGCGGCGTACGCCTCATTGTAAGTGAGCGGATCACCTTCGACGCGAAAAGGCCTTTGGCCAAAGGCATTGGGCTCATTGCGCCCGCTAAACTCGCTGAACGCGCTGGCGAGAATCACGTTGAATCCCTGCGCGGCGCGGGCGCGGAAGTATTTCTCGGTTTGCGCGCGGTCCAGCCGGCGAAAGAGCTCCCAGCCCGTATCCGCCAGCCAAAACGTAGCCTTACCGTTCCGAAGCAAGTGGCGGCCATCCGGCGCGACGCTCCATTCCGCCGAAGCTTGCGCCGAGAAAGCCAGGAGTAGACTACTACAAGTTAATTTTCCAAACCGACGTATGCTACGAAACATCCCTATGCCATAATACTCGTGGCTCCGAGAAGCCGCATGAGCCGTGAGGAGAGAGAACTTATGTCGTTGTTGGAAACCTTGGGGAGTCTTATCACTCCGCAGATCGTTGGTAGCTTGGCCTCGCGATTGGGCGAATCAGAGAGCGCGGTACAGAAGGGTTTGCAAGGCGGCGCCGCGGCCTTGCTGAGCAGCCTGGCAGGTAGGGCCAGTGACTCTGGATTTTTGAGCCAGATCCTCGCCCTGCTCACCAGCGGCGGCGGCAGCGCGGGTTTCTTGGGAAGCCTTTCCTCGCTCGCCGGTGGACAGCCGAACGCCGGCGTCAGCGATCTGGGCAATAAGTTCCTCGGGCTGGTGCTCGGCAACAATCAGACCGTCGTCACCGACGCCATCAGCAGCGCCGCCGGTCTTAAAGGCAGTTCCGCTTCCAGCCTCCTCAGCATGGCCGCGCCGCTCGTCATGGGCATACTTGGCCAAAAAGTCTCCCAAGGCGGACTCAATGCCTCATCCTTGGGGCAACTGCTCCAGAGCGAAGCCCCCAGCCTCGCCGGACTCTTGCCTGGCGGACTGGGCAGCCTGCTCGGCTCCCTGCCCAGCCTGCCCAATCTCGCCGCCGCCTCCCTCCCCGAAGCCAAGGAGGGTGTCAAATGGCTTTGGCCCCTGGTGATCGGACTCGCCTTGCTGGCCGGCGTCTTCTGGTTGATGAACCAGGGTCCCAAGGCCGAACCCGTGAAGGAAGCGGTCGTCGAGACCGCCAAGACTGCCGAAACCGCTGTCGCCACCACCGCTAACTCCATGTGGGCCGCGCTGGGTGAGTTATTCAAGCGCAAACTGCCGAACGGTTTGGAGCTTTCGATTCCCAAACTGGGGGTCGAAAACCGTCTGATCGACTTCATCGAGGACGCTGCCAAGCCCGTCGACAAGACGACCTGGTTCGACTTTGACCGTCTGCTCTTCGACACCGGCAAGGCCACCCTGCAGGCTGCTTCCAGCGAGCAACTCACGAACGTGGCGAACATCCTGAAGGCCTTCCCCAACGTGGAGTTGAGAATCGGTGGCTACACCGACAACACCGGCGACAAGGCCGCCAACCTGAAGCTCTCCACGGACCGGGCCGCCTCCGTGCGCGCCGAACTCGTCACCATGGGCATCGACGCCGGGCGCCTTACGTCCGAAGGTTACGGCGATCAGTTCCCCGTGGGCGACAACTCGACGGAAGAGGGGCGGCAAAAGAATCGCCGTGTCTCCATGCGGGTGACGAAGAAGTAGCGGGGACTTTGGCCCCTTAAATCCTCGCTTAACCTCGTCCCTAGCTCAATTCGCCACAAAGTCGATTCCTTCTCCGCTTCCCGAGCGTTACCTTCACCAGAGGGTCTGTTTATTTCCTCTGGGAAGGTGGAGCATGGTCTCGAAAAAGGTTCTCCAATTTACGCTCGCTGCATTACTGGTAACTGGCTTGGCTTCCGGCCAAGCCATTACCGGGGAAATTCTCGGCACTGTTGCTGACGGTTCTGGCGCGGCCATTGCCGATGCCAAAGTTACGGTCCGCAACTTACAAACGAACATACGCAAGGAAGCGGCTACCAGCCCGGAAGGCACCTTTCGGATTCTGCAACTGCCGTTTGGCTCGTTTGAAGTGACGGTGGAGAAAACCGGCTTCTCCCGCTATCTGCAGCCCAGCGTCCAACTGGCGTTGAATCAGCGCGCGGAGTTAAAGATCACTCTGCAGGTAGCGTCGGCTTCGGAGAGTGTCACCGTGGAAACACAGTCGCCGGTGATCAATACGACGAACGCCGAGATCGCCACGAACTTCGACGCCAAGCGGATTTCCGAGTTACCGCTTTCGACAAATCGCAATATCCTCAATTTGGCGGCGTCGGTGCCCGGCGTGAGCGTGATTAGTTCGGGCAATAGCTCTTTCGGGGCCCAAGGTAACCAGGGTACGGAAAACTCGTCAACGGCTTTCTCCGTCAATGGCAATCGCCTGCGGTCGAACTCCTTCCTGATCGACGGGCAGGATTCCTACTACGGCTCTACCGGCGGCTTACTCCAAGGTTTGAATAATCCCGACATCATTGGCGAAGTCCGCATCATTACGAATCAATTCCTGCCCGAGTACGGCCGCGCGGCCGGCTCGGTGGTGAACATCGTTACCAAAGGCGGTGGCAATGCCCTGCATGGCTCCGCGTTTTGGTTCTACAACGGGAACCAGCTGAATGCGCGGGGCAACCTGGACAAGGCCGCCGGTTTTTCCGCCGCGCCTTTCCGCATCGAACACCAATATGGTGGCACCTTCGGCGGACCCGTAATCAAGGACAAGACCTTTTTCTTCGGCTCCGTGCAGCGTTGGACCACGCGCGTGCTGGGTTCCGGCAATACCATCAACGGCGCGCCGACCGAGCAAGGCCGGGCCGCTCTGGAATCGATCGCCGCTGGGCGCCCCACCGTACGCGCGCTGCTCGACAATCTGCCAGCCGGCGTGGCGAACGGCCAGGTAAAGTCGCTGGTTGTCGATGGCCGTACCATCATGGTGCCGCTGGGCAATATTACCGGAGCGGCCGCCGGCAAGTTTGACGACTGGCAATACTCCGGGCGTATCGACCATCGGTTTAACGACCGCCACAGCCTGATGGGCCGCTACATGGTGGACGACTCGACGTCTTCCGGGCAAGGCCAGGCTACGCCCAGCGGGCTCACCACGGTCGTGCCCCTGGCGTCGCGGTCCTTGATCGTGGGTTTGACGAGTTCGCTGCGGCCCACGGTGCTGAACGAGTTCCGCGTCTCCTACAATCGCTACGTGAACTCGACGAACGCGGAGAATCCCAAGGTTGCCGAGCGCATTCCATCGATCGAGATTCCGGATCTCGGTTTGCGCCAATTCAACTCGGGCGCCGGCCGCACCGGCATTGGCCTGGCGGCGAATCTGCCGCAAGCCACCTTCGTCAATGGTTATCAGATTCAGAACGCCGTCTCCATCATTCGCGGCGCGCATTCGATGAAGTTCGGCATCGACCTGCGGCGCCAGGAGCAGTTCGGAACCTTCCTGCCCCAACTGCGAGGACGCCTGGAATACGCGAACTTACAAGCCTTGGCTGAGGATCGCGCCACGGCCGCCCAAATCAACGCCCTGTTACCCGGCGCGCTCTCTACTCTCCGCTATCGCTACAACGACTACTTCTTTTTCCTGCAGGACGAATGGCGGCTGAAACCGAATTTCACCATTACCTATGGCGTGCGTTATGAGTCACCCGGTAACCCTTTCCAGAATCTGGCGGACCAGAATCAGAAGGTACTCGCGCTCAATAACAATAACCCCGCTTATGCCTACGGACCCGTACCGAATCGCGACCGTAACAACTGGGCGCCTCGCTTTGGTTTTAATTACCGCTTCGGGAAGCACGATGGCGCGCTCGGCTTACTCACGGGCGATGGCAAGTTAGTCCTGCGCGGTGGTTACTCGCGCACCTACGACACGATGTTCGTGAACATCCCGCTGAATATTGGCAGTTCGTTCCCGTTTGTATTTGCGTACGACGTGCCGGTTGACCCAACCTTACCCGGGGCAGTCCGGCCGAATGCCTTCACCACGCTGGCCAACATCCGGGCCGGGCAGATTCCGACGGTGGCCAACCCCAATCTCCTGGTGCGCACCATCACCTCGAAGGACTTTCGCGCGCCGCTCTCGGAGCAAGCCTCCTTGCAGTTCCAACGCGAACTGCGCGGCGGTTGGGCCGCCACCGTGGGTTACGTCGGAACGAAGGGAACCGGCCTGCTCCAGTCGATTGACGGCAATGCTCCGGTTCTTGAGCAAAACGGGCGCCGCGTTGACCCCACGCGCGGCGTGATTCGGGAACGTTGTAACTGCACCTCGTCTACTTATCACTCCTTGCAAACCAGCCTCGAGAAGCGCCTCTCGCGGAACTTCTCGGTGGCCACTCACTACACCTGGAGCAGTTTCATCGATGGCGCCAGCGAAGTATTCAATCCTTCGGCGCGCGGCGAAATCGCCTTTCCCCAGGATCCTACCAACCGCAACTTAGATCGCGGGCGTTCCACCTATGACCGGCCGCATCGCCTCTCGACGAACGGTGTCTTCGAACTTCCCTGGATGAGCGCGCAGAAAGGAACTCTGGGGCGGCTCCTGGGCGGCTGGCAGGTGAGTGGCTTTCTCACCTTCCAATCTGGCGCGCCCTTCACGGCCCTGAATGGCTCTGATCCCCGCGGCCGCACCGCGGGCAACGTGGTCGGCACGCCCACGCGGCCGGACCTCAACACGAACCTCAAGCTTTCGACCATGACGGTGCGGGAAATTCAAGCCGCTGGCGGCGGCGCGCTCTTCCGGCCCATTACCGGCGCCCACCCCACCGGCGTGGGCAACGCCGGCCGCAACATCCTGCGTGCCGACGGACTGAATCGCCTGGATTTAGGCATCATCAAAAACGTGCGAGTTCGTGAGGGCCGCACCCTGCAGTTCCATGCGAATTTTTTCAATACCACCAACACCCGCGACTGGGGCATTCCCGACGCTGTGGTCACTTCGCCGAGCTTCCTACTCGAAGGTCCCACCGACGGCGGGAACCGGCGCATTCTACTGGGTCTGCGCTTCGCTTTCTAACGAATTGTGTTAGCCTAATTCGCCAGGAGGGCCGGGAAACATGGCGAAGCGCGTACGCGTGCTGGTCGGTACTAAAAAGGGCGCTTTTCTCATCGACAGCGATGCCCAACGGCGCGATTGGAAGATCACGGGGCCGCTCTTCGGCGGTTGGGAGATCTACCACCTCACCGGCTCCTCAGCCGACCCGAACCGGCTGTACGCGTCCCAGTCCAGCGGTTGGTTCGGACAGATGATCCAGCGCTCGGACGACGGCGGCGAGACCTGGAACCCCGTGGGAAACGAGTTCAGCTACCTCGGCGCCACGGGTACCCATCAGTGGTACGACGGCAAGCCCCATCCCTGGGAGTTCAAACGCGTGTGGCATTTGGAGCCTTCCCACTCTGATCCGGACACCGTCTACGCCGGCGTCGAGGACGCGGCCATCTTCAAAACTGTCGATGGCGGCAAGAGTTGGGCAGAGTTGCCCGGCCTGCGCCAGCATGGATCGGGCGACCGCTGGCAACCGGGCGCCGGTGGCATGTGCCTCCACACGATCCTGATCGATCCGGTGGACCCGCAACGCCTTTACGTAGCCATCTCGGCGGCCGGCGCCTTTCGCAGCGTCGACGGCGGCGCCACCTGGACGCCCATCAATCAGGGTTTGCGCTCCCAATACATTCCTGACCCCACAGCCGATGTCGGCCATTGCGTCCATCGCATCGCTCTCCACCCGTCCCGGCCGCAAACGCTCTTCATGCAGAAACACTGGGACGTGATGCGCTCCGACAACGGCGGTGACACCTGGCGCGAAGTCAGCGGCAACCTGCCGACTGACTTCGGCTTCCCCATTCAAATCCACGCCCATGAGCCGGAGACGATTTACGTCGTGCCCATCCTCAGCGACTCCCTGCACTACCCGCCTGACGGCAAACTGCGCGTCTACCGCAGCCGCACCGGCGGCGAAGAGTGGGAAGCGCTCACCAATGGACTCCCGCAGCAGGATTGCTACGTCAACATCCTGCGCGAGGCCATGGCCGGCGACCAACTCGACGCCTGCGGTATTTACTTCGGCACAACGGGCGGCCAGGTCTACGCTTCGGCCGACGCGGGCGACCATTGGATGGCCATCGCGACGAACCTGCCGCCGGTACTCTCGGTGGAAGTGCAAACGCTGGGATGATCGTCCGTGTGGCGCTGCCGGCTCATCTGCGTACCATCGCCCGGGTGAGCGGTGAGGTGGAGCTAGAGGTCGCGGGCGGGTGTACGATCGCCGGCGTGCTCGACGCGCTGGAGGCGCGTTTTCCGGCCCTCAGGGGCACCATCCGCGACCACGGGACGCGCGAACGGCGTCCTTTCATCCGCTTCTTCGTCTGCGCCGAGGACTGGTCCCACCACGCGCCGGACTCCGAATTGCCAGAGCCAGTCCGCGCAGGCCGCGAGCCGTTCCTGGTGATCGGCGCCATCGCCGGAGGCTAAGTTAGCTAGAGCGCCCCTTGACTTCACCCAGTTGGGACCCCTCCAGCCCACCTCGTAAAGAGGTGGCACAGTTGCCGTTTTCATGTCAGCGAAGAGCCAGCAAAAGCTAGGGTTTCTGCGCAATCAGCTTCACCATCCGCAACTCCTTTTGCGCCCATTCATGCCAACTCAAGCCATCCTCATACTTCAGGATCCGAAAACCATCAAGGATCTGGAGTAGCTCTCGCGTGTCGTACTCAAACGGTGCACTTCCTGCGTTTTTGTGGCCGCATTCCACAACGACGATGCCACCTGGCTTAAGCGCCTGCCGAACTCGATAGATACTTCGCTTTTCCAGCGGGTAGAGGATCGCTATGAGGTCCCATTGCGCGGTGCCGAAGTCGAATTCTTCATCGGCCGCCAGGACGGCCTCAATTCTTAGGCCGCTCTGCGCGGCCTGGCGGCGGGCCTGACGAAGGCCCACGTCCGAAACGTCAAACCCAGTCACCTGCCATCCCAATCGAGCAAGGGCTATGGAGTTGCGCCCTTGGCCCATTCCGACATCAAGGGCGCGGCCGGGGCGACGTCCCTTCACTGCCTCCAGCAGCAGACGGTTGGGTCGGGTTTCGAACTTGGGCATCTGCGCGTAGATTGGGTCATACAGGGTTGCTTCGTCATGCGCGGAGATAACATGGATACTCTTTTCGACTTGTCTTTGGCTAAGGCCGGAAGCTCTCAGTTGGGCGGCGTATCTTTCGATGGCCTTCTCCCAGGCCAGATGGGCATTCCCGGGAGACTTGCGCCAACGGCAGAACTGCTCGTAGTCGCCGGCGGCTGAGAGCCAAAGCACCAGCCAGCAGAGTGAGCGCATCGCTAGCGGACGCTCCTGGCCAACCCGGCGATATCCGCGAGGATTTGCGGGTCCATCCAGTCGCGTTCCGCGATGTACTTACGGCGGACGCGTCCGGATCCATCGATGACGTAGGTCTCCGGCCAAGCGAACGTGCCGAACGAAGCGGAGACGCGCGCCTCGGCGTCGCGCGCCGTCAGGAAGGCCGGACGGAGTTTCTGCAGGTAGCGACGGTAGGGCTCGGCATTCCCGTCGATGCTCACCGCGGCGACCACCACGCCCTCGCCGCGCATGGCTTGCGCGAAGCGGTGGAGGCTCGGCATCTCCCGGAGGCAGGGCGGGCACCAGGAGGCCCAGAAGTTCAGTACCAGCAGCTTGCCGCCGAAGTCTCTTGGCCCGATGGTGGCGCCGCTATCCATGGTCAGGGCAAAGGCCGGCGCGGTCTCGCCGGTCTCGACGGGCACTTGCCGCAGGGTGCCGCGCAGCAAGAGACCGAACGTGGCGATGAGCACGAGTTGGGCGCTGAGGATGAGCCGGGTCATGGAGGACAAGACGGATACCGCTACCAATTTCTTCCCGAGGCAAACGGATCTGCATCAGTACCCCCAGGGCTGGCGTTGCGACCGATTCCCGCGTATCCTAACAAAGTTTGCCGCACGCCATCCGACCCTACGCCGCCCACGACCTCCACCCGCTGGTCAACCTCTGGTACGACACCTGGCACGCCACCTTCGCCCCTCGCCGCCATCCCCGGCCGCTCGCCGCTTGGCGCGAACGCTTTCTTACCGACTACGTGCCGCATGCCGAAATCTGGCTCTCGCCCCGGCCTGATGGCACGCCCGCCGGCTTTCTGGTGCTGCTGCCCAATTGGATTGAACAACTCTTCGTCAGCCCGGCGGAGCAGCATCGTGGCATTGGACGGGCGCTGATTGCGTTAGCCCGTTTTCGCTATCCAAAGGGCTTGGCCCTCGATACGCCCGCGGACAATCATGCCGCCCGTGAGTTCTACCGCAACCGGGGCTTCGCCGCGCAGCAAGCCGGCTTCGATCCCGTCAACCAACGGCCGACACTACGCTACTCCTGGCCGGCGGTGGCGCGGGCGCGGGTGCCATATGTGACGGCCGCTACCAGTAACAGCCCCAGCAGGCTCATCGCCGCGCCCAGCCGTAGCGACACGGGCCGGTAAGCGAACTCCACCGTGTGTTCGCCGGCCGGTACCACCACGGCGCGCGCCACCCCGTAAGCGACGATCAGGTCAGCCGCTTTGCCGTCCACCGTCACCTGCCAGCCTGGATAATGCGTATCGCCCAAAATCAGCACGCCCGCGCAGCCCATTTGGGCCGCGATCACCAGGTGCGATGGCACTTCCTGGCGAATGCGCACCCGATCTTCGGCACAGTTCGGACCAGGGAAGGGAACGGAGGGCGCCGGGCCCACGATGGTTACCGCTTGCCGCACTTGCTGCGGTATCATCCGGCCCATGGCGGCATCCAGGTCGCGGGCGTCTACGGGCAGCACGGTATGCACGGTCCACACGCGCGGATGCCAGCCCGCCAAGCGATAGACGTTTACGCCGCTCTTGCCTGGAAAGACGAGTTGTTCCTCCGCGTTACGCGGCGCGCTGCCCACATAGTGCGTCACCGAGAAGATCTCGCGCCCCACGGCTGAGTTCGGATCCAGGCGCACCAGGTTCGTGGTCAGGCTGGCCAGATAGCCGCCAAAATGCGAGATGCCATGCCAGTCGCCGAAGTTGTAGCCGATCTTCTGGCTATCTACCTCCACGCGCACGGGTTCGCTTAGGCTCTTGAGGTAAGCCGCGATGTCGTCGTGGTCGCCCGTCGCTGCCAGGAAGCGACCGCCGCCCGGGCGGTTCGCATTCGGCAATTCGTAGCCACTCACGTTCGCCAGTTCCAACAGACTCAGCCCGATCACCCCGGCCGCCAGATGCCGGGCCGCCAGTTCACCCGTCCGGTGCCAGGTGAAGAGCCCGGCGAGCAAAAGCGCCACCAGGGCCGTGATCATCGGCCGCTCGTCACTAAAGCTCTCCTTGCCGCGCACCATCCCCGTGACGAAGTAAGTGACGAACACCAGCGCCGCGACTCCCAACAGCATGCGCCGGGCCGCCGGCAGCAGCCTCTCTTGCGAACTCATCCTGGCCAGGCCCGCCGAGGCCAACGCCGCTACCGCGAAGCCGAAGACGGCCATCGCCATGCCGGGCGACCGCGCTTTTTCCACCAACGGCGCCCAGGCGTAGAGGACTCCGTGCAGTAGGCTGTTCGGGCCCAAGGCCACCAGCAAACTCAAGAGTCCCAGTCCGCTGAGCCAGCGCACCCGCGCATCCTGCCGCCAGCCGCCGAAGAGTCCGAGCAGCGCCAAGGTCAGGCCTGCCGCGCCCACGAACGGAGGAAAGCTGCGGCTCAGGCCAGGGAAGACGGTGCCGAGCAGGGAGATGGGGAAGAGCGAATAGAGTTCGTGGACATGGTAAGAGACTTTGGTCTTCCAGTCGGCCGCCTCGGTCATGCCCACCCAGCGCTTGGCGAGCGGTCCGTATTCGGCTGCGGGGACCGTCTGCAGGGCCGAAATCAGTCCCATCACCGAGACGAAAAGGAGGAACGGCCGTAGCAAGTGGAGGCCCTGCCGCAGGGCCAGCCACAGCCACGTGGCTAGCGCGGCGTAGGTGACAAAAGTGGGAATCTGGTGGTGCCCGGCGAGCCAGGAGAGCCCCAGCCAGAGCCCGGCCCAGGCCGCATGACGATTGGCCCGCTCCGGCTCGTCATGGATTTTGCAGAGATTCAGGAAGACGAGCGGCATCCAGATGGCTCCGTTGGCCATTTGCGGCCAGTCGATGTTGCCCACCGCTGCGCCGAACGCGAAAATACAGCCCCCCAAAATCGCGGCCGGCCGGAAGCGTCCGAGATAGAGGCAAAACCGATAGGCATTGAGCGCGGCAATCCAATGAAAGAGGATGAAAAACCAGTGCAGATAGCTGAGTCGCAGATGGCCGTTGCGCAAAGGGGTGAGAAACAATAGCCAGTTGAGGGGATAAGCCGCGCCAGGCTGCATCTGGCCCACCAGCGGCTGTCCACCCCATTGGTGGGGGTCCCAGGCCGGAAAGCGCCCGGCGTGCCACTCCCGGGCTTCAAAATTCCACCAGGGCAGGACTTGATTCGCGAGATCTGGCGAGTCCAGCCAGGTATATTGGTCGGTAGTGGTGAGCTTCCAATAGAAGAGGGTCGTGAGGAGGAAAAGCAGGACCGGGCCAGCCAGGGCGTGCGCCAGGGTTGCGCGGTTCAAACCAGACTGGTGCTTTTCAACCATGTTCATGCTTGCTCAGTTTAGCGCAACTGTCCTCGAATCTTCTAGATAGCCTTTGGCGCGAGAATTGCAACGACGATGGCGTAAGAAGGAGTACGATGATGACCACCTCAATGCGAATTGGCTTTGTTTCGTTAGCCATGTGGTTGGCGCCCCTCTCGGCGCAGGACGCCGGTGAAGCCCCCGACGTCCCCGGCCGTGGCGTAGCGCGGATTAGTCTCTTGAACGGTGACGTCACCGTGCGGCGCGGTGACTCCGGCGACGCCGTCGCCGCGGCGATCAATGCTCCTGTGGTCGCGGCGGACCATGTGCTCACCGGGCCCATGTCGCGCACCGAACTCCAGTTCGACAGCGCCAATCGCCTGCGCATCGCCGCCGACTCTGATCTGCGTCTCGCTGAAATCGAGTACCGCCGTTACACGGTTGAACTCGGCCGGGGCACCCTCACCTGGCACGTCTCGCGCAACTCCGGCGCCGATATTGACATCAACACGCCCTCGGTAAGTGTGCGTCCCACTGAACCCGGCGACTACCGGATCACGGTAAACGCCGACGGCACTACTGAGGTCACCGCCCGCACTGGCGCGGCCGAGATTTACTCACCTCGCGGCGTGGAACGCGTCCGCCGCGGCAAAACGACGCTGGTCCGCGGTAGCCGCTCGGACCCCGAATTTCAGACCATCGCCGAACTGCGCGAAGACGACTGGGACCGTTTCAATCTGGGCCGCGACCGTGAACTCGACCGCTCGCCCAGCCGCCAGTACCTGGCGGACGACATTGTTGGGGCCGAGGAACTCGACAACCACGGCACATGGGTGGACTCGGCGCCGTACGGCCGCGTCTGGCGGCCCCGGGTCGCGGCCAGTTGGTCGCCTTATAGCCAGGGCCGCTGGGTCTGGCTCGACTATTACGGTTGGAGTTGGGTCAGCTACGATCCTTTCGGCTGGGCGCCCTTTCATTACGGTAGCTGGTTTTACCAGAACACCGGCTGGTGCTGGTATCCTGGGCCCCGTATCGGCCGCACGTGGTGGCGGCCGGCGATGGTGGCATGGTTTGGCTTTGGCTCCGGCCGCGGCGGATTTGGCTTCGGCGCGAGCTTCGGCGGCGGCTTCGGTAACTTTGGTTGGGTGCCGCTCGCGCCGTTTGAACGCTTCCGCCCCTGGTATGGCGGAGGATTTTACGGCAATCGAGTCAATATTCAGAACAATATTCGGATCGTTAACAACTACAACATCGTCAACAACTACCGCAATGCGCGGGTAGACGGCGGCGCCCGGTCGATTGAGGCGGACCAGTTTGGCCGTTCCGGCGGCCGGTTCGACCGCGTGGGTGAAGCCAATCTGCGCAACGCTGGTTTGATGCAAGGCCAGTTACCGGCCACCCCCGGCCGTGAGTCGCTCGCCTTCAACGACCGCCGTGTGAACGAGACGGCCGTTCGGGGGGCCTACGACGGATCCTTCTATAGCCGCCGTCAGGTGACGGCGCAAGAACGCGTACCCTTTGCCGAGCAACAACGTGGCCTGGAGCGCACACTGGCGGGCGATCCGGCCATGCGGGACTCTGCCATGCGCGGCGGTGGCGGGGTTGGTGTTCGTGGCGATAGTGCCGTCCGAGATAACGCCGTCCGCAGTGATAATGCCGTTCGCAGTGATAATGCCGTTCGCGGTGGCGACCCCGGTTGGCGCCGGGCCGGCGATCCGGCCACCCCGTCGGGCTCGGTACGTGGGAGCGGCGATAACGCCGTGCGCGGTGCTCAATCGGCTGACGGAAATGGTTGGCGCCGCTTCGGCGAACCCTCTGGCCGCGTGTCCGACGGCGCGTCCGACACGGGCATGCGCGGTGGCGGCAGTCGTCGAGGCGATGCCGCGCCTGTATCCGGCGCCGTCTCGGGCTCCGGCCGTGAAGTTGACTCCGGTGTGCGCGGTGGTAACTCCGCGGGAGCCAACGGCTGGCGCCGGTTTGGCGATCCCGCTCCGGCCTCCGATGCCGTCCGGGGCTCGGGCCGCGAGTATGGCCGCGGTTCGTCAGCGGACTCAGGCTCCAGCAACACCGGCTACGGATCCCGCGTTCAGGGCGAGCGCAATTCCGACTCCGGTATGCGCGGCTATGGTGATACTGGCCGCGGCGAAAGTGTCCGCGGGGATGCTGTTCGTGGCGGCGGTACCTACCGCCAATCCCCAGACTCCTCATCCTACGGAGGCTACGGAAGCCGCGGCGATTCGATCCGCGTCAATCCCCCTGTTCTCCGCGACCGGTCTTCTGACTCGGGCTACCGGGGCTCGACGCCTTCGCCCGAGGGTGCCTATCCCTCCGGCGGTGGCTCTCGCGGTGGCGATGGCATGCGTGGTGGTGGCGGAGGTCAGTATCGCTCGGGACCTTCTAATGTAGGGCCCTCGTACGGGGGATCTCAGGCCCCCTCAGGTGGGGGAGGGTCCTTTGGCGGCGGGATGCGTGGCGGCGGTTCCGGTGACGGCGGCGCCGGAATGCGTGGCGGGGGCAGTGCGCCAAGTGGTGGATTATCAGGTGGTTCCCGTGGTGGCGACGGCGGCGCTTCCCGAGGTGGCGGCGGACGTCGAGGTCAATAGTACGGGTACCGGTACCCTCCTTTGCGCTTGCCGCCAGTCTGTCTAGTAACCCTTAGGGGGAGTCAGGGCTTAAGCCTGACTCCCCCTGTGGAATATCCCCACCTAACTCGGTGATTTTTATTGCGCTTTTTTTTCATTCCCTCTTGCTCCCCCCTTGCGGAATTGGTTACACTCGCTACAGCAAGTAAACCAGACTTAGGTCCTGGTACCTTGGATTTGGCTGCGGCAGAAGTTGTCCCGCAAAGAGGAACGCTGCTGTAGAGGGACTTCCTTCAGCCGGTCTCAAGATGTCCGATGTAAAGATTTGCCCGAGTCATGCCGATAAATCGCTTGGCCGGAATTATGGTTCGTTTTCGGTCCTTTGAGGAGGAACAGGTCTCAGATGAAGCTCTCTAACTTTCGTATCATCGCGTTAGCAATTCTCACGTCAGCGGTGGGTAGCGCAGCCTACCTAACTGGCGTTACCAGTGGCAACACCACGTTCCAGGTGAACGACACCAACCGGATCGCTGGTGGCAACAACAATATCACGAACAATGCCACAAACCCTGCTCAAATGGGCCGGATTCAAGCGTTCGGCTTTGAGGTATTGGACGTCCAGGATCACACGGCGGACTTCGGTTACCAGATTGGCGACGCGAGCAGCTTCGTCACGAACTATATTGGTGGCGCGGGCGCGAATACTCCTCCTGTCGGCTTCACTACCACATCTGTGCTGCCGAACTCCCCGGTCGCGGGCACCGTTTCCACTACCGGTAGCTTCACAGCTGGCGGTATCAATGTTCTGTGGACGCGGACGTACCGTTTCATTGCCGCAAACATTATCGAAGAAGTCTACACGGTCCAGAACGCGGGTACGGCGGCTATCACCAACTTCCGTGGTTTCGGTGTGTACGACCCAGATGCTCTGAACTTGGGCAATAATTTCGGCAACTTCAACTCTTTCAACAGTGTCGGCACTTTCGGAACTGCGGGTGAGTATGCCTTGGCCAGTTTCTCGTCCCTGACCATCAATCCCGCCGGGCTGAACGCGGTCCTGGCTACGACCGACGCACGAGTCAATATC
This sequence comes from Bryobacteraceae bacterium, assembly GCA_019752335.1. Taxonomy (GTDB): domain Bacteria; phylum Acidobacteriota; class Terriglobia; order Bryobacterales; family Bryobacteraceae; genus JALHNI01. The sequence goes on from JAIEMJ010000026.1 coordinate 37,355, forward strand.
GGGTTCTCTGGTACCACCAACATCAACGGTAGCTGCGTCGACGCCATCGTCAACGGCTCCACTAACTGCGGTGTGGCTATCAATAATCAAGGTGGCGCCGGCCAGGATCGCGCCTACGCATACGCATTCAACATTGCCAACTTCCTCACCGGAGCCCAGAACGCACAGAGCTTTACCGTGTATCACCTCTTCGGCAATAGCACTTTCAACTTGGCGAACAGCTTGGCGAGTCTTCCTCTCTCGGGCTCTTCCTCCTCTGGCGGCGGTGCTGTCCCGGAACCTGGCTCGTTAGTTATGTTGGGCTCGGCTTGCGTCGCGCTCGGCCTCTTCGCTCGCCGCCGCGCGAAGCAGTAAGCAGTTTAGACCGAAAAATCCTCCTCTCGACACACAGCGGCTGGAGCCCCAAGGCTCCAGCCGCTGTTTCCGTTCTTGCCTTCTTCCCTCAGTCTCAGTATGCTGATGAACGCCATGTCGAAGTTCCTGCTGCTCCTACTTCCCCAACTTCTGCTCGCCCAAAGCACTAACGCCAACTGGCCCCATTACGGCGGCAGCTATCAGTTCTGGCGTCACAGCGCTCTCACGCAGGTTAACCGCACCAACGTCGCCCAACTGACCCCGGTCTGGGCCTTTCAAACCGGCATGAATGAAGGCGGCCTTCAGTCGACGCCGATCGTCATCGACGGCGTCATGTACCTCTCCTCTTCCGGCAATCGCGTTTTCGCCATCGACGCTGCCACCGGTCGCGAAATTTGGCATTATTTTTACCAAAATCCCAAGGAAATCGGCGTGATCTACAGCCCTTGGAACCGCGGCGTCGCCGTCGACCAGGGCCGCGTTTTTATGGGCACGCTCGACAACCACATGGTCGCGTTGGATGCCAAGTCCGGCCGCGAACTGTGGAACGTCGAAGTGGAACCCCTGGCCAAGTGTGGCTGCAACATCACCGGCGCCCCGCTCGTCGTGAAGGACAAAGTCATCGCTGGCGTCACCGGCGGCGACTCCGCCCATCGCGGCTACCTCAATGCTTTCCACGTCAAAACCGGCCGCCTCGCCTGGCGCTTCGAAACCATTCCAGGCCCCGGCGAACCTGGCCACGAAACCTGGTCCGGCGACTCCTGGAAGTTCGGCGGCGGAGCCACCTGGATGACCGGCTCCTACGACCCCGAACTCAACCAGGTCTACTGGGCCGTCGGAAACCCCGCAGCCGACTTCTACGGTGACTCCCGCCAAGGCAAGAACCTCTATACGGACTCCATCGTCGCCCTCGACGCCGACACCGGCAAACTCAAGTGGCACCACCAGCAAATCCCCCACGACGTCTGGGACTGGGACACCGCCTATGAGGCCGTCCTCGTCGACCTCCCCGTCAAAGGCCGTCTCCGCAAGCTCCTCATCAACGTCAACAAGGGCGGCTATACCTTCGTCGTCGACCGCACCAACGGCGAGTTCATCACCGCCTGGCCGGTCGCCCGCAACATCAACTGGGTGAAGGGGATCGACGAGAGCGGAACCCTCATCGGCCGCAACGAACCCAAAGTGGGCGTGCCCACCACCATCTGCCCCAGCATCGGTGGCGGCCGCAGTTGGAACCACGCGGCTTACTCGCCCAAGACCAAGTGGTTCTACACCACCGCCATCGAATGGTGCCAAACCGTCACCGTTCAGTCTGAAGAGCCCAAAGAGGGCCAAAACTTCTTTGGCGGCGTCTTTTCCCTCAAAACCACCCCCGACGGCAAGCCCGGCGGCCACCTCGACGCCTACGACCCCGTCACGGGCCAAAAGAAGTGGACCTACGAGTCGAAGTACCCGCTGCTGGCCTCTGTCCTGGCCACCGCCGGCGACCTCATCTTCACCGGTGACCCCGAAGGTCACTTCTTCGCTCTGGACGCTGAAACCGGTAAGAAACTCTGGAGCTTCCCCACCGGCAGCGGCCATCGCGGCTCCTCCATTAGCTACTCCGTCAATGGCCGCCAGTACATCGCCACTCCTTCCGGCTGGGGCTCGGCCGTCGCTGGCTTGATGGGCCAGCTCTGGCCCGAAGCTGAGCAATTCCGCAATGGCTCCACGCTCTTTGTCTTCGCGCTGCCGGAGACCAAGAAATGATCTGGCTGGCGCTTCTCGCCCTGCAGCTTCCCCCCAGCGTGGAGCAGGGAAGCAAGCTCTTTGCCAAAAGCTGCGCCACCGGCTACTGCCATGGCGCCGAAGGCGCCGCCGCGCGCGGACCCCGCTTGAAGGACCGTCAGTTCGAGCGCGCTTACCTCGCCCGTGTCACCCGCGAGGGCATTCCTCGTTCCGCGATGCCGGCCTGGAAGGACCGCTTTTCGCCCGCCGAGATCGAGGCCGTCGTCGACTACATCGTTCACCTGAACGGCGGTCAACTTGGCGCGCCCACCAGGTCTGAAGCCGCTCCCGCGGCGGCCCCTGGGCTGAAGCTTTTTCAGACGAAGTGCGCCGGTTGCCACCGCGCCAAGTCCGTCGGGCTAGCCGGCGGAGCCTCCCTGGCCAAGGGCCAGATGGTCCGTCAACTCACGCTCAAAGATGGCGAGACCTTCCCGGCTTACCTCGTCTCGGAAGGCCAGGGCCTTACTGTCGTCCTCGACCTTACCGAGGCCGCGCCCATCCGCCGTTCGCTCGAAACCGCCGAAATCGTCTCACGCGGCCCCGCGAAATGGCAGCATTCCGCCGTCGACCCCGCCGATTCCGCCCAGATTCAAGCGTGGCTCATGCTACCTTGAGATAAAGGTATCTATTTCCAAGAACATGGCCGATAAAAAGTTGCAAGTCATCCCCCTCGGCGGCCTGGGTGACTTTGGCATGAATTCCCATGCCATCCGCTACGGCGACGACATCATCATCGTCGACGCCGGAATGATGTTTCCCGATTCCGACATGCTCGGCGTCGACATCGTCATTCCTGATTTCACTTTCCTGCTGGAGAATCGCAAGCACGTCCGCGGCTTGATTCTCACGCACGGTCACGAGGACCATATTGGCGCCGTGCCTTTCCTCCTCGCTGACTTAAACATTCCCGTTTACTCGAGCCCCCTCACGCTGGCCATGGTCAGCCGGCGGCTGGACGAGCACGACCTGAAGGACAAAGCCAAGCTCATCCCGGTGAAGCCACGGCAGGTGATTGAGCTCGGCCCCTTCAAGATCGAGTTCATCAACGCCACGCACTCCATGCCCTGCTGCCTGGCCCTGGCGATTACGACGCCCCTCGGCGTCATCATCCACACCGGCGACTTCAAGGTGGACCCTTCGCCCATCGACAACGAGCCCTTTGACCTCCACACCCTGGCTGAATACGGCAAGCGCGGCGTCCTGCTCTTGCTCTCTGACTCGACCAACGTCGAGCGCCCCGGCTATACGGAGAGCGAACGCGCCGTTCGTCCCAAGCTCGAATCCATCTTCAAGAACGCCGAAAAGCGCCTGATCATCTCGTGCTTCTCCAGCTCCATTCCGCGCATTCAGCAGATCTTCGAAGTCGCCAAGGACTTCGGCCGCAAGGTCGCCATTCTCGGCCGGAGCATGACCAGTACCACCGAGATCTGCCATTCGCTCGGCCTGATCGAAATCCCCGACGGGTTGCTGCTGCGTCCGCAGGACATCATGGAGTCCGCACCGTCGAAGGTGTGCGTGCTGGTCTCCGGCACCCAGGGTGAGCCGATGTCGGCGCTGGCTCGTGTCGCCGTCGATAACCACCGGCACCTGAGCGTCAGCAAAGGCGATACCGTGGTCCTCAGTGCGCGCATCATCCCCGGCAACGAGAAGCCGATCTACCGGATGCTGAACCACTTCGCCCGCCGCGGCGCCGAGACGATCTACGGGGCCACTTCGCCGCCCGTCCATGTGTCGGGCCACGCCAGCCAGGAAGAGCTCAAGCTGATTCTCAACCTGGTGCGCCCGCGCTTCTTCCTGCCCGTGCATGGCGAGTACCGCCAGCTTTCGAAGCACGCTGCCTTGGCCGAACACCTCTTGCATGGCCGCCTCGAGAAGTCCTTTGTGATGGATTCCGGCGATGTGCTCGAGATCGACAAAAATGGCGCGCGCCGTGGTGAGAGCATTCAGTTGCGCCGCGTCTGCATCGACTCCGGCTCGCTCGACGACGTCGTCGAGGATGTCGTTATCCGCGAACGCCGCCACCTCGCCGAGGACGGCTTCGTTCTTCCCATCCTCGCCATCGACAAAGCCACCGGCAAGCTCGAAGGCCTTCCCGAGATCGTCAGCCGCGGCTTCATCTCCCTCGACGACGGCGCGCCCTTGCTCGCCGAAGCTCGCAAGATCGTCAATAAGACCTTCCAGGATTCCAAAGCCGAGGAACGCGGCGACTGGGGCGTCATGCAGGAGAAGATCCGCAACGACCTCAAGCGCTTCCTCAGCAAAGAAACCCAGCGCCGCCCGCTCATCGCGCCCGTTCGCATCGAGGTGTAGTCCGTGCGCGGCCTGACGAGCCTCTTCGCGTTGCTGCAGCCCAGCCACTACCGGCTGGGCACCGTGGCAGGGCGCCAATGGCTCCTCTCGCCCCGCGGCGCACCGGTCGCGTGGCGCTACGCGCCTGAAACTCTGGAACTCATCCAGCTCGGCCCGGACCCATTCGACGACGACCTCGTCACCGCCGCCCAACAGGCGGCCCAGCGTGGCCGTCAGCGGTCCGCACTTATCGGCTACACCTGGGCTCCCTCCCACTGGTCCCCCGCGCGCCTCAAGGCCCTACGCCGTCTGGGCGCCGACAGCGCGGGCAAACAGCAGTACGTCGGCTATCTGAAGGAGCGCTACGCTTACTCGATCGAGCGCGTCAACGAGATCTACGGTCTCGAGTCCACTTCGTTCTCTGACCTCCTCACCGAGTCTTTCACTCGCCTCGATACCGGCAAGCCCGCCGTCGCCGCCGATGACCGGCAGTTTCTTCACGACACGGCCTCCCGCATCGCCGAGGCCCTCGCCGCCGCCCTCAAGGAAGCCCACCCCGGCGCCTTGCTCTTCACCGAGCCCATGGAAGACTCCGGCCTCGCTGCTGCCATGGCCCAGCATGCTGATGTCCTCGTCGCCAGCCAGCCGCTGGCCAGTGCCAAGGCGCAGGTGCTACTCGGCGCGCCGCCGGAGCCCTTGCCGGCGAACGTGGTCGGCCTCGCTCGTGATCTGGCGGCCCTCGAGCGTTTGTTGCCTATCCCCCAAAACTGAACCGGCTGACTCTTCCCGCTGCTTCCCGTTACCGATGACTGAAGTGGAGGTGAGGCATGAGGCTTCTCAGCAGTGTTAAACAAAGGCTGGTTCCCGCCGGAATCGCTCCCCGCGTCATTCACGCGGGCCCCTTTCGCGGACTCAAGATGGATCTCGATCTGCGCAACCAAACCCAGGTGTACCTGGGGCTCTTCGAGCGCGAGGTACACCCCTGGGTGACGGAGCTCTCGCGCGGTATCCACACGGCCATCGACATTGGCTCGGCGCAAGGAGAGTATCTCTTGTACTTCCTGAAGCGCACGCCCGCCGTCCAGGTACTCGGCTTCGAGCCCGACGAGACCTGCTGGCCCGCGCTGCGGCGCAATCTGGCCCACAACGCGCTGACGGGTGATCCCCGCCTGTCGCTCTCGAACCAATTCATCGGCGCCCAGGACGGGCCGCGTCATGTCTCGCTGAACTCGCTTGTCTCCCGCATCAGCGGACCCTGTCTCGTCAAGCTCGATGTCGATGGCCAGGAGGCCAATATCTTGGCCGGAGCGAGCCAGTTTCTGGCCCAGTCCCAAGCCCGGCTGATCGTCGAAACCCATTCCGAGCAACTCGAGCGCGACGTCATCGGGATCCTCGAAAACCATGGTTACCACTGCCAGATCATCACCCAAGCCTGGTGGCGCCGCTTCGTCCCGGAGCATCGCCCCGGTCCGCAGAACCGCTGGCTGGTCGCTCGCCGCCTCATCCAGTGAGTCTAAAATAGGGATATGGCTGCCGCCGTCCTGGTTCCCCTCGCCGAGTATCTCGCGCACTCCTACGATCCGGACTGCGAATACGTCGACGGCTTGGTCTTGGCGCGGAACGTGGGTGAGATTAGCCATAGTGACGCGCAGGGCCGCACCTATCTGTATGTATTGACACAGACCAGCGGCTTTTGGGCGGGTGTTGAAGTCAGGGTCCAGGTGAAGACGGACCGCTATCGCGTCCCGGACGTCACCATTGTCCGGGGCAGCCGGCCCGTAGGTCGTATCATCACGGCACCGCCCGAGGTCGTGGTGGAAGTGCTTTCCCCGGACGACCGCGCCGCGGACCTCCAAGTCAAGATCGACGACTACTTCGCCTTCGGCATCGGCTGTGTCTGGGTGATCCATCCTGAGTCCGGCCGGGCCTGGATGCACACTCCCGAAGGCTCGCGCGAAGCCAAGGACGGCTGGCTCCGCAATCTCGCCGGTGACCTGGCCGTACCCCTCTCGGCCATTTTCCCAGCCTGAGTTTGTTGACCCTTATGCTGCGCACTTTCCGCTAGTTTCGTTCCCAGGACTCTCCGCATGGCCTTTCTCCGCTCTGCTTACTTTGCCGGCGCGCAGAAGCACAACTGGTTGCCGTCTGGATCCGTCACCGCGAATTCCCGCAGACCCCAAGTCTGATGGACTGGCGCGGTGTGAAGGGGAGACTCGGGCCGCTTCGTTGTGTCCAGTCCGCGCGCGCGGAAGGTCTCAAAACGTTCATCGACATCGTCCACAAACACCCGGTTGACCGAGCCGAAAACGCCGTCGCCCGCGTGCCGGGAAAGCTGCAATTCCGCCCCGTCTCGAAGCAGATCAACGACACCGTTGGCCAATTCCTGGTCCTCATATCCGGGCCATTTGCGCTCGAAGTCGAGAACGGCGGTGTAGAAGTGGATGGATCTTTCGAGATCACTGGACTTGATGACGGGAACGATCTTCATACCGGCTTCTTCGGGTACTCCACTTCAGGCTTGAGTTCGCCCTTCTCCAAATGCCGGATGACGGTGGCGTACTCGGCCGCGTGACGGTCGTGGGTGACCATGATGATGGTCTTGCCGAAGTCCTGATTCAGCTTCTGCAGCATCACCATCACGTCGCTGGCAGACTGTGCGTCGAGGTTGCCGGTGGGTTCGTCGGCGATGAGGATATCCGGGTCCGTCGCGATGGCGCGGGCGATGGCGACGCGCTGCTCCTGTCCGCCCGAAAGTTGCCGCGGAAAGTGGGTCATGCGGTCGCCCAGGCCTACCAGGCGTAGCGCGGTTTCGGCTTGTGCGATGCGTTCCTTCCCGTTCAGGCTGGTCAGCTTGAGCGGCAGTTCGACATTTTCGAGCGCCGTCAGGACGGGGATCAGGTTGAACTGCTGGAAGATGAAGCCGATGTGGCGATTGCGCCAGCGCGCGAGTTCGGCGTCGTCGAATTGGGAGAGGTCTTCGCCGAGGACGGCGATCCGGCCCGACGTCGCGCGATCCATGGCGGCTATCAGGTGCATCAGGGTCGACTTGCCCGAGCCCGACGGACCCATCAGCGCGACAAACTCACCGCGCTTGATTTCGATGTCGCAGTTGTCGAGCGCGCGGACCTCGAACTCGTCACGCTTGAACGTCTTCGACAGCTTGCGGGCTTCAATCACCACTTCGCTCATGGCTTGCTCCTTACCGGCGCCCCGATTTTGAGGGTGGCGGGCGGATCGAGAATCAGCGTCTCTCCACCGTTCAGCCCCTCTACCTTCAGGCCGGCCGAGTTTTCGCCCTTCGGCCGGATGATGCGCTTGCGGGCCTCGCCGCGTTCCACGATCCAGACGGAGCCATTGCGGACGGCGGCCTTCGGAATGATGACCACCGGCAACGAGCCGGGCGCGCCGTCCATCGCCGGCTCGCGCTTCTGGTCGTCCTGAAACTGGACGGTCGCGTTCATCTCGGGGCGGAGGTTATCGTCGGGACTGAGGATCTTCACCTTCACCTGCACGGTGGCCTTCTGGCGATTGGCTTCGGGCGAGATCTCCGTGATGGAGCCGGCGTACTTCTTGTCGGGATAGGCGTCGGTGAAGACGATGGCCTTCTGGCCGAAGCGCAGTTTGGCGAAATCGGACTGGTTGATGTCGAGTTCCACTTCGATGTCCTTCAGGTCGGCCAGCGAGACGACGAAACCCTTGGCGCCGCCCACGCCCGAGAAGCCGGTGGTGACGAACTCACCCTTCTCGACGTTGCGTTCGAGAATCGTACCCTGCACCGGGGCGCGGATCACCGTGTTGTTCAATTGGGTTTGCGCATACTCGACGCGGCCCTGGGCTTCGCGGACGCTACCCGACAAGGCCGCGAGGGTCTCCTGCCGCGGACCCAGCTTCGCCAAGGCGAGCGTCCGTTCCAGGCTTTTCACGCGATTGTCGAAGCCATCCATGCGCGCCACGGCGTCATCGAGCGTCTGCTGGGCTAGCACGCCTTCGGAGACCAGCGAGCGGGTGCGCCCCAGGCTGACCTGCGCATTCTTGCGATCGGCCTGCGCCTGATCGAGGTCGGCTTGCGCGCGTTGGATCTCCTCGGGCCGCGAGCCGTTTTTCGCTTCGGCGAGGCGCGCCTGCAAGGACTCCAGGCCGCCAATCGCCGTCTGCAGATTGGCGCGATACTCCTCGTCTTCGAGGCGCACGATCACCTGGCCTTGCGCCACGCGGTCGCCTTTGTTCACGCCAATCCAGGCCACTTTGCCGATCACCTTCGACGCGACTTCGATCTTATGCGCGGCTACTATATAGCCGGTGGCGTCGAGCACGCTACCCGCCGCGCTCATCGCATCACCCGCGGCGGCGGGCATGGGCACGCGCGTGGTGGCGACTTCGATGGGCGCGTCCAGCCGCCGGTAAACGACATTGGCCGCGCCGAGCAGGAGGAACAAAATCACTCCGCCGATGATCCAGCGCGTGGAGTTCGAACGCTTCTGGCGTTCGCGCCCCCGGTCAATCTTCAGGCTCTTCAGTTCCGCGTCCATGCTCATTGCTTTAGATATCTCTCAAGGCGTCCAGAATCTGTTTACGTGCGGCGGCTGCGGCGGGCAGCAAGCCGCCCAGCGCGCCCATGAAGAGCGCGAAGCCGATCCCCATCAGCATGATCTCCGGCGTAATCTTGAACCGGAAAGCGACCTCGGAAAACGTGATCAGGCTGCCGATGCCGGTGGTGAAGCCATCCAGCGGCAGCACCAGCAAACAGCCCACGATGCCGCCCAGCAAGGCCAACACCAGGCTCTCCAAAAAGAAGCTCAGCAGCACACTGAACCGCGAAAATCCTAACACCCGCAAGGTGCCAATTTCGCGCGACCGCCGCGCGACGGCCGCGTACATTGTATTCATCGCGGCGAACGAACTGCCTACCGCCATCACCAGCGCGATGAAGATGCCGAGAAACTGGATCGGCGCCGCCGAACTCGATTGCTGCTCGTAGTAGAACTGCTCCGTCATCGCGCCCACCTTCAGCCGCTGATCGTCCTTCAGGCTTTGGATAAACGGTCCTACGTTGGACACGGGCTCCACCCGCACCAGCGCCGAACTGAGCGTGTCGCAGCGATTGTCGTCGGAGCAGACCTGATCCAGGTCCGCCCAGATCTCGCTATTCGCGGCGGACTCGCCCGCGTCGAAGACGCCCACCACGCGCCAGGCGCCCTTGCCGAAGCGCAGGTCCTTGCCGAGTTGGGCCTCCGGGTTACGCCGCGCGACATTCTTGCCCACCGTCACTTCGCGCTTGCCGGCCGAGAACCAGCGCCCGGCGGCGATCTTGATCTCGGGACGGAGCGCGAAACCGGGATTCGGCTTCAGCCCGCGAATCGAGATGTTGATTCCGGCCTCATAGTCCACGCTGTCGAGCAGCACCGTGCTCACCAACTCCAGCGACGCCAGAGCTTGCCCGGTCGCGTCGCGCTGGATGCCCGGCCGCAGTTTCAAATCCTGAAACTGCTCCCGCGTGAAGTTGCTACTCAATTCTGACTCCGCGCTCTGCCGCATCACCAGGACGTTGCCCGCGACGCCCGTGCTCGCGAAAGCGTTGCGCAGGCCTCCCACCAGCGCCAGAATCGAGAGCAGCACGGCCACCGTCAGCCCGATGCCCAGCGCCGTCATCAGCGTGGTGCCGCGGCGGACCCACAGGTTGCGCAGGTTGTAGCTAAAGGGGAGTCTCATCGCCGATTATCCGGAATACCGCATCGCCTCAATGATGCTGGTCCGCGAGGCGCCCCACGCTGGCCAGATCGCCGCCAGCGTCCCCATCACCACGGCCGCCGTCATCACGGTCACCCACATCCACGGAGCGAGCGTCATCCCTTCCAGGTTCGCGAAGCCACCCGAGGCGCCGGAGACGGCTTTGCAGAGTAAATAAGCGATCACACAGCCGAAGAAGCCGCCCAGCAGCGAGATCACTGTCGCTTCGCCCAGGATCATCCCCATCACTTCTCCATTGGTGAAGCCCAGCGTCTTCATGATGCCGACTTCCCGCACGCGCTCCCGCACGCTCATCGCAATGGTGTTGCCGCACACCAGCAGAATCGTGAAGGTGATGGCGGCGGAGATGGCGAACAGATACAACTTCACGTTCCCCAGGAAGCTCACAAAGCTGGCGGCGAAGGCGCTCTCTGACTCCGTCTTGGTGCGCACCTGTGCATTGCGGAACAGGCTGTCGATCTGCTGCGCGACGGCGGGGCTATCCTCGGCGGATTGCGTGAGCATGAGGTACGTACCCGCGAAGTCGCGCCGGTCCGCCGGCAGGCTCTTCCACAGATAGTCGATATTGAACCACATCACATCTTCGTTCTTGTCCGCGTCGAAGAGACCCCGGATGTTGAATTCCAGGTCCACCGGAAAGATATCGCCCTTCAGGGTGATCTTGTCGCCCACCTTGAGTTGGTACTTGGCGGCCAGGTCCCGTCCCAGCAAGGCGCCGGCGCGGTCCGCGATGAAGGCTCGCTTCTCGTCCTCCGCCACGCGGTAGTCCGGATAGATTTGGAACAGTTGCGCGGGTTCGCAGGCGAAGCGGGCGAAGAAATTCTTGGGCTCTTTGTAGACGCCGCCAAACCACTGGTAGGCCATGATCGCCTCCACGCCAGGCACCTGCCGGATCTTCGCCTCGTAGCTGATGGGCATCACCTGAGTTAAGGAAATCCGGTTGCGCGTGACCAAACGGCGGGATCCCGCAGGGCTTTCATCCCGGCTGATAAACAGTGCGACATAGATCGCGAGCAGCACGCCCAGCAAACAGAACGACGCGGCAATGCTCGCCACGGTGAGCAAGCTGCGCCGCCGGTTGCGGGTCGCGTTCTTCCAGATGAGTGAAATGAATTGTCCCAAGGCCTTCTCTCTTGGATCCATTTGCCCGGGCGAAAGATTCGCTAATCTATAGGCCGATGCCGCGCCTGCAACAGACTCACCTCGACGCCCTCCGCGTCCCCACCACACCGCGCGTGTACCTCACACTCCTAGACGACGCCTCCGGCGGCAGCCTGCGCGTGCGAAAGTTCATCATGACGGCGCCCGCCGCTGGGCGGTCGCGCGAATGGTATTCCACCCACCCCACCGACGATCGCTGGACCGAGATCGACCGGGATAGCGAACTCACCGCAGAGGAGCTATTGGCCGAGGTGCAAACCGAACTGGCGCGTTGGGAGGCTAGTACCCCGCCGACTGGTAATCCGCCACAATAGCCTGCACCGTCGCCCGGTGCTCCGGCCGGACGTCTTCGAGCGGCGGACGCACGGGGCCGCCGGTGATGCCGCCGCCCGTCAGGTCCATCGCGTACTTCATGACGGAGACTTCGTAGCCCTTCACGTGCTCACGCACCGCGTAAATCGGATGGACGAAGCGATTCATCAGCGGGGTGATCGCCGCGAAGTCCGCGGGCTTGCCAGTGGTGAGGCCACCGAGCCGCGCGAGTTCCAAGGCCAGCTTGGGCGAGGTATTCGAAATACTCGATGTGAAGGCCTGCACACCGCAGGCGAGGTAAGTCGGCAGGCAATCGTCGCCCAGCCCGCCCACCCAAGCCAGCCGGTCTCCCAGCTTGGCCATGATGCGCTGGTAGGTGCGCGCGTTGCCCTGTCCGTCTTTCCAGATTTCGAGCGTTGGCACCAGGTCTGCCAGGCGCGCGACCATGTCGGGCGAGAAGACGGCCCAGTCGCGCGAATAGATGCTCAGCGGCAGGCCGGTGGCCCGGCCGATGTCGGCGTAGTATTGCATCAGGCCATTCACCGGCGCGTTGATGTAAGAGGGCGGCAGCACCAGCAGCGCGTCGGCGCCGGCTTTCTCCATGCCGCGGGCCATGGCGCAGGCAATCGGCGAATTCAGTCCGACGCCGCCCACCACGGGCATCTTCGTCGTCGCCTTCGCTACGCGGACCACCTCAATGGCCTCTTCGACGCTGAGCGAATAAAGCTCCCCCGTGCCGCCGGCGGCGACCATTGCGCAAAAGGGGTGCGCGCTCATCAGGGCGACGTTTTTCTCGAGGGCGGCGTAGTCGACCGAGAGGTCGCTCGCGCGGAAGGGCGTAATCGGAAAGCCAAAGACGCCGCGGAGTTGATCACGAAGTTTTGCCATACGGTATTCAATTACTCTATCGCGCGTGCGACCATAGAACCAGACGTATGCCCGCCGCCCTCACGAATCCCCAGCGCAAATTCCTCCGCGGACTCGCCCATGGCCTGCCCCCCACCATGCAACTGGGCAAGCACGGCCTGACGCCCACGTTCTTCCAGAGCTTCGAACTCGCTCTGACGAATCACGAGTTGCTGAAGCTCCGCTTCGCCAATCTGCAGGACGAACGCAAGGAACTTTCGGCCAAGATCGTCGAGCAGACGGGCGCGGTACTAGTATCGATGGTGGGCCACACGGCCGTTTATTACCGGCCGAGTCCGGACGAAGAGAAGCGCCGCTTGGTGCTGCCGCGCGCCAAAACAGTGCCAATTTCTTAAGAAGTACCAGAACTCTCAAAAACGTCCGTTCCGTTGAGCGGCAAAATTAAATCCGGCATACTTGCAGAATTATGCGCCAGTTCTGCCTGTTGTTGACCTTATTCTCTGCTGGTGCTGCCGCAGCGACTGGCCCTATCGACGGGAAGCAGCTTCGCGCCGCGCACGACCAGTATCTGCATCGGGTTACGCCGCAAGGCATCGCTTACAATCCCGGCCAACAATGGAACGCGCGCTTCGACGGGCAGGGCTTCACGGTCTCGCCAAAGACCAGTGGCTGGACCTGGGGACTCACGCTCGAACGCTTTGGTTGGGCCGGACAAACCCAGGCGGCCGGCGTTGCGCAAATGCGCACAGAGGGCAATCGCGTCACCTACACGCGGCCCGGTGTGGAGGAGTGGTTCGTCAACGATCAGCGCGGGCTGGAGCAGGGCTTCACCGTCCACGCGCCGCCGGTGGGCTCCGGGCGTACGCTCGTCTTCGACATGGCGGTGCGCGGCGGGCTGCGGCCTCGCGTGCAAGAGCGCGAAGTCTGGTTCGGCGAACGCGTCCGGTTCTCTGGTCTGCGGGCCTGGGACGCCACGGGGCGCGAACTAGCCGCGTCGTTCCAGGCGACGCCCGAGGGGTTTCGCTATCGCGTGGAAGCGGTGGGAGCGCGCTTTCCGGTCACCGTCGATCCGGTGGCCCAGCAGGCTTACGTGAAGGCCTCGAACACTGGCCCCGGCGACGTTTTCGGTTCAGCGGTCGCCATCTCGGGCGACACCATGGTCGTCGGCGCCCCGAGCGAAAGCAGCGACGCCACCGGCGTGGGTGGCCCGGACAACAACAACGCGCTACTTTCCGGCGCCGCGTATGTCTACGTTCGCACCGGAACCACTTGGACCCAGCAGGCCTACCTCAAGGCTTCGAACACCGGCGCGGGCGACCGCTTCGGCACCTCAGTCGCGATCTCCGGCGACACGATTGTCGTCGGCGCCTCTGGCGAAGCCAGCAACGGCTCCGGCCAGGGTAACAACGGAGCGCTGGGCGCCGGTGCCGCCTACGTCTTCACGCGGACTGGCACTACGTGGACCCAGCAGGCCTATCTGAAGGCTTCGAATCCGGACCCGGCCGATCTGTTCGGCGGCTCCGTCGGCATCGCAGGCGACACGATTGTGGTGGGCGCCACGGGCGAGAGCAGCAACGCGACCGGCGTGGGCGGCGGTCAAGGAAATAGCCTCCTTACCACGGGCTCCGGCGCGGCTTATGTCTTTAGCCGCACCGGCACCACCTGGACCCAGCAAGCCTATCTGAAGGCTTCCAACACCGGGGCCTTAGATGCCTTCGGCGGATCGGTGTCGGTCTCCGGCGACACTGTCGTTGTCGGCGCCGCGAACGAGGGCAGCAATGCCACGGGCGTCGGCGGCGCGCAGAACAACAACCTCGCTCTGCTTTCGGGCGCCGCCTACGTCTTCACTCGTACGGGCACCACCTGGACCCAGCAAGCCTATCTGAAGGCTTCGAACACTGGCGCGGGCGACCTCTTTGGCCGTTCTTCCGCCGTCTCTGGCGACACCATTGTTGTGGGCGCGCGCAATGAGGGCAGCGACGCCACTGGGGTGAACGGCGCGAACAACAACAACGCCCTGCTTTCGGGCGCCGCCTACGTCTTCACCCGCACGGGCACCACCTGGACCCAGCAAGCCTATCTGAAGGCTTCGAACACCGGTGCGGGCGACCTTTTCGGCGCCAGCGTCGCCATCTCTGGCAACTACATCGCGATTGGCGCCCCCAGCGAAGGTAGCGACGCCACGGGCGTGGACGGCCCGAACAACAACAACGCGTTGCTCTCGGGTGCGGCCTACGTCTTCTTGCGCAACGGCACCAACTGGGCTCAGCAGGCTTATCTGAAGGCGTCGAACACCGGGCTTGGCGACCTCTTCGGCACGGACGTCGCGGTCGCAAATAATACGGTGGTGACCGGCGCCCCCAGCGAGGGCAGCAATGCCACCGGTATCAATGGCGACGGCACTAATGACAACGCGCTGCTCTCGGGCGCGGCGTATGTATTTAGCTTGCCCATCACCATCACCGCCACTGCCGGTGACTCGCAGTCGACGATCATTGGCACCGCGTTTCTCACGAATTTGCAAGCCACCGTTACGGATGTGAACGGCAATCCGGTGGGTGGGGTCACGGTGACGTTTACCGCGCCGAACGCGGGCGCCAGCGGCACGTTCCCCGGCGGACTACTCACCGCCACCGCCACCACGAATGCCTCGGGCGTCGCCACCGCGCCCATCTTCACGGCGAATAACACCATTGGCGGGCCCTACAACGTTGTGGCGAGTGCCAGCGGCGCGGATACGCCAGCGAATTTCGCCCTGAGAAATCTTACCAACCTGGTGCAGATCACCTTGCAGACCAACGTCCCCGGTCCGCAACTCTCCGTGGATGGCGGGGCGCCGTTTACCCCGCCGCAGACCTTCAATTGGGTGATCGGCTCCACGCACACCATCACGACGACGTCGCCCCAACTCTTCAACGGCGGCCTGAGCCGGTACGTCTTCCAAAGCTGGTCCGACGCCGGCGCCATCAGCCACACCATCACCACGCCGAACATCGCCACCACCTTTACGGCCACCTTCGGCGTTGAGCATCAGGTCACCTTCAACGCGCTGCCGGCGGCCGGTGGCACGATTACGCCGGCCAGCGGCTTCTATACCCAGGTCACCGTCCTCACCGTTACCGCCACGCCCAATGCGAATTACACCTTCGCCGGCTTCACCGGCGCGCTTACCGGTTTGACGAATCCGCAACTGTTGGCGGTGACTGGGCCCCGCACCGTGAACGCCATCTTCCTCGCTGACGGCGCCTATCAGGTGCGCTACATGTCCGGCCTGAACCAGGCTGACTCCGTCATCAATCTGACCAACACCGGCGCGCGTGGCGCGGGCCTCGCCGCGGGCACCACCGCAGCCACGACGGGCGCCATCTGCGTGAATGTCTACGCCTTCTCGCCCGACGAGCAGATGGTCTCCTGCTGCTCCTGCCCGGTGACCCCGAACGGGCTCGCGTCGCTCTCCGGCCGCAACGACCTCACCAGTAACACCCTCACGCCCGCCGTGCCGACTTCCATCGTGGTCAAGCTCGTCGCCACCGTTCCCGACGGTGGCAGTTGCGCCAACTCGGCCGCCAACATTGGCCTCGCCAATCTCGCGCCCGGGCTCGCGGCTTGGGGCACCACCGTGAAAACGGCGCCCAACAACGGTCTCGCCATCGTCGAGACGCCGTTCCTGCCCGCCACGCCCAGCTTTGGCGGCGCCGGTCTTGATATCGGCGAACTGGAGCGGCTGCGTCAACTCTGCAACTTTATCAATTCGAACGGCTCGGGCTTCGGCGTCTGCCGCAGTTGCCGATTGGGCGGACTCGGCGCGGGGCGAATCTAGTTCTAGTAACTTCTGTGGCTACAGGTACTTGCCCCCAAACGGGGGTACCCGCGAGCACCGTCCAAAAATAATACTGTAACCAATCTTCGCGGCAAACATCTCTATTAGCAGGCAGAGTTATCGCCAAATGGTGGTATACTCTCCTGGGTACCAAGCGGCCGCGAAACGAAGACGAATCTGACATCCTCTGTGCCTAACCGAACTTATTGATTCCAGGCCAGATCACGCCCTAGCCGGCCAAGATCCTTCGCTCTTTGCGCTTCCCGCTCGCCCCCGAAACGGGAGAGGTTCGCCTCTTCTAGGCCAGGATACTTGCGCGACGATGTGCGTCGCCGAGGGGAAAACCCGCGTATTTACGTGAGGGGGCAAATCCACCGCCGAAAAAATTATTTGCGTTGAGAAGAGAGGAACCAGACTCATATGACCGGCTGCGCTCGCTGGTCTGAGGAGGTATTGCCACGTGGACCAATTTGAAGATCAATACATAGCCGAACCTACTGAACCCCTTGGGCTCTCTTTTGACGAAGAGACGAATTTTTTCCACCCCGAGGAAGTCGCTGACGTTGAGGCCGAGGAAGACGATCAGCCTGCGCAAGTTGTTGAAGAATCCATCTATACGGACGACCCCGTACGCGTCTATCTACGCGAAATGGGCGCCGTGCCCTTGCTCACCCGCGAAGGCGAAGTGAACCTGGCCCGCAAAATGGAACGCGGCAAGGTCCGTATGTACCGTGCGATTAGCCGTTCCGCCATGGTGGAAGGCGTCGCCTGTGAGTGGATGGAGCAGGTTCGCAAGGGCGTGCTCGACCTCGACGATATCGCCGACCTTGGCGACGTCGAAGACGGCACTCCAGCCGAAGAGAAGCGCCGCAAGCAGGTGCTGCAGCAACTCAACGAACTCCTTGTGCTCCAGAAGAAGAAGCACCAGGCCATGGAAAAGCACGACGCGGTGCCGCTCTCCAATCGCAAAGGCCGCAAAAAGGGCTGGATGAAGTCGCTCCGCACGGCGGTCGAATTCTCCCGCGCGTTCCGCTCCTTGCCCTGGCACATGAGCATGTGGCGCAAGTTCGGCAAGGAAATTGAGCGCGCCGTCGAAGAGCTCAACCACTTGCAAGCCGAATTGAAGCGCCACGAGGAGAAATCCAGCGCCGCCGCCCAGGCGCGCGTGAAGGAACTCAAGCGCGAGATCAAGAAGAAGGAAGTAACGGCCGGCGCCAGCCTGCTCGACCTCAATCGCTCGCTGCACATCATCCGCGTGGGCGAAGTGGAAGCCGAACGCGCCAAGAAGGACCTCGTCGAGGCCAATCTGCGCCTCGTCGTCTCCGTCGCCAAGAAGTACGTCAACCGCGGCCTGCATCTGCTGGACTTGATCCAGGAAGGCAACATTGGCCTGATGCGCGCGGCCGACAAGTTTGAATACCGCCGCGGCTACAAGTTCTCCACCTACGCCACGTGGTGGATTCGCCAGGCCATCACCCGCGCCATCGCTGACCAGTCGCGCACCATCCGCATCCCGGTCCACATGAACGAGAGCATGAACAAGTTCCTGCGCGCCACGCGCGAGCTCGAAAAAGAGCTCGGCCGCGCGCCGACGAACGAGGAAATCTCCCGCCGCATGGACATCCCCGTGGAGAAGGTGCAAAAGCTGAAGACCATCTCGCGCGACCCGGTCTCGCTCGAAACGCCCGTCGGCCGCGACGGCGAAAGCGCCCTCGGCGACCTGATCGAGGACCGTTGGGTGGGTTCGCCCGTCGACGCCGTCATCGAGTCCAACGTGCGCGACGAGACCGCCAACATCCTGAAGACGCTCTCGCCCAAGGAAGAGAAGGTGATCCGGCTCCGTTTCGGCATTGGCTGTGAACGCGAGCACACGCTCGAGGAGATCGGCCAGGAGTTCGACGTCACCCGCGAGCGCATTCGCCAGATTGAAGCCAAGGCACTGCGTCAGCTCCGTTCCCCGGAACGTGCCCGGCACCTCCGGGCACTTCTCGCAGCCCGCTAAGCACGCGGCGAAAAAGCCCCGCTTCCCTCAGGGAGGCGGGGTTTTTTACGTCTTGGCGAAGTATAGCTGCGCTGCCCGCTCCAGGTTCGCTTTCGTCGCCTCCACCGGACGGTGTTCATACCGGCTGATCGACATCAGCAGGCTGCAAATGTCATTCGGATAGCAGGCGCGCAATTCGTTGCGGCCGTCGCCCAGGCAGATGCGGCGCAGGAATTCCGCCGAGTCCGGTTCCGTGGGCACCTCGCGCGCTTGCATCACCCGCTGGAAGATCTGGTCAAAGACGTGCGGCGCCACCGGCTCCACCAGAATCTTGTTGTGGATGCGGCGCAGGAAGGCTTCGTCGGCCAGGTCCGACGGGTCCAGGTTGGTCGAGAAGACCACCATCAGCTCAAACGGAATCTGGAATTTAACGCCGTAGCGCAGCGTCAGATAGTCCACCTTGCGATCCAGCGGCACGATCCAGCGATTCAACAGGTCGCGTGGCGACATCAGTTGCCGTCCGAAGTCGTCGATGATAAAGATGCCGTTGTTGGCCTTCATCTGCAGCGGCGCCGCGTAAATGCCGGACGTGTCGTCCAGCCGCAACTCCAGCATACTCGGCACCATCTCACCGCCTACGACGATGCAGGGCCGCCGGCACAGCACCCAGCGCGGATCCATGTCGGGATCGTCGATTTCGATGCGCTGGTGGACGACGGGGTCAAACAGGTTGATGATCTGGCCGTCCACCTCGACGGACCACGGAATGTACACCGCGTCCTGGTAGACGCGCAGCATGCGCTCGGCGATCGACGTTTTTCCATTCCCCGACGGCCCGTACAGGAAGATCGAGCTCTGCGTAATCAGCGCCGGACCTACGGCGTCCAGCATGGTGTCCGTCACGACGAGATCCGAGAACGCCATGCGCAACGCGCGCCGGTCAATCGCCACCTTGGCCGCCTGCAGCTTCGTTGCCGCGTGGTAGTCCTTCAAGCCGACGGGGCAGGCGCCCGCGTACTGCGAAATCTGCAAGCGATCCGAGGCCAGTTGCTTGCCAGCCTGCGAAAGGACGAACGAATAGTCGTTGGCGATCATGCCTTTCACCTCCACCAACTGCTGCTGCCGCAGATGCTTAAAGGCGACGTCGACGATCGGAATCGAAACCCGCAGGTGCTTAGCCAGGGATTCGAGCGTGCTAAAACCTTCCATCAGCAGACGCCGCAGTACCAGGTCGAGCACCAGGGATTGCGAAATCCCCAATTCCTCATAGTTTTGCGGCATCGCCGGCGAGAATCTCGAACGCAAAGCTTCAGACGGTGGCATACCCTAGGGAAATCGGCCACTCCCGCCCCGGACTTTAACCGCTACTCTAGTAGGGTGACCCAATCGAAGATGCTCGCCGAGATCCTCGAGCAACCGGACGCCCTCGCGCGTACCCTCAAGGCTCAGCTTCCCGCCGTCAAAAAGCTCCAACGCGCCGTCGCCGCCCGTCGGCCCTCCCTCATTGTGCTGGCCGCCCGCGGCACCTCGGATAACGCCGCGCAATTCGCGCGCTATCTGCTCGAAATTGAAACCGGAATTCCCGTCTCCCTCGCCGCTCCCTCGATCAACACGCTTTACGGCGCCCAGGTGAATCTGGCCAACGCCCTGGTGGTGGCCATCTCGCAGTCCGGCGAATCCACCGACACGAACTTCGTCCTCGAACGGGCTAAGGCCCAGGGCGCGATGACCGTCGGCATCACCAACGAGAGCGGCAGTACGCTCGCCAAGCTCGCTGACCATGTGCTGCTGGTGCGCGCTGGCAAGGAACGCTCCGTCGCCGCCACCAAGACCTACACGGGCCAACTGCTCTCCGTCTATCACCTCGCCTACGCCCTCGGCGCTCGCTTTACGCTGGAGCACCTGGAGCGCATCCCGGAGTTGGCCGCCGCCGCGCTCACCCTGGAGCCCGAGATTACCGCTCTCGCCGCGCGCTATCGCTTCATGAACCACGCCGTGGTCGTCGGCCGCGGACTCAACTACTCGAACGCCTTCGAACTTGCCCTCAAGCTGATGGAAACCTGCTACGTCGTCGCCGAGCGCTTCTCCTCGGCTGACCTCCTCCACGGCCCCATCGCCATGGTGGAAGCCGCTTTTCCTGTCTTCCTTTTCGCCCCGCCCGGACCCACCTGGCCCGGGCTCCAAACCATGCTCGAAAAGCTCGACACGCTTGCCGCCGATGTTCTCGTCATCACCGATCCGCGCAACGCCGCCGCCCACAAAGTCCGGCGCCGTTTATCGATTCCCATCGCGCCCCCGGCCAGCAAGGGTTTCGATGATCTCTTCACGCCCATTCCCTACATCATTCCCGGCCAAATGCTGGCCGCGAAGTTAGCCGCCGAGAAGGGCCTCAATCCAGATGCCCCGCGAGCGTTAAGCAAGGTGACGCGGACGCTATAGCCGCTCGTGGCGCTGAATCCAGCGCAGGGCCCGGTTGAGTTCTTCGTACATATGGCCGCGATTCGGACCAAAGTCATGCTCGGCGTCTTCGAGCGTGCGTAAGTGGTGCGGCCGCCGGATGCTGGCCAGCATCCGCTTCGACACCGAGGCGGGCGTAAAGTGATCGCGGCCGGCCTGGATCACGGCCAGCGGCAACGGCGCGATCCGTGCCAGATAAGTCTCGGTGGCGAACTGGGGCCCGCCCGGCGCGCCGCGCCATAGCGCCGCCACGGAATCCTTCCAGCGCCAAGCGAGCACGCCCGTGTCCGGCAGCGCCAACAGCACCACGCCGGCGAACGCATGCCTCCCTTCGGGGCTCGCCCCGGCGACGGCCGACATCGCCGCGCCCTGGCTCCAGCCGGCCAGGATCACGCGGCGGCCGGGTCCGCTGACGCAAGCGGCGCGGATGCTGGCGAAGTCGCCGCCGAGTTGCTCTTCGCGCAGTTGTCCGTCGCGCGCGGTGAAGGTGCTCAAGTAGCGCTTGGTGTCCCAGACGCAGACGTCGTAACCGGAGTCCGCCATGGCGCGGCTCATCTCCTTGGCCGCACCGCGATAGCCGCCGTCGCCCGGCAGAAATAGAATAGCCTCGGAGTGTTTCGGCGCCTTGGCCGCCAGAAACAGAACCTCCTGCCGCACGCCGCGCACCTCGACGTCGTTCCAACCCGGGCTGAGCGCCACCAGGGGCAGCGGCAACCACAGCCACAGTAGCCAACGCGTGGTCATTGCGTGCCTCGCAGTTCCGCCCAGTGCACGCCGCAGTTGGCGATCGCCACGTAGCCCAAGGCCCAGAGGGGCAGCGTCAGCACCAGAAATACTACCACCGAGAACGCCGCCGCCGCGCTCTTCTCCACGCCGAAGAGTTGCAAACCCAGCACAGTGAAGAACTGGAAGGAGCCCACGTTGGCCGGCGCGTTCGGCACCGCCGTCCCCAATTTCACGATCAGAAAGACGGCCGCGCCGGCCGCGAACGACAGGCCTAACCCAGCCGACTCCATCACGAACCAGAACGCCCCCGCCTGCAACACCGACAGCCCCAACGAATACACCGCCGCCGCCGGCCAATGCCGGTTCAGCCCGATCTCGCCGATGCCGCCCAGCACCCGCCCTACCATTTGGCGGACCGCCGAATCCGGCTGCATCCGCCAAGCGGCCACCCAGCGCGGCGGACGCCACGCCAGGCCCACAAAGACCGCCACCAACAGCAGCATCAAGAGTCCGATCGCTTCTCCGGCCCAGGCCAGATTCGCCGGCAACGCCACAAAATGTACGAGCAACGCGCAGCCCACGCCCATCCACACGCCGTCCAACAGGCGGCCCACCGCCATCGACGGCAGTAACTCTGGAATCGCCGCGCCGCTCCACCGGCTGCCCAGGTACGCCCGCACCACTTCGCCCGCGCGCAGGGGCAGTATCTCGTTCGTAAATAGCCCGGCGTAGATCGCCTGCACGGCGCGCCACAACGGCAACGGCGCCACGGACCGCAACAGCAAGCTCCAACGTTGCCCTTCGCAGACATAGCTGAGGACGTCGCACAATACCGCCGGCACCAGCCACCACAATTGCATCTGGCCCACCTGCGCGCTGATCACCCGCCAATCGACGTCATGGAAGACCCACATCAGCGCGGCGACGGCCAGCGCGTAGCTAAAGAATCGCTTCATGGCGCGCCTCCGGCCCAGTCGGTTTCGCGCGCCAGGATGCGCAGAAACTCCTCCTGATTGCCGCTGTAACGATGGTTGCGCGCCGTCACCGCGAAGAAGTGTTTGGGCTCACGCGCCCGCGCGAAGAGCGCCTTCGCCGCGGCCAACGGGACGTACTCATCCGCCGTCGACTGGATCATCACCAGCCGCGCGGGAGCGACGTGTTCCATCCAAGGCGCCGTGGCAAACGTGGGCTCGTTCGGCTCGGCCTTGGTCAGGTAAGTGAGGTTGTCGGCGAAGCGCCAACCCCGCACCGCCGTTTCGGGCAAACCCAACAGCACCACTCCGGCGGCCCGGCCCTTGGCGGCCGCGCCCAGCAGCGCCATCGCCGCGCCCTGGCTCCAGCCGATCAGCACCACCTTCGGCACGCCTACCTGCTGCGTCATCGCTTCCACATCGGCCTGCATCTGCTTCTCACTCAAAGGACCCTGGCTGGCGGTGAAGCCCGTCAGATATTGCTTCACGTCCCAGCCGTACACATCAAAGCCGTTCTTGCTCAAGGACCGCGCCATGTCGATGGCGAACCCCCGCCAGCCGCCGTCGCCCGGCAGAAACAGCACCGCGCCCTTCGCCGGGCCCGTCGCGCGGTAGAGCGTCACTTCCTGAGGCTGTCCGCGCAGGTGCCAAGCCAGGCTCTCCTCGCCCCACAGCGTGGCCGCCATCAGGCACACCATTCCCGCCCGAATCATGCGTCCCCCTCGCCCTTCGGAAACTCCGACACTCGTCGCAACGCCAGCGGCAGTCGCGCCAGGTCCAGGCGCGATCCGTAGACGACGTACAGCGGTTCCCACGCGCTCGCGAACTTGGCCTTGTAGGCTCGCAGGCCAGAGAAGCTGAAGACTACGGTGAGATGTTGGAAGAAGGCATGCGCGGCGCGCTCCTCCAGGCTGGGCTCTTCGCCCGGCTGAAAGCCGCCCATGGGCGCCATGCCCAGATTGAAGCGCGTGTGGCCCCGCTCCTTCGCGTGGGCGAAGGCGCGCAGGAACAGGAAGTCCATCGTGCCGTTGGGGCTCTCCTCCTTACGCCGCATCAGATCCAGCGTCGCTTCGCCCGGCCGGTAGGAGGGAATGAAGTTCAAGAAACCCAGCATCTCGCCCTCCTGGGTGTAAGCGCCCAACAAGCCCGTCGATTCGACGTAGCCTCGTTCGAACTGGCCCACGGTAAACTGACGCTCCCGGCGGCCGGGCAGTTGCAACCACTCGCGCGACACGGCTTCGGCCGCATCCAGCACCTCGGCCGGCACTGGCGCGGGGTAGTAACGCGTCGCGATCCCGGCGCGCTCGAACTGCTTCAGCGTCGCCCGGAAAGCCTTCGCGCGTTTGCCTTCCAGCGTAAACTCGTCCAAATTCACGATCGCCTCATCGCCCAGCTTGAAGTGCCGCATGCCGCAGGCCTCGTAGTGCCCCAGGCAACCCGGCGAGGCTTGATGAAACACCAGTCCCCAGTCGTTGCTTCGGCAATACTCGCGGAAAGCCGCGATCAGCGGCCGGATGTGGCCGGGCTCGCCCACCGGGTCGCCCAGCACCAGCGCCAGACCGGCTCCGACGCGGTACGCAAGAAACGCCTGCCGGTCGTCGCTAAAGAAGAAGCTCTTGTCCAGGCGGCATTTGAAATAGTCCTGCGCGGTGCGTCCATGCGCTTGCACAATCCGCGCGGCCAGTGCCGCCTTGCGTGGATGAATCCGGAAGTGGTGCAGCACGGGCCGGAAGCAATTCCAGGCGCCGTAAGCCAGGGTGGCGAAGGTAATCCCGTTCAACGACTCCAGGAACCAACGCGCGTATTCCGTACGGGGCGTCAACCCAGTGCTGCCCATCAGCAGCAACGCGTCGAGCGTCTCGCGCAGTGCATCGCCCCATGCGAAGTCGACACCGAACTCCCGCGGATCCAGCCACCAGAAGCCGGCGCTGCCGTAAACGAAGGCCAGCGCCACCACCGCGGCCAGGCGCCCCGTCGCTCCGCGCCAATGCCACTCCCGGCTTTTTACCTGAAATTGGCCGCGCGTGATCCACAGTCCCGCCGCCAGTGCGCCGCTCAACGCCGCCTCCTCCCAGTCCATCCCTTTCGTGCAATGCAGGACGGCCGCCAGCAGCGAAATGGCCAGGCCGAAGATCCAGGCGCGCCGTTTGCGCTCCAGCAGTTGCAAGCTTAAGAGCACCAGCGCAAAGCCCAGCAGGAGCACGCCGGATCGCGACGAGTCCAGAATTTCGAGGGGCAGCCACCGCCGTAGGGCTTCCACGCGTGCTGGATCACCCGCGCTCATCACGGAGTAGATGTTCAGCAGTCCACTGCCGCAGGTGAGCCCGGCTACCCACCATACGAGCGGGCGGCGCCAGTCCGTTTGGGCGGCCGCGGCTGGCTCCGGCCAACGCGGCAGTTCGTAGTTTCCCTCGCCGAGTTTGGCCATCCCCTCCAGTACAGCCCCAATTCACGTCCTCGTCACTCCCATCGTGCGAGGATGCTGGCCCCCCTAGTCACGCTATCCCACCTTCCCTCCCCACGGGATGTTTCGGCTCCTCGCCCGGCGGGATACATTAAAGGGGTAACGTAATCACTGGGGGACGCATCCTTTAACTACGGGTCTTAGCGTCCAGGTCTTTGGATCCGTCCGGCGGCATTAGCGTTGGAAATAGGAAATACTGATCTTGCTACGCCAAATCGCTTGTCTCGCCATCACCGCCGGAGCCTTCCTCACGGCCCAGGAACCCGCGCCACCGCAGGAATCTGCAACGCCGGAAATTTCCTCGCCTGCCCCGACACCCCACGCGACCGCGGCGAATATTAAGCACGCCAGCCAATCCGACATGCTGGTCGGCACCCGGGTCCCGCGGGACCTAGATTGGAGCACTCCCTCCAGGCAGGAGCGCCTGCGCGTCTGGTGGCGCGGTATCGCCGCCAGTCCGGGCTCCTACATCCGGTCCACCGTCACCTCGGGTATGAATCACCTGTCGAACAGTCCCCGCGACTATGGCCAAGGCTGGGGCGCCTTCGGACAACGCTACGGGAATACTTTCCTTACCTACAGCTTGCAGGACACGGTGGGCCAAAGCCTCTCCGCTTCCGTGGGCTACGAAATGCGCTACATCCAGTGCAAGTGTACCGGCTTCATGCCGCGTTTCGGACACGCGCTCGCCTGGAACTTCGTCACCTACAACCGGGAAGGGAAGAAGGTCTTCAACTGGCCTTCCCTCGTGGGTGGCTACGCCGTGGGTGCGCTTTCCACCACCTACACGCCGAATCAGAAGTGGTCCGCGCAAGGGATTCAGGCCGGCAACTCCGCCATTTACTTTGGCTTCATGTCGTCTTTGCTGCAGGAGTTTTCCCCCAGCAAGATCTTTGGGCGCCACAAGAGCCGGAAGATGTCGCTTACCGCCCCCGACGTCCCCCCAACTCCCGCCGCCAGCCCCACCAAGTAGCCGCGTCCTTGTGTTCGACTACCTCTCCACGCTCCGTTCTTCCAGCTGGATCTTGGATCTCGGCTCCTCCACGGGGAGCTTTGATCAGTCGATCACTGACGCTCACGTGGTCCGCGTCGACCTGGATCGGAAGAAATCGCTGCGGGGAGGGGAGGTCGTGCAAGCGGATGCCGCGGCTCTCCCGCTCAGCGATCAACGTATCGACGTGGTGATCGCGAACCATTCGCTGGAGCACATCCTGGCCCTTGGCCCCGCCCTCGCCGAGATTGGGCGAATCATCAAGCCCGGCGGTACACTCTTTGTTTCCGTGCCTGACGCGTCAACGCTAACGGATCGCATCTACCGATGGCTGGCTCGGGGCGGGGGACACGTTAACCCCTTTGTGCATAGAGACCAACTCTCTCACCTGATCACCACCCGGACCGGATTACCCCTCCGGGCGACCGTCGATTTGTACTCGGGTCTCTCTTTTCTCAACCGGAAGAATTTGAGCCAATTTGCCGGTGGTGATGCGCTCGCTGGATGAAGCAAGCACCGCCGCTCCATCTCAGGTTATCGAGGTGATCCAAGCCTCCATTCCGTCACTGCCTCCAGTCCGCTTCACCCTGGTATATTTCGGCGGCTACGACCCTGGCCATCCGGCGCCTCGCACCAATGTTTGCGTGGGCTGTGGATCGGGCTTCAGCGCCAAGCTACTGCGGCAACGCGTCACCCGCTACTTCTACCGGTGTCCTGCTTGCGGGAGCGGCAATCTTTTCACGGACGACAGGAGCTAGTCGAGGCGTGGTTATTGTGTGGACCACGTAGCGCCATTCCCCAACCCTGGTTTCGGATCAGGGCAAGCCTGTGGGCAACGCGTGGATGCGAGCCGAAGCGACAGCCGCGGCCTTCCAGCGAGAAGCCTGGTAACTACTGCATAACTCGTAAGTGTTCCCCGCCGCTCAGCCCAGAAAGAGTGGGTCCGATGCGGTTTCCGAGCCGCTCGCGAACCCCGACCGTAAGGGAGGGGATGCTTCGACGGTCGGGGTTCGTTAGGTGCGAACCTCTCACGCGGCGGGCTGGAGACTTGGTTCTACGCGCAATCCGCGTTCCAACTTGCCCCGAGACGCTATGGCTTCGGCTTCGCCGCGTTGAAGCCGCGCTCCACCTGGTCATGCGGGTCAGTCGACACGCCGTGGTCGCGCCATAGCCAGCGCATCATTTCCGGTAGTACGGTCTGCAACATTTTCTGGCCGTGGCGCTGGATGCCCCAGGAGTAATTGAGGTCATAGCCTTTTTCGGTAAGTGCCTGCTGCAAGCGCACGTTCTGGTAGAACCAGTCGCGCGTTTGGTCATAAGTGCCGTCGGCCCGCAGGGCGCGGTTGTCGTTGCGGCCGTCGACTAGGAAAACGCGTAGCGGTTTCTTTTCGCTCTTGCGAATAATTTCGGGGTAAACATGCCCGCCGCGCAGATTGGTGAAACTACCCACGTTACTGAGGATCTTGCGGAAATGATTGGGGCGCTCCCAGGCTACCGTAAACGCGGCGATGGCGCCCGAACTGGAGCCGCCGATGCCGTGGCGTTCGGGGTCCTTCGAGATGTTGAAGTCCTTGTAGAGCACGGGGAGTAACTCGTCGACGATGACGCGCGCATACTTGTCGTTGAGGGTGTTGTATTCGGTGGGCCGGTTGGTGTCACGGTCGCCCCAGTTTTGGGGTGTCGGCTCCGGTTGATCCGGGCGCCGGCCGGGGTTAATGAAGACCCCAATCATGACGGGAATTTCCCGGCGGTAAATCAGATTGTCCATCACCACCTGGGCGCGCATATCGCCGGCCGGATTCATGAAAGCTTGGCCGTCGTTGAAGATCATCAGGCTGGCGGGGACGGCGGCGTCGTACTGGGCGGGGACGTAAACCCAGTAAGTATGCTGGGTGCCCGGATAGGCTTCGCTGGGCAAGGTAAACGGCCCGCGGACTTCGCCCACCGGGACCCCCTCTTGCGGGATCGCATCCGGCGCGAGCTTGTAGTGGAGGTCAGTATTCGGCTGCGGTGGGGCCTGGGCGAAAACAGTGAGGGCAAGTACGGCGAAGGGGAACATAGCTTGGCTGACAAGATATCACGCCTTCAGTTGGTAGTAGACCGAACGCAGATGCCGCTTGGCCTCGAACTGCGGGCACGAGCCCGCTAGCGACTCCATGGAGCCAATCACGAGCGCGCCGTCCGTCTCCAGCCGCTGCCCCAGACGGCGAAAGAGCGAGACGCGGTCGGGCTCAGAGAAGTAGATGGCAACGTTGCGGCAGAAGATGACGTCGAACTTCCCGAGGCTGGCGAAGTCCTCCATCAGATTCAGGCGGCGAAAAGTGGCACAGCCGCGCAGTTCGTCACGAACCTTCCAGCCGGCGGGATCGGGCCGGAAGAAGCGGGCGCGCGCCGCGTCGGCGAGTCCGCGGGAGACTTCGAGATGGCTGAAGATGCCCGCGCTCGCCTGGGCGACGGCGGCGTCGGAGATGTCGGTGCCCAGCAGGCGGATGTTGTGGCGTCCCAGGTCGCCGAGTAATTCGGTGAGGACCATGGCGATGCTGTAGAGTTCCTGGCCGGTGGAACAGGCCGCGCTCCAAATGCGGATGGGGGCCTTCGAGTTCGCCTTCGCCCGGCGGTCAACGATTTCGGGGATCAGCTTGAAGCGCAGTAAGTCAAAGGGAGAAGAGTCGCGGAAGAACAGCGTTTCGTTGGTGGTGATGGCGTTGACGATCTTGCGGGGGAGCGTACCGGCGGGATCGGTCCGGGAGCGTTGCAACAGTTCGAGAAAACTGCGGCAACCGGCCTCTTCGGCCACCGGACCCAAGCGGCCCTCGATCAGATAACCCTTGGAGGAATCGAGCGTGATGGCGCAGAGTGCATAGACGTACTGCGTCACCGCGGCTTGCTCCTCGGGCAGCAGGCGCATTTAGGCGCGCGCCTCGGCAATCGCGCGCACGATGGCTGGCGCAATCTGATTAAGCGGCAGCACGGAGTCCACGGCGCCGGTGAGCGCGGCTTCGCGCGGCATGCCGTAGACGATACACGTGGCCTGATCTTGGGCGAGCGTCGCACTACCGCCGCGTTTTAACAGGCGCAGACCTTGGGCGCCATCGTTGCCCATACCCGTCAGGACGGCGGCAATGGCGCGGCCGGGGAAGTGCAACGCGGCGGAGCGGAAGAGATAATCGACTGAGGGGCGGCAGTTGTTCTCCGGCGGCTCGTCGGTGAGGCGGATGAGGATACCGCCCGTGACGCCGGGTTGCAGCTTCATGTGGCGCCCCCCCGGGGCAAGGTAGACCGAGCCGGGCTCGGCCAACTCCTGATCGGCGGCCTCCTTCACTCGTAGCGAGCACTTCGCGTCCAGGCTGCGCGCGAGCGCTTCGGTGAACAAGGCCGGCATATGTTGCACGATGAAGATGGGCGCCGGCAGGCTCGCCGGCAAGGCCGGCAGGAGTTCGGCAAGCGCGGCGGGGCCACCGGTGGAGACGCCGATCAGCACGATCGGCGCCCGCGTGCGCCAAGCCTTCGCCAAGGCAGATTCCGGGACCTTCAGCGGCGGGGAAGTAGCGCGGCCCCGTTCATAGGCGCGCAGAATTGGTTGCAGCCGCGCCCGCAGTTGCCGCAGATTCGCTTCCGATGACCCGGCATCGGGCTTGGCAACAAAGTCGAAGGCGCCGAGTTCGAGGGCGCGCACGGTCAACGAACTGCCCTCCGCGGTCTGCGCGCTCAGCACGACAACCCCCGTCTTCGACCCCGCGATCTGCATGGCCCGCAGGACTTCGAGGCCATTCATCTCCGGCATCTCGATGTCCAGCGTCATCAAGTCGGGAGAGAGTTCCTCCAGGCGCGCGAGGCCCAGCTTGCCATTGCTCGCCGTGCCCGCCACCTCCACGCCCGCGATGCCGCTGAGCGCGTCCGACACCGCGCGGCGAAACAGAACGGAATCGTCAACCACCAGGACACGTGTGCTCATTTGCGGTTTCCCTTTTCTTGCCTAGACGTGGAAGCGGCTTGCGGCCAATTCCAGCTTTTGCGATACTTCCGACAATTCGGCGGCGCTGGAGCGCAACTGGCTGCCGCTGTCCGCCATCTCGCGCGCCGCCTGATTCACCACCACGATGTCGCGCGCAATTTCGCTCGAAGCCGCCGTGCTTTCCGTTACGCGCGCGTTGGCTTCGCGCACGCCGGCCGAGGCTTGCCCAAGGTTGCGCGAAATGTCGCGCGTGACCGTAGCCTGTTCTTCAATCGCGGCGGCGATGGTATTGACCAGATGGCTCACCTCGCCGATTACCTGCGAAACGCCGGCCACCCTCTCCACGCCTTGCGCCGTCGATTCCTGCACCCGGCTGATGCGCCGCCGGATATCCTCGGTGGCGATCGCGGTTTGTTGTGCGAGCCCCTTGATTTCGTTGGCCACCACGGCGAAGCCCTTGCCGGCGGCGCCGGCGCGTGCCGCTTCAATGGTGGCGTTCAGGGCCAGCAGGTTGGTTTGCGAGGAGATGGCGGTGATCGCCTCCGTGACCTGGCCGATCTCGTGGGCGGCCTCGCCGAGCTGTTGAATCTGGCTGGTGACGAGTTCGGCTTGCCGCGTCGCTTCGGTGGTGATCTGGCGTGCTTTCTCGGAATTGACGGCGATCTCGCCGATGGTGGCGGTCATTTGCGCCGTGGATTCCGCGACGTGCGCCAGGTTGTCGGCCGCGCCGGTCATGCCGCTCGCAACGAAGGTCGCGTTGGCGCTCATCTGTTCGGCCGCGGCCGCGACCGTGCCCGCTTTGTCCGACGCCTCGCGCGAGCCCGCCGTCATGGCGCTGGACGCGGCCAACAGTCGTGACGAAGACTGGGCCAGCAAGGTGACGCCGCCCTGCATCTCTCCGGACATCGTCCGTAGCGCCTCCAGCATCGTCTGTAAGGACCGGCTGAACTGTCCGATCTCGTCGCCCCGTTGCCGGATCGTCTCGGGAATGTCCGGCGAGAGGTCGCCCTGCGCCACTTGCTCCAGTTGAGTGATCGCCAATTGCAGCGGACCGGTGATGCCGCGTATCACCAGCACGAAGAGCAGCGCGGCTATGGCCAGGGCCACCGATGTCCCGCCTACCAGTTGCCAGCGATAGCGGACGAAGCCGGCGATGCGCGCCTCCAGGACTTGATCGAGTTCATTAGCGGTTTGCTGTCCGAGGGCGAGCGTCGCCTGGCTCGCACCGGCCAACGCAT
This sequence comes from Bryobacteraceae bacterium, assembly GCA_019752335.1. GTDB lineage: Bacteria > Acidobacteriota > Terriglobia > Bryobacterales > Bryobacteraceae > JALHNI01. The sequence goes on from JAIEMJ010000026.1 coordinate 68,456, forward strand.
GTTGCAATACCGCGGGCGGGACGGCTTGGCCCACGGCCAGCGCGTTCAGGTGCGCCAGTAGTGCGGGTACGGCGCGTTCGTAGTTCGCCTTGGCTGGCTGAACGTTGCGTTGCAGCGTGGGGCTCGGGCCGCGCGGCGCCTTGGCGTTCTCGCGAAAGGCGGTATCCAGGTCGCCCACGATGCGCTCATAGTCGGACTCCTGCATCGCTGCCGCGAGCACGGCTACCTGACGGCATTCCGCGGCGCTGAGCGGATGGCCCAGGCGAGGCAGCAGGAAAAGGGAAGCCGTGCGCAGGCGGCTTAAGGCTTGCGCCGTCACCACCGATGTCACGTCGGCCAGGTAGTAGCTGTCCATCTCCGGATCCAGCGTCAGGTTCGACGTATCACCGGCTTGCGCGATGCGCGCGCGCAGGCCGGCGACCAAGGCATCGCCACTGGGCACCGACTTTGCGGCCAGCGCCTGCCACATTGTTCTGAGTTTCGCGGCGGTGGGCTCCTTGATCTGGGCGAAGAGGCGATCTACCTCGGCGGCCGAGGCCCGGCCGGTTTCGAAGTCCCCCACGGCCTTCACCAAATGCACCAGCGGGCGTTGTGTCTGGTTGCCCGCAATCTCCTGCGTGGCGAACGTGATGTTGCCCGCGATCTGATCCAGGTTGAAGTAGAAGAGCACGCCCAGGGGCAGGGCAAACAGGCTCAGGCTGGCCAACGTCCGTTGGCCGACAGTCAGGGAAGAGAAAACGTTCACGTGGGTAATTCCTTTGTCAGTAACTCCGTGGTATTCAACCGGGCGATCACCCGTCCTCCGCTCCGGCAGATGCCGCCGAAAAAGCGGCCCAGCGCGGGGGGAATATTGAGGGGCAGGGCCTCGCCGCTACCCGGCTCGATTTCGATCACTTCGCCCACGCGGTCCACCAGCAGCCCCAGGTACTCGCCGCGATCTTCGACAATGAAAACGCGGCTTTCGCCGTCCCGCGTGGCGGCGGGCAGCCCCAATAAGAGGCCTGTATCGAGCAGGGTGACAATGCGCCCGCGCAGGTTGATCACGCCGGCCACCTCGGCCGGACCATGCCGGACGGGGGTGACGGTCGCCAAACGCACGACTTCTTGTACGGCGGCCGCATCCAGCGCAAACAAAGCGCCGCCGAGCGAAAAGGTGGCCAGCAGGCTGGTCGCTTCGGTCTTCATCGGCGTCTAAACCTTGAAGCCGGCGACGGCCAGCTTTAATTTCCCGGCCGCGTTCGCCAGTTCGTTCGCGCTCGCGCTTACCTGCTCGCTGCCGCCCGCGATATCGCTGGCCGCGCGATGGACCACGACGATGTCGGTAGCGATAGCGGTGGAGACCTGCGAACTCTCCGACACGCGCAGATTCGCGTCCTGGACGCCGGTGGAGGCCTCGGCAATGTGGCGGGCAATGTCCTTCGTGGTCATGGCCTGCTCCTCAATGGCCGCGGCAATCGCGCCCACGATGTCGCTCACCTGATGAATCACCTCGGAGACCTTCTTGATCTCGGTGACGCCCTGCGCGGTGGAACTCTGCACGCCGCCGATGCGCGCCTTGATGTCCTCGGTGGCCGCCGCCGTTTGCTGCGCCAGCGCTTTGATTTCGTTGGCGACCACGGCGAAGCCCTTGCCCGCCGCGCCCGCGCGCGCCGCTTCAATCGTCGCGTTCAGGGCCAGCAAGTTCGTCTGCGACGAAATCTCGGTGATCGCCTCGGTGACCTTGCCGATCTCCCGCGCCGCCTCGCCCAGCAGGTTCATCTGCTCGCTGATGCGCGCCGCCTGCCGCGTCGCATCGGCGGTGATGCCCCGCGCCTTCTCCGAATTCACGGCGATCTCGCCGATGGTCGCCGTCATTTCCTGCGTCGAGATCGACACGCTGCTGAGGTTGGTGGTGGTCTGCTCCATGCTGCTGGCCACCATGGCCACGTTGGCGCTCATTTGTTCCGCGGCGGCGGCCACCATCTGCGCCTTGTGTGACGAATCGCGTGAGCCGGAGTGCATCGCCTGGGAACTGGCGAGCAGGCTGGCCGACGAGTCGGTGAACTGGTGAATGCCGCGCGTCACTTCCTGAATGGCGCCGCGCAGGTTGACCGACATGGCCTGCATAGCGCGTGACTGCTGTCCGATCTCATCGGCTCGCTCCAAGTCCGCGGCGGGCAGATCGCGCGAGAAGTCACCCTGCGCCACCTCTTCCAGGTGCGAAAGGGAGGCCGCCAGCGGCCGGGTGATGCTGCGCGTGACCAAGATCGAGGTGATCGTCGCGATGAGCAGTGCCAGAGCCAAACCGATCAGCAGCCCCCGCCGCGCGAGCGCCACGGCGCTCAGGATACCCAAGCTGCCGTGGTCACCCTCCTCCTTGTTGAAGGCGATCAGCGCGTCCAAGGCGGCGGAGTAGTGCTGGTAAGCCGGTTTGATCCGCCGCTCCGCCAGTTCCCCGGCGCGCCGCCGGTCGCCGCGCGCGATCTGTTCCAAAGCTTCGCCGACGGCATCGAGGTACGGCGCGCGCGCTGCCTTCAGGGCCACGAAGAGCTGCCGGTCCCGGTCCAGGTGAATCGTCTTTTCGTAGTCCTCGATCAGCACGGCGCTCTGCACCTTCAGCCGGTCCACCTCCGCGCGCAACGCCTGCGCCTCGCCTGGATCCGTCACCATCAGCATGGACTGTAGATAGCTGAAGCGTTGCAACACGGTGCTTTTCAGTTGGCCCATATAGTAAACACCGGGCAATGAGTCCTCCGTGATGCGCTTCGCACTCTGGTCAATCACGCCCAGTTGACCGTAGGCATACACCCCGAGCGCCACGGCGATCAGGTTCACCGCCCCGAAACCGGCCGCGATCCGCGTACCAATCTTCCAATTATTCAAGTTCATCTGGTTCTCTCTTCCTTACACTCTGGCGCCGGCGAGCACCCGCTCAATGCCGGCCAAAAATTCATCCTGATCGAGTTTCACTTGGTATTCCGTCACTCCCATGGCCAGCGCCCGGGCGATCTCTTCTTCCCCCGCCAGCGACGACAGCGCCAGCACCGGCAGGCTCCGGAAACGATCGTCGGCGCGGATGCGCCGGGTGAGACCCAGGCCGTCGAGCCGCGGCATCTCGACGTCGGTGGCGACCATCGCCACCTCGCCCGCGTGCTGCTCCAGCATCTCCCAGGCCGCTTCGCCATCGGGCGCGGCGAGCACCTGGTAGCCCACGGCCTCCACCAGGCGGCGGATCTGGCCGCGGAAGAAGTCAGAGTCCTCGGCGACGAGAATCGTTTGGCCCGCGCCCCCGTTTCCGGCTGACGCGAGGCCTGCGCTGTCGGGGCGGCCCGCGAGTTCGAAGATATCGAGCATCAGCGTCGTGCGGCCCTGCAGAATCGCGGACCCCGCTATGCCGGGCTGCCGCAGGGTCACCGCATCCAGCGCCACTTGCGTCTCCACCATGTCCAAGGGCTCGGCGGCCAGCAAGCCCATCGGCCGGCCGGCCCGCTCGAAGACAATCACCACCCACGGCTGGCCGGGCTGCAACTCATCGGCCGCGGCGACATCGGCCAGCGCCACCAGGGGCAGGCTCCCGCCGCCATACTGCATCGTCTTGCGCCCGCCCAGGCGCTGCACCTGCTCCGGCCGGATCCGTTCGACGCGCGTCACCAGCTCAATCGGCACCGCGCAGGGCTCGGCCGGGCCATTGTGAAAGAGCAACAGGGCTTGCACGGCGCCATCGGCGGCGAGCTTTTCTTCCCGGGGGGCAGTTTTGGCCAAGGCGCCGGTGAGGCCGCCGCGCGCGGCGATGCCGGCCACATCGAGAATAATCGCGACGTGGCCGTCGCCCAGAATCGTGGCGCCCGCGTAGTCGCTCAGTCCTTGCAGATGGCGGCCCAAGGGCTTCACGACGATCTCCACGGTGTCGTGCAATTCGTCAACGACGAGACCATACTCGAAGTGGCCCGTATCCACCAGTACGACGTTCATGGCCCGCTCCGCTTGCGCCGCGCGCGGTTGACCCAGCGCATCAGCCAGGTGCAGCAAAGGCACCAGCCGGTCCCGTAGCAGGAGGACTTCGCCGTCCGCGGCGCGGTCAATCCGTTCGGCTACCTGCCCGGCCGGCAGGCGAATCAATTCGCCCACATTCACCTGCGGCAGGGCGAAACGCTGCCCGCCGTCCGAAATTAGGAGCGAGGGGATGATGGCCAACGTCAGCGGCAGCTTGATGCGAAATGCCGTGCCGCGTCCGGGCACCGAATCGATCTCCACCTTGCCGCCCAGCCGGTCCAGGTTAGTCTTGACGACGTCCATCCCCACGCCGCGGCCCGACACGCTGCTTACCTTCTCCGCCGTCGAGACGCCGGGCAGGAAGATCAAAGCGATCTTGTCGCGTTCCGTCATCGTCTCCAACTGCTCGCGGGTGACGGTGCCCTTGGCCAGGCACGATGCGGCGATCTTGTCCGCCACCAGCCCCTTTCCGTCATCCGAAATCTCAATCACCACCTGGCCTGCCTGATGGCTGGCCGCCAACGTAACCGTGCCCATCGCCGGCTTCCCCGCCGCCGTGCGTGCGTCCGCCGCCTCCACGCCATGGTCCACCGCATTGCGAATCATGTGGGTGAGCGGATCGCTCAAGCCCTCCAGAATCGTCTTATCGATCTCGACGTCTCCGCCTTCGATCTGGAGTTGCACCTGCTTCCCGAGGTCGCGGCCGAGGTCGCGCACCAGGCGGGGAAACTTGGCGAAGAGCGTTCCCACCGGCTGCATCCGCGTCATGGCGACGGCGCCTTGTAGCTCGGACGTAACCAGACTGAGCCGGTGCGCGCCAGCCCGGATGCCACGCGGATCCTCGCGCAGCACGGCATCGTTCAACTGATTCCGGCTCAGCACTAACTCGCCCGCCAGGGTCATCAGATTGTCGAGCAAGTCGACATTGAGCCGGATGGTCGCCTCGGGCGGCGGCGACACGGTCTTTACCGGTTCCTTCGCTGTTTCAGCGGGTGAATCTACGAGCGGTACCGGCTCGGCTAGCAGCGGTGCGGGTATCGGAGTGGACTCAGCCAGCGCCCGGGCCTGACCATTCTTTTCGATTAGGTGTACCCGCTCGGGCGGCACTTCGAGTAGGCGATCGATCAGGTCTGTCTCGAGCACCGTGGCAAAGAGAATTTCGAGCGTGAGCCGGGGCGGCGCGTCGTCGTCCAAGGTGCCTGCCGCCTCCAGATCGAAACCGCTTGCCAGGATCGTCCCGTACCTCACCAGGTTCTTGAGGACATCAAGCGGTGTTTTCTGGCGGCGGTGAATATCTTGAAGCAGGTCGTACTCCACAAAATAAATCGACCGGCCACCCCGCCGCGCCTGCGCCAAATCCAGGGCTTCGATTTCGATCAGTTTACCTGGGCGCTGCGCCGGCAAGGCGACCTTGGCCTCGCTCGCGCCGGGCGGCCCGGGCGGCAGATGCGGGGCCGACAATTGGGTGAGCGCCAGCACGAACTCCGTAATGTCGGCACGGTTGCTCTGCTCGTAATCGGCTAGCAAGGTGCGCAGTTTGTCGAAGGCCAGCAACAAGACATTCACCATCTCGGGCGTGGGCGCCATCTGGCCGCCGCGGACCAGTTCAAGCACGTTCTCCGCGCGGTGCGCCAACTCCCGGATCTTGTGCAAGTCAAAAAAGCCGGCGCCGCCCTTGATGGAATGTGCCGCGCGGAAGACGCGGTTCACCAACTGCTCGTCGATCGCCGCCCCGTGCTCCTCCATCGTGAGCAGATCGGCTTCGATCGTGGTGAGGTGCTCCCGGCTCTCGGCGAGATACTCCTGGACCAGTTCGTCATCCACGTTCAGTTGGCTCATGCGCGCGTGCTCCCTTTCTTTCCTACTGTCCACTCACCGGAAAATGCTGATGAATGCGCATGGTGGTGAGGAGTTGGACGATGTCGGCCGAGGCGCGCACCACGGACACTTGCCCGCCCACCTTGCGCAGGCTGTTGTGGGTGGCAATCAAGAGTCCGATCCCCACGGAGTCCACCATGCGCGTCTGTTCGAGATCGATGACCAACGTGCGAGCGCCGTCGCCCACCAATTCCCGTAGCCGGGCTCGCAACTCGGGGACCGAGGCCGCGACCAGATCTCCCTCCGGTTGAAAAACCACTTCCTTTTCGTCTGCGATCATTTTGCTCGCTCCTCCTTGAACTGCTTCACTAACGCGACGCCGTTGCCTCGCGTGCTGAATTTCACCCGGCTGGCATACCGGTAGTAAATCGCGAGGCCGCGGCCATGGGTCGCCGCGTCCGCGCGGGGCGTCTGCATCTGGCTGCGCCAGTCGAAACCAGGGCCGTCGTCCCGCACCCAGATCAATACGCGCCGCCCGTTGCCGCGGACCACGCAGGATAGTCCGCCCTTCCCATGCGCGACGCTGTTGCCCAGAGCTTCGCGCAGCAGTAGCTCCACCGCGAAGGTCTCTTGCTCCAAGCAAGCTTGTCCACAAAAGGCGCGAAAGCGCTGGCAGAAGGCCTCCACGCTCTCGAGCGTGCGAGGTAACTGCGCCCGCAGTTCTTGTCGAGGCTGTCTCATTGAGCCACCTCCACCGCCAGCAGCAGTAAGTCGTCTTCCACCGTCTCGCGTGCGCCCCGCAGTTGCTCCGCAATGCGCTTGGCGGCGCCGTCCAGCGGCACGGCGCGATGCTCCTGGCAGGCGTGAATCAGTTCCGCCAATCCGCGGTTACGGTCCGCTCCCGGCGCCGGCTCCACCATTCCGTCACTGTAGAGATAGAAGCGGTCTCCGCGCGCCAGATGCAAATCCTTGCGCTGCAACACCACCGAGCTAAAGATGCCCAGCGGGTCGCTATTCATTTCCACGGTTTGCGTTTCGCCCGCCGCGCTCACCACCACCAGCGGCGGATGGCCCGCGCTTACCACCGACAGCTTGCGCGTGCGCCGGTTCAGGTGGGCGTAGCAGGCCGTCAGGTATTGCTCCTCGCCGAGAATCTGCCGCATCACCGCATCGACGCCCCGCATGGTGTCTTCAGGCGAATAGAGCGGCCCGGTGTATTGCCGCAGCAGCGCCTTAATGGCGGACGTCAAAAACGCCGCGCTCGCGCCGTGGCCGCTGACGTCGGCCACGAAGTAGCCGGTTACTTCATCGTTCACCGCCACCACATCGTAGAAGTCGCCACCGGTCTCTTCAAGTGGTTGATAGTGGACGGCGAAGGACGCTTGTGGATAGTCCTCGGGGCGCACCAGGATGGCCTGCTGCGCCTCACGCAGGCTCTCCAGATAAGCCTGATGCTGGCGCACCAAGGCCCGGTTGGTTTGTGAGATGCGCACATGCACGCGCACCCGGGCCAGCACTTCCTCGCCGTTCACGGGCTTCGAAATGTAATCGACGCCGCCAATCTTCAGGCCCTTCACCTTGCTGGTGACGTCATCCAAGGCCGAAAGAAAGATGATCGGAATGTCCGCGGTGAGCGGGTTGGACTTCAACTTCGCGCAGGTCTCAAAGCCGGTCTCGTCCGGCATGATGATGTCGAGCAAAATCAAGTCCGGCCGCTCGGCCCGGCTGAGTGCGCGCGCCATGGCGCCGCTCGTCGCCGCCACGGTGCCAAAGCCCTCGGGCTGCAAAATGCCTTCTAGTAAACGAACGTTAACCGGCGTGTCGTCGACGATCAGGATTTTGGGGCGTTGGCACAAGGACATGAAGCGTGGCTCTCTAAAGTCCTATCGGACTGGAACCAAGCGCCTTGAATTATTTGTGAAGAGACCGGGAGCCGGCCTTGCAATTACCCGCTATTCACCACGCCGCCGGGCTCCCGGTCTGGCGGCTCCCTGTGTGCGTGATCGCAGCAACAGCCACAGCAGGGGCGCCAGACCTACGAAAGTCCCCGGCTCTGGTACCGCCTGGGCGGAGGCTCCGTCGAAGGTAAGGATCCACTGGCCGGTGCGCTGGCTGCCGGCTTGGTCAAGAAATTTGACACCGGGAAAGCCGCTGAGGCTGGGCGTGAAGTTGCCCTGGCCGTCCCGCGAGAAGCCATCAGCAGCCGTGGGCCCCACGGCGAAGTTATCGTACTGCGTGAGCGCCAGCGCGTAGGTGCCGCTGGGCAGCGCCAGCGACAGCGGAATGCTGTCTGTCGCCACGGCCAGCAACTGCCCCATGAATTGCCCCGCAGGCCCGCCCCCGAAGAGCGACAAGATGGGGTCAAAACCACCGCTCTGGTAGCCGGTGGAGACCACGGTGAGCGTGCCGGCATTCACCAGCGACAGCGAGAACCACTGCACCTGGTCGTCCTGGCCAAACAGGCCGGAGAGGATCATGCTGCCTTGCACCGGCGCCGACAGCAGCAGGGCTAGGGATAAGATGTTTTTCATCTGCTTCCTTCCTTAGCGGGCGCAATTGACGTAGGTCTTCAGGATCTGGGTGACGCCCGTGCCGTTGCCGACGGAGCACATCCAGACGGAGTCAGACTGATTTGGATCGGGGCCGGAGTAGAAAAGACGGACCGACGAACCCGCACGAACCGTGTTACTCAAAAAGGGCCAGCCGCAACCGCCGGAGACCAGGTTGGGATAGCCCGTGGGGCACGAAAGAAATTTGTTCATTTCGCTGAAGGCCGGAACCTCCGTATCGGCTACCTGGAAGCTTGAGAAGTTGCCCACGACCGCAGAGCTTCCGGTGGGGCCGGGCGCTCCCGGGGCACCGGTAAGACCCTGGGGACCCGGAATTCCTTGCGGACCCGCCGGGCCGGTGAGTTCGATATCGAGCGCCGCCACCTGCGAAGTGCTCGTGCTCTCCTTGCTATCGAAGAAGACCTCCGTGGCGCCCACGGGGGTAAGCGCAACGCCCACGCTCGTGCGATTGCGGACGGCCGCTTGCACCAGCTTCGTCGCCTCAAAACTGACAAAGCTATTCGCGGCGTCCACCGTGAACTGGTCAGTGGCCAGACTCATCACCGGTGCATTCCCGAAGTTGATCGTCTTTTCGCTCCACGCATTCTCCACCGTGTGAAAATTCACGGCGCCCGGCGTGGTG
>JAIEMJ010000012.1 GCA_019752335.1 Bryobacteraceae bacterium
TCCCGGAGCCGGAAGAAGAGCCCACCCCAATCGAACCCAAATCCGAGATCGAGATCACCCCAAACGAACCCAAACCCACCCCCGAGGAACAAGCCGCCGAAGCCAAGCGCCGCGCCTTCCAGCGCCACATCAACATCAACCTCGGTCGCCACCCCGACTGGGAACCGCCCATCTCAAGCACCTAGGACCGAAGAAATGCCGTACCGTCCCGCCGAGGGCTATCGGAGATCGGGGACCCAGACGCGGACCCGAAGTAATGTGCGCATCATTTGCGAGTTTCAGGCTTCTCGTGGTAGATTTCCAAGGCTTGAGATCTCTGAATTGCTATTTCGCAGTCGAGGTGCAGTCGGCCGGATATCGGGCGAACGCGTTACGGACGAGTCTGAGTTTTACCCCGGCCGCAACAACGTGGCGGATTCTGTTGTTAGCGGTTGTTCCCTGCCTAGTCTTGTCCGGTTGCCGATCTGCGCCGTATACTCCGCGGTTGTCTTTCAGATCGCTCGCTGACCTTTTATCGGCTCCGACCATTGTTTCGGGTGTAGTTCTCACGGTGAAAGCCGAATCGGATCTCTTGGCGATGTTAGACGATTGCCGGGTGACGTATGAGTCGATCACGATTTTACCGGAGACCGTCTATAGAAGTCAGAAGCCCCTGAGCGGCCAGCTATCCTTCGTCCGCGGAATCAAGCAGGGGCAATGCATTTCCGGTAGCCAGCCCGTCACTTTGATCAGGCCGGGTGAACGTCGTATATTCTTCCTGGTCGAGGAGTCAGAACGGCTCCGAGCTTACGTGGATGTCTTCGCAACCAGCTTATTGCTCTCGCCTCCCGTGGGCAAAGGACGTACAACTACAGCTGAGGCCGATGTGGATCGCCAAATCGGCCTGGCTTTAGTTAACCCGCAGCCGGGAGAAGACGTTGATATCTTCGCTCAGTATGCCGAACATCATGCGCTACGTACAATCGACGCATTGATGGGCCCCGTGAAAGCACGGCAGCTTCTCCTTAGCGTCTACCAGTCGAACAGTAACGTGAATGTTCGAGCGTACGTGTGCTCGTGGCTGTATGCGACCTCTCTTTTTGGCGACGATTGTGTCAACGAAGTTGACGGTAACTTATCGGGTCTCTCGATGCGAGCGCGGTCCAAGGTTGTAGAAACGCAACGCGTGTTTGGCGGAGGAAAACGCGACGAGCTGGACGATTTCTTGCTCGAGTCAGTTCAGTGGACGCAGGCTAAGTTGTCTGCCTTCTCTGAGTGAAAAGAGTTGGCGAGTCTGCTGCTCATTTTGGGGAAGTCGTCCCGAGATCCTCGATTCGTCTCCGCCACCGAACGTGCGGTGGTGTTTTTGCGGAATTACCAAAGATAGTCTTTGGCCTCTGGACGGCGCTCATGGCCGTCAAGCACATGCACCACGCGGACCTTTTTCAGCTTGGCGGGGTTCAGTTGGCCGATCGGCAGGTAGATGAGCTTGCGGCCGAGCTGCGCGGCGATGGAGCGGAAGACCGTGCGGGGGGGCTTGGCCGCTACGTAGACGACATGGCGGTCCTGCGAGTAGTCCAGGCCCGCCATCAGCAGGCGTTCGGACTTGGTTTCGGCGAAGTCGTAGTCCGGGTCCGCCCAGACGTCGAACATGCGGCCGGCGGGGAGGGTCATCAGAAAGCCGCCGTACTCGGCGCGGCCGATGCCGGGGCCCACCAGGTGCTCGAAGGGATGCGTGGCGTAGAAGGCCATGTCGCTTTCGTTCTGATGCTCGCCGAGCCAGGTGGTCATGTAGTTGTAGCGGCTTTCGGTGTCTTCATCGAAGATCACCACCACGGCGCCCACTTCGCCCGACGAACGGCGCGTCTCGCGGACGTAGAGCTTGCGCTGGTGCCAGTGGCGGATGGTTTCGCGCAGGTCAATGCCGTCGAGCAGGCTGCTGGTAAAGGGAACCACGCGCTCGCTTTCGTCGGCCAGCATGCGCTTGGCCTTCGACTTGAGGAAGCGGCCATAGGTCTCAATGACGAGGTCTTCGGGCGGATAGGAGCAGATGGAGTCGCCGTTCAATTGCTTGGCCCATTCGCCCGGCGTGCCCTCCTTCTTACGCATCTTCAGGTTGGCGGGCTTCAACTGCTGCTTGCGGCGCGGCAGCCGCCGGCGCAAGCGGACTTTGCGCGTGTTGATCCAGATCTCGCTGGCGGCCAGGTTCACCACTTCGAGCGGCGTGGGTGCGGCTTGCGGCGGATACTGGTTGGCCATGTTCCAGACCTCCCAGCCGTAGTTGTCATCGACGATGGAGCGCGCCGCGACGGTGAGCTCGTAGAGGCTGGCCACCAGATAGCCGCTGACGGCGGCGAGGTTGCGCGTGTAGCGCGCCAGGTAACGGCGGTGCCAGTGTTCGATCTTCTCGCCGGTGTTGGTGTGATAGGCCGCGGCGGCGTCGCGAAAGAGCGCCACCTGCACGGCTCCGCGATCCACGGACCGCCGCTCGGATTCGTAGACGTGCTGCAGATACGGGTACTCGACGCAGACCTCGGCCAGGCAATCGGGATGGGGATGCAGTAGCGTGACGGGCGGCGCGGTATAGCGTTGGCTGGGCGCGGACTGGGGCGTCTCCATCGCGTCCAGCACGGGATCCAGCAGGTTCAGCGAAAGGACGATGAGCGTCTTGGCAAACGGGTCAGCCCCTTGGAGCTTCCAGGCCAGCCGCGCGGCATGCAGGTCGGTTTCGTCGGTGCGGGGCTGCGGATCCAGGCGGTAGAGTTCGAGGTAACGGTCCAGGCCGAGGTAGCGGATGGCGAAGGGGTCCGGATAGTCGTCCGGCAGATGGGGGCGCTCGCCGATGGCCGGGTCAATGAAGACGACGCGGGCGCCGGTCTCGCGCGCGGTGCGGACGGCTTCGGTGAAAGGGTCAGTCGGTTCGACGATGACGTAGATGTTGCTCTCGTCGTCGATTCCATCGGGGTAGACGATGGCGGAGAGCGCCGGCAAGCGGTCCAGCGCGGCGTAGAAGGGCTCTTCAATCGACACGGGCAGTTCCACGGCGACGACGGCGGGCCGCTCCTCCAGGATGCGCTCCCGGACAGCGGCGGCGAACTCCACGCGTCCCGGCGCTACGGGGAAGTACGTGAAGGCGCCGCGGGTGAGGCTGCCGGCGGCGAGTGGATTAGGTGGCCCGGCGGCGGACATAACGCAGGGCCTCATCGCCCAGGATTTCGTGCAAAGCCAGCTCGAGGGCAATGCGCTCGTCGAGCGGCGACTTCGCGGCATGCTTCAGCTTCATCGCGTAGCGGGCGATGTTGATGCCATCGCGGACGGTGTAGCGCTCTTCGGCCGCGTGCGCCTGCTGCAGGAAGTCGGTGACGTACTCGAGGATGTAGGGCTCGGCGAAGGGCAGATTCTCGCGCAGAATCGCCATCTCTTCGTCGCGTTCCGGGAAGTCGATGAGAATCTGCGGCTGCAGGCGCGAGTGAATGTATTCGGGCAGATCGAAGGTGGAGGCGTCGTCGTTCATGGTGGCGACGATGCGGAAATTCGGATGCGCCTTGATCTTGAGCCCGGCAATGATGCTCTCCACGTAGCGCCGGTTATCGAGCAAGGGCGCCAGCGACGCCCAGCTCTTCTCGCTCATGCGATTGCCTTCGTCCAGAATGCAGACGCCACCCCGCAACATGGCGGTGACCAGCGGCGACGCGACATAGCGCAGGCGCCCTTCGCCTTCGATTACGGGAGTGACGATCAAGTCCTCCGGCCGCGTGTCCACCGTCGCTTGCATGATGTAGACTTCGCGTTCCAGGCTCTCGGCGGCCGCGTAAGCCAGGGTCGTTTTGCCGACGCCGGGCTTGCCCACCAGGCGCGGGTTCATGGGGAGGTCGGCATCGTGGATCACGAGCCAGGCGGCCAGCAGTTGGCGCAGGCTTTCGTCTTGCCCCACCCACTTGACGTTGATCTCGTCGGGGTGGGCCAGGTGCAGCGTAATGCCATCCAGGGTGACGGTCATGGTTGTGTTTCGGCCTCTTCTACTTCCACGTCGCCCCAGCTAGCCAGGGCGGCTTTCAATTGCACGGCGTCGCCGACGGCGACAATCTGCAGCGTCTCCGGATCGAGGTAACGCCGCGCTACCCGCTGCACCTCCTCCGCGGAAATCGCGGAGAGCTTGGTGGGGTAGTGATCCCAATAGTCCGGGGCGAACTGGAAGCGATGCCGGTCCGCCGCGTACTGCATGATGCGCGAGGGTTGTTCGAGCGACAGCGCAAAGCTGGCCACGATGGAGCGCTTCGCTTCTTCGAGTTCCGCGGCCGGCACAGGCTCCTCGCGCAGCCGTACGATCTCCTTGAGGATCTCCTTCATCGCGTCACTGATGGAGTCCGCCTTGAGGTCGCCGCTGATCTGCCAGGGTCCGGCTTGGCGGCGGGCTTGTAGTTGGCTATAGATGCCGTAGGTGTAGCCCTTTTCCTCGCGCAGATTCAGAAAGAGCCGGCCGGAACTGCCGCCGCCCAGAATGCGGTTGGCGATGGTGAGCGCGTAGTAGTCGTCGTCGCGGCGGTCCACGGCGAGGTTGCCCATGCGGAGGGTCGCCTGCACGCTGCCCGGGCGGTTCACTACCAAAAGACGGCGGGCCTTGGCGGCCGCGGGCACCGGAGTCGCGCGCGGTTCAAACGACTGGCGCGTCCAGACCAGCGACAACAGCTTTACTTTCGACATCAGCGAGGCCGTGTCGACGTCGCCGGCGATGGTGAGGATCGAATTCTGGGGCGCGTAGCGTTCGCGGTGCCACTTCACGAGTTGGTCCCGCGTGAGGAGCTTCAACGCCTCGGCGCTGGGGCCTTCAATCGATAAGGGGTGCGCGCCGTAGAGGGCCGAAGAGAACTTGGCCGCCACCAAGTATTCGGGCGACATCAGCATCTGCGGCAAGGAGGCCAACTCGCGCTCGCGCAGGCGGGCGATTTCGTCGTCGGGAAACGTGGGATTCACCAGGACGTCGGCGGCCAGGCGGAGCGCGCGCTCGAAGGTGTCCTTCAAGGCGGTTAACTGCATGCTGGTGCTCTCGCTACCGTAGGAGGCATGCACTTGCAGCGTCGCGCCCAGTCGCTCGATCTCTTCGGCGATCTGCCGCCCGGTTTTGCCCTTGGTCCCTTTGTTCAAGAGCTGCGCCGTGAAGTTGGCGACGCCCGCTTCTTTCAGCGGCACGAACTGCTCGCCGGCGCCGTAGATGGTGAGCTCAGCGGTAACCACTGGCGTGCGGTGATCCTCGTGAATCATCACCGTCAGCCCGTTGCCGATCTTCAGTTCGGAAGGCTTGGGCAGCGTCACCCGCAGCGTCTCCGGCGAGACCGGCGCGCGGTTCTTGCGCTCCACCTGCGAGAGGGGCGTGTCTTTGTCGTGGGCGGGATCTTGCGAAAGAGTGGACATGAGGATGATGAGGGTGAGGGCGGACACGTCAGGCGGCCTTTTCTTGGGCGGGGGGGAGGGTGAGCAGGGTGCGCCGCCGCGGCGGGGCCAGGTACTGCCGGGCCACGCGATGGAGGTCTTCGACGGTTACCTGGTCAAAGAGTTCCAGACGGCGGTTGATGAAGCCGGGGTCATCGTAGAACACGGCATAGATGGCGAGCAAATTCGCGCGCGTCACGGTGCTGAGCAATTGTTGGCTCACCTGGCGGCGCAGAGTGAGTTGGGCTTTTTCGAGTTCCCACGCCTCAACGGGGGCGCTGCGGACTCGCTCAATCTCACGCAGCAGCGCGGACTCCGCTTGTGCGGCATCGGGACCGAACGCGGCCACCACCAGCATGCCGGGTCCGCGGCGCTCCTGGGCGAAGGCGCCGGCGGAGAGCGCTTCCTGCTTCAGCACGATCTCCTGATAGAGCCGCGACGAATGGCCGCCGGAGAGCACCATGGTGAGCAGTTGGAGCGCTTGAAAGTCGGGCGAATTGGCGGCGGGAATCGCGCAGGCGATGTCGACGCGCGCCAGACGAGCCAACGGATCGACGAAGGTCTCGCGCTTCTCGGTGGAAGGCTCGGGCTCGGCGACGTCCGGGGCCGGGGGGCGCGTGCCGCTGGGGATATCACCAAAGTAATGCTCCACGCGCGCCAGGGCGTGCACAGGGTCGACATCGCCTACCAGGGCCAGCACGCAGTTGTTCGGGGTGTAGTAAGCGCCGTGGAAGGCGAGGGCCTGGGAAAAGGTAAACGCCTCCAGGTCCGCCAGTGAGCCGATGGTGGAATGCGCGTTGGCGAAGTTGGCGAAGACCAGTTCGGGGAGCAGCTCCGAACTGCGGCCATAGGGGCGATTATCGTAATTCTGCTTGCGCTCCTCGATCACCGTGGCCCGCTGATTCTCGAAGTTGGCGGCGGTGACGGAGAGCGACTTCATGCGGTCCGCCTCCAGGAAGAGCGCCAAGTCCAGCTGATTCGCGGGCAGCGTCTGGTAGTAGTTCGTCCGCTCCGAACTCGTTGTCCCGTTCATCGAGCCGCCGTTGTTCTGGATCAGCAAAAAGTGCTCACCCTTACCGACATTCTCCGAGCCTTGAAACATCATGTGCTCGAAGAGATGCGCAAACCCGCTCTCGCCTGGCCGCTCATCGCGCGAGCCGACGTCGTAAGCCAGCGAGACGGACACGGTGGGGGCGCTGTGGTCCTCCGAGAGGATCACGCGCAGGCCATTCGCTAGCCGATGTTCGCTAAAGTTCACAAGCGCTTTCGCGCGGGTACTTCCCATTGGCTCCTAGTTTAGCGAACTCGGAGCTGTCTACTTTTTGTACGAGACGCGGAAGATGCGATTGTTGCCGTCTTCCGACAGCAGCAGGCTGCCGTCATTCATCTGCAGAATGCCCACCGGGCGGCCCCAGACGTCGCGGCTCTTTTCGCCCAGCATGAAGCCGCTGAGGAACTCGATGGGATCGCCGACGGGCTTGCCGCCCTTGAAGGGCAGGAAGTTGATGGAGTAGCCGAGCCGGTCCGCGCGGTTCGAGGAGCCGCGGTAGACCAGGAAGGCGCCGTTGCGGTACTTGGCGGGGAACATCTTGCCCGTGTAAAAGATAAAGTCCATCACGGCGGCATGCGCCGGCAGTACGACGTCCGGCTCAACGGACTGGGCCACCATCTCGGGCTTCACGCCCTTATGCCGGGGCTCCTCATTGGCTCCGATGTAGGCGTAGGGCCAGCCGTAGAACTTGCCTTGGCCGATGCTGGTGAAGAAGTCCGGCACCAGGCCATCGCCCAGGCCGTCGCGTTCTTGCACGGTGGCCCAGAGGACTTGATTCACGGGGTTCACGCGAATGGTGACTGGGTTCCGGAGGCCGGTCGCCATAATCTTGTGATTGCTGCCGTCAGGCGAGTAGGTGTTGATGGCGTTACGATCTTCGGGGTCACCCAGGTCGACGTTGCTGCCGGAGCCGACGCCCACGTAGAGCAGATCGCCTGCCTTGTTGAAGGCGAGTGAGCGCGTCCAGTGGCCCTTGCCGTAGTCCTTCAGCGGGACAATCATCTCGGCCGGGCCCACGCTGAGCGCGGCGGCGTCGAGCTTATAGCGCTTGATGGCTTCGGCCTCGGCGACATAGAGGTAGTCCTTCCAGAGCGCCAATGAGGACGGACGGTCCAGATTCGTGATCAGGTCTTTCTTCACGCCGTTGGTGACGGCGACGACGCTGCCCTTGGGGATGCTATCCGATACAAGCACCGTGCCGGTGGAGAGTTGCACCATGAAGCGCGGCTTTTTGAAGCCGGAGCCCCACTCCTCGGCGACAAAGCCTGGGGGCACCACGAGTTTCGCGCCTGCGGGCCGCTCAATGGTCTTGGCGCCGTTGCTCGACGATGGGGTGGCGTAGGGGGCGGGCAGCTTTACCTTTGCGCGTTCAGCGCCGGCTACTAGGAACGGAAGCGAGAGGAGGGTGAGTGTCTTCAGCAAAACGGCTCCAGTCTATCACCACTAGTGGGCCAACAGAGCGCGCAAGGCCGCTTCCAGCGTGGTTTTGCCGCGAATCACGCGATGGCCGCCGTCGAAATCGACGTGGCCGCTGTTGACGCCGTCGATCATCTCGCAGAAGCCGCCCACGGTAACCGGCGGAAAGCCAAACGAACCGAAGATCCCTTCCCACTGTTCCCGCGCCATGGGAACAGCTTGCACTGGACGTCCCAGGATGCCGGAGAGCGCGGCCGCGACGTCGTTGGGCGAGACTGGCGCCGGGCCGTGGGACTCCACGATCCGGTGTCCTTCCCAGCTTTCGGTGAGCAGCGTGGCGGCTGCCGCGCCGACGTCGCTGGCGGCCTGCATCTCAATCGCGCGAGCGAGCGGCAGGAGCATGGAAGGCAGCACGCCCTGTTCCTTGGCCGCCGGCAGGACGCTGCCCCAGTTCTCGAGGAAGTACGAAGCCCGCAACAGCGTCACGGCGCCGGGATAGTCCTGGAGGCTGGTTTCGAGCAGGTGGTTGGTGAGGATGTTGCCCGTACCGGCCGGATGGTGTCCGCCCACCGATGAGAGACCCACCACTTTGGCGATACCGGCCTGCTTGGCCGCGCTCACTTGGGCGGTGAGGGTTTTGCGGGCGGTGGCGAACATGTCAGCGTCCATCAAGGCCGGTGGGTTCATCAGGTAAGCAGCGGTGCAACCGTGGAAGGCTTGGGCGAGCGCGTCCGCGTCCTGCACGTCGGCGAGAGCGGCCTCGGCGCCACGCGACTGCCATTGGGCCGCGCTCTCCGGCTTGCGAACCACTACGCGAACGGGGAGTCCCTGCGCTAACAACGCCTGCGCCACGGCGGAACCGGTTTGGCCGGTTGCTCCTATGATTGCGAACATGGATAGTGGATTCACGCGGGTGGGCAAAAGACTCAGCGGAGCCGGACCGGCCCTGGCGATTCGGGAGATTGCGGCAACCGGCCGAGTGGGCATGAGAGGATGATGGGATGGTGACGAATTCGAGTTTCGCCGTGTCTGAGGAAGTGATCCAGGAGGCTACGCGGCGTTTGGTGGAAAGCTTCAAACCATCCAAGCTTTACTTGTTCGGTTCCGCCGCACGTGGGGAGGCCGGACCGGATAGCGATCTGGATTTCTGCATGGTGGTTTCGGACGATGCACCACCCGAGGTGTTTCGGGCTGGCGCCTCCCACGCCGCGCTCAGCGGAATGAAAACGGCGATCGATGTCGTACCTTGGCGGCGAACCGATTTCGAGCAGCGAGCCGCCTGGGTGAAGGCTTCACTGCCGGCTACGGTGATCCGGGAGGGCCGGTTGCTGTATGACGCCGAATGAACTCCTCGCGCAGGAGACCCGGTAGTGGTTGGCGAAGTCCGCCGACGATCTGAACGCGGCGCGCATCCTCACCGCAGGGCACTTGGACGAGCCCGCGCTCTACCACTGCCAGCAGTCTGGAGAAAAGACGTTGAAGGCTTTCCTGACCTGGCATCAGACTCCGTTTCGAAAAACGCATAGCCTCAAGGAACTGGGTGAATCCTGCGCCCAGATCGACCCGACTCTCGAGGCATTGGCCGTCGCCGCTCATGCTTTGACGGACTTTGCCTGGAAAACGAGGTACCCAGATCTCTACTTGATCGAGGAAGGAGCGGTGCCTGCGATGATCGAGTTAGCCGCGGAAATCCTCTATCAAATCCAATCGCGGCTGCCAGCGGAAAGCGAGAGTGAGAGCTCAGCCATGGCCATCACCAAACGCGAGCGCGCCGGTTGAGCGCCATCGAGCACTCCAAAGCCGGACTTCGCTCGTTCCCGCGCGGCCTCTGCTACGCTTTGAAGTGACCCCTATCATGCTCGTGCTCTATTCCGCGGCTCACGGCGGCTACGCCGGACAGCCGGTTCCGCTGGGCGGAGGCGCCGCCATTGCGAATCAATTGATGGCCGAATGGTCGCGCACCCAGCCGTTCAACGTTCAACTGCTCGACCCTTCGATTCTCGGCCCCTCCACCGACGGCCTCGGCGCGCCTACCGGCGAACAACTCGTCCAGTACTCCGAAAAAGAGTACGCCGCCTTCTGTCATTGCTTCGACGCCGCCGTCACCGAACACATCCTCCGGCATGACCCGAAGACCACCCGCGTCCTGATCAACGACATCTCCGAAGCCCCCGTCTTCCCCCGCCTGGCCGAGCGTGGCTTCATCATGCACAGCATCTATCACGTCGACGTGGTCGCCTATGTCGCCAACATCTACGGCAAGGGCTACCTGAGCCCGGCCAACCTCGTCAAGCTCTACGACCGCTTCGGCAGCTTCTACCCCTCCATCGCCAAGCTTGTCTTCGAGAAACAGCGGCAAAGCCTGAAGTATTCCCGCTCCGTCATCGTTCCCTCGGCCTCCATGAAGCAACTCCTGCTGGAGTGCTACCCCGATACGCCCGCGGACCGGATTCGCGTCCTGCCCTGGGGCCATTCGCTCGAAGAGTTCCCCGAGGAAGACATTGCCATTGAAATCCAGAAGCTGCGCGATCAATACCGGCTGCACCCGCGCGTGCCCACCTTGCTCTGCCTCAGCCGCATCTCGCCCGAAAAGGGGCAGGACTTGTTGCTCGAAGCGATCGCGGAATGGGAGACGCAGGAAGACTTCCCCGCCAACGGCTTGAACCTGGTCATCTGCGGCGAAGCTGCCTACATGATGGGCCAGCGCTATCTCGAAAAGCTGAAGTCTCTCGCGCGTAAGCTCACCAGGACTAACGTCGTTTTTCCGGGCTTCGTGATGGGCATTCGCAAGCGAGCCTTCTTCGGGCTGGCCGACCTCTACGTCTTCCCGTCGCGTCACGAGAGCTACGGGCTCACGCTGGTGGAGGCGCTCGCCGCGGGCTTGCCGGCGGTAACGCTGGAGCACGACGGAGCGCGCGCTCTGATGCGGCCGGAGTTCGGGATCGTGGCCATCTATCGCGACCTCGTGCCCTCCATCGCGGCGCTGCTGAAGGACCCCGAGCGCCGCCAGCGCATGGGCGCGGCGGCCAAAGCCTGGGCCGGCAGCCAGCGCTTCAGTGACACGGCGCGCACCCTGGCTGAATGGATTCAGCTTCCGGTAGAATAGGCGCACTATGGATCGCCGTACGTTTCTGGCCGCTCCGGCCGCCTTCGCCGCCCCCTCTGACCCTGCGCCCGCCCAACGCTGGCCCGTTGTCGCTTTCTCGAAGCACTTCCAATGGACTAGCGTTGCCGAAGCAGCCGCGCACTGCGCCGAACTGGGCTACGACGGCCTCGACCTTACCGTCCGACCCGGCGGCCACGTGGAGCCCGCCCGGGTTACCGAAGACTTACCCAAAGCCGTGGAGCAGATTCGCTCCCAAAAGCTCGCTATGCCGATGGTGACGGCGGGCATCGTCGATGCGACCACGCCCCACGCCGAGGCCGTCCTGCGCGCGCTGGTCGCCGCCAAGATCCCTCGCTACCGCTGGGGCGGCTTCCGCTATGTCGAAGGAAAGAGCATTCCGGCCCAACTCGATGAACTGCGCCCCAAAGTGCGCGACCTCGCCGCGATGAACCGCCAGTTCGGCCTCACCGCGATGTACCACACGCACTCCGGCCCGACGCAAGTGGGCGCATCCATGTGGGACTTGTACCTCCTGCTGAAGGACCAGTCGCCGGACGCGGTCAGCGTGAATTACGACATCGGCCATGCCGTCGTCGAAGGCGGCTACGGCAATTGGACCCACACCACCCGTCTGCTGATGCCCTTCACCCGCGGCATCGCCATCAAGGATTTTCTTTGGAGCAAGAACGCCAAGGGCGCCTGGGTGCCGGAGTGGTGCGCGTTCGGCGAGGGCATGGTCGACTTCCGGCGCTTTCTCACCATGGCCAAGGCGGCGGGCTTCACTGGCCCGTTACAGCAGCACTTTGAGTATCCGGGGCTGGGCGGCGCGGACAGCGGAAAAGCAGTCTTAACGATTCCCAAGGAAAAATTATTGGCGGAGTTTCGGCGCGATTTGAACAAGCTGAAGCGCCTGCTGAAAGAAGTGGGAATGGCCTAGAGACAAGGAGGGGGTGCGGGCGTGACGTTGGGTTAAGGGGTGAGTGTCGCGCCCGCCTACGTAACGGGGATTGAAGATGTAGGCGCTGCATTTGGCAGGTAGGTTACTGCCAGTGAAATATTTTTGCATCCGGCCTAGTTGCGCTGGAGCCACGATCATGGCTATGATCGCGATTACGGACCAAAGGGAGGTTCTCTATTCGTGGCTGTTGAACAGAAGGTAAAGGAAATCATCGTCGAGCAACTTGGCGTTGACGAAGGGCAAGTCGACCCCAATGCTTCGTTCGTCGATGACCTGGGCGCGGACTCGTTGGATATCGTCGAACTGGTGATGGCTTTTGAAGAAGCTTTTGACCTCGACGTACCCGACGAGGAGGCTGAGAAGTTGAAGACCGTCAAAGACGCGGTCGACTACATCAAGGCCAAGACCGGTAAGGAATAGGTAAGGAATAGCGGCATCTTTTCTTCCGAAACACAATCAGGCGGACTGCGGTAGCGGTCCGCCTGATGCTATTTTGCGCCCCCCACTTTGCGCCTAGAATAGAAACAGGAGCCTTGTTTGTCTCGTAGAGTTGTGGTTACCGGTGTCGGTCTCGTCAGTAGTCTGGGAGTCGGCACAGAAAAGACTTGGGCCGCCGTCAAGGCCGGCCAGAATGGAATCAGCCAGATTGAGCTTTTTGATCCCAGCCGGCATGATTGCCGCATTGCTGGGGAGATCAAGGGCTTCGAGCCCGGCGATTTCGTCGAGAAAAAAGACATCAAGAAGATGGCGCGCTTCATGCACTTCGCCGTCGCCGCGACTGACTTTGCCCTCGACATGGCGAAATTCAAGGTGGACCCCGAGAAGGCCGAAGACGTGGGTGTCTATATTGGCAGCGGGATCGGCGGCTTCGAGGTGATCGAACGTGAGCACCAAAGCCTGCTCGAAAAAGGCCCCTCGCGCGTCTCGCCCTTCTTCATTCCGGCCACCATCGTGAACCTGGGCTCGGGCTACGTGTCGATCCGGACGGGCGCTAAGGGTCCGAACTCGGCGACGGCGACGGCTTGCACCACCGGCGCCCACGCCGTGGGCGACAGCTTCCGGCTGATTCAACACGGCTACGCCGAGGCCATGATCTGCGGCGGCGCGGAAGCGGCGATCACGCCGCTCAGCGTGGCTGGCTTCGCCGCCATGCGTGCTCTGTCCACCCGCAATGACGACCCCGCGCACGCCTGCCGCCCGTGGGACGAAGGCCGTGACGGCTTCGTGATGGGCGAAGGCGCCGGCGTCCTGTTCCTCGAAAGCCTGGATCACGCGCTCGCCCGAGGCGCCAACATCATCGCCGAAATTGTGGGCTACGGCATGTCCGGTGACGCTTATCACATCACTTCGCCCTCCACCGATGGCGACGGCCCCTATCGCGTGATGCGCAATGCCTTGAAGGACGCGCGCCTGACGCCCGACCAGATCGACTACCTGAACGCGCACGGCACCTCGACGCCGATCGGCGACAAAATTGAGACCACGGCCATTAAGCGCGCCTTTGGCGAGCACGTGGCAAAGCTGGCGGTGAGCAGCACCAAGAGCATGACCGGCCACCTGCTGGGTGGCGCCGGCGGACTCGAAGCCGGCCTCTGCGTGATGGCCATCCGCGACCAGATCGCGCCGCCCACCATCAACCACGAGAAGCCCGGCGAAGGCTGCGACCTCGACTATGTGCCCAACGTGGCGCGGCCCATGCGCCTCGACTATGCCCTGTCGAACTCCTTCGGCTTCGGCGGCACGAACGGTTCGCTCGTCTTCAAGCGTTATCAGAACTAGCATCCCTATGAAAACTATCGTCGCGATTAAGCAAGTGCCCGCGCGTGATTCACAGCTTCGCCTGAACTCGGGCGCCACGTGGATCGACGAGGAAGACCTCACCTTCGAGATCAACGAGCCCGACGCCTATGCGCTCGAAGAGGCCTTGCAGCTCAAGGAAAAGCTGGGGTCCGGCGAAGTGATCGCGCTGTGCCTGGGGCCCGAACGCGCCGCCTCCACCTTGCGCGAAGCGCTGGCCAAAGGGGCGGACCGCGCGATTCACGTGGTCTGCGAGAAGCCCGAAGCGCTCGATCCCCTGGCCGTCGCCAAGTTGCTCGCTGCCGCTGTACGCACCGAGTCCCCGGACCTTTTGCTCACCGGTTTGCAGTCGGACGACCTGGGCTCCGGCCAGACCGGCGTGATCCTCGCGGAACTTTTGGGCTGCTCGCATGCCACCATCATCATGGAAGTCGTCGTCCAGGGCGGGGAAGTCCGGGTGAAGCGCGAGCTCGAAGACGGCTGGTTCCAATACATCCAGATGCCGCTGCCGGCCGTGCTCACCATCCAGAGCGGCCTGAACCGGCTTCGTTACGCCACGCTGATGGGCATCAAGAAGGCCAAGACCAAAGAGATGCGCGCTCTGGACGCCGCGACGCTGGGTACCAGCCCCGTCGCCGCGACGCTCGACCGGATCTACCCGCCGGACCGCCAGAAGCAGACCCAAATGCTGACCGGTTCGGCCAAGGAACAGGCCGCGCAGTTGGTGGAGAAGATGAAGTTCGAAATGAGGGTGCTCTAAATGATTCTCGTCGTGATGGAGCAAAAAGCGGGCGTCTGGCACAAGATGTCCTGGGAGACGCTGGCGGGCGGCCAGCAACTCGGCGCGGCGCTGGGGCAACCCGTCGCCGCAGTGGTGCTCGGCGATGGCATCAGCGGCCTGGCCGCGGAACTCGCCACTAAGGCGCTCGACAAGGTCTATGCCGTCGAGCACGCTGGCTTAGCCTCGTACACGCCGGACAGCTACACGGCGGCATTGACGGCGCTGATTGGCCAGCTACAGCCCTCGTTGGTGCTCTTCCCGCATACGTATCAGGTGCGCGACTTCGGACCGAAGCTGGCCACGCGTCTGGACCGTGTGCTGCTCAGCGACGTCGTCCGCGTGAACCCGGGTCCGGTCTTCGTCCGCCAGTTGTTCCAAGGCAAGCTCAACTCGGACGTCCGCCCGAGCACGCCCGCGCCGCACCTGGTGAGCCTGCAAGCCGGCGCTTACCGCGCGGATGCGCTCGCCGCTGGGTCGGCGACTGTGGAGACCATTTCGCCCGCGCTCGAAGCGAGCCGGCAGAAGCCTGAGGCCCCGTTCCGCGAATCCTCCCGCGCCGTCGATCTCACCGCCGCTGACCTGATCGTCTCCGTCGGCCGCGGCATCAAGGAAGCCGACAACCTGCCGATCGTCGAGGAGTTGGCCAAGGCGCTGGGCGCCGAACTCGCCGCCTCCCGCCCGATCTGCGATAACGGCTGGCTCCCCATGGAGCGCCAGGTCGGCAGCTCCGGGCAAACCGTGGCGCCGAAGGTATACCTCGCCGTGGGCATCTCGGGCGCCATCCAGCATCTGGTGGGCATGAAGGGCGCCAAGGCCATCGTGGCCATCAACAAGGATCCCCACGCCCCGATTTTCGAAGTTGCTGACTACGGCCTGGTGGGGGATCTCTTCGAGATCGTCCCGGCCTTGACCGAGGAAGTCCGCAAGGCGAAGAGCTAAGCCCGCTCGGGCGTCAGCGTGGAAGGCACGAAGGGCGTCTCGTTCAACTGCGAGGCGCGGCGGCCATTCAGGATGCCGATCCAGATGCGGAACGAATCCAGCAGGATCAGCGTGACGAAGAGGATGAAGACCGAGCAGATCACCGCGTTCAGCCGGGCGTTGAAGATCAGGGTCTGGGTCTGCGCCAGCTTGGCAGCGGCGATCTTGCCGGAGTCCACCAGCGCTTGTAACTGATCCGCCTGGGCGAGGAAGCCTAAGCGGGGCAGGGGAGAGAAGACCTTCTGATACGCTGCCGTGAAGGTGACTGACACTAGCCACACCATCGGCAGCAGCGTGATCCACATGCGCTTGGCGCCATGCTTCTTCAGCAGAATCGTGGTGCCCACGGCGAGTGCGATCACGCCCAAGAGTTGGTTGGCGATGCCGAACATGGGCCACAGGGAATTCACGCCGCCCAGCGGGTCAATCACGCCTTGGTAGAGAAAGTAGCCCCAGGAAACGACCACAATGGCGCTGGTGGCGATCACACCGGGCATCCAACTGGTGCGGCCGAGCGGCGCGTAGAGGTTGCCGAGCAAATCCTGCAACAGGAAGCGCCCGACGCGGGTGCCGGCATCGATCACCGTGAGAATGAACAGCGCTTCGAACATAATGGCGAAGTGATACCAGAAGGCGACCACTCCGGCACCTACACCGGTGGACGCGAAGATCTGCGCCATGCCGAGGGCGAGTGTCGGGGCGCCGCCGGTGCGGTGAAAGAGCGTGCCTTCGCCCACGTCGCTGGCCAGCTTGGTCATCTGCGCCACGGTTACCGGGTAGCCCCAACTGGAGATGGTCTGCACGGCCGCCTCCGGGGTGGCGCCGATCAGGGCGGCCGGGGAGTTCACGCCGAAGTAGACGCCCGGCTGCAGGGAGCAGGCGGCGACGAGCGCCAGAATGGCGACGACGCCTTCGGTGAGCATCGTGCCCGCCGCCACTGGCAAGGCGTGCGACTCACGCGCCAGGATCTTCGGCGTCGTGCCCGAGGAGATCAGCGAATGGAAGCCTGAAAGTGCGCCGCAGCCAATCGTGATGAAGCAGAACGGAAACACGGCACCCGCGAAGACCGGCCCGGTGCCGTCAATGAATTGCGTCACGGCTGGCAGTTGCATCTGCGGATGCACTAGCAACACTCCCGCGGCCAGCAAGGCCGCCACGCCGATCTTGACGAAACTCGACAGATAGTCGCGCGGCGCCAGCAACAGCCAGACGGGCAGCGTGCTCGCACTAAAGCCATAAATGATCATCGCGACGGCGAGGGCGGGGCCGGTCCACGTGAAGGCCGCCGCCCAGGTGGGATTTTGCGAGACCCACTGGCCGCCGAAGATGGCGGCCATGATCAAAACAAAGCCAATCACGGAAACCTCTTGCACCTTACCCGGCCGCAGGTAGCGCAGGTATATCCCCATGAAGAGGGCAATGGGGATCGTCGAGGCGATGGTGAAGGTGCCCCAGGGGGAGTCGCGCAAAGCGTTGACGACCACGAGCCCCACGACCGCGAGCAGGATGATCATGATCAGGAAGACGGTAACCAACGCGGTGAAGCCGCCCACCTTGCCGATCTCCTCGCGGGCCATTTCGCCCAGGCTCTTGCCGTTGCGGCGAATCGAAGCCGCCAGGACCACTAAGTCGTGGACGGCGCCACCCAAGGCGGCGCCCAGAACAATCCACAGCGTCCCGGGCAGGTAGCCGAACTGAGCGGCCAGGACGGGACCAACGAGGGGGCCAGGCCCCGCAATAGCGGCGAAGTGATGGCCGAAGACGATCCACTTGTGGGTCGGCTCGTAGTCGATGCCGTTATCGAGCCGCTCGGCCGGCGTCGCGCGGTCGTCGAGGATCAGCACCCGCGTGGCGATCCAACGATGGTAATAGCGGTAGGCGACAACATAAATACAGACGGCGGCTACCACCAGCCACAGACTGTTTACCGGTTCATTGCGCGAAAAGGCAACCACGCCCAGGGCGCCCGCGCCCGTCAGCCCTAGGGCCAGGAATGCAAGGTGTCGAAGCATTGCTCTTTAGTATAGGCCAGTGCCAGCCCAATGGCGGCAGCGGGAAGTGGCTTTAGGCCTGGCCCAAAGGGGGGGACTGCTAAGGTTTTCGGTAGGCGAAATGGGGGGGAGTGCCGCAAGCACTTGAGGGCATTACTGGGGCAAGCACCTAGCACCAGGTGGGGTGTAGGTACTAAGTGAAGTGGGGGGAGTAGCCGATCCCGAAAACTGCCGATAGCCTAATAGTTTTCTTGTAAGTAAACGTCCGTTTTAGTACCTCGAATGAAAAATAGCTCTACTTTCTTGGTATTTATAGGACGCTGGTGCTACTAGTACTTTTTCGGTACTGTATCTGCCATGGAAAAACTTGAATTTTCAAAAACGAATGGTAGCATCGAGGTATATTCCGACATGCTAAACAACCGGAGGAGTCATGTTGTTTGTGTACGGCGCGGCTCAGGTTGGAACTAAGGTCCATTCGAAACGAATGGTCTCGATATCCAAGTTGACGTGAGAATCGAAGTTCATCGGCGAACGGTGTTTTGGAGCACTGAGTCGCCAGAGAATTCTCGCGGTACAGCTTGGGTTGGACTTATGTACTGATTTTGAGGAAAAGCGTTATGCGTTACGTGTGTCTACTTGCTTCGATGATCGCGGCTGTGCCGCTCTTGGCCCAGACGAATGATCTCACCATTTCTAACTACCGGTTTCTCCCAGGCGAGCGGCGAATTTCGACCACCGTCTATGAGTACGACCTGCAAGCCGACCTAACGAATACGGGTCTGCCCCGAGGCACCGTAACGGCAACCATCACCAGCGCGGCGGCCAACATTACGCCGCTGCAAGGAGTGCTTCGCTTTGGCCCCGTTGGGACGAACGCTACCGTCACGAGCTTGAATTCGATCACTTTGCGCGTCGATCGCGCTTTGCCGTTTGAACTGAACACGATCATCTGGAACTTCTCCACTGCGCGGTCTCCCGTCGCCGTGGCCGGTCCGAATCAGACCGTAGCCCTGGGCGCGACGGTTTACTTGAACGGTAGTGGCTCCACGAGCCCCGCCGGTTCCGGCGGCCTCACCTATAGCTGGGCCTTTACGCAACGTCCGTTGGGATCTACGGCGGTGCTGGCGAATCCTACGTCCGTCAATCCGACCTTCGTTACCGACTTCCCGGGGCTCTATATTGCCCGTCTCACGGTAACGAACTTGGGGGGCAGCGATAGCTCCACGGTGACGATCTCCACGGGTAACTCGATTCCCGTGGCGAATCCGGGCCCGAACCAAAGCGTCGGGGTTACCACCCTGGTGCAATTGGATGGTAGCCGCTCGTCGGACGTGAATGGCGACCCGCTGACTTACTTGTGGAGTTTTTCCTCGCGGCCTTCCGGTAGCAATGCCACCCTCACCAATCCGCGCCTTGTGAATCCGCAATTTCGCGTGGACCGTGCGGGTACCTACGTGTTGCGCTTAGTGGTGAATGATGGCCGTTTCGATAGCTCCCCGGAGTTTGTCACGATTTCGACGCGGAACACCGCGCCGGTCGCGAATCCTGGCGCGGCGCAGTCGGTGACCCTCAATTCCACCGTGCAGTTGACCGGTGCTGGCTCCACCGATGTCGATGGTGATCCGCTCACGTATCTGTGGAGCTTTAACTCGATCCCGTCGGGCAGTGCCGCCGCGTTCAGCAGTACCACGGCCGTGAATCCGACTTTCACCGTCGACCGCCCGGGCACTTATGTGGCCCAGTTGATCGTGAACGACGGCGCGCTCAACAGTACTCCCGTGACGGTGACGATTTCTACGAACGCGATCCAGCCGCCGACGGCGAATCCCGGTCCGAACCAATCGGTGCAGCAGGGCGCGACGGTGTCGCTGACGGCGTCGGGGACTGACCCGCAGAACCAGCCCTTGACCTATACCTGGTCGTTCGCTTCGCGCGCGGCCAATAGCGCGGCGGTGTTGACGAATCCCACCACGGCGACGCCGACCTTTATCGCGGACAAGCCCGGAACCTTTGTGCTCCAGTTGATTGCCAACAACGGCTTCCTGAATAGCACCCCTGTCACCATGCAGGTAAC
The DNA here is from genome assembly GCA_019752335.1 of Bryobacteraceae bacterium. Lineage (GTDB taxonomy): Bacteria > Acidobacteriota > Terriglobia > Bryobacterales > Bryobacteraceae > JALHNI01. The sequence goes on from JAIEMJ010000012.1 coordinate 19,565, forward strand.
GACCACGGGTACCGCGCCGGTGGCGAACGCCGGCGCCGCTCAGAATGTGAATCTCGGTTCCGTAGTGACTCTGAATGGAACCGCCTCGTCCGACGCCGATAACGATCCGCTCACCTATTCGTGGTCGCTGACCAGTGTGCCAGCGAACAGCACGGCCGTGCTGACGGGCCCCACCAGCGCGCGGCCAACCTTCGTCGCGGACCGTTTGGGCACCTACGTGGCCCAACTTATCGTCAACGACGGCTTCTATAACAGCGCGCCGGTCACCGTGACGATTCAAGCCGGGGCGACGCTGACGTTCGATCCGACGAGCCTCACCTTTGACGACCGTGGTCCGGGCAGCTTTACCCTGACCCTGTCGGCTCCGGCTCCCGCCGGCGGCTTGACAGTGAACCTCATCTCGACGAATACCTCGGTGGTGACGGTGCCCGCCACGGTCTCCTTCGCGCAGAACGCACGCACGGCCACCTTCGCGGTAACGCCCGTGACGCCGGGCGGGACGTCGGTGATTCGCGCCAATCTGCTCCCGGATGTCCCGACGGCCTCGGCGAATGTGACCTTGAACTTCCAGGACATTGTCCTCCCCAACAACGTAATCGTGGCTCCCGCGGGGCAAGCTGCCTTCAATATCTCGCTCGCGAATGCACCCGCCGCGCCGGTGACGGTGCTGCTACAGATCGACAATCCGGTGCGCGCCAGCCTGACGCTGACCAGCGTGACCTTTAACGCTGGACAGACTCAGCCCGTGGCGCAGCCTCGTTTGAACGGCCTGTCCGGCGGGCCGATCCAGATTACCGCTACGGCCACCGGCCTGAACACGGCGGTGACGAACGCCACCGTCACGGGAAGTGTGGCGGGCGCCATCGTCCTACCCACTACCGCGACCATGACTCAGGGTCAACAGTTGCCCTACCCCGTTTCGATTACCGGCCCGGCCCCGGCAGGCGGCTTGACGGTGAATCTGTCGAGTGATACCGCGGCTTCCATCACCGTGACGCCCGCCAGCGTGACGATTCCCGCCGGCCAGACTCAGGCTACGGTGGTACCCACTCTGCAGGCCTCGGCGTTGGGCCAGGCGACGATTTCCGCTTCGGCTAGCGGCGTGGACACCGTGACGCGCGTCATTCAGGTGGTATCTCCGACGGGTCCTGTCGCCAACGCCGGCAGCGCCCAGACGGTAGCGCCCAATACCCTGGTCAGCCTCTCCGGTTCGGGGACGGACCCGCAGCAGTTGACGTTGACCTACCAGTGGTCCTTGCCGGTGAAGCCCGCGGGCAGCGCCAGCACGCTGACGGCCACGACGGCCGCGGCCAGCTTTACGGCTGACATTCCCGGCACTTACCAGGCGCGGCTGGTAGTGAACAATGGCTTCGTTTCGAGCGCGCCCTCCACGGTGACGATCACCGTGCCGCTGCCCCCCACGGCCTTGCCCGGGACTACCCTGACCACCTCCGCCAATGCGGCGGTGACCTTGAATGGTTCGGGAACCGATCCGCAGTCCTTGCCGCTCACCTACGCCTGGACGCTGTCCTCGCGGCCTTCCGGTAGCGCGGCCACCTTATCGAGCACCCTCGCGCGTCCCAGTTTCACTCCCGACCTCACTGGCGAATACATCGCCCAACTGATTGTCAGCAATGGCTTCACGTCGAGCCAGCCAGCGACCGTGCGCGTCGTAGTTCCCCTAGCCCCTACCGCGATCCCCGGCGCCGCTCAGACGGTATCCTTGAATACGCTGGTCAACCTCACCGGTTCCGGCACCGATCCGCAGTCCTTACCCTTGACGTATGCCTGGACGTTCCAGTCGCGCCCGAATGGTAGCAATGCGTCCTTGGCGAGCCAAGGCGCGAACGCGACTTTCACCCCGGACGTCACCGGCCAGTACGTCGCGCAACTAGTCGTCAACAACGGCTTCACGTCAAGCGCTCCGGCCACGGTCACCATCAGCGTTCCGCTGCTGCCCGTCGCCATTCCGGGCAATACCCAGACCGTGCGCCCAAACACTTTGGTGACCTTGAACGGCTCCGGGACTGACCCGCAGTCCCTGCCGCTCACTTATGCCTGGACCCTGCAGTCGAAGCCGTCCGGCAGCAACGCGACGCTCAACAGCACCTCCGCCAGCACCACCTTCACCCCGGACGTTCCCGGCGAGTTCGTTGCACGCTTGGTCGTCAACAACGGCTTCACGTCCAGCTTGCCTGCGACTGTGCGCATCGTGGTGCCGTTGCCGGCCACCGCAAACCCGGGCTCGCCGCAAACGGTGCGCCCCAACACCGCCGTGAACCTGACGGGTTCCGGGACGGATCCGCAGTCGTTGCCGCTCACCTACTCGTGGAGCTTGCAGTCGAAGCCGTCCGGCAGCAACGCGACGCTCAACAGCCAAACGGCCAACGCCGTCTTCACGCCGGACATTCCCGGCAGCTATGTGGCGCAGTTGATTGTCGACAATACCTTCGTACCCAGCGCCCCCGCCACGGTGACGATCTTGGTGCCGTTGGCGCCGACCGCGCTGCCGGGCACCACCCAAACCGTCGGCCAGGGCTTCCCGGTGACGCTCAACGGTTCTGGAACGGACCCGCAGTCGCTGCCGCTCACCTACGCCTGGACGCTTTCCTCCCGGCCCGCGGGCAGCGCGGCCGTGCTTTCGAGCACGCAGGCTTCGCCAGTCTTCAATCCCGATATTCTGGGGGTCTATGTCGCCCAATTGATCGTGAGCAACGGCTTCACGTCCAGTGCGCCGGCCACCGTGACCATCAACGTCGGACTGCGCGGCGCGCTTTCATTGCCGTCGAGTGTGAGTTTCGCGCTTGGCTCGCAAACCCCCATTGTCCTGAGCTTGTCTACGCCGGCCCCGGCCGGCGGCGTCACCGTGTTGCTTACCAGCAGCGATCCCTCGCTGATCCAAGTGATTCCGCAGAGTGTCAGCATTCCGGCGGGCGCTACGGCTCCCTCCTCGTCGCCGATTGTGCAGGGCGTCAATCTGGGGACGGCCACGGTCACCGCGACCGCCCTAGGCTACTCCACGGCCGCCGTGGTGGCCCGGTCGACGGCTTCGATCAGCTTCAACCAGATCGGCCTGACGTTTATCGATCCCACGCCGCAGACGATCTCGCTCATCCTTTCGAGCCAGGCTCCGGCCACCGGCTTGACCGTGAATCTTACCTCGACCAATCCTTCCGTGGCTACGGTTCCGGCCACCGCCAGCTTTGCGCCGGGTAGTTCGATTGCCCAGGTTTCGGTGACGGGCGTGGCTCCGGGCACGGCGACGCTGCGCGCGAGTTCCGCCTTGCTTGCCGAGACCACCGCCAACATTACCTACAACTCGCCAGACATCGCTTTGCCGGTGCGGCCCGTTGTCGCCGTGGATGAGGTCGCCACCTTCCCCGTGACCCTGCAGCGCCCGTCGCAGGGCACGACGTTCGTTCAACTGGAGGTCGCCGATCCATCGAAGGCATCTCTCTCGATCACCAACGTCGTCTTCCAGGAAGGCCAAACCACGCCTCTCTCTCAGCCTCGTCTCACCGGCCGGGCCCTCGGTACAACGTTAATCACCGCGACGGCGATCGGGCTCAGCACCAATCGCACCACTGTACGGGTCGGGCTGGGGATGAGCTTTGCGGCGCCGACCGTGGCGATCACCGGCACGGCAACCGAAAACCTTGCTTTGAACCTCTCCGCGCCGGCCCCCGTGGGCGGACTCACCATCAACTTGGCTACCACGAATCCGGCCGTGGCCACGGTGCCCGCCACCGTGTTCTTCGGCCAGGGAGCGGTCACCCTGAACGTTCCCATTACGGGAGTCGGCGCTGGATCTACCACGTTGACCGCTACCTCATCCGTGGCGGGTGATGCCGCGGCGGGAGTGGTGGTAACGGCGGCCGCAGGCGCGGGTTCCCTGATTCTTCCGGCGGCGGCATCGTTGACGCCCGGCCAGACCGTGCCGTTCCCCGTCTCGCTCTCTTCACCCGCCGGACCAAACGGCCTGACGGTGACACTCGCGAGCAACTCGGGCGCGGTGACGATCCTCCCCCTATCCGTCACCGTGGCGGCGGGCCAAACGCAGGCGGCCCCGGTGCCGCAACTCACCGCCGTCAGCCTCGGGTCGGCGGATATCAGCGCTACGGCCCCTGGCTATAGCTCGGCCACGCGCACGATCACCGTGCAGACGGCGCCACCGGCCTCGGTCGTCGTCTCCAGCGGCTCAGGCCAGAGTGCGAATACCGGTACCACCTTCCCCAGCGCCCTCGTGGCTCTGGTGCGCGACGCTCAGTTGAATCCGGTCGCCGGAGTCACGGTAACCTTCGCCGTCCCCGGCAGCGGCGCCAGCGCGACGCTCTCTTCGCTTACCGCGATCACGAATGGCGCGGGACTCGCGTCCTCTCCGCAGCCGGTCGCCAATGCGACCGCCGGTAGCTATAGTGTTACCGCTTCTGTAAACGGTGTGGCGACGCCGGCGAGTTTCGCGCTCACCAACGTGGCTGTCGTGGTGCCGCCGCCAAGCGGCGGCCCGAACTCGTTGGTGCTGGCGCCGGTTACGGTCGGCCGGAATCTCCAAACGCAGATGACGCTGACGTTGCCTCAGGCGGCGGGTCCCGGTGGGCAACGTGTCACGGTAACGTCGAATAACTCATTGCAGGTGTTGGTCTCGGGCCGCGTGGGTGACCCTGGATCGAACCAGATCACCTTCAACGTCGGCGAAGGCTTAACCTCTTCCACGTTCTTCGTCCATGGTCTCGCCGCCAGCGGTACGCCCACCGTCACCGCCACGGTCTCCGGTGGGGCCAACTTTGATCCTGGCACGGGCACCGTCACGTTGGCTCCCTCCGGCTTCGTGCTCACCAGTCCGAATAGCCCCAACTCGCAGGCCTTCTCGCTCGGCCAGGGAAGCAGCGCCACCCTCACCGTTACCGCGGCGAGGCTAAACAGCTCACTGAACTTCGTCGAAGCGCAGCAGGTTCGCGGCGGCCAATCAGTTCAGGTAACCCTCACCAACAGCACGCCGGCGACCGGTTCTGTCTCGCCCGCCGCCGTCACGCTGGCTGGTGGCACCTCCACCGCCACTTCGTCCTTCACCGCCAATGGCGTCTCTATCGGCGCGACGACCCTGACAGCTGTGGTCCCGGCTAACTTTAGCCAGCCCGCGGCCGGCGCGAACATCCTCACGCCCACCGTCATCCTGGCAAGCTTGAGCGCGTCGCCGGTATCCGTCGGCGAAAATCTGCAAACCACGACCACGATCCGCTTGAATGCCCCCGCTCCTGACCCTGGTGTCACGGTCACCCTGCTCAGTGACGATGCCGGTAAGGTCGTCTTTGCGACGAGCCCCACCGCCGCCGGAACCGGGACTCTGGTGATTAACATTCCCGCTGGCCGGACCGCGTCGGCGCCCTTCTACGTGCAGGGCCTGGCCAATAGCGGTGTCGTCAACTTCACGGCGACGTCGTCCTTGGGTTCCACGGTCGGGTCCGTGACGCTGTTCCGCTCCGCCTTCGTCCTGCAAGGGCCGTTCGGCGTCGGGTCGGACTTCTTCACCACCACCGGTGCGCCGCCTACTTCGCTCACCGTCCTGGCCACGCGCCTTGATGCCAGCGGCTTCTCAATTGAGCCCCTCCCGATCCGGGGCGGACTCAGCGTGGATGTTAACGTCACCAGCGGATCGGCCTCGGTGGGGACGATGTCTAGCGTTCCGGTACGATTGAACGGCGGCGATAGCTCGGGCACGGCGGTGTTCACCCCAGCCTCGGCCGGTGCTTCGGTGCTGAATGTGCCGGTTCCGCAGGGCTTCTCCGCGCCAGCTAGCGGTAGTTCCCTTACGGCGACCGTGCGTTTGCCTGGCATCGTGCTGATCGATAACGACACGGTCGGCAATAACCTCCAGTTGTCCGGCAGCCTGTCCCTGGGCCAACCCGCGCCAGCAGGAGGCACGGCCGTCACCCTCACGAGCAATTCCCCGTCGTTGTTGCTATCGGCGACCGCCACGGGTGCCGGTAGTAACTCGATTACCGTTACCGTTTCGGAGGGCCAATTTGGCGCCCCATATTACCTGCAAGGTAAGGCCTCTTCCGGTTCCGCAACTTACTCCGCCGCGGCTCAGGGGTTCGCCCCGAAATCGGCTACGATCAACCTGGCCCCGTCTGGCCTTATCCTCTCCGGCCCCTTCGGCGTGGGTTTCAACTTCAGCCTTTCGCTGGCCGGCGGACCTCGCGCGGTGAATATTACGACCGCGCTTCTCGATCCTGGGACGAACAGTGTCGTGATGACGCAACCGCTCGCGGGTGGCGCCTCGCTCACGATTCCCGTTGGGAACAACAGCCCCAACTTCGCCAGCACACCGGCTTCGGTGGTGCTCCTGCCTGGCGCTTCCTCAGTCGACGTGCCAGTGACCCCCGTGGCCGTGGGCGCGACTCTGTTGAACGTGTCCACCACTTTGCCAGGCTTCTCGCCGCCGCGGTCCGGCGTTTCGCTCGTCGTCCAGGTAACGAACTAACGCCCGGGCTTGTACTTCTTGCGATACGCGTCCCGGGCGCTCTTCACCCACGCCTCACGGCGAATGCGCCCGGGATACTCTGGCAATTGCTGCTGGAAGGCGTCAATCGCAGCGTCGTCCCAGTTGGCGATCTGCTCAAAGCGCTCGATGCCCAGTCCGCGGAGGCGCCCCTCCAGCACCGGGCCAATCCCGTAAATCTGCTTCAGGTCATCGCCCGGTAGCGGGCGCAGCCGCGCCAATTCCTCTTCTTGGCGTTCCACTTCCGCCAGCAGACGTTCCGCCGCCGCGCGAAACTCCGCTACTGCCTTGGCCATCGCTTCCGTCATTTCGTTTCCAAGATAACCCAATCCCGCGCTATCATGCCAAGCATGGCGTCCGGGGACTACCGTATCGTCGAACGGAACCTGCGCGCCGCGATGGGTTGCTTCGCGCGTTCCACTCACCTCGGTGAAGCGGTGGAACTGCCCGGTCTGCAACTCGTCTACTCGGCCATCTCGCACGCTGTTTTCAACTCGGCTATGCTCACTGAGCCCGTCCTCGGCATCGGCGATCTGCGCCGCCGTTTGGACCGCGCCCAGGACTTCTTCCGCCGCCGCCAACAAGCCTGGTCTTTGTGGCTTTGTGAGGATTGGATCGAGCCCGATCTCCGCGCCGCCGCCATCAACCTCATTCAGGACTTCCATCTGACTTTTTCTTCGAACCCTCCCGGCATGTTTGCCCCTGAACTCCGTGCTCCCCAACATGCGCTGCCCACCCTCGAAATGGTGCCTATCCGCGACATCACCGCGCGAATGGACTTCTGCCACGTCATGTCCAAGGCCTTCGAAGGGCCTTTCGCCGTCTTGCTCGAAGCATACCAGGACGCTGCCTTCTGGAATGCGGATTTCGCCGGCTGGATCGGCTACCGCGATGGCCAAGCCATTGCGACGGCCTGTACTGTCACCGACAATACCTCGATCGGCGTCTATGCCGTGGCTACCGTGCCCGCGGAGCAGGGAAAAGGCTACGGTGAAACGATGGTCCGTCATGCTGTGGAGGCGGCCCGTGCCCACTCCGGTTTGCAGGCTTCCGTGCTGCAATCGAGCGTCCAGGGCATGCCCCTGTATCGCCGCCTCGGGTACCGTCCAGTGGCTGATTTCACGATTCATATCTCCCGCTAGCGAGGCTCCCGTAAACTAGACTCTATGATCTCGATTCTCCTGGCCGGCCTCCTCGCAGTCTCGCCCCCGCGCATCGTATTGGAAGGAGCCGGCTACTTCCCCGTCCTCATCAAACTGCAGGACGGGCGGCTCGCGGCGATTCTCCGCGCCGGCGCGCCGCACATCGGCCGTGGCGGACGTTTGGATTGGATCACTTCCCCGGACCAAGGGCGCACCTGGACCAAGCCCGCCACCCTGGTGGATACCCCGGAAGACGACCGCAATCCTGCCTTCGGGCAACTCAAGAGCGGAACCGTACTGGCCGCCCACTGCATTCTGAGCGGCTACGGTCCGGATGGCAAACTCGCCGGTGCCCGCAAGGACCGGGTCTTCGACGGCGTCTACGTCCTGCGCTCCACGGATCAGGGCCGTACCTGGAGCCCGAGCAAGCGCAGCCCGGAAACCCGCCGTCCGCCCGGGGACAAAAACGTCGTTTCCACGGCCGTGTCGCCCTATGGCAAGATCGTCCAATTGAAAGACGGCACCGCGCTGATGGCGGTTTACTACGAAGCCCTGTTGACCGATGGCACGCCGCAGTTCCAAAGCTGGGTTTTCCGCTCCACCGATGACGGAGTTACCTGGGACGAGCCCGCGCTCATCCAACTCGACGGCAACGAAACCGCGCTCACCGTGCTCAAGGACGGCACCGTTCTCGCGGCGATCCGCACCAGCCGCGCCGGCTATTTGAAGATCGCCCGCTCCACCGACGGTGGCCGTACGTGGGCGCCATCGATCGCCGTTACCAAAGACGCCGAACATCCCGCCGACCTTGTCCAACTGCGGGATGGACGAGTCCTGATGACTTTCGGGCAACGCAATGCCCCCCGGGGCATTCACGCTTGGTTTAGCTCCGATAACGGACTTACCTGGAAGCCCGAGCATCGCCAGACGTTGGCCGCCGATGCCCCCAATACCGATTGCGGTTATCCGAGTTCCGTGGAAACGAAACGCGGAAAAATTACCACCATCTACTATCAGGTGGACGACTTACAGAATGCCCCCGCCAGCGCCAAGGCCAAGGTCATCGAATGGGAGGCGCCGCGGAGGTGATCGCGGCCATCTTACACGGGGCGCGCGACCTGCGGCTCGAAACCCTGCCGGATCCGGTTCCCGGGCCGAACGAAGTCCTCGTCCGCGCTACTTACTCGGCGCTCTCCACGGGCACCGAACTCGGCAACTATGAGGGCCGCTCCCGCGAAGTCCCCGACGCGCCGGACTATCCCCGGCGCACGGGTTACTGCCACGTGGGCGTGGTGGAGAGTGTGGGTAACTTAGTTGCTCGATATCGTTCCGGCGACCGTCTGCTATCGATGGCTCCGCATGTCTCGGCCTTTGTCGCGTCCGAAACATCTTTACTCGTTCCTGTTCCTGAGACGGTAGACGCGGCCCAGGCTTCGCTGGCCTACTTGGCGCAGTTAGGCGTCGCAGCGCTACGGCAGGCCCGCTATGAAGCCGGCGAACCCGTTACGGTCATTGGCCTCGGCATCATCGGCCTCGCCACGGTGGCGATGGCCAGGGTGATGGGCGCGCAAGTTACCGCAGTGTCGAATTCGCGGCTGCGCGCCGCGGCCGCGCTGCGCATGGGCGCGCGTCGCGTGGTGCTTCCAGAAGATCCTCCGGAATGCGACTCGTCTCCGCTGATCGTCTTAACGGCCAATAGCTGGGCCGCCTATCGCACGGCCGTTGAAATGGCTAATTATGGCGCGCGCGTCGCGGTGCTGGGCTTTCCCGGCCGCGCCGACGCCCCGCCCGGATTCAATCCGCTCGACGCCGCTTGGCTTTATGGCAAGCAACTTACGCTGATCGGTGCCGGTTACTCGCCGCGTATCGAGTGTGCTCCCGCGGCCTTGCGGTTTAACTTACGCCGTAACCTCGAATTTGTCCTGCAGGCCATGGCGATGGGCGCGATAGATCTTCGTCCGCTGATTACGCATTTACTGCCGGCGTCACGCATGGGGGAAGCTTACGAACTGGCCAGCCAAAGGGAGAAGTCGCTGATCGCCGCCGTCTTCGATTGGTCCGCCGCGTGAGACGGAACTTACTCGGCCGGACGGGGCTCTCGGTTTCCGTGCTTTCACTGGGTACGGTGGAAATCGGCATGACTTACGGGCTGCCCGGCAGTCACTCGCGGCCGACAGCACCGGAAGCTGAGCGGCTCATTCAGCGGGCTTTGGACGCGGGCATCAATCACTTAGACACGGCTCGCGCTTACGGCGATAGCGAAGCCTTCATCGGCGCCGCCTTGGGTTCCCGCCGCTCAGAGGTGATTCTTACCACGAAGGTGTTGGTGAGTGACGATTCAGCGGCGCTCACGAAAAGTATCGAAACCAGCCTGCGTTTCTTGCGCACGGACTATGTCGACATCTTGATGCTACATGGTAGACCCGGCGAGACGCTTACGTCGCCAGCCATGCTCAGCCACTTATACGCACTTCAGGCGAAGGGCCACTTCCGCTACCTCGGAGCCAGCGTCTACGGAGTGGATGTGGCGGTTGCGGCCATCGAGTCCGGTTACTTCGACTGTCTCCAGATCGCCTACAGCGTCCTCGACCGGCGGCCGGAAGAAGCCATTTTCGCCCTTGCCCCGCGGCATGGCGTCGGCCTGGTTGCGCGTTCCATCTTACTCAAAGGCGCGCTGACTCCCCGCTACCGCGACTTACCCGCCACTTACTCCGAATTAAAAGCCAAAGTCGCCGGCCTCGACTTACTCGGCATCCCGCTGCCTGAACTCGCCTATCGCTACGCGCTCGCCGAACCGCGTTTGGCCACCGGCCTGGCTGGCACCGCTGACCCGGTGGAATTGGACCAGCTGCTCGCCTACGCTGAGTTGGGCCCGTTACCCGACGACGTGGTCGCGCACATCCGTCAGCAGCCGCTGTTGGGCGACCATTGGCTCAATCCCGGTCTTTGGCCGTCAGGGTAAGGTAAAGCCGCCATCCACGCGTAGCACGCTGCCCGTGATGTAAGAAGCGCGCGGCGAGGCCAGGAAGCCAATGGCGCTCGCAATCTCGGCTGGCTCCGCCAGGCGCCCCCAGGGCAAGCGGGCGCCTTGCTCCTGTATTTGCTGCTCAGAGAAGTAACTCCGCTCGCCCGGAGTATCGGTCCAGCCAGGTTCCACGCAGTTGACCCGGATTCTATGTGGCGCCAACTCAGCCGCCCAGGTCCGCGCCATATGATTCACCGCTGCCTTGGCGCCATTGTAAGCCGTCGAATTCGGATAGGCCCGCTCAGCGTGAACCGAACTCACCACCACAATGCTCCCTCCGGTGCCCTGATGCACCATACGCCGCGCGGCGACTTGACTGCAATGAAAAACACCCCACAGCGCCACCGCCCAGACCCGCTCTACATCCTCCACCGATACTTCAAGAAACGGCGACCGGATACTTCGCGCGGCGTTGTTGACCAGTACGTCCACGCGAGGCAGGCCGGCAAAAAGCTGTTCGACACTGGCCCGGTCACTCACGTCGGTGCGCACAAAGCGCGCCGCTCCTCCCGGTTCCAGGTCGGCATTTACCACCTCCCAGCCCTCACGCGCCAATTCGATCGCCGCTGCTAAGCCAATACCGCGGGAACCGCCCGTTACCACCGCTATGCCTGTGCTACTCATGACCCCATTATGAGGCTCAATGACAGCAGGGTGCGTCGGGCGCGCCGGCCGGCGCGAGCCAACGGCTGGCCCGGATCGTCGCCAGGCCGGTGATGTAGCAACCCACTGTGAGCGCTAGCGCATCGGCGAACTTCAGGGAGTAAGTGAGATACAGAAATGGTGGCAACAGCCAAAGGGCGGCGTAGCGATAGGCCAAAGGTAGCTTCGGCGCCCACGCGACCCAGTAGATCAGGTATGCAAAGCTAAGATCCCACACGGACCAGCCTCTCGCCTCTACCAGATGCCGCACCAGCCCTCCGAAGGCCACGTAAGTCGCCAGACCGGCCAGCACCACGGGGCGGGGCACTTACTCTAACCTCAACTCGACAATCGTCGCACCGGCGCCGCCTTCGTAGCCGTCCGCCGCGTAGTGCTTGGCGACCAACGGGTGCCCGCGTAGTAAATCGTGAATACTTCGTTTCAGAATTCCCATGCCGTGCCCATGCACGATGCGGATGCGCTCCATCGAGGCCAGCGACGATTGGTCGAGGAATTTTTCCACCTCATCACAGGCCTCTTCGGCGCGCTTGCCGATTACGTTCAACTCGCGGGCCATCGTTACTTCGCCGCGGGTTGATTGGAAGCTGACATTGCGCGGCAGCTTGGCCTTCTCGTTGGTTTCCGGGAGTATTTCCACCACGTCGGTACGCGGCACCTGCAGCTTGAGAAAGCCCGCTTCCACTTCGATATTCGCGGCCCCTAAGATCCGCCGTACGCGGGCGATCTCCCTTACCCCTTTGAGACGGACACGCACGCCTTCCTTGATCTCGAGCACCGGAGCACTCTTTGCCACCGGACTCAACTTCTCGATGCGCTCCTTAAACTCGCGCTCCACCTTGGCCGTTTTCACGCGGGCCTTATCTTTCTGGTCGAGTTCCTCCAGAGTTTGAGCCGCCGTCGTACGGAAGTCCGCCAAGGCTTCGCCGAACTCTTTCTCGAGGGCGGCGAACTTCTGTGCCTCCCGCCTGGCGGACTCGGCGGTGAGTTGCTCTTCCTTCAGCCGCAACTTCGCGCGCTCTCGCGACAGCGCCTCTTCCTGTTCCCGCGCATTGGCGACGCGCAGATGTAGCTCGTCCAGGAAGCGGGCAATATCGCGCTCGGCTGTCCCCATCAGCGAACGCGCGTGCGCGATCAGCCGCGGTGGAATGCCGAGCCGTGAGGCAATATCCAGGCCGGCGGACTTGCCGGGCGCACCGGTGCGCAGTAAGTAAGTCGGTTCCAGGGTCTCCTCATTGAAACCCATCGAGCCATTTACTACGCCCGAGGTAGTCGCGCCATACACCTTGACGGCCAGTAAGTGCGTGGAAGCCAAGCAGAAGGCGCCCACCGTGCGGAAGTCATCGAGCAAAGCGACGGCCAGCGCGCCGCCCTCTTCAGGATCCGTCGCGCGGCCCAACTCGTCGAGTAAGATCAGCGAATCTGGCGTGACTAACTCCTGCATCGCCTTCACCCGTACGACGTGCGAAGAGAAGCTCGACAAGGACTCCGCAATCGATTGGCTATCTCCAATATCCGCCAACACCTGATCGAAAACCGGCAGCTCCGCTTCTTCGGCCGGTACCGGTAGTCCCGACTGCGCCATTAGGGCCAATAATCCGATGCACTTCATCGCGACGGTTTTTCCGCCCGTATTCGGACCGCTGATCAGCAACGTCCGGTTGAGTGGATCGAGAGTTAGCTTTAACGGCGTCACCGTCTTTTTCTGGCGCCGCATCACGTCTACCAACAACGGATGCCGCGCGTTCTTGAGGCGCAGGCACGGATTGTCTTCCGGCGAAAGGACGGGCACGGTGCAATCAAAGGACTGGGCGAAGTGCGCTTTGCCAAAAAGAAAATCAAGATCGGCCAGCGCCATGGCCGCCGCGGCGATGGCGTGGCGCTCTTCGCGCAAACGCAGAGTCATCTCGCGCAGGATGCGGTGAATCTCGCGTAGCTCTTCATCATTCAGACGGACTAGGTCATTGTTGAGCTCAATCGTCTCGAGGGGCTCCACAAACACCGTCTGTCCGCTCGCCGACGAGCCGTGCACCACGCCGGGCACGCGGCCTTTCTGGCTGGGGACCAAGGGCACCACGAAACGGTCGTTGCGGAGCGTGACGAAGTTTTCCTGAAGCACACCATCGTCACCGTGGGCGCGGAGAAACCGATTCAGCGAGTCCTGTATGGCCTTCTGCTGGCGTAGGCGGTCACGCCGCAAGCGAGCCAATGCCGGGCTCGCTTCATCGGTGAGCGTGCCATCGGGGAGAATCTTGCCGGAAAGCTCGGAGAGCGTGCGCGTGAAGTCGCCAATGGCGCCGGCATGCGCGGCCAGGCGGGGATAGCTGTCAGCCAGGTCCAGGATGGCGGTGCGTAAGTCGCGAGCGCGATCAAGCAAGCTGGCTAGCTCGTAGATCTCGGTCGCCTCCAGAATGGCCCCTTCGATGCGGAGCTTTTGCAGGGTCACCGTTGGATCGGTGAGATTGGTGAAGCGAACGCTGGTCTCGCCGTAGCGGACATAGCGCAAGGCTTCCTCCACGTCAGCCAAACTCTCGCACAGCGCGGCGCGGTCCGTGTGCGGCGTTAGCGCATCCAGCCGCTCCCGGCCCATCGGGGAGTGTACTTCGCGGCGTAGCAGCGCGCGAAGGGTCTCGTATTCAAGTAGGTCCAGGCTCCAGAGGTTCATGCAGGTTGAGGGCGCGCTCGATCACTTCGAGCGAGCCAGGGGTAATCTTTAGGGACGCGAGTTCGGCGGCGGCGAACCAACGGACGTCGGCTGCGTCGTCACCTGCCTTTAGTGTCCCACTCTCCACGCGGCAAAGGTAATCGAGGATGACAAAGTGGTACTCCGTGCGCCCGTCCTCATCGGGGTTGATGCGTTCATACACTTCCGCGAGGCGAGTGACGGATACTTGAAGGCCCGTCTCTTCGCGGACTTCACGATGCAGCGCCTCCAGGACTGGCTCGCCGAGTTCGACGAGTCCGCCAGGCACGGACCAATAGCCCTCGTATGGCGGCTTGCCCCGGCGGCACAGTAGCACACGGCCGCGTTCTATGATCAGGGCGCCGACGCCAAGGAAGGGCCGGTCTGGATAGCGGCGGGTCAACGGGAGGGGATCACCCGGAAGGTGAGGTGCGAGCCGGTGGGTCCGCGGTAGACGCGTTGCGTGGCTTTTTGGAAATCCGTGCTGAGGGCTTTGGGAATCTCCATGAACTTCTGCGGGTTGCGGTCAGTGAGTGGAAACCAACTGCTCTGCACCTGCACCATGATGCGATGGCCGCGCCGGAACGTATGATACGCGTCGGGCATCACAAAGTCGATCCGGTCCGGTTTGCCAGGCTCAAACGGAATGGGTTTCTCAAAACTCTGGCGATATTTGCCGCGGAATGGTTCGCCGCGAACGAGCTGCTGATAGCCGCCCATTTTCGTGGGATTCTTGTCGATCAATTCGGGATAGTCGTTGGGATAGACGTCGATGAGTTTCACGACAAAGTCAGAGTCCGTGCCGGTGGTCGAGACTAACAGGCTCACTTCGATCGGCCCGGCGAGCGTTACGTCTTCTTTGAGGGGGTCCATTTCGAACGTAAGTACGTCCGGACGTTGTGAGGCGAAGCGCTGGTCTTCCGTCATATAGTCGCGCAACATGCCGAGGTAGGTGTAGCCAAGATAGGGCACGGGCTTCATCGGATCGCTGAAGTATTCGTCATAGCCAGGCGCGGCGTCCGCTTGCCAGGCTAACTTGCCACCGGAGCGCATCCACAGGCTACGCGATTCACCGTCTTTCGGCGGCCAGGTCTCATGTTTCTGCCAGAGATTACGCCCGGTCTCGAAGAGCCAAGCCTTCGGGAACTTACCTTCGCCTTTGCCCTTGAGGTGAAATTCGAAAAACGCGAACTCGATATTCTCGCGATAGTAAGCGCCCGTTTTGGAGGCAAAGTGAACGTTACCGACGCGATCGCCGTCGCCACGGGACCAACTGCCGTGCGTCCAAGGGCCCATCACGAGGACATTGCTATCGGGAGGTGTATCGGCTTCCATCGCGGCGTGCGTCCGCAAGGGGCCCTGTAAGTCCTCGGCGTCGAACCAGCCGCCCACGGTCAAGACGGCGGGCTTAATGCCCTTGAAATACTTCCAAACACTACGCGCCTTCCAGAAGTCGTTGTAAGTGGTATTTTCGGTATTCTCCCGCCAGTAAACGCTCTCGTTCTTGAAGTACTTTTCGTTGGCATTGGCCAAGGCGCCCATGCGCAAGTAGAAGTCATAGCCGTCCGGAGTGCCGAATTGAAAGGGCACTCGCGGACTCGGCGGGGCGGGATCACCTTTGCGTTCCACGAAGCCATGATAGAAGCCGAAGTTGGCGGCCAGCATGAAGGCGCCGTTATGGTAGGAGTCGTCGCCGAGGTAATAGTCGGTCACCGGCGCTTGGGGCGAAGCCGCCACTAGGGCGGGATGGGCGTCGATCATGCCAGCCGAGACGTAGAATCCTGGATAGGAAATGCCCCACATGCCAACCTTGCCGTTATTGCCCTTTACGTTCTTCACTAACCAATCGATGGTGTCGTAAGTGTCGCTGCTCTCGTCGAATTCCTTACCGGACTTCGTGGGGCGATGCGGGCGCATCTCCTCCCATTTCCCCTCCGACAGATAGCGGCCACGGACATCCTGATAAGCCACAATGTAACCGGCCTTCTGAAAATGCTCCGACGGACCCAACGCCGCGCGGTAGGTATCGATGCCATAGGGCGCGACGCTGTAAGGCGTGCGTTGCAGCATGATGGGGTAATTCTTGGACGTGTCCTTGGGAACATAAACCGACGTGAACAGCTTGACGCCGTCGCGCATCGGAATTTCGTATTCGTACTTCGTATATTGTGCGCGGACCAGGGCCGCGCCGGTGAGTTCCTTCGGCGCGTCCTGCGCCAAACCGGAGGTAGCCAGCCATAGGGCGATGAAGCATCTCATCGCCATAGGGTAGCAGCTTAGGCGCGGTACTTGCGCATGGTGGCCAGGCAACGCTCCGCGACTTCGAAGGGCGGCAGGTCCGCGCCTTCCTGCTCCACCAGGATCACCTCAAGGCCTCCCACGGTTTCGGCAGCCTTGAGTAGTTCCTTCCAGGGTGATGAGCCTTCGCCCAAGAGAACCCGAAAGCCCTTTTCCTTGCCCCAATCCTTGGCGTGAATGCTGCGGACACGGCCTTTATGCCGCTGAATATAGGCCACCGGATCCTGCCCCACGGCGACACAAGTGCCGACGTCCAACTGCAGGATGAAGTCCTTGCCGGTATTGGCGGCCAATACCTCGATCGGTAATTGCCCTTCGAGTGGTTGGAACTCGAGTTCGTGATTGTGGAAGCCGGTGCGCATGCGGTGCGCCTTGAGTTTTTCACCCACCGCGCTGAGCCGGCCGGCGAGGGCCTTCCAATCATCCAGCTTGGCCATCTTGCCGCCAGCGCTCGATTGGATCAGCATGTTGCTGCCGAGGATCTGGTTGTATTCGATGGCTTTCTCCAAGCTATCGAAGAGCGTCTTGCCGCTGTTGTGGGTGCTGAGGCAACGCAGATTGACGTCGTCCATCGCCTTGCGCAGGTCCTTCACTTGGGCCAGCGGATAATCAATGTACGGCCCGAAGAACTCCACCACTTCGTAGCCCATCTTGCCGATGCGCGTGACGGTGCCGATGGGGTCCGCCTTCAGTTCGTTGCGGACCGAGTAAAGCTCAATGCCAATCGGAATCTTCTTCTTCGGCGTCGCCAGGAGGGTGGCGGGCAACGTGGAGGCCAGTAAGGAACGGCGGGAAAGATGCATAGCGACCTCAATTCTATCTGATTACTTCACCGGCAGCGGACCCATGGGCGGGCCGGCCTCCATCGCCCGCTTTGGGTCATAATTCGGATTGTCTTGCGGCAGTTGAGCGCGCACTGAGTAGAGCCAGCGCTCCAGCTTTTCGCGCATGTCGTTCGCGCGGATGGCTTGCCGCGCCGCCAACTCTCGCCGCTCGCCGGGGTCTTCATCGAGGTTATAGAGCTCCACGTTGGAGTCCTCGAAGAAGAGGATCAGCTTCCATTCGCCTTGCCGCATCGCCGCGGCGGGCCGGCCGAGTTGCGGACTGTAGTGCGGGTAGTACCAGTAGAGTTCTTCGCGATCCAACTCGCCACCCCGGAGTAACGGCATCAAGGACCGGCCATCCATCACTGACATCTGGGCGCCAGCGGCTTCGGCAAGCGTGGGGGCGTAATCGATGCTCGAAATCGGCGTCAGGCACTTACTGCCCGGTTTCGTCACTCCGGGGTAACGAATCAATAAAGGCACCCGGATGCCACCTTCGTAGCAATGTCCTTTGCCGGAGCGTAACGGTAGATTCGAGGTAACCGGCCGATTCTTCCATTCGCGCGAAGTTACTCCGCCGTTGTCGGAGGTGAAGATGACGATGGTGTCGTCCGTCAGCTTGGCTTCGTCGAGCGCGGCCATCACCCGGCCGACGCTTTCGTCGACACTCTGGATCATCGCCGCGTAGTCCGGGTAATTCTGTGGATTTGTGGGGTCGCTCTTGGCCGCGTACTTAGTTACTAGATCCGGCTTACCTTCAATCGGCGTGTGGACGGCGAAATGAGCTAAGTAGAGGAAAAACGGCTGCTGGCCGCTGTCGCGGATAAAGTCCGTGGCCACCGTAGTCAGCCGGTCCGTGAGATAGTCGCCGGCGGCGCCCTCTAAGGGGATCTTGGATTTCCACTGGGGATAGAAGAAGCTTGAGGTAGAGCCCGCCGTGTCGCCGCCTTGCACGACGTCGAAGCCCTGGTCGGTCGGTAAGTAGCCCTCGCCGCCCAGATGCCACTTGCCGATACAGGCCGTGCGATAGCCTTTGTCGCGCAAGGCTTCGGCGATAGTGCGTTCCTCCCGGGGCAACTGCAAGCGGACGGGTGGAGGAATCACTTTGGAATAAGGCAAGCGATGGGCGCCCTGTAAGTGCGAAGTCAGCCGCAGCCGGGCAGGGTATTTGCCGGTCATAATCGCCGCCCGCGTCGGCGAGCAGACCGGATGGGCGGCGTAGCCATTGACGAAATTCATCGACGACTTCGCCAATCGATCTAAGTTCGGAGTTTCGTAGTAAGTGCTGCCGTTGAAGCCAGTATCGGTCCAGCCGAGATCGTCGATCAGGATAAAGACAATATTCGGTAACCTGCGCGGCTGCGCGGCCAGTAAGGCTGAGGTGGCGAGAAAAGTACGTCGCGTCATAAGTTACAGCTTGGGTTTCGGTGGCTTCGTCACCGTCCAGGCGTTCACTCCTTTTCGTTTGGCCGGGCGCCGGTAGACTTTGTCCCCAGCGGTAATGTATAAGGTGTCTAAATTCGCGCCGCCGAAAGCGACGCTTGCCAGCGGGCCCGGCTGCGGCTTGTTCAAGATCGCATTCACGCGGCCGGCGGGGTCGACGATTTGTAGGCCGAGGTTGGTGGTGACGTAGAGGAAGCCATCGGTATCGACGGCGAGCCCGTCGGCGCTGGAGCGCGGCGTGGGATCGAATAACTCGAGGCGGTGAAAGGGCTCGCCGTTCGCGAGTGAACCGTCGGCGGCGCGCTGGAAGCTCCATACCCAACGGTCCGCCGAGTCCGAGACGAAGAGCATGCTTTGGTCCGGCGAGAGCGCGATACCATTCGGCGAGACGATCCCTTCGTGGACCATGCGTTTGTTGCGCAACGCATCCACATACCAGACGCGATGGGCGGCGGTCTCCGTGAAATAGATCTCACCCTTCGCGGTGACGGCAAGGTCGTTGGCATCGGCCTCCGCCAGGACGGTCTCCGTGCCGTCCATCGCGAAGGCGACGATTTGCTTCGGCGTGCGGCGGCAGGCGTAGAGGTTGCCGTCGGGCGCGAAGCGCAGACCCGACACTTGGCCGGGCTTGTCCTTGAAGACCGTCTTTTTTCCCGCAGTGTCGATCTTCCAAAGCTTGTCGGCGCGGACGTCGGTGAAGTAGAAATTGCCGTCGCGGTCAAAGGTGGGTCCCTCGGCGAAAGTGTGACCCTCGCTCACCACCTGCCAGGTTTGCGTAGGATCCACAAAGGCCTCAATCGGTCTGGTACCTGTGCGAATCGGATCCTTGCGCCACAGCCAGCGCAGTGCGTCGGGCAGAATGGCCGAGCCATGAATGCCGTTGTGCGCTTCGTTGCCCACTACCCAGGTATGGTCGTAGCCGGCGTAAGCAAACGCGGACTGCATGTCTTCGTTGGCGCGGAACCAACTGCCGGCGTAGATGCTCTGGTCGTTGCGGCCGTCCTGCAGGAAGATACGCAGCGGCTTAGGCTCGGTCTTGCGGATCAGCGAACTCAGCGTCTGCGCGCCGCGCAGATTGGTGAAGCTGCCGATGAAGCTGAGCACGCGACGGAACTGGTCGGGCCGATGCCAAGCGGCGATGAAGGCGGCGCTAGCGCCAGAGGACGAGCCGGCAATGGCCCGGTCATTCGGGTCCTTGGAGAGGTTGTACTTCGCGTCCACCTCGGGCAGCAGGTCCTCCACCAGGAAGCGCGCGTAACGGTCACTCATGGCGTCGTACTCAAAGCTGCGGTGGAAGCGATCCTGGCCTTCCGGCGTTAGCGCCGGCATCACTCCGGGATTCACAAAGATGCCGATCGTGACGGGCATCTGGCCCTGATGGATGAGATTATCGAGGACGATGGGCGCGCGGAAGCGGCCGGTTTCGTTGATCCAGCCGCCGCCATCCTGCACCACCATCACGGAAGCCGGCGACGCCGCCTTGTACTGCGCCGGCACGTACACCCAGTAGTCGCGCGTCGTTCCCGGGTAGACTTTGCCGGTGAGCGTGTACTTCGTCACCTGGCCCACCGGGACGCCAGGATGGCGCTCATGGTCAGGGCCCAGGGGATACTCTTGCGCCAACAAACAGGCGACGGCGGCGAATGGCAGGAGAAAGCGCATCCCTGACATCGTATCGCTTTGCCCGATAGCTGCGATAGGGCGGGCGGTTTGACAAAAATGGCTGCGTAGCCAAGACTGAAGAAGAAGCGCCACAGGCGATTTTGAATATTTACAGGAGTAATCCAACAACATGCTGGGTGTCGGTCAACCGTTTCCGAAGTTTCATCTGAAGGCCACCGTGAGCCTCGACAAAGATAAGGCGTTTGAGAATATTTCGAACGAGAGCTATCCGGGGAAGTGGAAGGTAATCTTCTTCTGGCCCAAGGACTTCACCTTTGTCTGTCCGACGGAGATCGCCGCGTTCGGCAAGGCGAACCGCGACTTCAACGACCGTGACGCCCAGGTGCTGGGCGGCAGCACGGACTCGGAATTTGTCCACTTGGCGTGGCGCACGCATCACGACGATTTGCGCAATCTGCCGTTCCCGATGCTCTCCGACATCAAGCACGAGCTCTCGAAGGAACTCGGCATCATTGACCCGAACGCCGGCGTCTGCCAGCGGGCCACCTTCATCGTGGACCCGCAGGGCCTGATCCGCTGGGTGAGCGTCAACGACCTCTCCGTTGGCCGCAACGTCGACGAAGTGATCCGCGTGCTGGACGCCTTGCAGACCGATGAGCTCTGCCCCTGCAACTGGAAGAAGGGCGACGCGACGCTCTAATTGAAGCCGCGTGACAAAAGTCCCCGCCCACGCCAGGCGGGGATTTTCTTTAGGAGAAACCCCATGACCTACGAAGCCTTTCTGGACTCGATTCCCGAATACGCCAAAGACCTCAAGCTGAATCTGACCAGCTTACTCAAGCAGGCCGAACTCACCGAACAGCAGACCTGGGGCACCGTGATCGCCTCCGTGATGGGGGCGCGGCAAACCAAGATGACCACGATTTTGTTGGCGGAAGCCGCCAAGTTTGCCAGCCCGGAAACGCAGAACGCCGCGAAGACCGCGGCGGCCATCATGGGGATGAACAATGTCTACTACCGCTTCACCCACATGTTTCCGGACGATACGTATTCGTCGATCCCCGCGCGGCTGCGCATGAACGGGATCCGCACACACGGCGGCGACCCGCTCGATTTCGAGCTCTACTGCACCGTCGTCTCGGCAATCAACAACTGCACGATGTGCGTCACTTCGCATGAGCGCGTGCTGCGGGAGAAGGGCTGCTCGAAGGAGAGCATCGCCGCCGCGGTTCGTTTGGGCGCCGTACTGCACGCCCTGGCGTTGGTCTTCGATACGGAGTGGGCTTGAAGCTTTACCGCAAGTAGAAGTAAACCAAGTCGGTCGAGGGCGGCTGCTTGTCCAACTGCCGTAGCATGGCCACAATCTGGCCGCGATGAATCGACGCGTGATTCACCACGTGCAGAATCGCCTGCCAGCGGCGCAAGGTCATCTCCAGGCCCTGTAGGTTCCGATAGCTGAACTGGTCATGATTCGCGGCTTCGGTGAGGCCTTCGATGTAGTCGCGGAAGTCCTTCAGCAGGGAAGGCCAGGCGGCGCTGAGTTCAGTGAGGTCCGGGCCGTCGCCTTCGTCGGCGAAGCTGGTTACCGGCTTGCCGCTTAGGCGCGCGAGCCAAACGCGGTCCGCGTAGTAGATATGTTGCAGGGTATGCAACACGCTGTTGTGCGAGACGTTGAGGTCACGCTTCAGTTCTTCTTCGTTGAGCTGGTGTACCGAGTCCAGAATTTTCTCGGTAGCCCAGATCGTATAGTCGAAGTGATTGAGTAGGGTAGTTACGGGAACTGACATGTTTCGCTATTAAGCCTCGTCGTCGTTTTGGGCGGCCAGACGGGTGATCACGCCGAGGTCTTCCAGGGTAGTTACGTCGCCGGAGACCGTGTTCGACGTCACCAGTTCGCGCAGCAGGCGGCGCATGATCTTGCCGGAGCGCGTCTTGGGCAAGGACTCCGTGAAGCGGATCTCCTCGGGCCGCGCGAAAGAGCCGATCTCCTTCGCCACCCACGCGCGCAACTCCTTGCCGAGCTCCTCATGATGCCAGTGCCCCGCCTTCAGCGACACGAAGCACACCACGGCCTGCCCCGTAATCTCGTGCGGCTTGCCCACCACGGCCGCCTCCGCGACGGCGGGATGATGCACCAGGGCGCTCTCCACTTCCATCGTGCTGAGGCGATGGCCGCTGACGTTCATCACGTCGTCGACCCGGCCCAGCACCCAGAAGTAGCCGTCGCCATCGCGGCGCGCGGCGTCACCAGTGAAATAGATACCCGGCATGCGGGACCAGTAGGCCTCCTGATACCGCTCCGGGTCACCCCACAGTGTGCGCAGCATGCCCGGCCACGGCCGCTTAATGACGAGGAATCCCTCGCGATTGGCCTCTACGGGTTGGCCATGCACGTCCACCACTTCGGCCAGGATGCCCGGCATTGGTAACGTGCCGGACCCAGGCTTTAGCGGCACGGCGCCGGGCATCGGCGCGATGAGAATTCCTCCCGTCTCCGTCTGCCACCAGGTATCGACAATCGGGCAGCGGCCGCCGCCGATCACCTCGTGGTACCAATGCCAGGCCGCCGGATTGATCGGCTCGCCTACGGAGCCCAGCAGCCGCAGGCTCGAAAGATCGTGCGCCTTGGGGAAGGCGTCGCCGTGCTTGATCAGCGCGCGGATCGCTGTGGGCGACGTATAGAAGGTGTTCACCTTGTACTTGGCGATCAGGCTCCACCAGCGGTCGAAGCCGGGGAAGTCCGGGGCGCCTTCATAGATGACGCTGGTGGCGCCGGCGGAGAGTGGGCCGTAGACGATGTAGCTATGGCCGGTCACCCAGCCGATGTCGGCCGTACACCAATAGACGTCGTTCTCCTTGAGGTCGAACACCCACTTCATGGTCATCGTGGTGTGCAGCAGATAGCCGCCCGTGGTGTGTAGAATGCCCTTGGGCTTGCCCGTGGTGCCGGAGGTGTAAAGGACGAAGAGCGGATGCTCGGCGGGCAAGGGCACGGCGGGACAATCGTCCGTCGCCTGGGCCGCTTCGAGTTCATGCCACCAATGATCGCGGCTTTCGATCATGTTCACGTCGCCACCGGTGCGGCGGTAGACGATGCAATCGCGCACCACCGTAACGTCTTCCAACGCTTCGTTCACGGTCGCCTTCAAGGGAATCCGCTTGCCCCGCCGCCAACCGCCGTCGGCGGTGATGACGAGTTGCGCGCCCAGGTCTTCGATACGCGCCTTCAGGGCCTCGGCGGAGAAGCCGCCAAACACCACCGAATGCGTGATGCCGAGGCGCGCGCAGGCCAGCATGGCCACCACGGCTTCGGGGATCATGGGCATGTAGATGATGGCCCGGTCACCCGGGTGATAACCGCGCGCCCGCAGGACGCTAGCGAAGCGCACCACCAGGCGATGGAGTTCGCGGTAGGTGATCAGCCGCTCGTCGCCCGGCTCGCCTTCGAAGGCTATGGCGAGCTTCTCGCCGCGGCCTTCGGCCAGATGCCGGTCCAGGCAGTTGTAGCAGGCGTTCAATTCGCCTTCGGGAAACCACTTGGCGAAGGGCGGTTGCCAGTCGAGCACCGTTTTGAAAGGCGTAAACCAGCAGAGTTCCTGACGGGCGAGGTCGCCCCAGAATTGATCCGGGTGGTCCGCCGCGCGTGCCCACAACTCGCGATAAGCTTCCATGCCGGAGACGTGCGCTTGCGCCGCGAAGGCGGCCGGTGGCGCAAAAATAGGTTCCATACTCATCTCAGGTTATTATGATCGAAAGCACATGAAGCCTGTAAAGCCCAAAGACCAACAAGCCCTCGTCGGCCGATTGATGGACGCCTGCGGTGGCGCCTATACGCCCAAACAGCGCCGCAAGTACTACGTCACCGGACCCCAGTGGGCGGCCTCCTACGAAGGGCACGCACTGTTTCACGCGCCCACGCGGAACCCCGTCCCGTTCGAAACGGTGATCGCCGAGTACGCGAAGATCGGCATCAATCACTGGTGTACCCACGACACGGACGTCCTCTCCTATGACGAAGTCGGCAAGGACGCGCAGTGGGAAACCATCGCCCGCATCAAGGGCTCGCTGAAGAAGCACGGCCTCAAGTGCTCCATGGTGACGACGGAGACCTTTCATCATGCCGTTTTCGCCAGTGGCCCGGCGTCGGAGTCGCCGGAGGTGCGCGAGTACGCCAAATTCCGCATGGCGAACACGGTGGCCATGGGCCACGAACTCGGCGCCGACTTTGCCGTCTACTGGCCCGGCTCGCTCGGCTACTTCACTCAGGGCGCCGTCGAGGAGACGCAAACCCTGGCCTGGTATGCCGAAGGCATGAACTACGCCTGTGAAGCGGACATCCGCATCGCCAAGGAAAAGGGCCGCCCCACCCTGAAGCACTGCATGGAGGCCAAGCCCTTTGAGCCGCAAGGCGAGATTCTGCTGCCCACTTCGGACGCCATGCTCACTTGGATCAACTCCGGGCTGCTGACGCATCCCGAGATGGTGGGCCTCAATCCTGAATACCTTCACGAACTGATGTGGGGCGGCGCGCCGCGCGCGGCTCTGGCCCGTGCCCTGATGGCCGGCAAGCTCTGGCACTTCGACATCAACGACGGCTACCGCTTGAAACACGACGTCGACATCGCCGTCGGCCTGGTGAATCCGCTCGACTGGCTCAACGTCCTGGTGCTGCTCCGCAGCCATGGCTACAACGGGCCGTTCAACCTTGACTACAAGCCGCCGCGCACCACGTCGAACTGGGGCGTCTTCGCCGTCAGCTTCCCCACCGCGGTTGATCGCTTCATCACCCTCTGGGAGATGGCCGGCGAACTCATGGCCGACAAAGTGATGCAGCAAGCCTCCGCCGCCCTCCGCGCTGGTGGCGGACCCTGCGATACCCGCGATGCCGTGGCCATTTTTGAGACCAACAAAGAGCTCCTCAACCTACACGAGTTGATCGCCCATCGCATCTTCCAGTTGTTGGTCGGCGCCCACCGCGGCCGCACTTACTCCGTGAAGAAGTAAGTCTCTTGAGCCAATTGGGGGCCCCATTCGCGTGCTGATGCTGATATGATGCCCAGCGAATGAGCCCCCGTAGCTTGCTGTTCCTCTCCTTGCTGCTCCTCTGCCTCACCCTCTCCGCCGCCGAGCGCGTCAAGCTCGCGGACGGCACGCTCGAAGGTGCCCGCGTCGCTGGCCTTCGCGAGTTTAAAGGCATCCCCTTCGCCGCGCCACCCACCGGCCCTCTCCGTTGGACTCCTCCCCAACCTGTAAAAGCCTGGACCGGATCCCGCGCCGCCACCCAGTTCGGCCCCCGCTGCATGCAACAGCCCCTCTTCGGCGATATGGGCTTCCGTTCTAACGGCATGAGTGAGGATTGCCTCTACCTCAACGTTTGGACGCCCGCCAAATCGGCGAAGGAAAAGCTCCCCGTGCTCGTTTATTTCTTCGGCGGCGGCTTCATGGCCGGCGACGGCTCCGAGCCCCGTTACGACGGCGCCGCCCTGGCGTCCAAGGGCATTGTCTCGGTTACGGTGAACTACCGCCTGGGCATTTTCGGACTCTTCGCCCACCCCGCCCTCACCCAGGAATCGCCGCATCGCTCCTCGGGCAACTACGGCTACCTCGATCAGAACGCCGCGCTCCGCTGGGTGCAGAAGAACATCGCGGCCTTTGGCGGCGATCCGCGCCGCGTCACGATTGCCGGCGAGTCCGCCGGGTCAACGTCGGTGAGCGCGCAGATGGCGTCGCCGCTTTCGAAGGGCCTCATCGCCGGCGCGATTGGCGAAAGCGGCTCCATGCTGGGCACGCTGCCGCCGGTACCTTTGGCGCGCGCCGAGGCGCAAGGCGAGAAGTTCGCCGCTTCCATCGAAGCGACGAATCTGGCCGCGCTGCGGGCGATCCCGGCGGAGAAACTGCTCGATCTCGCCGGTAAGCCCGGCGTCGCCCGCTTCTCCGCCACCATCGACGGATATTTCCTACCCGAGTCGGCCTATGCGATTTACTCCACCGGCAAGCAAGCCCGCGTGCCGTTGCTCGCCGGCTGGAACTCCGAGGAGATGAACGCCCGCGCGGTGCTCGGCCGCGAGGCCGCTACGCCGGAGGCCCTCGTGAAGGCCATCGAGCGTCTGTATCCCGGGAATTCGGGCGAAATCCTGAAGGCTTACGCGGCTACCAACAACGAAGAAGCCCTCCAAGCCGCGACTGACCTCGCCGGCGACCGCTTCATCGGCTACAGCAGCTGGAAGTGGCTGCAACTGGCCGGCGAAACCGGCGGCCAGCCCACCTATCGTTACTACTATTCGCGCGCCCGTCCGCGCATGAATCCCGAGATGGGCAACGCTACAGCGGGCCTGGCCGGCGGTGTCGTGAAGGGCTCCACCGCTCCGTCGCCTCCCATGGCCAAAGGCGCCGTTCACTCGGCCGAGATCGAATACGCGCTCGGCAATCTGGCCACGAACAAGGTCTACGCCTGGACGCCGGAGGACCATCAAGTCTCGGCCCTGATGCAAGAGTACTTCGCCAACTTCGTGAAGACCGGCAATCCCAATGGCGGCAAACTGCCGAAGTGGCCCGCCGCCAACTCTGGCAAGACCGTCGAGTATCTACGGATCGACGTCGAGCCACGCGTCGAGGTGGAACGGTATCGCGACCGCTATCTGGCGCTGGACAAGTTGGCGCTCTAGCGCAGCATCACTCGCCTATTCCAGACGCCTGAAAATCCAGCTAGTGCTCCGACCGCATAATCTGTTGCTCTTTCCCGCGCGGTCACAGCGGCAATCCCACTTCGGGCAGGCAATCGCGTCACAAGCCCAGAAAAAGTGTCTCTTGCTTCCGAACTCAAATGAAATCCGGAAAGCCCGCCGCGTAAGCGGCGGGGCACGTTTCGACGACTTACGGAGAAAACCTCAGCAAAATAGGCATTTTCTGCGTGCGCGGCCCCATCGCTTACGCGATGGGCTATCCGGTGGTACGAACCGGAAACACTTTTCGGGGCATCTTTCACTTACCCTCTTGCGTACAAACCACTCCGTCACATTACTAGCTTTACTCCGAAAACTCAGCCAACGACTGCCGCCGGCGGTCCACCCGAAGACTGGTGACATCCGGCCGCGAATAGTGCCCCGCGACATCGAAGTTCTGCCGCTCTTCCAGCACCCGCCGGTGGTCCAGCTTGGCCACATAGAGGGCCTCCTCGGTCGGCGCCGGTGGTAGGATCCACTCTCCATCCGGACCCGCCAGACACGATCCCCCATTCGCCGATACTCCCGCGTCCCGGACTGCCTGTTTCCACTCCTCAGGCCCCACGTCCTCCGGCCGCAAGAGCCCCGAGACCGACGCCACGTACGACCGTGACTCCCGCGCCACAAATCGCGTAATTTCACGCGTATTCCGCTCGCTGCCCGGCCAGACGGCCACGTGTAGATTCTCCCCTTGGGCATACAGCGCCGCGCGCGAGAGCGGCATCCAGTTCTCCCAGCAATTCAAGCCGCCCACCGTGAACGGCCCCAGCGTGTGCGTGCGCAAACCATGGCCATCGCCGGTGGCCCATACCAGCCGCTCCTCGTACGTCGGCATCAGCTTGCGATGCACCGAGGCGATTCGTCCCTGCTGGTTGATGTAGATCAGCGAGCAATACAGGCTATGCCCGCCGCGGTCCGTGGCGCGTTCGATCGTCCCGAGATAGACCGCGATCTGGCGTCGCGCGGCCGTGGCGCACAGCGTATCCAGATGCCCCGCCTCCGGCTGCACGGCCTGCGAGGCGTACTCGGCGTAAATCGCCTTCTGCCGCGCCGAGTCAAAGCGTGCGCCGTCGGTGAGCTCCACCCAAAAGGGATAACCCGGCACGAGCGCCTCGCCAAAAGCGACCAAGCCGCACTGCTTTGCCGCCGCCTCCTCCACGAAGGCATTCACCTTGGCGAGCGTCCGCTGGCGGTCGAGCCAGACCGGGGCGATCTGCGCCAAGCCGATCGTCAGTTCAGAGTCCATTGTTCAGAGTCCATTGCGTCACTGTAGCAAGCTGGGGGAATATTTTTGCCTTCCGGCTGGATAGAATTGAAACAGATGCGTTTACTATCCGCCGTCCTGCTTGCTTCCGTCGCGCTCTCCGCGCAGAAGCTGGATCCCGTCCAATGGAAAGCCGAGGCGCCCCTCGCCGCCGCGCCCGGCAGCACGGTGCTGATCAAGGTCACGGCTACCATCGAGCCCGGCTGGCATCTCTATTCGTTAACCACTCCGCGGCCCTCCATCCCCACCACCCTGACATTCGCCGACAACCCCGTCTTCGCCAACGCCGATGCCTTCCAACTCAAGCCCGACCTCAAGGTGGACCCTAATGGCGCCCGAGCCGAGCAATTCACCGATCGGGCCGACTTCTATCTGAAAGCGACGCTGAAGCCCGACGCCCCCGCCGGCGTCGCCACCGTGGCCGTCCAAGTTCGCTATGCCGCTTGCGACGACAAGCAATGCCTGCCGCCTAAGAAGAAAACCGCCGAGTTCAGCCTCAACGTCGCCGTTGGCACGCCTGCCTCGCCGTCTGACCCGCCGGCCGGCTATACGGCTGGCACAGGCCGCACCGAGCTCACCGCTCCGGCGGAGAAACCCGCCGAGAAGCCTACCGAGAAGCCCGCAGAAAAAGATATGCCCCAAGGGCTCGCGCAGTTCCTCCTGGTCGCCTTCGGCTTCGGACTCGCCACCATCTTCACGCCCTGCGTCTTTCCGATGATCCCCATCACGATGTCCTTCTTCCTCAATCAGCCGCAGTCCACCCGCGCGCAGCAGGTGAAGCAGGCCATTATCTTTTGCCTCGGTATCGTCGTGCTCTTCACCGGACTCGGCCTCGCCATCACCGCGCTGCTCGGCTCCTCCGGCGTGAAGCAATTCGCGTCGAACCCCTGGATCAACGGCTTTATCGGCCTGATCTTCCTGGCCCTCGGCTTGAGTCTGCTCGGCGCCTTCGAACTCACCCTGCCCAGCGGACTCCTTACCAAGCTCAACAGCGCCAGTTCGGGCGGCGGCACGCTCAGCACGCTCCTGATGGGGCTCACGTTCGCCCTCACCTCCTTCGCTTGCGTCGGACCCTTCATGGGCGCCATCCTTGCCGCCAGCGTCACCGGCGATAAGCTACAGCCGACGCTCGGCATGGCCAGCTTCGCTAGCGGACTCGCCTCGCCCTTCTTCTTCCTGGCCCTGTTCCCCGGCGTGCTTGCCAAGATGCCTCGGGCCGGCGCCTGGATGGTCCGCATCAAGGTCGTCTTCGGCTTCGTCGTCCTGGCGCTGATGTTCAAATACCTCTCGAACATCGACGTCGTCCTGCAGTTGAACCTGCTGCCCCGTGAGCGTTTCCTCGCCATCTGGTTCGTCCTCTTCGCCCTGCCAGGCCTCTATTTGCTGGGCTTCTTGCGGATGGAGGGCATTAATAAAGACGAGGAGGTGGGCATCCCCCGGCTCCTGGCGGGCATTGTCTTTCTGGTCTTCAGCTTCAACCTGCTCCCGGGCATGTTTGGCGGTAACCTAGGGGACCTCGAGTCCTACGTGCCGCTGGCCAAGGAGAGCGCCGGAAGTGGCTCGGCCAGTGCGAGCGGTCTCACCTGGATGAAAAACGACCTCGCCGGCGCGCTCGCCAAAGCGAAGGCCGAGAATAAAGCCGTCTTCGTCAACTTCACCGGCTACGCCTGCACCAACTGCCATTGGATGAAAGCCAACATGTTCACCCGGCCCGACGTCAACGCCGCGATGCGTGAAATGGTCCTGGTGGAACTGTATACTGATGGCACCACGGCCGAGGATGAGGCGAATCAGAAACTGCAGGAGACGAAGTATCAGACGGTTGCGATTCCTTACTATCTGATCTTGAACGCGGAGGAGAAGGTTTTGGCCGCGTATCCTGGGCTCACCAAGGATCCCGCGGCTTGGCTGAAGTTTCTATCGGCCGGAAAGATTTGACAAACCGGTCATAATTAAACCAGGAGTGTTACAAATATGGGCTTAACTCTTCGCCACCCGATTTCCACCGTCCCCGCCCCAACGACGGCTGGTTTACTCATGGAAGCGACCCGCGTCTTTGGCGATTCCACCGCCGCCAGCGAGTGGGTGAACGAGCCCATCCCTTCGTTGGGAGGACGTAAGCCTATGGAAATGTTGGGTGGCACGGACGAGGATCAGCGGCGAGTCTTCACGATTCTAGGCCGAATCGAGCACGGGATCTTCTAAGGTCAATAGACACTGTGAAGCTGGTCTACCGCCTCTGTAATGCCGCCTATCCGGCCGCGAGCGGAGAAGGCGCCTGTCAATACGGCGGCCGTTGGAATCCCGTAGGCGTACCGGCCGTCTATGCGGCGGAGAGCCGGGCACTGTGCATTATGGAGCGACTGGTTCATCTGGTCCGTTTGCCGCGGAATGAAGTCCTGACCCGGATTGCGATCCCGGATCGAGTGGCCACGGCCTATCTCTCCCCAGACGATCTTCCCTCCGGTTGGGATGATTCCACCGAATCCTCAGCCATCCAGTCTCTCGCCGGCAAGGCCCTCGCTGAAGTCGCGGTACTGCGGGTGCCGAGTGTAATCGTGCCAGGCGAGTTCTGCTACGTGCTGAACCCGGAGCCTGCTCATTTTCCGCAGATTCGGTTTGAACCAAGCGAGTCATTCCGGTACGACCAGCGGCTCATTCGCGAATTTCACAGCGTCTCTTGATGCGGATCGAGTTACAGCCGTGCGCGACCATCCCTCTCGAAGGCGGTCATCTCTGCGGGTTTTCCTCTGGTCCAGACCGCCTACTCTACACCTTGATTTGTATGGGACCACCCGATAGCGCTTGGGTCGAGCGGCGTGAACCGTGCGACTGGCGTATCTTGTCTTTCCACCCGGATGGCTGGTATTCCGAACAGCTAGTCCGCCAACAGATCTCTAACTTCAATCTCGTTCAGCCACTGAACGACGGCTTGATTCTGGCGACCGCTCGCTGCCAGTTGGACTCGCCGAACGGCCATGTCTTCGACAAAGCGGGCGCACCCGTTCGCCAGATCTTGCTCGGTGACGGCATAGCAGACTTACAAGCTACGAATTCTGGCCAAATCTGGGCCTCGTACTTCGATGAAGGCGTTTTTGGCGAATCGATTGGACAGTATGGCCTGCTTTGCTTCGACGACAAAGGTACAATCATTTTTCGGTATCATCCCCCAGCCGGGCTGGACACCATCTGCGACTGCTATTGCCTCAACGTGGTCAGCGCGCGGGAAGCCTGGTGTTCCTACTACACGGAATTTCCTATCGTTCGCATTTGCGACGGAAAAGTGGCCGATCATTGGCAGTCTCCCGTTGAGGGTGTGTCGAATTTGGCCATCTGGCAGGACAGCATCCTGTTGCAAGCGGGTTATCACTCAGACAATTGGCACCTGCTGAGCCGCGCCCCGAAGGTTGAGCTTCGTGTCGAGGAACGGATCACCTTTCACGAGGTTGGTGGTGAACAGCTTCCGGCAGACCATGCGTGCGCGAGGGGTGATTCGGTGTGGTTCGTCAAAAACAACGAGGTTTACCATAGCGATCACCGTGACTGGAACCGTCTACTATCTCGCGTGTGACGAAGTCATTTAAGGCGAGGATCGAATCGGAAGGGTGCCGGAGGCAGGAACTTGATGCGAAGCCCCGATTGATTTAGTGTAGAGAGATACGAGAGCCATTCGAGAAAGGAGCCCCACCGGATGATCGTTCAATTGCAACCACAGGAAGAGGCTCGCATTATCGCAGTGGCGCGTGCAAGAGGCCTCTCAGCGGATGCCTTGGTGCGTCAGGCCTTGGCGGATATTCTCGCTGAGCCGGCCGCCGACGCGTGTTCACCCAAGCAGCCGACGCATTCCTTGCGCGGCCTTCTCTCGAAGTACGGCGCGGCGCCCTCGGGTGAGGAAATCGATCAGAACCGAGCCGAGATGTTCGCCAATTTCCCGCGCTCTGACTTTTGAATGATCGTCGCCGTTGCCGATACCCACGCCGTGATCTGGTATCTGTTTTCTGACCCGAAGCTCGGGAAAGCTGCCTCCGCCTTTATCGACGGCGCCATCGCCAACGGAGACCATATCGGCGTCTCGGCTATTTCTTTTGCTGAGATGGTTTATCTGGTAGAGAAGGCACGGATCCCGGCGACCGCGCTTTACGACCTCCGCACCGCGGTTGCGGATCCAAGGTCAGTCCTGCGGCAAATTCCCGTTGATGAAGCGGTCGCCATGAAGATGATGGAAGTTTCCCGCCAGGATATTCCTGACCTTCCGGACCGGGTGATTGCGGCGACCGCTGCTCTGCGGGGCATCCCTGTTCTCAGCCGTGACGGTAAAATACGCTCCTCCACGATCACCTCGATTTGGTAGGGCCGCTTTAGAGAACACCGTGTTCCAGCCGGGTGAGCACATCGAGAACGAGGCGCTGGCTTTCCTCGCTACCGGCCAGAGAAATGGGTGTCGCATGGTTGAGGGCGCGCACCGGAGTTATCATCCAGCGCTGGGCGAGTTTGTAGTTCCCCAGTACTTCGGCGGCGCGGGCAATCACTTCCGCTGTCTTGGAGTCGGCCATAAGTCAGTTTACTTCTCCAGCAACCACCCAGCGCTCCGGGCTCGCTGATACGCGACGCGCGCTCCGCTTCTAGGTTCTTGTAATCGCTAAACTGGTACCTACATGGCGAGGACCCTCGATGTCGGTTGCGGCATCAACAAATACCCCGGCTCGATCGGGATCGACGTCAACCCGCGCACCAACGCCGACGCCGTCTGTGACCTGGACCACTTCCCCTACCCCTTCCGCGACGGCTCCTTCACCGAGATCCGCGCCATCCACGTCATCGAGCACGTCGCCGACGTCATCAAGATGCTGGAGGAGTTCCACCGCCTGCTCGCCCCCGGCGGCCGGGCCATCATCGCCACGCCGCACTACACCGACTTCAGCTCCTTCTGCGACCCCACCCATCGCTGGCACCTCAATAGCTATAGCCTCCGCTACTTCGGCGAGCGCAACGCCGGCTACGGCTACTACTCCGGGGCCCGCTTCGCCGAAACCCGCGTTTACGTCAAGCTCCTGGCGCTTTGGCGCTACCTCGGCTTCGAATTTCTGGTGAACCGCTTTGAGCACTTCCGCCGCTTCTGGGAGTACTACCTCTGCTACATCATCCGCGGCAAAGTGATCGAATGGGAACTGAGGCGGCTCTAAGGTGGACTTCAAGGAACAGCTCAAAGCCTCGGTGAGCATCGTCCGCGTGGTCGGTGACTACATGGCGCTGCGGCGCGCTTCGCCCGGACGCTATACGGGGCTTTGCCCATTTCACAAAGAAAAGACCAGTTCTTTCTCCGTCAGCGAGGATAAAGGCTTCTATTATTGTTTCGGCTGCAAAGCCACCGGTGATGTCTTCAAGTTCGTCGAGCAGATTCAAGGCGTGACCTTCTTCGAGGCGATGAAGCTGCTCGCCGAGCAACACGGGATTCCGATGCCCAAGCGCCGGGACCTCACCGATGCGCAGACCGAGTTACGCGGCGCCTTGCAGCAGATGCACGACCTGGCGGGGGCCTATTTCCGGCAGCAACTGGCGAGCCCGGGGGCGGAGTCCGCGCGTGAATACCTGCGCAAGCGCGGCCTCACCAAACGCGCCGTCGAGGAGTTCGGCATCGGCTACTCCGACGCCACCGGCAATACGCTCCTCAAGAAGCTGCAGCAGGCCGGATTCTCCCTGGAGCAGATCGAGAAGAGCAGCCTGGTGCGGCAGCGCGAAGGCGGCGGCCACTACGACTATTTCCGCAACCGGCTCATGTTCCCCATCCACAACGAGACCGGGAAGCTGATCGCCTTCGGCGGACGCGCCATCGGCGAGGATCAGCCCAAGTACCTCAACTCCTCCGAAACCGAGCTTTACTCGAAGAAGAAGGTCCTCTACAACCTGCACCGCGCCAAGCTAGCCACCCGCCAGAGCGACTTTACGGTCATCGTGGAAGGCTATATGGACGTCATCGGCGTCACCATGGCCGGCATTGGTAACGTCGTCGCCCCGTGCGGCACCGCGCTCGGCAATGAACAAATTAAGGTGATTCGCC
The DNA here is from genome assembly GCA_019752335.1 of Bryobacteraceae bacterium. GTDB lineage: Bacteria > Acidobacteriota > Terriglobia > Bryobacterales > Bryobacteraceae > JALHNI01. Next base: position 53,809 of record JAIEMJ010000012.1, read on the forward strand.
GGCATTCCGATAAGGTGGTGGTGAACTTCGATCCCGACAATGCGGGGGCGACGGCGACCGAGAAGTCGATCCAGGTCTTGCTCGACGAGGAGATGCACATCCGCGTGCTGGCGCTCGAAGGCGGGCTCGACCCCGACGAGTTCGTGAAGGCCAATGGCGCGGAGCTCTATCGCAAACGCCTGGAGGAAGCCCCGCGCTACTTCTTCTGGCTGGCGGACCGCGCGCGCACTCGCTTTGACGACGGTACCGCGGAAGGCCGTATGGAGGGCTTCCGCGAGGTGCTGGAGCCGGCCATCAACCGCATTCCGGACCGCTTGGAGCGCCTGGCCGTGGCCAACGAGATCGCCGCCTACCTGGGCGTCGACGCGGCCACCATCCGCGAGCGCTTCCGCAAGCAGGAGGCCGTTAAGCGCGTCGAGAAGCCGCCTGCCAACCCGCTAGCCATGATTTCTGACTCGGAAAGGACCTTACTCAAGGGCATTTTCGACGACGCCGCCCTGCGTCAGGTAGTACTAGAGTGGCTAAAGCCCCACCCGGTACTCGAATCTTTGCCGACTCGTGGCCTCTTTCGGGCCATGATTGCGCTTTCAGAAGGAGGGGGGCCTTGGGGCTTCTCGGAAATGGAGGCTCGGCTCGGCGAAAACGATCGCGCCCTACTGGCCGCCCTCATTCTCGCCGATAAGGGATCTGAACGCGAAACAGAAAGCTTTTCGGCGGAGCAGGCTACGGCCTGCTTGGCCGCGCTGGATCAGGTATGGCGAAAGCAGGAGATGCTCCGGCTGGACGCCCAGATCAAGCAAGCGGAACGGGAGCGTGACCTGACCTTAGCCATGAAACTGATGCAAGAACGAAAGACATTGGAGCGTGGCCGTTGGAGCGGGGCAGGGACCGGCTCATGAGCGATTGCGCGTGTTGTATTCTAGGGGAAATCGGAGAATTAGTTTCCGGTGGTCTCGAACGAATTCTGAATTGGGGCTTCCGTGGCGAGTGAACAAAAGACCGGACGTTTGAAGAACCTCCTCGATTCCACTGGGAAAGAGAAGGGCTACGTCAACTATGACGAGTTGGACCGCGCGCTGAACGACGACTTCGCGGCTGGCGCCGACATCGAGGACCTCATCGGCGACTTTGACGCCTCCGGCGTCGAATTGCTGGAGGACGTGGAACTCAAGCCCAAAGAGGGGATTGAGGAGATCGGCGACCTCGACATCCCGGCCGATGTCATCGACAAAACCAACGACCCGGTCCGCATGTACCTCCGCGAAATGGGCTCGGTGCCCTTGCTCACTCGCGAGGGCGAAATCGACCTCGCCCGCCGCATCGAACGCGGCCGCAACTCGGTGGACCGCGCCATCTCCCGTTCCGCGCTGGTGGTGCTCGAAATTCTCAGCCTGCGGGAAGAGCTCGCGCGGAATGACCTCTTTATCGGCGAAATTCTCCAGATTCCAGACACGCTCAGCGACATCGACGAAGAGGATCCCGGCGCCCAGGTAGCGGCTGAATTCACCACCGCCCTCGACGAAATCGAACATGAGCATCGCAAGGCCCAGGCTTGCCGCCAGAAGCTCCTGGCCGTCTCGCGCAGCCTGAAGCCTAAGCAGCACCGCTCGTTGCGTTGGGCGCTCGCCCGCTCCGTCGTGGCCATTTCGCGCCGCATTCGGCTGGTGCCCTTCACCCATCAAATGCACCGCCGCTTTATCCATCGGCTGCATGCGACGGTGGAAGAGCTGCGGCATCTGGAACGCGAAGTTTCGAAGGCCCAGCGCAAGAGCGAGGAGCTTGAAGCGCCGGATTCGGCCACCCGGGATCGCCGCAAGGAACTCAAGCTCGCCCAGAGCCGCATGCAGCAGATCGAGGAAGAGGCCGGCGCCACCAGCTCCGAGCTACGCCGCTCGCTGCAGATCGTCGACCGCGGCGAATCCGAAGGCGTCGCCGCCAAGAAGCAGTTGATCGAGGCCAACTTGCGCCTCGTGGTCTCCATCGCCAAGCGCTACACCAACCGCGGCTTGCAGTTCCTCGATTTGATTCAGGAAGGCAACATCGGCCTGATGAAGGCCGTCGACAAGTTTGATTACCGCCGCGGCTATAAGTTCTCCACCTACGCCACCTGGTGGGTGCGCCAAGCCATCACCCGCGCCATCGCGGACCAGGCGCGCACGATCCGCATCCCGGTACACATGATCGAGACCATCAACAAGCTGGTCCGCACTCAGCGTTTGATGCAGCAAGAACTCGGCCGGGAGCCTACCACCGAGGAGCTCTCGAAGCGCCTGGAACTGCCGGTGAACAAGGTCCGCAAGGTGCTGCGCATCTCGCAGGAGCCCATCTCGCTCGAGACGCCGGTCGGCGAGGAAGACGAGTCCCACTTGGGCGACTTTATCGTTGACAAGCGCCAGGCCTCGCCCGCCGAGGCCGTCATCAACCTGAATCTGCGCGAACAAACGGCCGAGGTGCTGAAGACCCTCAGCCCGCGCGAAGAGAAGATCATCAAGATGCGCTTCGGCTTGCAGGACGGCAGCGAGCACACGCTGGAAGAGGTCGGCCAGCACTTCGCCGTCACTCGCGAGCGCATCCGCCAGATTGAAGCCAAGGCCCTACGCAAGCTCCGCCACCCGAGCCGCAGCCACCGTCTTCGGGCCTTCCTGGATACGGCCACGCACGACTAGCGGCTACTTGCTTTTGCCTGTCACCAGGCGCACCCGCGTGGGTTTCGCCTCCGGCTTCACCGCCACCGGACGGCAGATCAACTGGACGGCCTCCACGGGCGAGATAATCCGCGCGATGCCTCTATCGCCCTCGGCTCCCGTGATCACCAAGAGCTTGGCCGAAGGTGCGTAGAGCTCCAGCACGCGCAGCGTCGTCGCCCCCACGCTGCACGTCACCAGCAGTTCCTGGTCGTCCTTCAGCGCGTTCTGCATCGCCTGCACCTGCGCCATCACCAGCGCCGACAGGCTTTCCGGTTCCGCCGCCGTCGGCTCACTCGCGCGACGGCCCTCGATCACTTCCTTCACCTGGTTGCCCAGGGCTTCGGCGGCGAGTTGCTTGATGGCTCCGATACTCATTTAGACCTCAGCGTAACGCATTCTTACTTACTCCAGGAACCGCTTCAACAGGTCCCCATCCCCTTGCTCGAAATGCCGGTACGCAAAACCCGGCAGGCCGCCTTGCACCTGCCGCAGCCAGTCCGTCGGGTCACTCCATAAAGTACGGGCATCGCGCAAGGTGGCCCAGTCGGCCTTGAGGCAGGCGCCAGGAGCCGTAGCCTCGTGCAAGTCCCGATGCACCGCCGTGCCGATCACCTGGCAGTAGGTGGCCGGAGTGCGATCAAGCCAGATGCGCTTCAGGCGCAGATCATCGGCCGCCGCGCGCAACAGCCAGTAGCCGGGGACGCCGCTGGCGCTGGCGCGGAGATCCGTGACCCCGAACGACGCCAAATAGTCGACCGCACGCCGGACGTCGTAGGCGCGCTGCTCCGCCATCGGGCGCGCGGGGTTGATGAACCAGGCTCGGGTGTTCGGATAGAAGTCGCCCCCGTTGCGGATCCAGTCCGGTACACCGGGGCCGACACCCCGCGGCCGCAGCGTCAGCACGCGGTAACCTTGCCGCGCGAGGGTCATGGCCAGCGGAGCCGGCTCCAGCATCAGCACCGCCTTCGTCGAGGGTTCACTGGGCTCAATCAAACGCGTCGCGACCCACATGCCCGCCTCGGACTCGAGTAGCTGATACTTCACTCGCAGGCCTTCCTCCGTCGCCTCCCGCATGGAGCGCATCCGCGGCGGCGTCGTCGGCGTGGTGATCGGCTTGGGCCGTTCGGACGTCTTGGCGCGGCTCTCCCAGCGCTCGCGGATGATCTCCGTCACATCGCGCGCACCCAGGTCTGTGCTCACTTGCCCCGTCTTCGTGGCCCACAGTTCATGATCCGGCAATACCTTCACCGCTACCTCGGGCTTTGGCGCAGGATTCGCGAGTAGCCACCGGCCAAACCAGCCATAGATCGCTTGCCGCACTTCGAGGGGCGTACCGTGCGGGCCCGGCCCCACCGCCCAACTCACTTGCGCCTCGGCGTCGAGTAACTTGTAGACCCGTTTCGCCTCCTCGAAGACGGCTTGCGCGCCGGCCGGCTTGAAGAAGTCCCCTTCGGTGGAAGCGATCAGCCAGGGCTTGGGGGCGAAGACTTCGACGAAGTCCTTCTGGTCGAGCCCGGCGCCAATGAAGCCCGGCCAGCTCTGTTCCGAATCACCAATGTCGCCCGGGAACAAGACTTCGAAAGACTGCATGTAGCAAGCCGGCGCGGCGACCTTCACCCGCGGATCGATCGCGGCGACAAACGACGTCTGCGTGCCGCCGCCGGAGCAGCCCGTCGCGCCGATCTTCTCGGGGTCCACCTCGGGCCGCGACTGCAAGTGGTCAATCGCGCGCATCGAATCGTGAATCATGTAGCGCGCAAAGTTGTCGCCCGCCAGGATCGCGGCCGCGCCGGCCATGAAATGCTGCTCGACGCTGCCCCCCGCCCGCGCGACGCGGGTTACGGGATCGAAGCCTTGCAGCCGCTCGCCCTGGCCAATGGGATCGTAAACCAGCACGACGAATCCCTGCAAAGCCAGGTTGCCCGCCAACAACTGGGCCACGGGTTTTCCTTCGTTCCAATGGCCCATTGAAAACAGAATCGCCGGATGCCGGCCTGCGGCCTGCGGGAGATACAAGTTGCCGGTGATCGGAAACTTGGGCAGGCTCTCGAAAATCACTTTCTCAATCCGATATCCCGGCTGCTGCACCACGCCCGTGGTCCGCGAATTCAGCGGGCCCTTGTAATCGGGCAAACCCGTGAGTAAGTCGAGTAACTTCGCGCGGACCCAGGCTTGCCGCTCGCGCGCCTGCGCCGGCGTCTGGATCGCCGCCACCGTCGCGCGCCGTTGGCGGAGCAAATCCTGAGCCTGGGCATTCAGCCAAGCTGTGACGTCGGTAGGCTGGTCAATCTGGGCTAGTAGCGGCAGCGCGCCGAGGGCAAGAAGAAATCGCATCCTCTCATGAAAGCAGCTTTTCGAGCTCGGCGGGAATCTCAAACACCGCGCGATTCCGCATCGCCGCCGCATTGGCTTGGAAGCGCGCCAGATTGGCCGGGACGAGTAACTCGTCCACGGCGGCGGCGATGCCCTGAAAGTTATCGAGTACGAGCCCCACTTCGTACTCCTTGACGAAGTCCGCGTTGTAACGCTCCTGCGGCAGCGTGAAGGCGTTGCGCTCCACAATCACCGGCAGCTTCATGTGCAGCGCTTCGCTGATGCTACCGGGGCCAGGCTTGCCGATCATGAAGTCCGAGAGGTGCATGAACAGCGGCACTTGCTTGGTGAAGCCTTCGATGTGCAGCTTCAAAGGAGTCTCCAGATTTAGGAACTTCTGGCGTAGCTTTTCGTTCTTGCCACAGATCACGATGAACTGGACGCGCCCGGCGAAGCCGGCCAGGCGCTCAATGATCGAGGGCATCACCGAGGAGCCATAGCCGCCGAAGAGGATGATGCCCGTGGGCAGCGCGGGGTCCAGCCCGCGTTGGGTCAACTCGGCCGCGCGGTCCGCGGTGATCGGCTCGTAGAAGCGCGGATGGAGCACCATGCCGGAGGTGCGGATGATGGTGCTGCCCGGCAGGAGGATCTCCTTGGCCTGCGCTTCGGCTTTCGCTGTGCCACAAAAGACGATCTGTTTTTGCGCTTCCAGCCAGAAATGCGGCGGAAAATCGGCCAGGTCGGTGATCACGGTGACGTAAGGCGCGCCGGGCTTTACCTGCTGCCAGGCCTGATAAAGCGCGCGGTCAAAGTTGGGCACCACCGACAGCACCACGTCCGGCGGATCCTTCTCCCAGTGCTTCTTCAGTAGCCAGACCTGCAGCGGATGGTAGAGTCGAATCAGGAAATGCATCACCTTCAGCATGAAACCGGAACCGAGCGTCCAACCTTTGCGTAAGAGTAAGTTATAGACGTCTTCCAGACGGAGGCGAAAGACCTGGCGAAAGATATCGATTTTGTCGAGCACCTCCTGCAAGTGGACCAGGCGCACGGTCCAGCCCAGGCCGCGTTGCGCGATGGCGAGTTCCAGTGCGGTGGCCGCGGCGCGGTGGCCGCCCCCGGCGTCAAAGTAGATAATGTCAATTTTCATCAGAGGCTTGCAGGTTTTAGTGTAACGGTTCGCGGGAAGGCTGTTGGCAATTTCACGGATGATTCTTCGTCCTTTGATCGTCTTGTAATGCAACACCCGTATGCTACTAAGTAGTAAAGGTCCATGGCCCACACCATACTCGGCTTCTTAAACGACCGTGATCACGCCCTGATGCGGCGGGTGAATCGCTGGCGCGCTCCGTTGTGGGTGCGGCTTTGGATGGTCTGCGCGACGCGCGGCGGCGACGGCTGGCTCTGGTACGCAATGTGCCTGGCCGTCCTAGTACTCGGCGGTCCAGAGCGATTTGCCGCCGTTGGCGCGGCTATGCTGGCGGGTACGGCGGGCGTTGGTCTGTTTATCTGGCTGAAGCGCATCACCGGCCGGCGCCGTCCTTGCGCCGTGGAACCGCACTGCTGGAGCACACTGCTGCCGCCAGACCAGTTTTCCTTCCCGTCCGGCCACACCATCACCGCCTTCGCCTTCGCGACGCCCCTGATGATGTACTATCCCGACGCCGCTTGGGCCATGGCCTTCTGCGCTTTTTCGATTGCCCTCTCCCGGATCCTGCTGGGTATGCACTTCCTGACGGACGTCCTGGCCGGCGCCGTGATTGGCTCGGGCCTGGGATATTTCGCAACTTGTTTGACCGCGTAGGCGACAATAGGCCTTAACGGCCATGCTGCGCGCAATCCTACTCTTCTTCTCTCGCCAACGCGGCTTGCGCCGCTTCATGGAGACTTCCCGTTTCGCCAAGCCGCTGACGCGTCGCTTCGTCGCCGGGGAGACGCTCGCCGAAGAGCTCGCCGTGGCCCGCCAACTCGACGCCAGCGGCTACCTGGTCAGCCTGGACCACCTGGGCGAAAACGTCTCCACCGAAGCCGAAGCCCGCGCTTCGGCGGCCGCCATTCATCAAGCGCTTGATCAGCTCGGCAATCTGCCCGCCACGGTCTCCATCAAGCTCACCCAGTTCGGGCTCGACCTCAGCGACGAGATCTGCCTCCGCAACGTCGAGCCCCTGGTCCGCAAAGCGCTGGACCTCGGCACGCGCGTCGAGATCGACATGGAGTCCACCGAGTACACCACGCGGACGCTGGTAATTCTGGAGCAACTGCACCAGCGCCATGGCTCCGTGCGGGCCGTGATTCAGGCGTATCTGCATCGCAGCGAAGCCGACATCCGCCGCCTGAACGCGCTCGGAGTGCCGGTGCGTTTGTGCAAGGGCGCCTACCGCGAGCCAGCGGAATTGGCGCTGCAGGACGCCGCCGCTGTCGATGCGCGGTACCTGCAACTGGCAAAGTTGCTGTTGGACGAAGGCCACTACCCGGCCTTGGCCACCCACGACGAACGCATGATCGCCGTGGCGCGAGGTTATCCTCAAGAGAAATTCGAGTACCAGATGCTCTACGGCGTTCGCCGCGAGCTGCAGGCCCAACTGATTCGTGAGGGCTATCGCCTTCGCCTGTATGTCCCCTACGGCGACGCCTGGTATCCTTACTTCATGCGCCGCCTGGCCGAGCGGCCGGCGAATTTATGGTTTGTCTTGCGCAGTATGGTAGGTAATTAATCATGGAAATTCGGAATTATAAGCCTGCCGATGCCGAGGCCTGTCTTCGCCTTTTTGACGCCGCCGGAAGTAGCTTCTATGCGGAGGAGGAGCGGGGGCGCTTCGCCCGCTTTCTTGAGTCTCCCCCAGGCACTTACTATGTGATGGAAAATAACGGCGACTTAGTCGGCTGTGGCGGATTCGCCGCACTCGGTGAACCCGAAACCGTTACCTTAACTTGGGGCGTTATCCGCCGGGATTTGCACGGCCAGGGGCTGGGCCGCTTCCTGCTCTTCTACCGCCTGAAAGAAATCGGCCGATTGGCGGGAATTTCTCAAGTAAAGCTGGAAACTACGCCAAAGGTAGCCGGCTTTTTCCAGAAGGCTGGCGGCTTCCATATCACCGCTACAGAAACCGATGGTTTCGGCCCTGGCCTCGATAAAGTATCCATGGTGAAACGTCTGGCTGTTTGCAAATAAGTCCTAGTACGTATAGTACAAAATTGGTAAAATGCAACATTACGGCCCGCAAGCCAGAGTTTACAGCTTCGTTACATCTGGTTTCTCTATACTGGCAATAATCTTGAGTACACCCACGCCATTACAACGCGCGATTGAGGACTTACTTGTCCGCGAAAGACAAGTGGAGATCCTGCCGGCCACGGTCCGCGAGTTTTACCGTGCGGGGGACCCTGCCGGATCGATCTTTTACGCGCGAACGGGGATGGTGAAGTTGTCGGAGGACCATGGCGCGGAGGGATTGACTTTGGAATTGGTGGGGCCGGGCGAGGTATTCGGTGGGGAAAGCCTGCTGGGCGCGGCGGCGTATCGCGGGTCGGCCATCCGGTTGGCGGCCGGAGAGATCGTCCGGATTCCGGCGGCGCTCTTCCCGCGGCTGGCCGCGCGGCGCCAGGAGCTATGGCAGGGCGTTGCGCGCCAGATGGAGGATCGCCTACGCCTGGAGCAGCGCAAGTTCCGCTGGCTGGTGCGGTCCGGCGCGGAGGAACGGATCGGGGCGATGCTCGAGTATCTGGCGCCGAACTGCCCGCTGATGGCACGCAGCGGCGCGGACGAAGCCTGGCATGGCGTCCCGCTCACGCAAGCGGAACTCGCCGTGCTGGTGGGAGCCTCGCGCGAGACCACCTCCAGCGTCTTGAACGAAATGGAGCGCCGTGGAGAACTCAGCCTACGCCGTGGCCGCATCCTGATGCCAGCCGCCCGCGCGCATGCGGCGCATGCGGGCTAAGCGGTTATACTGCGACAAGTGAACTCCTCTCCCAAAACCTGGCCCGTCCTCTTGAGTGTGCTTGCCCTGATGGGGCTGGTGCTCGGCTGGCTCGCCTGGTCGCGCGTGCGATCGAGCCAAACCGCGGAACAACTGCTCAAACATCTTCCTCCGAACGCCGAAATTTACGCCTTCCTGGATGTCGAACTCATGCGGCGCACCGGCGTGCTGGACCGGCTGGCCGGGGCGCGGGGACAAGAAGACGCCGATTACCAGCGCTTCGTCGCCCGCAGCGGCTTCAACTATCGCCAGCATCTCGACGCCGTGATGATGGCGCGCCGGGGCAAGGCGCAATATGCGGTCATCGCCGGCCGCTTTGACGCGGCGCGTCTCGAAGCTTATGCCACGGAGAGCGCCGGGGTTTGCGCGGCTAGGTATTGCTACGTGCCGGGGGCGCCGCCGATTTCGTTCGTCCCCATCCGCCAGGGTGTGTACGCCTTTGCCAGCGGCGCCGGCGACGCCCGCGAGCTGCTGGCCGCGCATGCGCCCGGTCTCAGTGGCGAATTCCTCGGGTCGCCCGTGTGGGCTGCGGGGCTGAGCCCTGCCGAGGTGCCGCTCTTGCAGGCTTTGCCCGGCGTGGAGCGCATGTCGCTCTGGCTGACGCCGCGCCTGCCGGCTTCCGTCGAGATGCGCTTTGCGCTCGACATACACGATGCCGCGTCCGCCAGTACCGTGGCCCGCGAACTGAACACGCTCAGCAAAGCCAGCGATCTATCACGCTACCTCAGCGCCGGCGAGGCGGTGGCCGAGGGCAAGCGCGTCCACGGCCGTCTGCCGCTAGCGGTCTCCTTACTCGAAGCCCTGGTGAGCGGCACGAGGCTGCGGTGAGCGTTGGGATCCTCGTTTCTGGCAACATCGTGCTGGACCTGGTGGTGCGTCCTGTCGAGCAGGTGACGTGGGGCATTACGCAATGGGTGGAGTCCATTGAGCAGCACCTCGGCGGCAATGGCGGGAATACTGCCGCGGCCATCAGTTCGTTGGGCGGCCACGCGCGTCTCCTGGGCCGCATCGGCCGCGACGCTCACGGCGAGGCCTGTCGCGCACGCTTGCAGTCAGCCGAGGTCGATCTGGCCTATCTCGAAACCGGGGAGCGGCCAACCGCAACCAGTATTGCGCTCGTGCAGTCCGGAGGGGCGCGGACCTTCCTGCACCTGCCTGGCGCCAGCCTCGATGTCTTTGCCAACGGGATTCAGTTTGCGTCCCCGCTACTGGATGGCTGCGGCCACTATCATTTGGCGAATCTCTTCGCCTTGCCCCACCTTCGGCCCCTTGCCGCGGAGACTCTGCGTGACGCCCAAGCCGCCGGGCTCACCACTTCGCTGGACACCGCCTGGGACTCCCGCGGCGAATGGATGAAGTCGCTGGAGCCTTGCCTGCCTCATCTGGATGTCCTTTTCGTCAATGAAGACGAAGCGCATATGCTCACCGGGTTGCGCGATCCCGCCGACCATGCCGCGGCCTTCGGTGTGCCGCTCTTCGTGATGAAGCTCGGGGCCGGCGGCTGCTATGTGGCCACGCGCGAGGGCGCCGCGCAAATTGTGGGTTTCGCCGTGGAAGCGGTAGACACCACCGGCGCCGGCGATTGCTTCGCCGGTGCGTTCCTCGCCGCCTTGGCGCGTGGAATGCATCCGTTCGAAGCCGGGCAAGTTGCCAACGCGGTTGGTGCGCTCACGGTCCAGCATCTGGGCTCAACGACGGGTCTCCGCTCCTGGGACGACACCGTCGCCTGGATGGCCACTCGGTAGCGATCTCACCCGCCATCCAGCCAGCCGCCCTAAGGCCGTCAGGCCAGCAGACCATCGTTTGCTGGCCTCCTCAATTCAGCATCAGCAGGCCAAGCGCCAACCCAGAAAATCTCTTGGCCGCAACGTGGCCACCCGTCCTGCCGAGCGACTAACTTCTCCAGGCACGATTACCACCGCAACCCCAACTGAAAACGGAAGGTACGGCCCTCGTTCAGCGTATTCGTGATCGCTCCGAAGTTCGGATCCACCCAACTGGTGCCGGGTTCGGCGAACTGCGGCGTGTTGAGTGCGTTGACTGACTCCACACGGAAACTCAACTCGCTCTCCGACCTCATCCGGAACATCCGCTCCAGCGAGGCATTCACGTTGTAGATGCCGCCGCGCCGGAACGTGTTGCGTCCGATATTGCCGGGCACAATGCCCGTGGGCGCGAAGGCGCCCCGAGGCAAAGACTGGCGGGCCGTGTCCGGGTTGCCGATCGTCCGGCCCAGGATTCCGGGCGCCAGGATGTCGACCCGGTCCCCTGAACTGCCGTCGGCGTTGCCGAAGGGCAGGGCATCGGAGCCGGAAACCACCGTGAACGGCGTCCCGCTCTTGAGCAGGATCACGCTGCCGAATTGCCAGTCGCGCAAGGCGCGCTGGCGGCCCGGGATGGCGTAGGTGAAGCGCGAGAGGAAGGCGTGAGGCTGGTCAAACCGGCCCAGGCCGCGCAGGTCGCGGTTGACGTTGAACTGCGTTTGCGAGATGCCCCGGAAGCTGTCCATGTCGTAGGCGGTGGAGGTGAAGTCGGCGCCGGTGTCGATGTTCTTGCTGAGCCAGTAGCTGAGCTCGAGGTTCAGCCCGCGCCAGTTGCGCGAGGTAAGGGTCAGGCGGCCCGCGTCGAAGTAGGCTCGCGCGCTGTTCACTACCGTACGGACGTCGAGGTAACGCGAATCCGGGCGGCGATCGTTGATGGTCGCCGTTGTGGCGCCCGCTTCCAGGCGGGCGCGGTTCTCGTACCAATGCACCAGGAGTTTCCTGGCCCGGCTACCGAGGTAGCCCGCTTGCAGCGTCCAGGTGCGCGACAGCGGCAGTTCCCAGAACAACTGATACTGCTGCGAGTACGGGGCTACCAGATCCGGCGCAACGGCGTAGAGCACCGCCCGCGGGACGCCCGGGACCAGCTTGTTCAAGGGATTCAACAAGTCCGGGTCATTGATGATGTACTTCGCGTTCAACGGAGGGTTGAAGCGTAGTTGCTGGTAAGTCGCCTGAAAGATCTCGCCGTGGTGAATCGCGTAGCCGCCCCGCAGGACGCCGTGGCGCAGACGGTAAGCGAAGGCCAACGTGGGGCCCAGGTTATTCCAGTCGCTGGCGTAGGGAATCGTGGTGTAGCGATTCACCTCCGCGGGCCGCAGGAGCGGACGCCAGCGTACGCTGGCGGTGAGGTTGAGCCTCGTTGACGCGCGCCAAGTGTCGCCGAAGTAAGACGTGAACTCCAGGCTGCGAAAACCGCGCCGGATTTCGCCCAGCGACCGGAAATACGTAGTGGCCTTGCCCAGGCGCAGGTTCGTGATGGCGTCGTTGCCGAAGTTGGCGCGGAAGCTGAAGGTGCCCAGGTGATTGTCCGAGTCGTAGCCGTTCAATTGGCGGCGCAGCAGATCCGTACCCAGGGTAAAGGTATGGCGGCCACGAACCAGGCGCAAGCGGGCGCCGCCGCGGTAGTCGTTCTGGGCGCGATCCACGGGCAGGATCGTGTTGCTGTTGATGCTGGTGAGCGCGCCGCCGCTGATGAAGATGGCCGGCCCCAGGTTGTTGTTCTCGGGCACGATCAGGATGTGCGTGCGGTCCGCGCCGGCGCTGACGTCCAGCGTCGTGGTGGGGCTGAAGGCGTAGCTCTGCGTGAGCCGCATGCGATGCGCACCAGTCGTGGTGTTCGGGTTCTGTCCGCGCACAAACTGGAAGGCGAGCACCTGCTGGCGGACGAATTGGTAGTTGGCGGTAAGCCGGCTTTTCGCCGTGAGAATGCGATCCAGCTTGATCCCGGCCGTGTCGCCGTCCACGCTTTGTCCGGCGTTGGTGTTGAGCATGCGCGGGTCGATGTCGGTGCGATTGGGATTGGCGGAGGGGTACGCCGAGAGGATCCGGCTGACGAAAGCCGTCTCGGCCGGGTTCGTCGTGAGCGGTGTCCGCTCCGTGGCCAGCGGGATCTGGATATTGCCGTTCACGACGCCCCGCAGGCGCCGCTGATTGCCTTCGAGTTGCAGGAAGGTCCGCGTGCCCAGGGGCAGGGAAACGCCGAAGCCATAGTCGTTCTCCCGTGCCGGTTGCACGCCCCCGACCTGGAAGAACGAACGGGCGCTCGTGAGGCTATTCAGGTGGCGATAGTAGAGCTGGCCGCGGATGCGGCGGACCGCCGCCAGGGGCGTGTGCAGCGACGCCGAGGGCGACGTGCCGTACTCGCTCGAGAAGTAATTGCGTTCGGGGTCGAACTGTGGCGTGAAGGTCGCGGTAGTGCCCAGCCGGATGTTGAGCTCCTTCTGCGCGTTGTTGTCGATCAGGTTGAACTGGACGTTCTCATTCCGGCGGCTCTCGCCGGAGGCCGTGTCGGCTTGGCCCAGCAGGTTCAACTCGGTGCGGCGGTTGTCGGCGGCTTTGGTTTCTGCCGGCTTGGTTTCGGGCACCGGTGGAGGCTTTTCCTGGCCATTTGCCAAACCGGCGAGCAGGCAGAGACAGAGGGAGAGTGGACGCATAGAAAGGGAAGATTCAGGATAGCAAGGTACGAATACGGGCTACCGTCGGTTTGTTGCTAGGCTGAAAGATGCAGCTATGAAATTGTATGACTTAGACCCCGGCAAATACTGTCCGGAAATTTGCCGCATGATCGTCGAGATTCCCCGCGGCTCCAGCAACAAGTACGAATACGACGGCGACCTGGACATGTTCCGGCTGGACCGGGCACTTTACTCGCCCATGCACTACCCCGGCGACTACGGCTTCATCCCCGGCACCCTCGCCGAGGACAACGATCCGCTGGACGTGCTTTGCCTCGTCCAGAACCCCAGCTTCACGGGCTGCCTGATCGAAGTCCGCCCGGTGGGCATTCTGCGGCTGCGCGACGAGCGTGAGGGCGACGAGAAGGTTCTGGCCGTACCCACCAAAAATCCCCGCTATGACCAGATTCACACCATGGACCAAGTGGGCTCGCACGTGTTGCGGGAATTGGAACACTTCTTCTCGATCTACAAAGAGCTACAGGGCGCGGTGATGCAACTGGACGGCTGGGGCGGCCCGATGGAGGCCCGCAAGACCATTGTCGAGTGCCGCCAGCGCTACATCGATAAACATCAACTCACCGAAACCGGAGCTTCGGACGCGGCGACCTGAGCCGCCAAGTTCGCCAACTCATCGCGCAGCGTCTCGGCGATCCGCGCGGCCCAGAGTTCCACTTGCTGCTGGTTTTCGCCCTCCACCATCACGCGCGCGAGTAACTCGGTGCCGGAGAAGCGGACCAGCACCCGGCCGCGGTCACCGAAGTCCGCTTCGGCGGCGGCGATCTCCGCTTGCACATTCAGTAGTTCGTGCAGAGGCCGCTTCGCGCGCACCTTTACATTCACCAGCACCTGCGGATACACCCGGAAGTCGGCCGTCAACTCGTCCAGACTCTTACCCGCATGCTGCATGGCGGCCAGCACTTGCAAGGCGGTGAGCATGCCGTCGCCGGTGGTGGCGAATTCACGGAAGATGACATGGCCGCTTTGTTCGCCGCCTAGCAGGGCGTCGCGGCGGATCATCTCTTCGAGAACGTACTTATCGCCCACCGGCGTGCGCGGCATATGGAAGCCATCGCGCTGAAGGGCTCGCTCCAGGCCGAGGTTCGACATCACCGTGGCCACGACCGTACCGTTGCCCAGGTGACCGCCCAGGCGCAGTTGCCGGGCGCAGATGAGGAGCATGTGGTCACCGTCGATCAGTTTACCGGTGGACGAAAGGATCATGACGCGGTCCGCGTCACCGTCAAAGGCAATCGCGGCGTCGGCGCCCAGGCCCAGTGCCTGGTCCCGCAGCCGTTCGACATAAAGCGCGCCCACGCCGGCGTTGATATTGCGGCCATCGGGCTCCGTGGCCACGGCGACCACCTCGGCGCCCAGCTTGCGGAAGAGCTCTGGAGCCAGCGGGGAACTCGCGCCGTTCGCGCAATCGATCAACAGCTTGCGGCCGGCCAGCGGCGTGTGGGGGCGACGGCCCGTGGCAATTCTGAGGAGGAAATTGAGGTACTCGGCGTCGAGCGAGGGATCCACATCGAGGGCGCGGCGCGTAACCGGCTCGTCATGAGCCGCCAGCGCCAGAATGTCTTCCTCAAGCCAATGTTCCTGATCGTCCGGCAGCTTCAGGCCGGAATGATCGAATACCTTCAAGCCATTGTCGGCGAAAGGATTGTGGGAGGCCGAAATCATGACCCCCGCCACGAAGTTCCGCACTCGCGTGAGGTAAGCGACGCCCGGCGTCGTGATCAAGCCAGCGAAGCGCACGCGCACGCCGCGCGACGAGAGACCGCCGGCCACACACTCGGCGATCCACGGGCCGCTCTCGCGTGTATCGATCCCGATCAGCACCTCGGCATCAGGGCCATGCTCGCGCGCCCAATCACCCAGCGCCTGCCCGAAGCAGTACACCGTGCGCGGGTCCAGCGGATAGTGTCCCGCTTCGCCGCGAATCCCGTCGGTACCGAAAAGCTGCTTACCCATGTTCTCCTTTGGCGGATCTATTCGATCTTCTCCAGTTGCACGCGTGCGCGGATCTGCGACGGTGTTGCCAAGCTAACCAAAGGATCGGACACAAAGGCGTTTAACATTACCTCTGCCGCCTTCTCCGGGTTGCCGCGGAACTGGCCAAAGTCCAGGGCGTCGGTTTCAATCGCCTCAATCTCCCGCACATGACGCTCCGGGCCGACGATCCCGATTCGCTCCGGCAGCACCTGGCTCCAGCGCACGCGGTAGCCCACCGGCGGAGGCCCGGCGAAGCGTAACGTGACCGGTACGTCCTTGCGCAAGCGGTTTTCTAGCACCACGCGAATCTGCGACGGCACCGCCCGCACCAACTCGACTCCCTTTGGCAGGTTCAGATTCAGCTCCTGTACCGTGAACGTGCGCTCACCGGGACGTGCTTGACTCAGCAAATTCAACACCACCGCCGACCGTGGGCCCGTCGCCAGCGCCAGCCGGCTGCGCGGCCCCCGCAGTTGCAGCACTACCTTATCCGGTACGTCCGCCCCCAGGTCCAACCCTGCCGCCAGATTGCTAAACTCCACCGGCGCCGTCACGTTGGCCGTTAGCTCGGGCTCGTCCACCACGGCGATCCAGAGCATCGCCGCCAGCGCCAGGGAGAGCAGCTTCCACAGGAAATGGTCAGTCAGTAGGCGGATCGGACGGGGTGTGTTCATCGCGGATGCTCCGTCGGCTCCTTGATGACGTCGGTAGCGCGCCGGTTGCGCACCGGCTGCACCTTGCCGCGCGTAAAGTGCATCGCCAGGCGTTCTTCCAGTCGCGCCACGGTGATATTGCGTTCCATGCCCTGTTGCGACGCCACCGAGATCCACCCGGTCTCCTCGCTTACCACGATCGCCACGCAGTCGCTCTCCTCGGTGACGCCCATTGCCGCCCGATGCCGCGTACCCATCGTGGAGGCGACGGCCGGGTTGGTTGTGAGCGGTAGGAAACAAGCCGCCGCCGCGATGCGCTCACCCTGGATGATGACGGCTCCGTCATGCATGGCTGCGCCGGGATGAAAGATAGCCAGCAGCAAATCACGCGAGAGCAAGGCGTCCATCATCACGCCACTTTCGATAAAGGTCCGTAAGCCGGCGTCGCGCTCGACGACGATTAACGCGCCGGTCCGCGTCCGCGCCATCTGCTCCACCGCCATCAAAATTTCGTCGATGCTCTCCCGCCGCTCCGCGCGTCCGCCGAAGCCGAGCCACCAACTGCGTCCAATTCGCGCCAGCAGCCGCCGGATCTCGGACTGGAACATGACGATCAACGCAAACGCGGTGTAGGGCGCCACGGTGAGCAGCACCGTGCGCAGCAGCTCCAAGCCCGCGTACGTCGCGCCGATGTAGACGCCCAGTAGCACCATCAGGCCGGTAAGGATTTGTACCGCGCGCCTTCCGCGAATGATCGCGACGAACTGGTAGATCAGGAATCCGACCGCAAGAATGTCAATCACCGCCCGAAAATCGAGCTTTTGCAGCGCTTCGAGGATCGGTGCGAGGATTTGCTGCATTCTATCTAGAGGTTTACCTCATTTTATTGTAGGTGAAGTTCTAACGCTGTTGTTTCACTGCCGGCTGGAATCCGGCGGGTTTGCCGCGAATCCATTCCACAAAACGTGCGACCTCGGGATGCCCGGCGAGTTCCGGTAGGCCACGAAAGTCTCGCGCCAGTTCCTTTTCGGTAAAGAGCGCATGGATCTGGCTATGGCAAGGCCGGCAGAGCCAGATCACCTGGTGCCGTTCCTCGCGAGAGAAGTCCCGCTTCGTGCGCGGGTTGGGATGCCGGGTTTTGGGGATCAGATGATGGCGCGTGAGTGGCGGGCCATCCCGGCCGCAGAGTTCGCAGGGCATGAAAGGCGTTCGTTCCTATGCTATCCGTTCCCGATCCTGCTCGTATGATACAGGGATGCGACTATTCACCGGTCTTTTTCTGCTGGCTACCGCCGCCTCCGCCGCCGTCGTCGCCGACGTCCGTGGCAAGCTCTCCGCCGGTGACCTCACCAGCGCCGACGCCACCGCCGCCGACTTTTGCGCCGCTCAGCCAGGTACCTCCGAATGCGCCGCCGCGCTCTCCTGGTTGGCGCGGGGCGCGCAGATGCTCGGCCAACCCGTGGTGGCTCTCGACTATGTCGCGCGCGTTCGCGCCATCACCGCGCAAATCCTTACGCGCACGAAGGTAGAGGACGACGCGTTTCTGCTCACCGCCGTTGGCGCGTCGATCGAGACCCGCGCCCGCGCCATGGCCGACCGCGGCCAGCGCGACCGGGCCATCAAACTGCTCAAGGAAGAACTGCCCAACTGGAAGCCCTATGGCATCCGCGCCCGTATTCAGAAGACGCTGAACGTGCTCACACTGGAAGGCCAGCCCGCGCCGGCGCTCGATCCGGCGTGGCAAGGCAAGCCGGTGCTGCTGTTCCTGTGGGCCCACTGGTGCGGCGACTGCAAGGCGCAGGTGGCGGCGCTGGCGCAGATTCGCGCTAAGTATAACCCGGAGCGCCTCACCATCGTCGCCCCGACGCGCCGGTACGGCACAGTACCTGGCGTCGAGAAGCCCACCGAGGCGCAGGAAGACGTGCAGATCGCCAAGGTGTGGCAAGAGTCCTACGCGGCGTTGGGCGACACGCCCCATCCCATCGACGATGCGGCGATGGAAGCCTACGGCGTCACCTCGACGCCCACCATCGTACTGATCGACCGTCAAGGCATCGTTCGCCTCTACCGGCCGTCGCGCTTCAGCGCCGCGGAGCTGGAGAAGTACATCAGCGCGTTGCCTTCCGGCCTGAGAACCCGTTAGTGGGTGAGCGCGTAGATGGCGTAGCTGAGGCCGGTACGGATGGCTTCCTGGGAGTATTGCTCCGGGTAATCCGGGTCATCGGCGAACTCCCAGCCGTCGCCAATGTCCATGTTGAAGCAAACCGCGATGACGATGTGGCCGCGCGGATCGCGAATCGCCCGCCAGTGCGGCACGGTGCCGCCCCGCTCAATCTGGTCGCCATGCACGACGTTCTGGCCGGGTACGCGTGTCAGCTTCTTGGTGTCGAAAAGCGTGTGGAAGATCGGGTCGGACGGCTGCAACTCGTCGGCCTGGGCCTCGGGATAGATCTGGTGGATGCCGGCCATGAAGCGGGCCCACTCCCGGTCGTTGTGGAAGTCATCGACCATCAGGAAGCCGCCCTGGTCGAAGTAGCGGCGCAAACGGGCGGCCTGGGCCCGGGAAAGCTCCCAGTCGCCGACGGAGATGGCGAAGGTGAAGGGGTGCTCGAAGATCTCTTCCGTATCCAACTCGACAATGGTCTCGATGGGCCCGGCATCCAGGCGCGTGAGGCGGCTCATCAGGCTGATAAATAGCCGGTCGCCCTTATTGGCGTCGATGCCCCAACGCGAGTAGCGCCGTCCGCCGTCCATGGGCGAATAGTAGCGCAGGCGGCCCAGGGCGAACTCGCCTTTACGGCGGGCATCGGGAGGGTCGTCGACGGGATCCTGCATTTCGTGCTCGTAGCGCTGCCAGACGCGGCCCTGATACTGCGCGCCCCAGGCCGTGGCGAACAAGGCGAGTGCCGCGCACCACACCAACCCGGGTTGCCGCACAGGGATCCGCATCCCTTTAGAATATGCGACGCCGGGCGTCACCGCTTGACATCGCCGGGCCGGCATAGCATACTCAGATCGCTAAGTGAGTTCGATCAGTATGTCCAAGGCACTCTTTCCTCAAGGCGCGCTCCCGCTGCTGGCGCTGAAGGTGTTGGCGCAGGGCGGGCCCCAACACGGCTACGCCATCACCCGGCGCATCGAAGAGCTTTCCGAGGATGCCCTGCGGGTGGAGGAAGGGTCACTCTATCCGGCCTTGCACCGGCTGGAGGAAGCTGGCTGGATCAAGGCCAAATGGACTCTTACCGAAAATAAGCGCCGCGCCCGCATCTACCAGGTGACGGCGGCGGGCCGCAAGGAACTGGCCGCCGAGGAAGTCCGCTGGCAGGCGGCGACCGCGGCCGTGGCGCGCGTGCTGAAGTTCGCCTAAAGGAGTTTGCAAGATGTCCTGGTTCTCCCGCTTGCGAAACGTCTTCCGCCCCGATGACCTCGACCGCGACCTGGCGGAAGAATTGCGCTTCCACGCCGACCAGCGAGCCGCCGAACTCGGCATTCCCGCCTCGGAGGCCGCCGCGCGTTTGGGCAACGTGCGCCGCCTGGAGCAGGAGAGCCGTGACGTGAAACAGCATGGCTGGCTGGCGTCCGTCGTGCAGGATCTGCGACTGTCCCTGCGCCTCTGGCGCAAGCACCCCGTCACGGCGGCGGCCTCGATTCTCACCATCGCCATCGCCGGCGGCCTCGCCATGGCGGCGTTCCAGTTAGTGTGGAACGTACTGCTGCGGCCGCTGCCCTACGGACAGCCCGACCGCTTGGCGCAGATTTGGCTGACCGAAGGAACGGAGAACCGGCGCTCCCCGCGCAACGAGTGGCTCGATGAATGGCGCGACGCCTCACGCGCCTTCTCGCACTTGGTCACTTACCGGCAATGGCGCGTTACCATCCTGGAACCGCACCACGAACCGGAGCTTGTGAACACCCTGATGATCTCGTCCGAGTTCTTCGCCGCGCTCCAGGTGAAGCTGCGCGCCGGCCGCCCCTTCACGCGGCCAGAGACGCAGCCCGGCGCCGATGCGGTAGTGATTCTCCGCGGGAGTGCCGCGCGGAAGTACTTTCCCGGCCGCGGGTCCGCGCTCGACGAAGAGCTCGACATCGACGGCGTGCGCAGCCGCGTCGTGGGCATTGTCGATGACGGGTTCGAGTCCGGCCCGCTGGTGCAACTGGCTCGCGGACTGGCGGTTACCGGGCGCAATCCCTGGCTTGAAAGCGACGTCTTCCTGCCCATTTCCCGCGCCCTCTCGCCGGGTTCGAAGACGCCGATGCGCGTCAACTTCGCCTTCGGCCGGCTGGCCAACGGCGTGCCGCTGGATGACGCGGCACGCGAACTAGCCACGCTGAGTGGCACCAAGCTGAAGGGCCGCTTGTGGCTATCGCCGCTGGCGGTGGAGTTCGCGTATCGGCTGCGGCCGGCGTTGCTGGCCCTGCTGGGGGCCGCCGGCTGCGTATTGCTGATAGCGTGCGCCAATCTGGCAAATCTCCTGCTGGTGCAGACGCTGTTGCGTCAGCGCGAATTGGCCGTGCGGGCGGCGCTGGGTGCGGGCCGGGCGCGCCTGGTCCGCCAGTTGCTCACCGAGGCTGGGCTCCTCGCCCTCGCGGGCGGCCTCGGCGGGCTCTATCTGGCGCAAGTCTTCACCAGCGCGCTGATCCGCCTCTACCCGGACGCCGTCGCGCGCGTGGCGACCATCGGCATGCAGCCTGCCGTTTACGCCTTCGGCTTCGGCATTACACTACTGGCGGGCCTTGCGATTGGCGCCTTACCGGCCTTCTGCGCCACGCGCGACTCGGCCGCATCTCTGCGCGTGGGCCAGGTCAGCCTGAGTGCCAACTCGCGCTGGTGGGCCGGTTCGCTGGTGGCGGGCCAAGTGGGCCTCACGACCCTGTTGCTCTGCGCGGCGGGCTTGCTGCTGCAAAGCTTCCTGGCTATGCGCGCCGTGGACCTCGGCCTGGAACGCGACCACCTCGTCACCACCAGCGTCACCTTGCCGATTACCCGCTACCCCAAGCGCGAGGACCGCGCGGCCTTCGCCACGCAATGGCTGGAGCGCCTGGCCGCCATTCCCGGCGTCGAGTCGGTGGGTGTGTCGAACTCGCTGCCGCTGCGCTACACCACGCTGCTCAACGTCACCGTGCGCGTGCCCGGCTGGCCCGGGGAGCAGGAGGTGGGCGGCCGCGCCGTCGGCGGCGACTACTTTCGCGCCTTCGGCATGCGCTTCGCCGCCGGCCGAGCTTTTGATCCCGGGCACAAGTTTGAGGTCGTGGTGAACGAGGCCTTCGCCGCGAAGTATCTCCGGAGCCGGGATGTCGTAGGCCGCCAACTGCCCCAGGGCAAGTTCACCTACACGATCGCCGGCGTCCTGAAGGACGTCCGGCTGCTGGGCCTGCGCGAAGCCGCGCCACCGGAGATCTACTTTTCGTACCCCACGTTCCCGCTGAACCCGCTGGACACCGTGCTGCGCACGCGGCTGCCGCTGGATCGTCTGAACGCCGCCCTGCGCCGCGAACTGAAGTTACTCGATAGCGAAATCCCGCTGGCGCCGTTGACGACGATGGACGCCCTGGTGGACAGCGAACTGGCGCGCCCTCGCTTTCAAGCCGGGCTGGTGCTGCTCTTCGCGGCCAGCATGCTGGGTTTGGCGGCCTTGGGCACTTATGGCGTGATCGCGCACCAAGTCCGCGGCCGGCTGGCAGAGTTCGGACTGCGGCGCGCGTTGGGCGCGAGCTCACCGGCACTGCTGCGCCTGGTGGTGTGGGACGGCATGAAGGGGCCGTTGGTGGGTCTGCTGCTGGGCCTGGCGCTCAGTGTGGTTTGGCTGGGTCGCGTTCTGGAGTCGGTCCTGTATGGCGTTGGACCAAGGGAACCGCTGGTGTTCGGCGCAGCCGGCTTGTTGCTCGCCGTCACCAGTCTTCTGGCCTGTCTCCCACCCGCCCGCGCCGCCATCCGTCTCGATCCCCTCGCCGCTTTGCGCCGCGAGTAGGTTCCGCGAAGGCGCGTGCCCGCTTATTGATCGTGGCGGCTACTGGGTAGGCGGTTCCCAGTCGGGGTGGCGGCCGAGGTTGATGTTGATGTGGCGCTGGAAGGCGCGGCGCTTGGCTTCGGCGGCTTGTTCTTCGGGGGTGGGTTGGCTGGGTTTGGGTTCGTTTGGCGTTGCTTCGGTTTCGGATTTGGGTTCGATTGGGGTGGGTTCTTCTTCCGGCTCCGGG
>JAIEMJ010000008.1 GCA_019752335.1 Bryobacteraceae bacterium
GCCCGCCACCTGGACGCGCAGGGCTTCCCTGAATTCCTCCGCTACTTAGAAAACAATCCCGTCAAGGCCGGCCTGGTCCAGCGCGCGGTCGATTGGCGCTGGTCCAGCGCCCGGGCCCATTGTCTGGACGAGGATCCCGACGGCTTACTCACCCTCGACCTGTGGCGGCACTGCTTCGGCAACCCCGAGACCATCGCCCGTGAGTGGCGGATTTACTTGGAGGGTCCAATTGACGAGGCCCGACGGAATGCCGCGATCCTGGCCACCTACCATTCAGGCTCCCGGCTGAATCGGCCATTGGGCTGGTACGGCCCCAGTCCGCCAGGCTGAGCCGGTGTAACGCCTTCCGTTTCCCCGCCGCCTTCGTGACATCTCTCTCCACCTGCCAGTAAGCATCTGAAATCCTCGCCCACCTTCTGTGCCCCGCGGCGCACCTGCCTTCGCTCGCCTACCCAATGCTCTCCCGTAGTACGTCCGTCTTACAAACCCTCGCTTCTTAACCAAGTGCCCGGCACTGCGCCCCTTCTGCGCCCTCCTGCTAAGCAGAGAAGAAGCGAGCTTTTCCAAATAATCGCTGGCGACGAAAGTGTTGTTTTTTTTCGGCAACGCTTATCTCCTTACTTGGCTATTTGGGAGTATCTTGCGCCCATTTGCGGAGTAAGTCAATCCCTTAAGGCGTAAACTTTTCGCCTGAGTGGAGTTCCCCAAGATGTAACAACATGGGTGGGGCGAAGCGGCGGAGTGAGGTAAATCCCCGGAGAAAGTTGGTGTCCAACTGAGAGCCGCCCGTTTACCACCCGGCCGCCCAGCAGGACCGGCCGGTCCAAAGCTGTGAGAGCGACCTTGGTCAGCAGGAGCGCACAACTTGGTTCGCACCCCCTCAGCCGAAGTCCGCACCTCTCCCCCCGTCAACCAACCCTTCCGATACTTCCATGCCCACCACCCACGGGCCCGCCCCGCCGGCCGGTACTTGGGGTGGGGATACGTGGGTGCGAGAGCGGCTTGCAGGGCTTGGCGTCGGGTCATAGGGCATCGATTCTACCGGACGCGATAAGCTAATGGCCGATGCGCACCCTACTCAGCTTCCTTTTGGTCCTCGCCGCCGGCGCCACCACGCGCGAAGAAGTGGTCTACCGACAGACACCGCAAGGCGAACTCAAGATGACGATCTTCTATCCCGAAGGATGGAAGGCCACCGACGCGCGGCCCGGCATCGTCTTCTTCTTCGGTGGCGGCTTCACCAGCGGTGACCCGCGCCAGTTCTTCTCGAAAGCCGGCTACTTGTCCAGCCGCGGCATGGTGGCCGCCAGTGCTGAATATCGCACGAAGAATAAGCACCAAACGGCGAAGGAAGACGCGCTTGCCGATTGCCAGGCGGCCTACCTCTGGCTGAAGGAGCACGCGACGCAACAAGGCATCGATCCGGCGAAGCTCTCGGCTGGCGGCGGCTCTTCGGGGGGCGCCTGCGCGTTATCGATTCTGAAGATTGGCGCGCGGCCGGCGTCGTTCGTCCTCTTCAACCCGGGTAGCCTCGCCGAGTTGGACCCACCCGCTGACCTGCCCCGCACCATTCTCTTCTTCGGCTCCGCTGACCCCACCTATGCCGACGCCCAGCGGTTCCTCGCCAAAGCCCCGCGCGGACGCGTCGAACTCTTCGTCGCCAAAGGCGAACCGCACGGCTTCTTTAACGACCGCGGCGACGGCGCCTGGCACGCCTCCACCACCTACCTGGCGGACAGCTTTCTGCGCGGCGCCGGCCTGCTCGTGGGCAAGCCCACCATCGCCCTGCCGCAAGGCAGCCGCGCCATCCTGTTCGCCGAGGGCGCCATGCGGCCGTCGCCGCCCGGGCAGCCGCAGCCGGTGCCGGAAGGCGTCACCGCGCATCAAAACGTGGAGTACGCACCCGGATTGCTGCTCGACATCTTCGTGCCACCCGGCCCCCCCAAGCCCCTCGTCGTCTGGATCCATGGCGGCGCCTGGCAGAACGGCAACAAAGAAAATCCGCCCACCCTGCGTTTACTGCCGGGCTTCGCCGCCGCCAGCATCCGGTATCGCCTGAGCCAGGTGGCGCCGATGCCCGCGCAAATCGACGATTGCCGCGCCGCCATCCGCTTCCTGCGCGCCAACGCCGCGAAGTACGGCTACAACGGCGCCAAGATCGGCGTTTGGGGCTCCTCGGCCGGCGGCCACCTCGTGGCTTTGCTGGGCGCCATCGGCGAAGGCGAGGACAAGGTACAGGCCGTCGTCGACTGGTTCGGGCCCACCGCCTTGCGCCGCATGAGTATGTATCCGTCGCGCATGGATCATGACTCTCCCGAAGCTCCCGAAGCGCGCCTCATTGGCGGTCCGGTGCAACAGAACGCTGAGTTAGCGGAGAAAGCGAATCCGATCACTTACGTCACCAAGGATGACCCGCCGTACTTCATCCAGCATGGCGACGCCGATCCGCTGGTGCCCATGGAGCAAAGCGAGCTACTGCGCGACGCCTTGAAAAAGGCCGGAATCGCCGTCGAGTTCGAGATCCTGCACGGAGCGGGCCACGGCGGTCCGGCGTTTCAGGCGCCTGCCAATTTAGAGAAGGTGAAAGCATTCCTGGCCCGGCACCTACTTTGAAGCTACTTGCGCAATTGCTTCAGCATCGCCTCCACGGCGGGCGTACGGCGAATCGCCAGCGCGCGCTCCAGGTACGTCGCGGCGAGGGCATAGTCTTGAAACTCGGCCGTGATCGCGGCCAAGGTAACCAAGCTATCGAAATGCCTGGCGTCGAGCTTCAGCGCTTCCTCCACCAGGGCGCGGCCCGCGTCCAACCGGCCCGCCGCGGCTTCCAGTTGGGCGAGCCCGGCCAATGGCCCCGGCGTGCGCGCCTGGCTGAGGGCGTTGCGGAAGCAGGTCCGCGCTTGGTCTACTTGGCCGCGGCGTGCATACTGCCGTCCCGCGGAGGACCAGGCCGCGCCCGGAAACAAGTTTGCCCGGTAAGTGAGTTGCGCGTCGGCGGGCAACTTCGCTAAGTCCGCCGTCAGCGGACTTACTTCCACGGGAAACGCGTCTGGCAAGCCATCCACCATCACCTGCACGTAGTAACGCCCCGGCAGCAGGAACAAGCGTTGGGAATACACAACGGGCCGTGGCGCGTCGAAGCCCAGGTTGGTCTCGTAGAGGTCCACGCCGGGCACCTCAATCGTCAACCGGTTCTGAGCCTTGGTACTTACTTGTAAGTCAATCGCGACGAGGTTTTCGGGCGTCGCGTATTGTTGATAAGTGAACTTCGGACGATCCTCCGCAAAACGCACGCGGCTGCGCGTCGCTTCTACTAACTTGCGATTGAACATCGCCCGCGGGCTCGCCACTAAGGCCAGAATCTCGCTGTTACCGGAGCCCGTAATTCCCCGCCCGACGCTCATACTGGCGTCAACGATCTCCTGTTCTCCGGGCGGCACGTTCAATTGGTTCAGGATGTCGTTGGCGTTCAGTTCGTCGTTCACGCCAAAGAGTCCGCGCATACCCGCTTGCGGCAATAGCAGCGCACGCAGCGTGTTCAGCCGCGGCGAGTAGAGCTTGTAGAGTCCGGTGTCGCGCGGCCGGTAAAAGAGCAATTGCAGACGCGACGAGTAAGTAAGCCCCGGCACGTGGTCGTAGTACCAGATCTCCGTGGGAACGAAGATGCGGCTGGAGGGGACGCGGTGCATCGCCGTCGGCGCGCCGAGCGCCAGGTAGATCCGGCCCTGATCCGTATTCGCGCCCGAACCCGGGCGGCTGGAGCCATACTGATCGTCGACATAAGTCACCCGCGCGAAGTACTGTTCGCTGGTGATCGCTTTGCCTTCCCAGAACGCTTCGCGAAAGCTAGCCCGCTCGTCTTCCGTGGCCAGAGAAAGATACCGGGCGCGCTCCGGCCCGTCGATGACGGGCGCGACGCGCTCCAGCCAAGTATCCGCCGCGTAGCTAGAAATCGAAGCGAACAGCAAACTGCAACATACGCGCCGCGTAAGCGAGGTTTGCGTTCGAAGTAGGGCGGCCATAGGTATTCACGCCAATGTTCGTTAAGTAAGTTCCGTAGTTTTGGTAGTTCAGGATATTGAAGACTTCAAAGACGCCCGTGGCCTTCCAGCGCTCCTTGATCGCGACGGTCTTCGTAAGGCGCCAATCCAGACGGTGAATCGGCTTACCGCGCAGGGCGTTGCGCATCACGTTGGTAAACCCCGGGGCGCGGGACGGGTAAAGATACTTCTTGTCAATGAAGACGGTCGCGGTGCTCGCGAAAGTGCGGTTCGCGGTGCCTACGTAGTTAAAGGGATTCCCGGGCGCGATGGAGGCGAACGCCGCGCCAGAACCCAGATGATAGAAAGTGCTCGTTTGTAGGCCGAGGGGCAGACGCAAGCTGCCGTCGAAGTTCAGGGTGTGGCGTTGATCATCGACTGAATAACCCCACTCATCCGCCAGATCGAACTGATTGTTTGGATAGGCGAAAGCGCCGCCCGTGGAATCCTTCAGCTTCGACAGCGTATAGGACGTACCCAACTGCCAACGATCACCAAAGCGCCGAGTGAGTTCGAATTGTCCGCCATAGTAGATCGCGCCTGGCGCATTTGGCGTGGTGAAAGAAAGAATCTGGCCGAAGCGCGGATCGGGCCGGCCGGCCGCAGGGTTGGCTTGGAATCCAGTAGCCGGATTCAGAAAGAGATTGCGGTCATGCCGTTGCCATTCGTGATAAACGCGCCAGTAGACAAAGTCGCCCGCGACGGTCCATGCGGAACCAATCTGCCGTTCCAGGCCCAGCGACATCTGCGCCGAGTAAGGCGTGCGCGCGCCCGGTTGTAGCACCTGAATATTCTGGATCGGCGTCGGCGCCCGGCCGGCGAGGAAGTCGGCGCCGGTGAATTGTCCGAACGGACGGCTGAGATCGATGTTCGCCGTCGCGGTGCGATTCGCGGAAACCTGCAGCGAGCTTTCGCCATTGAAGATGGACTGGTTAATCACCTGATTCGCCTGAATGTCAGCAAAGTAGAGACCACCGCCGCCGCGAACGACAGTCTTGCGGTCGCCAAATAGGTCATAGGCGAAACCAATGCGCGGAGCGAAATTCAAATTCTGGCCCCCGCGCACGGGGACGACATTGCTCTTCAGCGTTGGCGTATTCCAGATACCCATGTCGTTGTCATAACGCAGACCCAGGTTCAGCGTCAGGCGCTTATTGATCTTCCAATCGTCCTGCAACCAGAACGCCAACACATTGCGCGGCACCGAGAAATCGAAGCTGCCAAAGCCTTGCGTGTAAGAACTTACCAGCGGGGAGATCGCCGTCAGGTTCCAGGTGGAAGGATCATTCCACTTCGGAATCAGCGCCGGCAGGTTCGCGGGAGTGCTCGAAATCGGACTCGCCAATCCCCGGCCATTCTGGGCAAAGAAGCCTGTATGGTTATTCGAAAGATACTCCGCGCCGGCCTTGAAACTATGCCCGCGCTTCAACCAGTAGAAATCATCCCGCACCTGATTGGTTACCTGGTTGAATCGTTGCGGATAGTTGTAGGGTCCGCCGATGGTTAAGCCCGGAAAGCGAAACTCCGCGCTCTCCACGAGCGCCTGATTTTCCCACTCGAACTTATTCAGGCCGTAGCGGACTTCGTTGACAATTCCGGGCGTAGCCGCCCAACTCCAAGTCCCCGAAACCGACTGCGAGTCCCGCGTTTGCCGCGCCGCTTGCGACGGGTGTGAAGCTCCGGTAACGTTGCCAAAAGGATTGCGCCACTGTCCTCCGTTGTAACGGACACTCAGGCGATGGGCCGGGGAGAGCATCCAATCCACGCGGCCCAACCAGGTATTCGTGGCGAACTGATTCTCAAAGCTAAAGCGCTCCGTAAAGAACTGCGGCGTGAGTACCACGGTGGACGGTTGCCGCTCGGCTTCCACAGCGGCAAAGAAGAATAACTTGTCTTTGATAATGCGCCCGCCGACCGTGCCGCCGAATTGCTGATTCTTGAAAGGCAACACGCGCTGCGCCACCGGGTCCGCCGCGTTGAAGCGGTCACTGCGGAAATACCCATAAGCCGACCCGTGCAAGGAATTGGTCCCGGACTTTGTCTGCGCGTTCACTTGAATCTGCGCCGATCGTCCCATGGTAGCGTCGAAGCGATTCGTGATGACCTGAAATTGCGCCATCGCTTCGCGCGAGAATTGCGGCTGGCCGAAGCCGGCGCCTGCCGCGTTCTGGGTCATTTGCTGGCCATCGACGTTAATCTGAAAGCGGCCTTGCGAATTCGTGCCCAGCGGGGTGGTGGAAACGGCATTTACGGTTACGCCCGGCACCAGCATGGAAAGCTCCATCCAGTTACGGCCATTGAGCGGCGTATCTTTCATGCGGCCAGGATCGACATTACCGCCCACCTGCGACGAAGTTACATCGATCTCCACGGCGGACTCCGCGACTTCCACCGTACTCGCCGCCGCCGCGGGTTTCAACTGAAAATCAATCGTAATGCTTTGGCCGACTAACAGATTGAAGGTCCGCTCCGACGGCGTAAAACCCGGCGCCTCCACGCGCAGCCGATAGTTATCCGCGGCAATCGCCGGGAACGAGTAAATGCCCACCTCGCTCGACACGGTGGAGAGCGGGGCTCCTTGGTTGGCGGGCGTCAAGCGCACTACGGCCTGCGCGATGATGGCGCCGGAAGAATCCGTCACCAGGCCTTGAATCGCGGTCTGCTGCGCCCATAGGCCCGGCGCACAGCCGAGTAAGGCGAGAATACAAGCACGCATATTAGCTCCTTCTTATTTCTTGACGGCCACTTCGGTCAGCGTACCGGTGATTAAGCGAAGACCACTAACAAGGGAGTCAATCGGGACACGCTCGTCATTCCCATGCATGCGCGTTAGGTCCTCGGCGGTAATCGGATAAGGATAAATACCGTAGACGGGAATATTGCGCATGCGCCAGGTATAGGAATCGGTTCCGGCCTGGAACAGGTAGGGAGTTACGAGCGCTTCGGGGTAAGTCAGTTTGGCGTGCTTGGCCAAGGACTGGTAAAGTTCATTCACTTGCGGACTCTCGGGAATCGGACCGCGCGGCCGGGCCGCCATGGCTTTCTTCTGCTCTTCGGTAAGCGGCGCGTTACCGACACGCAAAGGCGATTCCATCACTTCCACCATGGAGTCATTGATTACGGTTTGTAACTCGTCAATTAACTCGCCCGCCGTGGTGCCCGGAATGGTCCGGACATTGATCGTCGCGTCGGCTGACCCGGGAATGACATTGCCGCGAAAGCCGGCGTTGAGAAATACCGGCGCCAGCGTATTGCGCATGATGGCGTGCAGCAGGGTATTCTCACTAATCGCTTTATCGGCCGCCTTCACCTTCGCCGGATCGGTGCCGGCTACCAGATTCTTAAAGTGCGACTTCAGCGGCTCCGCGCTAGTCTCCGCCAACGTCGAAAAGAATTGCTTCGTGGAGGCATTGAGCTTGGGCTTCGTATCGTACTCGGACAGCTTCGCCATCGCGCGCGCTAGCCGATAGATCGCATTATCGGCCAGCGGCATCGACGAATGCGTCGACGTCCCTTTCGCCCGAATCGTCAGCGACACGCTCGACTTATCGGCGGTGGAAATCGAAACGTACTTCACTTGCTTCGTCTTCTCGTCGCGGACAATCCAGCCGCCTTCGTTCAAGGAGAATTCGCAGTCAATCTTGTCCCACGCCTTTTGCGCGATGTAGCCGGTGCCGTAGGCGCCGCCCTCTTCGTCGGCTTCCACCAGCAGAATAATGTCTCGCGCGAGCTTGAGCTTACCGGCCTTCACGTCGGCGGCGATGTCGAGCACGGCTTGCGTAAAGACGGCCAGGCCGCCCTTAAAGTCGATGGCGCCGCGGCCGTAGACGTAGCCGTCGTCCTTGATGACGCCGGCAAAGGGATCCACGCTCCACTTCTCGCGCTCCACGCCGACCACGTCGGAATGCGCGGCGATCAACACCGGTTTCTTGCTGCCATCGCCCCGCAGGCGCGCGATCAGATGGGCCTTGCCCGGCTGCGGCGTCTGGATGATGTCGATCTCGAGTCCTGCGGCTTTGAGGCGCGGCGCCAGCAGATCGGCCATTTTCTCTTCGTTGCCGGGCGGGTTCGAGGTGTCGACCTTGATGATGTCGACGAGCAACTTGGCGACGGGCGGAACTTGGGCACTCAAGACAGAGCAGGCGAGTAAGCTGGCGGCGATCAGGCGCATGGTCCCTCAGAAAGTCCCGAACCTGGGGAACGCGAGGCTAACGGTGCCGGATAAGCGATGCTACGCGACGCCAAGGCCTCTTGTCAACAGATTCCGTGATAAAACGGTTACGACCCTCATGAAAGCCCTCCTCCTCGAACAATACATGCAACTCGGCTACCAGGACGTCCCGGAGCCGGTGATTTCGCCCACCGACGTGCTGATCCGCGTGAAGGCCTGCGGCATCTGCGGCTCGGACGTCCACGGCCTGGACGGCTCCACCGGACGCCGCATTCCGCCCATCGTCATGGGGCACGAAGCGGCGGGCGTGATTGAAGCCGTCGGCGCCGACGTGCGCGGCTGGCAGGCGGGCGATCGCGTCACGTTTGATTCCACCGTCTCCTGCGGCCAGTGCTACTTCTGCGCGCGCGGCGAGATCAACCTCTGCGACAACCGGCAGGTGCTGGGCGTCTCCTGCGGCGAGTTTCGCCGCCACGGCGCCTTCGCGGAGCTCGTCTCGGTGCCCGCGCGGATTCTCTACCGTTTGCCCGAGACGCTCGGATTCGCGCAGGCCGCGATGATTGAGGCGGTCTCCATCGCTGTGCATGCGGTCAACATTACGCCGAAGAGCCTGGGCGATACGGCCGTCGTGGTGGGCAGCGGCATGATTGGTCTGCTCACCATCCAAGCGGCCAAGGCCGCAGGCTTCGCGCGCGTCTTCGCCGTGGACCTCGACGACAATAAGCTCGCCGCCGCCAAGCGCCTGGGCGCGGAGGAGACCTTTAACCCGAAGACGGTCGACGTCCCCGCCGCGATTCAAGCCCTCACCAACGGCCGGGGCGCCGACGTGGCGCTCGAAGCGGTCGGCGCGGCCGCGCCGATCAAGACGGCCATCATGAGCGTGAAGAAAGGCGGCACGGTCACGCTGATCGGCAACATCGCGCCCACCATCGAACTGCCGCTGCAAGCCGTCGTCACGCGCCAGATTCGCCTGCAGGGCTCCTGCGCCTCCAGCGGCGAGTACCCGGCCTGCATCGAGTTGCTCGCCAACGGCACCATCAACGTCGACGAGATGATCAGCGCCCGCGCCCCCTTGGCCGAAGGCGCCGATTGGTTCAAGCGCCTGTACGCGCATGAACCGAACCTGATGAAAGTGATCCTCGAGCCGTAAGTTTGCCCAAAGCGAAGCAGCTCACGCTGGATGCGCGCACGCGGCGCGGGATTGCCAAAGCCTTGGCGGACCCGCGCCGCTTCGACATTTTGCGGCACCTGGCGGCGCAGGAGTCCTGCCTGGGCTGTGGTGACTTGCTCGAAACCTTCCCCATCACCCCCGCCACGTTGTCCCATCACCTGAAGGAACTGGAAGCGGCGAACTTGATCACCACGGAACGCGAAGGAAAATTTCTGCGCGTGCAGTTTCTGCGCCCCACCTGGGAAGCTTATTTGCGCGAATTGCAAAAACTCTAGCAACCGATAGAGGCCGGATGTATCATTTAGACAGTTGTCTAAATGTCATTCTAATTCGGGAGCAGGAAAATGAGCAAACTTCAGGGTAAAGTCGCCGTCGTCACCGGCGCGTCGAAGGGCATTGGCGCCTCCATTGCCGAGCATCTGGCCGCCGCCGGGGCGGCCGTCGTCGTGAACTACGCTTCGAGTAAGGCCGGCGCGGACGCCGTCGTGAGCCGCATCACCGCGCTAGGCGGCCGCGCGACGGCCGTGCAGGCCGACGTGTCGAAGCCGGAGGACATCGCGCGACTCTTCGCCGCCACGCTCACGGCTTACGGCCGCCTGGATATCCTGGTGAACAACGCCGGAATCTATGAGTTCGCGCCGCTCGAAGCCGTTACGGCGGAGCACTTCCACAAGCAATTCAATCTGAATGTGCTGGGGCTGCTGCTCACCACTCAGGAAGCGGTGAAACACCTCGGCGCCGACGGCGGCTCGGTGATCAACATCAGCTCCATTGTGGGACCGATGCCGGTGCCCACGGGCTCCGTCTATAGCGCCACCAAGGCGGCGGTGGACGCGCTGACGGTCGCGCTGGCTGGCGAGTTGGGTCCACGCAAGATTCGCGTGAACTCCCTCAATCCGGGCATGGTGGAGACCGAAGGCTTGCACGCCGTGGGCTTCGCCGAGGGCGAATTCCGCAAGATGATCGAAGCGAAGACACCGCTCGGCCGCATCGCCCAGCCCGCCGACATCGCCCGCGCCGCCGTCTTTCTGGCGTCGGACGACGCGGGCTGGGTCACCGGCCAAACCATGCTGCTGGCCGGCGGCCAGCGGCAGTAAATTCTTCTTGCCGCAAGGGGCAAGTCCGGTCATACTTGCCCCATGAGGACTGTGGTGTCATTGCCGGATCGGTTGTTCACGCAAGCAGAAGGTGAAGCCAAGCGCTTGGGCATTTCGCGCGGCAGACTCTATGCATTGGCTTTGGAAGAGTTCTTCGAACGCCGGGAGGCGAGTATCACCGAGCGGCTGAACGAGGTTTACTCCCAGACCTTGTCTTGCATGGATCCGGCCCTGTTGCGGGCGCAGATGCTCTCGATGGGCAGGGGCGAATGGTGAAAAGGCCCGCAAAACCGCATAATTCCTGAACGTGCCCCGCAGCTTGCGCCCCGGGCTCATGGGAACGAGTCGCGAATGGCGCTTGGTCCGGTTCGCTTGAGCTAGACTAATAGCTGTTTATGGCCATCAGCAAAGAGCTCCTCGAGATATTGGTTTGTCCGTTGTGCAAAGCCACGGTGGAGATGAAGCCGAATGGCAGCGGCTTGAAATGCGTGCAATGCCACCGCGTCTACCCCATTCGCGACGACATCCCCGTGATGCTGGTGGAGGAAGCCAAGGTCGAGGACTAGGGTCCGCGCTGCCCCCATGGCGAGCATCCTCGAAGCTCTCGCGCCCGGCTCGCGCGTGACGATTTTGCGTTTGCGCTCCTTGGGCGATTGCGTCCTCACCACGCCCGCCATCGCCCTGCTGAAACACGCCCGGCCGGACTTGCGCCTGCGCATTGTCGTCGAGCCGCGCTTCGCTGCTGTCTTCGCTGGCAACCCCGACCTCGACGAGGTACGATCGCCCACGCTGTTCGCCGCCGCTGGCAGCGCGGTTTGCCTGAACCTGCACGGCGGGTCACGCAGCTTGTGGATGACGGCTGCGTCCCTGGCGCGCCATCGCGTGGGCTTCGGGCATCACGCGGGCGCGCAGCTCTACAACCGGCGCATTCCGCGCGCGCAGGAGATTTTGGGCGAGGAGCGGACGGTGCATACGGCGGAACATTTGGCGTCCGCTATGTTTTACCTGGGCGTGCCCCGCACGGAGATCCCGCGCGCCCGGCTTTACACGACGCCCTGGCCGGAGGCGCCCGCGCGCTACGCCGTGGTGCATCCCTTTGCGTCGGCGCCGCACAAGCAGTGGCCGGCGGAGAAGTTCGTCGCGGCGCTGGAGCGTCTGCAAAACGACTGGCAATTGACCCCCATCATCATCGGCGCACCCACCGACGACTTCACGCCCTTCCAAGCCTTCCGCTGCGTGTCCGGGCCGCTCGAACAGACCAAGCAGATTCTGTCCGGCGCCAAGTTCTTCCTCGGCAACGACTCTGGCCCCGCGCACATGGCCGCCGCCTGCGGGCTTCCGGTCACTGTGCTGTACGGCTCGTCTGACCCGGTGGTGTGGGCGCCCTGGCGCACGCGCGCCGAAACCTTCGTTTCGCCCGCCGGTTTGGCGCAAATCAAAGTCGATGACGTGGTGGCCTCCTTCAGCCGCCTGCTGACGGGGGTGAACGCTTGAGGCGTTTACTCACCCTCGCCAAGGTCTACTGGCCACGTCTGTTGGCCGCCATGTTCCTGATGGCCGGCGTCGGCGCCATGCAGGGCTTTATGGCGCGCCTGATCGAGCCCGTGTTTGAC
Source organism: Bryobacteraceae bacterium (assembly GCA_019752335.1). Lineage (GTDB taxonomy): Bacteria > Acidobacteriota > Terriglobia > Bryobacterales > Bryobacteraceae > JALHNI01. The sequence continues at coordinate 12,090 of JAIEMJ010000008.1, forward strand.
CGCGTGCTGCGCCCCGAAAGTGCCGAGCGTCCGGTGCTGCTCTTCGAGTGGCCCTTCGGCGGCGGCGCGGTCCATCTCAACGACTTACTCCCGGCCAGTATCCAGAACGTGTGGACGATGGTCGCGGCCAGTATCCTGATGGTCTTCTTGTTGAAGGGCCTCTTCGATTACTTTGGCAATTACCTGATTAACTACGTGGGCCTATCGGTAGTGACAGATTTACGGCAGCGCGTCTTTGACCATGTGCTGCGCCAGGACGCGGTCTTCTTTGGTTCGAATACCACGGGCCGTTTGATGTCGTCCATCATGAACGACATCGAAAAGATTCAAGTGGCCACGTCGCACTTACTCGCCGATTGGCTGAGGCAAACCTTCACCGCCATCTTTCTGTTGGCCGTCCTAATGCAGAAGGACTGGCGCCTCGCCGTCGCCAGTTTAACCTTGCTGCCCTTCGTGTTGATTCCCACCGCCCGCATCGGTAAACGGTTGCGCCGCACCACGCGGAGCGCGCAGGATAACGCCGCGGACTTGAACGAAGTACTGCAGGAGACGCTTTCCGGCCAGCAAGTGGTGAAGGCCTTTGGCGCGGAGCGGCTGGAGAGCGAACGCTTTGGCCGCGCGGCCGCTAACCTGAAGCGCGCGAATTTGAAATACGTCTTACAACAGGCTTTGGCCTCGCCGATGATCGAGTTTTTCGCCGCGGTGACGATTGTCGTCCTGTTGACTTACGCGCGTTCCCAGATCAAGGCGAACCAAATGACGGCCGGAGAGTTTTCGAGCTTCATGGTCGCTTTGCTGATGTTATACGAGCCGGTAAAGCGGCTCACCGGCATTCATCAGATCTTTCAACAGGCCAGCGGCGCGTCGCAGAAGGTGTTTGAGTATCTCGATACGAAACGGACTCTGGCCGACAAGCCAGGAGCACGGGAGTTACTAGGCTTTACCCGGGAGATTACGTTTACCGACGCATACTTTCGGTATCCCGGCGCGGAGAGCGCCGCGCTGGACGGCGTCACCCTGACGGTGAAGGCGGGCGAAGTGTGCGCCTTGGTGGGTCCGAGCGGCGCGGGTAAAACGACGATGGCGAGCCTGGTGCCGCGCTTCTATGACCTGGAAAGCGGAACGCTGGCCGTTGACGGCGTCGATGTGCGCGACTTACAGATCGCCAGCCTGCGCCGCCAGATTGGCTTAGTGGCGCAGGAGACCTTTCTCTTTAACGACACGATTCTGAATAACATTCGCTACGGCCGGCCGGATGCGACGCCGGAAGAGGTGCGCGAAGCCGCGCGCAATGCCCTGGCGGAGGAGTTTATTCTCGCCATGCCGGCGGGCTACGACACCGTGGTGGGCGAGCGCGGCGCCAAGCTGAGCGGCGGCCAACGGCAGCGTTTGTCCATCGCGCGGGCGCTGCTCAAAAATGCGCCGATCCTGGTACTCGACGAGGCCACTTCCCATTTGGATACGGAATCAGAGATGCTGGTACAGGCCGCGTTAGCCAATCTTATTTCCGGCCGGACCGTAATTGTGATCGCGCATCGTCTTTCTACCATCCGCCGGGCCGATAAGATTGTGGTGCTTGATCGCGGCCGCGTCTCCGAAATCGGCACGCATGATGAATTAGTCGCGGGCGGCGGTATTTATCAACGTCTGCACGACTTACAATATCTAGGACCCGATGCCGCGCTTCTAGAGGCGCCGGACGCGAAATCCTAAGCGGAAAGAGGTTCGCCCTTGCCAGCTAAGAGTATGACCGGTTACGCCCTGGTGCGGCGCGCGCTGCCTGCCGGTGATCTGACGATCACCCTGAAGAGCGTGAATCACCGCGGGCTGGACCTGCACTTCCACCTACCCACACAGTTGGACGCCTTCGAGGCTCCGTTGCGCGCCGCCGTGAAGCAGCGCCTGCACCGTGGCCACATCGACATTCGTGCCCATTGGGCCCCGGCGGTGACCGCCCATGCGGTGCGCATCAACGAGGACTTACTCGGCGCTTACGTCGGCGCTTTCCAGCGCGCGGCGGCGAAGCTGGGCCTGGATTCCAAGCCCGACCTGAATACACTACTGCGCTTACCCGGCATGATGGAGGAAGCCAACGGCGAACTCGGCGCTGATTTTGGGGATCGTCTGCTGGAGGTGTTTCAGGCCGCTCTTGATGAGTTAGAAGCCTTCCGCGCGCGCGAAGGCGGCGAGTTGCTCACGCAGATTCTGCGGCACAACGTAGCCATCCGGGGCGCGGTGCATCAGATGGAGAGCCTGCGCGGCGAAGTGCAGCCGATGCTCGAGAATCGCTTGCGCCAGCGTCTCACCGAGTTGCTGGATACCGCCGCCATCGATACCACGCGCCTGATTCAGGAGGCGTCCTTGCTGGCCGAGCGCGGCAACATCGCCGAGGAGTTGGCGCGCCTGCGCATCCACTCGCACCAACTGGAGGACCTGATGCAGAACGCAAACGAGATCGGCAAACGCCTGGATTTCCTCCTGCAGGAGATGAACCGCGAGGCCAATACGATCCTCTCGAAGACCAGCGGCATCGGCGATTTGGGCTTGAAGCTCACCGATCTGGCTTTGAGCGCGAAGTCCGATATTGAGAAGATTCGTGAGCAAAGCCTCAATCTGGAGTAGCCTAGTAAGAACCCATGGTCTTTGTTATCTCTGCCCCGTCTGGCAGTGGCAAAACAACTTTGCTCGGCGGCCTGCTGCGCGCGGAACGCAATCTTGTTTTTTCCATCTCCTACACCACGCGTAAGCCACGCGGGAATGAGGTGGATGGCACCAACTACCACTTCGTCAGCCGCGAGGACTTCGAGGCTCGCGTGGCCCGCGAGGAGTTTCTCGAGTGGGCCGACGTCTTCGGCAATTACTACGGCACCCATCGCAGTGAGCTCGAACGCGCGCGCCTTCTGGGGTGCAACCTGCTGCTCGACATCGACGTGAAAGGTGCGCGACAATTGAAGGAGCGCGTTCCCGAAGCTATTTCGATTTTTATTCTCCCCCCCTCCCGGGAGGAGCTTGAAAAGAGATTGCGTGCCCGCGGCGAGGATTCCGAAGAGGTAATCCAGCGGCGGCTGCGTGAAGCGGCGGCGGAAATCAAGAATTACGGGCTGTACGACTACATCCTGGTGAACGATGATGTGGAGCAATCCACGGCGAATCTAATCGCGATCATCCAAGCCGAGCGAGTACGGCGCGTAAGGATGGAAGGCCGCATCGGGCCCGTGTTGTCGACGTTTGACTTAACGTTGACTGCAGGTACTCAGTAGGAAGGTTTCACCCATCGTGCCCAACATGGCTCTGCGCCCCAACGCGCACAATACCGTTCCCGACGACGCGGAACTGTCGACGTACCGGTTCATCATCATCTCCGCGAAGCGCGCGCGCCAATTGCAGTCCGGTGCCCGGTCGTTCTTGCCCACTTCGACGAAAAAGGCCACGGTGTCGGCCACCGAAGAGGTCCGCCGCGGCCTCATCACTTGGACCGATCCGGGCCGTCCGGTGGAAGAGGGCGGCAGCGAAGTCATTTAGGGCATCGTGAACCTGATCCTCGGCGTCGGTGGGGGAATCGCGGCCTATAAGGCGGCGGAACTCGCGCGCCTGTTGCAGGATCGGGGCTTCACGGTGAATGTCGTGATGACGGAGAGCGCGCGCGAATTCGTGCAGCCGCTCACGTTTGCCGCGCTCACCGGGCGCAGGGTGATTACGGGGCTCTTCGACCAAACCAGCCCCGAGGGCACGCTGTCGAGTTCCGTGGAGCATATTGGGGTCGCGCAGGAGAATGAAGTCCTGCTGGTCGCTCCGGCCACCGCGGGGATCCTGGCGAAGTTCGCCCACGGCTTGGCGGACGATTTTCTCTCCACCACTTACCTGGCCTTCACCGGCCGCGTGTTTCTGGCGCCCGCCATGAACACCAACATGTGGAACCACCCGGCGACGCGCGCCAACCTCGAAACCTTACGCGCCCGGGGGCACGTGATTCTGGATCCGGAAGCCGGCCGCCTCGCCTGCGGCGTCATCGGGCCTGGACGGCTGGCGGACCCTCGCTACATCGCGGATCAAGTCGCGCTTGTCCAAGTTCAAGACCTCGCCGGCGAGACGTTGCTGATCACGGCCGGCCCGACCCGCGAAGCGATTGATCCGGTGCGCTACATCAGCAATCGTTCGAGCGGCAAGATGGGCTACGCCCTGGCGGCGGCCGCGGCGCGGCGCGGCGCGCGCGTGATGCTGATTTCAGGCCCCGTGCAACTGCCGGCACCCACCGGCGTGGAGGTGATTCCCGTGCTCACCGCCGGCGAGATGTACACGGCGGTGATGGAGCGGCTGGAAGGCGCGACGATCGTGATCAAGTCGGCCGCGGTGGCCGATTATCGCGTCGCCAACGTGGCTGGACAGAAGCTCAAGAAGACCGGCGAGCCCGTCACGCTGACGCTGGAACCGAATGCCGATATCCTGGCCGAAGTGGGTCGCCGCAAGGGCGATCGCTTCGTGGTGGGCTTCGCGGCGGAGACCGAGAAGCTGCTCGAATACGCGCGCCGTAAGCTCGAGAGCAAGCAGGCGGACGTGATCGTCGCGAACCTGGTGAACTCGGCGACGACCGGCTTTGACTCCGACCAGAACGAAGTCACGCTGGTGACCCGCGCCGGTGACTTACCTTTGGGCCAAGCCGCGAAATCAGAGCTCGCCGAGCAGATTCTCACGCACATCCTGCGGCTGAAGGCGGCCCGATGAGCTTGAAGCCATTGCTCGAATACTACCGCGACCTGGGCGTAAAAGAGCTGTACCGCAGCCAGCCCGTTCTGCCATCCTTAGAGATTCCTGCTATGCCAGCCAGTATTCCCTTGCCCGGGCTTGCGCCCGAAAATGACAGCTTTGAACTGATCCGCGCCGACATCGGCGATTGCCGGCGTTGCCGGCTTTGCGAAGGGCGCAACAAGATCGTCTTTGGCTCCGGGAGTCCGCAGGCGAAGCTGGTCTTCGTCGGAGAAGCACCTGGCCAGGATGAGGACCTGCAGGGCTTGCCGTTCGTCGGCCGCGCGGGACAGTTGTTGACGCAGATGATCAACAACACGGCATCGAAAGAAGGGATCGCCATCACGCGAGACGACGTCTACATCGCCAATGTCGCCAAGTGCCGGCCTCCCGAGAACCGCGCGCCGCTGCCCGATGAGATGGAGATTTGCGGCCAGTTTCTGGCGCGCCAACTGGAAGTGCTGAAGCCCAAAGCGATTTGCGCGCTGGGCGGCACGTCGGCGAAGGCGTTGCTGGGTTTGAAAGACGGCGTCACCAAGATGCGCGGCAATTGGTACAAGTGGCGTGACTTCCCGGTGATGGTGACGTATCATCCGTCCTATCTACTGAGGGCTTACAACGTCGAGGCCAAGCGCGAGGCTTGGGAGGATCTGAAGAAGGTCCTGCACTTTGTGTATGACTAGGATTGTGTGCTGGAGAGCCCACCGCGTGAGCGGTGGGGCGCGTTTCGACGCACAACGGCAAAATCGGCCCCATCGCTTACGCGATGGGCTCGAAGTGGGGCTGCCGTTGTGAGTCCGGGGCGCTTGGTCACGTTTGAGGGTCCGGATGGCAGTGGCAAGAGCACGCAGTTGGCGCGGCTGGCGGCGCGGCTTCGTGAACAGGGCCGTGAGGTGGTGGAGACGGCGGAGCCTGGTGGCACCCGCATTGGTCGCGAGATCCGGGAGATTCTGCTGAACTCGCGCAACCAGGCGCTGCGCCCGACGGCTGAGTTACTGCTCTACTTCGCCAGCCGAGCACAGAACGTGGAAGAACTGATCCGGCCAGCGCTGGCGCGGGGCGCCGTCGTTCTCTCGGACCGATTTACGGACTCGACACTGGTCTACCAAGGCGTCGGCCGTGGACTGGGCGCGGACGTCGTGCGGCAGTTGCACACGATCGCCTGCGGTACGCTGCAGCCGCACTTGACGGTGCTGGTGGACATTTCGCCGGAGCTGACGCTCGAGCGCACGGTGAAGCGCGCGACGCCGGATCGGCTGGATGCCGAGTCGCTCGACTTTCACCGGCGCGTGCGCGAAGGCTACCTGCGGCTGGCGCAGGACGAGCCTCAGCGGGTGCGGCTGGTAAATGGTGGCCAGTCGATTGAGGCAGTAGCCGAGGAAGTTTGGCCGCTGGTGGAGGAGGCGCTGCGATGAGCGAATTCGACTGGGACTTCCACGGCCACGCGCCGGTGATCGCGTCGCTCGAACGGATGATCGCGCAGGACAAGCTGGCGCAGACGCTGATGCTGCACGGTCCGTCGGGGGTCGGCAAGGCGACTCTGGCGCGGCGCCTGGCCAGCCGATTGCTCGATGACCGGACACGCATTGAACAGGACGACTTGAGCCGGGAGTCGAATCTGGAGCTTATCGCCGACCGCGAAAAGTGGACCGCCGAGAAGCGTAACGAAGACCCGCTGCTCTTCGCCTCGCACCCCGACTTCGTCACCTTCGCGCCCGATGGCCCCTTGCGCCAGATCTCGATTCCGCAGATGCGGTTGCTCAAGGAACGTGCGCAGTATCAGCCGCTGAAGGGCCACCGGCGAGTGTTCCTGATCGACCGGATTGACCGGGCCAATGAGCAGGCCGCGAACTCCTTACTGAAGACTCTGGAGGAGCCGCCGGGGCACATGATTTTCGTCCTGACGACGGAGAACGCCTACGACCTGCTGCCGACGATTCGTTCGCGCTCGTTGCTGTTGGCGATGAATCCGCTGTCGCCGGCGGATATGGAAGCCTTCCTCAAAAGCCGCCCCAAGCTCGACCAGTTGCAGCGCCGGTTGGCGCTGGCCGGGGGTAGTCCGGGAGTGGCGTTGTCGCTCGATCTGGAGGTCTACGACAAGCGGCGGACGGCGATGCTGGTCTTGCTCAAAGTCGCCGCGCGGCAGGCGCCGTTTGCGACGTGGCTCAAGTTCTCCGAGAGCATTTCGGCCAGCAAGAGCGAGAAGCTCGACTTCTACTTGCAGGTGCTGTACGCCCTCCTCGAAGACGTCCTGGTGCTGCGGCACGGGGGGACGCGGATTCAGAACGCCGATCTGCGCAAGGACCTGGAAGCGATGGCGGCGGCGGTGAGTTTCCGCTGGATTCAAGTGGCGGTGAAGGAAGTGGACCAGATGGCCGATTACGTGCGGCGCAACATCCAGAAGGGCATCGCCCTGGACGCTTTCGCCGTACGCTTGCAGGCGCTGACGGGCTGATTCTACTCGGACGCGCGCACCTGGGCGAGGCGAGTTTGGAGCAGGGGCGGCAGGGCGTCCACCATGCTAGGGGTGATGAGTCCGGCGTGGGCGAGGTCCTGGAGGTGGACTTGGTCCTTGAGGCGAAACGTGCCGGTAGAGCAGGCCGAAGGGTTCGACGGCTTCGCGGATCCGGGCAAGGTCATCTCGGCGAGCGATGGCGTCGATGTTGCCGGTGAGGCGGGAGAGGGCGGGGTCGATGCGTTCGACGTGGAGGAAGCTGGCCAAGCCGCCAATGATCTCGAAGGGGATGCCCGCCCGGTCAAGCCCGGGCCGAAGGCGAAACGAAGCGGCAAGATGTTGATTCTAAATGAAAACCGGCCAAGGCTTGCGCCTTGGCCGGTTTCGCGATTCGGAGTGAAAAGGAGTTAGCTACGGAACTTGCGGAGACCCGCGAGAACCAGCACTCCGCCCACGAGAGCGAGGGTGGACGGCTCAGGAACGCCGCTCTGGTTGACTTCGTAGGTATAGACCGCACGAACGGTGTACTGGGCGGATTCCGGAAGAGCGTTCGTGTTTACCGTGTTGGACGCAGTAACGGAAACATTGAAGGCACCCGTATTCGCGATGTTTGCGGCAGCGCTAAGTCCGGTCTGACTGCCAGTGGAACCTACGTCTCCGTTGCTACCAGTATTGAACGGACCAAAGGTGCCGTACGGGGTGGTGCCGGAAAACGTGATCTGATGCAGACCGTTGTTGCCATCGGAATCGGAGAAAGTACCGAGGAAATTGAAGGAAATATTCGTGATGGACGAGCCAATCGGTGCTGAGAAACCAGCGCACGAGACGGTAGTAGTACCGGCATTGACGATGATCCCGCCAGCGACGGAGTCCTGGTTGGTTGGGGTGCAGGTTTGGGTGATGATCGAGGCACTGGCCAACGAGCATGATACAGCGAAGAGAACGAAAATCGACAGAGAGCGCAAAATGGAATCCTCCGGACAGAATTTGTAAACCGAACCGGCGACAGATTCCGGCTCTTCGGGAAAGTTACCATGCCAAGGAGGGATATGTCAACCGTTTGTCCTAGGACTATGCCAAAACGGCTATTACCGAAGGTCTACATCACTTTACAGAGGAAACTTAATATGGCAGGTTAATGCCATTGTTGAAGAGGGCCCCTAGTCGCAAACGAAACCCAAGGCCCTCTTCAAAGAGGCTTACTTGCGGAACTTGCGAAGGCCAGCCAAAACCAAGACGCCGCCAACCAGAGCGAGCGTGGAGGGTTCGGGCACGCCACCGGGCTGTTGATCCACTTCATAGGTGTAGACAGCACGGACGGTAAACTGGCCAGTATCCGGGAGGGCATTGCCACCGACGGTGTTCGCCGTGGTGACGGTGACGTTAAAGCCAGCCAGGCCGTTTTGGCTCAGAACCGCGCTGGAGAGGCTGTTTTGGTTGCCGGTAGAGCCTACATCGCCATCACTACCCGTATTGAACGGTCCGAATGCACCGCTACCGAAGGGCGTGGTGCCATTGAAGGTGAGTTGATGGAGGCCGTTGTTTCCGTCAGAGTCAGAAAACGTGCCTAAGAAACTAAACGAGATATTGATGATGCTTTGGCCGATAGGCGCCGTGAAGCCACCGCAGGAGACGGTAACGGAGCCGTTGTTGACTAGAGCACCGCCTGCGATTGCTGAGGTATTGATCGCACCGCAGACTTGAGAGATGATCGAGGCGTTTGCAAGAGTGCAAGACGCCGCGAGAAGAGTTAGGACTGAGAGAGAGCGCAAGATAGAATCCTCCGGACAAATTTTGGGTAAAACGAACCGGCGACAGATACCGGATCTAGGAGGAATTTACCATGCGGTCTTACAACCGTCAATACTAATAAGCCCCTAGTACTTTCGTACCTAACTTCCTTATTACCATATGGATAGATGGATTTGTCACAAACACACCCCGCATGATCCGGAGGACTACCCACAAAGGACCCTGGCGAAGGCTCGATGGTGCGCCTCGTTCCCTTCGGAAGGGGGGAGAAGATCTCCGCCGGTCATCCGGCCAGAGACCTTCTCGGATGTGCCTAGCGACGGGCTTTGCGGAGACCGGCAAGGACCAGAACGCCACCGACCAGGGCTAGTGTGGAGGGTTCTGGAACGCCCGTTAGGGAGGTTTCATAGGAGTAGGTGGCGCGAATCGTGTACTGGGCGGCGTCCGGTAGTGAGTTGGTGTTGATCGTATTCGCGACGTTCACGATGATACTGAAGGGGCTTACCGCTGCTCCGAGATTCGTGCCCGGAGTGATACCGGAGAGGGCGCCAGTGGAGCCAACTTCAGGGTCGAGGTTGGTGTCGAAGGGTCCGAAGGTGCCCCAGGGGGTGGTACCGGAGAAGCTGACTTGGTGCATGCCATTGTTGGAGTCCGAGTCTGAGAAGGTGCCTAGAAAAGAAAAGGAAATGTTGGTGATGTTGAAGCCGGATGGGGCCGTGAAGCCAGCGCAATTCACCGTGGTGGTGCCGGAATTGACCAAGGCGCCGCTAGCAACGGAATCCTGATTGACGGGGGCGCAGGTTTGAATAAAGCTTGCGTGGGCGAACGTAGACGTAGCGGCGACGAAAGCGAGCATGGACAAGAAGCGCATGAAAGTAATCCTCCGAATGTTGTTTTGTACTTAGAGCGACTCAGTGAGATACTTCCGGCCGCTAAGGATTTTTACCACGTGGCGAGCGACTTCCACCAAGGCCTGGCGGCTCAGTACCCCCCTGCTTAAGCGCTTGAAAGTAATAGAGAAAATGCTCGCGGTAGTAATAGGCTACCCTAGTGGGTTCGTTTTAGTACCACAAGAAGTTGGGGTCCAGGTAGGGTATTCACCCCATCTATGGGACTGTCAGCGCCAGGGTTCTGGGCCGTGTCGCGGGGAGGGACTGGGGGATGAGGTGGTCCAAAAACAAAAAACTCCACCCGGAGGCGGAGTCTTTTGCGTGCTAGGGAGAAAAAGGGATGGGTTAAGCGCTGAAGGAGCTGCCGCAGCCGCAGGTGGACTTCACATTCGGGTTGCCGAACTTGAAGCCGGCGCCTTCGAGGTTCTCGACATAGTCGACTTCGGCGCCGTCGAGGTAGAGGAGGCTGGCTTGGTCGACGTAGACGGCGAGGTCGCCGAAGCGGTAGGTCTTGTCGAGCATCCCGGGGGCATTCTCGAAAGCCATGGAGTAGCTGAAGCCGGAGCAACCGCCGCCGACGACGGCAATCCGCAAGCCAGCGGGCTTGGGTTCCTGAGCTCCGAGGATTTCGTTGACTTTTTCCACAGCTTTTTCGGTAAGTTGCAACATGATGACGTGGTTCTCCTGATGTAGTCAATACCAGACTACTACAGTCTTAGATTCAGCGGCAAGCCAGCGGATTCAGGGTTGTCCGGCGATGCTCGCTCTAAAGTATGGTCCGCGGGGGTAGCCTGCATACAGATGGAGCTTCCCTCTCCACAAACCACCCCCTAAGTGATTGATTCTGTTAGAGCCGATTTTAGGTCAGGAGAGTCTGGATGAGGACAGGCCGGAGGCCTGTCCTACCGTGGGCGACCTCGGTTTCTGGTTCTCATGACGCGTGCAGCGCGTCGGTGGCTCCTTTGAAAACGCCGGCGCTCCCGAAGGACCCCCTCGCTGCGCTCGGAGCTGGTCGGCGCGTCATGCCCTGGCGTGTCGTGAATGTTTTTGGGACCCACTCGCTTCGCTCGGGGCTTGATGGCGCGCGGCGAATCGGCGCGGTTTCCGACCCTCATGACGAGTGCAGCGCGCCGGCGACTTCTTTCTATTTCTACGGTCGGGTTCATTCGGGGGCCGGGAAGCCCAAGCTCCAGGACGGCCAGGAGCGAAAGCGCCTTTGCGTTTCCGGTTATAGGTACTACTCCGCCGAAATTGGGCCTACGCTTTTGGGGGGATCCTCCGGCATAATGCGAGCGCTGGAATTCACATGCGCAAACTCCGATCAGCCGTTCTTTTCCTGGCCGCGTTGCCCTCGCTGTGCTTCGGAAGAAGCTGTCTTCGGCCCACAAGTGAATGAGACTTTGGCGCGCCCACGGCGCCCGTGGGCGCGGTGACCCTGGCTCACCTTCAACGCCCGCAATTCCAACGGGGGAACGCCGCTCATGAACGTCGCTTTCAATGAACCGCTTCCCGCCAAGCCGGCTTCAATTCAGCAGGACTACTGCCACCCTATGGGAGCGAAGATCAGGCAGCTCGCCGCGTAAAGCGGCGGGGCACGTTTCAGCGTTTGTCTCGAAAACCCCGGCAAAACAGCCATATTCTGCATACGTTGCCCCATCGCTCACGCGATGGGCTGTTCCGGTCTTGTCTCGTTGGCGTGGGCAGAAAGGGGGCGGATTGCTCGCCTTGAGCGAAACCGCTACGCTTTCGCGATACGATGCCTGCTGAATGCTTTCACGACGGCAATGGTTAGGTTCGGCGGCCACAGCGGCCCTGGCGCAGGAACGGCGGCGGCCGAATGTGCTTTTGATTTTGATTGACGACATGGGCTACGCCGATGTCGGCTGCTATGGCGCCAAGGACATCCGGACCCCGCACATTGACCGCATCGCGCGCGAGGGCGTCCGGCTTACCGACTGCTACTCCAACGGACCCGTCTGCACGCCTACGCGCTGCGGACTGATGACCGGCCGCTACCAGCAGCGCTTTGGCCTCGAATGGGCACTTAGCCCCGGGCAGAAGGGCTACGGGCTCTCCACCGCCCACACCACCTTGCCGCGTTACCTCAAGAACGCGGGCTATGCCACCGGTATGTTCGGCAAGTGGCACCTGGGCTATGAGCCCGAAGTCGGCCCGAACCGGCATGGCTTTGACGAATTCTACGGTCTGCTGAGCGGCAACGTCGATCACTACTCGCATGCAGAGATCAACGGCGAAGCCGACTGGTTCGAGAACACAACGCCCGTCAAATACCCCGGCTACTCGACCGACCTGATCCGGGACCGGACGCTGGCCTTCCTCGACAAAAACGCGGATCGCCCGTTCTTCTGCTACGTACCGTTCAACTCCGTGCATTGGCCATTTCAAGCGCCGGGCCGGCCGGGAGACGTCCGCAAGCGGGCGACCTGGTTTGATGGCACGCGCGCAAAGGACTACCGGCCGATGCTCGAGTCCATTGACGCGGCCATTGGCCAGATGCTCGCCAAGCTTGAGAGCCGCGGGGTGCTGGATGACACGCTGGTGATCTTCACCAACGACAACGGCGGCGAGCGCCTCTCCGACAACCGTCCCTTCTTCCATCACAAGGCGACCCTCTGGGAGGGCGGCATCCGCGTGCCCGGCATCGTGCGTTGGCCCAAGCGTTTGCCGCAAGGCAAAGTGAGCCCGCAGGCGGCGATGTCGATGGACCTGATGGCGACGATCCTCGACGCCTGCGGCATCACCCCGGACCCGGCGCAACCGCTCGACGGCCGCAGCCTGCTGCCCATTCTGGCGGGCACGCGTCCGCCCGAGGAGCGCACGTTCTTCTGGCGCATCAACCGCGCTGATCGCCAGCAGCGCGCCTGCCGGCGGGGTAAATGGAAGTGGATTTCGGACTCCGGCTTCGACCAGCTTTACGATCTCACCGCCGACCCCGGCGAACGCAATGACCTCGCCTATCAGAATCCCCAGCTCACCAAAGAGCTGGAAGGCCTCACCAATGCCTGGGAAGCGATGCTGAAGCGCAATCCGCCGCCGAAGGTAATCCGATGAACCGCCGCACTTTCCTCGCTTCGTCCTTGGCCCTGGCCGCCGCGCCCGAGCGCCCCAATGTCGTCGTCTTCCTCTCGGACGACATGGGCTGGGCCGACCTCGGCTGCTACGGCGCGCGCGACATTCGCACGCCGCACATTGACCGTCTGGCCCGCGAAGGCGTCCGGCTGACGGACTGCTATTCCAACGGCCCCGTCTGCACGCCGACGCGCTGCGGCCTGATGACCGGCCGCTATCAGCAACGCTATGGCAAGGGCCTGGAATGGGCACTGCTGCCCAGCGACATCGACGTCGGCCTGGACCCGCGCCACACGACTCTACCGAAGCTCCTGCACGATGCCGGCTATCAGACCGCGCTTCACGGCAAGTGGCACCTGGGCCGCGAGGCTCGCTTTAATCCTCTGCACCATGGCTTCGATGAGTACTTCGGGCTCACCGGCGGCAACGTCGATATGTATTCGAAGGAAGACCGCTTCAAGAATTACGACCTCTACGAAGGCCTGGAGAAGTCGCCGCAGCAGCCGGGCTACTTAACGGAAATGCTGGCCGGGCGCGCCGAGAAGTTCATCACGGCGAACCGCGCGAAGCCGTTCTTCCTGTATGTACCCTTCAACGCCGTACATTGGCCGTTTCAAGCGCCCGGACATCCGGAGACCGTGCGCGACTTAGAGAGCTGGTACAACGGGACGCGGCTCGGCGAGTACAAGCCGATGTTGGAGGCGATGGATGCGGCCGTCGGCCGCGTGCTAGGCACTCTGGACCGCCTGCAACTGACGCGCAAGACGCTGGTGATCTTCACCAACGACAACGGCGGCGAGCGCCTCTCCGACAGCGGGCCTTTCCGGCATCACAAAGCGACGCTGTGGGAGGGCGGCATCCGCGTGCCGGGGATTCTGCGTTGGCCGGGCCAGTTGCCGGCCGGGCGGGTCAGCCGGCAAGTGACGATGTCGATGGACCTGACGGCGACGATCGCCGCGGCGTGCGGCGTTCAGGCCGCGCCGTCCGAACCCTTCGACGGCATCGACCTGCTGCCGGTGTTTGCCGGTAAGGCGCCCGAGCGCGAACGCGACTTGTTTTGGCGCATCAATCGTCCGGGCCAGCGCGTCCGCGCCGCGCGGTCCGGCAAGTGGAAGCTGGTGCTCGACGGCAACATTATCAACCTGTATGACCTGGTGGCGGACCCCGGCGAGACGCGCGATCTGTATACGGTTCACCCCGAGGTCGCGGACGCGCTGCGGGCCAAGTTGGATGCTTGGGAAGCCGGGTTCGCAGGCAAGTAAGGACGGGGAAAACCATACTGTAAACTTCTGATTCTGAACGACCCCCTCACTATCGTTCGGGGCTGGTTGGCGCGCAGCAGTTTGGGGGTCCGTGACTACGTGGAGCGGACGGAGCGCGAATCAGTAGCCTTACTCGTCCAGCCCGTAGAGGTCATCGAGCGCCAGTTCACCCGGGAAGTCCGCCAGTCGAACGGCGCCGCCGGTGAACTCGCGGACTTCCCAAGCGCCTTCCGGCCCGCGAAAGTCATGCCGCACGTGGCGCTGGGATTGGTCAATCAGCAGCAGGTGCCTGAGAGTGGGGATTTGCTGGTAGTGCTCCCGCTTGGCGCCGCGATCGTAATCGCGTGTCGATGGCGACAGGATCTCGAAGAGCAAAACCGGATTCAGCAGGCACATGCCGTCGGTATGAATCTCCCATTTGCCGCAGGCCACCCCACCATCGGCGTAAGTGTACAGGCCCGTGGCGGGGATGTAGATCCGCTGATCGCTGTTGAAAGTCTTGCATCCGCGTCCGCGGACTAACATCCCGATCGCCAGAGCGGCATTACCGGCCAACAGGTTATGCTGCGGCGACGCACCAGCCATCGCGAATACCTCGCCGGAGAAGAACTCGTGCTTCGTGGGGCTATCGCTCTCAAAAGCCAGATACTCAGCCTCAGACCAAAGCATGCGGCGTGGAGAGTGGCTCATGATTTGTAGGGTATCAGGCCGATGGGCCAGCTACCAGCGCAATTCGACAGGAAAGTAGCGCGCGATCAGCTCTTCGTAGAAGGGCCGCAGCGCGTCCACATCCGGGCGCGAGTCGCTCTTGGTGTAAAGGTCAAACGGATTGAAGCGCTGCACCCACGGCAGCATCTGGGCGTCGTGGGCGTTGGTGAGGTGCGCGTAGGCGCCTTCGCGATGCCACGGGTAACACGAGTGATAGCGGATCATGGCGATGGCTTCGGCCGGCAGATGATCGCGCACCACCATCGACAGATATTCGTCGTGGCCCCAGGAGAGATGCACTTGGTCGAGCCCCACGTGTGGCTCGTAGATGCCATTGAGCGTCTGGTACTTCGCGACGTTGCGGTCCGGGTTGGCCTCGAAAAATTCCGGGTAGACAATCCTCGGGCTCCAAGCGCAGCCCACCGGGAACGTATCGCCGACCACGGCCCACTGCGGTTCACCGAAGAGGCAGAGAATCTTGCCCAGGTCATGAATCAGCCCCGTCAGCACCATCCAGTCGGGCTCGCCCGCGGCCCGGATGGCTTCGGCCGTCTGGACGCAATGCTCAATCTGCGAAAGGTCCGTGTCGGGGTCGCTCTCGTCGACCAGGGTATTCAGATACTCGAGCGCCTGCCAGATGCCCATGCGTCGCCGGTCGAGCGAGCCATACTCGCGCTTCTTGCTGAGCACGAAGTCCAGCGTCTGGTGCGTATGATTTTGGCGGTAGAACTCGCGGACCCCAGGCGGCGTCGCGTCGGTGTATTGGCGGAAGGAATCCTTGGGCTTGTTGGGGTCGTAACGATCGCGGACGTGATCGTCCCAGTCTTCGAGCGAAGCGAGGGGTTGGTCAATTGCGGGCACCATGCTTTTTTCAGTATGCGCCTGCTTGCACACGATTGCAAGAAGAAAAGCCTACTCGTCCAGCCGATAGAGATCTTCGAGCAAGAGTTCACCGGCAAAGTCCGCCAACGCGATGCCGCCGCCAGTGAACTCGCGGACTTCCCAAGCGCCCTCTGGCCCGCGAAAGACATGCTGGACCTGGCGCTCGGACTGGTGAATCAACAGCAGGTGCCGTAGCGTGGGAATCTGCTGGTAGTGCTCCCGCTTGGCGCCGCTATCGTAGTCGCGCGTCGAAGGCGAAAGGACCTCGAAGAGCAACACCGGATTCAGCAGGCACATGCCGTCCGGGTGGATCTCCCACTTACCGCAAAAGCCCCCCCGTCCGCGTACGTATACAGGCCAGTCGCGGCAAGATAGATGCGCTGATCGCTGTTAAATGTCTCGTAACCTCGCCCGCGAGTAAGTTGTACCAAAGCCGCCGCGGTATTGGTGGCCACCAGGCTATGCAGCGGCGACGCCCCAACCATGGCAAAGATCTCGCCGGACAAGAACTCGTGCTTCGTGGGGCTATGGCTCTCAAAGGCAAGGTACTCAGCCTCGGACCAATGCATACGGCGGGGTGAGAGGCTCATGTTGACAGGTTATCAAGCCGGTCGTAACGAAAAACGCCTCTCCCGGAGGGTCGTGGCTCGGCGGGCGAAGAGAAACGGGTCGTAAGCGAACCCTGAGTCAACTTCTTACCGAACCCCGACCCTTGCGGGAGAGGCTTGTGCGCTCTGCTCTGTCGATCCGTTCTTAGGCCCCTGAGCCTATGGAGGCGGCCACCACTAGATAACGGCTGAATTGCCCAGCCATCTGGCTCGCTTGCGCCACTAGCTCCGGCATAATCGCGCCGGCGGCCATGGCCACCACGCCAGCCATCAATCCATACTCCACAAGATCGATCTTGATTTCGCCCTCAACCCGTCTGTTTTTCATGATCTGCTGCCCTCCTTGATTTACAGTCTACGTCTAGGGGCTGGAGGATTGAAAGGGCAAATGGCACCTAGGAGGGATCTAATTACCGGTGCGAAAGTCCGGGCAGGATACTAGAACTACCTTCGTCAATCGACTACCGCCGCCACCGACATCGCCACAAAGGCATTCTTTTCATCGCTGCCGCCTTCGCGATGAATCATAAAGATGCCGATCATGTCCCGCTTTGGGTCCAGGAAGCAGTAAGTACCATAGCGTCCGCCGTGGCCGTAAGTGCCCGCGGAGAGCAGCGTCAGCGCGGCGGCGGGGTCGCGCAAGTAAGTCCAGCCGAGTGCCGCGCTCATGCCTGCGGCAGCGCCTGGCAACACGCCGGTGTGGTTCGCCGTCATTAAATCCACCGTGGCCTTCGATACGATCCGTACCCCGTCCAACTGCCCACCATTCAGCATCATTTGATACAGGCGGAATAAGTCCGCCACGGTGGAATAGAGTCCGCCTTCCGGCAAAGGATACTTCGCGCCGTCACGGAACTTCATGGCCCCTTCGCCTAAAGGGTCAGAAGTATAGGGAATCGTCTTGCCGTCCTTCACCACGTAAGCCACCGGCATCCGGTGCCATTTCTCCTTCGGCGGATAAATGTAAGTGTCCACCATGCCGAGCGGCGCGAAAATCCGCGTGGCGAGAAACTTCTCGAACGCCATCCCGCTCTTTACCTCAATTAAGCGCGCCAAGGCCGCGATGCCCGTATTCGAGTAACTCCAGCGCGTGCCGGGATCGAATAACAACGGCTGCTGACTTTCCACTAGTACTACTTCCGCCAAGGTTTTGTGTAAGGCGCCGTGTAACTCGCCGATCCCGGGCGGCGGGTTCAGAATCATACCGGACGTATGAGTCATCAGGTCGCGCAGCGTCACCAGCCGCGCGGGCTTGCGCAAGGTAGTTCCGTCGAGCACTTGCTGGCCGCGAAACTCGGGCAGGTGTTTCTCGATGGGGTCAGCCAGATTCACCAGCCCTTCTTCCTGCAGCATCATCACGCCCAGGCAAACGACGGGCTTGGTCATCGAATGCAGTTGAAACATGGCGTCGGCCTGAATGGCTTTTTTGCTGGCGAAATCGGTATAGCCGACGGCGTCGATGGCGGCGACATGCCCGTGCCGGGCCACCAGCGTCACCATCCCGGCCGCTTTGCCTTCGTCCACAAAGGTCTTCAGGCGGGCGGGGATCAGCGCGAGCCGCGCGGGGTCCAGCCCGGTCTTCTTGACGTCGGTGACGATGGCGGGCTCCGCGTGGAGCAGGCAGGCGAGCAAAATCGGCAATAGATAACGCATGGCGTCCCGATTTTATCGCACACCCTGTGCTTGCCGTTGCAACTCGCGCAGCTTCAGGCCCGTCAGCGCCATGGCGACAAAGCCCCCGAACAACAGGGGCAACGTCACCAGTCCCCACAGTAGGAACGAGAAGCGCTTCGCCAAGGCCTGGTCGGCAATGAAGAGCGTCAGCGCCTGCGCGGCGAGCAACTGGAACGTGCCGAGGTTGCCCGGCGCGCTGGGAACCACCGTCCCCAACCGCAGCACCACCGTTACCACCGCCGCCATGCCGAGCCCGCTCGCCGTCTCCGACTCCAGCCGGAAGGCGCGAATCAATGCATACACCGGGCCCACCTGTAAGAGCAAGTAAGGCAGGCTCGCCAAAAAAGCCCAGTAAAACGACTTCGACTTCCCCATCGCATGCAAGTCATGAATCAGCCGCACCAGCCCCGGCCACTTCGCCACCAAGCGCTCTGACCAACGCCGCGCCACGAACACCGTCACCAGCAGGCCCACCAGCACCAGCACCAACAGGCTGAGGATCCAGGCGAAATGACCCACAAAAGCTGGCAATGGCGTGAAAATGGCCGTCAGCGCGAAGAAGAGAATCAGCCAGACGCCATCGAAGATGCGCTCCACCAGGGCGCTCGAAAGCACCACCGGCAGCGGCACCTTCGCCCAGCGGTTCAGCAGATAGCAGCGGATCACCTCGCCCGTGCGAAAGGGGAGAATCTCGTTGGCGAAGAGGCCGACGTAGATGGCCCGAATGGTTTGCGTCACCCGCAAGTTGGCAATCGGCGAAAGCAGGATCCGCCAGCGCCAGCCTTGCACGCAGTAGACGAGGATGTCAGCGGCGGCGCCGGCGCACACCCAGCGCCAGTCCAGGGTGCGCAGTTCGTGCGAGAGCTTGGAAATCTCGCTGTCGCTGAGCGCCCACCACAGGCAGCCGATGGAAGCCAGGTTCGCGAACACGATCAGCGCGCGCATCCCGGGCGAAGCCCCGGCCCACATGCCAGAAGGTGTTTGTGAACTTTCGTTCGTCAACTTCCATGATAGCTGCCTGAGGCGGTGCATCGAGTATCCTGGTGAAGGCTATGTCCCAACTCCCAGTTCGAGCGATCCAAAGAGTGGCCGTTCTCGGCGCCGGCACCATGGGTTCGCGAATCGCCGCCCACTTCGCCAACGCGCAAGTCTCGGTCTTGTTGTTAGACCTCACGGCCGCCGCCGCGCAACGCGGTTTGGACGCGGCACTCAAAGGCAAGCCCGCCGCGCTCTACACCGCCGCCGGTGCACCGCTGATTTCCGTCGGCGGCTTCGACACCGGCCTGCCCGGCCTGGCCAACTGTGATTGGATTCTGGAGGCCGTCACCGAGAGCCTCGAGATCAAGCGCCAACTGTGGCCGCGCGTCTTGGAGTACGCGCCCGCCCACGCGATTCTGTCGTCGAATACCAGCGGCATTCCGCTGCGCGCCATCGCCGAGGGCTGGCCCGCCGACGCCCGCCGGCGCTTTCTCGGCACCCACTTCTTCAATCCGCCGCGCTACCTGCACCTCCTCGAAGTGATCCCCGGCCCCGACACCGATCCCTTCCTACTGCAGGACGTGATTCGCTACGGCGACCAGCGTTTGGGCAAGGGCGTCGTGCTCTGCAAGGACACGCCGAACTTCATCGCCAACCGCATCGGTAGCTTCTTCGGCTCCACGGTTTACAAGCACATGGTGGAGGGCGACTACACGATTGAAGAGGTGGACGCCCTCACCGGCTCGCTGATCGGCCTGCCCAACACCGCCACCTTCCGCCTGTGCGATCTGGTGGGCCTGGACATCTGGGCCAACGTCAACGGGAACCTATACCACGCCGTGCCGGACGACCCCTGGCGGGATCGCTTTCAGGTGCCGCCGTTCTTGCAGGGTATGCTCGATCGCGGCTGGTTGGGCGACAAATCTGGCCAGGGCTTCTATCAGCGCGTCGGACCCCAACGCGAGATCCAGGCCATCGACTGGAAGACCTTTGAGTATCATCCGGCCGCCCGTCCGAAGCTCGCCGACGCCGAGGCCGTCAAGCCCGTGGAGGACCTGGCCGAACGCCTGCGCGCCCTGGTCGCGAGCCCCGGCCGCGGCGGCACTTTCGTCTGGAAGGTCCTCAGCGACCACCTGCTCTACGCCGCCGAGCGCGTCCCCGAAATCTCCGACCGTTTGGTGGAAATCGACCGCGCCATGCGCTGGGGCTACGCCAACAAGCTCGGCCCGTTCGAGCTGTGGGACGCGCTCGGCTTCGAAACCACCGCCCGCCGCCTGGAACGCGAAGGCCGTCCTTTGCCGGACAACGTCGTGCGCATGCTGGAAGCCGGCGCCAAGAGCTTCTATCGCGCCGCCGACGCGAGTCAACGGCCCCGCACCGAATACTTCGACTTCGGTACGAACCACTACGCCACGCTCGATCCGCCGCCCGGGGCGATCTCCCTGGCGCACACGAAACGTGCCCGCGGCGTGGTGAAGCGCAATGCCGGCGCATCCTTGATTGACTTGGGCGACGGCGTCCTCGCGATCGAATTCCATTCGAAGATGAACGCCATCGCCGAAGACGCGCTCTCCATGATCTACGCCGGCCTCGAAGAGACGAAGCGCAACTTCGCGGCGACCGTGATTGCGAACGAAGGCGACAATTTCTCGGTCGGCGCGAATCTGGTGATGGCCCTCGCCGCGGCGCAAGACGAAGAGTGGGACGAAATCGACCTGGCCATTCGCCGCTTTCAACAAGCGACGATGGCCATCAAGTACGCGGCCAAGCCCGTGGTGGCCGCGCCCTTCGGACGCGCCTTGGGCGGCGGCTGCGAGATCGCGCTGCACGCCACGCGCTGCCAGTCCGCTGCCGAGTTGTACATCGGTCTGGTGGAAGTCGGCGTGGGGCTCATCCCCGGCGCCGGTGGCTGCAAGGAGTTACTCCTGCGCTTGAAGGACGTCCGCAAGGTCTTCGAAACGATCGGTTTGGCTAAGGTCTCCACCTCGGCGGCCGACGCGCAACAATTGGGCCTGCTGCATAAGCTGGACGGGATTTCGATGAATCACGACCGGTTGATTGACGACGCCAAGTCCCTGGCCCTCTCGTTGGTCCCGGCTTACTCGCCCGGCTCGCCGCGCACGGACATCCAACTCAGCGGCGAAGCGGGCTATAGCCGCTTGAAGCTCGGCTTGTGGTCCATGCGGCAGGGCGGTTACGCGACGGACCACGACGTCGTGGTGGGCGAGAAGTTGGCCCGCGTACTCACCGGCGGTCCGCTGACCGGCGCGCCGGTGGTTTCCGAGCAACAGATGCTCGACTTCGAACGCGAAGCCTTCTTGAGTCTGCTCGGGCACCGGGCGACGCAGCAGCGCATGGCCCATATGTTGAAGACCGGCAAGCCGCTGCGGAACTAGTTCAGGAAAAAGGATTCTCTCCCATGACCGACGCCGTAATTGTTGATTGCCTGCGCACTGCCTCCGGGAAAGCTCCTCGGGGCGCCTTGCGGCTCACCCGTCCGGACGACATGGCCGCCGCTGTTATGCGCGCCCTGCTCGCGAAGTATCCCCAAGTCCCCGCCGACGAGATCGACGACGTGATTCTCGGCTGCGCCATGCCCGAGGCCGAAGCCGGGATGAATATGGCCCGCATCGCCGCGCTCCGCGCCGGCCTCCCGGACCAGGTCACGGGGGTGACGATCAATCGTTTCTGCTCCTCCGGCCTGCAATCCATCGCCATGGCGGCGGACCGCATTCGCGCGGGCGGCGCGCAGATCATTCTGGCGGGCGGCGCCGAATCCATGAGCCTGATTCCCGGCGCCGGGCACGGCTTTGCCCCGAATCCGTGGCTCGTCGATCATCGCCCCGAGACCTACATCGGCATGGGACTCACCGCGGAAAATGTCAGCCGCAAATACGGCGTCAGCCGCGAGGACGCCGACGCATTCTCCTATCGCAGCCACCAGAACGCCATTCGCGCGCAGGCGGAGGGCCTGTTTCAAGACGAAATCGTACCGCTCGAAATCACCAACGCCACGTTAACCGGGACGACGAAGAGCATCTACGCACAGGACGAAGGTCCGCGCGCGGATACGTCGATCGCCGCGCTGGCGAAGCTGAAGCCCGTCTTTCATGCCGAAGGCGTCGTCACGGCGGGTAACTCCTCGCAAACCTCAGACGGCGCGTCGATGGCCCTCGTGATGAGCGCGGACCGCGCGCGCGAATTGGGGCTCACCCCCATGGCCCGCTACGTCAGCTTTGCCACCGGCGGCGTCCCCCCGGAACTGATGGGCATCGGCCCCGTGGTGTCGATTCCGAAGGCCCTGGCGCTGGCGGGCTTAAAGCTGGAGGACGTCGGCGTCGTCGAACTGAACGAGGCCTTCGCCTGCCAGGCGCTGGCCGTGATCCGGCAAGCTAAGCTCGATCCGGAGAAGGTGAACCCGAACGGCGGCGCGGTAGCCCTCGGCCATCCCCTCGGCGCCACCGGCGCCAAACTGACCGCGACGATTCTCCGCGAGATGCACCGGCGCCAGCATCGCTACGGTATGGTGACAATGTGCGTCGGCGGAGGCCAGGGAGCTTCGGGGATCTTCGAGCGGATGTAGGGCGCCTACAGCCGTCCCGCACCCAAGCCGCCCAGACGGCAGGACCGGCAGACGCCAAAGCCAGAGCCGTTGGAGCCGATGAAGTTGCAGAGTTGGCGCAAGCGGTCCGCTTCACCGAGGCTCAACTGCCCCCAGGAGAAGGGGACTTCGGTGGTCGCCAGGGTGCCGGGCGTGGCGCCCGCATGGACCTTGGTGCCCCAGGCGGTGATGCTGCGGGAGAAGGTGGCCAGCGCCGCGGCCGAGCCTTGGCAGGAGCCAGCCACCGGCGGCGTCGCCACCAGCTTCACGACGATCGACGTCGGTACGGCTGGTGTAAGCGTGTTGCTGATGAGGTCGCGTTGCACGGAAAGCGAAACCAAGCCGTTGGGCGTCACCGGGCAGGAGCAGCAGGAGACCATTTGCTCGTCGGGCGAGAAGGCATAGACATTTGCGCAGATGGCGCCCGTGGTCGCGGCCGTGGTGCCGGCGGCGAGTCCGGCGCCGTCGCTGCCGGGGTTCGTCACGTTGATGACGCTATCGGCGACATTCAGGTTGGGAAAATAGCTCACGAGAAATGCGGCCGGTTCCGTGATCGTGATATTCGCGGTGGCCGCGGGGCCGGGCGCTGCGTTGGCCGCGGTGATCGGCGAAGTAACGTTCTGCTTCAGCCCCGGCGTGATGGACACCACGTTCACCGTGATGGTGCAAGTCGCCCCGCCCGCCAAATTCCCGATCGTCACAGAGATGTTGGTAGCTGCGGGGAGGGCGGTTACTGCGCTGATGCACGTGGACGTAATTCCCGACGGATTGGCCACGGCCATGCCTGGGGGAAGCGGGTCGTTGAAAGAAACGTTGGTGAGCGAGGCCATCCCATTGGGATTGACGGCGTTGAAGGTGAGCACGGTCACTACACCTACTGGCGCCGTGGGCGCACTAAAGTTTTTATCCAGTTGTGGACTGAAGAGAGCGCCACCGAAGCACAGCGACGGGAGAGCGGCAACGAAAAGAAGGGCGAATTGAAGTCGGCTCATGGGAATCCAGTTACTGCATTATGCTCGAAGCTCACCCCAAAAGCGTAGGTCCAATTTCGGAGGAATAGTACCTGTAGCCCGAAACCTTTAGGTGCCTTCCCTACTGGACGTCCTGGAACTTGAGCCGCCTCCCAGCGACGGACGTCTTTGACTTTTCTACGCGAGAGGGGGCCGGTAAATCGCGGCGTAGCTGGGTGTTTCCCGGAGGCAGATTTCCGCGAGGCGGACGTGCGCCGGCAGATGGGGGGCTAGCTGATCGTAGAAGTACTTGGCCAGGTTCTCGCTGGAGGGATTTACTTCGCGGAACGGCGGCAGGTCGTTCAGGTATTGGTGGTCGAGCGCTTCGATGATGGCGCCGAGCGCCGCCTTGACGTCCTTAAAGTCCACCAGGATGCCGACGGCGTCGAGTTGCTGGCCCGTGATGCGCGCCTCCACGACGAAGTTATGGCCGTGGATGTTCTGACACTTGCCGGGGTAGCCGCGCAGGGAATGGGCGGCGCAGAAGTGGTGTTGGACAGTAATTTCAAACATGGGTAAAGAAGCGGGCGACGTCGTCGCGGTTCATCGTAAATCCATAATCGGGCAGGCTATCGAAGAAGACCTGTCCATAGCGTTGTTTGGTAATGCGGTGGTCCAGCAGGGCCAGAACGCCGCGGTCGGTTTTGGCGCGAATCAGCCGGCCAAAGCCTTGCTTCAGCGCGATGGCGGCGTGGGGAATCTGATAGTCGTAGAAGGGATTCCCGCCGGTTTCGCGCAGGGCCCGGATGCGCGCGTCGACCACCGGGTCACTCGGTACGGCAAAGGGGAGCTTATCAATGATCACGCAGCTCAGTTGATCACCTTGTACGTCGACGCCCTGCCAGAAGGACGACGTCGCGAAGAGGACGCAGTTGGGCGTCGCGCGAAACTCCTCGAGTAACACGCTGCGCGGCTTCGTGCCCTGCAGCAACGTCGGATAGTCGAGCCGGTAATCGACTAGCTCGCGCACGTGGGTCATTTGCTGGTAACTCGTGAAGAGCACAAAGGCCCGTCCGCGGCTTAGCTTGAGTAACTCCAAAATCTCCTCGGCCGCCGCGCGGGCGAAGGCCGGCGTACGCGGGTCCGGCAGATTCTGCGGCACGTACAACAGCGCTTGTTTCTGATAATCGAAGCTGCCTTCCACCACCAGCGAGCGATTCATGGTGAGGCCCAGACGTTTTTCGAGAAACTCGAACTTACCTTCCACGGCCAGGGTGGCCGAGGTCAGCACGATGGCAGGAATACGGTCAAAGAGCATTTCGCGCAGCATCGGCGAAACATCAATTGGGGTCGCTTGCAGGAAGATGCCGCGGCCGCGGCGTTCAATCCAATAGACGGTGGTCTTTTCGGGCGCCTCCATCCAATATTTCAGGCGGGCGCGAAAATCGTCGGTGCGGCGGAAAAGCGGACCAATTTCTTCGGGGGCGTCCTTCACCAGTTGTAAGTGCGCGCCGAGTAATTCGAGTGCCAGAAGTAAGTCGTTGTAGTCTTCGTGGTGGCGCTGCAGGAAACCAGCTTGGTCAGCAAAGCCGGAGCGGCCTTCGGTGAGCGGAAAGTGCGCGAAGAAACGCTCGCTGGTATCGCCCAGGGTGACCAGCGTGCGGTCCAGTTCGCTGGTGCCGAACTCCTTGCGCCGGGCGGTGGCATTAATGTCTCGCACCAGGTCATTGATCTGATGATTGCTCAGCGTGATGCCGAAGTACTGCCCGGCGACGTCTTCAATTTCGTGCGCTTCGTCGAAGATGACGGCTTCATACTCCGGAATTACGCCGCCGAAGTCGGTTTGTTTCACGGCGAGGTCGGCGAAGAAGAGGTGGTGGTTCACGACGATCAAGTCGCTCGCGGCGGCCTCCTGTTGCATCTTGGTAATGAAACAGCGTTCTACTTGCGGGCACTTCTGGCCGGTACACAATTCGCGGCGGGCGTCGAGCTTCGCCCAGACGGTGGAATTCTCGGGCAAGTCGTGTAACTCAGCCCGATCCCCGGTTTGCGTTTGTAACTCCCAGTCGCGAATGATTTTGAAGTCGCTCACTTCTTCCAGGCCCGAAAGGATTGGTTCGCGTTCGGCGTCAATGATCTTCTGGCGGCAGGCGTAGTTATTGCGGCCCTTCATGTAACTGACGCGGAGTGGATTGGGAAAGTGCTGCGCCAGAAAAGGAATGTCCTTGAAGAATAACTGCTCCTGTAAGTTCTTCGTGCCGGTGGAAATAATGACACGCTGCCCGGATAGGATCGCAGGAATTAAGTAGGCGAGCGTCTTGCCGGTACCGGTGCCGGCCTCGACAATCAGGTGGCGCTGATCGTTGAGCGCGGCTTCCACGGCTTCGGCCATCTGTAACTGGCCGGGGCGAAATTCGTAATTGGCGTGCCACTGCGCCAAGAGGCCCTGGCGCGAAAAGAACTTGCGGGCGGAAGGCGTTTGCGACATCCGCTTTAGACGCAAGCCCGCGCAAAGGCAGAGAATAGCCGGCGGTCCGGCGGATGCGTGCGCACGCGGTCTTCGGGATGCCACTGTACGGCGACCGCGAACGGGTGGCCGGGCACTTCCAGGCCCTCGACGGTACCATCGCCGGCGCTCGCGGTGACCGCCAACGACGGCGCCACCGTGGACACCGCCTGATGATGGCGGCTGTTGACGGCGAAGGCGCCGACGCCCACTATTCGGCCCAGCGCACTCGCCGCGTCTACCGTCACCGGGTGCGCGTCAGCGATGCCGCGTTGGCGATGGTGATCGCCGATATGCTGAGTGAGCGTACCGCCGTGAAAGACGTTCAGCAGTTGGCAGCCCCGGCAAATCGCCAGATGCGGCAAGCCTAGTTGGGTGGCTTGGCCGAGCAAATCCCATTCCAGCGTGTCGCGGGCGACGTCGGGCGCTTCGGTTTCGGGCTCCGGCGACTGGCCGTAGCGTGACGGGCACAGGTCAGTGCCGCCGCCCAGCACCAGTCCGGCGAAGCGGTCCAGCGTGATGCGGCTGCCCGGCAGGCAGAGCACCGGCTCGAGCCCGGCGAGGTGCAAGGCCTCCAGATACGGGGCCACCTTCAGGGTCCAGTGCTGGTCCTGCCGGCCAAACGTAAATGCGACGCGTTTCGACACTCGCCTTCCATTATCGGCGATAGCGTCCCTGCTCCACCAGATACTTGAGTTCGGCGGGTTCGCGCGTCAGGCCGAGGGCGAGCATCAGTTGCACACGCGCCTTCGGGCCGGGTAGCGCGCCGGCGAAGAGGACGCCGCGTTTGCGGAGGTCATAACCGGAGCCTTCGTAGGCGTAGGTGTCGAGTACGCGGCCCTGGGCGCAGCGCGTGGAGAGCAGCACAGTGCCACCGTTGGCACAAAAGCAATCAAGCGCGGGCAAGGCGGCCGGCGGGACGTTGCCGCGGCCCGTGCCTTCGAGCACCAGGCCCTGCGCGCCACTCTCTCGCGCGGCGTCGATGAAGCGGCCGTCGAAGCCGGCGTAGGTAATCAGCAACTCGACGCGCGTCTCGAGCCGGGGCGCATCAATCGTGGCGCGGCGTGGCAGGCTGCGCGCGAAGAGTACGCGGTCCGTGTCGACCATGCCCAGCGGCCCGAAGACGGGGCTCACGAAGGTCTCGAGCGCCTGCGTGTCGCTCTTGGTGACGGCCGACGCGGCGTGAATCAGACTATTCAGAACGACGAAGACACCCTGGCCCTGCGCGTCGGGTTCGATGACGGTCCGCAGCGCGGCGCGCAGGTTGGCGGGCCCGTCGAAGCTCAACTCCGAAGCATTGCGCAGAGCGCCGACAAAGGCGATGGGCTTGGGCGAGAGATGCCGCAAATCGAGGAGGTAGGCCGTCTCTTCCAGGGTATCGGTGCCATGTGTGATGACGATGCCGTCGAGGTCGGGGCGGGCCAGTTGCTGGCGCGTTAACTCGGAGAGCTCCCACATGCGCTCGGGCGTCCAGTGGGGGCCGGGGAGGCGGGCAAAGTCGATTACCTCGATGTGGGCGAGGGCGTCGAGCGTGGGGTCGAAGGAGAGAATCTCGCGGCCGGAGAGGGCGGGGATGGCGCCGCCGGTGGCGGGGTCGATTTTCATCGAGATGGTGCCGCCAGTGAAGATGAAAAGAACGCGGGGAAGCATGCTGCTACAGCTTAGTATCTGCTATCAGTAAGGGATGCATTTTCTGATGATCCTGGCCTTGGTGGCGCAACAACTCTACGAAGACGAGCCGACGGCGACGATGCCTCTGCGCGAACGCAACTGGAAGCAACTTGAGTCCTATACGGCGAAGCTGGCGGGGCAGAAGGAAGGCTGGCGGCGGACGTACCTCGCGAGCACCGGCTACCCTGCCCCCGGCCTGCATGCGACACCCGGCAAGCCGCGGATGGAGAAGGCCGGCGAGGACGAGTTGGCCATCTACTATCGCTGCTGGATTGAGGTGGGCCCGGAGCTCGAAACCTATGGCCTGTACATCGTGCCGAAGAAGAAAGCGTCAGCGCGCTTGCCGTTGGTGATCGCGAAACACGGCGGCGGTGGCTATCCGGAGATGGCGCTGTTTCGCAATGGCTCGAATTACCACGATATGATTCGCGGCGCCGCGCGCGAGGGCTACTTGGTTTACGCGCCGCTGACGGTGATGTATCCGTTTCGTGACCGCGACAAGGGCTCGCCGATTCCGGTGGAGGTCCGAGCCGAGTTGGACGACAAGCTGCGCGCGGCGGGCACCAGTCTGATGGGACTCGAAGTGAGCAAGATGGTGAAGGCGCTCGACAGCCTACTGAAGCATCAGAAGGAGATTGACCCGCAACGCATCGCCATGATCGGCCTCTCCTACGGCGGCTACTATACGCTCTACATGGCCGCCGTGGACCCACGCATCCGCGCGGCCGTGGCGTCGTGCTCGTTTCTTTCGGACGTCCAGCCGCGCGGCAAGAGCGGCAAGATCGAAGGACGGCCGCTCGACCTGGCGCCGCCAGAGTTAGCCGGACTCATCGCGCCCCGCCCGCTGCAGGTGCAGTCCGGCGTCTCGGACAAGGGCTTCCCTATCGCCGACGTCCGCGTGGGAGCGGAGCGCGCACGGTCTCACTACGCACGGGAGCACGCGGACGGGGCCTTCGAGTTTCGCGAGTTCGAGGGCGGGCACGAGTTCAAGGGCGAGCTAGCCTGGGAGTTTCTGCGCCGTCATCTGGCAAAGTAGAAGAGGGCGTGGAGAGCGTGGGCGGACAAAAGAAGCAAGCGAAAACCGGCGAATCCTGCTAGGGTTGGAGCACCATGTCAGCATTCAAGGGCGACAAAGCCCGTCACAATAAAGACCGCAAACGCAAGATCGCCCGCCGCCTCACCACTCGCGCGTTGCGCCTGCTGCTGCCGGTTGTCGCCGTTCCCGCGGTTCTCGTCCCCGTCGCCGTGAAAGCCTAAACTCGCACGCCGCCCGGCCAGGAAGCCTTTGGGTTAGCTGGGCTGTGGATAATGCGCGTGAAAGTAGCGCTTGGCGAGTTCCGCGGCGAAGACGTAGGCGAGAGTGATGCCGATCACTAGCATCATTAGGGGCAGGGGCAGGGGAATGAAACCCAGCCGGTGGCTGCCGGGCAAATAGGGAATCAGGATCGTCAGGACGGTCACCGCGATGGTGGAAAGCAACAGCCACTTGCCCGGCCGGCTGCGATAAAAGGGCAGACGCGTCCGGACCACGAGGGCGACGGCGAGTTCCGTGAGGAGGCTCTCGATGAACCAGCCGGTGTGAAATTCCTGTTCCGAAGCGCGGACACCCCACAGGAGGACGGCGAAGGTGAGAAAGTCGAAAACCGAACTCACCAGCCCGAAGATGATCATGAAGTTGCGAATGTAAGCGATGTCCCACTTATGCGGGCGCTCGATCCATTCGCGATCCACGTCGTCGCCGGCGATGGCCATGCCGGGGATGTCGGAGAGGAAGTTATTGAGCAGGATTTGGCTCGCGAGTAGGGGAAGAAAAGGTAAGAAGAGCGAGGCCCCCGCCATGCTGAACATGTTGCCGAAGTTGGCGCTCGTGGTGGTGAAGATGTACTTCAGCGTGTTAGCAAAGGTGCGCCGCCCTTCCTCGATACCTTGGCGAAGTACGTCAAGGTCATGCTCAAGCAGAACGAAGTCCGCGGACTCTTTGGCGACATCGACGGCCGAATCGACCGAAATTCCGACGTCGGCCGCGTGCAAGGCCGGCGCGTCGTTAATGCCATCGCCCATGTAGCCCACCGTGTTGCCCATCTTTTGCAGAGCGAGAATGATGCGCTCCTTCTGATTGGGGTCCACCTCCACGAACAGCGTGGTGCGGGGAGCGCGGTTCCACAGCGCTTCATCGGAAAGCTCGCGAATTTGCGCGCCGGTGAGCATCTGGGTGGCGTCGAGACCCACCTCGGCGGCGAGATGCGCGGCGACCAGATGGTTGTCACCGGTGATGAGCTTGAGCTGGACGCCGAGGCGGGCAAGCGCCGCGAGCGTTTCATTCACCCCAGGCTTGGGGGGGTCGAAGAAGAGCAGAAATCCGGCGAAGGTGAGATCCTTTTCTACGGCAGCTTCCCCCGCCGCCAGGGTGCGCGTGGCCAGCCCCAACACTCGAATGCCCTTCGCACTCCAGGCGGTGTACTGGTCAGCGACCTGCGGGCCGACGCTGCCGCACACGGCCAGGACATTTTCGAGCGCGCCTTTCGTGATCAGCAGACGATCATTTGCCTTCTCCACGACCACGCTGAGGCGCTTGCGGGTGAAGTCATAAGGAATCTCGTCGGTTTTGCGATAGCCATTTTCCAAGCCGGTTTCGCCGGCGGCGATGATGGCATCGTCGAGCGGATTGGCGAGTCCGGCCTGGAAATGGGCGTTCAGCCAGGCGAGCCTCAGCACCTCGGGGGAGCGTTGGCCGTAAACATCTACGGCGCCATCCAGTTGCACGATGCCCTGAGTGAGGGTGCCGGTTTTGTCGGTGCACAGGATGTTCATGCTGCCAAAGTTCTCGATGGCGCTCAGCCGGCGCACAATCACGCCCCGGCCGGCCATGCGCTGGGCGCCGCGCGAGAGAGTGATGCTCAGGATAGCCGGGAGCAACTCCGGTGCGAGGCCGACGGCTAAAGCGATCGCGAAAAGCAGTGACTCAACCGGCGGCTTATGGCCAAAAACGTTGATGGCGAACACGGCAATCACCAGGATCACCATCACCTTGGTGAGTAAGTACCCAAAACCGCGGATGCCCTTTTCAAAGCCCGTTTCCGGCGGCCGCAGATTGAGTTTGTCAGCGATCTGGCCGAAGGCGGTGCGGGCAGCGGTTTCAACCACCAGGATGCGGGCCGTACCGCTGCGGACACTGGTGCCCAGGAAGACCATGTTGGTCCGTTCGGCCAATCCACTGTCTGCGGGAACGGCGCCGGGACGCTTTTCAGCGGGATAAGTCTCGCCAGTAAGAACCGCCTGATTGACGAAGCAATCGCGCGACTCGAGCACGATGGAATCGGCAGGAATTAGCGAACCGGCCGAAAGCAACACGACGTCGCCTGGGACGATGCCTTCGGCGGGGATGACCACTACTTTGCCGTCGCGCATGACGCTCGAGCGCACCTGGATCCGCTGGCGGAGCTTCTCCATCGCCCGCGTGGCCGAGAACTCCTGCAGGAAGCTCAAGACGGCACTACTAAGAATCACGGCGAGGATGATACCCGCGTCCACCCATTCGCGGACAAACGCGGAGACGCTAGCCGCAGCCACCAGAATGAGCAACAGGGGATTGTTGAACTGCGCGATCAGGAGGCGAAGCGCTGACGCCGGCGACTGGGTGGCGAGCGTATTGGGACCCACGGCCGCCAGTTGTTGGCGGGCGCGCTCGGAAGTGAGCCCATCCGAACTACTGGCTAACTCGGCGATGAGTTCGGAAGAGGACCGGCTCCAATAGTTGGCAAGGGGCATCTCTTTGAAGTCTGGTCCGGGACCGTCAGAAAAGCAAGGTGCTTACTGCCGGCGCCGCCGATCTGACGGGGCATCGTCGCTGGGCGAAAGGCGGGCCGCGCGGACCTCCACCTGGTGGGCACCGCTGTGCAAAACTATTGGCACGCGAGAGACGCTTTGGCGTTGTCCATCCAAGGTCACCTCCGTCGGATCTGCGTTCGCATCGATCCGAACCGAAATGCGATAGCTTACGCCCGGCCGGCGATAGGTGAGTGAGTAGGTGGTCCAAGTAGCGGGAACGCAAGGCTCGACCGAAAAGGAGTCGCCTCGCACCCGGAAGCCCAAGACTTCTTCGATCCAGACGCGGTACAGCCAAGCGGCCGACCCCGTGTACCAACTCCAACCGCCACGGCCTACCAAGCCCGCCGCCGTGTAGATGTCCGCCGCGATCACATAAGGTTCGATGGCATATCGCTGCACGGCGGCTGGATCGCGGGCCTGCTCCACCGGATTCAACAGGTCGAGCAGAAGCCCACAGTTCACTCCATCCCCAAGGCGTGCGAAAGCCATGGCTAGCCAGATGGCGGCATGCGTATATTGCCCTCCGTTTTCGCGCAGGCCAGGCGGGTAGCCCATGATATAGCCGGGATGCGGCTCCGAGTGATCGAAGGGCGGAGTGAAGAGGCGAATCAGACGGTCGGATTCGGAGACCAGAAGCTCCTGAGCCTGCTCCAACGCGCGTCGTGTCCGGACGGGTTCACCAGCTTGGCTGATGGCCGCCCAGGATTGCGGAATCGAGTCGATCCGAGCTTCGGTGTTTTCGTTCGCCCCCAGCTTGGCACCGCTGTCAAAGAATCCGCGCAGATACCAGTCCCCATCCCAGGCCTTTGATTCCATTGCCGCCGACAGCCGCTCGGCTGCTTCGCGGAAGCGCGTTTGCTGGGTCGCGGGCAACCAAGGGCCAAATTGGCGGATCACGTCGATCAAAAACCAAGCCAGCCAACTGCTTTCGCCGCGACCTTCCGCCCCAACTAAGTTCATGCCGTCATTCCAGTCGCCGTTGCCAAACAGCGGCAAGCCATGGGCGCCACCCGTCAGGCCCTTGTCTAGCGCTCGCTCGCAGTGATCCAGCAATCGGCCGGACATGGGGGAGACCACCGCATGGGAGACGCATTCGTGTTCACCCGGCAACAGCAGGGGCGCATCGATAAAGGGGACTTCCTCTTCCAGCACGGCCGCGTCTCCCGTAACCTGGATGTAGTGGGCAGTGACGTAGGGCAGCCAGAGTAAGTCATCGGAGCAAAGGGTGCGCACGCCGACACCGGAATCGGGGTGCCACCAGTGTTGTACGTCGCCTTCCGGGAACTGTCGCGCCGCCGCGGTGAGTAGGTGTTGGCGAGCCAGTTCGGGCGCGCTGTAGACGAGCGCCATGCTGTCTTGTAATTGGTCCCGGAAACCAAAGGCGCCTCCCGATTGATAAAAGCCGCTCCGACCCCAGAATCGGCAACTGAGCGTCTGATAGAGCAGCCACCGATTTAGCAGAAAGTCGACCGATAGCACCGGCGTTTGCACTTCAAGGACCTGGAGGCGCTGATCCCAAGCCTGACGGACAGCGTCGAGAGACGCCTCCACGGCGCCCGGCTCGCGGAAGCGCGCGATGATCGCCCTCGCCGCCATCTCGCTCCCGGCCTGACCCAACAGACAAGTTACTTCCCGCTCCTGGCCGACGGCGAAATCAAGAGGCGTACGCAACACCGCCGCCGGATCAAGCCCCGCTTCCGCACGGCCGCTCAGCCGTACCCGCGCCATTCCGGCTGGGCGGGCATGGGAAGCATTCCGGCCGAGAAATTGTGTGCGGTCCGCGGTATACGATTCGGGCGGCGGCGATGTCGTGGAGAAGGCGATCCGTGTGGCGTAGGAGGCATTCCAGGGGTTGCGCGCGAAGAGTGCGTTGCTCGCCGCGTCAAAGCTGGATTGCACATGGAGTTGAGTATCGTCGCGACGCGAGCCCAGCACCCACTCGGCAAACCAAGTGACGGAAATGCGGCGAGGACGCCCCGACTCATTGCGCAGCCGCAGCCAGCAGACTTTGACGGTAGCGTCGTTTGGGATAAATACCGTGAGTTCCTGATGGATTCCGTGGGCATGATGCTCATAGATTGTGTAGCCCTGGCCATGGCGAGCGCGATAGGCCGTGGCTTCGCGAATCGGCAGGGCCGTCGGCGTCCAGAACTCGCCTGTTTCTTCATCGCGAAGGTAGAGAATCTCCGATTGCGGGTCTCGCACCGGATCATTGTGCCAGGGCGTGAGCCGGTTGGCCTGGCTGTTTCCGCTCCAGGTAAAGCCGAGGCCGCTCTCGGTGACGACGGTGCCGAAGTCCGGCGAGGCGATGACATTTGACCAGGGCGCCGGAGTCCGCGCGGCCTGGTCCAGATAGATCGCGTATTCACGTCCGTCCGCGGTGAAGCCACCCAGGCCATTGAAATAGGGCAATTCAAGAAACGGCAACTGGCCGGCCGCGCCAGTCTTCGTGCTAGCCAGCGGCTGCAGCAGGGGCGAGTTGGGGGGCGCGTCGTTCGCCAGCGCCAGTTGCTGGGCGAGCGTCCCACGGGTTCCGGAGAGCGTCGCGTGCGAAGCGGCCAGCAGTAGTGTGCGATGGCCTTCTGGAATGGTGTGCCAGTCGCGCAAAAAGACGCCGCCGGGAATGTCGATGCCGGTGTGGACCGTGTGCGACTCTACTAGCCGCCGCAGTTGGTGGCGAAAGGGCTGGTCATAGCTGGGCGCCTCCTGATTGAGAATGACCAGATCTACTTTCAGACCGCGCAAACGCCAGAACGTGTGAGCCAGCAAAGTCTCGCGGGCGAGGCTCAAGCTGCGCGAGTCGGCGAGAGTGAGCGTAAGAATCGGTAGGTCGCCGGAGATACCGTACGCCCAGAGGTCTTCCTGCCCGAGAGTGTTGCGAGCCAAGCGGGCAGCGTTGGGACGCATGCGCGAGTTGGGGAACAGCAGATGGCCGGCGAGTTCCTGAAAGGCAAACGTCGCCGCGCCGGGAATGGCCAGAAACCGCAATTCCAGTTGCGCATTAGTCCAAGCCATCTCAAAGGACTCATTCAACGAATCACGCTGACGAAACTTCTCAATCAAGGCCACGAGCGATTCCCGGGAATTGGCCGCCAACGTCACGAAGGTTAGTTCGATCCGCTCGCGCGGTGCCAGTGAGAAGCTGCAGCGGAGGCTAAAGATGGGATCCAGGACAGTTCCCTCGGAGCCGGTCAGGTCTCCTTCCAGCGCCACGGGGCTCGCATGCGGGCGGCCTCTTCCCAGAAACTTTTCTCTTGAGGTCTCGAATTGCACCGGCGCGCCATCGCCGGGAGTTACCAGTAGGTGCGCGGCCCAGATAGGCTCCGCTTGGGGAGATCTCGGCCGGCGATGGGCGATCAGGGCATTGGCCTCCGCCAGATACTCGGTTTCGACAAACATCTTGCTGAAGGCCGGATGCGCGGCGTCGGACCGCGGCGGCGCCAGGGCCAGTTCCCGGTAGCTGGTGGCATCCAGGGCGCGGGCGCGGCTGGAGCGGTTGATGAGCGTAACCCGGCGAATCTCGGCGTCGTAACGCGGCGAGACGCACACCTCCATGTTCGTTTCGATGCCCAGTGCCTGCCGCGTATACTCGGCGCGATCCGGGGAGAACCGCGCGTTCGACGTGCCCAGGTCGCCGCCCACCGGCTGGTGTGTCGCCGACCAAACCGCGCCGGAACGAGTGTCACGGAGGTAGAGATAGCTGCCCCAGTTGTCCAAGGTGGTATCCGCGTGCCAACGCGAAATCGCCGAGCCATTCCACTGGCTATAGCCACCGCCGGAACTGGTAAGCATCAGGGAGTACCGGCCGTTGCCCAATAAATGCACGCGCGGAACGTTGCCTTCTTCCTGCGCGCCGCGAAAGTTCACCGACCCATCCGCGATCAATGTTTCGCCGGGCCTTTCCGGCAATTGCTGCCGGAGCACGGAACGCGTGGGAGGGATGCGCTCATAGAGTAACGATTCGACGGCCTTGATCCTCGGGTTGGCGTGGAAGCGGCGTTGCATCGCGCCGCGGTGCAACGCGTTGTCGATCGCCAGCAGACTCATGCCCTGATGGTGTGCCATATACGTAAAGATCACCACGCCGCGGCCGCCACCTCGGGCGTTCTCCCGAGAAAAGTCAATCGCTTCGTAAAGGCCCATCGGCCCTTCCAGGCCCATCCCCGCCAAGCGCTCCAGATTCTCCGTGGCCGCGCTCGGAAAGACAGAGAGCGCCAGAAACGAGGAGTAAGGAGATACCACCAGATCCTCCGCCACGCCAGGCTTCAGAGCCAGCGTCGGCACACCGAAGGCATGATACTGGTACACCTGATGCGAGTCGACCACGCTGTAAGCACATTCGGAAATTCCCCAAGGCGCGCCCTGTTCACGACCGTACTCCATCTGCCGGATAACGGCTTGACGGCACGCGCCTTCGAGAAGTGAATTTTCAAAAGACCGCATGAAAAGCAGCGGCATCAGGTATTCGAACATCGTACCGGTCCACGAGAGGAGCACCTGCCCTTCGGAGGCCGTCACGTAGGCCCGTCCCAGGGCGAGCCAATGTTCCAGCGGGACATCGCCCTTGGCGATGGAGGCGATGCTGGCGATGCGGCATTCGCTGGCGAGCAGGTCATAGTGGCCGGAGAAGTCCACCGGGCCGCCCACTACGCAGCCGATGCCGAAGAGGCGGCGGCGGGAGTCATAGAGAAACCCCATCCGCATTCCATCGGCGAACTGACGCACTTGCGCCGCAAGGGTTTGGCAGCGGCCCACCGTCTCGCGGGCGGCGGCGCGGGCCTGGCCATACTCGGCGGCCAACTGACGTAGCCAGGCTGACTGGGAGGGCGGCGAGCCTTTTCCGGCGAGCAAGAGCAACTCCTCCACGGGCTGTTCCGTGCCGGCGGCGAGCATCGCGAGGCTCGGGACGCTACGCAGAGCCCGGCCACGGACGGCAATGGCGTCTACATGAATTTTGCGGAGGAATTCGTCGGACGGCGCGGCCAGCGTCTCCATCCAGGAGAGGTAGCGGGCGGCAGCGGTGTTCCAACTCACTACCTGCTGATCGAGTTTGGCTACCCAGTAAGCATGCTCGCCGCCGCTGGTCGCTTGCCAGCGGAAGGCCGCCGTGAGCTGCTTCACCGGCTGTGCCGCCTGCCCCAGGCGCCCGATAATTTCGTGCCCCCGCGCGCCGAGCCGGAACAGATGGCGCAGCGCACTGAGCGGTTGCCGCAGCGATGGGTCCCGCCCGCCGAGCTCAGCCAGGACGGCCACCGTGTCCGCCAAGCCGCGCAGACAGGCTGCACCAGGCACCGGCAAGTCCGGCAGATCCAGCAATCCTCGTTCCAGCACCCACAAGGCTGCCAGTAGATTGCCGCTATCCACGGTGGAGACGTAGCGTGGCGCCAGCGGTTCCAGCGTCTGAATGTCGTACCAGTTGAGCCAATGCCCCTCGTAACGTTCGAGACGTTGTAGGGTGTCGAGGGTCGCGCCGCACCGTGTCAGAAACTCGTCCGGCGTCAGATAGCCGAAGTCGACGGCCGCCAGGCTTGAAGTCAGCCACAAGCCGATGTTCGTGGGCGACGTCCTTTGGGCCACTTCGATGCGCAGTGCCAGTTGCGAGTTATCCGGCGGTAACCAGTTGGTTGCCGGACCCACCAGGTCGTCGAAGTACCGCCAGATCAGCCGCGACATCCGCCGCAGAAACGCGGTCTGGGCTAAGCTCAAAGGCCGCTGCCGTCTATCGGCAATCGGGACGCTGAGCCAACGCATCATGAGTGGGCCGATCGCCCACGGCCCCAGAAACAGGACGGCCGGCCACAAAGCGCCGCGCGCCAACAGCAGCAACACCACCACCAGCGAAGCCACGCTGATCACCAGGGTGTGCACCAGCGTCCGGCTGAAGTGCCGAGGCATCGCCGTAGTGGCCATCTCTGCCGTCTGCCACTGCAGCAGCAGCCGCCGGCTGAATAGTTTGCGGTAAAATACCCGGCCAATCGCATCGAGCGCCAGCCACGCCTGGTGGGGCAGAAACACTACCAGCACCAGAATGTGCAACAACTCCTCGGTGACGCCTCCCCAGCCGTACACCTCACCGCTGAGGCGCCGGATAATCCGATCCGCCAAACCCGCCAAGGCCGGCACGCCCAGCGCCACCGCCAGAATCAGACTCCACACTCCGGGCGCCGGCGAGATCAGCCAGCCGAAAAGCAGGAAACAGATGGATGTGGCAGGCACCAGGCTGCGCCGCAGGTTGTCGAAGATACGCCACCGGTCCAATAGCGGCAGCGGATTCGCCTCTCGCCCTCCGCCGGCCGCCGGCACCTGCGGGAGCATCCAGCGCGCAATCTGCCAGTCGCCCCGGATCCACCGGTGCTGCCGTTGGCTAAAGCTCGCGTAATCGAGCGGCATGCCCTCAAACAGTTCAATATCGCCGGCGAACGCCACACCCACGTGCGCGCCTTCGATCAGGTCATGGCTCAGCAGCGTTGCCGGCGGAAAGCGGTTGCCCAGAATCTCATGGAACGCCCGCACATCGTAGATCGCTTTGCCATGAAAGATTCCTTCGCCCGCCAGGTCCTGGTAGACGTCGCTCACGGCCTGGCAATAAGGGTCAGTCCCGTGCGCATCGGACATCACGCGCGTAAATCGCGTCGCTGTCGCATTGGGCAAAGAGATGCTCACCCGGGGCTGAATGATCGTATAGCCGCGGCGGCGGTGCCGCCGGTCCGCGGTTAGCTCCACCTGATTCAAGGGATGCGCGATGGTCCCCACCAATTTGCGAGCCGTGCCCGTCGGCAGTTGCGTATCGGCGTCCAGCGTGATCACGAAGGCGACCGGCACCGGTAAAGTGCCCGCGGAGACAATTGAATTGGCGCCCCCGCATAGGAATTCGTTCAGTTCCTCAATTTTGCCGCGCTTGCGTTCCCGCCCGATCCAACCCTGCTCCGTCTCACTCCAGGTCCTGGGCCGGTGAAAATGAAGAAACCGGGCACCGTGGCGCTCGTTCAAAATTTCAATACCGCCCCTCGCCGTGGCCAGCAGTAGGCCATCGCCGGCCATGGTGTTCAGCGGAGCGTCGGTAAAATCAGAGAACAACGAGAAGTAGACATTCGCCTCCGGGTTCGCCAGAAACCGGATCTCGAGTTTCTCGATTTCACTCTGCACCACTGCCTCGCTTGAAAGCATCATCGGCACCACCACCAGCGTGGAATGTTCGATCGGAATGCCATCTTCGCAGGACAGCCTCGGCAGCCGTGTCGGTGGGAGCAACGCGATCAACAAGGCGTTCACAATCTGCAGTGCGAGCTCGCTCAGCGGGAATAGCGCCAGCAGCGTAAAGATCGCCAGCCGCGCTTCGCCGCGCACGCCGTTCTCCCAGGCCAGGAGGAACGCCACGGTCGCAAACACCCACGTCAGGCCGATGACGAGCGTCAGGTAGGTCGCCGTCGGATGATGCTGTAGATCGCGCAGCACCCGCAATCGCAAGGGAGTACCGTTGCCCAGCCGCTGCTCCAACTCCGGACGGCCTTCGGCGATCAGATAGTAGGCGGTTTGCCGCTGGTAGGCCATGGTCGCGTTCGCCGCCAGTTCCACGGTCTGGCGGGCCACCTCCAACTGACTCCGGCGGCTATGCCGTGAAACTTCTTCCACCGCTCGACGGCAGCGGTCACGCGTATGGAAGTCCTGCTTGGCGTGGATGCCGGAGGGATCGCCGCGCAGAATCGCTTCGACCGGCGACACCGCTTCGAAGACGAGCTTGAAATCGATCCTCGACAGCTCCCGTAGACTGGTAACGTCGTTGGCGATCGATACGCGATCGGAGGCTTCATGATGCTGCTCGCGGCGCACCAGCTCGGCCAGCGTCTCTTCGGCGCGTTCCTCTGCCCAGCGTTGTACCGGACCCAGCGCATCGTCGTCACCCATCAGTTGTTCCCCAAGAAAAGCCAGGAAATGGCAGGAACTGGCATAGGGCTGCTCGGACAATTCCACAAGAAAACGGTCCAGGGCCGCCGGCGACGTCCGGCCCGCCGCCACCAGACGATTGCCCCAAAAGTAGGACGCCTCACGCAGGTCCTGGTCATGTCCCACGCCCACTGCCAGGCGGGCCAGTTCCTCCAGCAGCGCCAGCCGCAGCATCAACGGAAACGCCCACAGTTCGGCGATATCCAACGGGTAACTCTTCTGAAACGCCGCCAGGCTGGCCACCAGCTTCTCCTCAGTGATGATGCAGCCCGTGTGCCGCACAATTTCGATGGCCAGGTGGTAGATACGCAGGTGCTCAGGCTGGCTCAGCAACGCCGGCAGGATGCGCGTGTAGTGTTTGGGCAGGTTCGCGCGAACCTCGGCAAAATGACTCTCGAAGACGTGGGTATTGTCCAGCAGCCAGGCCGAAGAGGCCGTCAGCGTGTGGCCCAGCCGCGTGGCATCGATCAGGCCGGCGCGGCATTCCTCCAGCGTCTGCTCCACCCAGGCCACCTGCTTGAGCAAATGTGGCTTGGCGGTATACTGCCCGGCTTCGCTCAGTTCCGGCCCCAGGGACTCCACCGCCATCACCAGATTGTCTTCACTCAGCGCGTCAAGCGGGGGGCGCCAGGACTCCTTAGGAGGCCACGTGGGCGGCAGCATGAACAACGCCGGCATGCTCTCCTGCCGCAGGCACTCGACAATGTCTTCCGTTGGCAATCGTCCCGTTGGGATCACCAGCAGCCGTTCGCTGGGGAGCAAGAAGCGCGAATAGTTGGAAAAAGCCGAAGCCCGAACCAAAGGTTCAGGCTTCGGTTGCCCATTTACCGCGGGCACTATCAACTGGCAACGGTTTGCGCCTGCAGTACGGAGCCGTTTGATGGCGGCTTCCGCCTCCTCCGAGCCTGAACCGTAAAAAGCCAGCAGAATTCGATCGCTATAAGCCGCGGTGGATTTTGGAGTTGGAAACGTATCTCCCGCTACCACGCACGGCGTCCTGCGGCTCGCGTGAGCCACGCCACAACGAAAAGCGTTGTGAAAACGATAAAGGCCAGCTTACCCGCTTCGAAGCTTGCTTTCGAAGCCCCGCCAATCGCCAAAAGCCCAAACGCGGTCATCCAGCCGAGCATCGGTTCCTCGTTTCCTTTTTCACGCTGACCTGAATGGTTAGCACGCGGATGGCCACTCCTGGCTTTCTCAGCAGCCAGGACGCTTCCCCCTCCATGCACACCGCCTCGGGATGCAAATTTTGCCGACTGTTGAAGTAACTGCGGACGACAGACGGCGGCGAATGGCAAAATTCATGCTACCGTTCGTTTGGAATCACACGTGCTTCGGGCTGCATATGCCTGATCACCTCGCCACCACCCTGAATAGCCTCGTCGAAACCGCTAAAGACGGCCAGCAAGGCTTCGGCGCCGCCGCCGACGATTGTTCCAGCCCCGATCTGAAGAAGCTTTTCCGGGAGCTTTCCGCCGAACGCGGGACCTTTGCCACCCAATTGCAAGCGCTCGTCACCGCGGCGGGAACCGCCCCGGAGGAAAGCGGCTCCCTCGCCGGCGCCGTACACCGCGGCTGGATTAACCTCAAGTCATCCCTGGCCACCCGTGAGGATCTCGCCGTCCTGGAGGAGTGCGAACGCGGCGAGGACTCCGCCGTCAACCGCTACCACGACGCGCTCCAAACGAACCATCTCGGCGCCACCGCGAGCACTGTCCAACGCCAGTACGATCGGATCGTGCAGGCCCACCACCAAGTGAGAGATTTACGCGATAAGCTTAGTGCCAGCACCTTGCCAAACTAAGGTTTGAGTCGCACCCGCGGAAAAGGACATGTGAATTCTATACTTCCGAGTTTCCGGCGCCGGCTCGACCGGGGCTTGCTCGCGTTGGCGCTGGTGATTCTCGGCCTGGTCGCCTTCCTGTCCTTTCTCAGTTGGCGCCGCTTTGAACAAGCCATTGCCGAAGGACTGCGCAGCCGCGCCGTGCTCGAGTCCACCGGGGGCCTGATCACCGCGCTGAAGGACGCCGAGGGTGCGATGCGGCTCTTCATCCTCACCGACAACTCAGGGGACTTGGCCGAATACGAAGCCATCGTCAAAACCATCCCTGAACGCAAGCAAGCCCTCGCCGCCGTCCCCGTTTCGCCTGCGCAAGGCGTGATCGTTGGCGACATCCTCCGCCTGGCGGACCAGCGCGTCGGTCTGATGGAAACCGTGGTGCGCATCCGCCAGCGGGAGACCCTGGAAGCCGCCATCGACTTTGTCCAAACGGGCAAAGGCCAAGCCACAATGGAAGAGGTGCGCCGCATCACCCAGCAACTCCTGGGCGATGAATACGACGCTCAGATCGCCATGGCCAAGGTGGCCGAGCGCCGGGCCTTCGATGTTTTTCTCGTGGTGATGATCGGCTGTGCCGCCGCGTTTGTGATCCTGCTGCTCTTGCGCCGCGCCGCGGATCGGGCCATCGCCCAGCGCAACGCCGCCATCCGCGAACTGGAGGACACCGGCCAGCGCTGGGAGATCACCCTCTCCAGCATCGCTGACGGCGTCATTGCCACCGATCGCGACAGCCGGGTTACTTTCCTCAATCCGGTCGCGGAGATGCTCACCGGCTGGGCCCGCGCCGATGCGGCTGGCCGACCCTCGGAGGAAGTTTTCCGCATTGCCGACGAAGCCACCGGCGCGCTCCGCGTCAGTCCCTTGCAGCATGTGCTGAAAACGGGAACGCCCGAAGGCTTCGCTGCCGCTACCCTGTTGCTCCCCAAGCAAGGTGGAGAGGTGCCGATTGCCGACCTCGGCTCTCCCATCCGAACAGAGAATGGCGAAATCGTCGGAGCCGTCCTGGTCTTCCGGGACATCCGCTCCACCCGCGAAGCCCAACGCCAGATCGAGAAGTGGCACGGACTTTTCCGGGCCGGCGGTTTCGGGATGGCCGTCATCGATTCCGTCACCGGCCGCCTGCTGGACCTCAATCCCGCTTTCGCGCAAATGCACGGATACGAGGAGAGTGAACTGGTCGGCCAGCCCTACTCCCTCTTGTTGGCCCACAGCGAAACCGACCTGCGTGGTCTGCGGGAGAGTGGACAGTTCACCTTCGAATCGCTGCATGTACGCAAGGACGGCCAGGCCTTTCCCGTCCTCACCGACATGACCACCTTCCATGACACCACGGGCAAAACCACCGAACGAGCCGCATACTTCTCCGATATCAGCGCCCGGATCCTGGCCGAAAGAGTCAGCCGCCACTCGGAGGAGCGTTTCAAAACCGCCGTGAAAGTCGTCGGCGACATTATCTGGACGAATAGCCCGGAGGGCTGCATGGTCGGCGAGCAGCACGCCTGGAGCAGCTTTACCGGCCAAAGCTTTGAGCAGTATCAAGGCTTCAGTTGGGCGGAGGCGCTCCATCCCGCTGACTATGAGCGCACCTTGGCCACCTGGAAACATGCCGTCGCCAGCGGCCAGAAGTTTGTCCTCGAGCATCGCGTGCGGCGGTATGACGGCGTCTACCGTCTCTTCTCGGTCCGCGCGCTTCCCCTCTTCGATGACCTCGGTCAGGTCCGTGAATGGGTTGGTGTTCATGCCGACATCACCGACGAACGCGAAAACCGTGACCGGCTCCGGGAGAGCGAAGCCCGCTTCCGCGGCCTCGCCACCGCGTTGCCCCAGGTTATCTGGTCCACGCGACCGGACGGGCAATTCGAATACACCAATCCCGCCTGGGACGCCTACCTGGGCCCCGTCCCCGCCGACCCCACCAAGCTGTGGGAGCAGGCCATTCACCCGGATGACTCCTCCGCCGTTCTGCCGAAGTGGCGCGCCGCCACCGCCGCCAAGCTGCCTCTCGAATTCCAGGCCCGGCTCAAGTGCGCCTCCGACGGAAGTTTTCGCACCTTTCTCTGCCGCTCCGTTCCCCTGTTGGATGCCCAGGGGCAATTGCTGCGCTGGTTCGGAAGCTGCACCGACGTCGACGAGCAAAGCCGGCGCTCTGGCGAACTCAAGGCCTCCAACGAATCCCTGCGGCGCAGCAATACCGATCTCGAACAGTTCGCCTACGCCGCCAGTCATGACCTGCAGGAGCCCCTCCGCATGGTGGCCCTGTATACGCAGTTACTGGGCGAGGAGTACAGCCAACAACTGGATGATGGGGCACGCTTCTACATTGATCAATCGAAGAAAGGCGCCTTGCGCATGGAAGCCCTCCTCCGTGATTTGCTCACCTATGCCTTGGTCACTACCTCCGCGGAGAGCACGGAAAGCCGTACGGACGCCAATGTTGCTGTCCGCGATGCCCTCCAAAACCTGGAGTCGCTCATTGTCCGAACCGGCGCGAGCATCCCGCATAGCGAGTTGCCCACGGTGTACATCCCCGCCGTCCGCCTCATTCAGCTCTTTCAGAACCTGATCGGCAACTCGCTCAAGTACCGGCGCGAAAGCGTGCCTCCGGAGGTGCTCATCGCTGCGCTGCCGCAGGGTCCGGATCAATGGCTCTTCTCGGTACAAGACAACGGTATCGGTATCCCGCCGCAGTACATCGATCAGATCTTCGGCATCTTCAAGCGCATTCACGGCCCCGACTACGAGGGCACCGGTATCGGGTTGGCGATTTGCCAGCGCATTGTGGAAAATGCGGGTGGCCGGATCTGGGTGGAAAGCGAAGTAAACCGGGGAACTACATTTTTCTTCACGCTGCCCGGTCGTGCGAAGGCGACGCGATAGCGTGCAGAAATTGCCCACCTTCGGCAAATCCTACCGGCTAAAGCCTCCGCAACGGCGCCAAAATCGTCTCCTGCGGAATGGTAGCCAGATTGCTATAGCGGTGAGTGGAGTAAAAGGACTCCTCTCTTATGCTTTGGACCGTTGCTGTGGTGCTGGGTGTCGCTTGGGCGTTAGGAATGGTAAGCAGCTACACGATGAACGGTTTCATCCATATTTTGCTCTTCCTGGCCATTGCTATCGTCCTGATCCGAGTGATTCAAGGCCGGCAACCGATTTAGAGTACCGATTTAGA
Source organism: Bryobacteraceae bacterium (assembly GCA_019752335.1). GTDB lineage: Bacteria > Acidobacteriota > Terriglobia > Bryobacterales > Bryobacteraceae > JALHNI01. The sequence continues at coordinate 56,641 of JAIEMJ010000008.1, forward strand.
GTATGGTGTAGCCGCAGCCGCGAGACGCTATCCGATAGCGGAAAATCTGCCGATAGCCTCGCGAAGGGATGCGGAACCGGGATGAACAAAGAAGCTCCAATGCAAATTGTCTTGGTTGAAGATAACGAGGGCGACGTTTTTCTCGTAAGGCGCGCACTGAATCGCCAAGCCGCTCCCTACGAACTGCGTCTCGCCCGCAACGGAGAAGATGCTCTTGGCATTGTGGCCGAAAATGGCATTGGGCAACGTCCCGACATCTTTGTCCTGGACCTCAACCTTCCCCGCTTTAGCGGCGGCGAGGTACTTACCGAGATTCGAGCGAACCCGGTCTTTAACGATACGCCAGTGATGGTGCTGACCTCATCCGACTCGTCTCGAGACCGGGTGAGAGCGCTCGAACTGGGCGCCGACCGCTATTTCTGCAAGCCTACCGACCTTGCCGCATTCATGGAACTGGGCCGCATTATTCAAGACACGGTCCGCGAAGGCCGCCGCAAACCCCCGATGCCACTCCCACACTAGTTCCTAATTCGTGGGGTCGACCTGACGGACCCTTAGCCAACGGTCTCCGAGGGAAACGCCGAAGCGGTGAAGTTCTTGGGCATGCACAAGTTGCCAGGCCTGAAATTCCGCTAACGCCCCGGGAACATCGCCGGGCGATTGTCGCACTTGCTCAGCCAACAGCATGGCTTCATAGGCCACTTTCGCGGTCGCGCCGGCGGTGTGGGGCCGGACTACGAAAGCGGCATCTCCGAGGAGGCAGGCGCGTCCAAAGATGGTGCGCGGCACGACGACGTCGACAATCGTCTGGATGAATGGCTCAGCCGTTGCCTCAATGAGTTCCGCCATGCGGGGATGCACTTCCTGGCGGGCGAGAGCCCGCAGTCCGGCGAGAGTCTCATCGCTCGCGCCCCCGCGCGGCAGCGAAGTGCGGTGCTGGTGGCCATGGCGGTCTGTCAGGAGCCGCGCGAGATCAGATTCGTCCGCTCGCACGTACCACACCCAATTCAGCAGGCGATGGCCGGGAGTGGCATCGGCATCCGCACCCGGAATGAAGTAGGCGAGAACGTGGCCGCCGCTGCGGGCTTCCGAGAAGGCAAAACTGTCAGCAAAGAATTCGACCAAAGCGGGCCGGGCGGAAGCCTCCGGGACCGTTCCGCGCCAAGCGATGTAACCCGCATAGTCTGGTTCCACGCCCGGCAGAAGGCGGCGGCGCGACGGTGACTGCGCGCCATCGGCACACACCAAGAGGTCTACCTCGATTTCGCCGTGCCCGGCTGTCCGGACCCGGATCGAGTCGCCGAGGGTCTCGAAGGATTCGAGCGTCGAACCGGCATGGTATCGCGTGTCGGGAAAGGCCGCCCGCAAAGTGCGGTAAATCGCTTCCCACGATGTAAAACTCTGCGGCATGGCCTCGCGACGCCCATTTCCTCCCCCGGCTTCGAGGTAGAGCCGGTTTTGGCAGGAGGTGGCAGGCAAGTGGGGCGCGCGGTAGCGCCGGAGAATTTCCACGAGTTCTCTCTGCACCACAATTCCGGCGCCCCCCGTTTCCATGGGTCCGCCGTTGCGCTCGAAGACGTCTACCGTGGCGCCTTCGCCATGCAGGGCGAGGCCGGCGCACAGGCCGCCGATGGAGCCACCAGCGACGGCAACCCGTAGGTCCTTGAGTTTACCGTTCTGCATCAATGCATGCCGCCTGGCGGAGATGCGACGCGATCAGTTCCGGCTTGAGGGCGCCAGAGAACAGGAACTCCCCGTCGAGATGAAAGGATGGCACGCCTGAGACCCCGTCCCGCAACCGCTCTTGTTGTTGGCGGAGTGCATCCGAGCCTTCGTCGCTTTCGAGAAAGACTGCGGTTCGCCTGCGGTCAAGACCGGCTTCGACCGCAAGTTCGGTAAGCACCGCGGCGTCGCCGACGTCACGGCCCTCCGTAAAGTAAGCGCGGAAGAGTCCTTCCACCACCCTGTTCTGGACACCCTCCTGTCCCGCCAACCAAATAAGGCGGTGGGCCTGAAACGTGTTCGGCGTACGAACTATCAGATCGTGGCGAAAGTGGATTCCCGCTTGCGCGCCTGCGGCGGCGACCTGTGCGTCAAGCGATTGGGAGTGCGCCCAAGAGCCGAATTTCTTCGACCTGTATTCCCACCGGTCCATGCCGCCCGCCGGCATGGTCGGGTTGAGTTCGTAGGGTCGCCACGTGATTTCGCAGCACAAGGCTGGGCCTAGGATCACCAGGGCCCGTTCGAGATTCTTCTTGCCGACATAGCACCATGGACAAATAACGTCTGACACGACGGTCAAATCAAGCATCTTACCGGCCTGGCGCGGCGGGGTTTGCTCCGCGGGTCCTGCGGCGCCGGCGGAGCCAGCTTCGTTAGCACAATTCATCCTATCTCTCACTGCGATTCGCGTTTCAGCGAAGGTACCCAAGTAAATAGAGGAGCAGCACCAGCAGCAGGATGGTTCCGAGCCCAACTCCGGCCCCACCACCGGCCCCCCAGCGCGAGTGGCCATAGTAGCCGCTGCCACCGCCGAAGACCACGATCAAAATGATGATGAGAATCAGCATGTAGTTTCCTAAGCACGCGGAGGGCCAGTCAATGAAAACGAGCCCCGCGGCGGTCGCAACCGCTACGGGGCCCAAGCGATGATCTTCGGTACTCCTTACCGAACGATCGAGGTCGTGGTCGTCGTCACCTGAATGGGTGCCCCGCTCACAACTAGCTCAACACGGCGATTCGTTCGACGGCCCTCGGCCGTCATGTTGTCCGCCGCGGGCGCGCCCTCGCCGAAACCCTTAGCCGTAATCGAATCGGCCGGTACGCTGTTCTGCGTCAGAAACTTGCGTACGCTCTCCGCCCGGCGCTCCGAGAGTAACTGGTTCGAAGCGTCATCGCCGACGCTATCGGTGTGACCTTCCACCTCGAGCTTGAGGCCCGGATAAGCCATGACGATTCCGGCGATGCGCGACAATTTCTCGCGCGCGCCGGGACGCAAGGTAAATTGGGCCGTATCGAACAGCACGTCAGACATGTTGACGATGAGTCCGCGTGCCGTCTCGCGGGTCTGTAACACCACGTTCAGTTGGCGTAGTAGGTCCGCGCGGGCCGCCGCGGCTGCGGCTTCGGCTTGGGCTACTTTGCCCGCCAGAGCCTCCTGTTGCTGCCGGGACGCGGCAAGTTCCGCATCCGCCTTGACGCGAACGGCTTCTGCTTGCAGGCGAGCTTGTTCCGCCATCTGCTGCGCATTGGTAGTCTCCGCGCGCAGCTTCGCCTGCTCCTGACCGGCCTGCAAGCGAGCCGTTTCGGCCTGCTGGCGGGCTTGGTCGGTCTCCGCGCGAAGTTTCGCCTGCTCCTGGGCCGCCATCAGGCGAGCGGCTTCGGTTTCGGCCTTCAGCTTCTCTTGCTCCGCCAGCGAAGTCTTCTGCGCTAGCTCTGCTTTGCGGGCCATCTCTTCGGCCTGCATCCGCCCGGACTCCGAATCTCGCAAAGCCACTTGGGCGGCTTTGCGTGCCTCTTCCAAGTCCGTATTTTGTAATTCCACGCGCCGGCGTTCCCGCCGCTCCTGGTCGGCTACGTACTGAGCATTGCGTTCGCTTTCGAGCGCCATCTTGCGATCGGCTTCGGCTAGTTCACGCTTGCGTGTTTCCTGGTCAGCCGTGGTTTGGGCAGTAGTCAGGCGGTCCGCCGCTGCCGTCCGTTCTGCCTGCAGGCTCTCCTGATCCACCTTCCTCACCGTGATGATTCGTGCATCCTCGGCAAGCTGGGTGACGTTGCGGGCCAAGGTTTGCACCTTTTTCTTGTCGCCCTTGGACTGGAAGAAGGCCTCGGCGTTGTAGAGGTCAATATCTGCCTTCTGTAACGTATCGGCCGCATACTGCGCCGCCCCGACTGACCGGGCAATGGCGACGGCGTGACGAGCCTCCAACAGGTCGAGCGGTGCGTTGCGGTTAGCCCGTAACTTGGCCCGGTCTGCCGGCGGCAGGCGGTTTACGAAACTGCCCTTAGCCAGCAGTTCGTACTTGGCATCCACCGTGGAGATCGTGCCGGTGGTGCCTGGTTTCAGCACATTGGTCATCACCACCATGTCACTCGGTTGGGTGACCGCATAATAGGGCTCGGCTGTGACGATCAGTCCGAAGGACTGCAGTTCGGTGGCGCCCTGCAAACGTGCATGGTCGCCGTCCAGCATCAGTTCGCCCAGATTCTCGGCTCGTCCTTCAGGCGTGATCGCCCACACCACGTAGGTGAGCAAGTCATCCCCCAGGGTCTGAGCGGCCGGCATCTTGTCGACGTCCACCTGCACCTTCGTAGCCCCGGTCTTGCTCTCTACCTTGGCCTCGCCAACAGCCTTCGGCATGTCCGCACTGCCCTCAAGACCTACGACTGTGGAGCCTTGCCGATGGTTATAGTTAATCGATTTGATTGACTTCGAAACTACGGTGGTCCGAAAGATCGGAGCGCCGTTTCTGGAAGTCTCCGGTGAGTTCGTCTGCGTCGGGTTCGGGACCTGCGCTAGAACCATGGTGGCAAGTCCGCCTATCAGTCCCAAGCCTCGTATCCGTTGGTTCCACTTCATATTCGCCTGCTTTCTTAGAGTGTCTTAGGCATTTGGAGTGCCAAGTTGGCGCGGCCAAGCAAACAAGGGACTTGGCCTTTCCCCTGCGCAGTCCGCCAAGCAGTAATTTCCGCACGCGGCAAGATCTGCCGCTACCATGAAGGTATGGACGATCCGTTACAAGCCCGGCAAACCGAGATCGCCCTGGTAGCGCACAATTTGCTAGAGCCCGTACGCGCGATTCATTGCTACGTCGAGTTACTCGCGGAAGAGCCCGGCCAGTCCGAGCTCTGCATTCGCCGTATCCGTGAGGGCGCCGCACGTCTCGAAACGCTGATTCGAGGCGTGTTCGAATGCCTGCAAATGCCCGAATCATTTCAGGCGAAGCCCGTAACGATGAAACTGGTGTTCTTAAGTGCGGTATCCCGTCTCCCGGAAGCCGACCGTGCCGGCATCACTTCCGCGGATTTACCCGGCGTGATGGGTGACTTCGAGATCCTCACGGATGTGTTGAGCCGGCTTATTGACAATGCGATCAAGTTTCGCGGCGAGCGGCCGGCCAAACTGCACATCAGCGCGTCGCTCGACCCGTCTGGCGCCTGGATCTTCGCACTGCGGGATCACGGCGTCGGCGTGGCTGAGGCCGATTGGGAGCGCTGTTTTGGCATCTTTCAGCGTCTGCATTCAGGCGGGGTGCCGGGCGAAGGCATCGGCTTAGCCTATTGCCGCCGGGCGATCGAGTTGCATGGTGGCCGGATTTGGATGGATTCGCAGCTTGGCTCAGGCACCACCATCTTCTTCACTTTACCCGCTCCCTAGTCACTCGTCCTCGTCGAGAGGCGGAACGTCGGAGTTGCCGCCGCGCAGCGCCGCCAAGCGGTTGTGTAGCGTCCGCACACTGATCTCGAGTAAGCTGGCGGCACGCTTGCGGTTCTGATTCACGTGCTTTAGCGTCAGTTGAATGTAAGCGTCTTCCACCTTGATGAGGGGCTCGCCCGCCCGGAATGCGATCATTCCGTCTGCGGTCACCGGCTCTGTTCTCGTTACGCTCGCCAAGCTCGACTCGGCATCAATGAGTAGATGCCGCTCCTGAATGGGACCCTCCCAGGCTAGAATCACCGCCCGCTCCATGACATTGCGTAGCTCGCGAATGTTCCCGGGCCATTGGTGCGCCTCAAGGCGGGTCAGCACCGCCGGGTCAATCCGGGATACTGTCGCTCCGTGCTTCCGGTTTAGGGGGGCGAGCATCGATTGGGCAATCGCTGGAATATCCTCTTTCCGGTCCCGCAACGGCGCCAACTCAATATGAAATACATTGATGCGATAGAAGAGATCTTCGCGCAGGTACTTCCCGCGCAGAGCCGCTTCCAAAGGACGGTTCGTCGCCGCGACAATCCGCGTATCCACTTCGATGTCCGCTCGACCGCCCAGGCGCCGGATCTGCTTTTCCTCCAAAACACGAAGTAATTTAGACTGTGTGGCCAGCGGCATCTCGCCAATTTCATCCAGAAAGAGCGTACCTCCATGCGCCTGTTCAAAACAGCCCGGACGGCGATCCAGCGCCCCGGTAAAAGCACCTTTTTCGTGGCCGAAAAGTTCGCTTTCAATCAGGCTTTCCGGCAAAGCCGCGCAATTGATCGCCACAAAAGGTTGATTCCGGCGCGGGCTCAAGTTATGCACCTCGCGGGCGACTAACTCTTTTCCAGTGCCACTCTCCCCGCTAATCATGATCGAAGCGGTGCTGGGGGCCACTTGGCGAATGAGATGGAAGACTCTCTGCATCGCGTGGGACGCGCCCACCATCTCGCCAAGGTATCCTCGATTCGCGAGATCCCGCTTGAGAAGTTGCGTCTCGAGGGAGAGCCGCCGATGGGCCACCGCTCGCTCGAGCAGTGCCTTCAGCGCGCTGTTTTTCACGGGCTTTTCGAGGAACCAGTAGGCACGCAGTTCGTGGATCGTGGATAGGGCCTTGTCCAGGCTGCCGTAACCGGTGAGGACGATGGCGGGGCGCTCGTCGCCCGATTCCCGGAGGGTGCGCAGAAACTCGATACCGTCCATGCGCGGCATGACTAAATCCGTGACGATGACGTCCGCGTCGAAAGTGGCTAAGCGGTCTAAGGCATCGCGACCGTCGACGGCTTCCGCCGTTTGCCAACCACCTTCAGCGGCAATTCCCGACAAAGCCTTTCGCAAGACTTCATCATCGTCGACAACCAGGACCCGGCCGGCCGCGTTATTCGCTTCCATCGCTGTTCAATAGTAGCCGAAAACCCGCGAACGCCGTAGTCTTTTGCCGGCGGGGGCCACGGCGTCCGGGCAAAGGCATTGGTTTAATGCTTCGTCAGCCAATCGGAGACTTGACGCTCCGCTTCTTCCTTCGCGACGCCGTAGCGCTCCTGCACTTGCCCCACCAGTTGATCCTTTTTGCCCCCAATAATGACCAGGTCGTCATCCGTGAGTTTGCCCCACGTCTGACGCACTGAGCCATGCAACTGCTTCCACTTTCCTTCAACTTGATCCCAATTCATGAGGAATCTCCTTCGGAGGCACCTATTGCAATTAGCGGGCCACTCTGGTCGCGCAACTCTTGCCGACGCTAGGGCTGCAGTTTTTCTCCGCTCCGCCAAACCCACGTTGATTTCATTGGCTCTCGCTAAATGGCCCGTGGATTGCTCCTGCTTGTAACATGCAGACCACCAATCTAATTTTCACCACGCTTGCTATCACCGGGATCGGCCTAGCGGCCGAGCACACACCAAACCAGAAGAGTGCGGATCGTCTCCACGCCGCCACTTTGACCTTTGAAGAGATCATGGCGACTCCAGACAAGGCCATACCTCAAGATCTCCTCGAGCGGTCGCACTGCGTGGTGATCATCCCCGGCATGAAGAAAGCCGGCTTTATCGTCGGCGCTAAGTACGGAAAGGGCTTTATTTCCTGCCGCAAACATCCAGGCAGCGGTTGGAGTAATCCGGCCGCTATGCGCCTCGAAGGTGGAAGTGTCGGCCTCCAAATCGGGGTCGGCGAGACGGACCTCGTCTTGCTCATCATGAACGAGCGAGGCGAAGAGAGTCTTATGAAGTCAGAGTTCAAAATCGGTGGCTCCGCCTCGGCCATGGCCGGACCCGTGGGCCGCACCGCTCAAGCTGAGACCGACGCCTTCATGCGCGCGGAGATTCTTGGATACTCGCGGTCGCGGGGGCTCTTCGCCGGCATCGCGCTCGAAGGCTCGACGCTCCGTCAGGACCTCGACGAGAACGAGATGCTCTACGGCAAGCGCTACACGACGACGGAGATTCTGCGCGATGGCAAGGGCCGCACACCGGCTACGGGCGCAGCGCTCTTAAGCCAATTGAATAAGTACTCATTTCAGGAAAGTAAGAAGTAGCTCACCCATGAGCAGCCAGGAGATCACCATGGAAAACTGCAATCAACGAGGGATGAATGACGCGTTCCTTTTCCTAGTCGGGGCGGGACTCGGCGTCGGGCTGGGCATTCTGCTCGCGCCCAAGTCCGGTCGCGAGACTCGGGAAGCCATTCGGGACGGAATCGCGGAAGGCCAAGACTATCTGGCCCGGCAAAGCCGGGTTGTGGAGCGCGATGTGTCCCGCAAGGCGTCGCATCTCGCCGGCCAAGCCTCGGACTTCGTGGAGAAGGGCAAAGAGGCGATCGAAGGCTACGGCTCCAGCGTCGCTGCCGCCGTCGACGCGGGTCGCGAGGCTTACCGCTCTACCGTTAGCGACAAGGCGCGGACATGATGAACCTGCCACTCCTCACCGGCGTAGCCTTGGCATTCATCCTCACGGCGCAAGCACCCGACAACTCCAAGATGAACCAACGTGACCGTGCCGCCGGCGCCGTTACCGCCGATCAGCAGAAGATGAATTCTGCTGATCGGAAGTTAGCTCAGAAGATCCGTAAGTCCGTGACGGCGGACAAGTCTCTTTCCACCTATGCGCACAACGTCAAGATCATCACCCGTGATGGTACCGTGATGTTGCGCGGGCCGGTTCGCACCGAAGCGGAGAAGCAAGAGATTGGTAAGAAGGCCCTAGCCATTGCGGGAATGTCTAAGGTAACTAATGAGCTCGAGATCGCTCCCGACAAACCGTAAAGAAAAACGAAAAAGGAAATACTGAAATGGCAAAGAATACCTCAGTTTTTGGAATTTACAAAACCCGTGACGACGCTTCCACCGCCGTGGAGGCATTGCGTCTGGCCGGATTCCGCAATACCGACATTTCGGCTTTGCTTCCCGATAATGTCGGCACCAAGGACTTCGCCGTGGAAATGAACACCAAGGCGCCGGAAGGAGCCGCGACCGGCGTCTCCGCCGGTGTGGTGTTAGGAGGCACACTCGGTTGGCTGGCGGGCATCGGCGCCCTAGCGATTCCGGGAGTCGGGCCGTTCATCGCTGCCGGTCCAATCATGGGGGCCCTCGCTGGCGTAGGCGCCGGTGCTGTTACCGGCGGCATCATTGGTACTCTTACCGGCTACGGGATGCCAGAATACGAAGCGAAGCGTTACGAGGGGCGCATCAAAACTGGTGGCATCCTGGTTTCCGTTCACTGCGACAGCTCTGAGTGGTCTTCCCGTGCCAAGGACATCCTCGAGAAGACCGGGGCGGCTGATATTGCCTCGTCAGGGGAGGCTGCAGCGGATTTTTCCGTAACTGACAAGCCGATGGCCCGAGCCAACTTACTTTAGTAACACTGGTAGATCAGAAAACAAGGCTGGGAGCGTTAGCTCCCAGCCTTTCTCTTTTCTACAGTGACCCGCTGCGCTGCCGGCTGCGCATGCCGCGCAAAGCACAATGGACTTCGAAGTGCTTCAGGAATTGATAGCTACTCCTCGTCCCGGCCCGAAAGAGTTGAATTCGAGGAGCTAAGCATCAACACAAAGAAAGAACAATTATGAACATCACACGTAATTTGAAGGTCTGGGTTCCAGGGGCGTTGCTCCTGATGAGTGCGGGAAGCGCCAGGGGTGCAGTGATTACTTACCACACCAATGGCCCAGGTACCGGCTTTGCCGGGACTAGCTTGACGCTGAGCAGCGCGCAAGGCCAAACGGCGACTTTGGAGTTTGTACCCAATGGAACCGGGGACACGGGGGTTCCCTCGAACCTGAACTACGGGACCTTTAAGCTGTTGTGCCCTTCCTGCTCCACACAGGCCCTTGGCCAGGGCGCTCAGTTCGATCCCTTCTTATTCCACCTCATCATCTCCGACACCACGCACAGCGCTACTGGCCTCTTCAGTGGCGTTTCGTCCGGCGGCCGGATCTTCAGTGATGTCAGTCCAATTACCGTGGTCTGGATTCCTCTGGAACTGGGGCCGGCCGCAAATAATGCACTGAGCGGCAGTTTCGGCTCGACGGTGTTTCAGATCACCTCCCAAACCCGAATCGTGGCGCCCAACTCAGGTCAGTCTCCCGGACAAACTACCGTACAGGGAGAGATCTTCGCCGCGACTGACTTTCCGATCGACGCGGTTCCCGAACCGGGAACACTCTTGGCCGTCGGACTCGGCTTGGTTGGCCTGGGAGTAACGCGCCGTAGATCGCTTCGGTAGCCCATAGCGAATGGGTCGAGGTTTTCGGAGGAACCTTGACTCACTTGTAGAACGACACCAGACCTACCCCGTCCTTCGCGGTTTTGTTGAACGCCGCGTCCGATCCCAGCGAGATCACTCCCACATAGGCCGGCCGGAGTCGAAATTGATCCACAATGTACGCTTGCACCCGAACCGCTCGCCGCCTTCCGGCGAGATACTGCTGCGAAACGGTTCCGTCACTGGCAAAGCCCTCCAGGATGAGAGGCCCATTGCGGGGAAACGCCAGCACCTGGGTCATCGCCTCGTCCAATTTCGCTTTACCCTGGGCACTCAGGACCTCTGCGCCGCCCGCATCCTTACGGAAAAGATCCTCGGTTGCGAACCACAGCCGGTACTGTTTAAAGTCTTTGCCGAATCTCGGATTGCGATACTCCGTAACGTTGAGCGCCCCCAGGTCAAAAAAGCCGCGTCTGCGAAAGAATCCCTTGAAGAAAAAGTTATGCTTGAGCGCCTCAGTATTGTCCGACAAATCTGACATTGCCTCGCGAGCGCCGGCCAGCGTGCGCTGTAGGTTCTCGCTAGCTCCCCCGTCGCCTCCGGCCGCTTCGAACTTCTCTACCGCGTCTTTTACTTGACGGGTAATCTGCTGAAGATTCTTCACCGTCCGCTGAACCTCGGGCACAATTTCGCTATCCTCTACTTTCGCCACCACTTTCTTGGCACTGGCGGTGGCGTCACGAAGATGATTGACGGCCACTTCCGTCTGATCCACACTACGTTTCACACTGGCGTACAGCTTTTCGTCCTTGAAGAGCGCACCCACGGTCCCTCGGCCTTCCTGGACGCCATCGATAATCTCATGAAGGTCTGCACTAATGTCCTTGGCGCTTGCCAGGATGCTGTTCACATGGGGCCGGGCGTCGATCATAAGTAAGTTGGCCGATTTCACTGCGGATTCAACTTGGACTAAAGTTGCCGATAACTGATCTTTCACGTGAAGGAGAATCCCATTCACTTCCTTGACAGTTACGCTAATCTGGTCCATCAGATCGCCCCAATCAAAGGGCTCTTTGCCGTGAATCATCGCATTCTCGCGTGCAGGGGCAGAAAAGGACGTACCGGCATCGATCTGAAGATACTTATTGCCAAGCAAACCATCAGTCTGGATAGTTACTTCCGAATCCTGGCGAACAAGAGGATGCAGCTTTTCGATGATCTTGAAGTAGATTCGAAACTTGCCTTCGGGGTGCGTGGGCACCTCGATGCGCACGACGGTGCCGGCGTCCATGCCAGCGACGCGAACTTTGCCCCCGTTCTGGATACCCGTGATCTTCTTGAACTCGGCATAAACTTGAAACGATTTCGTAAAGAGTTGATTGCTATTGCCAATCAGGAAAAGACCAACTCCGAATAGCAGCAGACAGCCGCCCACGAATATTCCCACCATCAGTTTCTTTGTACTGTCCACGATTATCCTGCTTGCTGAGACTTCAGAAAGTCTCGCACCAATTGATTTTCATTCTGCTCAAGTTCTTTGAGCGTTCCCTGTGCGACTAAGTGTCCGTCTTCGAGAAACGCCATTTGGTCCGCAATGCGCCGGGCGCTCGGGATGTTGTGTGTCACCACGACGAGCGTCGCATGATGTTTCGTCTTGATGTCGACAAGGAGTTGGTCGATCTCGGTGGAGGTGATGGGGTCCAGCCCGGCGCTGGGTTCATCGATCAGCAGAATAGAAGGTTCCATGGCGAGTGCCCGTGCGAGACCCGCCCGTTTGCGCATGCCGCCCGAAAGCTGAGAAGGTGCATGATCGTACTCCCCATCCAGGCCCACTTTTTGGAGCAGATCCTTGGCTTGTTCCCGAATCTCGGCATCTGTCTTCCGTGTGTTCCGGCGCAAGGGGAAGGCGACGTTCTCACCGACGCTCAGCGAATCGAATAGGGCAGCACTCTGAAACAGGAATCCCATGTGCCGGCGCGTTTCGGCCAACTGCTGGCTGTCGAGCTTCGTGATCTCGTTTCCGTGAACGGCTACGGAGCCAGAATCTACTTTTAGTAGTCCGCAAATGATCTTGAGCATGACGCTTTTCCCGGAGCCGCTTCGCCCCAGAAGAACGAAGGCCGTCCCGGCGGCGATAGAGAAAGTGACGTTCTTCAGGACTTCCTTTGACCCGAAGGATTTGGAAACCGCATCAAAAGCCACTGCGGGGTCGGGCATCATCCGGCTCCGGGATAGAGAAAGAAGATGAACTTGACGAGAATAACGTTGACGATAATCAGAAACATCGACGACAGCACGACGCTTTGCGTGGCCGCACGGCCGACGCCTTCCGCTCCGCCTGTCGCGTTGTATCCCAGATGGCAAGAGACAGTCCCAATGATGAAGCCAAAGACCATGGTCTTGAGAGTCGGGGGAATATAGTCGGAGAATCCCAGGCTGCTGAAGGCGGCGTGAAAATAGAAACTGAAAGACATGCCGGAGATCATGGTTTCAGCCAAAAAGCCCCCGGCCAGTCCGCTGAAGTTCATCAATACGGTTAGCAAAGGGAGAGCCACGACGCAGGCCAAGACGCGAGTAATCACCAGATATTTGAATGAATCTACTGCTAAAGATTCAAGCGCATCGATTTGTTCGGTTACTCGCATGCCGCCTAACTCAGCTCCAATGCCGGCGCCAACCCGGCCGGAGATCAGTAGGGCCGCAACCAGCGGACCGGTTTCTTTCACGACTGCGAAGGCGAGCGCCGTCGGGATCATCGACTCGGCGCCGAACCGCTCCAGCGTCGCCCGTGTATGGATGGAAAGGACGCCGCCAACCGCCAACCCCGACAGGATGATCAGCGGGGAGGAACGCCACCCAATCTCGAAGGTCTGTTTCAGAAGTTCGGTGAGTTCGACTGGCCGGGCAAACGACTGTCGAAGGACTTGACCGGAGAATATACTCATCCCGCCGAACCATTCGAGAGCGGCTTCGCTGCTTTTCATGACTTTCCACCGCGTGAGCACGTTAGGGCCATCCAGCGTCAAGACTGGATTCGTTCGGCCTGCACAATGAATCTCCGGGGAGCGGCACCCAGAAAGGTGAACGGATGGCACGTGACCAGGGTGAGCGTCTCCGTGCCCGTAGAATTAAGCACCGTGATTTCGCCTGGGTTCACCACCTGAATCGACCTCACGCGGTAACGGTATATCCCAAGCTTTGTCGTAAGTTGGATGAGGTCGTGATGCCGGATGTCTTGCAGCGGACGAAAGAAAGTGTCGCGATGCCCCGAAAGCCCAGTGTTCCCAGGCATGCCAGGCAACGACGTACCCGGGATGTGACCGACGGCATGCCGGAGTGTCCCGGCATCGGTACCTTCGAGCACGATAACCGAGAGTTCCAGCCGCGGGATCTCCAACTTGCCGATGAGGCCAACTGGCGAAATCGATGGCGGTGGATGCAAATCGACAAAGATCGCGTTCTTCCGGGCGGTAGGCGTAGTCTTCGACAGTTGAGTCTGAAACTCCTGGCGCTGCTCAAGCTGAAACAGCCACGCATCCGTAAGCACGAAGCCGCAATAGGCCAGGACGCCTAAGCCCCCGGCGAGCAGTGAGCGGATGGCCCAGCGTAGTGGCCGCTTCATCGTTTGGTGGTTCATTTGGGCTCCTCCCCAGTTACATAGCCTGGTCTTGTGCGCACCGACAGCTTCCGATTCGCGGCGCCGCGCGCAAGCACCTGGATCGCGCGGTAAGTACCGGGCGCGGTCGCTTTGGCGGAAACGTATCCGATGGTGTATTGGTGTCGAATGTCGCGGGCAATCCGCTCACAGATGGTGATGACTTCCTGGGTGCGGCCAGGGAAATAGGCTTCGCCGCCCGTGGAGTCGGCCAGCCGGCGCAAAACGCCCGGGTTACGGTCTGGATCATCGGCATCGAACAAGCCAATTGTGTAGATCAGTGCTTTAGATTTCTGGGTGAGCTTCAGAACCTCCGATAGGCGGTGCTTACTCGCATTGTCTCCTCCGTCGCTCACCACCAACAAAACCTTCTTCTCCCGGCTGCCATTTTCGAGGCCAGCCCGCGCGACCAGCAAAGAATCATAAAGCGAGGTCATGCCCGCGGCAGGAGTATTGGCGATTGCTCGTGCCAGTTCGTCTACACGATTGGTGAAGCGAATATTCGGGGGTAGGCCCAAAGTAACCTGATCGCTAAAATTCACCACGAACATTTCATCTTCCGCACTGCTGGCCTGTACGAAGGTGCGCGCCGCCGCAACCACTTCGGCGAGCTTGTGCCGCATGCTACCGCTGTGGTCAACCACAAGTCCAACGGTCACCGGGATGTCTTCGTCCCGGAATAGGCGAATAGTTTGGCGAACACCGTCTTCGAAGACGTCGAAGTTCTTCTCGAGTAATCCCGCGGCAAATTGTCCGTTGCGATCACGCACACTGAGATTCAACACGACGAGGTCGACATTCACGGAGATGCGGAAGGGTTGAGGATCCTGGGTATGCCAGGCGGGGCCTACAAGTAACAGGACCGCCGCGCCAATTATGTTTGCCATGATTTCCTTTCACGCGCAACGGTGCGGCGCAATTACCTGCGCCGCACCGTCTTCGGGCCGTCGTTCCGTTAGGAGAGGTGCCGTTCCACCGCGCGCAGCGCCGCCGCGCCGCCGAGCGCTAGCAGCCCTAATACGGCCAGCAGCGGCAACCAGCTAGCCGTGTTGGGCAGGGTGTCTGCCTCGGCGGCCGGAGCGGGCGAGGGCGTTGCGGGTTGCGCCGCGGGCGCCGCCGGCGCGGCAGCAGCGGGAGTCTCCACATCCGCGGGCGGAGCTTCCACCACGTCCGCGAGGCGCGCGTCTTCTCCCGTGGGCCGAATCGCCATGATCTGCGCTCGCTTCATTTCAAGAACGACCGGAACGTCGGCTGAAGTAATCGGTTCCGCCATCTCCGCCGGGAGTTCAGCAGGGGTGTAGAGCACAGGCACGTTGCTGGCCTTCGCAAGCTCCATCGCCCGGGACTTGGGATAGACGAACTCTTCGCCCGAGTTGCGGCCCGGATAGAACCAGGCCCGGAGCGCCTCGGGCTGGCCCGCGGGGCGCTCGCTAAAAGTCATGACGGTTTTGTCCGTCGCTTTCAGCCGGTAGTTCGGAATAGCCAGAATCGTGGCGTAGATGGTCGTCTCTTCTTTGTTGAAGATTTGCACGATATGCCGGTCTGATTGGGAGTCCATGATTTTGAATACGTAAGTTCCGGCGGGCAGGACGCCCCAGCCGGCGACATGCACGCCCGGGATCTCAACGGGGCCGCTAAAGGTGATCACGGTCTTTTTATTGGACTCGTCAGCATTGGCCACGGGCGCCAAGAAGGCGCCCATGACCAACAGCGAGGTGAGCATCGTTGCTGAGTGTAGGAATTTCATAAGTTGGTCTTTCTGGCACATCGGTTCGGCTCTCCGCGGACGTTGGTACGATTGTGCTACTTCATCTACCTATGCATGTGGATGGCCGTTGTGACCGGGAAGCAAGAATCGGGCAGGCGGAGGGTGATGGGGCGGGTTGAGGAAGATATCTACCGTCGGCAGCGGCAAATATTGCCGCCTTGCGACGTGAACGCAGTCATCTAGCGATACTCGACATGGCAGATGCGGATTCCGAACCACCGCCTATCCAGAGCCAGACGCAAACGAGCAGGAGGACAAGATTTAATGTAGCCTTGGCCCCCGCGTCGATTGCCGCCCAGCCATTGATCAGGTAAATGGCCACGGCGGCATCAAGAAACATGACTGTAAGATTCATAGCGGGCATTGATCCTTTATCCTTCGCCGTGGGCTGAAGCACTTTAGTGCCCACTATCGATTCAGCCGCCAGATCTCGATATTCAGGGCGGCGGCGAAAGTGACCCATGCCAGGTAAGGCAGCAAGAGCACGCCTGCCTCCTTGCGCACTCGCCAGAACAGGATTACCGTAACGGCGAGAGCCACCCAAAGGAGGACTATCTCCGCCGCGGCGGCACCCGCGAGGTGGAAACCGAAGAAGAGGGGCGTCCAAAGGGCGTTCAGCAGCCATTGGAAGACGAACATCCCCAATGCCGTCCGCTGAAAGTGCCAGCCGCCGCGACGCCAGACGAGCCACGCCGCGACGGCCATCGTGGCGTACAACAGGGTCCAGGCCAGAGCAAACACCCAAGCCGGTGGATTCCACGGAGGCTTTTGCAAGGCCGCGTACCAGCCATCCGTGGAGACCAGGACCGCGGTGCCGGCCGCGGCGAAACAGAATACCAGCCAAGCCACCAAGGGTCGCACGGAGGACGCGACGGGTTTGGGCATGAGATAGAGCGTTGTCGTTGAACGCGAGTTATAGATCATGGATCACCCTGGGGGGAAAGGCGGCGCGGAGGGCATTTAGGACCGCGGCGACGTCGATGATCTCCTGGGCGATCGCCCCCGCCACCGGGCTCAGATGACCCGTCGCCGCGAAGCCCATGCCGATCATGCTGAGAACCATGCCGCCCACGGCGCTCTGCAGCGCGATCGAGCGCATCCGGCGGCTGATGTGCATGAATTCGTCCACTTTTTCGAGCGAGTTATCCATGATCACCACGCCTGCCGCTTCCGAAGTTACGTCGCTGTTTTGGCCAATCGCCATGCCGACGGTGGCGGCCATCATCGCCGGCGCATCGTTGATGCCATCGCCCACATAAAGCGTCTTGGCGGCGGCCGTCTCCTGGCGAACCAGCGCCAGCTTCTGCTCCGGACTCTGCTGCGCATGCACCTCCGTAATGCCCACCTGCCCCGCCAGATACTGCACCTCGGACTCGCGATCGCCCGACACCAGCATCAAGCGCGTGAATTGATGCTGGGGCCCCAGATGCGTCACGAAAGAGCGGCTCTCGGCTCGCGGGGCGTCGCGAAAGCGATACGCGGCCGCGTAGCGCTGGTCGATGACGATGACGCACTCGAGTCCACCGGCGATGGCCGGAAGTTGGTCCGCCCCGGCGACCGGGCGTTTGAGGAGAAGCGTCCGGCTGGTGACTTGCACGTGGTGGCCGGCGACGGTCCCATGCAGACCTTGCCCCGGTAGCTCGCTCACCTCGAGGGCTTCGGGCAAGGCGAGCCCCTCGGTTTGCGCCGCCGTCAGAATCGCTCGCGCCAGTGGGTGCTTGGAGTAGCGTTCGAGGCTCGCCACGAGAGCGAGCACTTCGCCTGGCGTGAAGCCAGGGCCCGTCAGTTGCTCCGTAAGTTGGGGCGCGCCATAGGTGAGCGTGCCGGTCTTATCGAAGATAGCCGTGCGGCATTCGGCGATCTGCTCCAGCACGGCCGGCGTTTTGACGATGATGGCCCGGCGTGCGCAGAGCGAGATGGAGCCGATCACCGCGATCGGAATGGCCAGCAACAGGGGGCAGGGCGTGGCAATCACTAGCACGGCCAGAAAGCGGAGTGACTCGCCGCTGAGGGCCCAGGCCAAGCCCGCTACCGCCAACGCGACCGGCGTGTAGATCGCGCCCAAGCGATCGCCCAAAC
>JAIEMJ010000041.1 GCA_019752335.1 Bryobacteraceae bacterium
GCACCACCCGGTCGCTGAAACTTGGCAAATTAGTCGACGGCGAGCCATCACATCGGCATTCTTCAACAGCCTGCTAGAGCTCGATTGGGGAGGCTGGGTTGAGTACGCCGACCGGCGTACTCAACCCTGGACATCTTTGTCGCTTGCCAGAAAGGGCGCCTCCGGCCATTCGTCCAAGTGTTGAACGCAGGTGGCACACGCTACGAGGAGATTCCAAACGTTCCCATGCCAGGGCGGACGTTCCTCGGAGGAGTCGAACTGCGGGTATGGTGAGCAAAACTCCGGTCAGCGTGCACGCATGCGGCGAGTTGCCGTGAGAATTCCTACCCTAGAGGGATCGCTTCGTCCTGTTTATCGCCGAATACTTCCCGGGCGGCTTCTTAAGTGTCGGTGATCGTTATATTTATGGAAGGGCTCCGGTGGGGCGTTTCAGCACTAATGCTTTTTGTCGCTATCGCTCCGCTCACAGGATTCGCACAAGGTACGAGCTCAGGTAATCAGACTTGGCCGGATTCCTTCAAGCTGGGCAATGTCAGATTGGCTCCCTCGGGCTTTTTTGAAACGATCGGTCTTATACGCTCTGCCGAAACGGCCGACAACGTATCGACCGATTTCGTATCCATTCCCCTGGGAAAGTCCTCGTCGGACGCGCTCCTCTCTGCTAGGCACTCCCGGCTGACACTGCGGGCTGAAACAGCCTCGAACGCCCGGATCGTCCCGGTTGGCTCCGAAGACCAGCCTATCCCAGCCGAGCGTATGGCTGTAGGCGCTGCCGTCGATCCCAAAGCGCAGGATGAGTCGTTCCTTTTTCGGCTGAGCGGCACCCGGTTTGGTTTACGTCCTGGTGTTTCCGTTACCGCCTATCTTAGCGTGCCCGGTCAACGAACGCGGGCGTAGCGATTCCACGTTCAGCACTCGTCCGCCTCATGGGAAAAGTCTACGTATATGTTCAAACGGCCCCAGACCAATTTGTTCGGAAGGAGGCTTCGCTGAATAACCCTGTGGCGATGTTCAAGTCGAGTCTCCCCCGGGCACTCCGGAGATGGTTGTCCGATTGGAGCCGGCGAAACTCCTACAGTTTGGGTTCCAGCCCGTGAGCGCCCTCGATGCTATCCAGGCGGCTTATCAAGGAACAGTTGTGGGACAGGCATACGAAGCCAATCGCGTATTTAACATAGGCGTAATCCTCGCACCGCCCCGTGCGCCAGAACCCGGAAGCTGTTCGTTCGTTGATGCTACAGAACGCGGAGGGCACGCGAGTGCCTCTTGGCGAGTTGGCGGACGTCTATGAAAACCACCGGGCGATACAGTGTAGCGCACTAAGGTACCAGGAGGCGGCAGGCTGTGTTCTGTAACGTGAGAGGAAGGGATCTGGCTTCGTTCGTTGAAGAAGTACAGCGGGCAATGAAGCAAGGTCAAGTTTCCGGCTGGCGTTTACGCCACAGTTGGCGGAGCTTCCGAAGCCCGAAAGCAGGCGCAGCGGGAGATCCTGGGCTATTCATTGGTTGCTGCGACTGGAATTATCCTCCTGCTGTCCATTGCGTTCCACAACGTCCGAAATATGCTCCTCGTGCTTGCCAATCTGCCGTTTGCGCTGGTGGGCGGAGTACTGGCGGCGTTCCTGAGCGGAGGGAATCTATCGATTGGGTCGATCGTCGGCTTTGTGACGCTGTTTGGAATCACTACCCGAAACTCGATCATGATGATCTCGCACTTTGAACACCTCGTTCACCACGAAGGCGAAGCCTGGAACCTCCACGCCGCCGTTCGAGGCGCCTCGGAACGATTGACGCCGGTGCTGATGACGGCAACCGTCACCGCCCTTGGACTGCTTCCACTGGCCCTCGGTAGCGGCCAGCCAGGAAAAGAGATCGAGGGACCAATGGCCGTTGTCATCCTGGGAGGACTCGTCACGTCAACCGCGCTGAACCTGCTGGTTCTCCCTACACTGGCGCTGCGCTATGGCAAGTTTGTACCGCTACCAGAGGTCGAATGAAATGTCCACGATTGAGTATCAGCATCGATTCAAAGGGTACCTAATTGCCCTTATACTGAGCTTACACGTTACGCTCCCCGTAACAGCTCAACAGACAAATCCTCAGGCCGATCCAACGCCCCAGACCACAGAACCAGATAACGCGCCGCCAAACCCGTCCCAGACTTCCGCTACGGTCAAACAGCCTGTTTTTCCGGAGGTTCTTTCGCGATGAGTATCGCATTTGGACCAACTCGTTCCGGGCCAGTAATTACGACTCGCACACGATGAAGAAATACGGTGTGCCATTCTTGCTGATTTCGGGCGCGCTCATCGCGAGCGATAGAAAGACGGCTGACCTCCTTCCCAATACAGAGGACCAAGCGATTTGGAGTGGGCGAGTCTCCCAGATCGGGGCGAGCTACATGCTAGCCGGCTTCTCCGGCGCCACATATTTAATTGGCAAGGGCATAGGTGACAAACATGCCAGCGAGGCTGGCCTTTTGGGGCTGGAAGCCCTCGCCCATACTCAGTTGGTCGTATTCGGTATCAAGCAGATCACGCAGCGCGAGCGACCGCTCGCGAACGACCAAAGAGGAGGTTTCTGGAAAGGAGGGGACGCGTTCCCCTCCGGGCACGCCGCCAGTGCTTTTGCGCTTGCAACGGTGTTTGCCTACGAGTATCGCGACCATATAGCGGTTCCGATGGCTGCTTACTCCATCGCCTCCGTAGTGGCCGCGTCGCGAGCGAGCGCACGGCGACATTGGGTGTCCGATATTTTCGTTGGGGGTTCGCTGGGATTCCTGGTTGGGCGGTACGTCTACAAACATCACCACGATCCGAGGCTTCCCGGCAGCCCCGTGGTCGCAAATCCAGTCTGGTACCTGAGGTGGGAGTTGGGCCACGCAGTCTTGCGTTGTCGTGGTGCTGGTGATGGTAGCCCACATTGGATGAAAAGACATGAACGCAACGCCGACTGATAAGGCTCTCTACCGTGTCGTTCGGCTCGTCGCGGTGCTCAACCTCTCCTACTTTGGGGTCGAGTTCGCCGTTGCGCTCGCCATCGGCTCGGTCTCGCTATTTGCCGACAGCATCGATTTCCCTGGAGGATGCTTCGATCAACTTCCTCATTCTTGTCGCGCTCGGATGGAATCCGGCGCGCCGGGCGCGCGTGGGTATGGCGCTTGCCGGTATTCTGCTTATTCCCGGACTCGCTACGCTGTGGACGGGCTTGGGATAAGTTTGAGGTACCCGTGCCGCCAGACCCCCTGCCGCTTTCGCTCGCCGGCGCGGGTGCGCTCGCCGTCAATCTTGCCTGCGCCATCATGCTCGCCCGCTACGCATGCATCAGGGGAGCCTCACCCGCGCGGCCTTCCTGTCGGCGCGCAACGATGTACTGGCCAACATCGCCATCATCACGGCGGGGTTGATAACCGCCTACACCCTTTCGTTGTGGCCTGACCTGATCGTAGGGTTGGGGATCGCGCTTACGAATGCGGGCGCGGCAAGGGAGGTGTGGACGGCCGCACGCGCCGAACACCAAGCCGCGAAAGCCTAACTTCCGAAGGGTGGCGATTACCCCGGGCATATTATCGGCTTTATACTTGAGGCCGCCGTTAGCTTGGTAAAATTAAGGAGATAACCTAAAGTCGGCGTCGCGGGTGGAGCCTTTTTGGCGCTCCACTCGCGATAGGACCGTTCAGCTCACTTCTTGCTTTTCATGTTGTCAGTCTTGGGCATCACCATTACCTTATGAAGAACCATGTCGCCCTCGTACACGGTCGCCGTGATCTGGTCGCCGGCCTTCAGCTTCTTCGGGATCGCTGGATCATCGACTTTATAGTCCATGATCATGGCGTCCATCCAACCTTCTACCTTTTCGCCATTCACCTTCAGACTGTTGGCCGCCTCGTTCACGGTCTCTACCTTGCCTTGGAACGTCAAAGCCTTCTTGGCAGGTACCGATTGTGCCAGACAGATCACCGCTGTGAGCAATGCTGCTGCGAATACTGTCATCAACCGATTCATTGCGAATATACGTTTCATTCGACATTCTCCTTGGGCCGATTTGTCGACCTTTGCCGGCTATTGGTGAATTCGCGAGAGTGGCCGGATCGGTTACATGTTCCGAAAGGAAATTACGGGGCTCGGCTAGACCAGCGTTGCGAAGAACTGGCAACGCAGCAAATTGCTATCTTTTTCGGTCGAGGACAAGGAGAGCTTCAGCGATACCGTTGACGGCGTGTTCCTCATTGCTCCGGCTTGCTTCGCTTCGGGGTAAAGAGGCGAGTTCCAAGTGAACCAATTCATGCACAACGGTCAATTCCATGTCGTCCAACATGGCTTGGAAGGGGACGCGATACTCGGAGGGATCAAGGACCGACATCGCAGCACTCTTCTTCCCCTTGTCCCAGCGGATTCCTCCAAGCGTCCGAGGCTTCAGATCAGCGCGCTTGGTCATCACTACAGAGATTTTCCAACCTTCCAGCTTCAACCGCCGCTGCCAGACGTCTATTTTGTTCTCGACGAATTTGGTGCAATACTGGGTCCGCTCGACGGGACTCATGCAAGATGCAACCTGCGGGTCGCAGGGCTGTTTAGGAGCCTCAACGGTGACTGGTTCACTCACGGCCACCTGGGCGTAAGCTGGAACCGCTATTCCGAGCAGCAGGAAAACGCCGGTCGCGCAGAGATGGCGGCCGACTATTTTCTCCACATGTTCACGGATAGCCACACCTGAGTATAGAGGCGACCAAGTCGACCGGGAAATCAAAAGGCGTGATGGTCTCGATAACAATTTCTTTTGACGGCATCTTGCAGATTGGAAAGGACATCCTTGCATTCTTCCCTCCGCCGCGCCGCGCGACGTGGGAGGGCGGAAGGAATATTAGACGCCCATCCGTGGATCTTACTGGCTGTGAGAGCAGGAACTAAACTGCGCCTAGAGCGTCTAAATGAGTGGATGACAACGGGAATCCGAGCAACGTTCATTGTCCTCCTCGCGATCACACTCGTGGTGGGCTCAGTGGCGTGCCCCTTGTGGATGGGTTCGATGTCCAACGGGATGCCCTGTTCCCACTGCCCCACGGATCGGTGCCCATCGTCAATTTGCCAGACCAGTTCACCCTACTTGGCCTCGCAAGCTGTGGACGTCCCCACTTTTGCTCTTTGAATTGCCTGCGGAGCTAGTCGGGGTAGCTACTTATGATTTGTCGCACGTACCGCGTGAATCCATTTCATCTCGGACTCACTACTCCGCCTGGTCCGATCGATCCGCTCTATCTGCGGACACACTCTCTGCTGATCTAGATTCCTCTCTGCCGACGCACGTGCTTGCGAATCGCTGCACGTATTTATTCTGGTCAGGCTATTGAGATGGAGATTCTGAACAAGGAGAAATGTCATGAAAACGTTACTGAGAAGCGTGGTTTTAACCAGTTCTTTGGCGCTGGTTGCGAGTGGTTTGATGGCGCAATCGGGCATCAGTGAATTTGACCAACGGTACAAGGCCAAATACGGCATATACTCGCCACAAACGGAAGCCCGCCTGAGGGCTGAACGCGCAAACAGCGCATCTCGCGAGGAAGCTAGTGTCCCGCCCGCGCGTCCAAACTGGATCGAGCAGTACTACAAGGCGAAGTATGGGCGCAACACACCCGCAGAAGAGGCTCGCTTAAAAGCTGAGCGGGATAGCAGCGCCTCCCGTGAGGAGCCGACTCAGATAGAACCAGCGAAAAGCTGGATCGACCAGTGGTACAAAGCGAAGTTCGGCCGCTACTCGCCTCCCGAAGAAGCGCGTTTGAAAGCGGCGGGTAAATGATGGTCGAGGCGCAACGCGGGTGAAGAACGCGTCTCCACCCGCGCAACCTGCTGGAGGTCGGGATCGGTTGATGATCCGGCCTTTCCAGCGAGATTGGATTCCAGCGGACGAATAGTGCGTTTCGCCAGGAAACCAGCCGCGACGTTGCGATCCGGCCTCCAATTGAATATGCAACTTGGTACATAGATGAATCCGGTTAAAAGGCGAAAAGATGGCAAAGTCCGTTTGGCGAATCTGGATTGGCCATCGACCTGCAACAAGTTATGTTGCCGGAGATCAATAAAATAAAGGAGATTCTTTATGGTGTTTGAAAAGCCGGCGGTTCGATGGCTCGTCGTGAGCCTCTTGGTCCTCCTCCTTATCCCATTGCTAGTGATGTTGGGCATGATGATCTTCGGTGGGGGAATGATGGCTCAGATGAGCGGAATGATGAGCAGCGGTGCGATCGCGCTGTGCATTCTTTGGACGCTCCTGACAGGTGCCGCCTTGGTCTTCCTGATTCTGCAGCTCAGTCGAGGGGGTGGATCAGGAGGGGCTAGGACAACTTCTGCGGACATTCGGTCCGCCTTACCCCACTGACACGCGTGAAGGAGATTTGATATGAAAACGATGTGGACTTGCATAGGACTGGCGCTCTTGGCTGGAGCCATCGCTGTGTACTTCGGCGCTTCGGTGTCAGCCGTACTGATTGCTGCCGTGCTGTTGCTTTGCTGCGGTGGCATGTTTTTTGGGATGGGTAGGACGGACGCCCATAGTGGACCTAAATCAACGCGCATTGACAAGGCGACTCGCGGTGAACCGCGGGTTTAAATCCCGGTGAGACCCCGGAGAAAACTTCGTCGCTCGAAGAGCTATAGGGTCGTGACTCTGCAAGGGAAGTGATCGGTTTTTGAGGCTTTTTGTGCGGTATCCAAACAGGCCCAAAGTAGCGCACCAGGAATCTGCAAACTCCAGCGTATAGGGTTTCTGCTGGTTTAAGGAGGATGCTATGGCGGTTGGCACTAAAGAACGGCTCACTCTTCCAAAGACCGTTTACGTCTGTC
Source organism: Bryobacteraceae bacterium (assembly GCA_019752335.1). Taxonomy (GTDB): domain Bacteria; phylum Acidobacteriota; class Terriglobia; order Bryobacterales; family Bryobacteraceae; genus JALHNI01. The sequence goes on from JAIEMJ010000041.1 coordinate 6,839, forward strand.
CGATGCATCCAGAAGTCCAACAGGATCGACCCGGTTCCTGTCCTAAATGTGGCATGAAGCTCCAGCAGCGCGATGAAGAAAAGCCGCAAGCGATCCGTCGGACGGAAGATCACATCCAGATGATCGGTCATATGCGGGCTCCGTGGCTCTGGACAAACTTCACAGTCATGGTGCTGGGGCTGTGGCTGGTGAGCAGCCCGTTTACCTTCGGCTACTCAACTGGCGCGATGATGAGGAGCGATGTCATAAGCGGTGCTTTGCTTGTGCTTTTTGCCGGCCTCGGCCTTTTTCCACGATGGGATTTTATCGGCCGTTGGAGCGTCGCACTTGTGGGAACTTGGTTACAGTTTGCACCCCTTCTGTTTTGGGCCGCCTCCCCTGCGGCAATGGTGAATGACACGCTGATCGGGGCTTTGGCAATTGCGCTGTCATTTCTGATCCCGATGATGCCCGGCAAGGCGCATCACATGGAGGCGATGAAGCCGGGGCCAGAGATTCCGCCGGGTTGGACCTACAATCCTTCGAGCTGGCACCAGAGGGCTCCGATGATCGCTCTCGCTACTTTTGGCTGGTTCATTTCCCGGTATTTGGCGGCTTACCAGTTTCACTACATCTCTGAGGTCTGGGACCCTTTCTTTGGAGACAGCACCGCGAAAGTGCTGACCTCAAAAGTCTCGCAAATGTGGCCGATCTCGGATGCCGGCCTTGGCGCTGCGGCATACACTATTGAAATGCTCATGGGCTGGATGGGCGGGGTGACCCGCTGGAGGACAATGCCGTGGATGGTCACGTTCTTTTTTATCCTCGTTGTTCCTCTTGGCCTCACACATATCGCACTGGTAATCCTTCAGCCCGTGGTTGTGGGTCACTGGTGCACCCTGTGTCTCGCGGCAGCCTCGGTGATGCTGGTGATGATCCCCCTGGCCGTCGACGAGGTCTTTGCGATGGCACAGTTCTTAAAGCGGTGCGTCCATCAAGGCAAACCCTTTTGGCGCACGTTTTGGGTCGGCGGAACGCTGGAGGGCGAAGAGAACAAGGACGAGCGGACGCCGCGCTATGGCGCTCCCGCCTCAAAAATGTGGGCGCCGATGGTATGGGGTGTAAGCGTACCGTGGACCCTGGCGGCGAGCGCTCTTCTCGGCATCTGGTTAATGTTCGCGCCGTACGTCTTTGGAACACAAGCGGCCGCGGCTGATAGCGACCATGTCGTGGGCGCCGTAGTTGTAACGGTTTCCGTGGTCGTGATGGCTGAGGTAATCCGTGCCGGCCGGTTTCTCAATGTATTGTTTGGATTGTGGATTGCCGCAACACCATGGATCTTAAGTGGGTCCAGCGCGGGTGGCAGGTGGAACGGCGTCCTGGCGGGGCTCGTAATTGCGGCGCTGGCGTTGCCGCGCGGCCCCATTCGAGAGCGATATGCGACGTGGGACTCCATGATTTTCTGATCGGGTGTTGACACTGGGCTCATATCGCCGCAGCGATGACCAAGAGAGGCGGCGAAGAGACGAGGCGATGGAATGACAACCAAGGGATCGGCAGTATTGGTTACAGGCGGCAGCGGCTTAATTGGCAGTGCCGTTATTCGCGAGCTCTCCGAGCGCTACACAGTGATCGGCTTTGATCGGGAGGGGAATCCCCATCCGCCTCCCATGGCCGAATGTGTCTGTGTGGACTTAACTTCATCTGAAAGCGTCCGCGCAGCGTTCGAGCGGGTGCGATACGCATATGGAGATCGCCTGGCGAGTGTCGTTCATTTGGCGGCATACTACGATTTTTCAGGCGAGCCGAGCTCGAAATATGAGGAGATTACCGTCCGCGGGACCGAGCGCTTGCTGAAAGAACTACGCAACTTTCAAGTCGAGCAGTTTCTCTTCTCCAGCACGATGCTGGTGCATGCGCCGAGCGCCCGGGCTCCCTATCAACGAGGACTCGCCTATTACACCAAAATGGGACTATCCCAAGTCGAAGGTAGAAACGGAGGAGCTAATCCAGGAACAGCGTGGTGAGCTGCCAGTCGTGATCCTTCGCATTGCGGGGGTCTACGACGATAATTGCGACTCCATACCGATTGCGCACCAGATCCAACGTATCTATGAACGCAAGCTGATCAGTCGTGTGTTTCCGGGCAATCCGAGTCACGGACAGGCTTTCGTCCACTTAGACGATGTTGTCGCCGCGATCGCGTCGGCTATTGACCGCAGAGCCCAGTTGCCAGTCGTGACCACCGCGCTGATTGGAGAATCCGAAACCCTTAGTTATGACGAGATTCAGCATACTCTCGGCCGACTCATCTATGGTGAACACTGGGAAACCCGGGAGATCCCTAAGCCTGCGGCGAAAGCGGGCGCATGGCTTCAGGACCATATCCCGGGAGAAGAGCCATTCATCAAGCCTTGGATGATCGATCAGGCGGATGATCATTATCAGCTCGATATCGGAAAAGCTCGGAATTTGCTCGGATGGCAGCCGCAGCGGTCGTTGCGGGAAACGCTGCCCCGCATGGTGGAGTCCCTGCAGACGGATACGGCGAAATGGTTCGCATCGAACAAGCTCCAAGTACCTTCCGAGATGCGCGATTTTGAATCCACTCGCTGAAGTGACTCGCTTAAAAGCTGTGTGGATTAGTCGGAAGCCCGCCTCAAAGCAACGGGCACATGATGTGGAATCCCCGGCTACCCAATCAGGGACTGCATGAGGACGCTGCCACGGCCTTCGTGCAATCCCAATCTTGGTAGCTGGTGCGTCATTCGGATGTGTGGAATTTATGTGACGGCAGGGCTCAAAACATGACACCCACTTCCAACAACAAGCGAGTCTGGGTCTTAGCCCTGCCGTCCGGGCCGAAGGCCATGCCTGGAGTCGTTCGTGTTGCCTGAACGAATGAAAATTCAGGGCGGGCGAAGAAGATGCCGCGTTGATAAGTGGGCGTCACCGTTACGGACCACGCCCGGCTCCCCGGCCCGTACAGCAAATTAGGGGCGCCGTTAGCAACGGTGCCCGTTGAGGCTAGATACTCCACACGAAATGGCAAGCTGACGCCGTCTAACTTCAAGCCGCCGGCTTTGGAACCTTGGGCGAAACTGTAATTCGCGAGCAAAGCACCACCGGTGGTAGAGGCCTCGTGGAGCGCACCGATTTCAGGGATGCGCGGGACGCGGGTATATTGGAAATACGGTTGGATGGTCCAGGGTCCGGAAGTGTGCGTGAAGATCACGTTGTAGAGTTGTTCGTTGTTCTGGTAAAGCGGGGTTGCCTGGGTTGCAATGTTGGTATGCCGTGTATTGCCGGAGCCAATGAAGGCGAAGGTATTTTTGTCGTTGAGCGTCCAGGTCGCCGAGAGCCAAGCCCAGCTATATTTGTTCGAATAGAATCCTTCGTTCAACGACGCTGAGAATGCGACACGTCCCGCGGTGTAGTTTACTTGCACACCGCGATTCACTGCGTTTTCCTGATTCCAGAGTAGGCCACGTTGGATATTCATGTTTGCGTGGGAAAAAGTAGTCTCGGCTCCTATGAGCGTGGGCAGCTTGCCCCCGACGATTGAGAAATTGCGGGTAGGGGCTATCTTGAGGAATCCCTGGGGAAACGGACCGAAGAAGCCGTTGGTTGCAGTCTTTGCGCGAAGATACGGCAGGCCAAGAGCCGGAACTGAGTAGGCACCTACCTGGACGAAATACTGCACCACACCGTCGGTCTTGTTGAAGAAAATTTGCGCGTTGCTCGTAAGCACCCGATGAACACCCAAGTGGGTAGGGCTTAGGCGCGAGCCGCAGCCCAGTGGTGAGGGAGCAACTGATCGAGCTGATTGACGGGATGGCCAGGGATGCGCGCGAGGACGTCGTGGAACCAGGCGAAGGGATCGACCTTGATCAGTTCGCACGAAGCAATGAAGCTGCGCAGGACCGCCGCCGTCCGTCCACCGCGATCGCTGCCGAAGAAGGTCCAGTTGGCGCGGCCCACCGCCCAGCCGCGAATCGATCGCTCCGTGCGGTTGTTGTCGATCGACAGGTCCGGATCATCGCAGTAACGCGTGAGCGCCGCCCAGTTCTTGAGTAAGTAATTTATCGCTCGACCGGCGTCACTCTTCGGCAGCAGCTGTTCATGAATCTCGCGCAGATAACTTTCAAGCTGCGTCAGAATCGGACGCGAAGCTTGCGTCCGCAGTAACGTAAGCACCCGATGAACACCCAAGTGGGTAGGGCTTAGGCGCGAGCCGCAGCCCAGTGGTGAGGGAGCAACTGATCGAGCTGATTGACGGGATGGCCAGGGATGCGCGCGAGGACGTCGTGGAACCAGGCGAAGGGATCGACCTTGATCAGTTCGCACGAAGCAATGAAGCTGCGCAGGACCGCCGCCGTCCGTCCACCGCGATCGCTGCCGAAGAAGGTCCAGTTGGCGCGGCCCACCGCCCAGCCGCGAATCGATCGCTCCGTGCGGTTGTTGTCGATCGACAGGTCCGGATCATCGCAGTAACGCGTGAGCGCCGCCCAGTTCTTGAGTAAGTAATTTATCGCTCGACCGGCGTCACTCTTCGGCAGCAGCTGTTCATGAATCTCGCGCAGATAACTTTCAAGCTGCGTCAGAATCGGACGCGAAGCTTGCGTCCGCAGTAACTGCAAATCCTCGCCACTTAAGTTTTGACGTTGCGCCAAACGCTCCACGCCGTATAACTGCGCGATCAGCAGTAACACCGTACGCATGCGCGACGGATCCGTCTCCTGCGCTGCGAAGACATGACGCCGCGCGTGCGCCATGCAGGCCACTTCGGTCATCCCGCGCTGCGGGCTCGTGAAGAAGCTGTCGTAAGCCACATAGGCGTCCGCTTGTAAGTAGCCACGATAGGAACGCAGAAACTGCTCCGGCCCATCCCGTTCCCGCGTCGGCGTATAGTCATAGACGATCGCCGGATGCTGCGCATCGCCGACATACGGCCAGATCCGGCCTTTGCGCGCTTGATTCAGGCGGCGGTCCAACACTTTCACCGGCGTATCATCGGTGCCAACCACCTTCGACTGCAGCACATATTTCTTCAACCGCAGATACAACGGCTGGAGTAAGTCCGCGCATTGCCGCACCCAATCACCCATCGTTTGCGTCGCTAAGTCGATCCCGTGGCGCCGAAACATTTTCGCCTGCCGGTGTAGCGGCAGATGATCCGCCCACTTGGCCACGATCACCTGCGCCAACAAGGACGCGCCCGCCGTACTCTTCTCAATCGGCTGCGCGGGCTTGCCCGCCGTGGTGATGCGGCAGGCGCAGGCATACTTCAAACACACCTCTTCGATGACTTTCATCTGCGCCGGCACATACTCGTATCGCTCACTTACTTCTTCACCCATGCGGCGTAAGTCCTGCGCGCAATCGGTGCAGTGTTTCGCTTCCGCCGGAAGGTCATGTTCAATGCGTTCGCGCTTCAGATGCTGCGCTAATGGCTTCCGGCCTCGCGTTTGGCCGCCGGTGCGAGACGCCGGATTCACCGGTGGATCGTCGCCGCCATCATCCTTCGACGCCGGCGGCTCCGGCGGTGGCGGCAGCCCGGCTTCCTGAGCAAACAGCGCCAGTTGCTCACGGGAAAGCTGTTCGCTGCGGCGTCCAGTCTTGGCTTGAATCAACTGGCGCAGCAACCGCTCGGTGCGATCCAACTGCGCGGTCAGATCCACCACCATCTTCGCCAGTTTCTCGGGATCTTGCGGCAGGGTTTTCGGATCGACAGGCACGCTTCGCTCTATCTGATTTTACGACTAACACCCGCATCTCACCAAGCACAAACTGCGTTTCGGACCAATGTTTATGCGGCTTTGCGCTGATATCGCTTACGGCGTTTGGCTTGACCGAGATCGATGCCGCTGAGGATCGCCCCTAACTCGGCCACGCTGATCTGCTGGCTCGTTTCGTGCTCGGAAAACGGCATCGCGTAAGTGCCTTCCTCCAAGCGCTTGGCCCAGATGGCGAAGCCATCGCGTTCCCAGTAGAGGATCTTCACGCGGTCCCGGCGTTTGTTGGCGAACACAAACAAGTGGCCAGCGAAGGCATCGAGGGCAAGCGACTCCTGCACTAACGCGAAGAGGCCATCGAAGCTGCGGCGCATGTCGCACGGCGCCATCGCCAAGTACACGCGCACGCTGGCCGGCAGATGGATCACTGCGCCTGCTCACGGATCACGCTGAGCACCATGCGCAACGTTGCAGCGTCTGCCCCAGTGGGGATCATCAGCGCTTCACCCGTGCCTAGGCGCAGCTCAATCGCTCCGCCGCGTTGGTCGGCTACCGGTTCGATCAACGCGAACTTCATCACACGCCTGCGCTCTCCTTCAGTCGTCGGCGCCACTGATAGAACGATGCCGGCGATACTTCGTGCGCTGCGCAGAACTCGCGCACCGTTACCGCTCCCTGTTCATACTCCCTGATTAGATCCCGCCATGGCCGCTCGCTTGCCTTCATCCCACCACTATGCCGCTCCCGCTCGCCACCCGCCAGTGGGGTTTATCGGGTGCTTACCGTTGCTCAAGTCCGTTTGCACGTCGCGGTCTCCCGGAACGACATTGCTCTGCCACTGGCTGAGACTGGTGGCGGTGCCCATTATGTACATCTTGCCGAGCGGGCCCGCGTCGTAGAGCATGGGATTCGGACTGTATGTCAGTGGACGAGCCTGGACTGGCCACACCGGCAGAGGAGGTGCGCTCGCCGGAGAAGGAGTTTGCCCCCGTGCGGCGTCCCAACTAATCAGGGTCGCGGCCAGTACAGCAACCCGTGATGCAGAGACTGCAAGTTTGCGAAGCGTCTTCATTAGGACCCCTTTGGTGAAATTTAAGATGGGCTGAGCCATCGGACTCCGCGAACCCAACGGCGAACATGCCCGAACGCCGCAGATATCCGCACGGCACAGTGGCAAGAAGTTCGCCCAACCGAAGCCGGACGGTGGAACGTGACTGGCTGGTTTTGGTTGATGATAAGGTCGGACCAACAGCCCAACAAGTCGAAACAGTTTATCGAGTGGATAAACGAATGCTATCGGCTCGGGCAGAACTTCCGTTGGCCTTAACTATTGCAATTGCAGCGAGATGCGATCTGGAAGTCGCAAGTACACGCTGTCTTGTTCAGTTGTCGTTTGTGTTCGCGTTACGTGTACTGCGAGCGGCCTGGTAATTTATGCCTGGAGGGCGCACACGAGACTAGGCGACCCACGGCATGCGACCAAGAGTCCTAAAGGCCATAGTCGAAGGTGGGTTCTATTTGCTTCTCATAGATCAGTTTCGCCGCTTCGATGTTTCTGCCATCATGCGTCGCTAAGAGGTCCGCATACGCCAAGACAGGGTGAACGACATCGGGATGATTGGACTGCGGATCGAAGCCCCAGAACACGTCAAGCACCTCAACCTTACCGATTGGGGAAGCGCGGAGGCGGCAGGCAGCGACGATATCAGTGATCGGTCGATGAGCATAGATTGTGAAGCTCGCCGGTTTGAGATAGCGGGTGAGGCGCTCGGCGGCGACCTCTCCACCCCAGTAGGCGCTGCACTTGGAAAGATCAGCTCCGCACAGAAGTGCGGGGTCGGCCTCGAATCGCTTCGCCTCTAATTTAGGACGCAGGGATATCGGATAGTGGGTCACCCATTCTTCGAGAAGCCGCTTTGGATCCACCAAAGTGCGGTTGTGGGGCTCGGCACGAATGAATCCGCGCTCCTCTAGATCTCTCAGCACCGGACCCACTGCTCCCAGTGAAGTTGAAGCGATTCGCGCGATTTCCCGAACCGTGGCATGCATAAGTGCGCGGCGGCACAGAAGTGCAAATGTGATTTGAAGGCCGGCCCGATTCATGGCACGGAAGCGATCCTGCTTCAACGAAGCGGGCCGACGCTGGCCAACAACGTACACATATTGACCTCGATTAGAAAGAAACACGTTTCCAGCCGTGTCGAGAAAGGGGAGGTGGATCGCGCGGCAATGTTCTGCCGTCTCCCGGGTGATGTATGGTGCGATCAGGAGCGGCGTATGGCCGCAGTCCGCCAGCTGCATTTTCACCAGGGCAGGGGTCTGGAAACGATCGACCGGCTTGATCTCGGCCGCAAATAGTTGAGCCTCATTCCCCGATCCAATCCGAATGACTATACGGTGCCGGTGCCCTTTTTCGGCAGCGTCCTGCACTACGATCCCAATCAAACCAGTAGTTCGCCGCAATTCCGACAACGCGGCTTCGAGAATTAGTCGATCTTTGGATAGCATCGTGGGTATCCTCGCCCTTTCAAAGGTTTTCAGGGTTACTTCGTCGCATAGAATCCACCTCGCGCATTCACTCTGTATAGCGATGCTTTCGAGGGAGGCTGAATCCGAACGCGCACTGGATGCCATTTGCCATCGTGGGGCGCGTTGGCGGGGCGATAGGTGAGAACGTATTGATTGCGGATCAATTCGTTCACCGTTGCGAGCGCGCGTGGAAAGTCGCCGCCGCTGTCGATGATCAACAAGTTTCCCCCGGTGTCGTCCGCGAGCTGTCTAAGCTGAAGTCGACCCCGCTGTTCCTCCTTGTCGAGCAAATTGCCACGAAGGCCGACCCCGAATATCTGCACTCCGCTTTCACGTGCGACCGAGAGTAATTCTGAAAACAAGTGCCTGCTGCTGTTTTCGCCGCCATCGGTGATGACCACTAGGGCTCTGCGAGTGTTTGCTGCGCGCCTCATTTGAGCGAGCCCAGCAAGCACCGCATCGGTCAATGCTGTCGCTCCCCGCGGCGGCCGATCCCACAACAGCTTGTTTACAACCGTATTTGTGTCGTGGCTAAAATCGGCCAAAAGCTCCGGCTTGGCCGCAAAGCGAATAAGGCAGGCCTCATCCTCGGGACCGCTGTCTTTCAGCAGATTCCGAACAGCAGCTTGGGCAGTTCGGGCAAGCCGCGTCATGCTTCCACTCACATCGAAAACCACGCAGATCGAAGCAGGAACATCCCACCGCGACACCGATTGGATTTGTTGCGGCACACCGCCCTCGGTGAGTGCGAAGTCCTCCGAGCGGAGGCCGAGTATCGTGTGATCACGGCGGTCGGTTACTGACACTGGTATGACCACTAGCTCGGAGACTGCCCCGAATGTAGGCACGCGGCCGCCAGAGGGCTGGTCCTGAGCGGTCGCAACCCCACTCAAGACACTCAGAGTCGCAAGTAGGCAGACTTTCCTTCGTAGTTCCATTTCATTCCCTTCGCGGTGCCTCCGGGGCACGAGATCTCGCATGGGCGATCTCGTGCGCAAAGGCACAGCTCTCCTCAGACTTCGTTTTCGAAAAAACGGGGATCCGATATGAGGTGCGAAGAAAGCACCTCCGGTGAGGAAGGACTAAATCAGAAGGGGGAGATTATGGCTGGACGGTGATGCCAGCATCGGAGGTGAATGCGCGCGGACTGAAACCATACCCCAGGAGTGGCCAGGAATGGAGTATCTGAATTCCGGAATCAGGCCCGCAAAGGCAGTCAGATGCTGATCCGCAGCCGCCTTTACGCCCAGTGCAGGAGACAGCGTGTTGTCTGCAACGGTGCCTTTACAGCAATCGTCGTTAGACAACGCAGACCCACACTTGCCCTTGAGGCAGCACTCGGCGGCCTCTCGCGTCATGCCAGCGCCGAAACAATCGAGGGGTCGAAGAACCAGCACGATTGCCACAACGGCAGTCAATATGTGAACGGCACGACGCACAGTACGGCTATGGTAGCATGGATACTGCTCTAAAGCTAACATAAATAAGGACTTAAGTCGTGAACAGGCAAGTATAATGAACATTCGTGTACAACAAACTATCTTGGACATAGGTGCTTCATGTACCTTTCGCTGCACAACCAACTACCACCGCAGAAGTCGCGGCCCCAGCATCGCGCCGATCCATGCACAGAGCGCGATCATCATGCCGTACCAAAGGGCGACGAACGGCAGATAATCGTCGGGGCAGTGGAATGCGTAAGCGGCTGCTCCCAACGCCCCGGCAACAAGTCCCGCAACCGCTCCGGTGCGCCTCAAATTGGTGGGTGCGCCTCTGCGTAACGCCCAAATCAACGCTGCGAACGGAACGGTCGCGAACAGCGGTATGCAAACTACGCACATTCCCCACTGTCCCTCCATGATCATCGGATGCCAGGTGGCCGGGGGTGTACGAGCGAGCGCGACAGCACCAGCCAATCCAAGTGCCAGGAACGAACCGAAGATAACCGCGTAGAGCTTCCGCCCATCCTGTCCTGGATGAATCAATTTACCCAGCAAAGCTGCTCCTGAGCCGATCAAGATCAGCGTGAACACGAGCTTTAGGGCCAGATATCCCAAGTTGAATGCGCTTTCGGTACGCAGGCCGACCGTGGCGAGCATCATACAAAAAGCAGCCACCCCACCGGCAGCAAGCGTCAAAGCCAGTGTCTTCTTGAGCTGTCCGCTCTTTGCTGGCTCTAGATTCGTACTGAGCATGTTGATGAGTTGATCAGTCTTCATGGTCGGCTCCCGCTTATTAAACGTGCCATCGCCTTCAAACCTCGATGGACGGATACCTTCACATTCGATTCGGACATTCCGCATTTCGCCGCCGCCTCGCTGACGCTTAGGCCATCCAGCTTCACGGCCTGGATAGCCTGTCTCGTCTTTAACGGCAATCCCGCCATCAGACTCTCCAAATCCAAGGTGCTCTCCACGCTGCCGTGGTCATCTTGGGATGTTGCCTCTTTGGCACCCTCGATCGGCAGATCGTTTCTTGACGCCTGCGCCCGACGCAAGTAGTCCACAAATTTATAGCGCGCAATGGCATAAACCCAGGGCGTGAAGAGCTGCGCTGGATCATATGTATGTCGGCGCGTGTGGATCGCAATCAGAGCTTCCTGTACCAGATCTTCCGCTTCCACTGGACCTCGGCCAATCCGGCTGAGTTGTCCTTTGAAGTACCCGCGCAATTGGATGCTCAACCTTTCTAGCAGCTCCCGGTGCGCTGCACCATCGCCGCCGAGGCCCGCAATCATCAAGGTATAGAGTTCGGGTTCAGTCGACGGCACACTCATTAGTTCGCAGAGCCTCGCGTTTCGGTTACAACGGGGCGAATACATTTCCCCGCGTCGTTCCATGGTACGTGGCGATGGCACGACAAGGTGGGCATCCTCTCGTTAACTTTCGGTTCGAATCCTGTTAACTTCACCCTTGCATGGTGCCGGAAGCGTCGGCCAAGCCGGTCCCCGCGTCCGGAAACTGTAACCGATTCTGCTCCTCTTGCGAATTCACCAATAGAAACCGATTGCGAGCAACGATGTGGAAACCAATCGATCCGCAAACAGGTGAGTAGGCAAAGGAGAAATATCATGAAAACGTTTTTGAAGAGCATTCTGTTCACCGGCGCATTGGCGATGAGCACCCACGGCCTGATGGCTGCGCAAACAAACGATGGCTGGCTCGACCAGTGGTACAAGGCCAAGTTCGGTCGCTTTTCGCCGCCAACAGAAGCCCGCCTGAGGGCTGAGCGCGAAAACAGCGCATCTCGCGAAGAGGCCAGCCGCCCGCCCGCACGTCAAAATTGGATCGAGCAGCACTACAAAGCGAAGTTCGGCCGCAACACACCGGCAGAAGAGGCTCGATTGAAGGCTGAGCGGGATAACAGTGCCTTCCGCGAAGAGCCCGTTCAGACAGAGCCGGCCAAAAGCTGGATTGACCAGTGGTACAAAGCGAAGTACGGTCGCTACTCGCCACCGGAGGAGGCTCGCCTCAAAGCATTAGGCAAATGAGGGGTTCAACCGCAAGGCCGAGCGGCTCGCTGGGCAATGGCCCTCGTTTTCACTCTCGGCCAGCCCTCCATCTCTGTTTAAAGTGCAGCGTGGGCCGCTCGTGGAGCCGTGTGGCATTGCCTAGCGCAAATGCAGCATTGGCCGGCCTCATTTCCCCTGCTCTCTCTTTCGTAGCGGCGTTGAGGTTCTGGACAGCGATCTGGTGAGTTGCAATTCCTGACGACTCCCTTCCGAACGACATGGGGCATTAGGATCATCCATCACAGACCGTGTCACAAATTCTCCGGCCTCAAGGCGTTGCGCCGCGCGCGTCTATCCGATCCGCCAAGAATTGTGAAAATCTAAAGTGCGAAGCATGCGAGCCGGGCACTCAATCGAGACGGGAGATTTCTCTGAGACTGTCCTGCGCATCGAACCGCTCGCTTGGCTCCGCTTCGCGGCGTATCGTTTCGCTGCAGAGAGAATGGCGCTAATCTCCCGCGCCGTTAAGTCTTGAGGCCCTTGAGCCCGCTGTTCACGCAGCACTCACGCCCTGCGTCACCCACGTCCATTCGGCGACTGTGTGAAAGCTAAGCTCTGGCGCGGGATGACGCTGGATACGGACTTGGCCGCTGCTCGAGAGATTCCGACGCCCCTGGGCCCGTCCACAAACCCATAGCACCCCGATCCAAGGTGCTATTCTATGGGCAAGTTGTTTTCCGGGACCCAAACTATTCGCGTTGTCGCGCTAGCACTACTGGTGCTCGTGGGTTTAGAAGTGTCTGCCTGCGACTTGTTTGCACCTAGTTCTTGCAAACTCTCGACCAGGCATGACAGCAACAAGTCGGATCAATCGGATAGTGGAGACGATAACTGCCTCTGCTGCTGCACACACTACGTCGCGCCATCCGGAATTCAGCTGGTTGCTTTTATGATCGTTGGTGATTCCCGAGAGCTGACTCCCGTATATGGCCCGGAGCCGGAACCACCCCAAATTCTCCACCCCCCTCGCGTCTGACCTCCTACCCTCGGCGGCTCATTTGGCGGCTCACGCCGCTACCCTCAATTCGTCAATTTTAACCGTAGGAGAACGTCCAGATGGCAAGAAGCCGGGTTATACCCGCTTCGATACTTGCCTTGTTGTTGGCCGCCCCCGCCCAACCGCAAGCATCGAAGCCCATATTCACAATTGATGAGCTAGTCACCTTATCGCTAGAGCGAAACCGCGACCTACTTGCCGCAAGGCAGCGATTGAGTGAGGCGGAAGGACTGTTGCGGCAGGCCGGCGTTAGACTCGCCCCAACCCTGGAGGCCGAGGGTACAACCGGCCGACCAGTGGGCACCAAAGGGGAAGAGGCTTACAGCGCCGCGTTGTTCTATCCGATCGAAACTGGCGGCAAGCGTCAGAAGAGAGTCCACGTTGCGGAATTCGGAATGGCGCTGGCGCAGGCTGAGGTTTCCGAACGAGCGAGACAGCTTACGTTTGAGGTGAAGCGGCGGGCCATCGAAGTGCTCGCGGCTCGTCGAAAACAGGATGCTATCGAGCGTATCCTGGGCGTGAGCCGCGAGTCGTACCAAATCACCAAAGTTCGGGTAGAAGAAGGGGACGCTGCGCCGCTAGAACAGCAGTTGCTCGCCACTGAACTGGCGCGAGTCGAGGTGCAACAGGTCAGCTTTGGCGGCCGTGCTACGTCGAGTCTTTTCGAATTGCGACAAGCCCTGGGCGTAGCTGAAGCCGATCTGGCCAACGTGCTGGACGAGAGCACAGTGACGCCCACAGCGGTCGCAGTGGCCGATCTGAAGGCGCGCTCTTTGTCTAGCCGGCCGGATCTGGAAGCATCTCGCGTCCTAGAAGAACAGGCGTCTGCGGAGGCGGAACTCACGCGTGCCCAAGGGCGTCCTGACCTCACGGTATCAGCTCGATACACACGACGGAATTCCTTCTTCGATGATTACTTCGTGTTGTCTCCATCCGGCAGCGCAATTCAGCTACGCGATCCAGATAACGTTCTAACATTCGGAATATCGATCCCGCTGTTTACGCAACGCCGTAATCAAGGAGCTATTGAAGCAGCTGTGTCGCGGGAGCGCGCTGTTCGTCTACGCCGCGAGTACCTCCAAATGACAGTTCCGCTCGAAGTTGACGCAGCATACAACCGCTGGACCGCCGCCCAGCGTGCAATTTCGTTGTTCCAGAGGGGCGTGATCGAACAGTCGGAAAAAAACCTCGCCGTGGTTCGCGAAGCGTACGCTCTCGGGCAGCTTCGAGTCCAGGATGTTCTGGCAGAACAGCGGCGGCTCCTCGACACGCAACTGGCCTACATAGATGCACAGACTGAAGTTGCTCAAGCAACCGCTGAACTTGAACGAGCGATAGGAGGAAAGCTTCAATGAGAACCCTGACTTTAGTGCTTGTAGTGACATTGGTTTCACTTCTGACCGGTTGTGGAGAGAGCCGATCCAAGGAGGGGAAACCGAGCGTGTCCCCGTCGGAAGGCTCCAGCGAAAAGAAAGCGCAGGCATCGGAAGCGAGTGAAGAGGCGAAGGAACCTAGTGGTCTGATCGAGCTTAGCGAGGCGGCACAGCGCCGTATCGGATTGACCTTGGCTCGCGCGACAACCGCCCCGCTTGCCGAGGTGCTTATGTTAAACGGGACAGTGCAACCACTGGAGGGCCGGATCACAAGTGTGCGGCCATTGACGCGGGGGCGCCTGAAAGAGGTTCTCGTCAGGGTGGGTGACCGAGTCAATTCCGGCCAGCTTCTCGCGCGATTAGACAACATCGAGGCAGGGGATTTGAGTTCACAATACAACACAGCGCGGGCCGACTTAGCACGCCTTCGGATTCAACAAGCGGTCACCGCTCGACAAGCGGAACGAAGCCGGAAGTTGGTTGCGATTGGCGCCGTGCCACAAAAAGAGCTGGAGGCGATTGAGGGAGAAAGGCAAGGGCAGGAAGAGGCGATCCGGGCACAGGAGAGCACCATTGCAGGCCTGCTGGCGCGACTCCAGCGATTTGGGGTTGGAGACCCAACTTCAGGGACGTCAACAACTACCATTGAGGCCCCGTTCGCTGGTGTCGTGACTGCCGTACCAGCCGCTCAGGGTGCGGTCGTAGAAACCACGTCGGAACTGCTATCAATCGTCGACCTCTCGCAGGTCTACGTTGCTGGGCAAGTGTACGAAAGAGATCTGAGCAAGATTCGAATCGGTCAAAACGTTGCTGTTGTAGCAGCGGGCTATCCAGACGTGCGTTTTCCAGGGCGGGTGGCATCCCTCAGCCCCTCGCTCAATCCAGAGACTCGAACCGCTTCCGTGCGGGTTGAGGTCGCAAACACCGCCGAACGCCTTCGTATCGATATGTTCGCCACCGTCGAACTGCCAATGGCGGCGAATAGTGAAGCGTTGACAGTACGGACTGATGCAATCCAGCGCGTGGAAGGCAAGTCCGTTGTTTTCGTCCGCGCTGACGCTACTCATTTCAGCGCACGGCCGGTACAAGTTGGACGTATCGCTTCCAATTTGATCGAGATAACCAGTGGTCTGAAGGCCGGAGAACTCGTTGTCACAAATGGTTCTTTCAATCTCAAGTCGGCGCTACTAGGTAAAGAACTGTCGGAGAAGGAGTAGCTCGCATGATAAATCGAATCATTGAGATCAGCATCCGCTGGCGCGTCTTTGTCATCGTCATGGCCGCCGGCTTGGTCGGCATTGGCGTGTGGGCCGTGCTCGACCTTCCCATAGACGCGGTACCAGATGTAACCACGAACCAGGTTCAGGTGAATACCGTTTTTCCGTCATTCACGCCAGCCGAGATGGAGCAGTACGTGACGTTCCCGATTGAGGTCGCCCTCAGTAGCTTGCCACGCAAGCAGGAAATTCGCTCGATTTCTCAGTTCGGCCTCTCGCAAGTCACGGTCACGTTCCCCGACGAGATGGACATCTACCAGGCAAGGCAACTCGTACTCGAACGCCTCATCGAGGTCGGTCGTACGCTGCCTCCCGGTGTCACACCAGAACTGTCTCCCATCAGCACTGGCCTAGGCGAGGTCGTGCAATTTACTCTGCGCGACGTTAGTGGGCAGAAACGACACTCCCTGACGGATCTTCGTACAGAGCTCGACTGGTTCATAAAGCCGCAGCTACGCACTGTTCCCGGGGTCATAGAAGTGAATAGTTTCGGCGGGCAGGAGCGCCAATTTGAAGTGCTTGTCGATCCGGCGAAACTAGTGGCACAGGGGCTCACGCTTCGGCAGGTGATTGACGCTCTGGGGCAGAACAACGCCAATGTGGGAGGTGGTTACCTGGAGCATTCGGGCGAACAGCAACTTATCCGCGGTGTCGCCCTGATTAAGAACGTTACCGATATTGAAAATGTTGTCGTTGCAGCGCGCCAAGGGACGCCCATCTACATTCGAACAGTTGCCGAGGTGCGCATCGGCGCACAAATTAGGCAAGGAGCAGCGACACGGAATGGCGAAGGTGAAACTGTGGTTGGCGTCGCCATGCTGCTCAAAGGCGAGAATAGCCGCACCGTCGCAGAGCGCGTTGTGGAACGGCTGGGACAGCTCCAAAAAGCGCTCCCGACGGGCATGCAGGTCGATGTTTTCTACAATCGCCGTACCCTCGTCGACCAAACCATACAAACCGCAGTGAGAAATCTTATCGAAGGTGGGTTGGTTGTCATTGCTGTTCTGTTCCTGTTCTTATTGCAGTTCCGCGCCGGCCTAATAGTGTCTTCCGCAATTCCCTTGGCCATGCTGGTTGCGATCATCGGCATGCGCTACTTCGGCATCTCCGCGAACCTCATGAGTCTGGGAGCAATCGATTTCGGGCTCGTTGTCGATGCCGCCGTTATCATCGTCGAAAACTGTGTGCGGCGCCTCGCGGAGGAACGGCGGCGCCTTGGCCGCATGCTCACGGGCGAAGAGAGACGCCGGGTTATCTACACCAGCAGCGTGGAAGTCCGGCGGGCAAGTCAGTTTGGCGAAATCCTGATTATCGCCGCGTACTTGCCCATTGTGTCGCTGGTCGGTATTGAGGGAAAGATGTTCAGGCCGATGGCGTTCACCGTAATCCTCGCGCTCGCCGGCGCTCTGGTCCTTAGCTTAACCGTGATTCCGGCGCTGGCGGCGATGTTGCTGCGAGAACCGCGAAAAGTACACGAACAGGAACATAGCGATATCGCTGGTGGGTCGGGGGTTGCGGATGAAAACCCGATTGTTCGATGGCTCCAGCGGCTTTATCGCCCATTGCTTGAGTTGACCACATCGTGGCCAAAGCTCACGGCTCTCTCAGCTTTGCTTTTTGTTACTGCGTGCGCTGCGATGTTCCAGCTGTTGGGCGCCGAATTCTTGCCAAAACTCGAGGAAGGCGCACTCGCGATTAACAGCATTCGCCTGCCGAGCGTGTCGTTGCCTCAGGCAGTCGAAATGACCACCCAATTGGAACGCATTGTCCGTAGTTTCCCTGAGGTAGAGACCGTGGTGAGCCGGATCGGCAGGCCCGAGATCGCAACGGACCCGATGGGACCGAACATGGGCGACACGTATGTCTTCTTGAAACCGAAGGAGCAATGGCAGACAGCGCACTCTCGGGAGGAACTCGTCGAAGCCCTTGAGCACCGTATCAAAGACGAACTACCAGGAATGGGTTACTCGTTTTCGCAGCCCATTGAGTTTCGGATGCAGGAGCTTATTGAGGGGACCGGAGCTCGCTCCGACGTGGTAGTGAAAATATTCGGCGAAGATTTGAACACCCTTCGCGAAAACGCGGAGGGGGTCGCTCGAGCACTAGGTCAGGTGCGAGGCGCATCCGACATAAAGGTCCAGCAGGTCACGGGCTTGCCGATGCTCCAAATCACGGTGAATCGCGACGCCATCGCCCGCTATGGAATCAACGCTAGCGAAGTCCAGGAACTCATACGAACCGCTATTGCGGGCACAGAAGCGACCACGGTACTGGAAGGCTTTCGGCGGTTTACTCTGGTCGTCCGCCTTTCGCCTGAAGCGCGCAGAAGGCCGGAGCAGTTTGCAGGTCTGCTGGTCAGCGCGCCGAACGGCCAAAAGATTCCACTGGCGCAACTAGCGGACATAGAATCGGTCGAAGGCCCATTCGAAGTAGGCCGCGAAGAGGGTCAGCGCCGCATCACGATAGAGGTCAACATACGCGGCCGCGACGTCGGCAGCTTCGTTACCGAGGCGCAGCGTCGCGTGGACGAACAGGTAAAACTTCCATCTGGCTACCTGATGCAGTGGGGCGGTCTCTGGGAACACCTTGAGAGCGGTCGTGACCGGCTTTTGATCGTTGTTCCCATCACATTTGTGCTGATTTTCCTATTATTGATCGCGACCTTCGGTTCGGCCGCGCAGGCGGCATTGGTGTTCACGGGAATTCCTTTCGCCGTAACAGGCGGAATTCTTGCGCTGCTGCTTCGGGGCATGCCGTTTTCTATGAGCGCTGGCGTCGGATTCATTGCGGTATCGGGTGTTGCCGTTTTGAACGGGCTTGTAATGGTTGCGTTCATCAATGAAGCGCGTCAACGAAATGAGCCCATGCATCAAGCTGTGCTCGACGGAGCGCTCGTTCGCCTCCGACCTGTTTTGATGACTGCTGCGGTCGCAAGTTTCGGTTTCTTGCCGATGGCCTTGTCTACTGGCGGCGGGGCCGAAGTGCAGCGGCCATTAGCAACGGTCGTAATCGGCGGCCTCGTGACGTCTACGATTCTCACACTTCTAGTGCTGCCAGCCCTGTATCCGTGGTTTAGCGGGAGAGTAGCAACTAAGGAGCAGGAAATCTTAGCGGCACCAAAACATCGGGATCCAGCGCCAGAGGAGGCACCGCTGTGAGCAAACAGAATTGTATTAATTGGTGGCCCTCCACAGTTCCTTTCGGGCACGGCGCGTTTGTCGCGCAAAATCACCAACACGAGGGGGACGGCGGCGATGAATATTGACCTCGGCAACTGGGCGGATACGCCTGCCCACATCTGGAAGCTCGCGCTCGCGCTGTTGATCGCCTTGCCGGTTGCCTGGGACCGTGAACGCGAGGAGCGTACCGCCGGCTTGAGAACATTTACAGTTGTTTCAGTCGCGAGTTGCGCATATATCATCGCCACGGAGAGGGTTGTCCTGAACACACCTGAATCCCTCGCGCGTATCGTTCAGGGGCTGATCACAGGAATAGGGTTCATCGGGAGTGGGGCCATTCTTAAATTGGGTAACGGCGTTGTAGGTACCGCAACGGCCGCAAGCATATGGGCCACAGGCGCCATTGGCGTAGCTGTTGCGCTAAGCCAGTATGACATCGCCGTGAGCATCAGTGTCATAACGTTTCTGGCGCTTCGTTGGCTTAAGCCTCAGACAAAGCAGAAGGATGGCTCTGAATCGTAGGGCTGCCGCGCGCGCACGGTGGTGATCTAAAGAACATGGCCAGCTAAACGGACGGACCGTGATCAGAAAGGCAAGAACAATGGCAGCTCATATTAGAGGAGTCAACCCGCGATGATAAAACAAGTCGATTTCCGTGTCTCGAACCTTGACTGCGAACACGATGCTGCGACAATCGAACGCGGTCTAAGAGAGTTTCCCGGACTGACAGCACTGAAGGTTTATCCGAAGGCGGCGCGGGTTGCGCTCACTTATGATCCTGCGCACACTTCCCCTGACCAGATCAGTGGAAAGCTCCGGACGCTGGGATTTCCGCCTCAGCAGGGGAGGCAGATCGCCTCACCGCCGCGGCCGTGGCGGAATCCGAAGGTTCTTGCTTCTGTCGCCTCTGGCATATTACTTGGCGCCGGCTGGCTCCTCGGACGTACGGCCGGATCCGATCAAATCTCGTTCGTCATCTATCTAGCCGCAATTCTCATCGGAGGCTATCACTTTGGGCGGGAGGCAATTGAGGAGCTCATATTCGAGCGTCAGGTTGGAATCGAATTTTTGATGGCTACAGCGGCAATCGCCGCAACAGCCCTCGGCGCAGCTGGAGAGGGAGCAATGCTCGTATTCCTCTACTCAATTTCTGAAGCGGCAGAGGGTTACACGGAAGAAAAGACACGATCCGCGATTCGCGCCTTAATGGAACTCGCGCCGAAAACCGCGCTCGTTCGACGCGAGGGCCGCGAAATCGAGATTCCAGCGGAGGAGTTGGTCGTGGGTGACGTCTTTATCGTAAAGCCTGGGCAGGCAATCGCGACGGACGGCGAGGTGCTGACCGGAGCCTCGAGTGTCAATCAGGCTCCCGTCACCGGTGAGAGCGTCCCAGTTGAAAAGCAACCCGGTGACACCGTCTTCGCCGGCTCTATCAACGAAGAGGGCGCGCTCGAAGTGCGCGCGACGCGAACCTTCGCTGAAAACACAATCTCGCGAATCATCAGCATGGTGGAGGAGGCGCAGGAGCGGAAAGGAAAGAGCCAGCGTTTCATCGAGCGCTTCGGCTCCCGATACAGCCCGGCGGTGTTGCTCGTTGGCATCCTGATAGCTATCGTGCCACCGCTCGCTGGTCTCGGCGGATGGACAATGTGGATCAGCCGTGCGGTAGTGTTCGTCGTAGCGGCTGCGCCGTGCGCGCTGGTGATCTCTATACCCATCACGCTCGTTGCCGCGCTCGGCACTGGAGCCCGGCACGGGGTTCTGATCAAAGGGGGTATTCACGTCGAGGAACTGGCGAAGGTGCGCGTGGTCGCAATGGACAAGACGGGAACGATCACTCGCGGCAAGCCGGAAGTCACCGACTTCATACCCCTAACGGGAGCCGATGAGGTGCGCGATAACGAACTTCTGGCCGTTGCGGCCGGGATAGAGAACCGCAGTCAGCATCCGCTCGCCCGAGCGATCGTTCAGTACGCCGCATCTCGGGGAATCCAGCAGGCCGAGGTAGTAGACTTTCGTTCGCTCACTGCGGCTGGCGCTGTGGCCCGGTATGAGAATGGGCTCATTTACATCGGCAGTCCCCATCTTTTTGCAAGCCAGCTCGGTCATTCTCTCGATGAGGTCGAACCTGAGATCACGCGGCTCCAGTCTGAAGGCAAGACGGTTGTTCTGATCGGTACCGACAAAGCGGTCTGGGGCATGTTCGCGATTCGCGACAATGTACGGCCAAACGCGCGAGCGGCCATCGCTGCCCTCCACAAGTCTGGCGTGCAGAAGATTGTCATGCTGACTGGGGACAACCGGCGAACGGCCGAGGCAATTGCTCGTGAGGTAGGAATTGACGAGGTTTACTCCGATCTGAAACCTGAGGACAAATTGAGGATCGTGCGCGACCTTACATCCAGGGAAGGGCATGTGGCTATGGTCGGGGATGGCGTCAACGATGCTCCCGCGCTGGCCGAAGCGACTGTGGGTGTCGCCATGGGCGCCGCCGGTACGGACGTGGCGCTGGAAACAGCGGACGTGGCGCTGATGGCGGACGATCTCGAAAAGCTCGTGTATGCCTTTCAGCTTGCCCAGCGGAATCAGAAACTCGTTCGCCAGAACCTCACGCTGTCAGTAGTCGTCATCAGCGTGCTCGTCATCGGCGCTGTCTTGGGTGCGTTTACATTACCAATAGCTGTGCTCGGTCACGAGATCAGTGAGTTTGTGGTTATCGGGAACGGCCTGCGCATGTTGAAAACCTAAAACCCTGCACCCGCATCGTGTTCGCCTGGCGATGCAGCAGCAGTGAGAGTCCGAGAATGAGAATGAAAGGAGCATGTCATGCCAAATCAAAACAACGCGGCCGCAGTGTAAGCCGCTCGCGAAACTGGTCCCTCATCGTAGGCCGCGTCGCGCTGGTGTGGGCGTTTGTTAAAGCGACCACGGCGCGAACCTGTTGGGCGGTTCCATCTTCGGCGTCAGCGAACAGCACTTTGCGCTCGACGCCGTCGTCGCCGCGCTGGTCGGGATCGGATTCGTCCTCGACGGTTCCGCGCGTCGCCTGGTTGGACGCGTCTAGGATCTAGGGTCACCCAGAGTGCGCCGCCTAAAAGGAGTCTTACATGGAGTTTTCGTTTCAAATCCTGCTGTTCTGTCTGGTGGTTCTCATTGCCGAGACCGTGGGAACGATTAGCGGATTTGGGTCATCCATTTTCCTCGTTCCCGCAACCGCGATCTTCTTTAACTATCACGCTGCGCTGGCACTGACTGGGATCATCTTCGTGTTCAGTTCGGCTGCGAAGCTGTGGAAATTCCGCAAGCATATTGAGTGGCCGCTGATGTGGAAAATGGGACTACCCAGTGTCATCTTCACTCTGCTGGGAGCCTTTCTGAATGCGAGGCTGAATTTGCAGATTGCGGAATTGACGATGGGCGGTTTCCTGGTCGTTTTTGCAATCGCGTTCTTTATCAAAGGCGACCTGCGCTTCGCCGCGAGCAATCGCAGTCTTGTGGCCGCTGGAGTCGTGTCCGGTTTTTTGAATGGGTTCATCGGAACCGGTGGCGCTGTCCGCGGGGCTGCTCTCTCGGCTGTTGGTTTATCGAAATCCGTTTTCGTCGCGACTTCTGCGGGAATCGATCTTGGTGGCGATGTTGGACGGAGCGTGGTGTACATCGCAAACGGGTACTTGGACGCGAAATTTTATAGCCTCATTCCGATTCTGATGGTATTGACCTACGCTGGAACATCGCTTGGCAAAAAGATTCTCGATAACATCCCCGAAAAGGTTTTTAAGAAGATCGTCCTTTCACTGATTGGCATCACTGGTTTGTTAATGGTTTACGACGCGGTCTTCGGCAAGCAAATCGTGGCATAAGCAGTGCGAATGTTGCTTAGAGGGCCGCTGGTCAATACCCTAGGCGATAGAGAGGAGTCGAGGTCGGCGGGCAGCGATCCGCCGCGTCGGTAATCAAGATGGCTCGAAGGCTTTCTTCGTCAAAGAAGCGGCTGCAAGCAGAGGCCCGCAGGGCAGCGATCAAGATCATGCTCGCTCTTTTAGGCATACTGCTCTTCGGGCTGCTTTGGCGAATGCTCGTTGGACCTATCCACCGTCGCGAGCGGCACTGAGAGGCACCAAAAAAATGCACAAAAAGCGCGAGGGAGAGAGAGCGGACGACCGGTTGGATGAGGGTAATGTTGCTGAACGGCGAACACTCGCGCTGGTGCTCGCCATCAATGTCGGACAGGTCGTCCTTGCCGGCGCGGTCGGTATTATTGCGGAGTCCACTGGGCTGTTAGGAGCTGCACTGGACAATCTTGGCGATACCGCTGTATATGTCGTTAGCTTACACGCCGTGGGCCGTGGTGTTGGGGCCAAGTCGAAAGCCGCGCGTCTTTCTGGTGTGTTGCTGATAGGCCTCGCCCTCGCATTACTTGGAGAAGTTATTCGACGCTTTGTCGTGGGATCGGAGCCGATCGGATGGGCCATGATCGCTACCGCCATCGCAAATGCCGCGAGTAATGTGATCGCACTCCGACTGCTTCGTTCTCAGCGCGACCGCGGCGTGCACATGGAGGCTTCGTGGATCTTCACAACGAACGACATGATCGCCAACGGAGGCATCGTCGCGTCCGGCATCACAGTAATGGTCTTCAAGTCTTCGCTGCCGGATCTGTTGATCGGGATTGTCGTCGCCGGTATTGTGCTGCAAGGCGGATGGGAAATTCTGAAACAAGCCAGGGAGTCACGGCGTGGGGCAGAAAGGGCCAAGGAGATGGACCATGGATAGGCCATTGTTTTGGACGCTTCGGGAGGCCTTTGCTTCGCGCCATCCGGAACATGTCGGTCAGCGACAGCGAGCGCGCCTTGCCGACATGGTGGCTCATGTTCGCACCCACTCACCCTATTTCCGCGCTCTTTACCGAGACCTGCCGGGGCAGGTCGAAAACCCCACGCTGCTGCCGGTCACCGACAAGAAGAAGCTCATGGAGCGATTCGATGAATGGGCCACTGACCGCGGGGTGACTATCGAGAAGGCTCGTGCGTTTGCAGAGAACCCGGAAATGATCGGCGAGCGCTTTCTCGGCAAGTACACGGTTGCGACCACCTCGGGAACAACTGGAACGCCCGGTATCTTCATTATCGACGACCACGTCATGAGCGTAACCAACGCTCTTGCCCTTCGGATGATCCGCGATTGGGTTGGCGCCGGTGACATCGTTAAATTCCTGGTAAGCGGCGGGCGCATGGCGATGACGATTGCGCCGGGCGGTCACTCCGCTACCGCCGTCGCGGCGGCCCGCCTGCACAAGTCCTCGTCAGGTCGCAAGCGGATCCGTGCGTTCTCAGTGCATCTGCCCCTTCCTGAGTTAGTCCGCCAGCTCAACGAATTCCGGCCGGCGGTGCTCGCCCCCTACGCCAGCATCGCCAAACTCCTGGCGGCGGAGCAGGAAGCCGGACGTTTGCATATCAACCCGGTATTGGTGGCCGTCTCAGCTGAGGGACTGCCGCCGGACGAATACAATCGCATCGCCAGCGCGCTCAAAACGAAGGTCGGCAACAGCTATGCCGCGACGGAGTGTTACTTCCTAAGTTATGGCTGCGAGCAACGGTGGCTTCATGTCAACAGCGACTGGGTTATATGCGAACCCGTTGATGCTGATTACCGTCCCGTGCCACCGGGCGAGCAGTCACACACAGTTCTCCTGTCCAATCTCGCGAACCGGGTGCAGCCTGTCCTGCGCTATGACTTGGGTGATAGTGTCCTGCAGCGGCCCGATCCATGCCCGTGCGGCAATCCTCTACCGGCCCTCCGCGTTCAGGGTCGCGCAGCGGAGGTCCTCACGTTTGTCACCGAAGCGGGTGAGCGCATTTCGATCCCGCCACTAGCGTTCGAGGTCGACCATATTCCTGGGACCGAGCGAGTTCAGATCGTGCAGACCGCGCCGGATAGCCTGCGTATACGCCTCCTAGTAGCGCCCGGAGTCGATCCGAATCGCGTTTGGCAAGCGGCGCATACGGAGATCACACGGATGTTGGCCGAACACCATCTTTCCCATGTCACAGTCGAGCGGGCGGAAGAATCCCCCGAGCAGTCATCGGGCGGCAAGTACCGCGCGGTTATCCCATTGCGATGAAGGAGGACGATGAGAGCCCACATCCCTGGCAACCGGAAGCGAACCAACCCCCACTGTGAGCCTGTGTGCGCACGGCCGCAACGCAGTTCCTCCGCATCATGTCGTCTTGCAGCCCTCATCGTGGCGCTGAGTATCACGCCCCTTCGGTCCTTCTGTCAGCCGAACTCGGTTGCGCCTGGGTCAATATCGCTGGGCCCCATATTGTTGAAGCCAAGTGGATTCGTTGAAGTCATCGGAGTCATACGATCGAACAACACCGGCGAAAACGTATCCACGGATTTCGCCTCGATTCCTCTCACAGATACTCAACAGGACTGGCTGATTTCAGCTCGACACTCTCGGGTCATGCTTCATGGGGAAACAATCCTCTTCTCCGGCACGCTGACCGGGTACTTCGAAGGTGACTTTCTCAGCCCCGCGGGATCGCCGCCCTGGCGCTTACGCCAAGCCTGGGGCGAGTACCGTCAGGGAAAATGGCGGGTTCTCGGCGGTCAGGCATGGAGCCTTCTGCGCGCCAATCAGAAGGGAATATCGAGTGAGCGAGATTTGATCGATATCGATGTAGTCGACCCGGCATACCACGTCGGTCTCCTTGGAGACCGGAAGCGGCAAATTCAGGTGATTCGGGAAGTAAGACCTGGCTGGCTCATCGCGGGGTCATACGAAGAAGGCGGCCAAATCGTAGCTAAAGCGGTTCACGACAGAAAGCGACTGCATTTCGAGGCCATGGCGCTTGGAAGGCGCGACGGCGCGTGGGGTACTTCAGCAGCAGCTGTAATCCATGTAAGCCAACGGGGCAGTATCCTCACGCAACAGTTTGTTACCGACGGTGCGGGTAAGGAAGCCGTCGGCGGCGGCCCGGCCGGCGTCCGTTCTTACGCGACCATACAAGGCGCAGAGGCGCGCTTGCCGCACGGCACAATTGTATTTGGTTATGGGGGATTGGTGTACAGCGCAAGATCCGAAGGCAATCGGATTGTCGCTGAGTGGACGGCGGGTGCCAAAAAGAGGCTGTTCAGGTGGTCAGCCGCTGGGGAAGCTACGATGGCCGCTCATTTCTCGCATGTCGAGCGTGCTGTCTGGAGCGGTCGAAAGGGAAACCTCGACTACTTCATGATCAGTCTCCGATTTACCATCCCAGCGCCGCCGTGAGAACTGCGTGCTGAGGTACCTCTAAAGAGTTTTATTGCGCTTGATTGGAGCTCGCAGATGCCTAAAGATTCTGTTCGCCTTCGGCTTATACTCCGGACCGCCTGGATTACAGGTGTGTTGACCAGCACATTCTCGACGCTGGTAATAGTGTTTGGCTCTCATCGTATCGGACGCGGAGTCGGGCTTAGCTTCATGGAAGTGGGCATGGTACTGTTGCGCGACAAGGCCGTGACTCGAGATCCCGAGTGGCCCGGCGTTCTTGCTGGTATTGTTGTCCATCAGAGCGCGGACATCTTCTGGGCAGTCGTATTCTGGGGGCTGCTCGCTCAGTTCACATGGAGCCTGAGGCCGCGAACGGTGCTCGCGCTGGCGCTCCCGTGGGCCCTCGCAACCGTCGCGATAGAGTACTTCGTATTTCTGCCCCTGAACCAGCCTCTGCTTCCTATGCAGACGCCGTTTTGGACAGCGGCAGGGGTGCATATCAGTTCAGCGGCGGCGTATCCGGTTTTCTATTGGATACGAAAACTCATCACGGGGATTGAGGAGCATGTCCGCTTTGCTCGTCGCGCCGCGCTGGCCCTTGGAGGATTGCTTGTCCTCACTGCGGGCGTAGAGGCGCTCTGCGAGCGACATATGGAGCCATATTGGCCCTTGTTGTCAGACTCAAAGAGCTTCGATCAGGATTTCATGAGACGCATGACTGCTCATCACGAAGTCGGCCGCGAACTGGCATTGATGGCAGCCGAGACAGCTTCTCGTGAGCGGTTGCGCACAGTAGCTCGTCTTATGGCGGCAGAACAGGGCGCCGAAACTGATGCACTACGGCGCTGGTGGATAAGCTGGTTCGGAGGTTCTATCCCGCCGCTCTCAGACGCAGAGCACGCAGCGACGCCCGGCATGCCATCACCGAAAGCCATTCAGGCGCTAGCCCGTTTACAGGGATCGGAGTTCGACTCGCAATTTGTAGATATGATGACCGTTCATCACGAGGGTGCGATCCAGATGTCAAAGGAGGCCCAAAGCGGCGCCGCCGACGTGAGTTTGCGATTGCTGGCCAACCAGATAATTCACGCGCAGGCTCGACAGATCTCGTACATGCGACAATTGGTACGGCAGTAGGCCCGACGCAATGAAAGACGGCCTCGCGCCATAGTATTTGTTCTGTTCGGCCAACGCTCCTTTCTCTTTAGGTAGAGCCTGAATAGTGATCAACTTGCCGATCTTTGTGCGCCGCAATTCAGTAATGTGTTCCACTCTTAACGTGGATTTCTTGGCGCCTCGCTTCTCAAATTCAGCCGCCATCTTCTGGAGAAACGCCGCCTGATCGAATTCGCGACGCGATCGGAGAACCAGGAAGGCGATTGCATCCTCGCGCTCTTGAATCACCTGCCAGCCGTCGATTGGAAGCAGAACCATGCTGTCAAAGAAGATGTCAGGCTCGATTCTTACTTCATCGCCTGACCGTCCTGGCAGATAGATGACCTGCTCCTCACGCCCCTGAACTTCCTGGATGAGCTGGAACTGCCTGCCACAAGGACACGGCTCCTTTGCCAGCTTTACGTGATCGCTGATCTCGTAGCGGATCAGCGGAAGCGTGTGGTTCCAGAGGACCGTGGCAAGGACCTTGTCGCCATATTAGTCGAGAGGCGCCGGCCTATTGTCGTTATCGACTACCTCGAGAATGAGCGGGTCTTCATAGATATGAAAACCCTTGTGCTCCTGGCATTCAGAAGCGGCTCCCGCCGTCTCGGTTGATCCGTAGGCTTCGAAGGGCTCTTCGCCCCATGCCCGCGCGACCGCCTTTCGCGCCTCCTTCGTGAGGGTTTCCGCCGTGGTCGCCACGATCTTGGGTGCGATTTGCAGACGTCCTGCAATCTGCTCCAGGGCCAGCACATGCACATTCGAGGCATAGCCGCCGAAGACGTGCGGCTTGAACGCGTTCAGTTTGTCGACCAGCTGCTCCACGGGCTCGACGGTCTCAAGCACGAGCATCTTGACGAATGGAAACCTGATGAATGCCTGCGCCCCAGCCACGTGCCACGGATGACGCGATGCCACCACTGCCCTGCGCGGCCGTTTGCCACAGGGAAGATGAATTCCCGTCCATCTGGTCGCCCGCGCCGCATGGGAAAGGACATTGAGAAACTCGCCCATGCTATAGATCGTGATGCCCTTGACGCCGCTCGTGCCGCCGGTAGAAAAGGCGAAATACTTTCCCTTATACGCTTCAAGACCGGTGACGTTGTTCAAAAAACTTTCCACGTCCTTGAGGCGTAAAGACCGATCAGTCACGATGTCGTCTCATGATGCCATGAGTTCCTTCTTGGTCAGGATTGGAAGCTCACGGAGCGGTCGATTTTCTAAACTTGTATGGAAGTTTTTGTAGAACGGCAAGTATGCATAGGCAGATTCGCGCAGCTTTCTGAGCTCGTCTGCTGATACGCCGTGATCTGTTCGCGCGATCATTTGTCGCGCCGATTCGATTCTCTGGCCCGCAGGGCTATCTTCAGAAAGCCCAACACCCCGGGCGAAAATGTCGGTGCGTGCTTCATGTGCGTACGGTATGTCAACAGCCGAGCGCACTTCCCGGAGAGCCACTGCGAGAGTCCTATGCGGAACCTTGGTTGCCATAGTCGCGAAAAATCCGCTTCCGCTTCCGGCAAATCTTACCGGTCGCCGGCGCCGCTGTGACGCTGCCTTCAAGCGCGCGCCGTCAACGCGCGGGCGCCCAAGCCCACGGCAATGGCCCCGTTGACGACGGCGGCAATCGCGTGAACCTTGGGGGTGACTTTGATGCCGAGCAATTCGGCTGGATGCGGGATGCGCGTCCTTGTCATGCTCAGGTAGGCATGCGTGAGCGCGTGAAACGTCTCGACGCCAGCCAAAAAAGTAATCAATCTTGTGCTGTTTGCCATGGAAGATATGCCTCCCAGATAGTAGTTTGCAATCGGCATGAAGACGGCTCAAGAGCGCGCGCGGCAAAAACGGCCGCAACGATGCGGCGGATCTTTTTTTGCTAGCACGCCAAGCTATGATCGAGCGCGGGCTGGAGCCGGACTTCCCGCCGGAGGCGATCGAACAGGCTGATCGGATATCAAGTCCCGCGCAGGATAGCGCTATACCGGATCTGCGACGCCTCTCCTGGTGCTCCATCGACAACGATGACTCGAAGGATCTGGACCAGTTGACGGTCGCCGAGCCATTAGACGGGGGCGTCGTCCGAATTCGTGTCGCCGTCGCGGACGTGGATTCTCTGGTGGCCAAAGGAAGTCCCGTCGACGATCATGCGCGCCGCAATACCACATCGGTATACACTCCAGCGCAGGTCTTTCCCATGCTGCCGGACCGGTTGTCGACGGACCTAACATCCTTGAATCCCTCCGAAGACCGTGTGGCCGTCGTCATTTCCTACACAGTCGGCAATGACGGCAACGTGGAGTCGGGCGCCGTACAGCGCGCTCTGGTACGCAATCACGCCAAACTCGCCTATAACAGCGTGAATGCAATGGCTGGAGGGCGGTTCGATGCCCCAACCGATGGCCGCAGTACCCGGCTTGGCGGATCAGATCCGCCTCCAGGACACAGTAGCGCAACGGCTGAAGGTCCGAAGATACGAAGAAGGTGCGTTGGATCTGGAGACCATCGAACCGAGAGCCGTGTTGGTGAAAGGACGCGTAGTCGGGTTACGACGCGAACGGAAAAACCGAGCCCGTACGCTCATCGAAGATTTCATGATCGGCGCCAACGGCGTATCCGCGCGTTTCCTCGAAACTAAAGGGATGCCGTCGGTTCGTCGCGTCGTCCGCTCGCCCGCCCGGTGGGACCGCCTGGAAGCGCTGGCGAAGGAACTAGTCTAGGAGAACAGCTTCCTCCTAAACCGGATTCGAGGGCCCTCGCCACATTCCTCACCCGGCGGGCGGCCGATCCCCAGCGGTTTCCCGATCTTTCCCTTTCCGTGGTGAAGCTGCTGGGCCGCGGCGAGTACGTCCTGACCCGCTCCCACGAGGAGGAAGCCGGTCACTTCGGCTTGTCGGTCAGGGACTACGTCCATTCCACGGCTCCGAACCGACGCTTCCCGGATCTCATCACGCATCGACTATTGAAAGCCGCCTTGGCCACCAACCGGTCACTCTATTCCGACGAGGAACTGGAGCAACTCGCTCTTCATTGCACCAAACAAGAGGATGCCGCGGATAAGGTGGAGCGCCAGATGCGACAATCGGTAGCGGCGTTGCTCTTGTCTTCCCAGGTGGGAGAGCGTTTCGAAGCCATCGTGACCGGGGCTGCGTCGAAGGGCACGTGGGTCCGGATCCTCGATCCTCCTGCGGAGGGAAGACTGATTCAAGGTGCGAAAGGACTGGATGTGGGTGATCGCCTACGGGTAAGACTCGCAAGCACTGATGTCGAGCGAGGCTTCATCGATTTCGAGCGGTCGCGGCGGTAGTGGGCGGGTGTGGAACGAAGAGGTTTCCTCGAGCAGCCGATAGAAAGAGGGGTCAATGACAGCGATTCTCGGCCTGCTGAGATACGTTTTGATTCCGGCCGCCGCGCTGGCCGGCGGTGGCGTGGTGGCAGCCTTTCGCCAGCCGGGAGCCCGCTTGCGCAGCGCCATCCAACACCTCACCGCTGGAATCGTATTCGCTGCGGTCGGCATGGAACTTCTGCCGGACATTCTTCATGAAGCGCGGCCCGGCGCGATGGCGGGCGGATTCATTTGCGGGGTAGCGCTAATGCTTGGGCTTAAGGCCTACACCGCCCAAGTTGAAAAACAGCGCCACAGTACGCGCGAAATGTCCAGTTCACTGCTGTGGACGCTCGCCATTGATGTGTTCATTGATGGTCTGCTGGTTGGCGTCGGATTTGCTGCGGGGGCGAAAGAAGGCATTTTATTAACGGTTGCGCTAACCGGCGAAGTTCTCTTTCTCGGCCTTTCCAGCGCCGCTTCCCTCAGCCGCGGCGGCGCAAGCCGGGCTCGAATCGTGTCGACGACATTTGGTCTGAGTGCTGTTATGGTCGCGGGCGGAGCCGTGGGAAGCGCTGCCCTACAGGGTTTGTCGGGAGGAGTTCTCGAAGCAGTACTCTCATTTGGCTGTGCCGCTCTTCTCTATCTCGTGACCGAAGAACTGCTGGTCGAGGCGCACGAAGAGCCCGAAACACCCGCGCTGACGGCGATGTTTTTTCTTGGCTTTTTGCTGCTTGCGCTGCTGGAGATGGCCATTCGACGGCCCGGAGCATGATCGGGGAACACAATTGCATCAACCGGTTGGCGTCAAGTCATTTTCTGAGATAGTGGCCACTAGTATGCCGCATGAATCTCATGGTTTCGATGTCTATATAAACGGAGGATCTCCCTAGCTTAGCTAAGCTATGAAATGCCCCGCTTGCGTAGAGACTGATTTAGTCATGACTGAACGGCAGAAGATCGAAATCGACTACTGCCCAAAATGCCGCGGTGTATGGCTTGACCGCGGCGAACTCGATAAGATCATCGACAGGAGCCTCGATCAGCCAGCGGCTGGTGCGCCGCCAGCCGATCGTTATGCGGGATATCCTCCGTCCGGCGGTCATCACGGCGGCTATGGCAAGCATGGCGACCGCCGGAGATCCTGGCTTTCACATCTGTTCGACTAAGTTCGCCCCCCGAATCCCGGAGCTGCGAGGCAGGGGCTAATGGCTGACGATTGACGAACCTAGATCCTAGAATAGGTGCCAGTAAGGCATCCGGAGGAAAGCAGCCATGACTCGACGCACAACGGTAGCCATTCTGGCGTTCCTGTTTTCACAGGTCGCTCCGGCGCTTGGCTATGCCTACCTAGAGCCAGTCCGATCGACCGGGATTTGCGCGGTCGTACATGGGACAAGGGTGTCCGCATTGGCGGGACGGGTTTGAGATCGGGCTGCGCCCCGAGAATTCGTGTTGGCGGGAGAAATCTCCAAATAGTGCTCGAAGGTTTTGCAAAATCAAAATCGGACTGTTCGTCGAAATCGCGAAAAGCGCCGAGCCATGAGCGATCTCAGGTGCGCACGGGAGGTCCGTCTTTATTGGGGTTCAATTTCATCGGACAGGCTCTACCTAGCAGGGTGCTCTCTCCGCGGCCCTGCTTGAAAGCCGGTCCGTGGAGACGCAACATAAGTCGCAGCCTGCGCGAGCCTTACTCTATTGGAGGTTCGCCATGCATCAACTGCCTTGTTCCAGTCACGCCGCAGTTCGGCGTGATGACGTGCCGTTCGAGGACGAACGGGACAGGTACTTACGTCATTGTGAATGATTACGGCGCGACTCCCGGCACCCTTAAGATCAAGCGCAACGAGCTCTTGTGGATTTGCCGACATCTCGATCCGCGCGCATGCGAGGGCGTCAACATGGAGGCACTTCTGGAGATTGCCCAAAACCGGCAGCACCTTCGTGGGGCGACCGCCGCCGCGCGGAGAGTGGTCGACATTGGGCGACCGTGGCTGCGGTTTCTTGGGTGGTGGCGCGGAGGTCCCGGCTCAAGGCCTCTCGTGTTTCAGTAGTGGTTTGCCTGCACTCAGAGGTCAACTCAGGCGCCGATTGCGGCCTGTAAACCACCAGGATTAACGGCTTGTTTGCTAGCGAGGCCGTGGTCGCGAAGGAGGCGCTTGCGAAGCGGGAAAATAGCCGTCTCGCGTGCGAACCTTGAAATTCCCCTTCGGGACCTCGACTTCAATCCGTCGGTAGTTGCCGTCCGTGCGGCCTCTCCGTGGGTAGTAACCCAGGGTGTACTGTTGGCGGAGTTCCGTCGCCACTTCCAGACAAGCCCGATCGATCTGGTCCACGCCGCCCTTCTGATGCGGGCCTTGCAAAACGAAGGTCTTTCCGCCTGTCGCATCCGACAGAGCCAGCAGCGCGTCAACATCGACGGTATCTCTAAAAAGATCTGGTAGGTGGCCGAAGCTGCCGCGCTCGCCATGTCCGATCCCAAGGCTGTATATGGGAACCTCTGACCGGACAGCCAGGTCCACAGTCTCCTTCAGTCGCGTTTTGCTGCTGGTGTCGTTGCCATCGGTTATTACGAGCAGCGCCTTCCTTTGGTGCTTTCCGTTGCGAGTCACTTGCAGGCCTTCAACGACGGCGTCATACAGCGCCGTGGAGCCGCGAGCTTGTAGGTCCTTGACCGCTCGCTGCAATCGACGGCGGTCGGAAGTGAAGTTCTGGACGAGAGAAACGTCTGTGCTGAATCGCATCACGAAGATCTCGTCCTCGGGATTGACGAGGTTGACCAGGTGGACAACGGCATCCCCGACGTCCTCAATTTTGTCGACCATACTTCCGCTCGTGTCAAAAACGATCCCCAAGCTCACCGGAATGTCTTCGGCATTGCTGAAGACCGCGATTTCCTGTGGAACTCCGTCTTCGTAAACGACGAAATCATCCTTTTTCAGGCCAGGACGCGGACGGCCGGCGCCGTCGAGGACGGTTGCCGTCAGGTTCACCAGGGAAACGTCGACTTTAAGGATCGGTCCGGGACCTTCGGGCCTTGCTGCGTCCTGAGCGAGCGCGACCCACACGACTAGGAAAGATAACAGAGATGGCAGACACAAAATATGCGTCCACCAGCCGCGGCGGGGATATGCTCGGGAGCATGCCATAAACGCCCCGATAATCTCGGCCCAGTCCGTTGCGACATCGTGTCTGACAGCCGATGCGCTCTCTGTAGGCCGCTAGAGGTAGTGTAGCAGACTGGAACGGATCGGACTTCGGGGTTCACCCGAGCTGCGGACAGGCCACTCTTGCACAGTAGGCGTACAATGGGATTGAGGAGGCGCTATGGAGAAATTGAGAATCGTGGCGCTTCGAACGGGTTTGATACCTGTCTGGCTGCCTCCCTGTGGGCACAGCATGGTGGCGCTGGGCACGCCGGAGGTGGGCACATCGGGGATGCCGGTTTCGCTCATTCCGGCGCTGGGCACAGCGGGACCGGTCTTGGTATTGGACATTCCTCCAGCCTTGGTCCCGGTTTTGCTGGTTTCGGAGCCGTAGGACATGGGGGAGTGGGGGCCTTAGGAAATCTCGGGTTCTCCCGGCCGGGTGCTGGACACGCGGGAGTCGGATTCGGTTTCGGGCAGTTTCCCGCCCATGTCGTTTCT
Source organism: Bryobacteraceae bacterium (assembly GCA_019752335.1). GTDB lineage: Bacteria > Acidobacteriota > Terriglobia > Bryobacterales > Bryobacteraceae > JALHNI01. The sequence continues at coordinate 40,801 of JAIEMJ010000041.1, forward strand.
AGCTTCGGAGCCTTCAGACACAGCTACGCCGGCTTTCAGGGTTTCGGGCACGCAGGCCATTACTACTCGTTCTCCCCTTATAGTTTCTACGGCTTGAACTTCGGCCTAGTCCCGTCCTACTGGTCCTATCCGCTCATTTACCGACCCGCTTATCCGATCGTCCAAGCCCCCGTAGTTATTGTGCAGGGACCCGTTAAGAACCACCGCGAGGTGGATACGAGTACGTGGTTGGTGGCGCTAGACGGCGGCCTAATCCGCGCCGTCAGGGATTACTGGCTGGACGGCGACGTCTTCCACTACGTCCTGCGCGACGGTACCGAAGGCTCGATGCCGCTGTCTGAAATCGACCTATCTTTGACTGAGCAGCTCAACCGCGAGCGCGGCCTGACGTTTCGTCTTCCGAAGCCCCTGAATCAGCCTGATTAGACACGCTGATACGGGAGACGAGTCTCGGTGCCCGGGCAGTTCGCGACTTGCCAATCATCGCTTTACCGCCGAGGGTTTATATGCTATCTTCAACTCAGATGCGGCGGTGCCTTCTCCAGTTCACGGTTGTGTTGGCCATGATCTCGGTAGCTGCGAATGCCGTGTGTTCCGCCAAGTGCATAGTTGCCTCGAGTGATCTTGCATCCCAAGCTGGATCACCTGAAGACAATGGTGACTGCCACGACCACGGTAATCCGGGTGCGCCGGCTCATGGGGATGAAGCGTGCGCGCATCCGCAGCTTTTGGCTAACGATTCGCTGCGAATTGTCTCCATCAACACTGCCGCTGTGGCGTTTGAGGCTGTCGTCGCCCGGCTCAGCCTCATCGGAATTGACCTTGTTTCATCGTCATCGGCAATCTTATTTGAAGTCTCGCCCCCGTCCCTTCCCGACATCCTCTCCACAACCGTCCTGAGAGTCTAGCCTCGCCCAACGAGAGTCACTCGTCGTCCTTGTGACGGGATTGATTCCGCTGCGTCTGGCTCTCCTTATGCGCCCGTGCGGAAAACTCCCCAATCGCTGGCCGACGTTTTTAGTCAGGAAACCAGTTAAGGAGTGTTGAATGAGTACCGATCGTAGATCTTTCGTTGCCCGGCTGGCGTCCGCTGCCGCGGGACTCTGGGCCGGAACCAGCGCCATCGCGCAGCAACAGCAACCAGTGTCTCCGGCTGGGCAGCCGCCCACGGCGCCAGCCGGAGCACACCAGAACATGCCCGGCATGACCATGCCGCAATCGGCGAGCGGTCGAGCATCCGCCGCCGGTGCGGTCACAAACCCTGCCAGCAATCTTCCAGTCGAGATGCCGGACCTGCCCAAGCTCCCTTACAAGATGGTCGACGGCGTCAAAGAATTCAATTTGATTGCCGAGGTTGTGCGAACCGAGTTCGCTCCCGGGCGCCTTGTCGATGCTTGGGGATTCAACGGCTCAGTCCCTGGACCCACGATCGAGGTAAACCAGGGAGACCGTGTTAGGGTCGTGTTCGACAACCATCTGCCGGAGATGACAGCAGTTCATTGGCACGGGTTCGAGGTGCCGATGGAAATGGACGGAAGCGTGGGTCTGGGGCAGGACCCGGTACCGCCCGGGGGCCGGTTCGTTTACGAGTTCACATTGAATCAGACGGGAACCTTCTTTTACCACTCGCACTTCGCCATGCAGGAAATGATGGGCATGCTGGGGATGTTCATCATGCATCCGAAGGAACCATTTACACCGGCGGTCCATCGGGATTTCGGCGTCGTCATCCAGGAGTGGGCGCTACTGGCCAACAATACCGTTCCCAACACCCTGTCGATGGAGTTCAACTGGCTCACCTTCAATGGCAAGGCAGGCCCCGCTTGTACGCCGATGCTGGTCAAACAGGGCGAGCGCGTGCGAATCCGGATGGTGAACCTCGGCATGGATCACCATCCCATTCACCTGCACGGGAACCAGTTCGCGGTGACGGGGACCGAGGCGGGACGAAAGCCGCAACACCTCTGGTTCGAAGAAAACACCGTGATCGTCGGCGTGGCCCAGGCACGAGAAATCGAATTCGACGCCAAATATGTCGGCGACTGGATGCTGCACTGCCATTTGCCGCACCACATGATGAACCAAATGGCCTCAATGGTGGGGCCTGTTATGTCGTCGGGCCGGGGTCTGCAAACGGGCGCTGGCATGGAAGCCGGGATGGGAATCGTGCGGCAGGGCAATGCGCTGTCGGAAGAGCTAGGCCCGTCGTTCGGCCGCGGATTGGGTCTGGCCGCGGATGTGGAGCGGCTTACGTCCAACATAGTCGGACCGCAGGCAATGCTTGACCGCGGCGCGTCGGGCACCGCCAAGATGCCGGATCATGACATGACTCAGATGAAGGAACAGCCTCCAGCTACTACTCATGCGGGACACAGCATGCCTGGCCAGACTGATTCAGCCATGGACATGTATCCGAAAGATGATCCCGAGAAGAAGAAGATCCCAGGTTACCCGCAGGATATGTGGATGCCCGCCGACGGCATGTTCCAGAAACCTGAGAACCATGGCCTTCGCAAGGGATGGAGCGGCGCCATGGGCGGAATGATGACGCTGGTCCGTGTTCTGCCTGCCGAAAAGTACGACGAAATCATGCAACTGGTTCAGCAGAAGGCGCAACAGCCGGCCGGCGAAAGAAAGCCAGCAGGGCACGTTCTACTCGGGACCGTGGAAGCAGTCAGCGAGAGCACTGGGAAGCTCACCGTGAAGCATGGAAACGTGGAGGGTTGGATGGGTGCCATGACCATGGCGTATCCCGTCGACAAGCCGGACACGCTAAAGCGGATAAAGGCGGGCGACCAGATCAAGGCCACCGTGTACGAAGGCGACTACACCCTCCATGACGTGGAAGTGGCGCAGTCTGGGAAATGAGATCGATGAGGATGATGATAGAACCGAAATACTCTCTGCTGCCTGAGCATCGCGTGGCCATGACTGCTGGGCCAGAGCAGCGAATTGTCTTGTTCCGATGGGTCACGCTCATGCTGTTCTATTTGTTGATTTCATCGGTGCACGCCCAGCCAGCGGGGCGGAAATCTTTTACCTTTCGCGGCAAAGTCGAGCAGGTGAACACAGCCACAAAGCGGCTGATTATCAACGGCGAAAAGACAGAGGGCTGGATGGACGCCATGACGATGGCTTACGTGATCGATAGACCTGAGGAAGTATTGGCGCGCGTGAAAGTCGGAGATCAGATTGCCGCGAAAGTCTATGAGGGTGATTTGACCTTGTATGAGGTCCAGGTGCTTTCGACGCCGAGTTCCCCGCCTGCGGAGCGCGCCGATCCGGGCCGTCGGGCTCTGGCCGACCTGGAACGGATGGCCTTGGCGAATAATCCCACGCTGAAGCAGGCGGAGGCTCAGATTGCCGCTGCCGCTGGAAGAGCCAAGCAAGCGGGCCTTTACCCAAACCCTACTTTGTCTGTAGTGGGTGAGGAGATATCCAGCGGTCCTATCATTCGCGGCGGCGAGGTCGGTGGTGGGTTTCAGCAACGCATTGTGACAGGCGGCAAACTCGGTTTGAGCCGCCAAGTGGCCGATCAAGAACGGCTGGCGGCCGAGCAGATGGCCCAGGCCCAGCGGCAGCGAGTGTTGAATGCGGTCCGCAGTCTGTACTACCAAGCGCTCGGGGATCAGCGGCTGGTTCAGGTTCGCGGCCAGTTGGCCGGTCTGGCGGGCGAGGTAGTACGGATCTCTGGCGAGATGGGAAATGTCGGCCAAGCGGACAGACCCGACCAACTTTTCGCGGATATCGAGGCCGAGCGTCTCGATCTGGGGCTCGTCAAAGCCCGGAATGCGCTGGAACGGACGTGGCGCCAGATTACCGCCGTTGTAAACGATCCGTCTTTGCGACCGACGCTATTGGAAGGCGATCTGGAGGAGGTCCCCAAGTTGGAGGCGGACCAGGCCCTTGAAGCGATTTATGCTGAGAGTCCGGAGTTACAAACGGCTCAGGTAAACATCACACGCTCTGAAATAGCGCTGAAGCGCGCCCGGCGCGAACCGATCCCGGACATCCTCATGAGTGGTGGTGTCCGTTACAACCGCGAGCTGTTGGAATTGCAGGCAGGTGGCGTCCAGCGTCGGCCGGTAGGCCCGGAGGGATTCTTCGACATTGGAATCCAGATTCCGATCTTTAACCGCAATCAGGGTGCTGTAGCAGCAGCAAAGGCCGAAACAGAACTGGCCCGCCGGGAAGTTGATCGCACAAAGCTTGCGCTAAAAGCCCGGCTAGCTACTGTGTATCGGGAGTATAGAGATGCGATGGCGACCGTCGAACGTTATCGGGGTCGAATGATTCCCAAAGCGCAACAAGCCTACGAACTCTATCTCAATAGCTTTCGGGGAATGGCGGCAGCTTATCCGCAGGTACTGATCAGCCAGCGGAACCTCTTCCAGCTTCAGGAGGACTATGTGACAGCTCTCGTTGCCGCATGGCAAAGCGCCATCGACATCCAGGGCCTGCTCCTGACCGGAGGCGTGGAACTTGCAACGGACAATTCTATGCCAGGGGCCAGCGGAACTCCGATGATGCGGAGCGCAGCTTCGGGCGGCGGATCCGGACAGAACTAGGAGATGGATCATGAAGAGTTCCAAAAAGCGCAGAAGCGTTTACGAACCGAAAGCGAGACAAGGATTGCCTGGGGAAATTCTGGAACCGAAGAACGAATGGCGCGCTGGCGTATGAGCCACGCGGATAGAGGGAGCGGTCTATGAAACGAAACATCGTGATTGTCGCCTCTGCGGTCGTGGTGATGAGCCTCGGTGCCTTCATTTTTCTGAAGATCGCGGCAGGGGGATTCAGCGCTAAGGCACAGCCGACTGCCATTGAGAAATTCGCTGCACGCTCCGCCCGTCGGCTCGCCGCCTCGAGTAGTCTCAAATCTCGCCAAAATCCAGCGCCCGCCACTGAGGAAGCTCTGTCCGAAGCTCGCGCGCACTGGGCAGATCACTGTGCTAGCTGCCATGCGAACAACGGCAGCGGGGACACGGAAATGGGACGTAATATGTATCCTCGTGCTCCGGACATGCGAAAGTCCGACACTCAAAATTTGAGCGATGGCGAACTATTTTTCATCATTGAGAACGGCATTCGCCTAACCGGAATGCCCGCGTGGGGTGCCGGTACCGCCAAGTCCGAAGAAGATTCATGGAAGCTCGTACGCTTCATTCGCCATTTGCCACAGGTTTCCGAGGAGGAAGAACGGGAGATGCAAAAGATGAATCCCAGGACGCCCGCGGAATTACAGGAAGAAAAAGAAGAGGAAGAGTTTTTGAAAGGAGGCGACTCACATGCAAAATAGCATGCGCATTCGCATTGATCGATTCCGGAAAGGGGCTTTTGTTCTGGCGCTTTTCCTAATACTGGCCAGTGTTCAGGCGGTTCTCGCACATGGGGGGGCCGAACACGTGATGGGCACAGTCAGCAAGGTTTCCGCCCAGAACGTCACGGTTGAAACCACGGACAAGAAGGTTGTTGAAGTGGGACTAACCTCAAAGACAACCTATACCCGCAACGACAAGAAGGTAGCGGCGACCGACGTGAAAGTCGGTGACCGAGTCATGATCGAAGCGAAGGAGGTGAACGAAAAGCTGGTTGCCGATAGCGTGAAGCTGGGCGTTACAGCAAGCAAATCCGCAAGCGCTGAACATTCTCATAAGTGAAGTGCTCGTTGGTGGCCGTCGCGGCACCGGCTCTTAAGAGTGCAACTGTCGAGCAGGTGCCGGACGATGGCTTAGCGACATTCGTCACACGCGGCCTCGCCCAAAGAAGGGGAGCACGGGACACTTAAGCGAGTCCGTATAGCAGCTCCCAAGGAATCGTACCGCGACCACTTAAGCTTACGTAAGCACTTAGTGAGGAGTTGTGGTTGTGTTATGCCACATGCACCTGCTGTGGGCGCCCATCGATCCAGAACCGAGGTAACAGAGGTACCGGGTATGCGTGCTGTAGTAATAAAGTCGGCACATGGCTCGAAAAGACGCCATTCCACGCAGTGGTCGCTGCCCCTAATTTTGTTATGCATCACTGCCATTGCGGCTTTAATTGCGACTGGTCATTACTGGGTTATGGTGAGACCAGCAACTCGCCTGGAGGGTTCGGATATTTTCTACTCCGCCATACCCGGGATTGATGTGGCGAACTTTGCATCGGGGCTGCGCTCTTCTCTACTCAAACGATTGAATCGCGACGCCTGTACATGCGGGTGTCGCAAGACGCTGGCTCATTGCCGGCATACGGAGAACGATGCTTGTCCGAGAAGTCTGCCATTGATTCAAGACGTGGTGAGTCAGCTAAGCGCGTAACCTGCGCCTTTTTTATGAGGAAGCAGAAATCAACCAGAGGGGCGCTCCAGCGGAAGCGCTCCGGACTTCGTCAAAAAGAGGAGTGGAGCAGTTGGAACGTATCGCAAATATTGCAGTCGTCCGCTTCCAGGTTGATGTTTGTGAAAATCACAGGTAGTCGACATAGTAAAGCGCCAGCGCCACCCGCGGGTGTTACTGCCGGTGTAGAGCACCTGCAGGCGAAGCACGTGAGACCACTTTGGCCTGCGTTGTTGCGTGTTTTCCTCTACGTTGCCGCACTGGCTGTGCCGCTCATTGCCGTGTTCGCTCAGGAAAGCGCCGAGCGTCACAGTTTCCCCGAGCAGTTGGCTGATAACTTTGGCTTGCTCGGCTTTACGATTCTGGCTCTGCAATTCCCGATTGCTGCGCGCGTGAAGTGGATTGAGTGGCCCTTTGGATTGGACAGGCTGTTCCGCTTCCATCGTGCCATGGCGATGTTTGCCGGCTTCCTTCTGTTGTGCCATCCGGTCCTCATGGCGATTGGTGGGGAGACCCAGATCCTGACGGACCTGCAGGTGAAGTGGCCCGTACAAATAGGACGCTTGGCGCTGCTGGTACTGCTCGCAATCATCGGCATCTCTCTTTCATGGCAGAAGCTCCATTTGACCTTCGAGCAGTGGCGCCGGTCACACAACTTACTGGCGGTGTCCCTACTGTTGTTAGGTTTTACGCATAGCTCTTTTGTGAGTGAGGATCTCGGTCGCCTTTCGATGCGCCTGATATGGACGGGCATGCTGATCGTGGCCTCCACCGCCTACATCCATCATCGGCTGATCTGGCCAAAATACAGACGCGCATTTGGTGAGATCGTTCGTTGCGTAACGACTTGCGGGCTTCACCACTCCACGGCGGATCAACTTGCGAAAACTAACTGGCTTCAGCTTAATCCTGGGCACAAAGATTGGATAGCTGGATTGCAGCATCTAAAGTCGGACGCATTAATGAAGTACGCCCGTGACATTCAAAAACCATCCATTGTATCCGGCAAACATTGCTCCGCCGATAGAGGAGATCTCGCTTGAAAAAATCATTTGCCGCTCTCCTTGCCATGCTGTCGTTCGCAGTGTCACTTCAGGCAGGAACCTGCGCCACTTTTTGCCTCCTCCCAAATTGCTATCCGGAAACAGTCGCCGCATCCTTCGAGGAAGTGCCACGGTGCCCGCATGAATCGGGCCGCGTGCATCTACTCGTCAGTATGTCGGGCTGTCGTCCAGCTCTCGCCTGTTCGTGTTTCAGGGAGCAACCTCCGCAATCCCGGGCCAGGCACCGAATTATTCTCTTTGCCCCTTACATTGCTTTAGTTCAACTCAGTCACCGGGAGTTCGGCGAAGGCACCCTTCAGTGGTCCGTCTGTACGCGCTCCTCAGACGGCCCGCTTATCGCTATCCCTACGATCCTTCGCGTCTAAAGGTTCATCCTTCTTTCCTGTAAGGCTGCCTTGCCGTCTGCGCGTCTCAGCAGCCTCGTCAAGTCTCTCGAAACAAAGCTATCGCTCTGGTGTGACTGCCAGAAGGCGCAAGCAGTGTCAGGAAAAGAGGATCGCAATGAAAATGTTTTTTCAGGCGGAGAAGCGCCAGCTATCGCGTACCGCGGGCCTAGACAATCGATTCATGGTAGAGACTGCTTCCCCGGAGCGGGATCTACCGCAGGACACACCCTCAATATTGTCTGTGGCAACCGGCCTAGGCAGCGCCCCAACTCGCAGTATTTCGGTTCTTTTCTGGATCTTGGGAGTCGGATTTGGAGTGCGACTTCTTGCCGTTCTTTTCCTCTACCGCGAACAACTCATACCCGAGCGGGATCATTTCGAATTTGGTTGGGAACTTGGACGTGTCGCGCAGTCGGTGGCTGCAGGCCGCGGTTTCGCTTCGCCGCTGTTCGGCGACACTGGTTCGACGGCCTGGCTGCCTCCCGTGTACGTTTACTTGCTGGCGGGCGTGTTCCGGCTCTTCGGTGTCTACACCACTGCCGCTGCAATTGCAATCCTGACGCTTAACAGCCTCTTTTCCGCCCTCACGGCATGGCCGATCTTCGCAGTCGCCGAGCGGCTTTTTGGTCGTACCGTAGCCGTGAGAGCAGGCTGGGTCTGGGCATTTTTCCCGTACGCCATCTTTATCGCCGCCACACGCGTGTGGGGTGAATCCTTGGATGCATTTCTCGTGAGCGTAGTTGTGTTGATGGGGTTGCGTATGGCCGAGATGAGCTGCGGAACGGTTTGGCTCGCGGGTGGACTACTCACCGGCTTCGCGACGCTGACGAACCCGAACACGTTATCGATGGTTCCGGCCCTATGGGGCTGGGGTTGTTGGTCTCTGAGCCGGAGTGCCCAACAATGGGTAAGGCCTCTCATCCTAGCATCGGCCGGTCTCTTTTTTGTCGTCGCTCCGTGGTTGGTGCGCAATACGTATGTGTTCAACGAGTTGTTGCCGCTCCGAAGTAACTTCTGGTTGGAGGCCTACGTCGGTAACAACCCGGAAGCACCGATCATGCTTGTGGACTGGAACCGCCACCCAGCATCAAACTCCTCCGAACTGGCTGAGTATCGGACATTGGGGGAGCTGAATTATATGAACGCGAAGCGAAAACAGGCATTGGCCTATATCGGATCTCATCCAGCGAACTTTGCAACATTGACGCTACGTCGAGTTGCGTTCGTGTGGACAGGCTTCTGGAGTTGGAACAAGCGTTACCTAGCATCGGAGCCGTTCCGGTTACCCTTTGTTCTCTTCGGCACCGTGCTGTCGCTATTCATGCTGATTGGGCTGAGGGCGGCTTGGCGCACCATTCCGTCGACGTTTCTGCTTGCGGCGATACTAGCCTGCCAGCCGCTTCTCTACTACGTCACTCACCCGGCGCCCGAGTACCGCCACGCGATCGATCCGCTTATCGTGATTTTGGCCACGGTCGGTGTCCGCACGTTTTTTTCTACAGCGTACTCGGGGCGACGGTAGAGTAGTGCGCAGGCACCGCGCGCCCGGCAACTTCATCTCGATGTGGTAATTGTTGCCCTCGCGCTCGATTCCGGTGACCGTGGACCGCTCGATGCCTCCGATCACGATCTGGCTTTCGGCGTCATCGAATGGCGGCCCGTCCTTGTCGAATGGCGGCCCGTCCTTGTCGGTGCGGATCTTCGCGAACAGTTCCGCATTGATCCGGGTTTAGCGCCAAAGCCGTACTCCCGCCACGAAGCGCACTTGGCTGGTGTGGCCGCCTTCTTGCCGTACGAGGCCCGCGGTGCCGAAGAAACTCTGGTCGTACGAGATGCCGATGTAGGGTCCGAACTTCCGTCCATAGCGCAGGCGCAGGCCTGCCTCTATATTGTTCAAGCCTCTGCCGGTCGTAAAACGCTCGACGCGTTGGGCCGCGAGGTTGGTCTCGGCGCGCCCTTGGAGAATCCAGCGCTGCGTTACCAGGAACTCTCTGCTAACAGAGACTCGGCCGGACACGTTACCTTTGAAATCGACGAACATCGCCGATTCGACTTCGTAGCGGTAAGGGACGAGTCCATCCAATCCGATCACGAATTGCGGGCGCGCTATGTTGGCTCCCCGAAAGCCCTGCGTCTCGACCCGGAGGCCTGTTTGAAAATCGTAAAACCTCTTGACGAAGCGCCCGTAAAGGAGTTGATAATCTATGTCGTAGTCGGCTTTCAAGGCGGTGTGGCGTTCGCCCTCGCTTTTGAACCAGAGGCGGTTGAAGTCGCCGCCCTTCCAGCCCTCAACGTCCCAGCGGAAATCGGTTTCCGTCCGCGCCGGGCGAATCTCCATTATGTCTGCGAGAACGAAGGTGTACGGCCTTTGGTCCCCAACTGGGCTGGGCCAGTTCTTCGGCGGGGGAAAGGGCGGCATTTGTTGTCCCCCGGCGGCCTCCTGTGCGGCCGGCGCTGCCGAAGGCATGGGCGCCGGACGCGGTGCGGGCACGTTCTTTGTTGGCGGCCCCGCTGGTGCAGGCGTTGGCAGTGCGGTTTGCGCGGGCGCAATGCCCGCGCCCGCGAGAGAGACCAGCATAAGCAGAAGAGGTTTCAGAACCGCGCCTCCGGCAGTTTGTCTGCTACGATGACGACGCGGAACATGCCCGCTTGCATATGCAGGTCCAGGTGGCAATGAAAGGCGAAAGGCCCACGCTCAATCGGGGTAATGGCGACCGACAGGCGCTCGGCGGGCTTGACGAGGACGGTGTGCTTGCGCGGCAGGTAATCGCCAGTGCCGTTTTCCAGCTCCATGAACATCCCGTGCAGATGGAAGGTGTGCTCCATCATCGTGTCATTGATGAATGTCCAGCGAAGCCGCTCGCCGTAGCGGAAGTATACGGGCGGGGCTTGCGAAAATTTCGTGCCATCGAAGGACCACATAAAGCGTTCCATGTGCCCGGTGGCGTGGAGTTCCAACACGCGCTCCGGCTGGCGGCGGTCGGGGTATGGGACTAATGCCTTGAGGTCGGTATATAGGAGCACGCGCCGACCCTCGCCGCCCAAGCCATCGCCAGCTTCATCCAGGCGGGCGCGTGTCTGATCGGGCGCGAATTGATTACCGGAGCCGTGATGGTCCAGGCCGTGCTTTACGGGCTTGCTGCCGGGAATCTCCGAGCGGTCGTTCATGCCCGCGATGTTCTTCATCTCCTGGCCGGGCGGCATCGCCTGCTGCTGGGGCATCCCCGGCATGTTGTGCGGTTGCTGCGGTGCAGGCTGTTTGGGCAGATTCGGCATATTTGGCATATTTGCCATGTTTTGCTGTGCGGGCTCGGCCGATGGGCCCGGCTTCTCCGCCCCGCCCTGCATCCCCGGCATATTCATCATCTCGCGCCCACCCATGCGGCCTGCCGTTGGTTTGCCGCCCGCTTTGGCGTTCTCAGCCATTTCGAGCTTCATGCCCGGCGTCTGCATCTTCCCGCCGGCCATCTCCATGCCTTCCATGCTCATGCCCATGTCTTCCATGGTGCGCAAGGGGCGGGGGCGGCGCGGCGGGATCGCGGCCGACAATCCAGCGCTCGTGGCGAGCGTGCCGCGCGCGTAGCCGCTGCGGTCGATCGACTCGGCGAAGATCGTGTAAGCTTGTTCTGTTCGCGGTTCTACGATCACGTCGTATGTTTCTGCCGGCCCTATGCGGAACTCATCCACCTCGACCGGTTGCACGTTTTGCCCGTCGGCCTGCACCACCGTCAGCTTCAAGCCCGGAATCCGCACATCAAAGAAACTCATCGCGGCCGAATCAATAAAGCGCAGCCGCACGCGCTCACCGGGACGAAACAAACCCGTCCAATTGGCTTCCGGGGACAGGCCGTTCATCAGGTAAATGTATTTATGGCCCGTCACGTCGACGAAGTCGGTCGGGTCCATGCGCATGCGCGCCCATTGCAGATAATTGTCCCGGGTTGGACTCCAGCCGTATTCAGCCAAGTCGGATGCCAACTCGCCCATTGTGCGCCGCTGGAAGTTGAAGATGCCTGACTCCTTTTTGAGGTTCGAAATCAGGGCCTGCTCCGAACCGAAGGTCCAATCGGAGAGCATCACGACGTATTCGCGGTCGGACTTGATCGGGTCGGGTTCCATTGGGTCGAAGATCAGCGGCGCATAAGTGCCCTTCTGCAACTGCCCCATCGAGTGACTGTGATACCAATAGGTCCCGTACTGCTCGATCCGAAACTTGTAAACGAAGGTCTCGCCCGGCTTGATGCCAGCGAAGCTCACTCCCGGTACTCCATCCATTCCAGCAGGAACGAGCACACCGTGCCAATGAATCGAAGAACTCTCCTTCAGCCGGTTGGTCACATTCAAAGTGACATCCTGTCCCTCGCGGAGGCGAATGATTGGGCCAGGCAACATGCCGTTAATGGTTTTGGCAGTCGCCGCCCGGTTGCCGATGCGAAGCGGCGTCTCCGCAATCGTAAGGTTGATGGTGTCGCCACTCAGTTCGCCAGACGGGGCGTCCGCGGCCGCTAAACGAGACCAGGGAGGAAGCAGGGCTTCAACCGCGTTCAGCACGCTTGCTGCTCCGAGTGCTTTCAACAGTGGACGTCGCGGTAGTTTTTTGTCATTCATTATAAACAGCCTCGGTCTCCACGCCTCGCATTGGCCCACGCTTCCTTCCAAGTTAGAGCCGGCGGGTTCGGCACTTGTTTCAATCTTTTCTGCTAGTTAGTCAGTGGAGGCGCGGGGATTCGGCGTCGACGCCCACCACCACACCCCGGCCGGCGCCAACTCAGCGAGATGGCGAGAGAACAGCGGATTCGCCAACCGCAGCAGCGTCTCAGTACAAGTAGCAATCCTCCCGCGCATTCGGCCTGAGCATGAGCAATGACGGAGCAGCGTCGGATCCAAATCCCTGCGTCACACTCTTGGCTTCCTTGCCAGCTATCGGCACACATTTGGCCCCGGCTGATGCAGTTTGCACCGCGTTGCGCAAGCATATTGATCCAAACGTCTCCGTCTCTACGAGAACGTCCGCAGTCGTGCGTATTTCCAAAGAGGTTAGACACTGGTTTAGAGTGCAACATCGGGATCTATCGGTCCAATGTCTTTTTTTCGGGCGCAGCAGCCCCGCGCCCGTTCGTCGTTTGTGAAACCGCGCCTCACGAGACGTCGCTGAGAAAGGGGTGCCCGCCGGGGATTCGATTTTACAAGGAACTTCGAAGAGGCTCGACGCAACTGATGCACAGGAAAGGGCAAGAGGGCCTCCCGTGGCGCAGTCAGGAGCGGCACCGAAGGACGCCTTTTTTCCAAAGCGCCATTAGTAGGCACGGTATGCCGAGGAGAACGATGCTCGAAGGTTCAGGAACGGCCTGCAGCGCAACATCGTCGACGTAAAACGAGAACTGGTCCTGGCGGAAGCCAAGGGTCAGGTCGGTTGACGTTCCGCCGGCTGTCACCGGAAACACCAGTTGAGTATAGTCCATCGTCGGCAAATCGTTCGCCGAATATACGACCTGATTTCCCCAGGACACCTGAAACGTATTCGCCTGACTGCAAGCGAACGACGAGCCGCAATCGTTTGCCAGCCACAAACTCAGCTGGTAGTCCGCGCCAGGGACTGTCGCAATCGATTGGCTTACAAACCCTAGGCTGCCCACGGGTCCCCCTTCGAGCGCGTAGGTCCCGCTGTGGGGAAAGAAGGAGCCGACGCCAATAAAGTCAGTATTTCCTGACAAACTCCAGCCCGTGAGATCCCCCGTTTCAAACCCGCCATTCTGGATCGTCGCCGCATGGCTCTCCCCAGCAAATGTCTGCAGCGCAATGATCAGCACACCCAGATAGAATTTCCGCATTGGTGTCCTCGACTACTGGTATTGGTTGGAGTCCGATTACGTGATGTTGATGACGAACAGCATTCCCGCCAAGCCGCTCGAAAAGTTGTTGGCCTGATGGTGTGCAAGATGACAATGAAGCGGCCATATGCCGGGGTTTGTAGCCGTGATGAGAATGTCATGTGTCTTACCAGGCGCTACTTCGATTGTGTTCATCTCCTGCGGCTGTTTCAGATCCACGCCGTCCTCGGCGATATGAAAGAAATTTTGACCATGAAAATGCATTGGATGTGTGTTCATACCAATATTGAAGAAGCGGACCCGCAGCCGGTCACCAAGCCGGAGTTGCAGAGGTGAATGCGAGGGATGCGCCTTGCCGTTCATGGTTGTGAAGTTAAAGTCCATCACCTGCCAATTGGGCTTCGCTGTTACTGAGTTCACGGTATCGACAACTGAACCGGTATACGGGCGGTCCCGCAGTGCGGGGTTCGCCATGATCCGGTTTCCAACGACGATCTGCGGCTCGAGATCCTGAGGAAGATTCCATTCGTGGAGCCAGAAGATGACGTCGCGATCGTATTTGCGGGGACCGGTATTGTTCTTTGGCAGAATGATAAACCCGCCAGTCAGCCCCAACATTTCGGTTCGGATGTCCACGTGGCTGTGATACATGTGCGTGCCAGCCGGCTGTACAATCTGATATCGATAGGTATAAGACCCGCCCGGCGGGATCAGCGGCGTCGGCTGGCCGATTTCGGGCACGCCGTCCTGGGAATTGGGCACCATGACGCCATGCCAGTGTATGGCGAACGGTTGATCGATATGGTTCACAACGGTGATCGCGACTTGATCGCCCTCGTAGAAGACGAGTGTTGGACCGGGTGTCGTGCCTCCGGACTCGGCGAAGCCGATCGCCTGCGCCACGACCTGCTTGCCCTCCGCGCTCAGTATTACCTGATTTACGAATTGCACGGTGAGCGTCGCTTGCTTTACTCCGTCCGATCCCGCCACAGGAATCACCGTCGTTCCGCTTGGTGTCTCCGGTGTTGGAACGGCGCTCGCCTGTGCAGCGACAGGCCTGTTGAAGCCGAGCACTCCACCCAAGACTCCCGCGAGTCCCACAGCGCGGCGGGAAACCAGGAATCTGCTCTCCTCGGGGGTCGCTTTGCGGTCCGGCTCGCTCGTCGCTAAGGGCTTATCGGTCAATGGTAAATGCGTAGAATCTGCGGGCGACATGTTCTTCACTGAATTTCTCCTTGGTGGGGATTGGGATGCCGTCTGAGAGCGACTAAACATGCGTCGCGCCTTCCGTGGCAATCACACCAATAGCCTCCGTTGCTACTCCCACGGATCGTTGACCGTAGAAACCAGCAAAGCGTTTCAGCAAAAAATAAGGATCTGCAAGGCGCCCGTCCCATTAAAAACAGCTGATTCAAGCTCTTTGGTAACAGCAATACTTCGCCGCTAATGGGGCTTGGTTCACGGCGATGTGGTGTGCGTCAACGCCAAATCCCCGCGCCTCGGTTGACTACACAGACCCGGCGACTCCTCTTCTAATCCGGCGCCAATACCGACCTGGGCAATTATTAAACTAGCGGAAAAGATTGAAACAAGTGCCGAACTTGCCGGTTCTAAGTCAGTAGGAAGCGTGATCCAATGCGAGGCGTGGAGACCCCTCTCGACAATCCGGGTCACCAACAAATTGGAGGAGACCACCTCCAGCATTGGCATCGGGCCCTCGTGCCATCTTGCTATGGATGGGGTTCCGGCGTGAGTTTCCCAGAATAACGAGCCAAGCCCGCCTGGAGAGCGCAATGCCAGCGAAGGTTGCAATTTCGCGGACTTTAGAGAAACATCGTTCTTCCGAACGCGTTCAAGCGTTGGTGCGAGAGGCTCTCGATCAGCTCGGCGGCATTTCCGCATTTGTCAAGCACGGACAGACCGTCCTCATTAAACCGAATCAGACGGTGTTCTATTCAGCCGAGGAAGGGTGTACCACCGATCCTCTGGTGGTCGGAGCGTTGATTCGGCTCGCCAAGGAGGCAGGCGCTGCACGAATACAGGTAGGGGAGTCCAGCGGCGGCTTCTTTTCTTCGATGCAGTGTATGCAGATCACCGGTATGGCGGCGGTCGCGGAGAGAGAAGGAGCCGACCTTCTCGACCTTGGCAGCGATAGCTTACCAAACCGCAGAGTAAACATTCCGGGCGGCACCGTGATACAGGAAGTTCCGTTGCCGGCTCCGGTCTTGGATGCCGACGTGATCATCAATGTCCCGAAGGCCAAGAATCATCACATTGATCCGATTACCGGCGCTCTTAAGAACTGGGTCGGCCTTGTGAACCAGCGCTGGCGCAACCACAACCACGGCGACGAGGACATGATTGGCCGGTTCATGGACATCATGATGGTCAGCCGGCCGCATCTCTGTGTGGTCGATGCGTTGATTACCGGGGAAGGAGACGGTCCTATCGCGAATTTGCCACGGTGGTGCGGATGCATCTTAGCTTCCGCCGATCCTGTGGCGACCGACGTTGCGATCGCCAGACTTCTGGGGCATGACTGGGAAAAGCTGCGGTTCGCGCAAGAGGCAGAGAAGCGCGGCATTGGGGTGCGCGAGCCAATCGAGTATCTCGGTGTTCCCATTGAGGACGTCGCTTATAGAGCTTGGCCTCCACACGAAGGTTATGGATATTTGCCGGTCAATTTTTTAGTGGGCGGTGGCGTGACTCTAGAAGGATCTGTCGGTCACGTCAAGAGCGCAATCGACAGCATGCTACGCCGCGGCGAACTCAACCAGGTGATCTGGCTGAAGGGCACTCCCACAATTATGGTTGGCGAAATCGAAGATCCCCTTTTCGAGGAGCATCTGAAGGAGGGGCCTTATCTCGTATTCGACGATGCGGCCCTACCCAAATATAAGAGCGATCGACGCGTGCAGTTCATATCGGGTCATCCGGTGCTGCAGACCGCATTACCTCAGCTATTTAAGGGTTTGGGAGTGAAGCCCCTGGGGAATGCCGCAATGAAGTGGCAGCAATTCGAACGTTGGGGTATGCACAATCTCCAGTATGGCTCGCCGAAGCGAAAGGCGCTGACCGTCGCCAAGCCGCTCGCGGCTCTAGCAATTGCCCTCGGCGGGGTCTCGATCGCCGCAGCACTACTTCTCAAAGCCAATAGTCGCTCGGATCGTGACGATCACCGGATACGGAAGGACAGCCATGCCTGAGTCATCCATTCAGTACCCCGTTCCGAGCGCGCACAAGTTTCTGTTTGCTACAGGGATCGAGGGTAGTTATCCCACAATTCAGTTGCCGGACGGCCGGACCAAACGCGTTGACGAAATGGAGAAAACCGGGCACTACGAGCGCTGGAAAGATGATTTTCGCCTGGTGCGCGAACTTGGAATCGAGTATTTGCGTTATGGGCCGCCTTACTACCGCACGCACACGGGTCCGGGCAAGTACGATTGGGCGTTCGCCGACGAGACATTCAGCGCACTTCGCGAAATGGGAATTACACCCATCGCGGACCTATGCCATTTCGGAGTACCCGATTGGATTATGAACTTCCAAAACCCCGACTGGCCCGAACTCTTCGCGGAATATGCAGGCGCGTTCGCCCAGCGGTTTCCATGGGTTCGGTACTACACACCGGTCAATGAGATTTATGTTGCAGCCACGTTCTCCGCCCAACTCGGGTGGTGGAATGAGCGCCTTTGTTCAGACAGGACCTTCGTCACTGCGCTCAAGCACCTCGTCCGGGCCAATCTGCTGGCGGAATCGGCGATTCTGAAGGCCCAGCCAGCGGCATTGTTCATCCAGAGTGAATCGACCGAGTATTTTCACGCCGGGAATCCAGCAGCGCAGGACCTGGCCGAATGGTTCAATCAGAAGCGGTTCTTGTCCCTCGACCTCTGCTACGGATTTGACGTGCGGGCTTCAATGTACAGATATTTGACGGAGAACGGGTTATCGCGCGACGAGTATGCCTGGTTTATGCGGGAGGGGCAACTCATCAAACCTTACTGCATTATGGGGAACGATTACTATGTCAGCAACGAGCACCTGGTCGAGCGCGATGGACGCATAAGCCCTTCGGGCGAAATTTTCGGCTATTACGTGATTACGCGTCAATACTATGATCGTTTTCATTTGCCGGTAATGCACACCGAGACGAATCTGCAGGACGCGGATCGTGCGCCTGCCTGGCTCTGGAAAGAGTGGGCCAATATGGCGAGGCTAAAACAGGATGGCGTGCCGATCGTTGGGTTCACGTGGTACAGCCTGACCGATCAGGTCGACTGGGACAGTGCGCTCAGGGAAGACAACGGACGCGTTAATCCTCTGGGTCTGTACGATCTGGAGAGGAACATTCGGCCCGTCGGCGAGGCGTACCGTCGCCTTGTCGACCAGTGGCGCGGAATTCTCCCGTTGGAGAGCCGTTGCCTCGATATGCACACGCCGATGGATCAAGAAGGACGTCTTTGAAGGCGACCGCCGAAAGCAAGCCGGAAGCACACGTAGGAACGGTGACGCCGGTAAGGCGGTCGGGTGTTTAGGAAGTCGAATTGCAAGGAAAGAGGTGATGTGATGACTAAGTTTCTCCAAACAAAGGCGCTCGGGATTTCCGCTGCCCTTTTGGTAGCGGGCTTGGGAGCGGTTTCGGCGCAGCAATCCGGAAAGAATGCACAGAGCGGCATGTCCATGGGCGACATGATGAAGAACTGCCGAGAGCACTGCCAGCGCACTACTGGCATGATCGATCAGCTCACCAAACAGATGGATGAAGCCAGGCAGTCAAACGACCCAGCAAAGATGCGCAGCGCTCTGGAAGGTGCGCAGAAACCGCTAGCCGAAATGAAAGATCACATGAGCATGTGCATGAACATGATGGACATGATGCAAAAAATGGGCGGTATGCCAGGGATGAAATCCGGGGACGATACAAAAACCAAGAAATAGCTTCCGTTGATTAAGCCATGACGCCCGCTTTGCCAGCAGCGGATCGAAGAGTCGCCGGTCGCTTGTGCGTTTGCTGCAGCCCAGTACAGCAGCACGCTGCAGGCTTCTTTCGGCGAATGCCTGCGTTATCCCAAGGTCAGAGCTGTTCTATTTCAAAAAGGGAGATCCGCTTCAATGGACTGGAATACATTGCTTTCAATTGGGGCCATCATTCTGTTCGTCGTTCTTATGATGCGAGGCTGCGGCGGAATGATGAGCGGTGGCTGTGGAACAGGCGGATGCGGCATGGGCCGTGCGCGCAGGTCATCGAAACAGGGCGAGGAAAAGCGTACGGGTACGGCGGCGCACAAGGTGTAGCCTCCTCCAATAACGTTTGAAAGCAGGTTCTCATGGACAACGATCAAGCCGAACAGCGTAGAGTTAGGGATCCTTGGTACCAACTACTGTTGGTCCTGGTGGTTCTCATGCCGCTCGCTATCCTATTTCTTCTTCCAGCCGGTGGGCTGTATAGCGGAGCCATCTGGTTCTGGATGTTCTTAATGCTGTGCTTCTGGTTGCTTTTCGCGATGCTGGGAATGCCGGGCGAGGGGACGCAGGATATAAAGCCTCAGCCGCGGATGTTGCAGGAACCGGAACAGCCGCCGGTCGTCAGAGAGGTGATGGATGTACGCGTAGCCACTGAGCAGCCGGAGGGTGTACAAGTATTCCGCGGAAACTTACGCGAATCGGCGGTCGGTGTATACGACAAATTGAAGCGCGCATTGCCGGGCGGCACCGTGCCGATGGTACAGGAAGACGAAGAATTGGGAGCGTCGATTCTATTGGTGCCCAAACCGGTAGAACAGGCAACCATGGAACGGCCAGTCCACCCTTGGCTGCACTGGCTGCTGTTTGCGCTGACAATGCTTACGACAACGTGGGCAGGCGCGGCCCATCAGGGTGTAAACCTCTTGCAGGAGCCCTCACGGTTTACCCTGGGGCTGCCCTATTCGATCGGGCTGATGGCAATTCTGGGGATACACGAACTCGGTCACTACTTCACCGCCCGGCGGTATGGAATCCGAGTAACACCGCCGTACTTTATTCCGGTACCTTTTGCTCTCGGCACATTTGGTGCATTCATTCAGATGCGCTCGCCCACGGAGAACCGGCGGGTGCTGTTTGACGTCGCAGTTGCAGGTCCGCTGGCGGGACTGGTGGTGGCCATTCCGGCGCTATTCATTGGGCTCAAGACTTCGACGGTCGTCACCGGTAATGTGGACACACTAGCTCAGATGGGCGGCACATCCGTTGGATCGTCGGTGCTGTTCGCGCTTGTTTCCAAACTCTCTCTTGGCGACGCGCTTCAGTACGGACATGTCCTTCGCCTCAGTCCACTGGCATTTGCCGGATGGCTGGGCCTTTTTGTCACGGCGCTCAATCTGCTGCCGATCGGGCAACTCGATGGGGGCCACATCGCGCATGCGTTGTTCGGCCGCCGTGTGGGGGATACGATCGGAACCGTTGCCATGTGGTCTTTGCTACTGCTGGCCATATTTGTTTGGCCTGGCTTGACGCTATGGGCCGTCATTGTGTTCTTCCTTGCCGGCAGGACGATACCCCCGCTCAACGACTTGACTCCGCTTACACCAAGCCGACGATGGCTGGGGTACGCGGCATTCGTTCTTCTGGGCCTGATTCTGGCGCCATTGCCGCATTCTTTGTGGCAGTCAGCCGGAATTCATTGCCCCTATATGTGACGAGAAAGGGGCTGGCGTTCAGCCGGGAAAGGCATTGGCAAAGGAGGGTTCGGTCATGAGAATGTTATGGATTTGCATTGCGCTCGCGATCCTGGCAGGAGCTGTCGCTGTTTACTCTGGCGCTTCGATATCATCCGTCCTGATTGTCGGGCTCTTGTTGCTGTGCTGCGGAGGGATGTTTTTCGGCATGGGAAAGAGAAACGGGGAACGCCACGCGGACTCGCAACATGCGGAAAAACCCCTCAGGCGACAAAATTGACCAGAGCCGCATAAAGTTTATGGTCGGCTCAAGAAGATCGACCAATCTTGTGAAAGGAGGATTCTGATGCCCGCTACTACTAAACACCAGCGTGGGGTTCTAAGGACCCAGTTCGTCTGCCCGATGCATCCTGAAGTTCGGAGCGATCAATCCGGCTCTTGCCCCAAATGCGGCATGCCGCTGCAGGAGGCTCGTGACGAAACAAAGACGCCACAGCATGAACAGATGCCACGCATGGACGACCACAAGAAGATGATCATTCAGATGCGCGCCCCGTGGCTTTGGACGAACTTCACAGTAATGTCTCTGGGACTGTGGTTGGCTACCAGTCCTTTTACATTCGGTTATGCTGGCGCCGCAATGATGGTTAGCGACGTAGTTAGCGGCATTCTCCTCATGTTGCTTGCAGGTCTTGCCTTACTCCCAAGATGGGATTTCGCAGGCCGGTGGGGCGTTTCCCTCATAGGCACGTGGTTACAAATTGCACCCCTGATCTTTTGGGCTCCCTCGCCAGCCGCAATGTTGAATGATACCTTGATCGGCGCAGTGGCGATTGGCCTCTCGATCCTTGTCCCTATGATGCCGGGCATGGCGCATCACATGGAGATGATGAAACCTGGCCCGGAAATACCGCCGGCGTGGACTTACAATCCATCCTCTTGGCATCAACGGGCTCCGATGATCGCGTTAGCGACGACTGGGTGGTTTATCTCCCGATACTTGGCGGCTTACCAATTCCACTACATCCCACAAGCCTGGGATCCGTTCTTTGGGGACAGTACCCAGAAGGTGCTGACCTCGAAAGTCTCGCAGATGTGGCCCGTTTCCGATGCCGGCCTAGGCGCGGCGGCATACACATTCGAGATGCTCATGGGCTGGATGGGTGGAGTCACGCGGTGGCGGTCCATGCCATGGATGGTGATGTTTTTCTTTCTTCTCGTCGTTCCGCTCGGCCTCACGCATATCACGCTGGTGATCCTGCAACCTGTCGCCGTGGGCCAGTGGTGCACCCTTTGCCTCGCGGCGGCTAGCGTGATGCTGATCATGATTCCCCTCACGGTCGACGAAGTCTTTGCGACGGCTCAGTTCCTCAAGCGAAGCGTCCAAGAAGGCAAACCCTTTTGGCGAACTTTTTGGGTTGGTGGCACCTTGGATGGCGAAGAGAACAAGGACGAGCGAACACCGCATTACGGCGCTCCTATTTCAAAAATGTGGGCGCCGATGGTGTGGGGAGTTAGCGTGCCTTGGACCCTCGCAGCCAGCGCACTCCTGGGCGTCTGGCTGATGTTCGCTCCAGCCGTCTTCAGAACACGGGCGGCGGCCGCCGATAGCGACCATTTGGTAGGGGCGATAGTGGTTACGATATCCGTCATTGTAATGGCGGAGGTGATCCGCGCCGGCCGGTTTCTCAATGTTCTGCTCGGACTCTGGATTGCTATCGCTCCGTGGATCTTGAACGGAGCAACGTCCGGCGGCAGGTGGAACGACGTTGTGGCCGGTCTTCTGATCGCGGCGCTGGCTTTCCCCCGCGGTCCCGTTCGAGATCGTTATGCGGCCTGGGACCGCATGATCGTCTGACTACGACTCAGTATGTATCGTTATCTTCGCATCCGGGATTACGCGGTCATTGGTGATACGCGCACGGCAGCATTAGTCGGCTGCAACGGTTCTATCGATTGGTGCTGCTGGCCCCGGTTCGACAGTCCAGCGGTGTTTTGCCGTCTGCTGGATGCGTATAAAGGCGGTCATTTCCAAGTGGAGCCGGTGAACACATACCGGGTTTCGAGGTCTTACGTCGGAGACTCAAATGTCCTGGTCACTACGTTTGATACCGGCGAGGGGCAAATCCGAATTGTCGATTTCATGCCGATCCCTGACACTGGGCACGATGAGAACGTAATTTACCGCCTGATCGAGGGTCTCTCCGGCTGTCTTCATTATCGAGTCCTGTTTCGTCCTAGCTTTGATTATGCCAGGGAAGAGACCAAGTTCGAGCTCTTTGATGGAGGTGCGGTGGCAAGTTCACCGCAAGAATCGCTGACGCTAACCTGTCCACTTCCATTGGAGGCTCACGAATCGGGAGCGCTGGCAAGCAACGCCCGAATCGCGCAGGGAGAGAGGATCTGGCTGACGTTAGAATGGCAGTCCGGGTCACATCCCGCTGCTCGTTCGAAGTCGAATCCCGATGTCCTTCTCAGATCCACCTTAGAGTATTGGCACGACTGGGCAAGGCGCTGCACGTATCAGGGTCCTTACCGGCAGAGCGTAGTGCGGAGTGCGCTCACGCTAAAACTGCTTACTTTCAAACCGACAGGCGCGCTTGTCGCCGCACCGACAACATCGCTGCCGGAAGTAATTGGAGGTGTGCGTAACTGGGACTACCGTTAT
Source organism: Bryobacteraceae bacterium (assembly GCA_019752335.1). GTDB lineage: Bacteria > Acidobacteriota > Terriglobia > Bryobacterales > Bryobacteraceae > JALHNI01. The sequence continues at coordinate 63,729 of JAIEMJ010000041.1, forward strand.
ACTTGGCTGCGCGACTCCGCGTTGGTTCTGCATGCGTTGCACGAGCTTGGCTACCACGAGGAAAGCCTCGCTTTTTGGGCATGGCTGGAGCGGCTGTGCCACTGTAAAGGACGGCTGCAAATCATGTACCGGGTGGACGGAAATCCGGGGTTGCCGGAACAGCACGTCGACTTTCTGGATGGCCATCGCGGCTCGCGTCCGGTGCGTATCGGAAACGCAGCGGCTCAACAGTTTCAACTTGATCTGTATGGTGAAGTATTGGACGCTGCCCATTTCTGTCACACGAGAATGCATCACAACGTATCGGAGCGCCTGGGTGAGGTCTTGAAAATGTTCGCGGATCGGACCACCACCGAATGGGCCAATCCGGATCACGGTATTTGGGAAATGCGCTCGGAGCCACAGCATTTTCTTTACTCGAAGCTCATGTGCTGGGTTGCGCTCGATCGGGCGGTGAAATTGGCGCAGCACGCGGGACTTTCCGGCGAGATCGACCGCTGGCGCAGCACGCGGAACGAGATTCGAAACACCATCCTCACTCAGGGCTATAGCGAAGAGTTCGGCGCGTTTTCACAGGTATTAGGCGGGTCGGCGCTGGACGCGAGCGCACTGGTTATTCCGTTGGTCGGGTTCCTTCCGGCGAGCGACCCCAGGGTTCACTCTACCGTCGAGCAGATCCGCCGGCATCTTGTGTCCGGGGGTTTGGTGTATCGCTATTCTACTGGGGATGGCTTGTTCGGCCGAGAAGGCACATTTGTCTTATGCAGCTTTTGGTTAATCGATAATCTTGCGCTGAGTGGAAATCTCGATGAGGCTCGGGACCTATTTGAGCGACTGCTCGGGTATTCCAACGATGTCGGTTTGCTTTCCGAAGAGATTCTTCCGGACGGGGGAGAACTACTGGGCAATTTCCCGCAAGGCTTCGCTCATCTGGCGCTGATTCGTTCGGCGCTACATCTGCAAGAAGCAGCGAATCGCAGCACGAGAACTGGAGTGAATAATGACTACGAATGGACCCTCGGTCCTGGTGACCGGCGCTAGCGGCATGATCGGATCAGCGGCAATTCGGGAGATCTCGAAGCGATATACAGCCATCGGCTTCGACCGGGATGGGAACCCACACCCTCCACCCATGGCCGAGTGTGTCTGTGTAGACTTCACCTCCTCCGAAAGCCTCCGCGCTGGATTCGAGCGCGTGCGATATGCCTATGGCGATCGCCTGGCTTCGGTCATCCACTTGGCGGCCTATTACGATTTCTCAGGCGAGCCAAGCCCGAAATATGAGGAGATCACGGTGCGGGGCACGGAGCGTCTTTTAAAGGAATTGAGGACTTTCCAGGTCGAGCAGTTTCTGTTCTCCAGTACAATGCTCGTTCACGCTCCGGGCGAGCCGGGCCTTGCGATCAACGAGGATTCACCGATGGATCCCAAATGGGACTATCCCAAGTCGAAGGTGGAAACCGAGAAGCTCATTATGGCGCAACGCGGCGACATGCCCGTGGTGCTGTTTCGCATCGCCGGCGTTTACGACGACGAGTGCCATTCAATACCGCTTGCGCATCAGATCCAGCGTATTTATGAGCGCAAGCTGATCAGCAGAGTCTTTCCGGGCAACTCCAGTCACGGCCAAGCCTTCGTGCATCTCGACGACGTTGTCAGCGCAATCGCCGCTGCTATCGATCGGAGAACTGAATTGTCGGGTGTGACCGTCGCGTTGATTGGAGAACCCGAAACGCTCAGCTACGACGAGATTCAGCATACACTCGGGCGGCTCATTCATGATGAAGAATGGGAAACTCAAGAAATTCCCAAGAGTGTCGCAAAAGCGGGCGCCTGGATTCAGGACCAGGTTCCCGGAGAAGAGCCGTTCATCAAGCCATGGATGATCGATGTTGCGGACAATCATTATCAACTCGATATCAGCAGAGCCAGCCAGGTACTCGGATGGGGCCCGCGCCGATCGTTACGGAAAACACTTCCCATGATCGTGGAGTTGTTGAAAGCCGATCCCGCGAAATGGTATCGCACGAATAAGCTTGAAGCTCCAGCTCAGATGCCCGTTCCGACGCGATAGCCGCTCACATGACAATCGAGATCCATTGGAATCCCGTGCCATTCATTGGTCCCGTGCCAATCAACTGGTATGGCGTGACGTTTGCGTTAGGTTTTCTCGCCGGGGCAGGGCTAGCAGGCTGTTGAAGAATGCCGATGTGATGGCTCGCCGTCGACTAATTTGCCAAGTTTCAGCGACCGGGTGGTGC
>JAIEMJ010000032.1 GCA_019752335.1 Bryobacteraceae bacterium
GTCTTTTCGCTCCACGCATTCTCCACCGTGTGAAAATTCACGGCGCCCGGCGTGGTGACGCGATTGACGTAGAGCCGCAGCGTCGCTTTCACGATGCTCGTGTCCAGTGTCCCAGCGGGCAACGAGGAAAGTGAGAAGCGCAGAAACGTCTGAGACTGCGCGCCCACCTGTAGTTGCGGCAGTTGGCCAAAGGTGTTTCCGGGCAGTTGCCGCTGCACCGTAGCGTCGTCCGTCAGGATGCCTTGCGCGGCGAAGATTTGCATGGCCAAGAGGCCGAAAACGAGAAGTTTCATAAATTGTGCTCCCGGGAAATTGGCGGCCCCTTAACGGGCGCAGTTGACGTAGACCTTGAGGATCTGGGTGGAAGCCGAAGCGTTAAAGTAAGAGCACTTCCAGACTTGGTTGGAGTCGTTCGGATCGGGACCCGAGTAGTAGAGATTCATGACTCCGACACCTTGAATCGTGCCACTCAAGAAAGGCCAGCCGCAACCGCCGGAGACCAGGTTGGGATAGCCGGAGGGGCAGGAAAGGAATTTGTGACCGTTTTCCCCCGCCGAAATGTCCACGTCTCTCACCTGGAAAGTGGATAAGTTGCCCAACACACTGGAGCTTCCCGTAGGGCCGGGCGCACCTTGCGGACCCGCGGGACCCACGGGACCCACGGGACCCGTTAAGCCAGTTGCGCCGGTAGGACCGGGAACTCCCTGCGCGCCGGCAATCCCTTGGGGCCCCGGGACGCCTTGCGGACCCGCCGGGCCCGTAAGCTCGATGTCCAACGCCGCCGCCTGCGACGTGCTAGTGCTTTCCTTGCTATCGAAGAAGACTTCGGTGCTGCCCACGGGCGTGAGCGCCAAGCCGACGCTCGTCCGATTGCGAACCGCGGTTTGGACCAGCTTCGTGGCGTCAAAACTGACGAAGCTGTTCGCCGTATCCACCGCGAACTGGTCAGTGGACAGGTTCATCGCCGGAGCATTTCCGAACGTGATCGTCTTTTCGCTCCACGCATTCTCCACCGTGTGAAAATTCACGGCGCCCGGCGTGGTGACGCGATTGACGTAGAGCCGTAGCGTCGCCTTCACGATGCTGCCTTCGAGCACCCCGGAGGGTAACGACGAGAGCGAGAAGCGCAAGTATGTCTGGGATTGGGCGCCCACCTGCAGTTGCGGCAGTTGGCCAAAGGTATTCCCCGGCAGTTGGCGCTGCACGGTCGCGTCGTCTGAGAGGATGCCCTGGGCGGCGAACATCGGCACCACCAGTAGGGCGGAGAAGAGTAGTTTCATGAGTCAAGCTCCTAGGCATTTGTCCGGCGCGGATACCGGCTATGGTGAGCCTACGAAAGATTCCTTCAGTCTGGGTATGACATCGGCATAACAGATGCATATAGACGGGCAAACACCTGAGGGAAAGCGGGTTAGCTTCTGAGGTAACCTCTAAACTGTGGTGACATTTGGCGTGTTCCGGTTCGACCCGGAACGCTTGAAGCTCTATAACGGTACGCTCCCCGTACGGCTGGCGCCGCAACCAGCGCAGGTACTGCGGCTGTTGGTGGAAAGCCCGGGCCAGACGGTAACGCGCGACCAGATTCGCGAAGCGCTTTGGCCGGCGGGTACCTATGTCGAGTTCGAACTCGGCCTTAACACCGCGGTGAACCGGCTACGGCGTGCGTTGAACGACTCGGCGGAGAACCCACGCTACATCGAAACCATTCCCAAAACCGGCTACCGATTTCTGGCTCCCGTCGACCGGCCCGCGGCTCAGGCGAGCGAACCTGTCCCAGAACCCCGCCGCCAGTGGCGACCCTGGGCCCTGGCCCTGGGTCTTTTGTTGGTTGTCGCGCTGGGTGGGCGCTGGTGGTGGCAACCGGCGCCGGCCAAGCCCCCCCAGGTGATCACCGTGGCACTGCCCGTCGGGGCGAAGATACTGGATTTGGCAGTGGCGCCCGCCGGCGATCAATTCGCCTACATTGTCGGGGGCGGCACGCCGCGAGTCTACCGTCGCTACCTACGGGAGAATTTCTCCCGCCGTGTCGAGGGCGCCGACGGAGCCACGGCAGTCTGCTTTTCTCCCGATGGTGAACGACTGTCGATTGTCACGGAGAACGGCATCAAGTTAATCACCGCCGATGGCCAGGCCCAAGTGATTCTGCCGCTGAAGGGCCAAGGCAGTGAAGTAGCTCCGATCCTGTGGACTCCGGAAAATCGCATCGTCTACTCGGTCGGGTTGGGTGAGCAGGCGGGTATCTGGAGTATCCCAGCTACCGGTGGCGCCCCGCAAAGGGTTCTCTCCAACCAGGTGAAGCCGGAGGGCGTAGGCTTTGCCTTGGTGCAGCAGTCTTTGGGCGGGCGCCTGCTCTTCCATCAGCGGCTAGGGCCGCGGCACAATTCGTTGTGGGTTTTGGAAGCCGGCAAACCACGGCTGGTTCGCGAAGGGGCCATGGGCGGTAGCGTGGGTGGTGGCCAACTCGTTTATTCGCAGGACGAAGCCCTTTATGCCGCGCCGTTCGACGAGCGAGCGTTACGCGTCACGGGCAACGCCGTGGAGCTCGCGTCGGGCGCAGGGACCAAAGGCTGGCTCGGCGCCATCGCCGGACTCACCTCGGCCGGACGGCTGGTCTATTTGGAGCCGGCCGCTCTGGAAGCACGGCGGCTGGCCTGGATCTCCGATGGCGCCGATCCCGCATGGCTGCCATTGCCGCCTGGCGAATACGAGCAAGTCCGCATCTCGCCCGTTGACCCTCGCGTCATCGCGCTCGTGAAGCGGGAGGCCCGCTCGCGGTGGTCGGCGAGTACCTTCCACCTGGATACCCACGTTCAAAAAACTCTGCTGACGACGCCGGTGACGCGGCCCCGCTTATTGTGGGCACCGGATGGCCAGTCGCTGGTGATTTCCTCGGAGTTGGAGAACGGTGATTTTGTGAATCTCTATCGCTTCCCCGCCAACGGCAAGCAACCGCCGGTGCGCCTGACCGAGCAACCCAACTTCGGCCAATTTCCCCTCTCCTGGCGCTCCATGCCCGGCCCACTGTTGTTCGCGGAAGGCACCCATCCCGACACGAAGGCTGACCTCAAGGCTTACTCCTGGCGCGATGGGACCGTACAGACGGTGGTGGCTACCCCGCAGTGGGACCTTGATGGCGAAATTTCCCCGGACGGCAAGTGGCTCGCCTACGCGAGTGGCCCGGCCGTCGAGCCGCGCATCTACGTGGTCCCGTTTCCGAACCTCTCCCCAGTCGAGCCCCGCTTTATCGCGCCGGGCCGCGCACCGACTTGGCAAGCCGGCGGAAGGGGCTTACTCTTTTCACGAGACCAGCAGATTTGGCAGGTATCGTTGCCAGGCGGTACACCGCGCCAGTGGGCGGCTGTCGGCGGCAACAGCTTCGATTACTGGTCGCGCCCATTCGATTTGGCGCCCGGTGGGCGCGTGCTGACGATGCTCCGCCCCACGCCCGTCGCGTCGCAGGCCAGATTCATCGTCATCGACAACGTGGCCGATGCGTATCGCCGCGCCGGCCAGTAGCGTTAACCAAGCGCCTTGAATTATTTGTGAGGAGGCCGGGACCCGGCCTTGCAATTACCCGCCATTCAAGTGGGCACGCCGAAGCGCGGCAGGATCCAGCGCATCAGCACCACGTAACCCGCGACGAACAGCAAGGCTATTAGCCAGGAAGGCATCGCCCTCATTATCCTACGCGCCGAGGGCGGCGAGCAGGTCTCGAAAACGGCGCCGGCTCACGTCGAGCCGATGCCCGTTCTTCAGCACCACGCGGCCCGTGCCCCCGGCGAGCGGCTGAACCTGGGCCACGGCCGCCAAGTGCAGCAAAGCTTCGCGCGAGACGCGGAAGAAGCGACGGGCCCGCAGGCGGGCTTCGAGGTCGTTGAGCGAGGGGTCCATCCAGAAGTCGCCTTGGACCGTCACCAGACGTGTCAGTCCGTCGACGGCGGCGAAGTACAGCACCTGCCGCTCTTCGACGACCACCAACGTATGGCCGTGTTTCACCAGGAACCGCTCCGGATGAGGCGTTGGGTTCACCGGCGCCGTCCGCGCGCGCTCCAGCGCCTTGGCTAGGCGAGCGCGGCTGATGGGCTTCAGCAGATAGTCCGTTGCCGCGAGTTCGAAGGCGTCCACGGCGTACTGGTCGTGCGCCGTGCAGAAGACAACGTGGGGACGCGGCGAGGGCAGGGCCGCCGCGACGTCGATGCCGTTGGTGGCGGGCATCTCGATGTCGAGCAGGACCAGGTCCGGCCGTAGACGCGCGGTGAGTTCGAGCGTCTCGACGCCGGTGGCCGCTTCGCCCACCACCTCGACGGCCGGATGGAGCGCCAGGAGTTGGCGCAGGCGCGCCCGCGCCGGCGCTTCGTCGTCGGCGATCAGGACGCGCATCAGAAGGGGCGCTCCGCTGGTATTTCCCACGTCATCATGGTGCCACCACCGGGCGGCTGGAGCCAGCGCAAGGTCGCCGCCTCGCCGTAGTAAGCGCGCAGGCGGTCGCTGATGTTGCGCAGGCCGCGGGTGGAGTCCGCCTGGGCGAGGTCATAATCCGGCGCGAAGCCAGGGCCGTTGTTCTCGATCACCGCCCGTAGCCGGTTACCTTCGCGGGTGAAGCACAGGCGTAGTTCGCCGACGCCGCCGGCGCGCGAAGTGCCATGGACAATGGCGTTCTCGACGAGCGGCTGCAGCATCATGGCCGGTAACGTCGCGCTGCTGAAGCCATCGTCGGCCTGCCAGTCCACGCGCAGACGCTCCCGGTAGCGCGCCTGCTGAACGGCCAGATAAGCCTGCACGAAATCGAGTTCCTCTTCCCCGCGGACCCACTCCTGGCTCGCGCGCCGCAACGTATACCGAAAGACCTCGGCCAGCCGCTCAATCGTCGCATCGGCCAGATCTGGCTCACGATGAATCAACCCGGCAATCGCGTTGAGCGAGTTAAAGAGGAAATGCGGATTGATCTGCGCACGTAGAGCCCGTAGCTCCGCGCGGCTCGCCAGCAACCGCAGGTCCTGCTCGCGCTCGCGCAAGCGGACGTTGTCGCGCAGGGCCACATAGGCGCGCGCCAGGGATTCGAGCAAGCGCGGATCCTCGCTCCAGTAGGGCATCCCATTCGGCCGCGGCGGCAGGATCAGCCACTCGCCGTCCACAGGCGCGCGGAGGGCGGCCGGTCCGGCTTGGTCCACCGGATCCAGTCTGGCGGTGGTTTGAAAAAGACGAGACAGCGTCGCGAGCGCCGTCCGCTGGAGGGCCTCTTCGGTCGCCGCGCCCTGCGCCGCGCGCCAGAATTCGCGCTCCGCTTCTTCGAAGGGCAGGGAACGGCCCAGCGCATGCCGGTCCACCAGATACGTGGCCAAGCGAAACAGCGCGGGCGCGGCCATCCAGACTAGCAGTAACGACAGCGTGCCCCCCAGATCACGCGCGCCGCCCCAGGCGGCTAAGGGAACCAGTCCTACGGCGAAGTAGGCGCCGCCGCGCAGCACCACGTCGAAGAACAGCAGTCTCTCGCGGTAATAAAGCATCACGCCGAAGAAAGCCAGCACGGCGTAGTCCGGCGCCGCGGCCGCCGCCGGATGCCGGCTGAAGAGGGGCAGGCACAGCAGGGCGAGCAACGGCCGCAGCCAGACGCCGTAGTCCGTCCGCTGGAAACGATCCGCCGCCAAGCCGAGGACGCCGGCGGCGGCGAGTAGCCACTTGGCGTCCCAGACTTCAAGGCTCAGCCACTCCATCTCGCTCGCCGCGCGCAGCAGAGCCACGGTGATCGCCACCCCGTAGAAGGCGATCACCGTCCAGCGCCAGCGCGGCAGTTGCGCGGGGTCCCAGACGAGATGCCACAGCACGGGCGGCAGCGCGCCCGTCGTGAGCGCCAGGCAGGCCAAAGGCCACCACGCGTCACCGAACCAGCCGAGGGCGAGCGCCAGATTCAGCGCGAAGGAAAGCCCGCACAGGCCCGCCAGCGCGAACAGCGGCCCGCGTCCCCCGCCGCGCCGCGCGTAGTGAAAGACGAGCAAAGCGAAGATGCACGCCCCGGAAGCGTAGGCCAGAATGAAGAAGCTAGGGAGCGTGGTCCACCTTCTTTCCGGTCACCGTGGTCAGCGCCAGGATGATCGCCCGGTAGCTGCTCTTGTCGAGTTCGAAGAGCATGGCCGCGGGCTTGCCGTCCTGTTGGAACTCGAGGCTCAGCGAGTGGTCGCGGCTCTTATGCAGAATCCCAAACAAAGCCAACGGGGTCGCAATCACGCTCAAGGCCAGCATATCGGCCACGCGCCGTTGCGCCTTCTGCCCATAGGTCATGACGGTGACGGACGCCGGCGCGATGCGCAAACGGTCCCGCCCGGCGAAGAGCAGTTCGATCGCGTCGGCGGTGATCGTCAGGCGCGTGTTCCAGTCGTAGGGATTCACCTTCGCCGGCACCGTGCCGCCGACATAGCGCACGCGGCTCCAGCTATTCTGCGCCGCCAGGCGAGGCGCCGCCGCGAGGAGCATTGCGGGAAGAAACAAGCGCCGTTCCATGGGACGCCTTCAGTATGGCCTGCGCTCTTCGCGCCGCACAATGTTTTTGCCATGACCGGCAGGAGGGAGGCGATGAGCGGCATGCGCGCCGTTCATCGAGAGAAATGGGCCGCTCATCGCAATTCGCTTACGCTCGCCGTGCCTGGGAGGCTATCATCGCCATGACATGTTGCTCCGACTTCTCCTCGTCCTTCCGCTGAGTCCGTTCGTTTGGGCGCAGAATACCGATACGGCGATTCTGTTCTCTTTCCGCCGTTCGAGCGTCCAGATTCAGAGCAGCCCCACGCGTTTGACCGCGACGTCGAATGAGATTCTGATCGGCTTCATGACGGCGGTTCAAGTGCGCGAACGGGGACCCCATCGGCTCTACATCGAGTTTCCGGTCATACAAACCGGCGGGCGCAGTGTGGACCTCTCGGGCGGTGCGGTACGGAGCCGTGGCGGCCTTTCCACGTTCAGCGTGGGTCCTCGTTATCAATACACGCTTTCGCCGCGTTGGGCCCTCTACGGCGCCACGGACTTTGGCGCGGCGACCTACCGCCAGTCCACCGTGACCCGGAACTTCGTGGGCTCTTCGCGCGAGGCGAATCCGCTGGTGGCGTTCGGCGCCGGGCTCGATTTCCGGCTGTCGAAGTTTCTGAGCGTCCGCGGCGACTTCCGCCAATTCACCCTCCTCGGCGATCCCCCAGGCAAGCGACACGCCTTCACGCCCAGCTTTGGGCTTGCCTTGCATTTCTGAATATGCTTAACTGTAGTTAATCATAAATGGATAACTTACGTTTAGTCATCTGCGTCATTGGGGGAATGCTGCTGGCCCAGGGCGCCTTTCACCGGCTGCGATCCCAGCAGTCCGCAGAGCGGCTGGACCGTTCGAAAGAAGGCTGGCCGCTGTTTGTCTGCCTCCGGCTCGCTGGACTCGCGACTTTTGTCGCGGCCGGACTGGCGCTGGCGCATCCTGGCCGGAGCTTGCCGCTCCCCCTGCGGTGGGCTGGAGTTTTTGGCTTCACCTTGGCCGCCGCGTGGCTCGTCTGGATGTTTCAGTCGCTGGGCCGCAATCTGACAGACACAGTGGTGACGCGGCAGAACGCCCAGCTGGTCACCTCGGGGCCTTATCGCTGGGTGCGGAATCCAATGTACACCGGTGTCCTCGCAGCCGGAGCGAGTCTGGGGCTCGCGACTGGCAATGGGCTGGTTCCGTTGGGTAGCTTGGTGGCGTTTGTGCTGCTGGCGATCCGCACGCGGACCGAAGAGCGCTTCCTGGTGGCGCGTTTTGGCGACGACTACCGGCTTTATATGAGGCGCGTGGGCCGGTTCTGGCCTCGGTGGGGATGGCCGACTTGGGAAGGACGAAACGAAGCTGGTCTATTGCGCCTAAGGCCTTGATCAACGAGTCTGGACCCCAGAGGCGCCACTTCAGTCACCGCGCAGCGCCGCTGCCGGATCCACACGAGTGGCGCGGAAGCCAGGCAGGCTTGCCGCCAGGGCGGTCGTCGCCAGCATCAGGGTGATCGCCGCCGGTATCATCCGCGAATCCCAGAAGCCGGCTGCCGCCAGCACCGCTACTCCCGCGCCCAGGCCGGCCAGCGTGAAGCCCAGGCTCTCGCGCAGCAGCGGCCACAGAATCCAGCGCGCCGTCGCGCCCAGCGCCAGCTTCACGCCGATCTCCTTGCGCCGCGCGCTGACGTCGCGCGCCAGCATGCCGTAGAGTCCGATGGCCGAAAGCAGCGCGGCGGCGAACGCGAAGAAGCCGCCCAGCAGCGCCGCCAGACGTTCGGCGGCCAGCAGCGTGTCGAGCGCTTGCTCAATAGTGCGCACGTTGAAGAGGGGCAGGTTCGGGTCAAGTCCGGCGACGATTCCCCGCACCGCCGCGAGCGCCGCCGGCGCGGCCGCGGGCGTCGCCACGCGGACCTGGATTGCGATGTCCTGCGCGGGAAACGGCCATTGCGGATAAGCGAAGTAAACCATTTCGCGCTCGGGCCGCCGCGGATCGTTCAACTCGACATCGGACACGATGCCCACAATTTCAAACGTCCCCGGGGAACGCGGATCGGCCATGAAGCGCTGCCCCAGGGCGTCGCCGTTGGGGAAGGCTTCGCGCGCCGTCGTCTCGCTGATGACGGCGACGCGCGGTGACCCGGCCCGGTCGCGTTCGTCGAACCAGCGTCCGCGCTTCAGCCGAATGCCCAATGTCGGCAAGTAGTCCAGCCCCACCTGATTCGCCCGCGGAATCACGCCGCGCGGCTCGCCGTTCACGTAGAACAGCGTCGACCAATTGAAGCGCGAAATCGGCGACACGTTACTCACCGTCGCCGCGACGAATTCGCGCCCCACCCGCTCCCGCAGTTTTGCTTCCAATTTCTGATAGAGCGCGATCCGCGCGGGCCCGTCGTAGTTCAGCAGCACCGGCTCGATCTCCGCAATGAGCAACCGCTCGCGCGTGAAGCCGACGTCCGTGTGGATCAGCGTCTGCAGCCGCTGCGCAAAGCGGCCCGCCACCGCCAGCAGGACCACGGCGATGGCCACCTGCGCCGCCAGCAGCCATTGCCGCTGCCGGCCACCGGCCCGCCATCCTCCGACGCCCTTGATCGCCGCCACCAGATCCAGCCGTGTCGAGACCAGCGCCGGCCAGAGCCCGAAAACGACGCATGCCAACAGCGACACCGTCAACGTGAAGGCAAACACCAGCGGATCGAGCTTGACGTCGAGCCGCGAGCCCTCACCCGCCAGCGGGAACCAAGCCGCGATGGCAGGCGCGCACCACGCGCCGAAAAGTAGCCCGGCCGCGCCGCCCAGCAGCCCTAGCAGCAGGCTCTCCATCAGCAACTGCGTGACAATTCTGGCCCGCGACGCGCCCACGGCCAGCCGCGTGGCGATCTCGCGTTGGCGGTCCTGCCCGCGGGCGAGCAACAGACCGGCGAGATTGGCGCAGGCGAGCAGCAGCAGCGCCAGCACCACCCAGACCAGCGTGCGCAAGTGCCGCTGCACGTCCTCCGCCAGCACCGCCTCACGCAAAGGCTCCAGCCGCACCCGCCAATGGCGGAAGTACTCTTTCTGCGCTAGCACCAGCTTTTGGTCCGCGTCGAGGTGGGGCTTTTGAAAGGCATGGTAGCGCGCGTGGAGTTCGTGGCTTAGCGCGCGCGGATCGGTCCCCGGTGGCAGGCGCGTCAGAATCGGCAACCAACTCACCAGAGGCTTATCGAGCCCGTCCCAGCCCGGCGTGATCGCGGGCTTCATGTGCAGCGGGACAAACATCTGGCGCGGGAAGGCGGCTTCGGTGCCGGCGAAGCCCGGCGGCGTGACGCCGATGATCGTATAGAGCCCCCCGTTGATGCGCAGGGACCGGCCCACCGCCGCTGGGTCCTCATGCAGACGCTCCCGCCAGTAGGCATGCGTCACCACGACGACGGGATGGCCGAGCCGCACCCGGTCATCGTCGGGCCGCAGCAGCCGCCCACGCCAGGGGCGTACGCCGAGGACGTCGAAGTAATTGCCGGATACCAGGTCCACTTCCAGACGTTCGTTACTCACGGAGGCATTGGTAGAGTAGGCGCAGAAGACCTGGCCGAAACGGGCGTCGTGGGCGAGCGAGGCGAAGAATGGGTAGTTCAGCCGGTAGCCTCCGCCGTCGGAAGTGTCGACACGGAACCAGTAAAGCTCGTTGGGCCGCTCCACCGGAATCAGCCGCAGCAGGGCCGTATTGAGGATCGAGAACAGCGCCGTGTTCGCGCCGATCCCCAAAGCCAGCGAGAGCACGGCCACGGCGGTAAAGCCGGGCGCTGCGGCGAGTTGCCGCGCGCCATAGCAGAGGTCACGCGCGGCGCGCCGGAACGCTTCGAGCCAACGCCCGTCGCGCAAGGCCTCCTTGGTAGGCTCCACGCCGCCAAAGTCGAGCGACGCCTGGCGTCGGGCTTCTTCGGTTGAGAGACCTTCGCGCTCGTACTGGGCCACCAGTTGATCCAAGTGATAGCGCAACTCGGCGTCGAGTTCCGGGTCGCGCGGGCGGCGGCGAAAGAGGCTCATGCGTCCAGCACCCAACTCATCGCGGTAGATAAGCGTGCCCAGCGGGCCTTCTCGCCCGCCAGCCGTTTCCGTCCCGTCGCGGTGAGCGCATAGAATTTCGCCTGCCGCCCCTCGGGCGTCGCTTTCCATTCCGCCTTCACCCAACCCGCCGCTTCGAGCTTATGCAGCGCCGGGTAGAGTGAGCCCTGATTCACCTGCAGAATCTCGCGCGAGAGCAGTTTCAATTTCTGGGCGATGCCCCAGCCATGCAACGCCCCGTGGCTCAAGATGCCGAGGGTGAGCACTTCGAGCGTTCCGGGGATGAGTTCGTCTTGGCTGGCCATCTCTTGTCGTCTACCGACAATTGTCGATCCGCGACAGCAGATTCGTCAACTTTTACCGCGCTGTATTTCCTGGCACTGCGCAAGAACCTGGGCCCCGCTCTACCCAGCGCGGTCCAGAAGCTGCACTGGCCCGATACCGGCTTCGACGCCGAGCACGGGTATGGCCTGGTGACCCCATTGGCCCGCGCTTAGTCTTTGGCCTGCGCCTGGGATTCAGCCCGGTGACCCGCCGAGCGTGGTTTGTGGAAGCTAACGCTCTGGGACGCATCAGTCTTGGATGCGGCAGTAGGCGTTTCAAATTCGACACTGAGCCCCGTCGCGTTCGTATTGATTGCCAGCGTGTGGGCAAGTACCCTTCGCTTTTTCGGAGAATTCAACTTGTCGATGAAGCCAAGAACAAGGTTGTGTGGGAGGTTGTCGGGAATTTCTCCCACTCACAGTTACAGGAGATGGTTATTGAGGTTGGCGAACATCCTTGCAGGCCGAATCTTCGCCTCAAGCCCGATTCTTGTAAGAAACCCGTTTCGGGAATGGTGCGGATCGGCACTGGTATACCGTACCGAGTTCGCGTAAAGATGGCGACGAAATGCCGACTGTCAATGTCGCTTTCATTCTCCAAGGGCATGACACCAGGTCCCCCACTAAGACGGGACACCCAAGGTGCGGCGGGGATCTTCTACCACGCCCGTAGGCTGCACTGCCCCGCCGGGAGCGCAGCGTCCGGGTCCTCCTGATGTCCTTCAAACCGTCTTCCCCGTGCCTTCCACCAACGTCTGATAAGCCCCCGGCTTCAGGCCCACGAAGCGCTCCACGCGCTGGCTCGGCAGCGGCCAGCGCACCTCGACCCAATCAACCTGCGCCGCCGTACCCAGACCCAGGACTTCGCGCGGATCATGCGCGGCCAGGTAACTGCCGCCGCCGGTTTTGAGACGCGAGCGCCGCTGCCCGCCGGCCATCCAGGTGATTCGGGCGCCGATGGCGTCGCGATTCGCCGTGCGGCCCACCAGGCGCAGACCCACCCACGAGTTTCCCGCCCCGGACTGATTGCGCAACAGCAGCGGGGCGGCGCCGTTCACTCCCACCAGTACGTCCAGGCGGCCGTCGTTGTCGAAGTCGCCGACGGCTAGGCCGCGGGCGGCGTATTGGCCCGCGAAGGCCGGCCCGGCTTGCGCACTCACGTTCTTGAAGAGGCCCTTCTCCTGGTGAAAGAGCACCAGCGGCTCCTTATACTTCACCGACGTCGTGTACTGCTCGATCATGTCATCCGGATGGCCGTTGGCTAGAATCAGGTCGACCGCGCCGTCGTTGTCGTAGTCGAAAAACTTGACGCCCCAACCGCTCAGCGAGCGCGTCGCCGCAGCGACGCCGTGCTTCTGGGCCACGTCCTCAAAGCTCTCCTTGCCGCGGTTCTGATAGAGCGAGAACATCTCTTGATCAATGTTGGCGACGAAGAGGTCTTCGAGGCCATCGCCATTGAAGTCCGCCGCGTCGACGCCCATGCCGGAACGCGCTTGGCCATTCTCGCTAAAGGCGACCTCGGCGGAGAGCGCCGCCTCTTCCCAGCGGCCTTGGCCGCGGTTGAGGAAGAGATGATTCTGCGAGGTGTCGTTGGCGACGAAGAGATCCATCAGCCGGTCATTATTGATGTCGGTGGCCACCACGCCGAGCCCCTTGGCCGGCGACTTGCCGATAGGGCCGCGCTGGCCCACCTCCGTAAACGTGCCGTCGCCGTTGTTGTGATAAAGCAGGCTGAACGTGGGCTGAAAGACGCGCGGCGTGCAGTAAAACTTGCGGCCCAGCTTGTTGTCGCCGCAATTGCTTTCGTTGCGCGGATCGAAGGCGACGTAACTGCACAGGAAGAGATCCAGCCGGCCGTCGTTGTCATAGTCGAACCAAACGGCGCTCGTCGTCCAGCGCGAGGGCATCTTCAAGAGTCCCGCTTTTTCGGTGACATCGGTAAATGTGCCGTTGCCGTTGTTGCGGTAAAGATACACGCGGCCGTAGCCGGTGACGAGCAGATCCGGGAAGCCGTTATTGTCGAAGTCCCCCACGGCGACGCCCATGCCGAAGGCGCAGGCGCCGACGCCGGCCTGCTCCGTAACGTCGGTGAACGTGCCGTCGCGGTTGTTCTTGTAGAGGGCGTTGCGCGCGGGCGATTTGGGCTGATAAAAGTCGCACGGGCCGCTTTGGACGAGGAAGATATCCATCCAGCCGTCGTTGTCGTAGTCGAGGAAAGCCACCCCGCCGCCCACCGTCTCGGGAATGTGCCGGCGCGCCGACATGGCGTTGTCGTGGACGAAGCGGATGCCGCTCTCGGCGGTCGGCACCTCCACAAACAAGGGCGCTGGCTGGGCTAGGGCCGCCAAGGGCAGGGCAAGCAACTGGCGGCGATTGAGCATACTAATTTCCGCTCCGCCCGCGTTGATCGCTGAGCCGCTGAAAGACGGCGCGTTCGGCGGCGGCCTTCGCGGCGAGTCCGGCGCGGCTATAGGCGGCGGCAAGGTGGAAGTGCGTCTCGGGCGAATCGGGTGCCAGTTGGACGGCGCGTTCGAGTTCCGCGATCGCCGCGGGAAGCTCTCCTAAAACGGTTAGGCAGCGGCCATGCAGTCCACGGGCGGCGAAGTTCGCGGGCTCGATCCGCGCGGCTTCGGCGGCGGCGGTGGCGCACTCGCGCGCCTTCCCGGCGCTGAGCTGCTCAATGGCGATCTGCAGGCGGGCAGGCACGTGGCGGGGCGAGAGCTTGAGTTCGGCTTGGAAGGCGGCGATGGCGGCGGGGGAGTCCTCACCCATCAGCAGGTTGCCGAGCAGATAACGGACATTGGGCTGGCGTGGATACCGCTCGGCGAGATCGCGCGCCCCAGCGATGGCGGCGGTGCGGCGCCGGGCCATGCCGTCGAAGGCCACGCGGCCGGCTTGAATCGCGACTTCATACTCGTCGTCAGTGAGGTCGGCGGGCAGCTTGGCGAGACGCAGGGCGCTGAGTCCGCTGGCTTCAAGGATCGCCGGCGAATCTTCGTTGGCGCTGGCGAAGGCGGTGAGCGCGCGGACGGCAAGTTCGAATTGGCCGAGCTTATTCGCGGCGAGGGCCTGATGATAGAGCGCCGACTTGGCGAGTTGCTCGTCGCCGGTGAGGCCGGTGGCGCGCGCGTGCAGCAGATCGCGCAACGCGGCCGGGTAGAGGCCGGTTTCGAACTCGGCGAGCCCCAGAAAAGCCCAGGCCGGTCCGCGCGTGGGTTCCAAACGGGCCACTTGCTGAAAGGCGTTGCGAGCCCCGACGAACTGCCGTGCCTCGAATTGGAGCGTCCCCAGGTACCACCAGGCTTCGCTCAATTGCGGGGCCTGCGCCACCACTTGCTGATACAGGCCGATGGCCTCCGCCGCGCGACCCGCCTCGCGGGCGGCCTGCGCCTGCGACATCAGGTCAAAGGCAAGCGTGAGGAAGAGCCAACTCAAGGCTTGGGCTCCAGTTCGCGTTTCTGGGCCTGCGCATTCAGCCGCTCAATCGTCGCCCGGACCCGATCGCCGTCGGCTTTGCGATTCAGGCGATAGTAGGCCGTGGCCAGCGCGACGTGGGCTTCGAGAAAATTGGGCGATGCCGCCACGACGGCTTCGAGCGTGGAGCGGGCGGCGTCGGCTTGGCCCTCCGCCAAGGCCAAGGCACCCGCCTGGTAGCGCACCGCCGGACTGTTGGGCCGGATGCGCGACGCGCGGTCCACATAGCGGCGCGCCTCTCCGAGTTCCTTGGCTAAGCGAAGCTGGCCGGCGAGGTTCACGTTGGCGTCGAAGTCGTCGGCGTCGAGCGCCAGCGCCGCGCGAAAGGCGGCCATCGCCCGCGGCGCTTCGCCCGTGCTCAGCAGCGCGATTCCATATTGCGACTGCAAAGCGGCGATGCGGGGATTCAGTGCCACGGCGCGTTCGAGCGTCGCCAGCGCGTCCTTGTAGGCGCCCGTAGTGAGCTGCGCGCTGCCGATCAGCAACAGCGTCTCGGCGGATTCGCCCTGCTTGAGTAAAGTGTCGATCACCACTTGGCCGCGCTCCACCTCGCCCGAGCGGATCAGGGCCGTGCCCAGCAGATAAGTCACCGCCGGCTCGGCGGGCTGATTCTCCAACAGGCGAATCACCTCACGATGCGCGCCAAGGCGCAGGAAGCTATCGGCCAGCAGCAGCAGCGCCTGCTGATTGGCCGGCTCAATCGCCCGCACCACGAAGAGTTGCCGGATGGCGGGCTCCAGTTCGCTGCGTTTCAGATAGGCGAGGGCAAGATTCAGGCGCACGCGCGGATTGCCGCGTTGCAAGGTGAGCGCCTTGCGATAAGCGGCGATGGCTTGTGGATACTCGGCCAGTTGGGCGTGGACGGCGCCCACGTTACTCTGCGCTTCAAGTGAACCGGGGTGCGTGGCCAGGTACTGCTGGTAGCCTTGGCGTGCCGCCGCCAGGTCGCCGCGTTGATGCGCGGCGGTCGCTTGCTGCAGGAGGTCCTGCGCGAAGGTGAGAGCGAGCACGAGAAGCACTGTATCCAGCATAAGAAAAAGCTCCCCGGGGCGTACACCCCGAGGAGCCGGCACGCACGAGAGCACTTCTCTAGAAGAAGTACTTCACGCCCATCTGAATCACGCGACGGCCGAAGAAATTGTCCGCGTAGCCGAAGCGGGGAGCCGCGGTATTCCGCGCCTCGAAATTCAGGTTCAGGTTCGGATCGCCATCCACGAAGGAGCGGTTGGCGCGGTTGATGAAGTTATAGCCGGAGAAGCGGAACTCGAGGTTCTGCCGCTCGGTGAACTTGAAGCGCTTGTAGAGCGACAAGTCCGTGTTAAAGAAGCCCGGGCCACGCAGGTAGGGGAAGATGCCGGGGCCGTTCGCCTGGCCCAGACGCGTGGGCGCGAAACAGGAGCCGTTGATGTACTGGCCCGGCTTCAGGTTCGCGGCCGGATTGCAGGTGATCTGCGGCTGCACCTGAATGGCCGGCGTGCCGAAGAAGAGCTGTCCGTTCACGCCGCGGTTGTCGGTGGCGGAGCGGAAAATGTTCGGGCCGAAGCTCGGGCTGCCCGCCGCTTGCAGATTGGTGCCGCTCCAGGTTTGAATCAGGCCGGAAATCTGCCAGCCGTTGGCGACGCCGCTCACCAGCTTATTCGCGCCCTTTACGATGTCGCCCACGTTGTAGACGTAGCTGACCTTGAAGTCGTGCGTCCGGTCATAAGCGAGTGGGCCGTAGTTGGCTTTTAGATCGAGCGTATTCCAAATCTGGCCCTGGTCGTCGCCGCGGATGCCCATAGCCTTGCCATATGTGTAGGCGGCGGTCATGTTCAACTTGCCGGCCTGCTTCGAATACACGGCCTGCAGGCCGTTGTAATTCTGGTAGGCGTTAAAGGTAGCGACGTTGATGTTGTTGTAGTTGAGGCGCGGACGGTAAGCGTTAGTGTCGCCGTCCGGATCATTCCGCATGGCGCCGATCGGCACCTGGTTGATGTCCTGGAAGCCGCCGGGCGTC
This sequence comes from Bryobacteraceae bacterium, assembly GCA_019752335.1. GTDB lineage: Bacteria > Acidobacteriota > Terriglobia > Bryobacterales > Bryobacteraceae > JALHNI01. The sequence goes on from JAIEMJ010000032.1 coordinate 16,330, forward strand.
AACAGATTGAAGCTGCGGTTGCCGACGTAAGAAACCTCGAATAAGGAGCGGAAGGGCAACCGGCGTGACAGCGAGAAGCTCCAGCTGTCGGTGTTCGGATTGCGATTGTCCGTCGGATCCGCCGCGTCGACGCCGGTGCGGACCGCCGACGGACGGAAGTTCGTGATGTCGCGCAGCAGCAAGCCGCCGCCGATGCCCGCGTTCAAGACGCCCGCCGGGATGTCCATCTGCGAGGCGCCCAACTGGGGATTCGGATAGATGAACCGGCCCCAACCGCCGCGGAAGACCGTCTTGCCGGAACCATTGATGTCCCAGGCAAAGCCCACTCGCGGCGCGTACCAAAACGCCCGCGATCCCCAGCCCGATAGCGGAATCGCCGAGTTGCGCTTGTTCCAGCTCAAGCCGGTCAGGTCGCCCAAACGGCTGGGGCTATTGTTGTACTCGCCCGGCACCCAGGCGGCGATGCCGATGCCGTTGCGCGCGGTCCACGGCGTCAGGTGCTGGAAGCGCATGCCGTACTCGAGGGTGAAATTCTTTTTGAGCCGCCAGCTATCCTGCACGAAGAAAGAGAATTCCTGAAAGCGAATGTCGCGGATGATCTGCTTGGTAGATTCGCCATAGCTATCCAGGCGGCCGGTGAGCAAGTCCGCCAGCGCGTTGCCGCTGGAGGCGCCGTGCCAGTTGGCATAGGTGAGTGAACCATTTGAGTTCCCGTTGCCGGGCTGCGCGTTGCGCACGTAGGCGTAGTTGAAGCCGGTCTTTAGCGTATGCGTATCGACGACCTTGGTCAGGTTGTCGTTGATCGTGTACAGATGCTTGGTGGCGAAGAGTACCGGATCGAAGCCGCCGAAGCTGGCCATGGTCGGTACGCCGCCGCCCCAGCCGAACACGGCCGGAATCTTGTCGTCCTGGTTGAAGATGCCGCGCTGGGTGAAGCCATTGGCGGAGCGCGTCATCGCGTTGTAGTCCTGGTAGCTGTTCGGAAAGTCGACGAAGGTGTAGCCGAAGACGAACTCATTGGTCAGGGTCGGCGTGAAGACTTTCGTCAAGCTGGACGTGATGCTATCGGAGCGATTCTGGCCCCGGATGGGGGAAGGCGTAGGTACCGTGGTGCCGGCGCGCCACCAGAGCTGCACCGGGAAGAGTTGCAACTCACCCTGCCGAGCGTAGCGGACGAAGAGCTTGGTGTTGTCGCTGATGGAGTAGTCCACGCGGTTGATGGATTGGAACCCGTTTTGCTCTACGGGCAAAGCGCGGACGTAGTTAAAGCCTTGGTTCGCGGCCGGGTCAGCGTTGGGACGCGGGAAGAGGCGCAGCATGGCGAGGCCGGAGCGGTCGATCTCCGTCGAAGGAATGCGGCCGTTCGGGTACGGCATGCGATTGTCACCGGTGCCGAATTGCGGGAAGGCTGATGCCTGGCCAATGTTGTTGCGCGCCAGGACTCCGTTATCGCCCAGCAGGCGAGCGTCAGAGAAGTCGCCGTTCAGCATCGCGTCTGTTGGCACGAAGGCGCGCAGCACGCCCGTATCCAGGCGCTGGCGGAAGAACTCGAGGCCCGCGAAGAAGAACAGCTTGTCGCGGTTCTTGTTGAAGCGGGTCTTCGGAATCAGCACCGGTCCGCCGACGGTGAAGCCGGGGAAGAGGAAACGATTCTCCGGGCGCGGGGCGCCGTTCTGCTTGAAGAACGCATCGTTCGAATTCAGCGCAAAGTGCCGCGCGTTGAAGTAGCCGGACCCATGGAACTGCGTGCCGCCCTGCTTGGTGACGAAGTTGATCACCACCGGCCCCTTCTGGTTCTCCGCCTGGAAGTTCGACGTCAACACCTTGAATTCCTGCACCATGTCGATATTCGGATTCACCGGCGTCGCGCAGTTGCAGCCCGGGTCCGAAATGTGGGCGCCGTCGGCGATGATGTCCATCGCGCTGGGGCGCGTGCCGTTCGCCGAGAACGTACCCAGGGCGCTCTGCTTGCCGCCCTCGCCGTTGCCGTTGATGCCCATCACCTCGCCCGTGAAGCCGGGACGATTGGTGACACCGGCGCCGGTCGCGGACATGCCGGGCAGCGTCTTCAGGAATTCCGCCGCGCTGCGGCCAATCACCGGGACGTTCTGCAACTGGCGCTGCGTGACGACCAGCGCCTTTTCGCCCGAGTCGACTACGGTGACTTCTTCTACCGATGAAGTCACCTTAACTTCGGTACCGGTGGCAGCGATGTCGAGAACAATGTCGGAAATGTTGCGCTTGTCACCCGGATTAAAGGTGACCTCGCGGCGTTCCCACTTCGAGAAGCCCGACGCCTCCACCGTCAACGTGTAGCTGCCGGGGAAAACGCCTGAAATGGAGAAAAATCCCTCGGCGCCGGTGACGGAGCGGCGGATGTCGCCGGATGTGTCGTTCTTCAACACCACGTTCGCTCGCGGAATCGCCGAATTCGACTTATCCGTCACCGTGCCCGTTAGGGTGCCCGTCAGTTGTTGAGAAAAGAGTCCCGCAGGGGTCGCGAGGAGGATCGCGAAAAGAGCGGAAGAAGCGCCGAGAAGTCTTTTTAGCGGCGGAAAGGTTGCGAACATGGTACCCCCAAATCAGTGGAAACCTCTCACCTCGAGGCTTTGCGGGTAGTATAAATACACTATCTAGTACTGGCAAGCAGATCGGGGTTATCAATCTGGATGGTGGAGTTAGACATGCCGGAACGCGTGTCTTTTCAGCAACGTTTCAGATGGGGTGAACGGTCCCTAACTCAGAGATTTTTCCTGGATCATTACTTTCAATCACTTAGCATTAGGTTATCAATCTGTAACGAAATCGTTAACATCTCCAAGTCATTGATCTGAAACTGATTGTGATAAAATCTCAGGCGGTAGCAGAGGCCCATGATTCCGATTACCAGTCGCGAAGAAAAGGACGCTGTCCGGCAGGTTTTGGAGTCCGGGGAGTTCGCCCGGTCTCCCAATCTGGAGCGCATCTTCCGCTACGTCTGCGACCAGTATTTCCGCGGCGAGTCGGATCGGATTAAGGAATATACCATTGCGCTGGAGGCCCTGGGGCGCGGTGAGGACTTCGACCCCAAGAAGGACTCCATTGTCCGCGTCGAAGTACACCGGCTGCGGCGGCGATTGGAGAAGTACTACGAGACCCGGGGCGCGGGCGACGCCCTGCGCATCACGATTCCAGAGAAGTCGTATGTACCGTCGTTCCGGCCCGCCCACCCGGCGGCGCTCGCCGTCCCCTTGCTCGCGGTACCCATCTTGCGGCCCGTTTCCGAGCCCGAGCCACTGCGGCCACCTCCGGGACGCAACCGGCCAGCAGCCTGGCTCATTGGGCTGGTTGGAGTCTTGGCCGTCCTTCTGGCTTGGCTCGGTTGGGCTTCGCTCCTGAAGAAAACGAAGACCGTCTTGCCCCCCGCCGAGGTTCCCGCCGTCGTCGAGGCCCCGCCGCTCGCTTCGGCCACCGCTACCGGCGATGAGATTCGTATTCTGGCGGGCCGCCCGCCGGGACGCTACTTTGACCGGCAAGGCCATAGTTGGGAAGGCGACCGCTACTTCAAAGGCGGTTCGCCTGCCGAAGGCAAGCCCAATGTCCTGGCCCACGGTCTCGACAACAACCTCTTCGCGGGCTTTCGCGAGGGAGATTTTCAGTACGACATTCCTCTGAAACCCGGCTCCTACGAACTCATGCTCGCCTTCGCCGAGACGGTTTTTGGCGAAGCGAATTTGCTGGGCGGTGGCTCCCAGTCGCGCTCCTTTGCACTGCGGGCCAATGGCCGTACTCTGCTCGATAACTTCGATCCCCAGTCCGAGGCGATGGGCGAAAACCAAGCCACCTACCGCGTCTTCCGCGACATTACTCCCGGCCCCGACGGCCTCTTGCACTTACGCTTTGATTCTTCCGTAGCGAGCAGCAAGGCCTTCGTGAACGCCATTCAGTTGCGGCCCGGCACTCCCGGCAAAACGCGCCCCATCCGGATCGTCTGCCGCAATCAGCGCTTCCGCGATTCCCGCAACCGGATTTGGGAGCCGGATCAGTACTATCGCAGCGGCATTCAGATTCTGCGCCCCACTGGGGCACCGGTCGCCGAAAGTGACCTTTATCGCGGCGAACGCTACGGCCGCTTCAGTTACATCATTCCCGTGCCCCAGGGCAAGTACACCGCGAAACTGTATTTCTGGGAGTATTGGTGGGGCGCCGGCCACCAAGGGGGCGGCGGGTTGGGCAGCCGCGTCTTCGACGTCTTTTGCAACTTCCAACCGCTGTTGCAACACTTCGACATCTTGCGCGAATCGCCCACGTCGCAGGCCGTCGAAAAGGTCTTCCGGGGGCTACGTCCGAATGAGCAAGGACAACTGATCTTCGACTTTGTCCCTCAGACGAACTTCGCCATGCTCAACGCCCTCGAAATCACCGACGACACTCCATAGTTCCAGATTACTTCACCTTGCCCAAACGCCGGTAATACTCGGCGACCGCTTCGCTGTAGCCTTGCGGAATCTTGCCGCCCGTGCCGGTCTTCACCTGGCCCGAGTTCTGCTCTTCCACTTGCCGCCGCAGCTGCACTTCGAGTTGCTCCATCGCCGGTAAGACCTGAGAGCGAATGCGCTCGACGAGTTCCGGATTGCCGGGGAACTTCGAGGGGTCAATCTGTTGCATCTGGCGGATGAGCGCCTCGACGTCCTTGCCGAGGTCTTCGCCGCTGCCGTTGTTGGCCTGGCCCTGTTGCTGTTGGCCGATCGCTTGCCGCAGTTGCTGCAGGTCGCGCAGACCTTCGCGATAAGTGCGTTCGAGGCCATTGAGGCCGCCCTGCATTTGACGGTCGCCGTTGTTCATCGCGCCGAAGTCGCTCCCGCGGCCGCCACCTCCGCCGCCAAACTGCTGCGGACCGCCCCGTCCCTGTTGCTGGCCCTGCTGCTGGCCTTGCCCCATCTGGCCGCCCTGACCCTGTTGTCCCTGTTGACCTTGCTGACCCTGCTGCCCCGGCTGCTGACCCTGACCCTGGCCGCGTTGACCCTGCTGGCCTTGCTGCCCCGGCTGACCCTGACCCGGCTGCTGACCAGCCTGCTGGCCTTGTTGACCCTGACCCGGTTGGCCACCCTGCCGCGCTAGCTGTTCCATGCGCGTCCGGACATCCTCCAGGCGATTCAAAGCGTTTTCGACGCCGGGCTTGCCGGGGCCATCTTTCTCGTTGCCGGCGCCGGAGGCGGCGTCCTTAATGCGGTCCTTCAGTTGCTCCAGCGCGCGGGTGACGGGTTGCTCGCGCATCCACATCTGCTCGCGCGTGCCGGGCTGATTGCCGTAGCCGCGGCGCAGGTACTCGCTCATGTATTTCATCTTGAGCGACACGTCCTCGGCATCGAGTTCGCCCAGCGCTTGCCGCACCTTGTTCGAAGCGCCCTTCTTCGTGGAAGCTAGTTCGCGGGAGGCGTCCTTCAAGTCCTTCTCCAGGCGATTGTAGTCTTCCATCAGCTTCAGCTTCTCTTGCGCGAGTTGCTCGTTCTTCTGGCCGTCCACCGGAGTGGGTTGGGCGGCGGCCGCGCCTTGGCGGCCTTGCATGCCGAAGGTCTGGTTCATGCGATTGGCGAAATCGCGCTGGCGATTGGCGATGTCGCTGGAGCGTTGAGCCAACTCGTCCAACTGCGAACTGGCGTCCTGCTGACGCATGCCGCGCAGCATGTCGCGGGCTTCACCCAAGCGCTCGGCGGCACGGCGCGAATCGGCACTGGACTCGCCACCCTTACGCATGTCTTCCGTGGCGCGCGACAGACGGTCCAACGCCTGCTTGATCCGCGGATCCATCTGGTCGCGTTGTCCGTTCATGCGTGCCTGCTGCTGCCGCTGCTGCAATTGCTGCATCTGCTGCCGCGCGGACTGCTGACCCTGCTGGCCGCCCTGTTGACTACCCTGTTGACCTTGCTGCCCGGCCTGGCCCTGTTGACCCTGCTGTCCTTGCTGCCCCTGCTGTCCCTGCTGTCCCTGCTGGGACTGCTGCTGAGAAGACGATTGCTGTTGCTCGCCGCGCGTCAATTGCTCCATCTGCCGCTGCAGCTGCTCCGCTTCGCGACGCAGCATCTCCTGCTGCCAGCGCTGTTGCGGTGTTAACTGATTCTTCTGCGCCTGCTGCGCCAATTCCTGCTGGCGGCGCGCCAATTGCTCCAGGCGTTGCAGCGCTTCGTCGACGGCCTTCTGCTTCTGCCCGCCCGACGCCGATTGCTGGCCCGTCTCGTACTGGTTCTTCTCGGTATCGAGCTCCAGGTCAAAGAGATTCTCAAGGTCGCGGCCACTGCCGCCGCCGCCCCCGCCGCCACCCTTCTGGCCGAACGCGACTTGAATGTCGCGGCGCCGCGCTTCGGCGCGCATCAGGTATTGCAAGGCCTTCTGCTCACGCGGCAAGGCATCCTTGAATTCCTTCGTCTTCAACTTGTCGGAGGCGGCGCCCATCTCGCTCGCGGCGGACTCCATCTCCTTCACCAGCGCCGCAAACGCCTCGCCTGCGCCGGTCAATTCGCGGCTCTTCATGCGCTTCGCCAAGCTGGCCGCCTGCGCCTGCAGCTTGCTCTGCATATCCGAAAGGAACTTCGCATTCTCATCCTGGAGCGCCTTGTTCTTCGCGCGCACTTCGTTCCAAGTCGCGGCGATGATCTCCTTCTGCCGCTTCGAGATTTCGTCGTCCTGCTCCTGCTCGCCGCCTCCACCCCCGCCGCCTGCTTGCTGGCTCTGCGTGTAGTTGCGTTCGAAGGGTTGGGCCTCGATAAAGTAGATGTCCGTCTGCGCCTGGCTTTTGGCGTCGCGCGCGACGGCATACAAGGCGACGATGTCGCCGGGAATCAGCTTGAAGTCTTCGAGGGCCATCAGGTGCTTGCCATTCACGCTCTTCGCGCCCTTGGCCGGCAGCAGATTCAAGGTCTTCTCTTCGCCGCCGTTCACCGTGTAATGCAGTTCCACCGCCTGCAGGCCGAAGTCATCCTCGGCGGAAAGCTCAATCGGCACTTCTTCCAGCGGATTCGCCTTTGCGTCGCGGCCCGGCTTGCTTAAGCGGATCGTCGGCGGCAGTTCGGCCTTCGCTTCGATGAAATAGTCTTCGCTCAAGCGCACGGCCTGCCCCTGCTCAATCGCGGCGACGTAGTACATGCCGTCGCGTTCCAGCGTCACCTTCGCCGAGAGCCAGCCCTTCTCGCCCGCCACCAGCGGCAAGCGCGTGCCATCCTGCATCACCAGCACGCCGTTAGCCAGCGGTTTGTCGGTGAGAATCTGCACCTCGGCCTCAGTGCCTTGCACCGCGCGCAAGTCGCCGCTGGTCTCGTCGACGGACGCCTTCAGGCCCGTCCAGGCCGGATACCGGTAGGCCACGCGCAGCTTCTTCACGCCCGGCAAATCGATCACCGTGAACTTGAATTCCTTGGAGCGCGTGCCGGACGCCTCCACAAAGTAATCGACGCTCTCCGGCAGCCCGGCGAAGAGAAACTCATAGCCGCCGAGCTTCGCCTGATTCACCATCGGCGCGGATTCCCACTTCGTTGAGCCCTTATACCGCGCGTACAGCTTTACTTCATTGGCCGTAAAGCCCAACAGCCGCGCCGTCACCGTCTGGTCACTCTTGCGCCGTACGAGTTGATCGCCCGGCATCACCACAATCTCGTAGAATGGCCGCGTATTCGCCCGCGGCGTCGCGCCCCAGAGGAGCGCCGCGCCGTAGCCCAAGTAACCGGGGCCCGCGCTGATCAGCCACATCAACATGCCCAACGCCGCCACCCCGGCCGAACCCAAGGCCGCGATCCACGGCGTGCGCGACACTTCCCGCGGCGGCGCGTGCTCCGCCACCTTCATCGCGTCCGAAGCTACCAGTTGCAGGAACGGATTGCCGCTCTCCTTCGGGTCGACGCAGGTGAGCAGCTTCTCTTTGAATTCTGGGAATTTCTCTTCCACGCGCTGCGCCGCGCGGCGCCGGTTCAGCGCGAGCAAGGGCAGAATCACGCCGAAGACGAGGGCGGAGGCCACCGTGAGGAACAGGAAGAAGCGAGACCACGTTAGGGCAGGCGGGGCAAATTGGAAGGCGTTGGCGATCCACACCAAGGCCACCGTCGCCACCAGCGCCGATAGGCCGGCGATGGCCGCGCCGCGCGCCAGCGCGGAGACGAGCAACCGTTGCTCAATCCGCCGTAGGTATCGCTCGAGCTCGTCTAATGGCCGCATATGGCCCTCCTGTTGATCTTTCCAGCTTACTCTTTTACGCGCCCGGACGCTCCGTCTTTAGGTACTGGTGCGCGAACAAACTCTCGGCCACGGTGACGATCAGTAATAGCAAGGCTAGCCACCACCAGAAGCTCCAGGGCTTCTGCTCTTCTGGGCCACCCGACGACTGGGCCGCCGTTTCCGTGCCCATCTTCTTCCAAATCTCCACGGTCTCCTTGGGCAGCAACGACAGGTCGCTCTCGCGCCGGTCCGCGTTCACCGCGACCAGTTCGCGGCCACTCTGCCGGCCCACTTCCCAGAAGCCCTCGCTCGACAAGGTGAGCGTCGGCGCCTTCACTGACTCTTCGAGCGTCAAGGCCCGCTTGCCCGCCGGATCCAACACCTCGATGCTCACCTGCCGCGACGCCTTCGCCGCCTCGCCCGGCGTCCGCAACTCCAGAAAGCTATCCACCATCGCCGAGGACGGCCGCTCGTCGGCGTTGCTCAGATACAGCGCCGTCTGTTCCACGAACGGCACGAAGGACGGATTCAACGGAAAGTCGTTCGCGATGTTATCGAAGGTGCTGCTGAAAAACAGCACGCGCCCTTCGCCCATCGTCCGTTCGGCCAGCAGCGGCGTGCCCTCATTCAGCCGCGCCAGCATCCGCAGATTTCCCGCCTCAATGCGCACCGCCTGATAGAACTTCACGCCTTCCAACCGATCTGCCTTCGCAATCGCGGGGTGCGTGGCGTCGGGCTTGATCACCGTCAGAAAACGTTCGCCGGAGCGCGACGCGTACTTCGATTGCTCTACCTTCGCTTCGAGCACCGGTACCCGCTCCTGCCCCGCGATGCCCGGTCCGGCCGTAATCAGCAGGCGCCCTCCGGCCGTCACGCGTCGCTTCAAGGCGTCCACGAAGCTCTCGGGCAGAAAGGCCGGATCGTTGAGCACGACGAAGGCGAACTTACTGGGGTCAATGCCGCCGGTCTGGTCCGGCGTCACTTCGTCCACGGCGAAGTTCGCGTTACCCGCCGCGCCCAGGGCGCTCTTGAAGTAGAAGCCGCTGCGCGCCTGCCGCGCCTCGCGCACAAAGAGGATGCGCCGGGAGTCCGCGCGCTCGATGGCGAAACGATACACGTCGTCCGCCGCCAGCGCGTCCCCGCCTTCGATTCGCACTTCCCCGCGCGACCAGCCGTACGGTGCTTCGAGCCCCAGGAACTCAACATTCACCCGGCCATTCGGGCCCAGCGTCGCCAGCTTGGCCGCCTGCTGCCGCCCATTCAGCCACAACGACACCGGCTTCTTCGCCGACGCCGTATCGTAACCGGTGATCGTCGCCAGAATCTTCGTCGCCTTCGGATCACCCATCGTCCGCGGCGCTTGCACGCTCTCCACCGCCCAATTCTCGCGCTTACTGGGCGCAATTTCGTGCGTCACCAAATTCGTCATCGGACCCAGCTTCAGGTCATTAAACCCCGGTGGTAGCGACGACTTCTGTAAGTCGCTAAAGAAATGCACCTCCACCGGCTGCTTCGCCGCTTCAGCCAGCGAACGCAACGTGCGTGAGAGTTCGCCCAGCGAACCCCGCCCGTCGCCGGCTTCCATCGAGGCAATCGCACCGAGTAACTCGGGCTTCTCGCGAATCGCCTGCGTCAGTAACTCGGTCCGGCCGGACAGCGCCACCACCTGTCCTTTATCGCTCGCGCCGAGCCCATTGATAATGCCGCGCGCCCCGGCCTTGGCGCGCTCCAGCGCGTCGCCGGACCGCATCGAAAAAGAACGGTCCACGGCCACAATCACCAGCTTCGTGCCCGACGCAATCGCCGTGGGCGAACGCCGGATAAAGGGGTTCGCAAAGGCCAGCGCCAACAAAGCCAGCACGGCCAGCCGTAGCGCGAGTAACATCAGATACTTCAGCCGCCGGTGCTTCACGGAGCTCTGCGGCCGCCGCTCGAATAGTTTCAGTGAGCTGAACTTAATCGGATCGCTGCGATGCTGCTTGAGTAAGTGCAGCCACAACGGCAAACTCACCGCGGCCAGGCCCGCCAGAAACCAAGGCGCCAGAAAACCCACTTACATTCTCCCCTGGCGGCGGCTCAAATACTCCCGCAACGCCGCGTCGAGCGGCTGGTCCGTCTGCACCATCAGATAGTCGAGCCCCGCGCCCTGCGCCGCGCTCTTCATCGCCGCGATATGCGCGTCGATCTTCTCGCGATACTCCGTCGCCGCGTACTCGGGCGATACTTCGATCTCGTCTTCCGTCTCGATGTCGATCATCACGACGGGCGCGTTCAGCTTCGGCCGCACTTCGGCCGGATCGAGTAAGTGGAAGAGCACCACTTCGTTGCCCTTCCAGCGCAACGGCGCAATCGTCTTCGCGACTAACTCGGGATCTTCCCAAAAATCCGAGATGACGGCGACAATGCCGCGCCGCGTAAGGAATTGCTGAAAGTGAAAGAACGGCTTCGCGTAATCGGTCCGCTTGCCCGGCACGGCTCGCTCGATGGCATGCAGGATGCGGTGTAAGTGCCCTTGCCGTCCGGACGGCGCGACAAACTGCCGGACCTCGTCGTCAAAAACGATTAGCCCCGAGGAGTCCCGCTGTTGATTCGCCAGGTAAGCCAAGGACGACGCCAGAAACTTCGCGTACTCGAGTTTATTCACGGGCAGCGACGAGTAAGACATCGACGCGCTGGCGTCCACCAGCAGCGTCACCATCGTATTTGTCTCGCCACGATAGCGCTTCAAATAACAGCGTTCCGTCCGCGCGTAGACGTTCCAGTCGACGTGACGCAGGTCGTCGCCGGGTGTGTACATGCGATATTCGGCGAACTCCTGGCTGAAGCCGAAGTCGGGGGAACGGTGCAGTCCGGAGACGAATCCTTCCACCACCGTCTTCGCCACCAGGTCGAGGCCGGAGATACCGGCCAGTGTCGCGGGATCGAGGTAGCGTTGCTGCATTTAGGCCTTGGGTACGGGTTTCGCCTCAAGCAGCTTCTTGATGATGTCGTCCTGCGTCAGCTTGTCGCTCTCCGCCTGGAAGTTGAGCAAAATGCGATGCCGCATAATCGGGATGGCCAAGCTGCGGACGTCGTCGAAGGCGACATGGTGGCGCCCGTGCATCAAAGCCCGCGCCTTTGCCGCGAGCACCAGATTCTGAATGCCGCGGACACTACAGCCGAAGTTGACGTATTTCTTGATGAAGTCCGGCGCGCTGTCGTCGGTGGCGCGCGTGGCGCGGACGAGTTCCACGGCGTGCCGCGCGATGGGTTCGGCGATCGGCACCATGCGCACTAACTTTTGGAAGCCAAGAATCTCTTCGGCCGAAGTCACTGGTTCCAGTTGCGCCGACGCCGTAGTCGTCGTCAGGCCGATCACCTTCAGTTCGTCTTCCGCGGTTAAGTAATCGAGAATCGTATTGAACAGGAAGCGGTCCAACTGCGCTTCGGGCAACGGATAAGTGCCCTCCAGTTCGATCGGATTCTGGGTCGCCAACACGAAGAACGGCGCGGGTAGCTTGTAGTGATTGCCGCGCACCGTGCAAGTCTTCTCCTGCATCGACTCCAGCAACGCCGACTGCGTCTTTGGCGGCGTGCGGTTGATTTCGTCGGCCAGCAGCACGTTGGCGAAAATCGGACCCTCCACGAAGGTCCAGGCCCGCCGGCCCGTCGTTTGGTCTTCCTCGATAATGTCGGTGCCCGTAATGTCGGAAGGCATCAGGTCCGGCGTGAACTGGATGCGCTTAAACACCAGGCCCAGCGTTTCGGCCATCGTGCGCACCAGCAGCGTCTTCGCCGTGCCGGGCAAGCCCGTCAACAAGCAGTGGCCGCCGACAAAGAGACTGATGAGCACTTGCTCCACCACCTCTTCCTGGCCCACAATCACCCGCCGCACTTGCGTGATGATTTTCTCGCGGACCTCCTGAAAGCGCTGCACGCGCGCGCGTAACTCATCGGCATCGATGCTGGGTGGAGTAAGTGTTGACATTCAGGCTGAAAGGTCCTTCATTTGTTTCGCGGCCTATTTTTTGCGAGTCGGCGCCGCCTCTTGTTTTGCCGTTAATTCTAGCAGTAACTTCTGGGCGGGCCGGAAGCCGGGGGCCGCCTCTAGCGCCGCGAGTACTTCGTCGGCCGCCTCATCCAAGCGGCCGGCCGCGTCCAAGCTCTTGGCCAGGTTGTAGCGCGCCTGCGCCGGGTCCGCCGGTTTTGACGCCACCACCGCCCGGTACTCGCGCACTGCGCCAGGATAATTGCCTTGCTCCAGCCACAAAGTGGCGAGCCGCGTATGCGTCTCCTCATCGAGCACGGGCGAAATCAAGTTGATGCGATCCAGCGTAATGGCGGCTTCTTTCTTCTCGCCCGCCTCGCTCTGCAGCGCGGCCAGTTTCTTCAAAGTCTCCGGCGTCCGGCCGCCCGCATCCGAGTACAGCTTCAATTCCGCTTTCGCGAGTTTCTTATCGCCCTTGGCTTCGTAAGCTTGCGCGAGTAACTCATACACGCTGCCCGACTCCACAAAGTCCGGATACTGCTTGCGCAACGACGGACCCTCAGCCAGCACGACGAGCCAATCCTTATCCTTCGCGGCTTTGCTAACGGTGACTAACTTCTTGCGCCAATCGTCCAAGCCATCGGCCAGCGGCTTGAAGTGTCCATCGATCCAGGCCAGAAACTGCTTATCGAATTCGGCGGCGTCCAGGCCCAACACCTTCTTGATCACCGCGTCCGTCGGTACCGGCCCGGCGAACTCCTTCATCATCTGGACTAATTTGGCCGGGCCCCACTTCTCCGCGATGTAGTTACAGATGCGGCCCGCCTGAAAGTAACTCACAATCACTTGCCCGTTGTAACTGGGCCGCACAAAGCCGCGCTCGAGTTCGGCCACCGGCAGCAATTTCTTGCCCTTGATCGCGCCCAACACCAGCGGGTCGACGCGGTCGCCCCAATCCGGCGACGCCTCGGTCTCTTCATACACGGCCATCCCCTCGGTAAACCAGCGCGGCGTGCGGTGCTTGGTCGCCGTCAGGGTGTAGACGTGGCTCATCTCGTGCCACAGCGTGCTGGCCCAATGAAAACTACCCGGCGGGCGGCCAGAGGGCGAGTCCATGGCGACGATGGAGCCGAAGGTTACGCCCAGAGCGCCCAGGCCTGGAATACCGATCGCGCGGACAGCGAAGTCGGCGTGGTCGGGATATACTTCCACCTGGACGTGTTCCTTCAACCGGAAGCCGTACTTCTGGTCGTAGCTCGCCAGAATCTTCTCCATCTGCTCTTCCATATAGGGGCGCAGTAACTCGGCTTCTTTCTTATGCAGCCGCAGCGTGTAGCGGTCATGTTTGTAAGTGATGAAATTCTTGTAGCTGTCGATTAAGGTGAGCGAGTTCACCGTCGCCGCATTGCGATAGCCATTCTGATAGGCGTGTTCCAACGCCTGCCGTGCCTCGTCTTCGCGCGCCAGCCGCATTAGATTTACGCCCAGTTCGCTGTAGGCTTCGAGGTAACCCGGATCCAGCTCAATGGCTTTCTTGTAGAGCGCGATCCCCTCCTCGTACCGGCGATTGTGAATAAAGCTTTCCGCCGCCATTGACCACGCTCGTCCATACCGCGGATTGATCGCCAGGATCTTCTTGCCCCAGGCGCTCTCCGGCTGGTCTTCGAGTAAGTCGATGGTGAGATGAATCGCCATCGCGTCCAGGCTCTCCGCGTCCTGCGCGATCGCTAAGTCCGCCTCTTCCCGCGCCTTCTTTGGGTTGCTATCTTCCAGCGCCAACTTCGCGAGTAACTCGTGCGCCTCCGGGTACTTCTCCTGCTGCTTCAGGGCCTTCCCCGCTAGTTCGACGGCCATCTTGTCAAAGCCTTCACTCGCGACCCAGGCTTGGCCCAGCATCGCTTCGGGATCGTCCTTATCGAGCCCCAAGGCCTCTTCAAACAAATTCGACGCCTCTTCTTTGTTGAAGCGCTCCAGAAACAGCCGTCCCCAGCGCACCTTTACATGCGGATCCTGCGCATGCTGCTTCACGGCTTCCTTGAACTGATCATTGGCGCCCGTATAGTTCTTCACGCCCCATTGGCCTTCGGCGCGCAAGTAAGCGTCCTTGCTGGTGGTGAGCGCGATGAAGCAGGAGGTCGCTTCGGCCGTCTGGCCGCGCCGGCTCATCTTCCAACACTTGTCCACTTGCTGCACGGCCGCCGGATTGCGCTCCGCCGCCGGATAGGCGACGCAGCCCAGAAAGGGCAGGGAAGCGGCGGTGAGTAAGGCCCAGCGCATGGTTACTGATCGATCTCCTTTTGCACTTTCGCGAGCTCGACTAACAATACCTGTAGCTGCTTGCGATACTCCGCGGCCGGCATCGCCGCTTTGTTGTATTTCAGTTGATCGATGCGTTGCTCCACGTCGTCCCGCTTGCTCAGTAACTGCTGCTTCGCCGGATCCGCCGCCGACTTCTGCGCCGCGCCCAGGCGTAACAAAGGCGTCCGCGACGCCACTAACCCATGTCCATTGTCCGGCGCCGGATTGCGCACCGCTTCGCCTTGGCCCGTATCTTCGAGCACGGCGTGCTCCGTGGCGATGCGTTTGCCGCGCTCGTAGTATTGGACGGTCTTCTGGTCGGCGTAGCGAAACGCTTCCAGCGCCATTACGGTTTCGTTCTTGTCGGCGTCGGCGCCCGCGTCCCGCAGGGCTTCCACCCAGAAACGCGCAAACACCGTGGCGTTGCGCTCGGTGCCGCTCTTGGTTGCGGCGATTACGACGCGATTCGGCCGCTGCAGCGAAGCGACGGAAGCGCCGCTCGCCGAAGTGGTATTCACCACTAACTGCTTCTTCGCCTTCACCCGATCCAGTAACGCGGCTAACTCGACGCCCGAAAGATCCGGCCCCGGTAAGTTGATTTTGTAGTCCGTGCCGTCGAACGTGCCGTGGCCAATCAGCAGCACGACGAGGTTATCGTCCGGCCCCGCGTCCGTGGCAATCTGCGTGAAGGACTCTCGGATCTTGGCTTTCGTCGCCAGGATGCCGGAATGCAGAAAGGCTTTCGCGTCGGGCGTTCCGGTCACCAATTTGTGCGCTTCCGTGGCCAGGCCAGCGAAACGTGTCTCGTACTCTGGTTCGCCACCTAAGCCCGATACCGTCACGTAAAAGGTCGCGGCCGGCAAGGGCAGGGCGAGCCACAGCAATAAAGTCAGCTTCATACCACGCCCCAGCGGCGCCGCAACATCCACTCGGTGGCGCGAATCATGAGAATCAACAGAAAGACGATCGGCAAGTTCCACAGGTCCTTCGCCTCGCGGACCGTAATGCCGGCCTCGGAGTAGGAGATATCTTTCGCCAACTTACTGGCGTCCGTGCCTCGGTAATAGACGCCGCCCGTTTGCGACGACAGCTTTTCGAGTAACTCGCGGTTTTGCTCGGAGCCGAAGTTCTCGGCGACCCCGTCTTCGCGCCGGAAGTTGAATAAGTCCGTACCAAGCTCTTCTTCGCCCCGCTTCGCCACGATCTCCGCGACATAGGCGCCCGGTTTCTCCGCGTCCCAAGTAGCAACATACTGGCCGGCCGACAAGGGCTCGGGCCGCATCTCGACTAACTCCGACGACCCGTCCGGCGACAATACCCGGGCCTGCACCTGGCCATCCGACACCGGCAGGTAGTTCTTATCCCGTACCTCGGCGCGGATCTGTACCTTCGTCTCGTCGGTAAGCACTTGCTTCGGCGTCGACGAAAGTACGCGTGGCGGCGACGAGGTCACCAGCCAGCGCGAAAGCTGATCCCAAAAAACTTCGTGTGATTTGTCTTCGAGCGGCTGCAGCATCTGCCAACGCCAGGTACCGGCGGTGGCCAGGATCGCCGTGCGCCCACGTCCGTAATTTTGCGTGGCGAGCAGCGGCTGGCGCTTGCCACCGGCGATGAACTCCGCCAATACCACCGCGCCAGGCTTCGGCGCGCCCGTCTCCTGATAATTTTCGATTTCGGGTAGCTTCTTCCAGCGCTCGATGTTGGCGTCGGGATTCTCCACCAAACGCGCGATCAGGCTGTCGCGGCCGCCCACGGCTAACTCCACCTTAGCCCGCTCGCGCTTGAAGGTATCGCGACGGTCGCCGATGGAGACGGGCAGTAAGTCGAGGAGCCCGGACTTACCCCAACCGCCGTCGGACAAGCCGTTGCGGCCACCCAGGAAGAGGAGTCCGCCGCCGCGGCGATCGACGAATTGCCGGATTAACTCCTGCTGCGCCGCGGTAAAGTAACCAATTTCCACGCCGCCAATGATCAGGCCCTGGTACTGAAATAAGTCTTCGGCTTTGTCAGGAAAGCCATTTTCGAGTTCCTTCGGCTCGGCGATCCCTTGCCGGTAAATCTTATTCTGCGTGGTGCGCAGCATGGAAGTGATCGACACGGTTTTATCGTCTTCCATCGCCCGCCGAATGAACTTATACTCCCACTTCGGCTCGCCTTCAATGTAAAGAATGCGCGGTTTGGTCGCTTCCACGTTCACCAGCCGAGTAACTTGGTTATTCGCCCGGTTCTCTTCATTTTCGAGCGGCGCCACGCCAATCTGCAGCGCTTTCGGGCCCGCCGGACCGGAATTAAACAGAATACTCTCCGTCTGCGGCTCATTGTCGGCCTTCAGCACAATAGTCTGCTGGCCCAGGATACGGGTACCGTCACGCAGGGTAATGTTAACTTTGTTCTTGGTATAGCCAGTCTGCCGCAGAGTAACTTGCGCCGTAATCCGCGAATCGGCCAACGCCCGGGCCGGCACATCCACCGCGACGATCTCTAAGTCCCGGTCGTACTTCTCACGGCCCAGCCCCACCGTATGCACGGGAATGCGACGGCTGCGAACTTCGGACAACGTGGCTAGGTCAATGCCACCTGCGTTGTCGCCGCCGTCGCTGAGGAGGACAATCGCCCCCAGCGGCACGCTGGCTGACTCGGCCGCCACGCCGCGCAAAGCATCGGACAATCGCGTAGCCGTCTGCGTGCCCTGCACGTCTTCAGCTTTTTCGAGCCGCTCCAAGGACCGGCCCACCTTATACAGGCGCACCTGGAACTGCTTCTTCAGTTGCTCCAGTAAGCCCGCGTTGAGAATTTCCTTGGCCGTGGCCGCGCGCGTCTTGCCGCCTTCGTCGGCGATCGACATGCTCTTCGAATCGTCCACCACCACCGCCACCACGTTCTGCTGCGGCTTCAACGTCGCCACTAACAAAGCGGGCTGCCATAACAGACTCAGCAGGAGGATCGCCATCAAGGCCTGTAGCGCCCACAGGACGCCGGCCTTCCAACCCTGCACCCGGATTTCGGCGTCCCGGCGCGAACGGAAGTAAGGCCAAGCCAAACCAGCCGCTACGCCCAGCGCCAGCAACGCCCAGGCCCAAACGGGCCACCCGCCCAACAGGACGAACTGCCCTTTTTCGTAAACCCGGGATGGATAACTGAATAAGAATTCGAACAAACTGGGATTCCTTAGTGCGTCATCGCGTACATGATGTAATTGATGCCAATCCGATAGGCCAGCGACGCATAATGCTCCGGGTACCGGGGCATATCCGCATGCTCCCAGGCGTCACCAATGTCCATGTTGTGGCAGATGCCCACCATCAGGCGCCCCTTGTCATCGAAAACGCCGCGCCATTTCGCTTCCACGCCATCCTGTTCGTAAGTCTGCCCCGTATAAAACATCACGATGCCCGGAATCTGAAAACGCTCATCCAGGTCATACAGCACATGGAACACCGGCTCTTTGTTGGCCAGATCCACCACTGCCCGGTCCGGGAACACCCGCGACAGCGATTGCAAAAAAATCTCCCATTCGATGGAGCCATGGAAATCGTCCACCATCAGGAAGCCGCCCTTCAGGAGGTATTCCCGCATCTTGGCGGCCTGTTTCTCATTGAGGTCCCAATGGCCTACTTCGACGCCGTAGATCCAGGGATGGTTGAAAATCTCGTCCGAGTCGAGGTCCACCACATCTTCCACGCTTCGTACATGGATCCGCGTCAAACGACGGACGCCCTGGACGAATTGGCGGTCCGCCTTCGGATAATCGGTGGACCAACTTCCCCTCACCCCCCAATACCCGCCGCCACCGCGGTAAGAAGGGTAGCGCAGGCGGGAGAAGGTAAACTCCGTCTTCTCATTCGCGTCGGGGGGCGTGATGACGGGGCCGTCCTCATCGTCGAAGCTTCGCCTACCCCTTTGGGCGTAGGTGAGCGAGATGGCCGCGAAGGCTAGGACGAGCGACAAAATCCAAATTCGAGAGCGCATTTGCCTCACTGATCAACCGCCGGATAGCCTGAGAATATCACGGAGTCCATAAGGGACAGACGATTGGTTTGGCGAAAGGTTTCCCAGTACTTGGCTACAGCGGGACTTCCACTAAGGTAAGGATCTCTTGAATCACGCGTTTAGCCGCTTCCGGACCTCGCCCCAGCGTGCCGCGCGGATTCACCGTCACCCGGTGCGCGAACACCGGCACCGCCAGGCGCTTCACGTCATCCGGCAGGGCGTACTCGCGGCCCTGCACCAGCGCCAGCGCTTGCGTGGCCCGGAAAAGGGCCTGCGCGCCGCGCGGACTCACGCCCAACGTGAGCCCCTCGTGACGCCGTGTCCGTTCGACAATCGCCAGGATATAGTCGGCCAGCGCGTCGTCGATCGCCACCGTTTCCACCTGCCGCTGCAGCCGCATCAACTCGCCCGTCTCCATCACGGCCCGCCCGCCGGATGCCGCCCGCGCCGTCCCGCGCAGAATCGCCCTTTCGCTCGCGCGGTCCGGATAGCCGATCTCGAGCTTCATCAGGAAGCGATCCAGTTGGCTTTCGGGCAACGGGTAAGTGCCGTGGTGCTCCGCCGGGTTCTGCGTGGCGATCACCATGAAGGGCTCTTCCAGCGGATAGGTCCGGGCGTCCACCGTCACCTGATGCTCGTTCATCGCCTCCAGCAACGCGGACTGCGTCTTCGGCGTCGCACGGTTAATCTCGTCGGCGAGGAGGAAATTCGTAAACACCGGCCCGCGCTTAAACTCGAACTCCGTCGCCTGCGGACTGTAGATCGTCACGCCGATGATGTCGCTTGGCAGCATGTCGCTGGTGCACTGCAAGCGATGAAAGCTGCACCGTACCCCGCGCGCCAGCGCCGAGGCCAGCGTGGTTTTACCCACGCCCGGCACATCCTCAATCAGCAGATGCCCCCGCGCCAACAGGCACACCAGCGAAAGACGCACCACTTCGTCTTTGCCGCGAATCGTCTCTCCCAACGCGTCTTCCAATTCGCGCAGACGCTCCGGCGGCGGGCCGTCTTCCAGGCTCGCGTTCGAATTAAGAGGTTTGGTCTCCATGCAGGTAGGGCGTAACCGGATTTTAGCATGCGCTTCCGGCGCGGATTTGACTCTCACGGGAGATAATGCAATACTTCAATAGGTAGTGAAGTAATGAAGGCTCTGGCCGCTGTCCGCAAGTACGAAGTCCCCGCCGCCACTCCCGAGGCGATCGCCCGCGCCGTGCGCATCTTCAAAGCGCTTGGTGACCCGCCCCGCCTGCGCCTCCTCACCGCCCTCGCCCAAGGCGAACTCTGCGTCTCCGATATTGCCGGACTGGATTCCGACGGGCTCAGCACCGTCTCGCAACGGCTGCGCGTCCTCCTCGCCGCTGATCTTGTCAGTCGCCGCCGCGATGGCCAGCACATCCTCTACGGCCTGGCCGACGCTCACATCGCCGAATTGATTTCGAACGCCCTCGCCCATGCAAGCGAGGGCCTTCCTAAAACCAAAGCCAAAAAAAGGACCTGAACCATGTCTTGCCATACCCACGCCCAACACGATCATCAACACGGCGAAGGCTGCGGCCACGTCGCCATCTCCCACGGTGACCACGTCGATTACCTGCACGACGGCCATCTCCATCAAGCCCACCAAGGCCACTACGACGAGTGCGCCATTGAGATCTCCGATGTGAATCCCGCCGCCTGCACACCCGCCCACGCCTGCGCCTCCCACGACGCCCGGCACATCCACGGACCCGGCTGCGGCCATCCCGCCATTCCCCACGGCGACCATGTTGATTACCTCGTGAACGGCCACCTGCACCATCCGCACGGCGACCACTGCGACCACCACGGACCGGTCACCGTTCTCTAAGGCCCCCTATGGAAAAGCTGGCCACCCGCAGCACTCGTCAACGACGCGCCATCCGTTCGGTCTTCGAACGGCTGGACCGGCCATTGGGCCCGCAGGACGTGCTGCAGGAGGTCGCGCAGGAGGTGGAGGGCGTGGGCATCGCCACGGTTTACCGGACGATTAACACGCTCTTCGAAGAGGGCGTCCTGGTAAAGGTCGATCTGCCGGGCGAGTCCTCACGCTATGAGGTCGCGGGCAAGGCCCACCACCACCACTTTCGCTGCCAGCAATGTGCGCAGGTCTTCGAACTCGCGGGCTGCCTCAACGTGAAGTCGTTGGTGCCACCCGGCTTCCGCATGACCGGCCACGACATCGTCATCTTCGGCCAATGCGCCGCTTGCGCCCAGTAGCCGTTTCTGGCCCCATAACGAACCCCGACCGTCAGGGAGGGGATAGCCTCGCCAGGCCCATATCAAAAAGCCCAATGAAATCCGCTATTTTCATGGATATGCTCGCAGGCCAAACTTCCCCTCCCTGACGGCACACCCGGGAAATCACGCGTACCGCATTTTCGTTTTTTGCCGCATCCCGCCGACGAATTCGAGGCCGACGTGGTAATTCATCCCCCGCTGCTCACACCGTCGGACGTTGGCGCTGCCCTGGACCTGATTCGCCAGGCACTCCACCTGCACCAGAGACCGCACCGGCACCCGTTCCCGGATCACGACGCTGAGCCCTGTATCCGACACATCGCGCGCTTCCGCGTTGCAAAAATGCTGGCCGCCGCGTTCGTCTTCCCAGAAAATACGCACGATCCCGGAGATCTGCACTCGTTCGCTGGCTCGCTGGTGGCCCATTTCGCGAATAATCGACAGAACCCAGCGAAAACTTCAGGGCCCAGGGCGGACCCGCATCCCGTCCCGCAGCGTCAGCTCCGACGGCAGCACCACCCGCGCGCCCTCCGCCAGCCCTTCCAGCACCTCCACGCGGGTCACGCTCGACACCCCCACCCGCACCGGTTTCCAGCGCAGGACTTCGCCTTCCAGCACGTAAACCCCGGCCTGGCTCCCTTCTCGCCGCAACGCCTCTTTGGGAATCGTCAACGCGTTCTCCACGACGCTGGCCTGAATAAAGGCATTCACGTTCGTCCCCGGCAGCAGCACCAGCTCCGGATTCTCGATCACGCAAACCACCTCGCCCACCTGCCGCGTGTTCAGCGCCACGACCCGCGTCGGCATCTGCTCCACGCGGCCCTTCCACGTCTGATCAGGATGCGCATCCCAGGTGATACGCACTGGCTGGCCCGTCTTGACGCGGCCCAGTTCCGGCTCATCGACGTACACCACCACTTTCAGCTTCGCGATCTGGCCAATCGCCGCCACCTCGCTGCCCGGGCTCAGCCATCCACCACGCCGTGCGTCCACCTGGTAAGCGACTCCCCCCACCGGCGCGCGCACCACGGCCAATTCGATCTTGCGCCGGGCCTGTTCGGCCACCGCCTGCGCCTCCTTCAGACGAGCCTGCGCCACCTGCACGCTGCTGCGGTCCACGAGCCGTCCCCGCCGCTCCTCCCAGGAGCGGATCTGCAACTCCGCCGCCTTCAGCTTCTGTTGCTGCGGAATCAGCTCCTGCCGCGGCGCTGCGTTCGACTTCACCAGCCCTTCGATCGTCGCCATCTCGCGACGCGCCTCCTCCGCATCTTCGCGCGCCCGCCGCAAGCCGCTCTCGATCTCGGCCAACTCGACGCCCCTACCGCCCTGTTCGAGCCCGGCGATCTCGGCCCGCACCTGCTCGATGCGCGCCTCGGCCGACGCCAACTCCCCCCGCGCCTCCCGCGCATCCAGCGTCACCAGCACGGCGCCCTTGCTCACGCTCTGCCCGGCCTTCACTGCCACCTCAGCCACTAACCCCTCGCGCTCCGCGCGCGCCAGCGCCCACTCCACCGGCTCCGCTTTGCCGTTGGTGGAAAGCACGCTCTCCACGCGTTGCCGCTCCGCGCGCGTCAGCGCGACCTCGGGTAGCGCGTTCGCTTGCCCATACCACCACCAGCCGGCCGCCGCCACGGCTAACCCGCCTACCAACCACCCAATTCGCTTCAAGCTGACTCCTTGCAATACTCGTACAGCAACCGCCATTCGGTGAGTTGCCGTTCGCGCGCCTCGCGCTCTTCGGCGCTGCCCGGCCGCGCCCGCCCACACTCAGTGACGAACGCCGCTGGATCCCAGTTGCCGTAAATCTCGCCGAGCGCCGCGTGTACCGGATGCCGCCCCACACGCCGCAGCCAGTAATTGGCGTTCGCCGCATCCGGCTCCTGGCGATGGACGATCGCGTGCCAGTAGCTGCCCTCCACGCTCGGGTCGTCCTGCGACACCGCGTGCGCCTCTTCCCAGCAGCCGAAGTACAGCCAGAGCCCGGCCAGGGCTCCGCGCGGCGCCCGCGCCCCGGGGAATAGCTCTTCGGCGCTGTAGTCCGCCAACAGTTGTTTCACCTGCGCGTCGCCGTGCCCATGCTTCACCAAGGCCGGCACCCGATCCGGCGCCGCGGCGAGCAACGCCGCCGCGATGCTCATTGCGTCCCGCCCGGACGGTTCGCCGACAGAATCTGCTCGATCACTTCGCGCGCCTCCTGCTCAATCCAAGTAGCCTCGCAACGCGGACACACCAGCGCCGGTACGCCGTCGATTTCAAACAACTCGCCCTCCACCATTTGCTGGTGCAGAATGGTCCGCCGTTCCAGCCCCACCTTGCAGTCTTCGCAGTGCGTCAGGATTCCTTCGTTCGCCACCCCTCTATTATCAAAGAAGACATGCGTGTAGCGTTAGTTCTCTCAGCGGGTGGAATGTTCGGGGCCTATCAGTTGGGCGCCTGGGAGGTGCTCGAGGAGTTCCTGCGGCCTGACCTCGTCATTGGCACCTCCATCGGCAGCCTGCACGCCTGGGCCATCGCCGGCGGCGCCTCCGCCGCCCAACTCGCTGACCTTTGGTATGACCCTTCACTCGCCCACGCCGTCCGCTGGCAGGTTCCCTTCGGGCTCCGCCAAGGGCTTCTCCAAACCGATGCCCTCGAGCAACGCATCCGCCAACTGCACGGCTCCTTTACGCCCCAGCGCCCCGTCGGCATTGTCGCCAACGCTTACCCCTTCCTCCGGCCCCATCTCTTTCGCGACCAAGAAATCACTTGGGAGCACCTCGCCGCTTCCTGCGCCGTCCCCCTCTTCCTGCGCCAGCCCCAACTCGGCGCCCACACCTACGCCGATGGCGGACTCTTCGATTCCCTCAACGTCTGGGCCGCCTTCGCCCTCGGCGCCACGCATGCCGTGGTCGTCAATTGCTGGAAGCCTACCCAGCCCTGGCTGCTCGATAAATCTGTCGGCTGGCTCGCCGCGCGCCGCCGCCGCGCCGCCAAATCCGAAAATAATTCTTCCGAAAATCGCGTGGTACTCATAGAACCTTCTGGCTCCCTTGGCCCCATCCGTCAGTCCATCTACTGGCAGCAGCCCCTCGTCGACGCCTGGCGCCAGCAAGGAAAATCCGATGCGCTGCGAAACAAACAAATCATCTGTGATATGTTTTGAAGATGCCTTGCTACCGGATCTTCCGGATGCGCGATGAGAAGCGCCAACAATTTCGCTGGGCGCCGCACACCAGCGGCGTAACACCAGTCAAACCAAAAGATTACGAAGCCGTGGAATCCACCCACGAGGCGCCCACCCCCTATTCCCTGTGGGCCCAACTCCGCGACTCCGATCAACCCCTCGACGTCGGCGATATCCTCGAACTGCCCAACCAGGAGCTCCGCATTTACAAGTACGTCGGCTTCGAGGACGCCAAGTGGGTCCTCCCCGAAATCAAAACCGGACTCGAATTTATTCCCGGCAGCGACACCCCCGCCGCCGGCGGACCCGTCGCGTTTGCCGCCGTAACATCGTAAACTAAGAACATATGGGTTGTCAGGCCGCTAGCGGTACCCCGATCAACTGCTTTGCTCTCGTGAACTACATTCCGGGCGAACTAGGTCGTTTTCTCAATCAGCTCCGGCAGGAATTGGTTACCGGTTGCCACGCGCAGTCGCACGTCACCCTGCTTCCGCCCCGCTCCCTCCGGGCGAATCCGGCAGAGGCTTGGGATACGATCCAGGCCGCCAGCGAGAGCCTCCCCCCCTTCGACGTCACCCTCGATTCCATTGAAGTCTTCCCCGGCACCAACGTCATCTATCTGGCTATCCGCCAAGGCTACAACGAACTGAAGTCCGCCCACAGTAGCCTCTGCCATGGCGCTTTGGACAATCGCGAAGCCTTCCCGTACCATCCGCATGTCACCCTCGCCCAGGGGCTCGAGCCCGAATACGTCGACGCCTCCGTTGACCTCGCTCGTCATCGCTGGCGCCAGTACACCGGCCCGCGGAGCTTTCAGGTGAATGACCTCGTCTTCGTGCAATGCACCAACACCGACGATTGGCTCGATCTCGAAGCGCTGCAACTCTCCTCCGTCGCCGTCCCCGCCAACAGCCTGTAAATGCCCGCCCTGCCAAGCTGCGGTACTCACTTCACCACCCCGCTTGTTCCCGTCCAACTCTCCCCCACCCGGCCCCTCGTCTGGGCCAAGCTCGAATACTTAAACCCCAGTGGCTCCGCCAAGGACCGGATTGCCCGCTTCATTTTGGAGAAAGCCTGGCGCGAAGGCCACGTCGGTCCCGGCTCGCTCGTCGTGGAGGCCTCCAGCGGTTCTACGTCGATTGCCATGGCCCTCGTCTGCGCGCAACTCGGCATGCGCTTCATCGCCGTGATGCCCGCCGGCGTCAGCAATGAGCGCGTCCTCATCATCAAGGCCTACGGTGGCGAGATTCGCGTCACCCCCAAGGAAGAAGGGATTCTGGGCGCCATTGCCGAAACCGAGCGACTCGCCCGCCAGGAAGGCGCCTTTCTACCCAGCCAGTTTTCGAACCCCGATAACGTCCTCGCCCATCAGGTGAGCACCGCCCGCGAAATCCTCCACCAGATTCCTTCCGTGGATGCCGTGGTCAGCGGCGTCGGCACCGGTGGCACCCTCATGGGACTCTACCAGGGCTTCCGCCTCGCCGGCTGCCCCGTCCTCCCCGTCTTCGCCCGCCCCGTCAACCTCACCGGTCCGCCGGAAGCCGAATGCTGTAGCTTCAGCGCCCGCATCCCCGGCGTCGCTGACCGCGTCTCCACCATCTTCGACGAGCGCGCCCTACCCGGTCTGCGGACGCTCGAAATCAACGACACCCAAGCCCTGGCGGTGTCCCGCGAGCTAATCGGCGCCGGCTTCCCCGTCGGCCCCAGCTCCGGCCTCAATTTCGAAGCCGCCGAACAAATCGCCCGTGAACTCGGCTCCGCCGCCCGCGTCGTCACCGTCTTCCCGGACCGCATGGAGCGCTACTTCACCACCGAACTCTTCGCGCCTTACCGCTAAACGGACTTCACTTCGCCCTCAGCGCCCCCACCGGCACCCTCACCAGCTCCAGCACTTCCGGCACACTGGTCCCCGCCCGCAGCAATCCCCGATGCTCGGCCGAAAGAAACCCCTCCGCCACCGCGCGATCCGCCTGCGCGAAAAGCCCCGCGAAGTACCCTTCCACGTTCAGCAACGCGCAGGCCTTGCTTTGTAGCCCCAATTGCGTCCACGTCGTCACTTCTAGCAGTTCCTCGAACGTCCCCAGTCCGCCCGGCAAAGCGATAAAGGCGTCCGCCAACCCGGCCATGCGCGCCTTCCGCTCGTGCATGGACCCCGTGATGATCAGCTCCGTCAGTCCGCCATGCGCCCGCTCCTGGTTCACCAGCGCCTCCGGCATCACCCCGATCACCTCGCCGCCCCCCGCCAAGCAAGCCTCGGCTAGCACGCCCATCAGCCCATTCTTCCCGCCCCCATAAACCAACCCGATCCCCCGCCGCGCCAACTCGCTCCCCAACGTCAGCGCCGCTTCCCGGTAACTCGGCCGGGCCCCTGTACTCGAACCACAGAAGACACACACCCTCATCCCGCGTCTCCGTGTTTCCTTAGAAAATCATCCTTGTTCAATATGAGGCCTCCTGGTGCTTACATTCTCACCCAGCCGCGCACGCAGTCCCCAACCACCCCAAATTGCTGCGTGCTAAC
This sequence comes from Bryobacteraceae bacterium, assembly GCA_019752335.1. Classification (GTDB taxonomy): domain Bacteria; phylum Acidobacteriota; class Terriglobia; order Bryobacterales; family Bryobacteraceae; genus JALHNI01. The sequence continues at coordinate 42,709 of JAIEMJ010000032.1, forward strand.
AAGCCCCGAACGAAGTGAGGGGTCATTAAGCATCAATAGTTTACGCGGTGGTTCACGACGGTGGTCTCTCTGACGAGAAAAAACGACGCTCTCGCCTGGTTTCATCCTTCGTTACCGCCCCGGCCGTGCCAAGCTCATTCATCATTTCGACTCACCTCAATCCCCAATCTGGTCAGCCCTCCCGTCTTTGACGCCGCCGGTTTCGGCTGTAGCTTCCGGCGAAATGCTCGCCACACGAAAAAGGTATCCGCCAAAGAGACCGCTATCGCCAGTAGAAGTATCAGTGCCAGCAAGAAAGCGAATCCAAGGCCGAACAACCCAAGCCCGCCTCCCTCTTCAACGCTTGATCAAAATCTCCCGCAGATGATCCCGCGTCAAATACATCTTCACGCTCGAAAAATCGCGAAACACGCGCTCAATGAAGGGATTCGTGAAAAACTGATACGGCGTCCGCCGGCCCCGCTCCTGGATGCTCAGCGTCCGGTAATCCTGAATCCGGTAGTAGCTCGCCGGGACGCTCTTCGCCCGCTCGTCGTTGTGAAAGAAGGCCAGCAGAAAGCTCTCCGGCTCCAGCAGCCGGTGCAACTCCGTCACCGTCAGCTCCAGCATCGTCGGACTCAAATACTGCAAGCAATCCCACACCAACGCCCCATGAAACGGACCCTGCAACTGCCGGAACGTCAAATTCATGAATTCCTGCGCCCGCGTCGGATTCTCTTGCGCCTGGTAAAAGTCGTCATCCCCGCCAAAGAAATCGTCCAGCGACGACAGAAAGTCCTCGCAATACAGGCGATGGCCCAGGCCGGCCAGGAAGCTCACGTTGGCTTGAGAGACGGGGGAAAGGTCCAGCAGGCGCAAGGTCGGGCGTCCCTGCAGTTGCTGGAAATACTGTTCGAGGCCCGCGCTGGGGCGAATGGTGCCTTCGGCGGCGCTAGGGCTCATCTCGAATCTAGGATACTACTCCCGATTCACAATTGTAAGAAAACGATCTAACGTTTCTGCTCGCCGGCCCCGGCCGCCATGGCCTGCTGCGAATTCGTCGCCGCCACCGGCGTCTGCGTGGGCGCGGCCGACGTTGCCGGACGCGGCGCTGCTTTGGGCACTTCCACCTTCGTCACGTCAATCGACCCCTTAAAGATCGCCCCGTCTTCAATCGCAATCCGCGCCGCGCGGATATCGCCCACCAGATGCGCATCCCGCCGCAGGTCAATCTTGTCGGACGCCTCCACGTTGCCGTGTACCGTCCCGTGGATCACTACCTCGCGTGCCTTCACCGTCGCCTTTACGCGCGCCGCCTTGCCGATCGTTACCTTATGCTCCAGCAACTCAATCGTCCCGTCGATCTGGCCATCGATCACCAGGTCTTCCTTGGCGAAAATCTGGCCGGCAATCAGCACGTTCTCGCCAATCGTGGCGGTGTTGCGGGCGGCTTGGTAGCCGGTTGGCGTGGTGGACACGGGCATTCCTTCCATCGGCGCCACAGGCCCCGGCAAGGGGCTACCAGACAGCGGACTGCCAGTTCGCGGCGCTTCTTCTTCTTTTCGGCGATTCCACATGAGGGGACGACCTCTCTCGTCTCGTTCAGAGTAACGTCCATCGTAGCGTTCGTCCAAGCTAAAAGCAATTGGCCTGGTACTGTTTAAATGTGAATTCTCGCCCTTCGGCGTGCCTCCCATTATCTGGGATAATACCCCTAGTACTTTTACCGTGTCCCGCTCCAAAGACCTCGAGACTCAACTCGCCCGCACCGAACAGCAACTTCGCCTCTTGCAGCAGATCAGCCGTTTCATGACTCGTGAAATGAGTCTGCAGGAGATTCTGTCCGGCATCAATCGTTTGATTGTCGAGTTCACCCAAGCCGACTCCTGCTTGATTTATCTGCTGCATGATCGCGAACTGGTGCTATGCTCCGCCAATAACGCCCCGCCCGAGGCCCTCGGCCGCGTGCGCCTGAAGATGACCGAAGGCTTAACCGGCTGGGTGGCCCGCGAACGCCGCCAACTGGCGATCTCTCGCGAAGCCTACCTCGATGCCCGCTTCAAGCACTTCACCACTTTGCGCGAAGACATCTATGAGGCCTTCCTCTCCACCCCCATCATCGCCCGCAACCGCGTCGTCGGCGTCATCAACGTCCAGCACAAGCTGCCCCATCAACACGGCGGCGACGAGATGGAGATGCTCAGTACCATCGGCGAACAAATCGGTACCCTGCTCGTCCTGGCCCGCATGAACCCGGACGTAGTCGAGAGCACCAATCACCTGGAGTTGGTCTTTCCGGCCGCCACCAAAAACGCATGAAACCCGTCTGGCTCACCTTAGTGCTTTCCTTGGCCTGGGGCCAGTTGCCCCCTGCTGTTCCGCCCAAGCCCGTCGCCGCCAGCACCGTCCCGCAGTGGCGCGTCAAATTCTTTCACGATAAAAACGACTCCGCCATCGACTTCCGCGAACTCGTCACCCCCGCCCCTGGCGTCGTCTACGCCTTCGGCATCCTCGCCGAGGACCGCGCCCGCCCCAACGGCGTCCTCGTCCTCTCGCGCGACGCCGGTAAGTCCTGGCAAACCGTGCGTCTGCCCGCCCTGCCCGACTCCGCCAGCTTCATCGACACCCAGAACGGCTGGCTCTCCACCGCCGACACCGTTCATCGCACCACCGACGGCGGCCTCACCTGGCGTCGCGCGGCCAAGCTCAAGGGCGTCCGCCGCGTCAAGTTTCTGAACGCCCAGCGCGGCTTCGCCGTCGGCTATCCCAAAGCCGCCTGGTCCACCGCCGACGGCGGCGCCACGTGGGTCAAAATTGACGAGGCCGCTCTGCCCACCGCCAAGCCGGAGAACTCCACCTACAACACCATCTCCTTCGCCGACAGCGAACGCGGCATCATCACCGGCTTCTCCCGCCCCCCCCGCCGCGACGACAGCCGCGCCCCCGCCTGGATGGACCCTGAAAACGAGAAGCGCCAGGTCCCCACGCTCACCCTGGTGCTCGAAACCTCCGACGGCGGCAAAACCTGGCGGCATCAGTCCGTCTCTTCCTTCGGCCTCGTCGCCAAAACGATCTTCTACACCTACGGTCTGGGCTTAATGGAATTCTCCGCCGGCTCCTTCGCCTACCCCAGCGAAGTCATCCACCTGGGAACCTCAAAATCCGTCTTCGCCGAAAAAGACAAAGCCATCCGCGACCTCACCTTCGACGCCGACGGCCGCGCCTGGATCGCCGGCATCGAACTGCCCGGCAAGCTCAACCAGTTGCCTATCCCCGCCAAGGTAGTGGTCATGCAAACCATCGATAACCAGCATTGGTACCCCACCCCCGTCTCCTATCGCGCCGTCGCCAACAACGTCCGCATCTCCTTCGCCGGCCCCAAAGGCTGGCTCGCTACTGACCAAGGCATGATCCTCGCCCTCGAATAACCGCTTCCCCTGGTCTCCTTGCCGCTCAGCCAGCCGGGGACGATTGTGACCGGGTGGTGGCACGACGTCCCGCCGCCGGTTCACCCTCCCACCGTCCGGCTCACCCATTTCCCAGAACCACTTCGCCTGCCCGTCCGCCGGCCCGCGCCCCCCTCGCAGTATCGTAAGTAGCATGGCACTACCTCGGCCCGCCAGGATCCTCGCCGCCTTCACCGGCTGGACCCTGGTGGCGCTCATCTTCGCGCTGCCCCAATTCGGGCCCGCCGGCGACTTCGCCGCGGAACTCAAGCGTAACCTCGCCAGTTGGTGGGCCTGGGGCCTGGTGGCCATACCCCTCGCCTGGGCTGACCGGCGTCTCCCCGTTGCCGATGCCGCCATCGGGCAACGTCTCCTCTACCATCTGCCGCTCAGCCTACTCTTCAGCGTCTTGGTGGCCATCGTGCGCTCCGTCTTGGCCGTCTTGCTCGGATCCTTGCCCATCGAGCGCTTCGGACCACCAGAACTCCAGCAGACGATTTTCCATCCGCTGTTTCTCTGGACCTGGCTCATCTACTGGTTAATCCTCGCCGGACTCCTCGCCCGCCGCTACCACCGCCAATACCTCTCCAGCGAACTTCGCGCCGAGCGCCTGGAGCGGCTGTCCACCCAAGCCACCCTCCATACCCTGCGCCTCCAACTCGATCCCCACTTCCTCTTCAACGCGCTCAACACCATCTCCTCGCAAGTGGAAAGTGAGCCCAAACTCGCCCGGCGCATGATCGAGCACCTCGGTGACCTGCTCCGCCAAACCATGGAGACCAAGGATCGTTTGGAGGTTCCCCTCAGCGAAGAGTTGGCGCTGCTCGAGCACTACCTCGCCATCCAGCGCATCCGCTTTGGGGATCGCCTTCGTTTTGAAGCCGACATCGATCCGGGCGTCCGGTTAGCGACGGTGCCCGCCCTTCTTTTGCAGCCGTTAGTCGAGAATGCGATTCGTCATGGTCTCTCCGCGCGCGCCGCCGGAGGCACCGTTATCGTCTCCGGCCGCCAGCACACCGACGGGCTCACGCTCGAGGTTCAGGACGATGGTGTCGGCTTCCCCACCGGCTGGACGCCGGATACCGGCGCCGGCTTGGGCCTGTCGATCACCCGCCAACGGCTCGCCGCGGCCTACCCCGGCCGTAGCGGCATCGATGTGCTCCCGCATCCCGCCGGGTCTGGCGCCATCGTTCGCGTCTGGCTTCCTTTCCACCTCGCCGGGGAAGCCAAATGACCAGCGCATTGCAGATCCTCATCGTCGACGACGAGGCGCCGGCCCGCCAACGCCTCGCCGACCTTTTGAAAGCCAACGCGCCCATCGCGGAAGCCAGCGATGGCCGCAGCGCCGTGCGGGCCCTCCAATCTCGCGCCTTCGACTTGGTCTTTCTCGATATCCAGATGCCCGAACTGGACGGCTTAAGCGTCGTCACCGAGGTCGGTTTCGCCGCCATGCCGCTCACCGTCTTCGTCACCGCTTATGACCAATACGCCATTCGCGCCTTTGAGGCCAACGCCTTGGATTACTTGCTCAAGCCCTTCAGTGACGAACGCTTTGAGGCCACGCTCCAGCGCGTCATGCGCAGAAAGGCGGATGACGCCGCCGGCCAGATGCAACGCCTGTTCGCCGGCTTCAGTGCCCACACCCCCGTCCTCCACCGCTTCGTTGTCAAGTCATCGGGCGTGACGCGCTTCATCGACGCGGCCGAGATCGATTGGATCGAGGCCGCCGGTGTCTATGTCACCCTGCACATCGGCTCCCGGACGATCCTCCACAGCGGTTTCACCCTGGCCGAACTGGAGGCGAAACTGGATCAGCGAAAATTCGTCCGGGTTCACCGGTCCGCCATCGTGCAACTGGATCGGATTGCACACCTCGAGCCGATTTCGCACGGAGAATTCGCCGTGCTGCTGAAGGGCGGAGACCGTCTACGGCTCAGCCGGACGTACCGGCCCAAGCTCGAACGGCTCCTCGGACAGTCGCTCTAGCTCCCGCCCGAATACCTGCCCCATCCGTTTCGGAAACGGCCCGGCCGCTTCGCCAGGAATGTCTCGCCCTCCCGCCGGGGGAGTGGCTAACCTACCGGCATGAATCTGTTGCCAACTCTCCTCGTAGCGCTAATCCTCTTCGCCGGCACTGCCCCCGCCCAAAAGCTGTTTGTGAACTCGGCGACGGGCCGTGATTCGGCCGCCGGCACCCAGGAACAACCGCTCCAGTCCTTGCCGGAAGCCGCCCGCCGAGTGAACCAGGCCGCCGGCGCCCCAGCCACCGAGATCATCCTGGCGGAAGGGCTCTACGTGCTCACCGAAACCGCCCTCTTCCAGCGCCCGCGCCCGTACTCAGCTTCCGCACGCCTCACCATTCGCGCCGAGTTTCTGCCCGATGACCCGGCCTGGCACCCTCAACGCATGCCAACCATCGTCACCGCCGTACCGCTCCTGAAGGACACGGCCGGCGAAACCGGCAATGGGCTCCAGATCGAGGTCAGCCACGCCACCATCCAGGGCCTGCGCTTCACCGGCGGACTGCATTACTTCTACCAGGGCGACCGCCAATTTCGCCGCAGCTATCCCATCTGGCGGGACGGAAAAACCCTCGACGATCTCATCGTCTCGCAATGCGTCTTCATCGGCGACGATCACGTCATGCCGCTGCAGGTTGGCGTCATCGCGAACGGCCATGGCCTGGTCGTCGATCACTGCGTCTTCTACCACGTCAGAAACCCCGTCGTCTTCTGGCGCGCCGAAGGCGGAATCAGCCATCGGAACGCGATGACCAACTCGTTGGTCTACGGGGCCTCGGTCAGCGGCGTCTGGACCGTGGAGACAGACGGGGCCGACTTCGTTTTCCGCAACAACGTCATCGCCAATTCCGCCACTATTTGGATGCGAGAACGCGGAAGCTCCCGTGCCTACCAGGCGGTCAATTGCCTGTTCGCTGGGAACGAGAACGTCGCCGCCTACGGTGGCGGCGCCGCCGGGCCCGTCACCTTAACCGGCTCCGCGTTTCTCACCCTCCAAGACATGCGACCAGCGGGCAAGATCACCCTGCAAATGGACCAGGGCGCGCGAGACTACCTGCACATTCTGAAAGGGACCGTGGGATCGTCGCTGCACGCCGGCCTCTTCACCAAAGAGTGATGCACCACCTCCCCCGCCTGGGCCCATCGCGTGCCAAGCGCAGAAATTGAAATAATGTCGCTGGCCGCGAAACCAGACAGTTCACGAATTGTGGGAGGAAACTCGCGTGCCGCGCGAATCCAAGGCCATGGCGTTGATCAGCCAGCCGGGAACGATAGTGACCGGGTGTTTCTCCGCGGCGATCGGTTTGCTCAACGACCGAATCAGCCCTTCACAAAGGCCCTCGCTTCGGACGCTGGTTTACGCTTGCTTCCACTTCGGCGCTGGTGAGCCTCCCCGTGGATCCAACTTGGCGCGCCGCCATTTTGCCCCAACCGCGCATCGCCGCCAGCCAGAAACGCCGTCCCAACAATTTCAAAAAATCACAACCCCCAGCAAAACAACAACTTCCCCCACCATCACCCCCCCAGAAACGCCCGATTCTTTGGCCCCGCATGCCACCCTAAAATCATGGCCAGACCGATAACCGAAGCCCAACGCGCTGCCTGCCAACGCAACGCCCAAATGTCGACCGGTCCTCGCACCGAAGCCGGCAAATCCCGCGCCCGCCTCAACGCCGTCAAGCACGGACTCACCGCCAAACTCCCCGTGCTCCCCTTCGAAAACGAAGCCGACTTCATCGAACTCCGCGACGGCTTCCTCGCCGACTTTGCCCCGAGAAATACCTATGAGAAATTCCTCGTCACCCAGTTAGCCACCCAGGCTTGGCGCATGCTCCGCTGCCAACAAATGGAAGTCGGACTCCACACCCTCATGATGAAGCAAACCCTTCACGACCTCCGCTCCCGCGGACTCAACCCCGATAAAGCCCTCGCCGAGACCCCCTTCACCGGCTTGGCCGGTACCCTTGAGGAAAAACAGATCCACCATACGTTTTTCCGCTACCAAAACGAGGTCAACCGCTCCTTCGAACGCGCCCGAAAGGCTGTAGAATCAAGCACTCGCCGGTCCGTTCCGTACGCCTTCCCTCCGCCCGCCGAATCCCTTGCCGCCGCCTCCCCCCAGCCGTCAACTGGTGCCGGCCAGCCACTTCACCTGACGCCGCAACAGCCCCCAAGCCAGCCGAATCACCCACACGCACAGCCCCGCGGCCACTAAAGCGACCCCGGCAACAATCAGCGGATGCGTCATCGTCAGCCATAGCCCCGTCGCGACTGTCGCGTCCTCCGCCAGACTCGTCACCAGGTTCGACACCGGCTCCGGACTCTGGTTCACCAGCAACCGCGTCCCCGTCTTCGTCGTGTGGCTCAGCAGCGCCATGCCGCCGCCCAGCAGAAAGAAGATCACCTGCATCTTCGGGTCACTCGGCGAAATCAGGCTGAAGGCCAGCAGCGCGCCGCCCACCGGGCGGATGAAGGTGTGGACGGAGTCCCACAGCGAGTCCAGCCACGGAATCTTGTCGGCGAAGAACTCGCAGACGAAGCCCACCGCCGCCACCGCGATCACCCACGTGTGCGACACCACGCTCAGGTTCGTCAGTTGCGCGGGCAACTGCCACCAATCGAAACGCAACGCCACGCCCACGGCGAGTACCGTGGCGTACAAGCGCCATCCCGCTAGCAGACTCAAACTCGCCGCGATCCCGAGCATCTCTAAGGCCGACATACGAGGATTATTACGCAAAGTGGCCCACGCCGGTTCCGTATACTGAAAGCTTGCGGATTCCTTTCCTGGCAGCCGTCGTGGTGCTGGCGAACGTGGTGGGCAATTTCTCGATGAGTTGGGGAATGAAGCACCGCGGCGCGGGCGAACCCCTACTCGCTGCCCTCACCAACCCCTTTATCCTCGCCGGCATCGCCCTCCTGATCTTTTGGACCCTGACGCGCATCACGCTCCTCTCGCTCGCTGACCTCAGCTACGTCCTGCCCGTCACCGCCGTCGGCTACGTCCTCAGCGCCCTCGCCGGCTGGCTCTTCCTGCATGAGGCGATCACGCGCGAACGCGCCGCCGGCATCGCCCTCATCACCGTGGGCGCCATGCTCGCTGGGCGTACAGCACCTAAGGCTACGGCATGATGGCCTGGCTCCTCGTGGCCGGCGTCGTCCTCTCCACCGTCGCCGCCGACGTCCTGCAAGCCTCCGAAATGAAGCGGCACGGCGAAATCGCGGATTTCCATCCCGGCCGCCTCGGCCGCGTCTGGCTGGCCATGTTCCAGCGCCGGTATTTGCTGGCCTCCATCGTCTTTATGGCCACGTCGTTCTTCTGCTTCCTGAAGCTGCTCGAAGTCGCCGACCTCAGCTTTGCCGTTCCAGCCACGGCGCTCAGCCTGGTGCTCGAAACATTCATGGCCCGTTATGTTTTGAAAGAATCCGTCGGCCCCGCGCGCTGGGCCGGAGCTTCGCTGGTCGCCGCCGGAGTCTGGCTGCTCGCCCTATGATGCTCTACCTGCTCTGGGCCGCCGCCGCCGCCACCGCCGGCTATCATCTCGTCGCCGCCTGGGCCGCGCTCCGCCAATGGCGTAGGTCTCCCGCGACGCCCACCAACCCTGGGCCCGTCTCGATCCTCAAGCCCGTTCGCGGACTCGACCCCGGCTTCTACGACGCCATCCGTGGCCACGCCCGCCAGGTCTACGCGCCCGGCTTCGAACTCCTCTTCGGCGTCGCCGACCCGGCCGATCCCGCCATCGCCGAGATCGAGCGCCTGCAAGCCGAGTTCCCGCATCTGCGCATCGCCTGCATTCGGGTGACACACCGCGCGCCCAATGGCAAGGTCGCCGCGCTCGTCGAACTCGGCCGCGAAGCACGCCATCCGCTCTGGCTCGTCAACGATAGCGACATTGCCGTCGAGCCCGGCTATCTGAACCAGGTGACCGCCCCGCTGGCTGACCCCGCTGTCGGCGTCGTCACCTGCCTCTATCGCGCCGATTCGCGCGGCGCCGCCGGACGTTGGGAAGCCCTCGGCATCGCCATTGACTTTGCCGCCGGCGTCCTCGTCGCGCCGCTCGTCGGCATCAAGGAGTTCGGTCTTGGCGCGACGCTGGTCTTCCGCGCCGATGACCTCGCCCGCATCGGCGGCTTCGCCCGCCTCGAGACCTATCTGGCCGACGACTATCAGTTGGCCCGCCACATCACGCAACTCGGCAAACGCGTCGAGCTCTCGCCCACCGTCGTCGAAACCACGCTGGGCGAGGACACCTGGCGCGGCATCATCAAGCACCAGGTCCGCTGGGCCCGTACCATCCGCGTCTCGCGCGGCGATGGCTACTGGGGCTTGCCCGTCACCCACGCTGGCCTCTGGATGGTGATCCTGCTGCTCAGCGGACAATGGGCCGCCGCAGCCCTCGTTCTGCTGGCGCGTTGGGCCAGCGCCTTCGCCACCGGCGTCCTCGTCCTCCGCAGCCAGGTCGCTCGCGCCGGCTTTTGGCTGGCTCCGCTGTGGGATTGCTTCGCCTTCGGCATCTGGCTGGCGGGCGCCAGATTTAACACCGTGGAGTGGCGCGGACAGCGACTGGAGTTGAGGCCAGATGGTACTATGAAGCCTAATGACGAGGCGAAATAGCTGTGTATTCCTGCTGATTTGCACCCTCGCCTTCGCGCAGAAGGCGCCGCCCAAGCAGGACCCCGGCCGCGCGAAGCGGCTGCTCGAAGCCGGCGAACGTTTCGAAAGCGAAGGTAAGGACGCTGAGGCCGAAGCCGCCTACAACGAGGCCGTCTCCCTGAATGCCACCAACGCCGCCAGTTGGCGCGCCCGCGGCCGCCTTCGCATGATGCTCAACCGCCTGCCCGACGCCCTCGCCGATCTCGATCAGGCCCTCACCCTCAACCCCGATGACGCCGAAGCCTGGCTCCTCCGCGGCGACCTCAACGCCAGCCTCTCCCAGCCCGCCAAGGCCGTCGCCGACTACACCCGCGCCCTCGCCGGCGGTATCACCCGTGCCCAGGTCTTCAACTCGCGCGGCATCGAGCACGTCAAGCTCGGCCAGTACCAAAACGGCATCGACGACCTCACCCAAGGCATCAAGCTCCGCCTCGATAACCCCGGCCCCTACAAGGACCGCGGCGTCGCCCTCGCCCTCCTCGGCAAGTACCGCGACGCCATCGAAGACTATGACCGCGCCGTCGCCCTCAAGCCCGATTATTGGGAGGCCGTCCTCGAACGAGGTTACGCCTATGGCCAGATCGGCAACTTCGAGAAGTCGATCAACGACATGAACGCCGTCCTCAAAATGCGGCCCGATTCCGAGAAGGCCTACACCCTCCGCGGCGCCTCCAAGCAGCGCCTGGGCCAGCATGCCGACGCCGTTGCCGACTTCACCAACGCCATCAAGCTTCAGCCCGACAACAAGCACGTTTACCTGGCCCGCGCCACCAGCTTCATCGAGCTCAAGGAGTACGACCGCGCGCTGGCTGACCGCACCAAGGCCATCGAACTCGACCCCAACGACGCCGAACTCTACGTCACCCGCGGCGGCACGTACCATCTGCTCGGCGACCACGAAAAGGGCCTCACCGACCGCTCCGAGGCCATCCGCCGCAGCCCCACCTACGCCGAGGCCTTCTACGCCCGCGGCAGCGCCCACTTGCTGCTTGGCAATCTCGAATACGCCAAGAGCGACCTGAAAGAGGCTCTCCGTCTGAAGCCTTCGCTAACCGAAGCGTCTGGTCTGCTGGCCTCCGTCGAAGAGAAGCTCGCCGCCGCCAAGGCGCCTGTTGCGGAAGAGAAGCCCGCGGAACCCGTCCCCACCCCAGCCCCCGCTCCGGTCGCTGTCGTCAAGCCGCCTGCCCCGGTTCCGGTGCCTGTTGTCGTTCCTCCTCCGCCCCCTACCCCTTCCTTGGCTACCGCCGAGTCCTTGAACGCCCAAGGCCGCAAGCTCATCCAAAGCGGCAACTACCAGCAGGCCGCCGATGTGCTCAGCGAGGCTCTCAAGCTGGACCCCAAACACATCCAGGCCCTCAACGCGCGTGGCTTCGCCTACATGCTGCTCCGCCAGTATCCGCAAGCCCTCGCCGACCTCAACTTCGCCATCGATCTCAAGCCGAATTACGCCAACGCCTACCTCACCCGTTCCGGCCTCAAGACCCGTATGGGCGACAAAAAAGGCGCTGAAGAGGACCGCGCCAAACACGCCTCGCTTACCGGTAAGTGACCGGTAAAGTGATAGGATCAGGTTGGTCACTCATGCCCAACCGCCCTTTCTTGTTGCTCCTGTTCGCCACCCAGCTTGCTCAAGCGGGACCCGTCGAAGTTGACCTGGAACGGCGCTTCGCGCTCACCGTGCGTCCCTTCCTCGCCAAGCACTGCGTGAGCTGCCACAGCGGTGACGCGCCCGCCGCCCAGTTCAACTTGCAGTCCTACGCCAAGCTCGCCGACGTCATCCGCGATCATCCCCACTGGGCCCTGGTCGCCGAACGCCTAAAGGCCGCCGACATGCCGCCCAAGCCCATGAAGGCTCCTGCTGCCGCCGACAGCCAAAAGATCATCGACTGGATCACCGCCGTCCGCTGCAACGAAGCCCGCCGCAATGCGGGCGACCCCGGCATCGTGCTCGCCCGCCGCCTGAACAATGCCGAGTACAATTACACCATCCGCGAACTCACCGGCGTTGACCTACAGCCCACGCGCGAGTTTCCCGTCGACCCCGCCAATCCCGAAGGCTTCGACAACTCCGGCGAGTCCCTCTCGATGTCGCCTGCCCTGCTGAATAAGTACTTACAAGCGGCCCGCGAAGTCGGGAATCACTTAGTGCTCAAGCCCGGCGGCCTCGATTTTGCGCCGCACCCCATGTTAGTGGAAACGGATCGCGAGAAGTATGCCATTCAACGCATCGTCAATTTCTACCTGAGCCAGCCGACTGATTATGCCGATTACTTCGCCGCCGCCTGGCGTTACCGCTACCGCAAGCCCACCGTCACCCTGGCTGCCGTTGCGGCGGAGAGCAAAGTCAGCCCCAAGTATTTGGCCACCGTCTGGCAGGCGCTCGACACCAAGGAAGAAGTTGGCCCGCTCGCCAAGTTACAAGCGATGTGGCGCGACTTGCCCGCCGACGTTGACCCCCAAAAGCTCCGCGCCACCTGCGTCTCCATGCGCGACTATGCCCTGCGCGTCCGCCATCTGATCGAGAAGCATTACTCGGCGCCGATGGTGAAGGGCCTGAGCGGTACGTCGCAGCCGCTGATGAATTGGAAGCTGAACCAGTTCGCCACGCACCGGCGCGACTATGATCCCACCGCCCTGATGGTGGAAGGCGAACCTCTGCCCGAAGTACCGGCCGCTCCCCGCCCGGGCTCGTTCTTTATGGCCGGCAGCGTGGACATCGTCGCCCGGCAAGCCTTGGCGAAGCTGATCAAGGCTCGTCTGGCTGACCCCGAACCTTTGCGCGTCCCCGCCGGCGAACGCCCCCGCTACGAAGCAGCGTTTGCCCGCTTCGCCCAAGTCTTTCCGGACGCCTTCTACATCAGTGAACGCGGCCGCTTCTACCCGGACGACACCGAAGACAAAGGCCGCTTGCTCAGCGCTGGTTTCCACAACGTGATGGGCTATTTCCGCGACGACTTACCGCTGCGCGAAATGATCCTCACCGCCGCGCAAACCCAGGAACTCGAAACCCTCTGGCAGGAGTTCGACTTCATCGCCGACCACACCATTCGCACCTACACGCAGTATTACTTCAACCAAAGCGGCGAGATCTTGGGCAATGGCCGCGAAAGCGGCAGCGAGCGCCCCGCCGATAAAGCCATCACCGAAAGCTCCGTCATCTTCGGCCTCCGCGATCAGTATCTGGCGAAGGCCAAAGCCGACCCCACCAATGACCCGCAGGCGATTGCCGCCATTGAAGCCCACTACCGGCAGGTGAATCTCGCCATTCGCGCCGTGGAAACCATGCGCGAAACCTCTGAGGCGAAGCACCTCAAGGCACTCCTCCAATTTGCCGCCAGGGCTTACCGGCGTCCCTTGACCCTGGCCGAGAATAACGACTTGCTCGCCTATTACCGCAAGATCCGCAGCGAAAGCGGACTTACTCATGAAGAGGCCGTGCGCGACTCCTTAGTAAGTGTTCTGATGTCCCCCGACTTCTGCTACCGCATCGACTTACTCGAAACGCGTGCCCCGCGTCCGCAGCCCCTGCCGGACTACGCGCTCGCCAGCCGCCTGAGTTACTTCCTCTGGTCCAGCCCGCCGGACGCTGAGTTACTCCAACGCGCCGCCGCTGGTACCTTGCGCCAGCCCGCCGTCTTACTCGCGCAAGTGAAGCGCATGCTGAAGGATGAGCGCGCCCGGCGCTTCGCCACCGAGTTCGCCGGCCACTGGCTCGACTTCCGCCGCTTCGAGGAGCACAACGCCGTCGACCGCCAGCGCTTCCCCAGCTTCACCAACGAACTGCGCCAAGCCATGTTCGAGGAGCCCATCCGCCTGGTGGACTACGTCATCCGGCAGGACCGTCCCGTGCTTGACCTCCTCTACGGCAACTACACCTTCGTCAACCCGATCCTCGCCAAGCATTACGGTATGCCCGAGGTGAAGGGCTGGGCCCGCGTCGATGACGCCAATAACTACGGCCGCGGCGGTCTGCTGCCCATGGCCGTCTTTCTCACCCAGAACGCGCCCGGCCTGCGGACCAGTCCCGTGAAGCGCGGCTATTGGGTCGCGCGGCGCGTGCTCGGCGAGCAGATCCCTCCGCCGCCCGCCAACGTGCCGGAACTGCCCGAGGACGAATCCAAGGTCGAGTTGCCGATGAGGCAGATGCTCGCCAAGCACCGCGAAGTGCCGCAATGCGCCGCCTGCCACGCCCGTTTTGATTCGCTCGGGCTCGCCTTCGAAGGCTACGGCCCCGTCGGCGAGCGGCGCGCGCAGGACCTGGGCGGACGCCCCGTGGATGCGCAAGCTGCCTTCCCGGATGGCAGCCAGGGTACTGGGCTGGCGGGCGTGCAGACCTACGTCCGCACCAAGCGCGAAAAGGATTTTCTGGATAACCTTTGCCGCAAACTTTTCGCCTATGCACTAGGACGTTCCCTGATGCTGTCCGATGAAATTACAATAGGACGTATGCGCGCGCGGCTGGGCGCCTCTGGCAACCAGTTCGCTCCGCTCGTCGAAACCATCGTCTTGAGCCCGGAATTCACCACTCGCCGTGGAGGTAGTTAAGATGTCTTTGCCGATTGCTCGCCGTGCTGTCTTGAAAGGCGCTGGGGTCACCATGGCGTTGCCGTGGCTCGAGTCCCTGCAGGCGGCCACCACTTTTCCCAAGCGCTTCGGCGTCCTGTTCATGGGCAACGGCGTCAACGAAGATCACTGGAGCGCCGAAGGCAACGGCGCCGACATGAAGCTCAGCAAGACGCTCTCGGTGCTCGAGCCCATCAAACACAAGATCAACGTCATCGAAGGCCTCTACCTGAAGATGGCCACGGGCCAAGGCATCCACCCGGCGCAGACCGGCAGCCTGCTCTCCGGCGCCAATATTCACAAGGGCCCGATCATCCACGCCGGCACCACGATTGACCAGGTGATCGCCAACCGCGTCGGCCAGGATACGGCCCAGCAGAGCCTCGTGCTCGCCTGCGAGCAACCGATGACCGGTTACCACGAGACTAACTTCTCGATGGCTTACAGCTCGCACATCTCCTGGCAAAGCGCGGACTCGCCCGTGCCCAACGAGGTCTACCCGTCGCTCGCCTGGGACAGCCTCTTCGAGAACCGCGGCAGCCTCCGCAATCTGAGCATTCTGGACCGCGTGAAGGAACGCGCCGGCGCGCTGGGCCGCCGCATCAGTTCCACCGACAAAGCCAAGCTCGACGAGTACCTCACCAGCGTCCGCGAAGTGGAGCGTCGCATCGAGAGCACGCGCAAGAATAAGGACGCTGCCGATGACGCCGCCAAGGGCAAGAACCGTCCGGCCTGGACGATGGACCGTCCGGCGAACGGCCTTCCCGAAGACCTGCGCGAGCACGCCCGCCTGATGTGCGACATCATCGCCATCGCCTTCCAGACCGACAAGACCCGCGTCGCTACGCTCTTGCTGGCGCGCGATCTTTCCGCTCTCTACTATCCGTTTCTGAACGTGAAGGAAGGCCACCACGCCGCTTCGCACAACAACAACTCCGATGGCTATGAGCGCATCTCCCGCTTCCACTTGAGCCAACTGGCTTACCTGGCCCAGAAGCTCGACGCGATGCCCGAGGGCGACGGAACCGTGCTGGACCATTCGTGCCTGATGTTCATCAACAACCTCTGGATCGGCCGCAAGCACGACAACACGCGCCTGCCCGTGGTGCTGGCTGGCGGCCTGGGCGGCACGCTCGAAACGGGACGCTCGCTGAGTTACTTGAAGGCCGGCAACGAGAACCGCAAGCTATGCAGCTTGTACCTGGGGCTCATGGATCGCATGGGCGTGAAGCTCGACCGCTTCGGCGACGCCGAGGCACGCCTGGCAAACCTTTAAAGCCAGTTAGTCCCGACTGGCCACGATGCGCGGGAAGTTTGCGGGCGTAGCGGCCTCGCGGGTATTTACGTGGCTGTCCTCTACTTGTTGCCACCTACTCGCCATCTCGCGCGCTTTCTCGGGTAACTTGGTCACTAAGTCTACTTGCTCGCCACGGTCCTTAGCTAAGTCATAAAGGGCCCACGGGCCCTTCTCGCCGATCGCGACTAACTTATGGTCGCCCACGCGCAAAGCCCGGTTCTTGTTGTGGTGAAAGTACAAGTAGTCGCGCGGAATGCGGACATCCTTGGCGAAGGCGGGCGCCAAGCTCCGGCCGGCCAGGGGCGGGGCATGGCTCGGCAGGCTGCCGCGGGCGCTGCCGCCAGCCAGGTCCAGCATGGTGGGCACTAAGTCGATTAGGTGGCAAGGCGTATGGCGCAGTTTGCCACGGTCCGTGATGCCTTTGGGCCAATGCATGATCCACGGCGACGAGATGCCGCCTTCGTGGACCCAGCTCTTGTGCAAGCGAAATGGCGTGTTCGCCGCGGTGGACCAGCCCGGCCCCAGGCAGAGGTGCGACATGGCTGAACCGGGCGCCGCCTGCGGATCGTGCCCATCGCCGCGGATGAGCTGCTCGGCGCTGGCGCCGTTGTCCGAGACGAAGACGATCACCGTGTTGTCGAACGCGTTCATCGCCTTCAATTGCCCGATGACGTGGCCGATCTCCTGGTCCATGCGGTCAATCATGGCCGCGTGGATGGCCATCTTGGTGCGCTGAAACTTCTTCTGTTCGGGCGTTAGGGTCGCCCAAGGCACCGCGCGCGTCACTTCGCCCGCGCCGATGCGCGTGGTCAATTCGGCGGAGGGTAAATTCCAGTCCGGCCAGATGCCGGGCTCAAAGGGAGCCAACGGCGAATTCACCAGACCCATCTGCCGCATCCGCGCATACCGCTTGGCGCGGGCTTGGTCCCAGCCTTCCTGAAAACGGTCCTGGTATTTGTCGATGTCCTGCTGAAGGGCATGCAGGGGAAAGTGCGGCGCGGTGAAGGGCAGGTAGAGAAAGAAGGGGTCGCGCGGATGCTCCCGGGCGTGGCCTTCCAGGAACTTCACCGCGTGCGCGCCAATGGCCGTAGTGGCGTAATAGCCGTCGGCTAGCTTGCCGGGTGGCAAAGGGCGGCCATCGAGTTGGCTCGCGCGGGGGGCGAAGAAGCTGTTCTGGTCCTGCAGGGTGTAGGAGTGCTCGAAGCCGGTGGCGGCGAGCGGCTGAAAGCGGATGTGCCACTTGCCGGAGTGGTAGGAGCGATAGCCAAGCGGCTGCAGGTGCTGGGGCGCAAAGCGGGTCCAATCGGGCACCAGGCCGGGAGTCATGATGTCGCAGGCGGTCTGCTGCGCGTAGTGGCCCGTCAGGAGACAACTACGCGAGGGGCCGCAGCGGGCCGTGGAGTAGCCTTGGGTGAAGCGCAGGCCTTGCGCGGCCAACCGGTCAAGGTTGGGCGTATCGATGTCGCCGCCGTAGCAGCGGGCGTCGGAGTAGCCCATGTCGTCAGCCAGTATGATCAGGAAATTCGGTTTGGCTGGGGCTTGGGCGGCGGCTAGTGCAGCGGGAGCCAAGGACAGGAATTCGCGGCGGTTGGGTTGCATAGGCATCGAAGATATTTAGGCTATCACTTGCTATGCTGACGCACATGGGTCGCTTACTCTTACTTCTTCCGCTGCTTGCCTGGGGGCAGACCTTCACGGCGCGTCTCTCGGGCGTGGTCACCGACGCCAACGCGGCTCCGGTCGCCGAAGCCCGGGTTACGGCGGTGCAAACCAGCACGGGCGCGGCGTCAAGCACACAGACGGATAGCCGGGGCACTTACGTCTTCCCGTTGCTGCCGCCGGGCATCTATGAGGTCTCGGTGGAGAAGGTGGCGTTTCAGAAGCAGTTGCAGCGGCAGGTGACGCTGGAAGTAAACTCGGCCATCGTGCTGCCCTTTCAGCTTGCCGTGGCGAGCGTGAGTGTCGAAGTGCAGGTGACGGACGAGGCGCCGGTGCTGCAGACCGAAAGCGGGGGCGTCGGCACCACGGTGGACGCCCGGACAATCGACGAATTACCCCTGGTGCAGCGAGATGTGATGGCCGTGGTGCGCTTGGCGCCCGGCGTAGTCGCCAAGAGCCAAGTCGGCGATGCGCGCGGCGGGCGCGGGGTGTTTAACTCGAATTTCTCGGTGGGCGGCGGCCGTACCTCCACCAACGAAGTGTTGCTCGATGGGGCGGTGAATACGATTGGGGACTTTAACGGCGTCGCGTTCAGTCCGCCGCCGGATTCGGTGCAGGAGTTTCGCGTGGAGACGAATAGCTTCTCAGCGGAGTTTGGCCGCACGGGCGGCGGGGTGGTGAATATCGTGACGAAGTCCGGCGCGAATGCTTTTCATGGGACCACTTACTACTATCATCAGAACGATTTTCTGAACGCGAATAGCTTTACGAATAACCGCTTCGGCACGCCGCGCCCCATCTTGCGGCGCCATCAGTATGGTCTCTCCGTCGGCGGGCCGGTGAAGATTCCTTTCCTCTACAACGGCAAGAACAAGACCTTCTTCTTTACAGCTTTCGAGGGACGGCGCGAGAAGGACCCGGTCCGGTCCGTCACCAGCGTGCCGACCGCCCTGGAGCGTGCGGGTGACTTCTCGGAGACGCGCTTCCTGTCCGCGGCCGGGCCGCAGTTGATCAATATCTATGACCCGGATACGAGCCGCGTCGACAACGGGGTCCGCAGCCGGGCGTTGTTTCCCGGCAACGTTGTGCCGGCGTCGCGCATCAACCCAGTAGCGGCGCGGATGCTGCGTGAGTATCCCGACGCCAACCGGCCCGGTAGTTCGGTGACCGGTCGCCAGAACTACTTATTCGGCGGCGCGCGGACTTACAGCCGCGACCTGTGGACGACGCGCGTCGACCAGATCTTTGGCGAGCGCCACCGGCTTTTCGGGCGCTATTCGCAGCAGCATTCGCTGGATACCCAGCCCAGCGTGAAGGTGCGCTTCACGAATTCGAATAACACCAAGGATAGCTTCTTCAATTTTGGCTTGGATGATACTTACCAGATTACGCCCCGGCTCTTCAATGTCTTCCGCTATATGATTGTGCGTTACCGGGCGAATCTGGTGTCGAATACTTTGGGTTTCGATCCCACTACCTTGGGCTTGCCCAATTACGTGCGCGACTCGGCCAATGTCCTGATTTATCCCAACGTCAGTGTCGGCAGTGGCATTCCTGACTTGGGTGGCACGGCCTTTAACAATCAACCGCGCGACACCCAAGGCTTTCAGGAGAACTTAGTCTATGCGGCCGGATCGCACACGATGAAGATGGGCGGCGAGTACCGGTTGTATCGCTTTTATCCTTATCAGGTGGCCAACCCGACCGGAGCCTATGGCTTCAGCCAGAATTACACGGCTTCTGACCAACTGGGTACAGCGCGGCCCGAACAAGGGCTGGGACTGGCCAGTTTTCTGCTTGGTTTCGGCAATTTCTCCTACGACAAGGTGGAACCGCTGAGCGCTTTTCAGCATTACTTTGGCGGCTACTTCCAGGACGACTGGAAGGTGAATTCGCGCCTCACCTTGAATTTGGGTTTGCGTTGGGAGACCGAGACCGGCACGGGAGAAGCGCATGACCGGTTGACTTACTTTGACCGCAATGCGCCCAATCCGCTCGGTGGCAACGGGGCGATTCTGTTTACCGGCGGCAAGAATCCGCGGACGATTCGCCAGACGAACTGGAAGAACTATGCGCCGCGTTTTGGCTTTGCCTACCGTCTGAATCAACGCTCCGCCATCCGCGGCGGCTACGGGCTCTTCTATCTGCCGATTGGCCTCGAAACCGCCATCGTTACTACGCCGTTTAACTACACCGTCAATGCGGATGTCTTCAACGCGAACTACTCGCCGAAGACGACGCTGTCCGATCCCTTTCCCGGCGGTATCAATCGTCCGGGCTCGACGAATCGCGTGGAGGATGGCACTTATCGTACGGGCAACAACGTGAATACCGTATTGCGGGACCAGCGCAACAGCTATGTGCAGCAATGGAACGTGGCGTTGGCGCGGCAGGTGAGCAAGACGATGGGGATTGAAGTAACTTACTTTGGCAGCCGCGGCGTGCGGCTGCCGACGAATAGCCTGGAGCTGAATCAGATTGACCCGAAGAATCTGGCCAATGGTGGGGCTTTCCTGAATGAGTTAGTGCCGAACCCATACCTGGGCAAGGGCGTGGGCGGGTTACTGTCGCTGGCGCGGATTCCGCGCATGCAGTTACTCAAGCCATTTCCGCAATATGCTTCGCCCACCACGGCCAATGCCTACGGCACCAGTCTGTTGTATTTCCGGCCGCCAGTGGGCGATAGCATTTACCACGCGATGACGCTACGGATTGACCGTAAGTTCTCGCGCGGCTTCTCGCTCACCGCGCATTACACGATCTCTAAGGTGATCGAAACCGGTGGCGGCGGCAATGGCATCGCCTTTCTGGATCCGGCGGGCATTCGCGACATTTACAATATCCGGCTCGAAAGGTCAGTCGGCTCGTTCGACGTGCCACAACGCTTCGTGATGACGGCCGCGGTGGGGCTGCCTTTCGGCAGAGGGAAGCGGTTCCTGAACGGGAAGGGCTGGACCAATCGTCTGGTGGGCAATTGGCAGTTCTTCACCAATACGCAGGTGCAAAGCGGACTCCCGGTAAACGTCGGCGGTCCGGACTTGTCGCGCATCGCCGGGGCGAGTCCGTCGCGGGCGACCGTGGTGCCCGGCGTGGATGCGAAGTTACCCTTGTCGGAATCGATCGCCAACTCGCGCGCGTGGGATAACCGTTGCGGCTGCACTAAGCCCTGGTTTAACCCGCAGGCGTTTACGACGACGCCCGAGTTTGTCATCCCGAATGGTCCTCGCTTCCTGCCGAATATTCGGGAGGGCTGGCTGCGTAATACTGACGTGAACTTACAAAAGAGCGTGTTACTGCACGAGAAGATTCGCTTGTCCTTACAACTGCGCGCCTTCAACGTCTTCAATCAAGTTACCTTCAGCGGACCCAGCGTGATCGGCGCCAATCAAGCCAACTTTGGCAGCGCGGGCGGCGTGCAGGATAACTCCCGCCGGGCCGAGGTGGGTGCAAAAATCTATTTTTAGCTCGTCACCGTAATTGGAACTGGTTGGTTGGAGGCGATGCCAAAACGGTCTGGTATTTAGTTCACCGGAATGCTGAACGAGACCGAAGGATAGCCGGGGGCGGATACGGTTACCGTGGCGAGGCCGCGGCTGAAGGCGGTCAAGCGTCCACGCGAAGGCGCCGTTTGACCCTCCGGGACATAGAGATAAATTACGTTTGCCGCCGCGACGCTCGGTTGGCCGCTGGAGACGGCGAGATCGACGCCACCGGCGGGCGCGGGACGCGAGAGGGCGACGGGCAGGGCGATATCTTCGCCCACGTTCAGGGGTACGGTGGAAGGCACCAACAGGGCGTTCGGGGGGCGGGCAGGATTGGCGGGAAGAATGGTTAGCGGTAGGGGCAGGAACATCGTCTGAGGGGGCGTGCTGGAGTCCACGACCCGCAGGAGTCCGAAGATGCTCGCGGGCACTTGGGGAATGCCACTGAGGGTGCCGGTTTGGCTATCGAAGGACAGCCCGGGAGGGAGGGTGCCGAAACTCCATTGATAGGGCGGCGCACCGCCCGATACCGTGGGACGCTGCCAGTAGTATTGGCCAACCTCGGCGGGTATGGAGGCAAGGGCATCACCCCGAGAGGCACCGGCGGCGCGTAGACATTGATTAGGGTACTCGCGCTGGCATAGCCCAGGCCCGACGCGGTCACCGATGCGCTGCCGAGTCCCACGGTGGAGACTTGTATCAGGCCCGAACCGGCGCTGCCCGGGATTAACAGGGAGGAGGGCGTGGAGATGGCGGCTGGATTGGTGCTGGCAAATCTTAGGCGCAGACCTTCGGGGGGAGCCGGCGGGGAAAGGGTGAAGGACAGCGTCTGGGTCGCCGGGGCGATCAGGTTCAACGGGGGAACTTGGAAGGTGATTCGTCCGTTGATGCCGCCTACCTGGACGCCGGTGGTGGCCGGGGCGTAGCCATCGGCGGACACGGTAAGAATCGCGGTGCCGGGACTTACGCCGGCGACGCGGGCGCGGCCGGACAGCCACCAGCCCGCCGGAATAAAGACCGAGCCCATCGGGCTGGCCACGGCCGGGTTACTGCTGGTGATGGTAAGCAACACTCCACTGGCGGGGGCGGGGCCGGGCAGGCTGATCACCAGCGCGTCATCCAGACCGGGCTCTAGCGTCAAAGTTTCGGGCAGCGAGATCGCTGGCGCGCGAATCGTCAGGGACAAGGCCACGGCGAGCGTTTGACCAATATTGTCCTCCACCCGGAACACCAGAGGCAGGCTATTGGCCGCGGCGCGCGGGATGCCGGTGATGGCGCCCGTAAGGGGATTGAGCGATAGTCCATTGGGCAGGCTGCCGTTGGTGAGGAACCACTTGTACGGCAGCACGCCGCCGGTCGCCACCAGGTTTTGCGTATACGGCTGGAAGATGTCCCCCGGGGCCAGCGCCGCCGTGCTGATGCCGAGCGGTTGGGCGGAGGGGGAGGAAACGGTGACCATCAGCCGGGCGGGTACGTAGTTCGGAGCCACGGCCGTCACCGTGACCGAAGCGGGACCGGACACGGCGAAGACCAAAAGGTTATACAGGGTGGAGCCGGGTGCCACTGGCCCGAGGGTTTGCACGGTGACGGCGGCGTTGTCGGAGGTGGCGGTGATCGTTAGTCCAGGAGGGGCGGGGAGCGAGAGGGCCAGCAACACCGGTTGCGCGGTACCGGTGAATAGGCTCAGGTTGGGGCTGATAAAACTCAAGACGCCCTGCGGGGCGAATTGGGCGAAGGCTGGCCAAGCCAAGCAGCAGGCCACGGCAAAAGATAGCTTTCTCATCTTTCCCTCCGGGTAATTGTTGTTAAATGATAGTCGATTTTGGCGGCGGAGGAAAGATGATTCTGCCGCCTTTGTTGCTCGTTAGGCCGATCGTATGGCGTTCGGGGTCACCTGTCGATCTCTTTCAAAGGTGCGTGGGAACGCCAGCCGCTGCTTCATAGATCATGGATCAACCTGGGGGAAAAGGCGGCGCGGAGGGCATTTAGGACCGCGGCGACGTCGATGATCTCCTGGGCGATCGCCCCCGCCACCGGGCTCA
>JAIEMJ010000035.1 GCA_019752335.1 Bryobacteraceae bacterium
CCCGAGTTACAGGTGTCGGGCCAGGGGGCCCGACCTACCAATGATTGTTTTCAGTGAGATCGCCGGGTTTGTTTTCCAATATTTTATTTTTCTAGGCTGGGTGTGGGTTGCGCCAGCCGCCGTGAGCGGTGAAGCGCGGAGTAGACGGCGTCGCTGACGGCGAGACGGATTTCGGGGTGGGGTTCGAGGCAGGCGAGGGCGGTGCGGTTGACGAGAGGCCAGAGTTCCTGTTCGGTGGGTGAGTAGTCCGGGTGAGCGGGGACGAGGATGATTCTGTGCTCGGGGTGGGCGGCCTGGAGGGCTTCGCGGCAGGCGGTTTGTTTCGCTTCCCATACGGCGACGGGGAGTTGGATCCAGTGCAGGTCGAGGTCGAGGTCGACGGGCGGGAGGGAGTCATAGTCGAAGTCTGTGTAGGCGGTCATGGTGTCCTCTGACGATGAGCGTAGCAGCCGGTGGGAAGTTTCCTGGGTGCGGGAAATGGCTAACTAACTCAGCGGGCAATGAGTTACGCGTTTTCAATTGGCTGTGATTCCAGTTTGGGGAGTGGCTGAAAACTATGTGAGAACTTGGCTCGCGAAACCCACTTATGGGTATGAGATCTGAACGTGATTTCCGGCCGCAGCACTTGTATGGGGTGACGCAGCGGGGGAATCAGGGTAAGTGGGTCTACCGGGACGATGATGATTTCCGGAAGGCCTTAGAATTGATGCGCCGTTATGCGCGGAGGTATGAGGTGCGCATTCATGGGTACTGCTTGATGCATAACCATGGGCACTGGATCAAGTGTCGGGCCAGGGGGCCCGACTTACATTGATGCGGGATATGCAGGGGAATTACTCGCGCTATCTCAATCAGAAATACCGGGATCGGCCTTGGGTGCTGTTTGTGCCTTTTGCGACCAACTCGGTTGGTGTCCAAGGCGCGGAAGTACAAGCGGTCCAGCGCGGCGGCGCATTGCGCGGGTCACGACGATGGCGGGCTCTTGTGCCTGGAGCGTTGGCAGCACCTGTTTGCCCGGCCTGGCTTCATGCGGAGGACTGGCAGACGTTCGTGGATGGGCCGATTCAGGAGCACGAACGGAACGAGGCAGCGACGTCGCGCTGGTGTGGGCCGTATAACCGGGTTCGCGGGTGGCGGCGTCCGGAAGTAGCCCAGTCAGCGGGAAGCCGGGCGGGGTAGGTCGGGGGTATCTGGTGAGGGTTCGTCCCCACCCGCTCTTGCACCGTAGCCTACCGCTCAAGCTCCACTAAGTCGCCCAGAAAATCCCTCCCTCAACCACGGCCGTCCGGCCGAATGCCCCCGCTTGCGTAGTCGTTTTCACCCTTTTACGGGTAGGGCCTTTTTTCATCAAACGACCGGCACCGAGATTTTGATGCCAGTCGCAACAATTACCAACTTCCACAAACTTCCGACTTCACACTTCCCGATCAGACCATAGGGGTAAGTTATGGTGCTCCGCGAGCTTAAGCGTTTCGGGAGCTACATCGTCAAGGTCCGCGAGTCCACCCCAAGTCCGAATCATGAGGGATGCTACAGAAATCGCAAACTCGTAGCTCCTTTTCCCAACAGAAACGCAGACTCCAGAAAATATCGGTTTCCCCGTCTCCTCCGAAATCGCTTTGAGCCGTCCAGGAACCTCCGGATCCTTACAGAGGCTCAAATATACTGCCAGCCCTTTTTGTTTGTCTTCTAGAGTATATGACCCTCGAAGCAGACTCTCATGGTCAAGTTTCCCGCCGCGAGACTGCACGAAGTGGACGAGCTCCGCTTCTGTTACTTCAGTTTCTGTGTAGACAAAAAAGGTAAACATGAAAAGTTACTTCCACGACGCTATTTCTCATCATCGCGTTGGATTTGAGTCAAAGCTGCTTTCAGGCGTCGTACGAAGTCAAGAAACTCATCTATGGAGCCTACGACCGTAACGCCTTTTTGTCCATACTCTCGCCGCTGTCGAGTTGATAATTCGGGACCGTAAACGATCACGGGTTTCCTATTGGGGTTCACTCTCCGATCACTTACGTGGGTATTGGCTTGGGTTATATCAGCTTTCGGACGAGTTTTCACCTCTATCAAGGCGTACGAGGTCTCTAGATCAACTTCGGTGATTCTTTGGCCATACACGTCGAAGAACTCTTTCTCGATGCCGTCCGGCACTAAGTCAGGCGCGACCAACGATCCTAGGAACCCCACTGCTCGATCATGATCTCCGTCGGACCCTGGAGCCTGCGATTCCAACAAGGAGGAGATCATGCCCGCATTCCTGGCGTGCGAACCGAGGACTTCAGTAAGATGCGACAGGACTTTGAATGTCTCTGCTACCTTAGCAATATCCTTCACCGCTTGGCCAGGATTACTGCTGTACCGAGTCACCAAGCGCGAGAATTTTTCGAGGGCCTGCTGAGACTGCTTGCCGTCGGAGTCCACCAGTTTTAAAGGCCGGTTGCGGACGTAGCTGTAAAGGTTCCAACTTTGAGGGTCGCTCGGATGCTGATCCGCAAACGGCGCGTCCGGATTAGTAAACCGCCCTTGCGCCGACGACAGATACCGCGCACCAAAGTAATCCAGCCCCGTCTCGAAATCCCTTTCCTTGCCGGTAAACATCATCGACGGCGTACGGAGCCCGGAGTTGTACCCCATCCCTGATGTCCGGTACGGCGCGTCCTGGGTGAGCGAGTTGATCTCCTGGCCGAAGGGCCAGTAGTCGGCGCGGCGGACTACGGTGCCGTTGGCATCGGTAGTCAGGCGCGTGGAGCCAAGCGTGTCGGCGTGTAAGTAGTAGGGCGGGGTGCCGGGGAGGTCGTTCTGCGTGCCGCCGTACTCCGCCGCTAGCTGACCCGCCGCGTCATACACAAAGACCGTGCGGCTACCGCCCACCGTCTCCTTCGCGACCCGCCGGCCTTCGCCGTCGTATTCGTAGTTGGTGAAGACGGTGGGCGAACCGCTGAAGCTTTGGCGCAAGCGCAATTCGCCGTCCATGCGCAGACTCGAACTTCCATCGAAGCCGAGGGCGCCCGCGGCGTCGTAGGGCCGTCCGGCAAGGCGATTCTGTGGGAACAACGTGGCGACGTCGGCGGGCGCGCAGTTCACTACCTGGGGAATCAGTGGCGAGAGATTGGGCCGCGTCGAAACGGCGCGATTGCCGAAGGCATCGTAACAGTAGCCCTCGTTCAACGTCGTGCTGCCACCGGTTTCTTGCATTGCGGATAATCTATCCCAGCCGTCATAAGTATACGCCTGCGTCAGCGTGAGCCCCGCGCCGACGATCACTTGCGAGCGCGGGTTGCCGCTGTTGTTGGGTCCGCCGCCGGTGCCGGTGCCGTTGGTGTAGCTGTAGCCCAAGCTCAGCAGCCATTGCGGGTTGGCGCAGGCCGCGGTGTTATCCACGCACTGCTCCGTGACGAGGTTGATCGGCTGCAAACGGTTGGGTTCGAAGGCCGTGCGCTCGCGGATGCGTTGGCCATTCAGGCGCAGGCTCGAAAGCGCCCCGTGATCGGTGTACGTGGCTCCGGTGACGTAGTTTTGCTGTTGCGCGTTGAAGAAGCCGCTGAGCCCAATCGGTCGTGAGAGGTCGTCGTAGGTGGTGGTGAACTGGCGCCCCGATGGATACGTCATGCTCGCCAGCGCGCCGTTGCGCAAGTAGCTGTAGCCGGGCGTGGCGTCGCTGCCGAAGCGGTAGGCGACGCCGCCGGTGATTTCAGAAGGGCTTCGATGCTGGGGATTTTCCGGCATTGCTTAACTCGATTGCGGACAACTCCGTGATCGCGCCAGCTTGGGAAATCCCAAATTTAACTCTGCTTAGGATCGGCATGCGCTTCCGATCCCCCGATGCGGCAAGCATGTCGGCAGTTGCTCTGAAGCCTGAAGACCCACGTTCAATCCTAATGCCCGGCAGTGGCTGGACACCATGAGCCCGTAGATTCCGCAACCAGGCATCGGGCAAAAGCTGCCCCTCGCGCGAAACGCTATACGCTTCGGCTAGGTCTTCGACCCGCCTCCTTAGGTCCCTAGCAGAAGTGATCACGAAGCCGTAGTCTTGAGCCAACCCGACTTCAAGGTAAAAGTTCACCCAAGCGCTCGCAACGTCTGGCGATGAGATCTCGACTCCAATGGACGCGGCGAGCCGATTGAAATCAGTCCTTCCCAGTTCAAAACCGCCCAATCCAAAAAAAGTCCCAGTGGCGACGTCTTCCGCGACGTACAGTCTTAAGGGCGCGGTGCTTCGGTGTAGAAGGGCTTCGTTTTTAGAAATAACCTCCCATCCGTCGTCCGTGACCTCGAAAATGCGAATCGTTTTGGCGATACTGCCGGGGCGTTTGGGTTGGACATCAAAAACCTGCTCTTCGACATCCTCATGCCGTATAGCCCTTAAAAACCTGTCCCCACTCAGACCGCGCTGATTCCGGACATACTTTAGGAGTAGACTTCGCTCACTCTCAACGTCCGCGTCTAGCGCACGCTCCCCACCAAGGAGAACTAGAAGACTGAGCATACCGGCACTCCGTAGCAAAAGCGGCCTCATGGCTCTTGCTCCTTCAGTAGCCGCCGCTTCTCCTTCTCGATTTCCTGGTTAGTCTTTGGTTTCTCTTTGGCGAAGTCTTGCCGCTCTCGTTTGATCCTCGCCTCGCCCCGATTAGCCGTTTGCTCTGCGGGGCGAGCGTCATGTGGAATCACCTTCCCCTTGGCATCTGTCTTTTTTTCGGACATGTAAGTCGAGGTGTTGGTTCGCGCATCATTCGCATGCGTGGCCTCATGCCCAAGCACATCTGCGGTTCGATCAGTGTCTCCCTCAATCTTTTTGTTAATCGTAATGTCTACCGTACCTTTCAACTGGTCGCCGAATGGCGCTTTCTCCGCGCAAATCGCGCCGTCGCAAGCTAGAACGGGCCCTCCTCGCGATGTGGCACTTGTAACGCCGTCCGTAGGGCTACCGTCCGGATCTTTCGGCGTGTCTCCATAAGACATTCGAAGGTCGGGAGCGCCGAGCCCTTCGAATCCAGAAAGGTAGGCGTTGTAAGTCGGGGATTGGAGACGCATACTCTCGCTGATGATCTCCAGTTTCTTGCTTGCATAGACCACTTCACGTCCGCTCTCATCCACGAACTTTAGAGGATTATTGCGAGCGTATCCATACAAGTTCCAACTTTGCGGATCTTGGCTGTGCTGATCCGCAAACGGCGCGTCCGGACTCGTAAACCGCCCCATCGACCCTGACAAATACCGCGCCCCGAAGTAATCGAGGCCCGTCTCGGCATCTCGCTCTTTGCCGGTACTACGGGATCGGACGCAAGTCCGTCGTACGCTGGCGTCGACCTCTAGTGCCTTCAGCGAGCTACCGAACTTGATCTCCTGGTGCAAGCTGGTTTTGGAAGTGTCGAGGCCCAGACGCGAGTTTTTGGCTACGTTCGTGTGCGCGGCTAGAGGCTGGATGCCCAGGATGAGCATCGCCGCCAGGAAGAGCGTTTTGTGTTGAGCCGCTTGCACCGATTCCTCGATTGTACGGTGCTGGGAAGCTGGAGGCCAGCGGCGGCTAAAGAGGAAGGACCTTCAAGCCTGGGATCATTTTGAAGTGGCGGACGTTGCGGGTTCCGATGGCGTAGTCGAGATGCAGGGCCGTGATCCCGATCAACAGATCGGCGGTTGCGATAACCAAGCCCACCTTCTTCATGTCGGCGTCGATCTTGGCGGCCAGCACGCCCATCTCACGCGTGAACGGTTCGACCGGTAGGATGGCCAGCACTTCATCGAGATAACGGCGGCGCTTGGCGGCGGCTTCCGGCGTATTGGCTCGGTGCCATCCATGCTCCAGTTCCATCACGGAGATGGAAGAGAGCAGGAACTCGGTTTCGGAATGCTCGGCGGCAAGCGACGCGAGAAGCTGACTGACACTTCCAACAGCGCCGCGCTTTTCCCGCTCCGCCGCGATGAGCACACTGGAGTCGAGGACTAGTCCCATGCCGGCGGCTCGAACGAGTCGCGGCGCGAGTCGATGCCCGCTTGCACGTCCTTGGCGAAGTCCTCGTCCGGGATGGGCGCGTAGCCGAGCTTGGCTTCGTAGGCCTTCGCCAGGGCGATGCATTCACTCAGCTTGCGGCCTGGGCGGGCGGAGATAGAGGATTTCAGCACGGCGATGGGCCGGTGATCTTGCTCGATCACAACCTCGACGCCTTGCTGCACTTTGGCCAGCACGGCATGAAGATCGCGAGCCACTTCGGCTTCGCTCATGTGGACGGTTGCCATTGCTTCCATTATGGCTCTTGCTCCTCGTCTTCGTCTTGTTCGGCGGCCAGGGCGTTGTCCGATTCGAGAAGCCGAGGCGAAAGTGCTCGGACATCTCCGGATGGTCCAGGCTCCGGCTCAGCAGATACTTCGAGGCTTCCGGCGATTGGATCAGCGTCTCGTGATAGTAATCGACCACCTGCCGCAACACGCTCTGGTCGTCGGCTTCGGGATTGAAGGGCACTTCAAGCTTCACCGCCTCCGTGGTCCCCTTCGTCACCACACGTTCCACCGGAGCCGCGAAAGAAGGATGATCGGCCCGCAACAGTTCGACCGCATGACGGAAGCTGATGCCCCGCGTCTTCATCACCCAGTCGATGACCGTGCCGCCGGTCTGGCACGCGCCGAGACAGTGCCACAGATTCTTCTTCGGCGACACCACGAACGACGGCGTGCGGTCGTCATGGAACTGACACCGCCCGATCCAGTCCGCGCCATGCTGCTTGAGTTCGATCCCCTGCGCCTCAACCAACCGCTGCAAAGAGATCTCCTGTTTCAGCCGGTCGATCTCGTGGTCTGGGATTCGCGCCATTCAGTCGGTCTCCTTAAAACGGCCCACCCCGGAAAAACGTGTCAAGCGGGAGGCAGCGCCTTTTTATGATGCCAAGAATATCATATGATACGATACTTCGTGTGAGCCTTCTTTTTCCGGCCTTACACTGGCCTTGCGATGCCCAGAGTTTCCAAGCTGAAGTTGCCCCCGATCCACACCGATGAGTCCATCGGCGAACGCCTCACCCGGATTCGCAAGGATCGCGGCTTCACGCAAGTCGAACTGGCCGAGAAGATCGGCATCATTCAGTCGCTGGTTTCTTCTTACGAAAGCGGCGCGCTCAAGTTGTCGGCCGAGATGGCCGTCCGCTTCGCCATGGCTCTCGAAGTGGCGACCGATGATCTGTTGATGCCCGGCACGAAGGGCAACGGCAAGAACGGCAAGACGCCCAGCCGGAAGATCCTCCGGCGGCTGGAGAAGATCGAGACTCTTCCCCGGACCCAACAGATCGCCGTGCTCAAGACCATCGACAACGCCCTGGAACTCCACACCCTCAAGACGGGGACCCGCTGAGCGTGTATATCCAGAACACACGGCCCACCTGGTCCGATGGCGTGCCGATGCAACCTGGCGATGAGATCGAGGTTTCTTACCCGGATATTCATCCGATCCCGCATCGCGGCTTGATCTACCGTCTCATCGAAGGGCCATTCGGTGTTACGGGCATTGAAGTGGTTCACAACAGCAAGCAACCCGGTGTGTGCTTAGTCAGTTGGAACGACTTCGCGCAAGGCCAACAGGTTCGGTTACTGCGTCGTCCCTCTTTGCCCGAACATCAGCAGGTCATCCTGGCACGCGCTACCGCGAACATCGATCATCCTTACGATGCAGTTCAGGCAAACTGCGAGCACTTCACCGACTTCTGCTACAACGGCGTACAAGGCCAGAGTCCCACGCTGCAGAAGGGCGTCTTGGTAGCGGCTGGCATACTTGCTCTCTTCGCGTTTGGTGGAGACCACGATTGAAGTTCTCCGAGATCGCCAACCGGCTCACCGGCATTTCGTCGCCGATCCTCGGCGTTTCCTGGCAACCAGGCGAGTTGGAAGTTTCCGCGGCCCGGCGTGTTGTGGCATACCTCGAAGACCGCCGCGTACTCTATGCTCCCGATGAGCTCGAAGTCCCTTCGCATTGCGTTCACTCGGTTCTGGAGCTTCGCCGGTTTCTAACCAGCGAGATCGGTAAGCTCGATGGCGGCTCGGAGTTCGCGGCCAGTCTCCGCGCCATGCGCGCCGCCTGCCGCAAGTTTCTGGAACGCGTCGGCGTCGATGGCGATGAACGGACTGTGCTCTATGCTAACCGTCAAGGACACTGGGCAAGCTGGACCTTTTACAGCGCCCTCGGCGAGATGCGCGGCACCTTCGGCGTTCACCTGGCGCGGATCGCCACACAGTTCCAGATCGATGTCGAAGATAAGCTCGCCGTCATCATCCCGGAGAAGGATTCCGAAGATCGCGACTAGCGGATTTCGAGTGCCTGCATGCAACACCTTTCGTTTGTCCTTTTCCAGCTTGACGAGGCCCGCCGCTACATTCAGGATGGCCGCTCCCAGCATTTGCGCCTTGCGTTCCTATTGCTCGACAACGCCGCAGAGATCCAGATGGACCGCCGTATCAAGGACGACCTGAACCACGACGACTTCAGGGAACGTCTCAGAAACTCCGTGCTGCAAACCGCCGCGCAAACGCCTCAGACTCCATTGCCGCAGACTCTTCAAGAGATCGTCGATTGGATTCCCCTGACTCGATCCGAGAAGCTCAAGCTGGATCGCTTCTACGATGAGAAGATCGCTTACATGGTGGGCCGGGGCGGCCATCTCAACGCCAGTCTGGCGGGACCTTTGAAGCACCTTCACAAGTACCGCAACGAAGCGTATCACCGGGCCAAGATTCGCCCGGAAACGATTCGCACCGCGACGCTCATTCTCCTGGAGATTAACTGCCAGATGCTGCTGACGGTGTATCCGGGCGGGCGGATGATGAGTTCGGACGAAGAGTATTCCTGGCTGGAAGAGCGCTTCGGCCATCCCTCCTTTCTGAGTGAAGAACAGCTACAGACCGTCGTCGATGAGATCCGGTCCGGACTCTTGCCAACCGATGAGTCCGTGGCGAACATGCTCGCCGATCACCTGCAAGACAGGTTCGCCCAGCTTGATGAGTCGCTCGATTTCATCGTCGAGAACAGTGGCCGGGCGGCAAACAAGGAAGAGGCGCTCAAGGAGAGCCAGTATTATGCCGAGTGCCAGCGAACCACCGGGCCACAACCACCTCCCGCCAACACCTTCGTTCCTAAATACACGCTCCAGTCGATTCAGACGTTGGCCGTCCAGCTTCCTCAAGTACGCGTCGCGCCGAGCCGGGTAGATGCATTTGCTCAGTTTGCCGCCATCGAGAAGGACCTTGAACCAGTTGAAGAGTGCGTGTACGAAGTCGTTGGAAAGATCGATGAAGCCATTCAGCTTGCCATCGATATTGCGCGTGGAAAGTAGTTTGTATAAATACCTCCAGAGCCGCCTCAACCAGGCTTGCTCGGGAGGACTTTATGTCCATTGATTCAGCAGTTAGATATACCGTGACCGTTCGTGGAACGGCTCACCCATTCGCCAGTCTGGAACGTGCCGCCACGTTTGCGGCGGCTCGCACACTCGAAGGGGAAACCGGCATCGCTTATAGCGTCGTCGGCTTCGCCGAAGCCCTGCGCAACCAGCAGGAAGCGGCGCTGATTGCCAAGGTCGAAGAGCTTCTGGCTCTGCATGGCAAGACCTTGTAGCGGCTAATGCTCCATCGCCAGAGCCTGCCCGGCTTCTTCTGGAACCTGGGCGGCTCCGGCCTGGCTCTGTCCCATACCGGCGGCGGCTGCCGCCGGTTCTTGCATCATTCCCTCAACCGCCGCGCTGTGCGAGTGGTCGCGATCCAGCTTCATACCCAAGCTCTCAGCGTCATTGGTAAAGATCTGCGCATCATGCCGCGCTCGCGACACGGCCACATACGCCAAGCGGCTGTTGAGTAGATTCGCGCCCGCCGTCTCGCTGTCGATATGGATCAGCACCCGGTCCGCCGTCGCGCCCTGGCTCGAGTGGCTCGTCACCGCGTACCCGTAATCGAGATGCGCGCTTTCGTTGAGATCCATTTGAACCTCGCGCCCCGAGTCCAGCTTCACCCGCGCCTGGCCATCCGCGCCGATCTCTTCGATGGTCCCGAGTTCGCGATTCGCGATCCGGTTTCCCTTGTCCGGTGCCGTAAACTGCACCCGGTCGCCCTCAGCGAAGTTGCGCTCGCTTTCGCGATACACCGTCACGCCCTGCAAGCGGCGCGGATCGTAGGTCACCTGCTCGCCGTCCTCACGCTCAACCGTCAGCCGGTTCTTGCCGCCATCGATCTCGACCACCCGCGCATATTCACCGGCTTCGATCTGCATCGGCTGGCTGCCCTTCGAGTACCGCAACACGTCGCCCAGTTCATATCGCGCCGCCCAAGCCCGATCCGCGCCCGTCATTTCTTGACGCGCCACCAAAACCGTCACGCGATGTTCTTCACCCGAGACAACGCCACGCTCTTGCATCTCGCGATGGATCGCCCGGTTCAAGCTCATCCGCGATGCGTTGTCCGGCGAGATCACCAGCGTGGATTCCGGCGTCCGCGCATACTCTGCGGCGATGGCCGCAACGCGCTCCCGTGGATCGGCGATCTCATGCACTCGGCCCTGCTCGCGCATCCCTTCCACCGCTTCCCGCACCTCGCCCCGCGCCAGTTGCTCAACCGTCGATTTCAGGGCCTCGTCTTTTTGCCGGATGATTTCATCCAGCCGCGCCGTCCGCATCCCGGCCTGTTGCAGTTGCTCGAACGGTCGCCCGGCGTCCACCGCCTGATGCTGCCGCGTATCGCCCACCAGCAACACCCGGTCATTCTCTTTTAGCCGCTGCAGAAACTCGTGGATCTGCTGGCTGCTCGCAAGGCTTGACTCATCGACGATGTACAGATGCTTCGCGCCGTTGCCGTTGCTGGCCGACTTCACAAGATGATGCTGCAACGTGGTCGCCTTGATCCCGGCTTCTTCCAGTTGATACGCCGCCCTCGACGTGGGCGCGAACCCTTCCACCGTGTAGCCCGCTTGCTCGACCGCTTCCCGCAGCGCGGCTAAAGAAGTGGTCTTGCCCGCACCCGCCGCGCCCTGCAAGCCCGTCACCTGGTCGCGGCTTTCGAGCACCTGCTGCACGGCCTGGTTCTGGCTCACGCTCAGCCGGTCATTCCAGCGTGGCTCGGCCAGCGGCGCATAGCGGCCTTGCCCTTCTTTCATCCGCTCGATGTTCGACCGCTCCAGCGCGATCATCTCCGGTGTCGTCACGTTGCGCCCGATCTTGGCGGCCACCTCGACGAACTCGCCCCGCGCGATGCGTTCGTTGAAGTGCGCTTTCACTTCGGCGAACGTGGCCTGTCCCATCGACCGCTTCAACGCGTCCCGCATCATGGCCCGCTCATCGACCACCGCTTCCCGCTCCATGTTGCGGTCCCGTGCAAACGTCATCGCCGATTGCGCCGGACGCGCCTGTCCGCGTGGTTCGATATTTCTGCCTTTAGTTGCCTCGACCACCTGCGCCGGTTGATTGCCATACTTCGCCGCCATCTCCCGATGCCGCCGCAACGTCTCTTCCTCGCTCAACGGCTCCTTGGCGTCCCGCGTCCGGTGCGCCGCGATCTGCGCCGCCGCCGCGCCGTGTTTCCCTTCGGCGTCGAGATGCTCTTCGATCTGCTGCCGCCGTGGACTCATCGCCTCCACGTACTCTTGCGAAAAACCCTTGATCTCCGGCGCGCCCGTTTTCCCGGCCTCGATCTCATAGCCCAGCCCGCGCAGCTTCGAAGCGAGCTCCGATTGATAGACCGCCGTCGCGTACTGCTGCGTGCGGTAAAGCTCCTGCGGCTGCACCGAGTACGCCTTGCCGTCCGCCGTCTCGGTCACATTGAAGAAGACCGCGTGCGTATGAAGCTGCGGCGCGGCATAACCGTCAACAGGCCTAGCCGTGTCGTGCTCGAACTTCGCCACCGCCCATTTCGCGGTCGTCTCCGCTGGCGCGTTCCCGCCGATCCGCGCCTGTACGTAACGCTCCATCTCATCGAGCGCGGTTGTCACCGCCTCGCGATGCGCCACTCTCACGCGCTCATCGCCGCCCACCAGCGCGGCAAGGGATACCGTCTTCGGAGCGCTGAACGTCGCATCCCGTCCGGCCCGGTGCTCCATCGTCTTCGTCACCGTGCCGTCGCCGCTGACAAGCTCCCGCGCCTGCGTATGCCGGATCAGTTGCTCGCCGGTTTCGGGATGCTGCCCGGCGGCTAAAGAAGAAAACGCCTCCTCCGTCACCGCGCCCTGCAAGCCCCACTCGGCCGCGAGCTTGCCCTGCCACTCGCCGCGCACCTGCTGGCCTTGCGAGTAGTAGCTCTGCTCGGCGTTCGTAAACTCCTCGGCGTGATACGCCGCCGCTTGCGTCGCGCTCAACGGTTTCGAGATGGTCACCATAACGCTACTCGAAGAAGTGTCTTTCCTGTCCCTGCTGCCGCTTCTGTTCGCGCTTCTGCGACTCTTCTTTTTTGGGGCCGCCCTTCGGCTCTTCCTTCGGATGCAACGGCGGCAACGGTTCGAGCGCCTCCGCTTTCCGCCGCACGAACCCCGGCGATTTCTCCGGCAGTTCCAGATACGGAATGATCATCGGCACCACGTCGTTGCCGTTCTTCAGATATCCGTGCAACGCCGGAAGCCCGCTGATCTGCGACGCCATCACCAGCGGCAACGTGCGCTTTTCGAGCACCCAGCTTTTCGTCTCCCGCCGCGTCTGCCCCATCGCCTGATAGCCCAGCGACTTCGTTTCCCGCAACCATTCCCAGTCCACATCGCCGATGGATTTTGACACCCATTCCGCCGCCCGCGGCTCGTTCGTCTTCAGAAAGATTTTCGTCCACGGCTGCGACAGCATCGCCTCGGCTAAGTGTCCATGGATGGTCTCCATCTGCGCCTTGCCCTGGATGCCGATCACGACCGGGTTGTTCGATTTGCGATTCTCCGTCAACGCCGTGGCCAGCTGCGGGAGCTTCTGCAAGCTCGCGAGCTCATCGAGCACGAACCACACCCGCTGCTTCGATGGATTGTCGGGATTCATCAGCCGCAACACGAGAAGATCGAGCCACAAGCTGATCAGCGGTTGCAGCGGCGCTCGCAGTTCCGGCGTGCTCGTCACGAAGATCCACCCCTGCTTCTTCTTCGCCCACTCCCGCGCCGTCCATTTCGATTTAACCTGGCCTTCGGTCTTCAGCAAGCTCAGCGAGTCCGCGATCAGATTCAACGACGCACGCACGCCCTCGCGTTGTGCCGGCGCGGACTGGCTCACCAGTGACGCAAGCTCCGTACCTTGCACCAGCCGATCCAACGCGGCGCCGTCCCGCATCATCTCCAGCATCTGCGCCGCGTTCATCCGGTACCGCAACATCTGCGCAAAGATCTTCCTCGGCGTGGTCGTGAAGAAGTGCGGCTCGTTCGGTCGATCCGGGAACGCGCTCTCGGCCACGGTTCTTGCTTCCGCTTCGTGCTCGATCTCTTCTCCCACCGGCCAGTACGGCGAACGCTCATCAAGCGGATTGAGGATCACGTCGCCGCGCTCGGGCCGGTAAAACCTCTTCACGTATTCCTGCGCCGGATCGTATACGATGGCCGTATCGCCGTAACGGTCCATTTGATCGAGCATCTGCCGGATCAGAGCGCTCTTGCCCGATCCCGTGTCGCCGATCAGCAGAAAATGTTTCGCCACGTCCTCTTCCGGGATCATGAGCATGTCGTTGAGCGGCGGCTTGTAGTAGAACCGCTCGATCAGGTTCATCGGATTGCCGACCTTCCACCCGATGCCGTACTGATGCCCGCGCTTCTTGTTGAACTCGTAGCGCGTCGGCATCTCCGGCCCGCGCACCCGCCGCCCATGCGCCAGCACCTCTTGCGCCTTCAGATCCTGCGGCCACGTCAGGCACAGCCCGATCAGCATCACGCCCATGCCCAGATAAAAGCCGGGCCGGAAGATGTCGCCCAGCGTGCGCCCTTCGTACACCCACTCCTGAAAGAAGCGGCTCAGATTCTGGTGGTTCACCTGGATCGCCGGATAGCTCAGCTTCACCGCGCCGCGCTTCATTGCCTCGCCGCTCAACGCCAGCGGAATCATTCCCGCTTGCACCATGCGCCGGTCCACGTCCACCACTTCCCACGGCACCGTGGGATGCTCCCGCCCGCTGCGGTCCACCGTGTACAGCACCCGCATCTTCGGCAACAGCGCCGCCTGATTGGCGACGTAGTGCGGCACATAGAAGCGTTGCAACCCGCTCAAGCCCCCGGCCTCCGGCGGACCCATGAACCGCCAAGCGCTGAACACGAACATCACCAGCGCGCCGAACAGGATCGCTCCCAAGCGCTTCTCCCATCCATGCCTCGGCCATCCCTTCGGCCTCGATTGGTACCAGTCCCCGCTCATCGTCTGTTGCTGCACCGGCATGTCCGTCAACCTCCGTGGTGTTTTTTCTTTAGCTGCTCTTCGTGTTGTCTGCCTTCTTGGCGTCCGCCTTGGCGATGATCTCTTTCACGCTCTCGACCGTGATCTCTTCCCCGTTCGCCAGATCAAAGAAGAGATTTAAAACGATGGCCCGCAGCGCCCGCACTTCGCCGAGCACCGCGTCTTGATTTTGATTGTTTGGATTTGGATTCGTGGATAGACCGACGGGCGTCGGCGTGGTCGCCGCGAGCAGCGCCGACCGCGCCCACTCGCTCACGCTCTGCCCCGCTGCGGCGGCTAAAGATTCAAGCCGCGCAAACTCTTCCTCGGTCAGCTTCGTCCCTACTGACCGCGTCCGCGCCGCCGCCCCGTTCTTGGAAGTTGCCGCCACCGCCGAAAGCTCCTACCGAAAACACTACACCCGTTTTGCCGAACCGCAAAACGAGTTGTTTGGAAGACGCTTTCACCCCGCCCCAGGTTCCCGCCTTGCAGCAACCCGCTCGGGGTGACGTGTCACCCTACTTTTCAGCCGCTGAAAGCGGCTTCCGGAAACTTTTGGTTATACAACGTTATCGGACGGTAACCTGTTGATCGTGCGCAGCTTGCGGGATTTTCACGGCTTCGAGAGTCTCCGCAAGGTTGTACGCGCCGGTAACCTGTTGATGCCACAAGCGGCCTCTTCACGCCGATTCCCGCGAACTTGTTGATTCGACGTGGTTACTCCGTATAACCTTCACGGCTTCTTCGGTGGCGCTGCTTTTGTGTCCGCAAAATAGACCCGGTGCTCAAGGTTCCGCGCGTTCTCCCACTCGTATTCAAAAGCGATTCCGATTCGACGCCCCGGAGACAGATGCGCCGAAGGGATTCGGAAGCGGACACTGCCCGCCGAAGGTATCCAAGATGTGGAACCAACCGTGCATGCACTTCCAAGAGAAAGGCGCTGGTACGGTTGTTCGTTGATGGCCTTGGCCGCCCCCTGGGTTGGCGCGGCGGAAAAACCTTCAACGGCGTAGCAGGGGGCAATCGTGATTCCTGAACGGATCGCAAGCACTCCCTTTCCGTTTCTAAGCGTCAAGGGTTGCACCTTCTCGCCGATGTAAAGGGACTCGGTTGGGATGCTGATAGCGCCTTTGGTGTTGTTGTACAAGCGCAGCCAAACAGTCAATTGCCCCCCGGCCTCCGAACCGGTTTCGGCCTGCTCGAACTGGAGATAAACGGATGGCCGCATGGAGTCCAAGAGGACATCGTTAGTCTGTGGCTTTTGTGCAAGGACGGGAACTGCCGCCGCGAGGACAGCCAAAGAGATTAGATCTCGCATCTTGGCACTCCGGCTACTCGATCAACTTCTTGCCTGGGGCCCCAGGCGTCACCTTGTACAGGCCATTCGGATCAGAAAGGACTCCGTTGATCCCATTCGACCGTAGTGTGTTGACGTCTGCTGCTTTCCAACCAGAGTTCCAGATTTCGAAATTGCCGCCAACCTTCAGGCTTCCGAAACCCAATCCCTGACCAGTAAACGACGACGCTCCGTATGCAGAAAACTCAGTTGCATACTTGGTCAGATTCAGCGGACCGCTCAGGACACCAGCTGCGGCACCGCTCGTCAAGTCCATTGGGAGCGCACCTACCAAAGCCGTTCCGTCCCCGACGTGAACCCCCTCGTGGGCTGCAGAAACCGCCAAGAGCCCCGAACCGGCATTCTTTGAAAGATCGAAAGTGACCACCGTGTTTTGTCCTGACGGATTGTCAGCAGTGACCACCTTGTTTCCCGTGCCTGCCGCGACCGCTATGCCGATACTCGTATCGCCAGCTCCGCCCGATTTCGTCGCGCCGAACTGAACTGTGACACCGTTATCAACGCCCTTCTTTCCGTAAGCCTGTAAGGAGCCATTGAGAGCGTTGTATTCGGCAGAGCCCTTCTTGAAGGAATTGCGGGCTTTCTCTACCTGCTTGAGCGCCGACTCGAAGTCCTTGCACTCGGCGTTCGTTCCATTACAGACGTACAAGCCATGTGGGTCCGTAAACCTGAGCGGATTGTTCAACGTATAGGCATAGCGATTCCAGCTTTGCGGGGCTGTGATGTGCGCTGAGGAAAGCAGCGGATCCGGACTCGTAAACCGCCCCTGCGCCGCCGACATATACCTCGCCCCGAAGTAATCGAGGCCCGTCTCGGCATCCCGTTCCTTGCCGGTAAACATCATCGACGGCGTGCGGAGACCGGAGTTATAGCCCATCGCCGACGTCCGGTACGGCGCGTCCTGAGTCAGAGCGTTGATCTCCTGGCCGAAGGGCCAGTAGTCGGCGCGGCGGACGACGGTGCCGTTGGCATCGGTCGTCAGGCGCGTGGAACCAAGCGTGTCGGCGTGTAAGTAGTACGGCGGGGTGCCGGGGAGGTCGTTCTGCGTGCCGCCGTACTCCGCCGCTAGCTGACCCGCCGCGTCATACACAAAGACCGTACGGCTGCCGCCCACCGTCTCCTTAGCCACTCGGCGGCCTTCGCCGTCGTATTCGTAGTTTGTGAAGACGGTGGGCAAACCGCTGAAGCTTTGGCGCAAGCGCAGTTCGGCGTCCATACGTAGACTCGAGCTCCCATCGAAGCCTAGGGCGCCGGCGGCGTCGTAGGGCCGTCCCGACAGTCGGTTCTGCGGGAACAGCGCGGCGACGTCGGCGGGCGCGCAGTTTACTACCTGGGGAATCAGTGGCGAGAGGCCGGGCCGCGTCGCGACGGCGCGATTGCCGAAGGCATCGTAACAATACCCTTCGTTCAACGGCATACTGCCACCGGTTTCTTGCATTGCGGATAGTCGATCCCAGCCGTCATAAGTATACGACTGCGTGAGCGCCAAGCCGGGGGCGTTGATGGTTTGCGTGCGCGGGTTGCCGCTGTTGTTGGGTCCGCCGCCGGTCCCCGTGCCGTTGGTGTAGCCGTA
This sequence comes from Bryobacteraceae bacterium, assembly GCA_019752335.1. Classification (GTDB taxonomy): domain Bacteria; phylum Acidobacteriota; class Terriglobia; order Bryobacterales; family Bryobacteraceae; genus JALHNI01. The sequence goes on from JAIEMJ010000035.1 coordinate 17,276, forward strand.
ACCCAGGTTCAGCAGGGACTGCGGCGTGGTGCAGGCCAACGTGTTGTCCGCGCATAGGTCCATCGCGAGGCTGGTGGTTTGCAGGCGGTTGGGATCGAAGAAGGCGCTTTCGCGCACGCGCTGGCCATTCAGCCGCAGGCCACTGAGCGCGCCGTGATCGGTATATGTGGCCGCCGTGACGTAGTTTTGCGTTTGGGCGTTGAAGAGACCGCTGAGCGCGATGGGGCGCGAGAGGTCGTCGTAGGTGGTGGTGAACTGGCGCCCCGAGGGATAAGTCATGCTCGCGAGCGCGCCATTGCGCAGGTAGGTGTAGCCGGGCACGGCGTCGCTGACGAAGCGGTAGGTGATGCCGCTGGTGATTTGGCGCGAGCGTGTGACGCGGCCCAGGGGATCGAAGCTATCGTAGGCGTGCGTGGTGCCGCCCGCCACCTCGACGCGCGTCAGCCGGCCGAGCGGATAGCTGGTGGCCCCGATGGAAGGGTTGTGCGCGTCGTAGGTGAGAGTGACGTTGGGCGTCGTGATATTGTCCGGCGTGCCGGTGTACTGGATGCCGGTGGTGCGGCCCAGGCCATCGTAGTTGTACCGCGTGGTGACGGCCACCGTGCTGAAGAAGCCCTGGCTGCGGACGCGGCTGGTGAGTTGGCCCAAGCCGTTGACGGATGCGGCTTCATCGTAGTTGTAAACGATTTGTCCGGATTCCGGCTGACTCACGGTGAGCAACCGCCCTAACTGGTCATAGGTGAACTGCCTTTTCATGTTCGTGCCACTGCAGACGGTTATATTCAAAACCAGGGTGAACGCTCCGGGGGCCGGGCAAACGATGGTGAGCCGGTCCTGGGCGTCGTAGGCGTAGCGCGTCGTGGTGGCTTGTGCGCCAGCGTTGGGGTCAATCACGCGAATCAAGCGGCCCAGGGCGTCCGTTTCGGAGGTCTTGGTGACGCCAGCCGGGTCCTGCGCGGTGGCCAGGTTGTCCGCGTAGCTGTAGACGGTGCGAGCATTGTCCGGGGTCCGGACGAGGAGGGGGCGGCCCAGCGAGTCATACCAAGTGCGCGTATAAAGAAAAGCGTTGGGGTCTGTAGAGGTGAGCGGGTTCGAGCGCAAGAAGGGCCGGTGCATCGCGTCAAACTGCGTGAGCGTGCGAATACGCGTGGCGCCGTTGCGTTGGTTTTGCTCCACGGCCCGGCCAAAACCGTCGAAGATGGTTTGCGTTTCGAGCAACTCGTCATTCGCGGTGCGCAGGGCGGACTTGGCGGTGACGAAGACGTTCGGGACCAGCACGCCGTAACTGTAGTTGGTCCGGCTTTCGGCAGGTAGGCCAACGGCGGAGGTGACGCTGGTGAGCCGGTCAAGGGAACTGGTGGATGGTAACGGGCCTTCCGGCATATCCCCGTAGGTGAAGGCGGTGTTGACGCCGTTGACGTCGGTATATTGGCGGGGCTGGCCAGTCCAGCAGTCATAGCGGGTGCTGAACGACATCCGAGTACCATTAGCTACGGCGGGCGGCAGTTGTTGGGTAACGGGGTAGGCGAGACTTTCGTTGCCAACGAGGCAAGCGCCGGTATAAGAGATGCGGCGGGCGTTAGCGTTATTCTCCAGGCTGGCGTCCGAGGCAATCGGGTTCTGGCTAGCATCAGCGGCATAGTGCGGCGGGAGAACGCGCCGAAGATTGCCGGTGAGGTCGAATTGCTGAGGTGTGGCCAGAAAGCGGTTGTTCGGCGGCCCCACGGAGGCGTAGGTGGCGGTCAGGTTGCCACGCTCAATACGCCCTACGGAGTAGGTGGCGGAGTCGTGGTTGGGCGGGGTGAACTCCGGACTAAGCAGGGGCCGCTGGTCATACTCGTAGATCATCTGGCTGATAACATTGCCGCCCCGATCCAGAACCAGCATTGAATCAGGGAGCCGGTGCAGATGGATGGCATCGGAAACGTAGCTGGGATCGGTCAACCAGGAGTTCAAGCGCCATCGCTCGGCGCCTCCCAACGGGTTGGCACAGGTGGGAGGCGAGCCGGCGATTCTCGCAGGTCCCTCATTGAAAGCGTACTCGTGTTGGTTCGTAATGTTACCCCAGGCGTCGTATTGCATGATGGTTTCCGCTCGCAAGGCCAGATTGCCGCCCGGGTAAAATGTTTCCTGGCAGGTTTGTACCACTTTTTCCGCATTCATGCGGAAGGTGTGATCGCGTATCTCCAGGCCCGGAACCTCGGTGCGATACTCCCGGCCTTCGAAAGGCTTCAGCGCCGTAAGTTCGGTGAGAAAGAGACCGCCTGGGCGGTAAAGAGACGATTGCAGTTCATTGGCCGCCGAATCCGCGAAGTGGTGGCGGCTGATGACCGGGACGCTAGCGTTTGCTTCGTTGAAGAGTCCCGTTCCGGCAGTTGAGACCTCAATGAAGGAAGGATTGGCCGTTATGATGAGCGCGGCCACGGGGCCGTTCTGATTCGGCACGGCCGCCGCCGTTTCGCGGCGGCTGTAAGTGGTGATGCCATCGGGGGTGGTAGTGCCCGTCGGATAGGTTCTGCGTTCAAGCAGGCGTCGATAGACGAACGGGCGCCAGGGCACCTGCGTGTCCGAGGTGACAAAGTTAGAAAGGTTGGCGAGAACTTGCCCGTCACCGAATACTCCGGGCGGTGCGTTCACGGGGGACAGCCCCGCACCGTGGTCGTACTGGATGGTTCCGCCGGTGGGAAGCTTCATTTCGGCCAGTTCGCCAAAGGTCGTGTAGCGGAAGAGATAGTTCCTTGTGTCCGGCAGGATGATTTCCGTTACTGAGTCGCCAAAGAATCCCGAGTAAAAAAGTGTCCCGGGGTTCGTGACGATGGGCAGATTAGGGCGAAGGAAGGCCGACAGGGATCCACCGCGGATCCGCCGGACGCGAATGGTGCGATTCTGGCCGCTCGCTCCCGGATAGGTGATTCTGTCAACGAATCCATATCCTGGCTCGTTTAAGTCACGCTGAATGGTGGTGGTGCGGTTTGCGGAATCGAGAATCGTTGTCGTGAGTCCGTTTCGCGTGAAGGAGATGAAATTCCCATTTCGATCTGTGATTTTTTCCACGGCAGCTCCAACAATCAAGTATTGCGTGCCATTCGGAAAGAGCAAGGTACCACTGATACCGTTCTTGTCGATGTCCTGGGTGCCAGCCCGGTCCTGCAACAAGGCCAGGTTCGCCGGTGAGGAGTCGGCGATAAAGGTCAGTCCCGAGCCATCGGTGGCGCGAAAACGAGGACCGCGATTGGTTGGCGCTGATTGGCCGCAGGTGCCACCTGAGCCCGGCTGCGTGCCATCCCATAAAGAGACTTGGGTGCCATCGGGCCGCTCAAACACGAGATAGGAAAATGTCTGGGTAAAGTTGAAAAGCTCGCCGCAGGCGGCTGGAAACTTGCCATGATGCTTCACGTACACCACGCCAGGAGAGTAGGGAGAGCGGATGGGATACAGTTCCAGGTTGGTAGCGCTCGCGTTTTGCAAGAAAGTTCCGCCGCAGGTGGTACAGTTCGGCACAGTTTGGACGTCGACGGTCCAAGGCTGCGCTTCAATGCGAGAGTAGACCGTGTAGGATGCCTCCCCGCGTCCGCCGATGGTCAAGAGAGGTACGGCCACCGATAGTTGCCCATTGTAAAGGTTGATGGTTTCGAGACTGGAAATCTCTTTCACGCCAATGGGCGCTCCTGGCGCGATGGCGGGAGGAGTGAGTCCATCAGCGATATTGCGGGTAATGGACTGCGCGGAAAGAGTCCCGAGAAGAGCCAGATAAGGTGATAACCGAGTGAACATGGTCTAAATTGCTCCCGTTCTTTTTGCGGTCACGGTCAGTTGCAAGGTCCATTCGCTCTTTGCGCCCAGCTTGAGCTTATACACTCCCGGAGTGAGGCGGCGGAAGGAGGACGAGCGCGGCTCATTCTTGTTGATGCTTCCCTGACGGGAAGTCGCGCCTCGCTCATCCTCGAAGTCAATGCTGGCGCCATTCGAAATGAGTTCCGCATCATGGACCACGATTTGATAGAGGCCTTCCTCCACCGTCACGGTTGAAGGAGATATGAAATTTGGCCGAACCACAACCCGGATGATACCCAGTGTTTCTCCTTGATTTAGCCGCACTTGCGACGATGGAATGGGCTGGCCCACCAGGGGCAAAGCAAAAGCTACCAGGAGAGACAGATTTCGGAAGACGTGACTCATGATGGATGCTCCTTGTGGAATTAGGTGTTACTCTACTTCCGCCCGCTGACAATCAGGCGAATGGCTGGTGCGGCGGCCGGGCCGGCGGGGACGACGAGGTCGCGAAAGAGTCCAGCTGCGGGAATGGCTTGGCGGCTGTCGTCCTGGATGGCGGCGGTTTGGCTGAAGACGGCGTATTTGAGGGGGGAGCCGATGGGGACCACCATTTCGTAGTCGATGCCCGTGCGGGAGGTCTGGCTCGGGGTGAGCGGCAACAGGGCACCAATCGAATTAATCACCCCGATCAAGACATGGGGCGGCGCCGCGTCTCCAGTGCGCGCCTGGAGGAAACCATTGGGGTCATCCAAGCGGACCTTGAGGCGAGCGCCCTTCACGAGCGAGTAACGCTGAGCCGCCAGCTTCTGGTTGACGCCGACGACGGCGGTGGGCGGCGCGAGTCCCCAGACACAGGGGTCAACGAAGTCACCCTCGGCGGAAGTGAGGCAGATCTGATAGGTCCCGGCCGGCAGGGAGGTGAGGCTGAAAGAGCCATCCTTGGCCAAGGCAATCGAGGCCATGGCCAGCGGCGTCGCCGGATTGGTGCGCATCGCGGTAACCCGCACCTGTTCGGCGCGCCCGGGATTGAAGCCCTCGACCACACCAGCGAGGCCGGCGTTACCGTTTAAGGCGGTGGTATCCACCTGGATGGAACCAGTTTGAAGCTGGGCTACCAAACTGACGGCGCCTAGTAAATAGCCAAGCGAAAAGAGTATTGATTTCGACATAACTTTCTCCTTATTCGTTAGAGAGGCGGATTTTGCACTAGCCAGTCCCCGATCCACAGCTCAGAGGTGCCGTAGCCAGAGCCAAACAAGAGGTAATTCATCTGGGCGTAGGTATAGCGGTAACCAACGGGCATCGCCGGAGTCTTGTTGAATTGGGCGGTAAGGAAGGCATAGGGCGTCGGCGGTGAGGCCTGCAGGTACGAATTGAACTGAATGCTCGCGGCCGGTACCGTGCAGAACGGATTCGTCAGGGTAAACGTGCTATTCGGGAGGGTCACCGAGGAAAAGCCGTACGGATTATTGGAATACAGATAAGCAGCGGACGACGGTGGCGCGAAATACATCAGTTGACAGAAATCGTTGCCGACTCTCGACGCCAGATGCATGTAATAGACGCTGGCGTTCGGCACCGCCAGCATCGCGGAAGCGCGGAACGTGGGGCTCGCGCCAACGAGCGAATATGGTTCTCCGGCCAGGGTGGTGGCGGTACTCCAATAGGAGATGGGGTAATTGCTCCAAACGCGCGTAGGGGGCGTGTATTGTCCCTGCCTGTTGCCGGCCGTCAGCCAGATGTCCCGATTTCCAGCGAACGAGAGGTCACCGTAAAGCGGAATGTTGACCCCGAGGTTGTTACCAGAGAAGGTGAGCCGAAAGCCCTTCATATCGATGAGGCACTGAGTGTTTCGAATTTGGGCAAGAGAGCCTGGAACGCCCTGGGACCAACTCGTCGCCGCGTCGTTGGCCAGATAGACGGAACTCGAACTGCCGGGAAACAGGTAGAGAGTGCAGGAGTTCGGGAACGTCTGATTGATTCCAGGGGCTGAAAAGCTAATGGTGATCCAGTCGATGTTCTGCGCGCCCAGCGAATCACTGAAGTTGAATCCCCAGGTGGCTGCCAGAGTACCGTTATAGGTAGATGCACCAAAGGACGTGCTGATCACCGGGGGCGGCACGTACTGAATGGTGACGGCACGGGATCCAGTGTTGTTCATAAACTGGGAGCTCAATGGGGAACGAGCGTCGCGCGCCGTGAGCGTGAACTGCGGCGGATTTCCTGGAGGGAAGGGAAACAAGAAGAAGTTGACCTGCTCTCCAGCGGCGCTAGAGGTAGCGCTGAAGAAGCCGACGTCCGGCGGACTGAGAGTCCATGTAACGGGGATGTTAGCGGAATACTGAGCCGAGGTACCAACCATCTGCGAAGACGGGCCCGAGATCACAATTGGCACTAGGATCGGAACGTCCACCGAGCGCGTACCGCCGGTAGCCTGATCCGTCGCATTCAGAGTAAGTGAAGTGGTTCCAAAGGGGAGAGGGTTGCTGATCGTGAGTACGGTGGCCGTGCCGGAAGCCGTTGACAAGCTTCCGGCCGCAGGCGGGACGACGGCCCAATTGGCGGGCCGATTTGCGGAGAACGAAACCTGAGATCCGGGCGCAGGAAAGGTTACGAGCGGGTTCGGCGTGACAATCAAGGCGGGCGCGGTCTCTAACGCCACGACACGTCCACCAAATCGCACATATTCCTTGGCGGGCGTTTGCGCCCAGCTATTTATCGCAATTAGGCCAAAAAGGGTTACCCCCCCCGGCAGAGTCGGTGGTGTTTCATGTTAACTCGACTTACTTCAATTTAATCGCGTCTAATGATACCTCGATTATGCCGGAGTATTTCCGGGAGTCAAGAGGGTTAGTTGTAAATTCCCCAAGATGTAACAACATAGGTGGGGCGAAGCGGCGGAGTGAGGTAGATATCTGCGGAATGTCAGTGAGATCGGCGAAAATCTGCCACAGCTACTGACTAGGGGCGCCGCCTTTTCAGCGCCGGGCGCGTTGCGGTTCACGGGGGGCATTCCCTTATGCGGGGGTATTTAGGGAATCCGATTTACTGCGGCCGGGCCGGGGGCGCGAACGTGATTTTGGCATCGTTCAAGCTGCCCGAAGCCCAAGGGCACTAGGCGCTTGTGCTACCCTCTCAAACATGCCCAACGCCGAAGCGCGGCTCTCTGAACTCAACCTGGTTCTGCCGCCCCCTCCCGCCCCCGGTGGGACCTACGTCTCCGCCAAACGCATTGGCGACTTGCTCTTCCTCGCCGGGGTGATCTCTACCGGACCTGAGGGCGTCATCACGGGCGCCGTGGGTCAGGACCGTTCGGAGGCCGATGGCTATGCCGCCGCGCAGGCCTGCGCCCTTACGCAACTTGCCGTCATTCGCCGCGAACTCGGCTCGCTGGACCTGGTGGCCGAAGTTGTCTCCCTTAATGGCTACGTCAACTGTGTTGCCGGCTTCGCCGCGCCGCCGGCCGTGATCAACGGCGCCTCTGATCTACTGGTAAAGGTTTTCGGCGAGGCCGGCCGTCACGTCCGCGCCGCCGTCGGTGTGTCTGCCTTGCCGCGCAACGCGCTCGTCGAAATCCAGATGACGGTGCGCGTCCAATGAAGCTTAACGCCACTCCCACCCATTCCGTCTGGGACCGTGCGCTCCCCCCGCGCGCCCGAGTGCGCTCCGGCGAGACGCTCGAAATCGAGTGCCAGGACGCCAGCGGCGGCCAGGTCCGCCCCGGGATGACCACGGCCGAGTTCCTGGAGATTGACCGTGCGCGCATCCACTCACTCACGGGTCCCATCTGGATCGAAGACGCCGAGCCTGGCGACGCCCTGGAGATTGAGGTGCTCGCCGTACGGCATCGCGGTTGGGGCTGGTCCAGCGTCACCCCCGGCCTGGGGTTCCTGAAAGAGCGTTTCGCGCAGCCCTATCTCTTCCACTGGCAGCTCGATGAGGACTCCACGCGTTCACTCGCGCCCGCCGTGGTACCGCTCAGGCCATTTCTCGGCGTGATGGGCGTCGCCCGTGCCCAGGATGGCCAATTCCGGACGCGCCCGCCAGGCAACTTCGGCGGGAACCTCGACGTCCGCGAACTGTGCGCGGGCGCGAAGCTCTACCTGCCGGTCTACGTCCCGGGCGCGCTCTTCAGTTGCGGCGATGGGCACGCGGCGCAGGGGGATGGCGAGGTCTGCCTGAACGGCATGGAAGCGCCGCTCGACGTCACCTTGCGCTTCCACTTACATCGGGGCGAGTGCTTGGCGGGACCCTGGGCGGAGTCCAGCGAGGCCATTCTGCCCGACTACCGAGGCGACTCCTGGATGGTGCTGGCCTGCGGAGAAGACGTGGTAGCGGCAGCGCGCGAGGCGACGAGCCGCATGGTCGATTTCCTGGTGGATCGCTGGGGATTCGATCCCGTCCACGCGTACCTGCTGTGCAGCGTCGCGTTACGGCTGCGCCTAAGCCAAGTGGTGAACGAGCCCGTCTACACGGTAAGCGGCTCCATCGCCAAAAGCATTCTGCCGCCGCGCACGATGTTCCCGGCGCGAGACTGAGCGCGGCGCGATTTACAAGCCAAATTTACGAACTCCAGCCGGTGCGGAACTCGGGGAAGAGCGTCAGTCCGCCGCAGGCGAAGAGAGTCTGGCCGGTGATGTAGCTGGCTTCGCTGGACGCCAGGAACGCGAAGACGCCGGCAATTTCGTCGGCCTCGCCGGCGCGGCCCATCGGGATGTGGCTGCACACTTCGGCGGACTTCACCGGGTCATTGATCCAGGCGTTGTTGATCGGCGTAACAATGGCGCCCGGGCCCACGGCGTTCACGCGGATGCCGCGCCCGGCGTATTCGAGGCCCAGCGTGCGCGTCAGGTTCTCCATGCCGCCCTTGCTGATCGAGTACGGCAGATAGAGGGGCTTCGGGATGATTTCGTGAACCGATGAGTTGTTGACGATGACGCCTTTGATGCCGTTCGCGAGGAAATGCTTCAGCGCTTCGCGGGCGCAGAGGAAGGTGCCACGCAGGTTCACGTTGAGGACGCGGTCGAAGTCAGCGATGTCGATCTGGTCGCTCTCGGCGGCCTTCTGGATACCGGCGTTGTTGATGAGGATGTCGATGCCGCCGAGCGAAGAGAGCGTGGTGGCGAACATCTTCATGATCTGGGCTTCGTCGGCGACGTCGGCGCCGATGACCACGGCTTTCACGTCGGGGTGACCGGCTTCCTGGGCGGCGGCGACGGCCTGTTGGCGGGTGATTTCCGCTTCTTCTGGCTGCGAACGGTAATTGATGGCGACGCTGGCGCCTTCACGAGCGAAGCGAATGGCAATGGCGCGTCCGATGCCGGACGAGGCTCCCGTAATGAGGGCGCGTTTTCCGAGGAGTCGAGTGGATGACATGTCCCACTTAGTCTACCAAGAGGCTAGCCGACCGCTTTGCGAATCACCTCGCCGTGAATCTCGGTGAGCCGCTCCTTGCGGCCCTGGTGCAGGAAGCTGAGCGCGTCCTGGTTCAGGCCGAGTTGGTGCAGAATCGTCGTGTGGATGTCGCGGAAGTGGTGGACATCTTCCACTGCCTTCAGGCCAATGGCGTCGGTGTTGCCAATCGACTGGCCGCCCTGGATGCCGCCGCCGGCCATCCACATGGTGAAGCCGAGGTTGTGATGATCGCGGCCTTTTCCCGTTTGCGCCTCGGGAGAGCGGCCGAATTCGCCGCCCCAGAGGACGAGCGTGTCGTCGAGCATGCCGCGTTGCTTCAGATCCTGGATGAGGGCGGCGATGGGCTGGTCGGCTTGCGCGGCCATGCGGAGATGATTCTCTTCGATGTCGCCGTGCGCGTCCCACTGCAGGTCACCGGGTCCGCCGCCGGAGACGACACACACGAAGCGGACGCCCTTCTCCACCATGCGGCGGGCGAGCAGGCAGCGGCGGCCATAGTCGTCCGTCGGCTCCTGGCCGACGCCGTACATGGCCAAGGTGGCGGGTGACTCCTTCATCACGTCGAAGACCTCCGGAGCTTCGGTCTGCATCTTGAAGGCGGTGTCGTAAGCCGACATGCGGGCGGCGAACTCGGGGTCCTCGCCGTCGGGATTCTGTTCGTTCAGGCGTTTGATGAGGTCAATCGTCTTGCGGCGGCTGTCGAACTGCACGTTCTTGGGCAGGTCAAGATTCAGCACGGGCTTGGGACCGGGCCGCAGCATGGAGGGCTGATAGACGGCCGGCAGAAAGCCGTTCATGTACATGGGCTGGCCAGCTTCCAGGGCGCCGTCGGGGTCCGGCAGGACGCAGTAAGAGGGCAGGGAACTGGCTTCGGAGCCCAAGCCGTAGACCACCCAAGAGCCCATGCTGGGGAAACCGGGCAGAATGCGGCCGGTCATCATCTGATACTGCGCGGCGGAGTGGACGACCATGTCGCCCGTCACCGACTTGATCACGCAGAGGTCGTCGGCGATCTTAGCCTGGTGCGGAAACAGGTCCGACACCCACAGGCCACTTTGGCCGTATTGCGCGAAGCTGCGCTTGGTGCCGAGGAGCTTGGCGTCGTTTTGGACGAACTGATATTTGGCTTCGCCGAACTCGGCGGGGCGCTTTTGGCCGCTGAGCTTGTTCAGCAGGGGCTTCGGGTCAAAGGTTTCGAGATGCGAGGGTCCGCCGGCCATGAAGAGAAAGATGACGTTCTTGGCCTTGGCGGGATGGTGCGACGGCTTGGGCGCTAGGGGGTTCGCCGCCTGCGCCATCTGCGCGAAGGCGAGGGCGCCGAAGCCGCACATGGAGTCCGTGAGGAATTCGCGGCGATTGCGGGTGTAGCGGACGTGCTCTTCGGGTTTAGTTGACATAGAGGAACGCATTCAGGTTCAGGATGGCGAGGGCAAATTCTTCGAGGGGCTGCGTGCGCAGGAAGGCGAGCGCCGTCTGTTTCTCGGCCGCTGACGGCAAGCGGCTCGTCGCCAGGCGATAGGCCAGGTCGATCTGCTTCGCGGGCGTGGGGCCCGCTTCAGCACGCAGACGGGCGGCCAGCGCTTGCGCTAACCGGCTCGACGTATCGCCGTTCAGGAGTTCCAGGGCCTGCGGCGCGTGCGTAGAGGATTCACGGCGCGCACAACTGGCGGAGCGGTCCGGCAGGTCAAAGACCTCCATGAAGGGCAAACGAAGATTGCGCTTCTGAATCAGGTACAGGCTGCGCCGATTGTGCTCCGCCGCGTCCTTCGTGGCGACCCACTGGTGCGGCTTGTACAGCAGATTCACGAGCTCGGGCTGCACCGGCAACAGCACGGACTGGCCACCGAGCTTCGCGTTTAACTGGCCGGAGACGGCCAGCATGCCGTCACGGATTTGTTCGGCGTCCAGGCGCTTGCGGGGAAAGGCCCATAGGAGAGACTTGTCGGGATCTTTCTCCGCCGCCAGTTTGCCCGACAGCGGATTGGTTACAGCTTGCTGGTAGGTGTTCGAGAGCAGGATCTGCCGGTGCAGCGGCTTCAGATGCCAGCCGTTGCCGCGGTACTGATCGGCCAGGTAGTCGAGCAGTTCGCGATGCGTGGGGCGCGCGCCCATGCGGCCGAAGTCGTTCGGCGTGGCCACGATGCCGCGTCCGAAATGGTAGCTCCAAAGGCGATTCGCCATCACGCGCGCGGGCAGGGGATTGTTCCCGTTGAACATCCAATCGGCCAGCTTGGTGCGCGGATTCTCGGTGCCCAGGGGCAGTTCGGGCAGATCGGGACCGGCGAGAATCCCCGGTGGCCGCATGCCGACGGCGGCGCCCTTGAGCTCGTACTCGCCGCGGGCGAGCAGATGAATGGGCGACGTCTTCGCGGGGTCGTTCTTCACGCTAAACAACGACGGCAAGGGCTCCGGCAACTCGGCTTCCTTGGCCTTATACTCGCTCTGCATGCGGACTAGTTCGTCACCCTTGAGGAGCTTCATCTTGGATTCGATCTTCTTGAGCGACGCTTCCACCTCGTCGAACTTCTTCTTCCAGGCGGCCTGGTCCGCGGCGGGGGTGAGGGGAATGTCCTGATCGAAGGTAGAGGCGAAGTAGCCTTGCACGCGGTAATAGTCGCTCTGCTTGATGGCGTCGAACTTATGGTCGTGGCAGCGAGCGCAGCCGAGCGTCATGCCGAGAAAGGCCGAACCTACGATGTTCGTCATCTCGGTGAGCACCTCATTGCGCGACGAAGCGACTTCCTGATTGCCGGCATTGCGGCGGATAGCGCCCAGGCGTTGGAAGCCCGCGGCGATGCGCAGTTGCTCGTGGTTGGGATTCATCTCGTCGCCCGCCAATTGCTCCTTGACGAATTCAGGATAGGGCTTGTCGTTGTTGAGCGAGTGCACCACGTAGTCGCGATAGCGCCAGGCATCGGGGCGGTGGTTGTCGTACTCGAAGCCCTCGGTCTCGCCGAAGCGCACGACGTCGAGCCAGTGCTGCGCCCAACGCTCGCCGTAAGCCGGCGAAGCGAGCAGGCGATCCACGACCCGGGCCCAGGCGTCGGGCGCGCGGTCGGCGACGAAGGCGTCGACTTCGGCGGGCGTGGGCGGCAGGCCGGTCATGTCGAGCGTCACGCGGCGGATCAGCGTGATGCGGTCGGCGCGGGGGGCGGGCCGAAGGCCGTCCTTCAGGAGCCGTTCCAGGATGAAGGCGTCGATGGGGTTCTGGGCCCAGGCTCGGTCGGCTGGAGCCGTGAAGGAAGGCGTGGGCGCGACGGTGACCGGCTGGAAGGACCAATGGCGTTTCTCCGCCGCCGTGTAAGTGGGCATCGGCGCATGAGGCACCTCAGCCGCGATCAGAATCGACGAAAGAAGTGCTACAGCCGGTCTCATATTCTGCCTTAGTTTACCTGTCTTTGCGCCGCGGGTAAAGCCCTCTTAATGCCCTCTATTCAAATGTATAGCGGTAGCTCCAGCGGGTACGCTTCCCGGGGAGGGTGTCGACGCGGATGTAAGGCTCTGGACAAACGGTGGTGCGGATGGACCAAAAGACGATCTGCTCGATCGGTTTATCGCCGCGGATGCGGGCCTGGGCGCCGGTATCGCGGCGGCCGACGCGAATGTCGTAGTCCGCGGCGGTTTTCCCGAAGCCCTCCAGCGTGCCGAAGGCGCTCTCGCCGGCGCGCAGCTCGCGCTGGTAGGCGACCTCCGTGCCTTTCAGCACGGCTAGCGCAGCATTCGGCGCTCGCTTCGCCGTAAGCTGGAACGGGAAGACGACCTGTGTCTCAGGTCCGGTGGGTTTGCCGTCCATGACGAAGAATTGGTGGTTGTACTGCGTCAGCGGCATGTTCAGTTGGCCGGTGTTGCGCAACTCATGTTCGATGATCATCTCCTGGCCCACCAGGCGCAGCGTCTTCGTATAGACGTAGGCGTAACCCTCGCGCTTCACGGTGTGGATGAAGGTGATGCGGTCCTTGGCGCGCTTCACCTGCCAGTGGCCGGGGTCGACGATTTCGTAGGTGCGGAAGCGCTCATAGGGCTTGTTGTCCGGCTTGCGCACGAATCCCACGCCGACGCGGAGGAAAACGCCGCCGGGCTTGGCGTCCTCGTAGCCGAGGCCAGGGCCGTCGGCGTTGAACTCCTCCACCGGCCCTTGGATGGCGTCGTGGAGCTTGGGGTCGTAACGGTCAAACCACTTGCCAAAGTACTCGTGCTTGGCCGACGTGAGGCTGCCAATCTGGCCGGACCAGTCGAAGCGGGTGCCGCGGTAGTAGCCGGCTTGCGCGTCGGGCAGGTAGAGCTTTGCGGTGAGGGTGCCGTTCGTGATGGTGGCGCTGGGGAAGTCCGGATACGGGGCCGGCGGCAGGTCAGCGGCGAGGGTCAGTAAGAGTGAAAGCAGCAGCATGGCTTCCCTATTGTATAGTCTGGCAAAATAGGATTCTCTTGAAGATCCTGCTACTCCTCGTCGCGGCCACCACCCTGGCCCAAACGCCGCCCACCCGGGCCGAAGTCCTGCGGGGCGAGTATGGCCGCTACCGCGCCAATAACGACTTACTCTCTTACCACCTCAATGTCCGCGTCGATCCCGCGCGGAAGTTTTTGAGCGGCGTGAATGCGATTCGCTTTCGCATGCTCAGCGAGGACACGCGCATTCAGTTAGAGCTGTACGCCAATCTGCAAGTGGATCGCATTATGCTGGGCCAGACGTCCTTGAAGTACGAACGCGAAGTCAACACGGTCTGGGTGGACTTTCCTCAACCCCTGAAGGCCGGTCGCGTTTACACGATCGATTTTCATTACTCCGGGCAGCCCAAAGAGACCGGCCGCTTTGGCGGCATCACGTTCCGTCAGGATATCGAGGGGAACCCATGGATTAACACCGCGTGCGAAGGCGAGGGGTCCAGCGTCTGGTGGCCCAGCAAGGATCAGTGGCGGGACGAAGTGGAAGGGATGCGCCTCAGCGTCGCCGTGCCGGATGGCTTGATGGATGTCTCGAATGGAAAATTCATGGGTAAGGCGAGCCTGGGCGACGGCTATACGCGCTGGGACTGGCACGTCCACTATCCGATTAACTCCTACAACGTCTCGTTGAATATCGGCCGCTACGTGCAATTCAGCGATCAGTTCGGCAGGCTGCCGCTCGACTTCTATGTGCTGCGCGCGAATCTCGAAAAAGCCAAGCGCCAGTTTGCGCAGGTGAAACCGATGTTACAGGCCTTTGCGAGTTACTTCGGACCCTATCCGTTTCCGAAAGACGGCTACAAGCTAATTGAAGTGCCTTACTCCGGCATGGAGCATCAATCGGCGGTGACTTACGGGAATCGCTTTGCGAATGGCTATTTGGAGCGCGATTGGACGGGTGTCGGCATTAGCCTGAAATTTGACTTCATCATTATCCACGAGAGTGCGCACGAATGGTTCGGCAACGCGGTCTCCGCCGCCGATGTCTCCGATATGTGGATCCAGGAGGGTTGGGCCACTTACTTGGAGGGGCTGTATGTCGAGCATCAATTCGGCTACGCTGATGCGATCCAGTATCTGAACGGCTATCAGGCCAAGGTAAAGAATCAGCAGCCGATCATTACGACTCCGGGCCTGCATCGGAGTCCGCCGGGTGATCAGTATTTCAAGGGAGCGCTGTTTATCAACACGCTGCGCCACGTGGTGAACGACGAAAAGAAATGGCGCGGGATGCTACGCAGGTATTTCAGCACTTTTCGTTATCGCAACATTCGGACCGAAGATGTGGTCGATTTCTTCAATCGCGAGACGGGTATGAACCTTACACCGGTGTTCAACCAGTATCTGCGTCATGCGGCGCTGCCGGTGTTGAATTTGGAATTCGCACCGGGCAAGGTTCGCTATCGTTGGCAAGCGGAGGAGTCCGGCTTTGCGATGCCGGTCAAGGTGGGGTCGGCGGCGAAGTGGCGGACGATTCGGCCGACGGCGGAGTGGCAGGAGCTAACGACGAACCTGGCCCCAGCCGACTTCGCGGTGGCGACGGATTATTTCTATGTGAGTGTCCGGCGGTCCGAGGCCGGGAATGGCGAGCGATGAAAAAGAACGGGATGCAACCGATGGACTACATTGCCTATCTCCATAGAGACCAGAAGTCGGACTTCGGCGTCAGTTTCCCCGATTTCCCTGGGTGCGTGACGGCCGGACGGACGAGCGACGAAGCTCGAACGATGGCGGTGGAAGCCTTGAGCCTGCAGATCCAAGGCATGCTGGAGGACGGAGTAGCCCTCCCGAATGCTTCGATGCTCGAGGCTTTGGAGAACGATCCGGCCCGCATGGGCGCCGTGGCCTTTCGGGTGACGATCGAAGCGGCGAGCTAAGCGACCAGCGGCTTGCCGCCCAGGGCTTGCAGCATCACCAGACCCGTCAGCAGCAGATACGCCAGCGCCGCCACGGCGACCAAGAGCCAGGCGCGGGCTGTGCCAGCGCGATCCGTCAGGTAGCCCAATAAGGGCAGAAGCTGGATGCCGTGCAAGCCGATGAAGTGAGCGATGCGCAGATCGCCGGCGCGGGTGCTCCAGTTGAGCAGCGGCAGGCCGGCGCCGCCGTCCGGGGCGCCGATGGTGTGGCCCTGGTTGGCGATCATCAGGCCGCCGATGGCGCTAGAGACCAGCGTGGCGAGGAGTCCCCAGCGGATGCCCCAGCGCTCGCCCGCGCCGGTCGCAATGCGATTCCGGCAGTGCCAGATGAAGAGCCAGGTGAGCAGCACGGTATTCACCATGATCAGGATGCCCATGCCGGCAAAGACCAATGCGTCGAAGGCCGAGGCGTCGTTGAAGTGCGACCGCACGCCGCGCCCAGCCTGCCACACAATCGCCACGTTCTCGCCGATCATGCTGAGGCCGATGCCATAGCCGATCCACTTGGCGGTCTTGCCCGGCACGAAGCGCAGCAGATAGCGCACCGTGAAGAGGTAAATCGCGACGCTCGTGAAGAACTTCACCGGCTTCCACCAGAGGTTGGCGCCCGCCAATTCGCGCGGATCCAGCCAAGTGAGAAGTAGCAGGACGGGCAGGATGCCAGCGTGGGCGCGGGCCGTCCAGAGCAGGAAGACGAGCGGCGTCATGCGCGATACACCCGCTCGCCGCTCAGCCAGACCCGGCGCACGGTCAGCCGTCCAGCCGGCTCGGAGTAATCGAACTCCACCAGGTCGGCTCGCTCGCCGGCTTGCAGACCGCGCCAGCGGCCCGAAATCCTGCCCGCGCGGGCGGCATTGGTGGTGGCCATCGTTACGGCGTCGCGCAGAGATAGCTGGCCGAGGCGCATAGCGTGGGCGATTCCGTCGTGCATCTTGAGCGCGGCGCCGGCGAGCCGGGTGCCACCGCGGAGCGTCACCCGGTCACCGGGATGCAGAGTGACCGGAATCTCACCCAGCATGTAATCGCCAGGAGCGCAGCCGGCCGGCATCACGGCGTCGGTGACCAGGACGCAGCGCTCGATTCCTTTGGCGCGCAACGCGACACGGAAGAAATTCTCGCCGATGTGGATGCCGTCGGTGATGAAGCTAGCTGTCAAATGGTCATTGGCCATCTGGTCCCAAAGGTAATTCGGATGGCGGCGCAGTTCGCCGTGGGCGCCGTTGCCGAGATGGGTGGACATGGTCGCCCCGGCGCGGACGGCCTCATTGATCTGTTCCGCAGAGGCGGCGGTATGGCCGATGCTCACCACGACGCCGTCCTGCACCATCGTCTCGATCAGGCTGGTGATGCCGGGCCATTCGGGCGCGACGGTCATCAGGCGGACTTGGCCGTCGGCCGCTTCCTGGAAGCGGCGGTACTCTTCGACGGAGGGCGCGCGGACGCAATGACGCGGGTGGGCGCCGCGCGGTCCGTCCTCGGCTGAGATGAAGGGCCCTTCCACATGGAAGCCCTCGATGGCCGCGCCGTGGGGAATCTTCGCCTTGGCCGCGGCGAGATTCTTGAGGGCGCCGGTCATGTCGCCAGCGGAGCCCGTAATCACCGTGGGATAGAAGCGCGTCACGCCGGTGGCGAAGATGGCCAAGAGGGAGCGCGCGATCTCTTCATGTGGCGCCGCGGGGGAGTTATAGTCGACCCCGGCAAAGCCGTTCACCTGGAGGTCAATGAAGCCGGGGGCCAGATACTGGCCGCTGCCGCCCGTCAGGTCGGGTTCCACGGCCTCGATTACGGTGCTGAAATCGGCGACGACTGCTTCTCCGGTGGATAGGTTGATTCCTTGGGCTTGCTGCTCTGGCATTGCTCATTCTTTCTTCAGACCATTTTCGTGGCTTGATGGTTTTTCCACAGTTTATCGACAGAACTGGGCTTCGTAAACTACTGCAATCCTTAGGGAAAAAAACTGTTAAAAACCGCCCCGCCTACGGGGGATACCCCTTCCCTCTGGGACCCCGGTATTGGTACAACACAATCTAGATCGCCTGCGGGCGTATTAGAGGCGGATAATCTCGGGGGAGGTGGCCGTCGCGAAATGCGTCCGCGGATCGATCGAAGGTAATCTCCAAAGAAACCTCCATTGCTCCTGGTTTTCGCTAGTAAGCAGAAGGAAAGGCCCCACTCCTCGGACTGGGGCCTTTCTTTTTTCCGTGAGCGCCCGTTTTCTTGCCTAGCAGGAAGACCAGAAGGGACCGGCCGGGAGGCCGGTCCTACGACGCTGGGTCAATGACTGGCTTCTCCCGTGGGACCGGATTCCCGGCCGGTCCGCTAGGCGGTTACGGCCGTGGGGACGGGGGTGAGCCAGCCGAAGCGGTCTTCCTGTTCGCCCTCCACAATGCCGAAGAACTCCTTCTGGAGCGCGGCGGTGATGGGTCCGCGTTTGCCGGAGCCGATCTGGATCCGGTCCACCGAACGGATGGGGCTGATCTCCGCCGCCGTACCGGTGAAGAAGATCTCGTCCGCCAAATAGAGAAATTCGCGCGGAATCGCCCCTTCCACGATCTCGTAGCCCTGCGCGCGGGCCAACTGGGCAACGGTGTCGCGCGTGATGCCTGGTAGCACCGAGTTCGACAGCGGCGGCGTGTAGATCTTGCCGTTGCGGACGACAAAGATGTTCTCGCCGGAGCCTTCGCTCACCGTGCCGAGATGATCGAGTGCGATGCCTTCGGAATACCCGTTGGCAATCGCCTCCATCTTGATCAACTGGGAGTTGAGGTAATTGCCGCCGGCCTTGGCCAAAGCGGGCAGGGTATTGGGCGACATGCGCTGCCAACTCGAGACGCAGACGTCGACGCCGTTCTCGAGCGCCTCGGCGCCCAGATACTTGCCCCATTCCCAAGCCGCCAGATAAACCTCCACCGGGTTTTTCAGGGGGTAAACGCCAAGTTCGCCGTAGCCGCGCATCGCGATCGGCCGAATGTAGCACGACGGCAACCGGTTAATCGATACCAATTCCACCATCGCTTCGGCGAGCTCAGTGCGCGTGAACGGCAAGTCCATGCGGTAAATCTTGGCGCTGTCAATCAGGCGCTGTGTATGTTCTTGCAACCGGAAGATTGCGGGCCCCGTCTTGGTGGCGTAACACCGTACGCCTTCGAATACCGAGCTGCCATAGCTTACGACGTGGGAGAGGACGTGGATTCTCGCGTCGTCCCAGCGAATCCAGTTTCCGTTGTGCCAGATTTTCTCGGTTGGCTTCATTCCGGTATTATACCTGGAGGAGAGATTTGATTATGATGGTCCGTCGAATTCTAGTCTTGCTCGTTTTGTCGATGCAGGTTTTAAGCGCGCAAGCTAAGAAGCCCGCGAAGCCGCCCAAGCAACGTGAACTGAAGCCTGGCTTCACCATGTTTGGCGTGGATCAGGATATCGAGATGGGCAAGGCGGCGATCAAAGAGATTGAACCGACCGTCACGATTCTGGACGACCCGGCCATGACCGCCTACATCAAGCGCCTTGGCGATACCATCACCAGCAAGATCCCCAACCCGCCGTTTCCGTTCACCTACAAAATGGTGAATGACCCGCAAATCAATGCTTTCTGCGTGCCCGGCGGCTTCGTTTATGTAAACACCGGCATCCTGATCAACGCGGAAAACGAGAGTCAGGTCATCGGCGTGATGGGCCATGAAATCGGCCACGCCATCCTGCGCCACAGCGCCAACCAGATGTCGAAAGGCATGTTGTTGCAGGGTTTGGCCACCGCCGGCGCCATGGTGGGCGAGATGAAGGGCGGAGTCGCCGGGATGGCCGCGCAGATCGGGAGCGGCTTGGGCGCGCAACTGGCGATGATGAAGTTTTCCCGCAACCACGAGAAGGACGCCGACGCCTTCGGCGCCCGGCTGATGTCGCAGGCTGGTTATAACCCCATCGAAATTGCGCGCTTTTTCGAAAAGATGCAGCAAATGGCGGGCGGTAAACAGGGCGGAGGCGTGGCGGGTTGGATGTCCTCACACCCGGATCCAGGTAGCCGGTCCCAGTTGATCGAACAGGAGATTCTGGCCATGCCACGGGCTACGTACGGCGCGGATACGGGCGACTTTGCGCGCTTTAAGGCCGCCGCCGCCCGGGTCGTCCCGGCCAAGCCCAAGGTCGCGCCGGGGGGAGGGCAGGGAACTCCCGCCCCGGACTCCACCTCCGTCAAGGGCTTCAGCTACTTCCGCGGCCAGACCTTCGAAATCTCCTACCCCAAGGGCTGGCAGGCCCAAGGGAATCCCGAAGCCGACAGCCTCACCGTGGCCCCGGCCGAAGGCGTCAAGCAGAGTGGCCAGAGTGTAGCCGTCGGGCTGGGCGTCATCGTCAGCCGTTACAAGTCGGCGAGTGGCAAAGGCGATCTGACGCGCGACACCCAAGCCCTGATTCAAGAGACGGTCAAGGGCAACCAGGGAATGAATCAGACGCAGGCGCCGGCCAACCGGACAATCGATGGCCAGCCCGCCTTGCTGACGATGTTCACCTCGCCGTCGCCCCTCGAACGCGGTAACGAGATGGATTTGCTGGTGACCATCCAGCGCCCGGACGGTCTGCTGTACCTGGTCTTGATTTGCCCGGAGAGCCAGTGGAAGAACGCCGAACCGGTCTTTGACCAGATCATTGGGTCGATCAAGCTTGCAAAGTAAGTACGACGGCTTGCTGTTCGACTTTGACGGAGTCATCGTCGACAGCGAGCCCATCCACTACGAGAGCTGGCTGGATCTCCTGGAACCGCTGGGCATCCAGCCAACCTGGGAGTGGTTCCAGGCTCATTGCATCGGCATCGCCGATGTAGAACTATTCGACACGATCGCTAGCCTAAATCCGACGGCAACCGGCGAACAAGTCCGGCGGGTGTACCCGGCCAAGACGGCACGCTACCGGGAGAGCATGCGCGAGTCGCCACCGTTTGCGCCGGGTATCGGCGACCTGTTGAAGGACTTGAAGTCAGCGGGTCTTCGATACGGCCTGGTGACTTCTAGCTCTCGCGAGGAAGTGATTCCGATTGTTGCAGTTGGCGGACTAAACTTCAACCATTATGTATTCGGAGACGAAGTTCAATTCCGAAAGCCGCATCCCGAGCCTTACCTGAAGGGCGCGGCAGCGCTGGGCGCCTCGCGAATACTGGCGATTGAGGACTCGGAACATGGCGCCAACAGCGCGCTTGCGGCTGGCCTCGAGGTTCTGCGGATCGCCAATGCTCAGGAGTTGGATAGGCAGTTGCGATCCCTACTTGTTCGCGAGTTGACATAATACATGTTATCGGAAGTGAAAACATTGAGCCCGATGCTATGGCTCCAGCTTGCGCAGGCGCTCTTCGTGACGGCCAACGACAGCGGTGAGTTCGCGCACCGTGGCGAGAGTGCTGCTTTGGACGTCGATGAGCTTGCTGACTTGCGCCGCCAAATGAAGATGGCTTTCAGTGAGCTGGTGCTGGCTTTGCGCGAGTACCTGCTGTTCTTCGCGTTGTTGGCTGGCGAACACGTCCACCTTGAGCGTGAGCTCGTTGAGGTTCTTGGTGAGCTGGTTTAATTCCGTATCGTGGGAACTGCTTTTCATCGTGAGGAGTTGCAGGCTGGCGGTAAGCTCGGCGATGCGCTGATCGATAGTCATGTGCAGTCCTTTCTTTGATTATAGGTCTTGCGACCGTAGGCCTGCGCACTAGTCCTAAGGTGATTTTTCCCTACTACCCACCTGTTAGAAACGCTTAGAACTGCCGAGATACACCAGTGGCGGACGTTCGCCCCAAAACATGCTCTGGCGATTCTTGCAGTTCATCGGACTGGCCGGGATCCTGGCACTGCCGGGATTCGCGCAGCACTACGGCTTCAAGCAGTATGGACCCGAGCAAGGCCTCGACAATCAGGTTCCCGTTGCGATTCAACAAGATGCGGCGGGCTTCATGTGGGTGGCCAGCCCCAACGGGCTTTACCGCTACGATGGCTACCGCTTTCGCAAGTTCACCGTCGCCGACGGCCTGCCAGGAGATTTCATTGTCGGTCTCCACGAGAGCGAACCCGGACGGCTGTGGGCCGTCGCCATTGACGGCAAGCTGGCGCTGAAGTCTGGTGGCCGTTTCATCACCCTCCAGGACCCTTTGGCCTCCGCCGTTTCGCCCCACGGCGTCAGCAGCGCGCCAGGGACCGACGGCCGGGTGCGCATCTTTCTCGCCACCACGCAGGGCTTGGTGATCGGCGAACCTGACAGCAAGGACGGCTATCGCTTCTCGCGCGTGCCCGAGCCGAAGAGCACCTTTGACCGGTTCGCCACGGGAGTCTACGCGGAGGGTCCCGGCAGCGTTTGGTATGGCTGTGGGAAGTCCATCTGCCAATGGAACGGGGGACGGACTCAGGTCTACGGCGAGGCGCAGGGCGTCCCGGAAGACCGCTGGATCAGCTTTGCGCGGCCACGCGGTGGCTCACTTTGGGTCCGCAGCCGCCGGCTCTTGATTGAACTCAAACCCGGTGGGGCGCGCTTTGAGGCCCCCGAGACCGAGGTGAAGCCGATTCTCGCCAACTTCCCTTCTCTGGCCGTCGACCGCCGCGGCCAACTTCTCGTGCCCACCAACAGTGGCGTCGCGATACGGAAAGCCGGCGGAGGCCCGCACGCTTGGCGCACCGTTGGCAAGCGGAATGGCTTGCCGCTGAACGAAGTCGCCACCGTCACTGAGGACCGCGAGGGCTCGATTTGGATCGGCATCACCGGGGGCGGCGTGCTGCGCTGGCTGGGGTACACCGAATGGGAGAGCTACACCGAAAGCGAAGGGCTCTCGGGGGACCTGGTCTACGACATCGTCGGCAACCGGCAGGACGGCATCTGGGTCGCGACCGGTAACGGCGTCAGCGTGGGCCGGTATCAGGATGACCGCTGGCACTGGAAGCCGGTGCCGCTACCTGGCGTCGACGTCGTCAAGGGGCTGGCGCGGGATGCGGCCGGGAACCTCTGGGTGGCGCCGGACGGACCACAGTTGCTACTGCTCAGTCCCACCGGGGCCCGAAAGGCACGCATCCCGCTACCCAATGTCTTACCTTGGAGCCTGACGGTGGATTCCGCCGGTCTCCTGTGGATCGGCACCAACCAGGGACTGTATACCCTCGCCCCCGGGGCGACGGCGGTGGAGGCGGTGACGCTGCCCGCTGATGACCAGGAGAAACGGCAGCGAGCCGTGATGAAGATCGTCGAAACGAAGCAAGGCGAAATCTGGGTCGCCAGCTACCGTGGACTCTACCGCCGCCGCGACGGCCAGTGGCTTCGCTACCAACGCAAAGACGGCCTGCGGCAGGACGCCTTGAGTCATTTGGCCGAGGGCCCCAATGGCGACCTTTGGCTCGGCTACCGGACCGGGGCCGGCATCTCCCGCGTCTCTCCGGACGGCAACCGCCTCCGCGTTGATCACTTCGACCGCACGAACGGCTTACAATCCGACCAGAGCTACTTCATTGGCTTCGACCTGCGCGGCGACCTCTGGAATGGCAGCGATACAGGCGTCGAAGTCCTCACGGAAGAAGGTAGCTACGGCCGCCGGTTCCGCCACATGGACCGCACCACCGGCCTGGTCTGGAACGACACGACGACCGACGCCTTCCTGGCGGATACAGACGGTAGCGTCTGGATCGGCACCAGCCGCGGTCTGGCGCACTATTCGGCCACCGGCGAAGCCCCCATCCGCAGCGTGCCTCCCGTGGAGATTACGTCCGTGAAGCTGGGGCGCAATTCGCTCCATCTCGTCTATAGCTCTCTCAGCTATCAGCTCGAAAGCAGCTTGCAGTTCCGCTACCGTCTGGTGGGCAGCGACGAAGTGTGGCACGAGACAGAACAACGCGAACTGACGCTGTCGCCGCTCCCGCCGGGCGACTACCGTTTCGAGGTGATGGCGCGGCCGCCGGGCGGCGAGTGGCAATCGTCGCCGCGCACGTTCTCCTTCCGCATTGAGCCGCCCGTCTATCAGACCTGGTGGTTCCGCATCCTGGCGATCATTTGTCTGTTGTGGTTTCTCCGCTTCATCTGGCGCTACCGGATGCGCCGGCTCGAGTTGGACCGGCAGCGCCTGGAACGAAAAGTAGGAGAACGCACCACGGAACTCGCCGAAGCCAAGGTGCGTGTGGAGACGCTGCTGAAGGAAACCGAAAGCCTGCTGGACCGGACACTCGAAAACAGCCGGCTGAAGAGCGAGTTTCTCGCCAACATGAGCCACGAAATCCGCACGCCGATGAACGGCATCATCGGTATGACCACCCTGCTGCTCGATACCCACGTCGACGCCGAACAGCGCGACTACCTGGAGACCGTGAAGCATTCGGCCGACGCGCTGCTTACCTTGCTCAACGACATTCTCGACTTCTCGAAGATCGAAGCTGGCCATCTGGAGCTCGTCGCCGACGACTTCTCATTGCAGGGTGCGCTCGACGGTGTCGTGTCCATCGTCGCCTACGCGGCGGACCAAAAACAACTGGATGTCGGCTGCGAGATCGCACCCGAAGTCCCCGCTCGCGTGCGGGGTGACGAGGGACGCCTGCGCCAGGTGCTCCTCAATTTGGCCGGCAACGCGGTAAAGTTCACCGCGAACGGCACGGTTCGTCTCCGGGTGGACCTCGAAAGCCAGAGCGACACTGAGATCGTACTGCGCTTCTCCGTGATCGACACCGGCATCGGCATCGCGCGCGACAAGCAGGGGCTCATCTTTGAAGCCTTCCGCCAGGCCGACGGCTCCATGACGCGGCAGTTCGGCGGCACCGGACTCGGCCTCGCGATCTGCGTCAAGCTGGTCGAACTGATGGGTGGCAAAATCTGGGTGGACAGCGAGCCGGGTAAAGGCAGCCGCTTCTCCTTCACCGCCGGATTTGCGCCCGCCCGCACGTCCAGCAGCCCGGCGATGCCCGACAAGCCCGACTTTGCCCCGGTCGTCCGGCTCCTCCGCGTGCTGATCGCCGAGGACAACCGCGTCAACCAGCGCGTCGCCGCGAAGATTCTGGAGTCTCGCGGGCATGCGGTCTTACTTGCCAACACCGGGCGCCAGGCCGTCGACCTCTTCCAGCGGGAGCCCGTCGACATCGTGCTGATGGACCTGCAGATGCCCGAGATGGATGGCATTGAAGCCACGCGGGCCATCCGCCGCATGGAAGCGGGGGGCCATACCCCCATCGTCGCGCTCACGGCGCACGCCATGTCGACCGACCGGGAACGCTGTCTGTCCGCCGGCATGGACGACTACCTCAGCAAGCCCATCAGCCCGGACCGGCTCATCGCCACGGTGGAGCAGCATGCCACGCCACCTGTCATAGGGTAGGCGCCGTGCTACGCTAAACGCGTCGCATGTCCGTTGAGAAATTGTTTGACGTGGTCGGCGTTGGATTGAACGCCACCGATACCCTCATCCTGCTCGATCGCTTCCCCGCCTATGCGGGTAAGGTCCCTTTTTCGCGCGAAGTCTTGTCGCCAGGGGGCCAAGTCGCGAGCGCGATGGTCTGTTGCGCCCGCCTCGGCTTGCGCGTCAAGTACATCGGCACCTGCGGCGACGACGAGCGCGGACGCATCCAGATGGCGAGCCTGCGCGAAAGCGGCATCAACATTGACGACGTGCAGGTGCGGGAGAATTGTCCCAACCAAACGGCCTACATTCTGATTGACCAATCCACCGGTGAACGCACAGTTCTGTGGCGCCGTGAGGAGTGCCTCGCATTGCATCCCGAGAGCATCCAGCCTGAGATGATCACCGCTGCCCGTCTGCTGCATATCGATGGGCACGATACTCCGGCCGTGGCCCGGGCGGCTGAAATCGCGCGCGCGCATGGCATCCCCGTCACCATCGACATCGATACGATCTACCACGGTTTCGATCAGGTATTGCGCCACGTCGACTACCTCGTCACCAGTTCTGAGTTCCCCGTCCAATGGACCGGACAGTCGGACCCGTTGAAGGCGCTCGCTAACATTCAGAACGAATTCCATTTGCCCGTCGCCGCCATGACGCTGGGTGCGCATGGCGCGCTCGCGCGCGTCGATGGCAAGTTCTACTATTCGCCGGCCTACGTCGTAAACTGCGCCGACACCACCGGCGCCGGCGACGTCTTTCACGGCGCCTTCTGTTACGCGGTGCTGCAGGGCCTGCCGATTCAGGAAACCCTGGACCTGTCGAACGCACTCGCCGCGCTCAACTGCACCGCGCTCGGCGCGCGCGGCAAGCTCGCCACGCTGGACGAAGCCAAAGCGCTGATGGCGCGGGCCGAGCGCCGGATCAACTCGGACTACGCCCGGGTGTCGCAATGATTCCTTTGCGCGATTCCGTACCTTCGCGGTCGGCGCCGGTCGTTACCATTGCCATCATCATCGTCAACGTCCTGATCTTCCTGCAACAACTCACGCTCTCCCCAGAAGAGTTGCATTTCTTCTTCGCGCACTACGGGGTGGTGCCGGCGCGACTGCAACTGAGTGACCTGTTCACGTCGATGTTCCTGCACGGGGGCTTTATGCACCTGATTGGAAACATGTGGTTCCTCTGGATCTACGGCGACAACGTCGAGGACGTGTTGGGGCGCGGGAAGTATCTTCTCTTTTACCTCGCCTGCGGCATCGCGGGCTCCTTGATACAGATCGCCGCCGACCCCAACAGCACGATCCCAAACATCGGCGCCAGCGGCGCCATCGCCGGGGTGATGGGCGCTTACCTGCTGAAATTCCCCCACGCCCGCATCCTTACCCTGATTCCGCTGTTCGTGTTTTTCTTCACACAAGAGTTACCCGCATTCATCATTCTGATCTACTGGTTCGTGCTGCAGTTCTTTTCGGGCGTCGGCAGCTTGGCCGAAAGCACGACGGCGACCGGTGGGATTGCGTTCTTCGCGCACGTTGGCGGCTTTCTGATGGGGATGCTGTTGATCAAGGTTCTTCCCACGCGCGACGCTTATTGGCGGCGTCCCGAGTTACGCTGGTAGTAGCTCGCCTCTCATGAACCTCAACCTGCCCAGCAACTACCAGGACCCTGTCCCGCACCTCGACTTCCTCGTCCTCTGCGCCCATCCCGGCGACGCCGAACAGACTACCGGCGGAACCCTCATCAAGCTCGCCGAACTCGGCTACCGCACCGGCGTGCTCGATCTCACTCCGGGCGACGTTACCCGGGCCCAGAAGACCGAGGCGATGTTCGCGCACGCGACGGCCGCGGCGGCGCCGCTGTTGCTCACTTGGCGCGGCAATCTGCATTACCCCGATGGCCGCGTGGAGAATTCCCTGCCCGGCCGCATGACCGTAGCCGGCGAAATCCGCCGGCTGCGCCCGCGCCTGGTGATTGTTCCCTACTGGCAGGGCCAGCATCCCGATCATCCCGCCACCTGCGAGATGGCCGAGCAGGCTTGCGAGCTAGCGGGCCTGCAAGGCCTGGACGCCGAGACGCCCGCCCATCGGCCGGAACGCATCTACCATGCCAGCCTTTACGCCGCCGTCGCGCCCACGTTCGTCGTGGACATCACCGCACAGTTCGAGCGCAAGGTGGCGTCGATGGCCTGCTACCGGGCACCCGATCAGGCGGCGCTGCGGGACCGTCTGCATTGCCAGGCTCGCTTCTACGGCGACATGATCGGCGCGCGCTACGGCGAGCCCTTTGTCTCGCGTTCGCCCTTACGCATCGGCGATCCGTTGGGGGCTTTGTAGACGAATGGATCCGATTCTGGCCCATGTACAAGCCCAGCAGCCCCAGTTGGTGCAGTTCTTGCGGCAACTGGTGGAATGCGAATCGCCTAGCGACGACGCCGCGGCGGTGAATCGCTGCGCGGATCTGTTTGCCGATTCCGTCGGCGACATCGCGAAGGTAAGCAGCGTGAAGGGCGGCAAGTATGGCCGTCATTTGATTTGCGACTTTGCACTGCCCGGCAAGCGCAAGGAGGGCCTGGTGCTTGGCCTCGGCCACACCGATACGGTGTATCCGCTCGGCATCCTGCGGACCATGCCCTGGCGCGAAGCCGAGGGCCGCTACTGGGGTCCCGGCGTGCTCGACATGAAGGCTGGCGTGGCTTTCTTTGTCTTTGCGATGCGCGCGCTGCGGGCGCTCGACATTCCGGTGCGGCGCAAGGTGAAGCTGTTGTTGGTTTCGGAAGAAGAAGTCGGCAGCCCGGTTTCGCGGCCCCTCACCGAGAAGACCGCCACGGGCGCCACGGCCGTGTTGGTGTTGGAGCCTGGCACCGGTCTGAGTGGCAAGCTGAAGACGGCCCGCAAGGGCATCGGCGGCTACCGCGTCACAGTGACGGGCCACGCCGCGCACGCCGGGGTCGACTTCACCCAAGGCGCCAGCGCCATCGTGGAACTAGCGCACCAGATTGAACGCATCGCCTCGTTCACTGACTTGGCCAAGGGCACCACGGTGAACCCCGGCACCATCTCGGGCGGCACGCGGAGCAACGTCATCGCAGCCGAAGCGATGACTGCGGTCGATTTCCGTATTGCCAAGCTGAGCCACTTCTCTTCCCTGGACCGCCGCTTTCGCGCGCTGAAAGCCACGAATCCGCGCTGCACGGTGACCGTCACCGGCGGCCTCAACCGGCCCCCCATGGAGCGCACCCGCGCGATCGCCGCGCTGTTCGCCTTGGCCCGCAAGTTAGCGCTGGAATTGGGCGTGGAAATGCAGGAGTCGGCGACGGGCGGCGGGTCCGATGGCAACTTCACGGCGGCGCTGGGAGTCCCTACGCTGGATGGCCTGGGAGCGGTCGGCGAAGGGGCGCATGCGCCGCACGAAAGCATACTGATCGACCGCATCGCGGATCGTACGGCTTTGCTGGCCAAACTGACGGCTGCTCTTTAGAAACGCGAGCATCTCGTATAATCAGGAAGAGGTTGCAGCAATGAACGAGCACGTTGAGAATCGGAACGGGGTCTACTACATTCTGGGCACAAAGATCTCCTTGGACTCCATTGTGTACGCCTTCAGGCAAGGATCATCGCCTGAGAGCATTCGGGAAGATTTCGATGCTTTGTCCTTGCCCCATGTCTATGGAGCTATTGCCTTCTACTTGGACAATCAAGCGAACGTGGATGCTTACTTGGCTGCCCGGAAAGAGCAATGGTTGGATCTCGAACGCAAAGGCACTCCACCGACTGCCGAATTGCAGGCGCGTCTGGAAAGCGCTGGCCGCCAAACTTTGCGATGAAGGTTCGCTTCCAGGCGGACCACGACCTGAACAAGGCCATTGTCCGAGCAGTTATCTGGCGTGAACCAACAGTTGATTTTCGAAGTTCGCAGGCGGCCCGGTTCGACGCCTTGCCGGATCCAGAGGTGCTTTTGGAGTCGGCGCAATCTGGACGTATCTTCAGTTGTTGCGGAAATTCGCCGACTTCGCGTCCCAAGGACCCGAGAAGACGCGCAGCTTCGGACGCGCCGCGCGCAGGGCGGCGAGGCCCTTCTCCGTCACCGCGGTTCCCTTTAGGTCCACTTCTTCCAGGCTCGTGAAGGAGCACAGAATCGGCACCGACGTGTCGTCCAAACGGTCACAGCCTTGGAGCTTGAGCCTTTGCAGCTTAGGGAGGGCCTTCAACTGCGCAAGCCAACGAGGCGTGACGCTCATCATGCTCACGGTGGCGAATTTGGCGCCTTCGATGCCGACGCCGATCGACGTGCAGCCGAACCGCAGTTCGCGCAGTTGGCTGAGCGTCAGGACGGCTTCGAGGCCAATGTCGGACATGCTGATGGCCCAGACGTTCGAGTCAGTCCCTTGGCGGCCGCTCAAGTCGAGGTAGGTGAGGCCGGGCATTTGGCGGAGAGCTTGCAAACCTGCGTCACCGAGTTCGTTGCCGCCGATGGTGAGGGCCTTCAAATTGGGGAGCACGGTAAGCCGTTCGAGGCCCACATCAGTGAGCATCACCGAACCCAGATCCAGGGTTTCGAGGGTCGAGATGCCGGCGATGTGCTCCAGGGCCGTGTCGCTCGCCTTGGTACCGTGCAGCACCAGGCGCTTGAGCTTCTTCCAACCCTTCAGCGCGGCGATGCCTTCGTCGGTGACGTATTCGGCCCAACGCAGGTTGAGCTCCGTGATCGCGGGCAAGGTCCGCAGTTCCTGCATGCCTTGATCGGTAATGCGGGTGAGCGAAAGGTCGAGCGAGGTGAGCGCGGGTAGCGCCGTGAGTTGGCGGAGGTCGGCGTCGGTGACCCAACTGGCGCGCAGATTGACACCCGTGATCTGTCCAGTCGCGTTGCGAGTGACGGTGCCGCCGGCCGTCTCGATCCAGCTATCGTGGCTGGAATCGACGGCAGCGAGGGCCGGCAGCGTCAGGCAGAGAGCCAAGGCAAGTTTCATCGGGTCCTCCGGTTGGGTAGGGCGGAATCGCGATCAAAGACGATGCCGCAGTTGGGTAGGCCGGCTTTGATTTCGCCGTAACCCTTCTCCGACACCAGCGTGTGATACAGGTTCAACGAGCGCAACGCGGGCATCGCCTTCAGCGCCGCCACGCTTTGGTCGGTAACGTTGGTGTTGTCGAGACTCAAAACCTGCAAGGCCGGCGCGTTCTTGAGTAACAGTACGCCCTTATCGTCCAGCGACGAATAGTCGAACGTAGCCGCCCGCAGATTCGGCAGCGCCGCCAACACCGCCGCGCCATCGTTCCCTGCCCGGGTACGGAACATCTCGATCCGTTCGAGCTTGGCCAAAGACTTCAGCACGGCGAGCCCTGGATCCGTAAAGCGGGCCTGATTCAGATTCAGTTCCCGCAGATTCGTCAGCTTGGCGATGCGGGCCAGCGAATCGTCGCCCACATCGGTACCGGCGAGTTGCAGATTCTCAAGCGCGGTAAGCCCCACCAGATGCTCGGTGGCTGGGTCGCCAATTTCCGTGTAGCTCAAACGCAACGACTTGAGGCGTGTCAGCTTGCCGACGGGTGCGAGGGCACGGTCGTCGAGGCGCGTGTTGCCGAGGTCGAGTTCCACCAGGTTCGGCAAGGCTGCAAGGCGTCCCAGACCCGAGCCCTCCACCAGCGTGCCCGCAATGCGCAGCGTGGCGAGCCCGGTGAGCTTGGCCACGTCAGCCAAGCCCGCGTCTGACAAGGTCGTGTTGCTAAGGTCGAGCAGGCGCAGCTTCGCCAGGCCGGTGAGCGCCGCGATGCCGAGGTCACCCACCTGAGTCGCTTGCAGGTCGAGTTGTTCGAGGCCGGTCAGCTTTCCGAGAAACCCCATCTGGCCATCGCTGACAGGCGTAGCGGAAAGATCAATGCGCCGCAACTGCCCGTCCTGCAACTCGGCCTTACCGCCGATGGCCTTTACCCAATCGGCGATCGCCGCGTCAGTCTCCGCCGCGGGCTGGGCCGCGCCGGCGTTCTTGGGCTTCACCGCGGCGGCACCCACATACTGCACCTTGGCCTTCGGCAGCGCCGTCCGCAAGGCATCGACGCCGTTGGCCGTGACGCGGCTGTAACGCAGGTCAATATCGTTCAACTGCTTCAGGGACTGCAGCCGCGAGACCCCCGCGTTAGTGACCTTAGTGCGATAGAGATCGAGCGAGCGCAACTGAGTCATCCCGGACAAGACGTCCAAACTGGCGTCCGTCGCCAGGGAGCCGCCCAGGCTCAGCATGCGCATCGCCTTCAGATTGCGCAAATGGGCGATGCCCGTGTCCGTCAAGCGGGCGCCCGACAGGTCCAGCTCTTCGAGCTGCGTCAGGCCTTCCAGATGCCGCATGCCGGCATCGGTGATCATGCTGTCGCGCAGCAAAAGCCGCCGCAGACTCTTCAGATTCGCCAGATGCTCCAGGCCGGCGTCGGTAAGTCCCGTGTTGTCCAAGTCGAGACTTTGCAGCTTCGTGAAAGCCGAGAGGTCGACCTTCGAGAGTTGGCAATGCGCGCAACGCAAGTCGCGCATCTCGGTGAGCGGCTTCAGGGCTTCGATGCCCACATCCCGAATGTTGATCTTGTCAGCGAAGTGCCAGCCGACATACAGGCGTTCTAACGTTTTGAGGGACGCCAGCGACTTGAACACGTCGTTCCCATTCTCATTGCCGCCGCCGGGGTTCCAAATAGGGCCGGGCAGATACAGCTCGCGAAGGTGCTTGAGCCCGGCCAGTTTCGTCAGTTCCCCCGTGGTCATTACGGACCCGGTAAGGTCAATGCCGGTGATGGTGAGATCGCCCGGCGGCAACTGGCTGACGTCGCCGATGGGGTGCGGCGCGCCGGCCAGCGTGACGAGCCCTTCCCAGCGGATCACCCACTCGGCGAGTTCGCGATCACTCGCGGAAGCGAGACCCGTGGCAACCAACAGCAGCGCAATTTTGAGCATTCGTTTAAGCCAGCAAGTCCGTCACGCGGCGGCTGGCGGTGGGGAATTTGCCGATGCCCGCGTTCACAATCTCGTCCGCTACGGTCAGATAGACGTCGCCGACGGTAGCCGTAACGCGCGTGTGCCGTCCCTTGGCGATCTTGCCCACGCCACCGGCCACCAGCATCGCCAGTCCGCTGTTCTTATGCGGATTCGCCTCGGCGTGCTCATGCACGTAGATGAGGGCCGTGCGATCAAAGACCGTGGCGTCGCCTTCGGGAATCGACTTCAGCTTGGCCACCAGATAAGCGAACTCCTCCACGTGCCACCGGCAGATATCGCGCAGAACGCGCTGGCCCTCGGCGCCATCGGCGCCGGCCACTTTGCCCTCGGCGTGCGTATAGTCGTGATGCCGGCCGGCCGTGTAGCCGAGCCAGGGGAAACGCGAAATGCTCTGGCACTTGGTAAGCATGTACGAAGCAACTCGGGTCTGCCGAGTGGCGAGGGCTTTCACCAGCAGGTCACTCTGCAGCTTGGCGATGCGCGGCCAATCCTTCATGTCGCCGTCGAAGTCCGGCGGGGCGACGTGGCGGTACTCTTCGGGCAAAGCGGCGATGGCGCGTTCGAGATCGCGAATGCCGGTGAGGTGCTCGTCGAGCTTCGTCTGGTCGTCGGTGGGCAGGTTCTTCTTGAGCGACGTCGCGTCGCGCGAAATCGTGTCGAGGATGCTGCGCTTGCGATTCACCCAGCCCTCTTCGCGCGCGCCGAATAGACGGTCAAAGAGACGATGCGGAATCATCTCGGGCGGCAGCGCGCGCTCATAGCCGCTCCAACTCATGTTGCGCTGCATGCTCTCGCCGAAGCTCTCTTGCGCGACGCCAATCTGCAGGCTGCGAAAGCGCGACTCGCTCCCGATCTTGGCCGCCACCACCTGATCGATCGACGGACCCTCGGGTCCGCGGCCAGTGAAGTGCGTACCGGTCATCAGGCCGCTCATCGAATTCGTATGGCCATTGCCCTGGCCATTGGACGCGGCATTATCGACCCCGCTCAGCACGTGGAAGTCGCGCCGGTAAGCGGCCAGCGGCGACAGGCACGGCGTCATCTTATAGTCGGTGCCCTCCTCGGCAGGAATCCAATACCGCTCCGGGATGCCATTGCCGTTGAACCACAGGACGAAGCGCGTCTCGATGGGGTTCGCCGCGGCGTAGGCCGTGCCTTGCGAATTAAACATCGACACCAGGGGCGGCAAGCCCACCAGGATTTGGCTACCGGCCGCGGTGAGCCCCTTCAGCAGGGTGCGGCGTGAGGTGCGGGTACGTTTGGTAATGACGGACGACATGGGAATCAGCTTCCTCCGGAGGTTTCACGGGCCAGCATCAGCGACAGCATCAGCTCTTTGAACTTGAATTGGGAACGCCGGAAGTCATCGGTGATCTTCCGGATAACGGGACGGTCGGCAGCGGTTTCGGCGCGGCCAGAAACATAGCGGAAATACTGCTTAGCGATGCACTCTTGGCATTGCGCGCTCTGGCCCAGCACGGCGCCCAACTGGGCGGGTGACGCAAACTTCGAGTTGTTCACGCCGGCGACGTAGCCCGTCGCATCGATGTCGAGTTCCCAAGCCGTCTGCTGCTTCCCGCGCTCTTTGCGCGCCTGGGACGGCGTGACGAGCGTAAACTTCTCGCGCCGCGCGCCCACGGCGTCGAACTTCTCGAAGCCAAAGCCCACCGGGTCAATCAGACTGTGGCACGAAGCACAGCCGGGGTTCGTCACGTGCTCCGACATACGGTCGCGGTTGGTTTGCGGCTTGCCGGGCGTGAAGGGCGGCAGGTTCGTGTTCACCCCGGCCGGCGGATCGGGCACATGCTGGCAGAGGAACTGCTCGCGCACAAACAAGCCGCGCGCGGTGGGCGAACTCTCATCGGGCTTGGCGGTGCTGGCGAGAAACAAAGCCTGGCCCAAAATTCCGGCACGCTCAGAGGCGGGCGGAAACAGCACGCGACCGAAGTCCTGCGCCGGCATGGGCACTTGGTAGATGCCTGCGAGCTCGCTGTTCACGTAGCCATAGGGAGCGGTGAAGAGTTCCATGAAGTTCTTGTCGTTCCAAACGAGGTCGCTAACGAAGAGGCGGGCCTCCTCGGCCATCGCGACCGCCGTTTCGCGGGTGAAGAGCGGGTAGCGGCGACGGTCCTTGCTGGCGGTCGAGATGCGATCAAAGCGGAGCCACTGGCTCACGAAGTCGTTGAGCGACTGCTTGGCGCGCGGATGGTCCAGCATGCGCTTTACCTGGAGCTTCACGCCAGCCACGGTATTGAGTTCCCCGCGCTCGGCGGCGGCGAAGAGCGCCGTGTCCGGCATCGTATCCCAAAGCGCATAGGAGAGACGGCTAGCCGTGGCAAAGGGCCGTAGCTTGGCGTCGGCGGTATTCTCGAGGCGAAAAAGGAAGTTGGAGGATTGCAGCATCGCCTCAATCACGAGTTGCGCGCCCTTCAAGAACTCCTTCTCCTTGGCGAAGAGGTCGGTGTAGCGCTTCTGCTCGGCGGGGTCCAAAGGCCGGCGGAAGGCGCGCAGACCGAAGTCGCGCACGAACTTGGCGCGGCAGGCGGGAGAAGGCGGACAGCCGATGATTCCGCGCGTGTCGCCGCCGCGCAGAGCATTCTGAGCGCTCTTCTCCGCGGCCTGGCTATAGGCTTCGATCAGCAGGGGCGACAGGCCTTGGGCCTGAATCTGATTGCGGAAGCCGTTGACGAAGTCTTCGGGCGGGAAACGGTCGGCGGCTTTCGAATTGTCGCCGAGCAGGTCGCGCAGCGTGTTGTTGTACTGGCTATGCGTCAGGCGCCGAAGCTCGACGCGTTTGGGCTTCAGCCCGCCGCCCGCTTCTTCGCCTTCGCGGTAGGCCAAGGCATTGGCGAGTTCGTCGCCGGAGAGCGTGGCGAGGCGATCCACCCAGGCGCGCAGAACGGTCTCTTCCGGGCTGCCCTTCTTGATGCGCTCACCGCCCACATGGGCCACGCGCAGCGTGGGTTTTTCGAAGAGCAAGCTCTTGGCCGGTTCCAGCCGGTCCACCAGAGAGACCAACGAACGGCCAAAGGCTTCGATTTTCGCGGGTGTGGGATTGCCTTCAGGAAACAGCAGCCGGGTGCCGGCGGCGACGCCATCGGTGTTGTGGCACGCTTGGCAGCCAGCGTTCGTTAGCGCCGCATAGGCGCCCGTTTGAAAGGACGGTGTCTGTCCGCAGACAAGACTCGCGCAAAGTGCCAGCAAGGAAAGTCGGATCAGCAACAGTCGCCTCCAGATGCGATCGTCTTAATGTTAGCGCGAACCTGGTGCAACTGGAAGGAAGAAAACACTATGGCGTCCGAAAAGTGACGGTAACGATGTTCGCCAGGTCGTCCCCCTGGCGAATGACGATCTGTTTCTGGCCGAGCCCGATCCGCAGCGGGATCGGACCCAAGTTGATCTGATCCAGTCCGAGGTATTGGCCCTGCGCCACCGGGCCCGCGACAGGGACTTGGATGTCGCCCACCGTAGCCGTTGCCGGGCCTCCGCGCAGCCCGGTGCCGTAAAGCGTCAGATAGATCTGGTCGCCTGCGGCCGCCGGTACGCCCGTCTCCACACCAGTGGACGGGTCAAAGATCAATCCCTCGGTGCGGATATTGCGGGCCGTGATCCGGACAAAGGTCGCGGCCGCGACGCCTTTCCCGTTCTGGCTGGCGGTGTAGATGCCGGGCGCGGTAGCGGCCACCTGCACGGTGGAGCGTTGCGCTCCGATGGCGAGTTGAGCCGCACCGGCGGCCGTGCCCGCGGGGATTAGATAGATGATCTGCGTCGGCGAAACGTAGTACAGCGGTGCCGGCCGGGCAACGCCGCGCGCGTCGGTCACCGTGATCGTGAGGCCGGCCAGCGTCGTCGGCCAGGCGACCGTCGTAGCGGTGGCCGTGGAGGCGGCCAGACCAGCGCCAAAGGTCACCACAATGGACTCCGGCGCCACCGCCTCGCCAAACGCGTAGTTGGCATTCGAAGCCGTGTTGATGCTGGGGAGCGCGGGAGCGTTGGGGGCCTTGGCGTCGCAGATGGAATCAATGACGGGCGAGGCCGCCGCGGACGGACGGGGTGCCAAAAGGACCGAGGGCGTGGCTCCCGTCAACCAGTTCCAGAGCAACTCGTAATAACTATAGGCGGTGGCGGTGGGGCCAGAGCGAATCCGGCGTCCCAGAAAGCCATCGTCGCTCGACCAGGTGACGTGAACTTCGCAGGCGCGGCCGACCACGCCTGGCGTCAGCGTCATCGCTGATCTCTCGGCGGCAGTGGAGCGGACATTGGTGAGGGCGGTGAGTTGGTCGTATAGCCCCTGGCCAAACTCCCCCTTGGTTCCGAGAAAGCCGCCCTCCTGAAACCCATTGAACAAGAGGGGGTCCAGCATGTCCTGGATCTGGAAAAAGGGCGTGGTGATGTGATTCAGGGTGAGGTAGCCGTCATCCGTGCAAAGGTAAGGCGCCGAAGGGTGCGCCGCGAGGCAGGAATCGTCGAGTTGCGCGTTACGCTGATCGCGAAAGACTGCGTTGTAACGCTCGGTCTGCCCGGCGTAGACCGGATCGCGCGGGTCGCCAGCCGGGAAGCCCTGCCGGCCATTGAGATCCGGCCCAAAGGAAGCCTCGAAATTGCCCCGCACCCGGACGTTGGGGTTTGCGGCCCGCAGGCGGGCGGCAATGCGATCCAGGTGGGCGCGAGCACCCGAGGAGCCCGCCGAATCTCCACTGACCAGGACATCGGTGGCGTCGGTGAGCCGCGGTAGGCCAGGCACGCCCCGTTCCAGTGCCGTCAACGCCGCATCGACAATGGTTGCTCCGCGAAAGTGCAGGCTGAAAGACTTCGTTCCGTCGTCGCTCCGCAGGACCACATCGGACTTGCGGCCCTGCCACTGGTCAGAGCTGCAGTACTTCATCTGGACTACATTCCGGTCGCCGAGGCGATTGATCGCATTACGCCCGATCAGCCCGTTCACATTCTTGGTTGGCCCGTCGAAGGCCGTCGTCATCAAGGTGCCTTCCCATTGGCCGATACCACACCAGCGGGTGGAACAGGTTTCGAAGTCGGAACAACTGCTGCCGCCGTTCAGATGGATCAGCCAGCGATTGGCGGAACTACCGTCCGGCTCGGTGGCGCCGGGCCGGGCTGGGCGCACATACATCGCCGGCTGCGTGCCGTCATTGCAGAGCGCGCCGGGAGCGTCGATCACGATCTTCCGCATCTCGCCCGTGGTGAGCGTTCCGGCGCGAT
The DNA here is from genome assembly GCA_019752335.1 of Bryobacteraceae bacterium. Taxonomy (GTDB): domain Bacteria; phylum Acidobacteriota; class Terriglobia; order Bryobacterales; family Bryobacteraceae; genus JALHNI01. The sequence goes on from JAIEMJ010000035.1 coordinate 54,356, forward strand.
ACGGCTGCCGGCCATCGGGTGTATTGGGGCACTCGAGGTCTTTTATCGTCGGACCCGGTTGGGCAAAAGCACCGAGGGACGCCATCAGCCAGACAGATGCAAACTTCATGATGTGAGAGTATATAGCAAATATCGCGCGACAGGCGCGGAACGGCGCTCAGTAATAGCTAAGCTAGCGGCGTCGCACGGCGAGACTATCCCGCAGACCTAAGCTTTGATAAATCTGACGCGTCGCATCGGACTTGTTCAAGGTATAGAAGTGGATTCCCGCGACATCGTGGTCCAGCAGGTCGCGGCATTGCTCGGTAGCCCAGTGGATGCCCACGCGCTTCACGGCCTCCGCGTCGTCGTTACAGCGCTGCACGATCCGCAGCAGCGGCGCTGGAAAGCGGGCTCCTAGGGCGAGCTCCGCCATGCGCTTCAGGCCTGAGGCCGTGGAGACCGGCATGATGCCGGCGATGATCGGCACGCGGATGCCCGCCAGTTCGCAACGCTCCCGGAAATCGTAGAAGTCGCGGTTATCGAAGAACAGCTGGGTGACGATGTAGTCGGCGCCTTCGTCCACCTTGGCCTTCAGCCGTTCGATTTCAAGCAAACGATTGGGCGTGCCGGGATGGCCCTCGGGGAAGCCGGCTACGCCGATCCCGAAGCCACGCGGGTCGCTGTGGCGATGGCTCTCGTTGAAGCGGCGAATGAAACGCACCAGATCACCGGCATGTTGGAAGCTGTCGTCCTCCCGGCGGTAGTTGGTGAGCCCACGCGGCGGATCGCCCCCCAAGGCCAGGATATTCGATACGCCAATCTTGGCGTAGTTCGCCAGAATCTCCTCCACCTCACCGGACTGGTGGCAGACGCACGTCAGATGCGGCACCGCGGCCAGCTTCGTGGTCTGATTGATGCGCGCCACCAGGTCATGCGTCAGTTGCCGCGTAGAACCGCCGGCGCCATAGGTCACCGAGACGAAGGAGGGTTGCAGCTCTTCGAGTTGGGTGATGTTCTCGAACAGAACATTCGAATCGGCCTCATTCTTGGGCGGGAAGAACTCGAAGGAGAGGGTCGTGCGGTCTTGAGCGAAGATGTCGCGGATGTGCATATCGGAGCTTTCCCCATTGTACTCACCTCTCTGCGGTAGACTGGAGCATTGTAGAATCCAGGTTCTAACCGTACTAGCGTGGCAACCGATCTAATTGAAATCAAACAGGAAGACCCCTCGCGCGAAGCGATTGAGCGGGCCGCGGCCGTCATTCGTAAAGGCGGCGTGGTGGCGATCCCCACCGACGCGTTGTATTCCATCGTCGCTGACCCGTTCAATCTGGCCGCCGTCGGCAAGGTGTTTCAGGCCAAGGGCCGTGAGTCCGCGCGTTCCCTGCCCCTGCTGGTGAGCGACCTGATCATGGCCGAGGAACTGACGTCCGAGATTACGATGCGCTTCCAACTGCTGGCGCGCCGCTTCTGGCCGGGTCCGCTGACGGTGATCGTGCCGGCGGCGTCGCGCGTGCCGCTGCGCGTGACGGGCAACACGGGCCGTCTGGCGCTCCGTCATTCGAAGTCGATTGTCGCGGCGCGGTTGCTCGAGGTGCTGAACCAGCCGTTGATCGCGACCAGCGCGAACATGTCAGGCTCACCCACCTGCCGCTCCGGCATTGAGGTCTTCGGGATGATGGATGGGCAGATCAGTCTGGTGCTGGACGGTGGCTTCTCCATCGGCGAAGGCGCCACGACGGTCGACATCACCGAGCCCTACTGGAAGATGATCAAGGCGGGGACGATTCCCGAAAGCGACATCGCCGAATGCCTCAAGGGCGGCAACTGAGCCGGTAGGCCTCGTAGACGTCTTCAAAGACTCCATCCCAAGTGCGATCCAGCTTGGACGCCAACACTTTCGCGCGCAACGCCGCCAGACGGCGTGGATCGCGCACCAGGTCCACCGTGCGCTCGACGAATTCGGCGTCGGTCTCGGCCCGAATCCCGCTTTCGCCGGGCTCCACCAGAAACTTCGGTCCGCCTTCGGCAAACACCGCAGCCGGCACGCCCGAGGCGAGCGCCTCTTGAATCACATTGCCGAAGGTGTCCGTGCGCGAGGGGAAGAGGAAGAGGTCGAGGTTCGCGTAGGCCGTCGCCAGGGCTTCGCCGCGCAGGACGCCGGGGAAATCGGCCCGTTGCAGATTCTGCTGAAGCCACTCGAGTTCGCTCCCCTGCCCCACCACCTGGAAGCGATAGTTTTCGACGCCCGCGGAGATCAGCGCGCGCTCGACATCGGCCAGCAAACGGATTCCCTTCTCCGGACTCAGCCGTCCCACGTAGCCCAGCACCAAGGTGCCGTCCTCCGCGGGGCGTGTGCGGCGCGTGGGGCTGAAGATCGACGAGTCAATGCCGCGGCGCATTAGGTGGCAGGGCCGCCCCGTGCCTTCTTCAATCAGCTTCACCAGATCCGGATTCGGCGCGAGCGTCACTTTGGCGAGCTTGTAGAACTGTAGAGTAGCCGCCAGCGCCCCCTTCTCGGCGCCGAAGTCGAGCTTCTCCTTGATCACCTCCGGCAGGAATTCGAGCATCTGCACCAGCCGCCGGCCGGCGTACTTATGGAGGTCCGTATGCCAGGACGCGACGAGCGGTACGTTCAGGGTCCGGGCCGCGATCACCCCGAGGATGCCGCAATCGCCGGGGCCGGTGATGTGCACCAGATCCGGCCTAAATGCACGCACCGCGTCGAGGGCGGGCGTCCGGTAGCGCAGGAAGTCGAGGTCAAAAAACATGTCGGAGTCCAACCGGAGCAGGTGCGGCCCGCGGGCGATCTCCATCGTCGTGTGTTCTCCCACGGTCCACGTCTTGGTCTCGGGGCCGATGTGGAAGCTGAAGAAAGGGTAGCCGCGGCGTTGCGCGAAGGCGTCAAGCTGGCGCGAAGTGAGGGCCACGCCGTTCACTTCGTGGAAACAGTCGGTGAAGAAGGCGACGCGGGGAGTCACACTCTTAGTATGTCGCCGCGGGAGTCGCGTGCGAGTGGTGGATTTCCATGCATCCCTTGCCCGTGGGCAACAGCTTACCTGGATTCAGCCGGCAACCCGGATCGAAGAGCCGCTTGAAGTTGGCGATCATGTCGAGCGTCTCCTCCGAGAAGAGCTTCGTCATCAGTTCCATCTTCTCCATGCCGACCCCGTGCTCGCCGGTGATCGAACCGCCGACGGCGATGCAATAAGACAGAATCGCCTCGCCCGCCGCCACCGCCTTCTGCACATCGCCCGGCTTGCGGGCGTCGAAAAGAATGATCGGGTGCATGTTGCCGTCGCCCGCATGGAAGATGTTACTGATCTGCACGCCAAACTCCGCACTGATCTCGCCAATCCGCCGCAACGTCGGCGCGATTTGGGTGCGCGGCACCACGCCGTCCTGCACGTAGTAAAACGGACTCACCCGGCCGATGGCGCCAAAGGCATTCTTCCGGCCCTTCCACAGCAAATCACGCTCCTCGGCCGACTTCGCCAGCCGGACCTCCCGCGCGCCGCACGCCAGGCACGTGGCCTGAATCGGCGCCAATTGGCTCTCGACTGACTCCGTGAGCCCTTCGAGCTCAATCAACAGCACCGCCTGCGCGTCCATCGGATAACCAGCGTGCGTCGCCTCCTCCACCATGCGCAGCATGGGGCCGTCCAGCATCTCGAGCGCGGCGGGCGTGATTTGCTTGGCGGTAATTTCGGCCACCGTGTTGGCCGCCGCGTCCGTCGTGTCATAGACGGCGAGCATGGTTTTTACTGTCTCGGCGCTGCGCATCAAGCGCAGCCAAGCCTTGGTCACCAGCACCATGGTGCCTTCGCTGCCGGTGAGCAGACCGGTGAGGTCGTAACCGGGCAGATCCGTTTCGGGGCCGCCGATCTCGGTGATGGTGCCGTCGGGCAGCACCACTTCGAGGCCGAGGACGTGGTTCACGGTAACCCCATAGACCAGCGTGTGCGGACCGCCCGCGTTCTCGGCGACATTGCCGCCGATGGTGCAGGCGCGTTGGCTCGAAGGGTCCGGCGCGAAGTAGTAGCCATCGCGCTGCACGGCGAGCGTGACGTCGAGGTTCACGACGCCCGGCTCCACCAGCATGCGCTCGTTTGCCAGGTCAATCTCCAGAATGCGATTCATGCGCGCGAAGGAGATCATGATGCCGCCGGCGCGCGGGATGACGCCCCCGGAAAGGCCCGTGCCGGCGCCGCGGCCCACGATGGCCAGGTTGTTCGCAAAGGCAAGCTTAACCAGGGCCGACACTTGCTCCGTGCTGCGCGGGAAAACCACGACATCGGGCTTGGCCTTGTCGATGCTGCCGTCGTATTCGTAAAGGCTGAGGTCGGCGCCTTGGTCCAAGTAGCCGCGCGGGCCTAGCATCTGGTGAATTTCGGAGCGGACAGGAGCGGCGAGCATTGGGTTAGCGCATACTCCGAATCTGGTCGAGCACCTTCGGATCCAGCCAGGTGCTGGAGGGTTCGCCTTCGTACTTGGCAAGGACCTTGCCGGCCGAGTTGATGATGTAGGTCTCCGGGAACTTGTACGTGCCGTAGCTGGCGCTGATGCGCGCCTCAGCGTCGCGCGAGGTGGGGAACTTCACGCGCATGCGCTCGATGAATTTCTTGTAAGGCTTCTCGTTCTTGTCGACGCTGATGCCGAGCACCACCACGCCATCCTTGGCGAGTTCCTCTTGTAACGCGTTCAAGCGGGGCGTCTCTTCAATGCAAGGCGGGCACCAGGTGGCCCAAAAATTGAGCATCAGCAACTTGCCGCCAAAGTCGGAGCGCGTAAACTTCTTGCCATTCTCGGCCGTCACTTCGAAGTCGGGAGCGGTGTCACCCACCTGCGTTACTTTCTCCCGTAGCGTATCGTAGATGACGAAGCCTAGGCTCATCAACAAGATGAGGATCAGCGCAAGCGGCGGGCGAAGGTCGGGTTTCGTGTTAGCCATCCACCGCTTATTTTACGGTATCGCCGCACCGAATTGAGGCATCTAACAGGAGGACATGAAAATAACGCGCCGCATTGAGTTCTCCTCCTCTCACGTCTGTGCGCTCGCCGGCCGCAGTGAGGCGGAGAATCGCGCGCTCTATGGAGCGGCCGCGAATCCCCACGGGCACGGCCACAACTACGTCCTCGAAGTCACCATCGCCGGCCAACCCGATCCCGTAACCGGGATGATTGTTGACCTCAAAGAAGTGAAAGAGATTCTGAACCAGGAAGTGGTCCAGCCGTTCGATCATCGTCACCTGAATCATGAAGTGCCTCCTTTCGACCGGATCGTCCCCACCACCGAAAACATCGCGCTCGAAATCTGGCGCCGGCTGGCCCCTCATTTCTCCGGCGCGAAGGGCCGCCTGGATCTGGTGAAGCTCTACGAAACCGAGGACCTCTACGTGGAATACGCGGGGGAACCGGCATGAGGCTGACGCGCCGCTATAGTTTCAGCGCCTCCCATCGGCTCCATTCGGACGCGCTCAGCGAAGCCGAAAACGATGCCACCTACGGCAAGTGCAACAACCCCTACGGGCACGGCCACAACTACGTCCTGGAAGTGACGGTGCGCGGCGCCGTGGACGCCCTCACCGGCCGCGTGGCCGATCTGCCGTCGTTGGACAACTTTGTTACGCAGGAAATAGTCTCCCGCTATGACCATCGGAATCTAAATGAACAAGTACCCGAGTTGGCGGGCCTGGTGCCCACCACCGAGGTAGTCTCCGCAGTGATTCACGCGCGGCTCGACGCAGGTTGGCCAAAGGATTGGCCCGCGCTCGATCGGGTGCGCATCTGGGAGACTCGCAATAATATCTTTGAAGTTACCAAGGACAGATCATGACTGAGCTGAAACAGAACGGCATGCACGCACTGGCTGCGGTCGAGGCGCCCATCGGCGATCCGATCGCCGGTCACGTACACGGCATGCTGGAAGTGTTGGGCGAAAATCCGCGCCGCGAAGGCCTCCTGAAGACGCCGGATCGCGCGGCAAAGGCGATGCGTTACCTGACGCGCGGCTACACCGCTAGCCTCGAGAAGATCGTCAATGGCGCACTCTTCAAGGCCGAAGTGGACGAGATGGTGATCGTCCGAGACATCGAATTCTTCAGTCTGTGCGAGCACCACATGCTGCCCTTCCACGGTCGCGTTCACGTCGCTTATCTGCCGAACAAGACCATCATCGGGCTCAGCAAGATTCCCCGCATCATCGACATGTACGCGCGCCGCCTGCAAGTGCAGGAGCGCATGACGCACCAGATCGCCGAGACACTCCAGCAGGTACTCGACGCTCGCGGCGTCGCGGTGATTGCCGAAGGCAAACACTTCTGCATGATGATGCGCGGCGTGGAGAAACAGTGCTCCAGCACCACGACGAGCGCGATGCTGGGCGAGTTCCGCACCGGCAAGTCGACCCGCGACGAGTTCTTAAGCCTGCTCCGCATGCGCTCCGACTTTTAACTTCTCGCGGACAGCTTCGGGGCTAAACTGGAGGTAGCGTGACTCTCATATTT
>JAIEMJ010000043.1 GCA_019752335.1 Bryobacteraceae bacterium
ACCTTCGCCAATCTTTTCGACGAGCTCAAACTGGGCAACGCGCTGGCTTGACATAGGGAACCCCGATTATAGCCGTCCCCGCGCCGTGACTTCTTGGCTGGTGAATGAAAGGTTGGTAACCGGCGGCGAGCGCGCGGGCGATGGAGGGCGGAGTTAGCTGGCGAGGTTCCGCAGAGAGGGTCACCGCTGGCGAATAGCCAGACGGTGACCAAGGGTAGAAACAGCCGTCCAGATGCAGGTAGGCGGTGCGTTCGACGGCGACGAAGACGCCGTTGGCCAAGGTCAGTTCGTGGGACGGCTGCAAGCGCTCCAGATGCAAGGCGTGGTCGAGTTCGGTGAGGCGTTTCACTTGTTGGCCGTTGGCCTGATTCCAGAGAGCGAGGAAGCGATAGGCGTCGGGGCGGCGGCATTCGGCGCAGGGGCGATGGCCGGCGGCGAAGGCGGTGGCTTCGTCGAGGAAGAACAATTCAGTGAAGAGGCCGGGGGTCATCACCGGATGGCGGCGGCCCTTGAACTCGAGCACGCAGGTGATCCAGCGTTCGAGCTGAAACGTTTTGATGAATTCACGTTTCGCGTTGATCAGGCAGCCGCGGTTGCCGAAGAAGAGTCCGCGCTGCGGCACGGCCTCGAATTCGCCAAAGGGATTGACGCGGTTAGGCCAGGGCATCTTCCACCCCGGGCAAATGGCGGCAGGGCTCCAGGGCCTGGCGGGAAGCGGGTAGCAGGGGCAGCAGGAACTCCACGGCGGCGGGCGTGCGCAGGGTGCCGATGGCCAGGAGCAACTCGCGTTCGTGGGTCTGGTGCCAAGCTTGGCCCAGGATAGCCAAGGCCATGGGTCCGCGTTGGGCGGCGATGGCCATGGCGGCTTCGATGCGCAGTTCGCGGTCGGCCAGAAAGCTGGCGGCGAAGGGCAAGGCGGCCTCGCCTTCGCGCTCGACGATGGTGAGGAGGCATTGGCCGACTACCTCGGGGGCGGCGTCGCCGAGGCGGGCCTTGGTACGCAGGACGGCGTCGGCTTCGAGCGAATTCACCTGGCCGATGGCGCGCAGGATGTCGATGCGGGTGAGGGCCTCGGGATCCGGGAGCGCGTCGATGAGGAGGCGCAGCGCATCCCGGGGTGCCAGGGCCTGGCACTCGGAGATGGCCAGCGCGGCGACAGCGCGGAGCGGAGCGGCGCTGTCGAAGGGGCCACCCCAGGAGGCCTCCATCTGGACGTGGCGCAGGCCGCGCTGAAACATTTCGACGTCGTTATGTTCTAAGGCTTTCAAGGCCTTGAAGAGGGCGATTTTGGCGGCGCACCCTGGGTCCGGCTTGGAGAAGAAGCGATCCGCCGCGGCGCTCACTTCGGGCGCCAGTTCCGCAGCGCGCCGGGCCGCGACGATGGCGGCGGCTTTGGCGGCGACGGCGTTGGTGGCATGGGCCAGACCGGCACGGAGTTCGGCGACGGGCAACGGCTCCGCGTCACGCACAGCGTGCAGCGCGGCCAGGGACTGCTCTACCGTCGGTTTCTTAGTGGCCACGCTAGCGGCGGGCGACCGCGATGCAGGCGCGCATGAAGGCGGGCAGATCTTCGGGCTTGCGCGAGGTGACCACATGGCCGTCCACGACGACTTCGGCGTCTTCGTAGAGTCCGCCGGCGTTGATCACGTCGGTCTTGATGGCGTGGAAGCAGGTGACGCGGCGGCCGCGAATGGCATCGGCGGAGCAGAGCACCCAGGGTCCGTGGCAGATGGCGGCGAGGAGCTTGCCTTGCTGGCCGAGGTCGCTGACGAAGCGGATGGCGGCGTCGCTGCGGCGAATGTAGTCCGGGGCCCAACCGCCGGGGCAGAGGACGCCGTCGAAGTGCGCCGGCGAGACTTCGCTATAGGCGCGGTCGGCCTTGACGGGGTAGCCCAGTTTGCTGGGAATGGTTTGGCCGGCGGCGGGCCCGACGGTGACCACCTCGGCCCCGGCCTCTTGAAAGCGGTAGAGCGGGTACCAGACCTCCATCTCCTGATAGGAGAGGTCAACGAGCACGGCGATGCGTTTGCCTTGAAGTTCCATGCAATTGAATACGTTGCCCTACCGCTCAGACTCAGCTCAGAAGCTCCGAAAAAAGCCGGCTGACCGGCGAGAAGCTCAGCAAAACAGGCATACTCCCCGCACTTGTACCCCATCGCTCACGCGATGGGCTGTCAGGGATCCCAGCACATTTTTGCTGGGCTTCTCACGCGGCGGACTCTGAGGATCGGATCGCAATTAGGAGAAGCTGCGGACGCCCGACGCTTCGTCGTCGTGGACTTCGAAAACCGTGTACAGCTTGGTGATCTGCAACAGGTCCTTCACGCGCTTGTTTAGATTCAACAGCTTCATGGAGCCGCCGGCGTTTTGCACGGTGGTGAAGCCGGAGACGAGCTCGCCAATGCCCGAGCTATCGATGTAGGAAACCTCGCCCAGGTTCACCAGCAACTTCTTATTGCCCTTCCCGACCAGGTCGCGGATCAGGTCGCGGAAGGCGCTGGCGCCATCGCCCAGGGTGATGCGGCCTTCGGCATCCACTACGGTCACGTCGCCCACTTGGCGGTTGGTCAGTTTCACACTCATTCGGGTAACTCCTCCTTCAACAGGTAAACAAACGTTATTCTAATACGAGCGGCTCAGGCGGTGGGCCGATTCTTTACCAAACGCAAACGGGTACCACCTTCGACGCGGCGCTCCACGGTGAATTCGTCCATGTAGGCGCCTACAATCAGCAAACCACGGCCTGATGGCCGTAACAAATTCTCTTCGGCCAGCGGATCCCGCAGCTTCGCCAGATCAAGACCCGTGCCCGAGTCCTCAATCACAATCTTCAACGACTCGACGGTAGGTTCCAGGCTGAAGTTGACCTGTTTCTCCGTACTGTAGTGATTGCCGTGCACGACGGCATTCACCAGCGCCTCACGGACGGCCAGGCCAATTTCGTGGCATTCATCTTCGCCAAAGCCGGCATCCTGAGCAACGGCCATCACCTGGGCTTCGGCCCAATCGACGCTATCAAGCGTGGAGGCGAGTTGCCAAGTCTGGGCGCGGGCATCCATGTGAATAATTTCGAACGCGAATCGATAGGTTACGGTTTCGGAAGGCGGAAGTCAACTGAATCCAGCGGTTTTGCTGGATTCGAGGAGAGAAAGCCCAGCGCGGGCGGCCGGCGGCCCCGATTTCGCAGGCCGGTGACCCGTGACGAAACGGACCGGCGAGTGCTTGATTCTAAAGTCTTTTGGGTGCGCGGAAGGCGCTTTATCTCGAACCTCCTTGGCCGGCGGCGGGCCGGGCTTCCTGGATCGGTCTAGGCGATGACTCCAGGATGCCACACGGCGCCGGGGAGAGGCCTGATGACAGGAACCAGGACAGCGTGTAAACGGTTTTGGTGGATAGGCTTACGAATATTTTGAATTGGCGTGAACTCGGCACCGCCGGGGTCGGCAACGGCGGATGAAACCAGGCGAGAGCGGCGTTTGCCTCCGTCAGAGAGACCACCATCCGGAATCAGCTCAGGTTCGAACCTTAGACTTCCACTCAGTAACCCTAGGTAATTCTAAGATTCTAAGTGGTTTAACCGGTAGCGCTAAACTCTCGTCCCCCGTACTATGGAGGGACAGAGAAGTAGTTCGCGATGCGTTGCCAGTACTGCGGAAAGCGGTTGCCCCTATTCCGGAAGCTTAAGGACGGCGAGTTTTGCTCCGCCGCTCATCGGGAGCAGTTCATCGCTCAGGCGGACCAGCTTGCGCTGGCGACGCTCCAGGAGCAGCGGGCGCGGATGACGCAGGCGAAGGCAGCGGAGCCCCAGAAAGCCCCCGATGCCGCGTTTAGCAACCGCTACCTTCCGCCCTCTTTGACAGCTCACCCTCTGCGGCAATTGGCGCGCGTACCGCAGGAGCCTACGGCGGTGGCCGTTCTTCCGTACATGCCGGAGCGGCCCGCGATGCCGGTGCGCCGTCTGCGGACCCCACGCGTGGGCGAGTGGGAGAGCGTCCCGGCGGAGAGTGTTTTGCGGGCGTTGGCGGACTACAGGGCTCTTTCGGAGGAGAAGGAGCCAGCGAAGCCCGCCGCTCCGCTGACTTTCGCGCGGACCGTCATTACTGCCACGACTGCCGAAGTGCCCTTGCCGATGGCCGGGCCGGTACCCCTGGGCAGCTTTGGCAAGCCCAAACCGGTGTTGCGCCTAGCCGTACCGGTGGCAGCCTGGGCGCGGAGTCCTCGACCGGTAGCCTCGCGGCGTCTCTTGCTTTCGCCTGACCCGGCCTGTCTGGACCTGCCACGCGACCGCGAGTCGACGCAGATGGCTGGCTATCTGTCATTCGCGGTAAACCCAGCCGCCCCCGCGGCGGACCTGCCGCTTGCCGCGGAGGCCATCTTGAGGGCGTCTACGCTCAAGCAGCCACCACGCGAATACTGCCTCCTGCCGTCGATCTCAGAGACGGCCGGGTTAGCGGCTTTGCCCGCCGAGTCCGTCGCCATCGGTGCGACTTTGGCTACGGTAGCCGTTGCCGTGATGCGCTTCCCGGCCCTGACTCCCACTTTCTCGATGATGCCACCCCGCACTCGCGCGGCGTTGGACCTGGCCGCTCCCGCGATCGTCACGGAGCCCATCCGTATCGTCTCGGAGACGCTGGCTAGTCCAGCGCTCCCTGTCTTCTCGGGCGTCGTGGTGAGCGAAGTGGCGCTAGGGAAACTGCTGACGGGCCCCACGATCGCGGGCCAACTGGCTGATTTGTTGCCCGCTCTGGTGCCTGCCGGACAACTCGCGCCGCGGCAAAAGATCCTGTGGCGGGTGGAAGCACAGTCTCCGCCGCCGTTCCATACTTTGGCCGTCCGTCCGGCGGCGATAACCGTAGCGATGCGCAAACCGGCATTAGCCTTAGCCGCCGTTGGCCCGCGGCGCGCGGATCAGCAACTGCGCCTGAATTCGATTGTGCGTCCGGCGAAGCTGACGGCTGCGGCAAACTCCGGCACCATGTGCTTCCACCTGGAGCCACGCGTGCTGCGTCCGCGCTTGCGCGCGCTGCCGGACCCCGCGCGCCAGGGTATGGTGGGACGCGGAAGAGGTAAAAATCAGGCCGATGCGGCCGTCGCGTCGATCAAGATCCCCGTTCTGCGACGTTTTTGGGCTCACGCCCCGGCCGACATTCGCTGGGTAGCGCTGGTTCTACCGCTGGTCTTTTTTCTGGCCTGGTACTCTTGGACGCCCAACGGTAAGAAGCTGAATCAACAGGCCAAATCGGCCGATCTGGCGGTGGATACCTCCGGTGTGCAGACGATGTTCGCCTCGTTTAAGTCGCGCATATCGAGTCGCGCGGCGGTGGAACTCGGCGAGGACTTCCGCGCCGGCCTGGCGCAGTGGCAAGGCGCTCGCGAGGATTGGGCAGAAAACTGGTCCTATGACCAGACCGGTTTCGTCCGCCCCGGCAATCTGGCCATTTTCACGCCGACGATCACCTTGCACGACTACAACTTCGAGTTCCTGGGCCAGATTGAGAGCCGGGCGATGAGCTGGGTGTATCGCGCCAAGGACACGCGGAATTACTATCAGGGCAAACTGGTCATCACCCAGGGCGGACCGGTGCCCGAAATCGCCTTCGTGCGCACCATCGTCAAAAACGGCCGCGAAACCGGGCGGAAAAGCATCCCTCTTACCATGAATTTGCGCACCGACACCCTTTACCGGGTGAGGGTGGATGTAAATCCTTCTGACTTTACCACTTCAGTTTTGGGCCAAGTTGTCGATACATTCAGTGACACTTCGCACGAGCAGGGGGGCATCGGCTTCCAGGGCGGGCGGGGAGAGACCAGCCGCATTCGTTGGGTTGAAGTCTCGCACCAGTACGACACGCTGGGACGTTTGTGCGCGATGTTAGTGCCCTACGGGATGGCCGGGGCAACCCTGAAATAGCTTTACCTTATTTTGAGACGAAAGATCGAGGAACGAAGACCATGAATTTGAAGCAGGCAAAACCCCGCGGGACCCAAAATGCCCCTGAGATTTCCGTCGCTTCCCGGCAGCACGGCCCGGGCGCTGAAGCCGCCGCCGTCCTGGCGCGGGCAGTGAGCCTGCACCTCGAAGGCAAGCGCAAGGAGGCGCTGAAGGACCTCGGCGACGCCATTGACTCCGGCCTGCAGGACGCCGAGCTTTACTCCGCGCGCGGCCACGTCCAGTTCGAACTCGAAATGTTTGACGAAGCGGCGCGCAGCTATACGCGCCTGCTGGAACTGGCCCCGGATCACATCTCCGGTATCTTCAACCTCGCCGTCTGTTACGAAAAGATCGGCCGTTGGGAGGAGGGCGCCCAACTCTTTGAGCGCTCCGTGCGCGCGCAACCCACCCGCATCGAAGCCCACCTCGGCCTCGCCATTTGCCTGCTGCAAGCCGGCCGCCCCGAAGAGAGCTTGAAGCACTGCGAGCAGGTGCTGGCGCTCGATCCGGAGCAGGAGACCGCGTTCTTCGGCAAGGCCGTCGCCTTGCAGACCCTGAACCGGCTCGACGAAGCCGCGGCCCTCTACCAGCAGGTGTTGTCGCGGAACTCGAATTCCGAGGAAGCCCTCACGAACCTCATCACCATCGGCCTGGCCAAGCGCGACGACGACCTCACGCGCGACGTCGCGGAAAGGCTGCTGGTGTTGCGCCCGTTCTCGCAGGCCGCGCTCGAAGGCCTGGCCACGGTCGCCTTCAACGGCGGCGACTACGAGGCGGCGGTGCGCTGCTGCCAGAAGCTGGTGGAAGCGACGCCCGATCACTACGAGCGCTGGTTTAACCTCGCTGTCGCCTATCAGAAGCTCGGCAAGGCCGATCAGGCGGCCAGCGCCTATACGGAGGCCGTGCGCATTCGCCCGGATTCCGAGCAGGCCCAAGTCCAGTTAGGCCTGCTGCGCCAGCAGTCCGGCGACCTGAAGAGCGCCCGCGACTGCTACGAGTCGGCGTTGGGGAAGAATACGAATCTTCCGGAAGTGCAATACAACCTGGCCGCGCTGCTGGAGCGTCAGGGCCAGCCGGAAGAGGCGGAGCAGATCTACGGCCAGTTGCTGGAAAAGCGTCCCGATTGGCGCGAAGTCTGGTTCCGTTTGGGCTACTTGCGTCTGGAACGCTCGGATATGCGGGGTGCAGTGGACGCGTTTGAACAATGCCTGCGTCTGCGTCCGGACTGGTTTGAGGCGCAAGTGAACCTCGGCCTCGCCTACTGGCGCGGTGGCGACCGTGAAGGAGCCTCGAGCGCCTTCCAGCGCGTCCTGCAGATTCAGCCCGAGAGCCTGGATGCGCTGAAGGCGCTGGCCGCGCTGGCCGTCGAAAACGACGACCACCATCAGGCGCTGGACTACCAGGCCAAGCTGATCGAACTCGGCGAACGGACTCCGGAACTCTACTACAACACGGGACTTCTGCTGCAGAAGTCCGGGCAGGTGGAGAGCGCCATTCAGCACTACCGCGAAGCGCTCAACGAGCGTCCGAACTTCGCCGAGGCCCTGCTCAACCTGGGCCACGCGCTGAAGCAGCAAGGCCAGCAGGAAGAGGCGCGCAACTGCTGGAAGCAGGCCCTCGAAGCGCGCCCCGAGTTGGCGGCCGGCTACTTCGAGAACTAGCCCGCCGCGTCAGGCCCCTAACGAACCCCGACCGTCAGGGAGGGGATGCTGGGCCTGCGGGCATGTCTTGCATGTATTTATTTTATTTGACTTGTTGGCCGATGAGGCTCGCGAGGCTATCCCCTCCCTGACGGTCGGGGTTCGTCACGGGACCGGAAACCACATGGGACCCTATTTTTTCTGAGCACTTCAGCGGTGGGGCAATGCACAAAGGCAATGCTCAAGAATTTTGCGCTTGATCGGCATTTTACCGCGCTAAGCTCTGCCGGTTGTATTCAATTCGGAACCGGCGCCGCGGCGGCTGTTTGTCATCCTCGAAGTCCTCGAAGGACGTCTGAAGTAGACCAGCCGCCGCAAAGCCCGCAAGTTCTTCGGGCGTTAAGGGCCACGGGATCGTCTCGCCGGGCTCGGGGACGTCGCAGCCGCGGCAGATCACCAGCAATTGCCCCTGCACCGATGCGCTGATCGCGGCCACGGCCGAAGCGCGGTAGGGACGGGGCAGTGCCTGCAGGGTGTGGGCTTCCAGTACGAAATCCGCGGGCGGCAACGCGTGCGCAAAGAGGTCCGCGACGACGTACTGCACCGTCGACCCCGGGAAGCGCTCCTGGCACCAGGCAATCGCGGTCGGCGAGATGTCGAAGGCCGTTACGGCGAAGCCGCGCGACGCCAGGTACTCGGCATCGTCACCCAAACCACAACCAATCACCAGGGCCGTGCGGCCCGTCCCGGCGAGGTTTACGCGTTCGGCCCACTCGGCCAAATGCGGATTGATGCCTTTCTCGGCCCAGGGGATCGCGGCGCGGTCGCCGTTGGCTTGGGCGTAGGCCGGTTCAAACCAGCCCGTGGGGTCCCCGGCCTGCCAATGTTTCTCCTGCAAGGGCTTAAAATTTACTTCGCTCATAGCCCAAGGGTACCAGGAGCAATTTGACGCTCTTCTTTCGACTTCGCTAGACTCATGTTAGTGCCGGTTCCGCCTTCTCCTCTTTTGCAGCGGGCGGCAACCCTTCGGACCCATCCCCGGGCCCGGCCAATCACCGAGAGGATACCGATAATCAGTGGCTGCTGATGGTTTGAGACATATTTTCACGTCTGAGAGCGTAACCGAGGGCCATCCCGACAAAATGGCCGACCAGATCTCCGATGCGATCCTGGACGCTTGTTTGAAAGACGACCCGCTTTCGCGCGTCGCCTGCGAGACCTTTGTTTCCACGGGCCTGTGCATCGTGGGCGGCGAGATTACCACGAAGAGCGTCTTCAACGCTCCGAACATTGCGCGCGAAGTGATCGCCGATATCGGCTTTACCAGTTCCGACATGGGCTACGACGCGAAGACCGTGGGCGTGTTGAACGCCATCCAGACCCAGTCCCCGGACATTGCCATGGGCGTGGACACCGGCGGCGCCGGCGACCAGGGACTCATGTTCGGCTACGCCTGCGACGAAACCGACGACCTGATGCCGCTGCCCATTCAGATGGCCCATCAGTTGGCGCGGCGCTTGAGTGAAGCCCGCCGCAATGGCGAACTGAAGTACCTCCGTCCGGACGGCAAGACGCAAGTCTCCGTCGAGTATGAGGATGGCGTTCCCGTCCGCATCGACGCCATCGTCGTCTCCACGCAACACGCCGACACGGTGACCACCGAGAAGCTCCGCAAGGAAGTGCGCTCGAAGGTGATCGACGCCGTGGTGCCCAAGGGCATGGTGGACAAGCACACCGCGTATCACATCAATCCCACCGGACGCTTCGTCATCGGCGGACCCCACGGCGACACCGGCCTCACCGGCCGCAAGATCATCGTCGACACCTACGGCGGCATGGGCCGTCATGGTGGCGGCGCCTTCTCCGGCAAGGACCCGACGAAGGTGGACCGTTCCGCTTGCTACGCCGCCCGCTACATCGCCAAGAATCTGGTAGCGGCGAAGCTGGCCAGGAAGGTGGAAGTGCAGTTGGCCTACGCCATCGGCGTCGCCGAGCCCGTTTCGGTGCTGGTGGATACGTTCGGTACGAGCACCGTTTCGGCGTCCACGCTGACCAAGATCGTGCGCGAGCACTTCACGCTGACGCCCAAGGGCATCATCGACATGTTGAAGCTGCGCCGCCCGGTGTACCGCAAGACCGCCGCTTTCGGCCACTTCGGCCGCACGGGCGACGGCTTCACTTGGGAGAAGACCGACAAGGCGTCGGCGCTCAAGAAGGCCGCGGCCGCCGTTTAGCCGCCGTTTAGTAGTTCCCAGCGGGCGGGTCACCCTTACTCAGGTTAGGTGACCCGCCCGCTCACCTGCCAGATTCCCGTAACGTTCCTCCATCATTGTCTTCACCCGCGCGATACTGGCGCTCTTGATGTCGCCGTAGCCGCGGACCTGGTCCAGCAACGACAGCATCTCCAGAATCTCCGCTTCATTGCCACTTTCCCAGCGTAAGGCGCATTTCTCCACCCAATCGCGATACCAGCCGATGAGTTCGCGCTCTTCGCGCCGGTGCGCGGCGTAGCCGAAGAGATCAAGCCCGGTGCCGCGCAGAAACTTCAGTTTCCCCATCAGCCGCATCGCGGGTGCGGACCATGCGCCAAACGTGATCTTTTTCTTCCAGCCCAGCGCGCGCAGAATCGGCGGATGCAGAATGAAGCTGTACGATAGGGGCTTCGCGAAGGTGTCGAGCGGCAGCGGCGTCGCGGTGAGCAGCCGCGCGACTTCGTACTCGTCCTTGTACGCCATTGCCTTGTAGAGGTAGCGCCCCACCACTTCGCGCATGCCCGCGGGTTGCGCCTCGACGAAGCTTTTCCACTCTTCGGCGTACGCCCGATTCTGATAGGCGGTGAGCTTGGCGTAGTAATCCACCGTCGCCACGGGCTTCACCGGCTTAGCCGTGGCTTCCACACGCGCGGCGTCGAGGTAGTAGAGACGGCCCCAGCGCAAGGCTTCCAGATTCCGCTCCGCTTCGACGCCGTTGAGCGTGATGGACGCCTCGAGCGAGGCGAGCGTGAGCGGGATGAGTCCGGCTTGCCAGGCGGCGCCGAGCAGGAACATGTTCACGGCGAGGTGGCTGCTGAAGAGCCGCTCGGCGAGGCCGGTGGCGTCGACGTAGAGGTTGCGTTCGCGACGGGTGAAGTCGGCGGCGAGGTCCACGTTCTGCTGAGGTCCGGGCATCGGCAGGCGCTTACGGATCGCCTCGGAGGTGGGGGTGACGTGGGTGTTCAGCACGGCGACGGTGCGCGCGGGGTGGGCGCACTTCAGGTTGTCGGGCGACACCGCACCCAGGGCGTCGAAGCCGAGAATGAGGTCCGCCTGCCCCGTGTGAATGCGCGCCGCGCCGCGCCAGGGCCGCGGGCTTAGCGTGAGGTGCGAGACGACGGCGCCGCCCTTCTGCGCGAGGCCGGTCTGATCGAGCGTGCTTACCTCGAAGCCGTCCATGACGGCTGCGGTGGCGAGCAGCGCGTGAATCGTGATGACGCCGGTGCCGCCGATGCCGGGTGAGAGGATGCGGTAGCCTGGCTCGCCTACCGTTACTACTTCCTTCGGCAGCGGCAGTTCGCTGTTCGAGAGCGCCGGCAGGCGCGTGCGAGGCAAGCCCGAGCCGGGTGCGATTTCTACCTGCACGAACGAGGGGCAATCGCCCAAAGCGCAGGTGTAATCCTTGTTGCACGACGACTGGTGGATGCTCATCTTCTCGCCCAGTGGCGTCGCCACCGGCTGCAGGCTCATGCAGTTCGATTGCTTCACACAGTCGCCGCAGCCTTCGCAGACCTCTTCGTGAATCAGCAGGCGTTTCGTCGGCTCCACCGCCTTGCCGCGTGACCGGGCGCGGCGCTTCTCGGCGGCGCACTCCTGGTCATAGATCATCACGGTGACGCCGGGAATCGTGGGCAACTCGGCCAGCGTCCGATCGAGCTCCATGCGGTCCCGCAGTTCGACGTTCTTTGCGAGACGATCCATCACGCCCGCGTAGGCGCCGGTATCTTCGGCCAGCACGACAATCTTCGCCACGCCCTCCGCGGCCAGCTTTTGCGTCAGTTCCGGCACCGCCAGGACGCCCGAGGGAGCCTGTCCACCGGTCATCGCGACGTGGCCGTTGTAAAGCAGTTTGAAGGTGATATTCACCTTCGCCGCGACGCAGGCCTGCACGGCCAGCGAACCCGAATGGAAGTAAGTGCCGTCGCCCAGATTCTGGAAGATGTGCTTGCGCTCGCTAAACGGCGACATGCCGATCCACGGCACGCCTTCGCCGCCCATCTGCGTCGCGTACTGATAGCTGCGACCGCTATCGGGCAGCAGGATGCCCATGCCATGGCAGCCCGTGCCCCCGCCGGCTACCTGGCCCTCGAGCAACATCGTCGAGCGATTGTGCGGGCACCCCGAACAGAAGTTCGGCAGCCGCACCGGCGACGGACCGCCCTTACGCGCGATTTGTACCCGAGCTTCGACGAGCGCGCGCCCGAGCACGCGCTCCAAAACCGTCGCAATGAGGTCGGGATCGAGCTCGTTGTAGTTGGGGACCAGAGTTTGGCCGTCGCGATCAAACTTGCCCAGGATCCTGGGCCGCGTCGGCAAGTCATAGAGGGCGTCGCGCAGATGGCTTTCGAGGAAGGCGCGCTTCTCCTCGATCACCAAAAGCAGATCGAGCCCTTCGGCGAACTCGCGCGCGAAGGCCGTCTCCAGCGGAAACGTCATGCCGAATTTGGCGACACGGATGCCGAGTTCTTCGAGCCTGCCGCCCAGCACTTGCATCACGTCGTAGTAAGGCTTACCCGCCGTCGCGATGCCGATCTTCGCGTCGCGCGGGCCTTCGGTGCGATTCAGCCGGTTCGCGGTGGCGAAGCGCTTGGCCGCCTCCAGCCGCGGACCCATCGCTTCGGCCTCTGCGGCAATCGTCCACGGCGCCAGCAGGCGCGTCTCGGCCTTCTTCTGATAGGCATCCGGAATCGTGAACTGATGACGGGCGAGATCGAGGTCCAGGGTCGCGCCGCCGTCGCAGACATTGGTCACCAGCTTCAGCCCTACCCAGGCGCCGCTGTAGCGCGACAGCGCGAGCCCGGCTAAGCCCAGGTCCAGAATCTCCTGCGGATTGCCCGGCACCAGCACCGGCATGGCCCAATTCATCAGGCTGAAGTCCGATTGGTGGGGAATCGTCGAGCTCTTCGAAGCATGGTCATCGCCGGCGAGCACGAGCGCGCAGCCCAGCCGGCTGGTGCCGGCCAGATTGGCGTGGCGGAAGATGTCGCCGCTGCGGTCGACACCGGGGCCCTTGCCATACCAGATGCCGGCGACGCCGTCGGCGCGCGCGGGCCCCATGGTTTCGAGAATCTGCGCGCCGTAGATGGCCGTGGCGCCGAGGTCTTCGTTGACGGCGGGCCAATGGTGGACGTCGTGTTCGGCGAGGAGCGCTTTCTCCTTGCCGAGGGCGAGGTCGTAACCGCCCAGGGGCGAGCCTTCGTAGCCGGAGATCAGCGCGGCGGTGCGCAGACCGGCCGCGCGGTCGAGCCGCATCTGGTCCAGCGGCAGCCGGACCAGGGCCTGGATACCGGTCAGATAGGCTTTGCCGGCGATGCGGGTGTATTTCTCGCGGAGGTCCAAGTTGCCTTTATCGTACAATGACGGCGATGGCTCTACCGCGTACCGTACTCGTCAAACAACATCTCGCTGATCGCCGCATCGCCGATATTACCGCCGAAGTGCAGAAACAATTGGCTGGCTCCGCGTTAGGCGCCAACCTGGCGCCGGGCTCGCGCATCGCCATTGGCGTGGGCAGCCGCGGCATCTCGAATATCGCCACCATCGTGCGCGCGGTGGCTGACTATTGGAAGTCGCGCGGCATGCAGCCTTTCATCTTTCCGGCCATGGGCAGCCACGGCGCGGCGACGGCCGAGGGGCAAGCCGACGTGCTGGCGCACTACGGCATCCACGAAGCCACGATGGGCGTCCCGGTGATTTCGCACCTCGACGTGGTGAGCGTCGGCAAGACGGCCGACGGCATTGAGGCCTTCATGGATCGCCAGGCCTTCGAGAGCGACGGCGTCATGCTGATCGGCCGCGTGAAATGGCACACCGACTTCGCGGGCAAGATCGAAAGCGGCCTCTTCAAGATGATGGCCATCGGCCTGGGTAAGTTCGCCGGGGCGCAGAATTATCACACCCACGCCTTCAACAAAGGCCTGGACCACGTCATCCGCGCCGTCGGCCGCCAGGTACTTTCCTCCGGTAGAATTCTGGGCGGCCTGGCTATCCTCGAAGATGCGCACCACAACACGGGCAAGCTGGAAGTAGTGCCCGTGGCCAACATGGAAACCCGCGAGGAGGAGTTACTCGCGCTGGTGAAGAGTTGGATGGCGCATGTGCCGTGTAACTTGGATATCTTGATTTTGGACGAGATCGGCAAGAATATTTCGGGCGCCGGCATGGATACGAAGGTCGCGAACCGGTCCGTGCAGGGTGGCTATAATCCGTGGCCGAATACGCCGCATTTCCAGCGCATTTTCGTCCGCGACGTTTCGGACAATACTTACGGGAATGCTGTGGGCCTGGGCATGGCCGACGTCATCAACAGCCGCATGCTGCCGAAGATCGATTGGAAGCCGACGCGCATTAATTCGCTCACCGCGTCCACACCAGCCGCCATCCGCATCCCCGTGCATTATGCGACGGACCGCGAATGCCTCGAAGCCATGATGCCCACGGTGGGTAAGCACGATTTAGCTGAGGTAACGATCGGGCGCATCCGCAATACTTTGGAGCTGGGCTTAGTGGAATTGTCGGAGAACTTACTGCCGTCGCTGGCGGGCCGTAAGGAAATCGAAGTCCTTACACAGCCCCAGCCGATGGACCTGGACGCGGAGGGGAATTTCCGGAGTAAGTTGTCTGTGGCGCATCAGGAGTCGGACGCGGCGTTGGCGAAGCATTAACGTTACGGCCACTGGGCGATGACCGTTGCCGGATCGCAAAAAGGGTCGCGCTGATACCGGCTCATGGGAGGATCGTGGTCGTGAGAGTCGTGGAAGCCCAGTACGATAATGGAGTGCTCCGCCCTATCCAGCACTTGGGGCTTCGCACCGGCGAGCGTGTGAACCTGATCGTGGTCCGCCGCCCGGACCCAAGCCGTTGGGATCTCGACCGGCTCGCCAAAACCGCGCAGGATGAAGACGGCGACCTTGCTGAGCAAGGACTTTCCGGCTGGTCCGCCGAATTAGATGCAGCGGAGCGCCCTGGAAGAGGTATGGTGGGCGAACCTCGGCGCCTATCGGCTCTGGGAGCAGACGGGCCGACGCCCGGTTGTGATTTGGCAAAGCCAAACGCTAACGCGCGTCCTTCAGTCGGTGCTGGTAGTTCCGCTGACGACGAACCTTGACCGCGCAAGGTTGGCCGGAACCGCGTTGATTCACGCCTCATCGGTCGACGGGCCACCCGAAGACTCCGTTGCTTTGGCGTTCCAGATGCGCGCCATTCCCAAGTGCAGCAACAAGGCTTCGCATGGCGCCCAAGCCAACACGAGCGCGATATCGAGCAGCAGATCGAACTTGGTTCCCGATTCATCCAACCGGCCGGACAGGCCAAGCAACACGCCCACCACGATGCCGAAAGCCAGATAGTCCAACTTGCGGGCGAAGTAGCGCTGCCAGGGATGGACCTCGACCGCGGGCGGCAAGACCAACTCGGACGTTTCAAGTGACACGGCTCAGGTCCTCAACGGAAGTTCGTACTGCCTGCAGAGCCACTTCATGAAAGAGAGTAGGGTCCAGGGGATGGTGAAGATCAGCAGCGAGCCGAGGCCAAAGGCGAGATAGCGCAGGACCAGGCTCCCGGTGGACGCGTGAAACGTCACTCCGCGAGAGCCGCCTTGGACCATGGCCGTGATCCAACGAAGGTAGGGCACGATGAGCAGCGCGATACCGGTCAACGTCGCCAACGAGGCGATCAGCGTGACGGCCAAACGCAGCCCGGCCGGTTCCAGCGCGATGGCCTCACTGAGCGCCGGCAATGCCCCGAGCGCCAGGAAGCCAGCTTGCCACCGCAAGAATTGCGGCCAAGTGCCCGCAAACCGCAGCAGGCTACCCGAGTTCGTCCTGGTTGTGTCCACCACCATCCTCATCACTTGAAACGAAAAATACGCCGACACTACGGAGCACAGGATTTGGGCCGCTTGCTTCATCAACGGCCCGTTCACCGCGAACTGAGACCCGATGCTCACCCAGAACAGCAGCCCAATCATCCGCAATGGGCCCTGAATTTGGGCCATATTCAACTCAGAAGTCACCCGCGTGCCGTCTGCAAACCTCTGGCAGGAGTAATACCAGCTCAAAAAGCGCAGGAAAACCGTCGGCGCGGGCAGGATCAGGAACAGCGCCAAGGTCATGCCGATCGTTCTGCCGAAGAACTTCAGCGCTTCCGCCTCGAACACCAGGCGATTCGTTGCCATGGAGGGATTTTATCGGATAATCCAGAAAATAGCGCGCCAAAATAACTCGGGAAGTACTGGTATCTTGACGCCTAACGCCGCTCGGCGACGCGTTCTCTACTGCATGACCGACAGGTACTGCGCCCACGGGCCGACTTCACCCTTGAGACTCTTTGCCATCACGCGGCTGACTTGCACGAGATGTGCCAGGTCGTGCGCGGTCCACGTGGCAAGGAGTTGACGTAGCGACACGAGCCCGAAGGCGGGGTGTGTGCCTTGGCGAGCCAGTAGTTCGGGTGTGAAGTGCAATGAGCGAAGGTAGAGCAAGTTTTCCTGGCGCAGGAAACTGAATTCGTCCAGCAACGAAGAGAGCGATTCGCCGTAGGCCTGAGCCGGTTCCCGATCAAAGGGAGCAAACGGGCGCCCCGGGCCGTGCTCCAGGATGAGCTTAATGCGGGGTACCCAATCGGTTCTTTCGGCGTGGATCAGGTGGCTGATAATCATGCGCGGGCTCCAGGTGCCAGGCCCTTCGGTGACGTGGGTCCAGTCTTCAGGCAGACCGCGGAGGAGGGCGTCGAAGGTGGCAGGCGTGCGAGCCAAAACCGGGATGCAAGCGTCGGCGAACTCGGAGCCCATGGAGGCCATTCTAGCGTTCGGCACAGGAATTGGCAGCGCCGCTGGCTGAACAGTACCATGAAATGTGAGTACTAGTACTGTCGATTCGTAAGGCAATTTTCTCGGGCGGCGCCTGCAACTTGTTGTTTCCATTCACTATTCAGCGAGATCAGTCGTTTCACTGAGGGATTGTAAACTATCAGTACTTATGTTACGGTACTTACGTCCCACCTTGCTAATTTGTAGGTGCCCAATCACAGCCGTTCTGGTGGATTGCCCGGTTACACCGCAAATTAGGTAACTCCTGACACGAAATTGTTAAGAGGAAAAACTACGTGAAGAGCAAACTCTCCTTCGCTATTCGTTATGGCATTCTGGCGAGCATGGCTTTGTCCATTCCCGCTTTCGCCCAGTGCCCCGCTGATATCACCACGGTGCTCGCCGGCCGTTGGACGTTCCGAGCCAACAATAACTCGGTCGCTGGCCAATTTACGGCCCGGCAGGGTAACTTCCGCCTTTCCGTGGTGTCGACCACCATTATCGGTAGCTCGCTGGTTCGCTACGACAGCGGCGGCGGCGTTTACTCGCTGAATCCGGATTGCAATGGCGGCGTGTTGTATTTGAATAACTCCTACGCCCCGGTGCAATGGGAATTCACCCTCACGCCGGACGCGGTGTTCGGTCGTGTGATGACGTTCCGCACGGGCGCGATCCCGAGCGCACCGCCATTCCCCACGCCGCCTGCCGTCTTGGGTAACGCTCCGCTCGGCAACGCCTGGCCGGCGCCGACGGCGTGCCCCGCGGGCGTGTTGCCGGTGAATTCGCTGAGCGGCGTGTACAACACGGTCTCGTTGAGCGGCGTGACGCTCACCGTTCCCAGCCCGTCGTCGGCTCCGGTAGGCTCCATTACGGGCCGCATCACCGTCGGGCCGTCGTTGAACTTCGCGGGTGTACTGGCGAATCGCGGTACGCTCACCTTCCTCCAGACACCGACGTATCTGCCGCCGCCCAACTCGCCGCCCGCGAATGCGCCGCAGTTGCCGCAGGTTTCTCAGGGAGGCGACCCCGGCCAGTACTTCATGGATAGCGATTGCTCCACCGGCGTACTCACCATGTACTTCGCGTGGCCGCGTCCGCTCACCTATGACCTGTATGCCCGCACGGCGCTCGACGGCACGTTCTCGTATGTCGCGCTCGGCGCGAGCTTCACGGGAGACACCTTCCTGGCCTCTGGCGGCACGATCGCCCGCTAGTTGATGACAAAGGGGCGGATCACAGGATCCGCCCCCGATTCTATAGGTCTCGGGCGCAGCGAAACGAGATGTTCGTGGTCGCGCTATCCATCGTATTTTTCGTCCGGGCGGCGACGCGATAGCGATTGCAGTAGCTCGGATGACAGAGGTAACTCCCGCCCTTCATCACCCGCTCCGCCCCGCGCGGCGGACCCACCGGATTCAGCTTCGTGGCCGTCTCGTGCCACGTGGGATGAAACCAGTCCGCACACCACTCCCAGGCGTTACCCGTCATGCTCAGCAGGCCGTAGCCGTTCGGCAAGAACGCATCCACCGGACCGGGCGCGGTAAAGCCGTCTTCGCCCAGGTCGACGTCGGGAAACGTCCCTTGCCAAATGTTGCAGCGATGCTGGCCATCAGGCATCAATTCGTCGCCCCAGGGAAAACGCTTCTGCTCTAACCCGCCCCGCGCCGCATACTCCCATTCGGCTTCGGTGGGCAAACGCTTGCCCGCCCATTGCGCGAAGGCCCGGGCGTCGTTCCAAGAGACATGGGTTACCGGATGGTGCGGACGCGCAGTCACCGACGTACCGGGGCCTTCGGGGTGCGCCCAATCGGCGCCATTCACCTTGCACCACCAGTAGTGGCCCGGCACGGTGCGGTCTACGAGTTCGGGCGCGACGTGCAGATGAAAGACGAAGGACCAGCCCAGGCGTTCGCTGTCGGTGCGGTAACCGGTCTTCTGGGCGAACTCGGTGAATTGCTCATTGGTCACCGGTGTCGTATCGAGGAAGAACGGTGTGACTTCCACTTCGCGCACGGGGCCTTCGCCGTCGGCGGGGTAGCAGTCCTGGTCCGTTGTCCCCATGAGGAAACGGCCACCGTCGAGCCGGGTCATGCCCGCGACGGACCCGGAACGGACACGCACGCGTTCCTCCGCCATCCGCTCGGAGAGGGCCAACAGTTCAGCGCGCTCGCGACTCGGGACGCAACACGGCTGGATGATGCCAAAAGGGTTCATACCTCAGCCGCCTTTTCCGTCACCGTTACCTTCGCCTTCGCGCGCAAGGCGTCAAGAAACTGATGCAGGGCCTTATCGCGTTTCTCCTTCAGAATCTCTTCCTCCAGATGCGCCTTCACTTCGTCAAAGGGGATCGGCCCCGGTTCGCGGCGCTCATGCAGCAAGGCGATGTGATAGCCGAACTGCGAGCGGAAGATCTTGCTGCGCTCGCCGGGCTTCAGTGCGAAGACCACCTCGTCGAACTCCTCCACCATCTCGCCCATAGGGAACCAGCCGAGGGCGCCGCCGTTGCCGGCGCAGGAGGAGTGCTGGTTGGCGACGTCGGCGAAGGGGATGCCGGCTTCGAGTTGCTGCTCGGCCGCTTGGATCACGGCCAGGGCCTCGTCGCTGCTTTCGCCGTCGCCGTGCTCAGCGCGGCGGACGTTGCGGACGATGTGCGAGGCAAGGGCCATGGCGGGGCGCACCAGGGCGTCGCGGTTCTTCTTGTAGCGCTCGACGAGGTCCTTATGCCGGGGCGCGGCTACCTTGGCCTGCAGGCGGGCGATCATGCGGTCGATACGGAGGCGGGCTTCCACTTCCTTGTGCAGTTCCTCGCGGTCGACGCCGGCGCGGGTGACACCGGGTTCGCAATTCTCGGGGCCGCCGGGCGGCGGCAGGACGGCCGTCATGGCCTCTTCGATTTCGCTTTCCGGGATCGGGTCGGGGTCAGCCAGGGCCACTTGGCGCAGGAGGGTGCGTTCGATGACATTTTCTTTTGACCAGTCCCAGAGCTGCATTTCGGCCGCCACCGGATCCATCCCGGTAACGGCTTCGAGATAGCGCGGCCGTATCGACGCCGCCTCGTCCCGAATCACTTGCTCATCCACAAACTCGCCGTTGATCAGTAGGCCCATATTCAGGCTCTAGTCTAGCGCTTCGGATCCGCTTCCGGATCCACGGTGGGCGGCGGCGGATCTTCAAAAAACAGCTCCCAGCGTGAGATGCCTTTGACAAAGAGCCGGCTACCTTGGCTGGTGAGGCTATCCGTCTCGCCCACGGCCTTGCCGACTAACTGCGGATAGTAGCCCGGCGCAAAGCCGATGTCGCGCGGCGTGAGGATCTTTACCGGCGCGGACCAACTCGCCGGGTCGCTCAGGTCCGCACTGATGGCCAGATAGATTCCCTCCTGCGGCCAACCGGGCTGGCAGCAAGCGCGGTTGAGCAAGATGACATACCGTTCCAGGTAGGAATTCCAACTGACGGAGGGGCCCCAGAAGGCATCGGTGTTGGACTTCTCCCAAGCGGTTCGCACCGGCAGCACCGGCGTGGAGCGGCCACCCACGCCGGGCTGGTCCCAAGCACCCTGGTAGTGCTTCCAGACGTGGCCGGCGGGGGTCGCGCGATCCTCATAGGCCAGGCGCGCCAGGCTGACGCCCTGGGTGCTGGCCGGTCCGCCGTAGTTGTCGAAGACGAAGTAGAAGCAACCATCGCCTTGGTCGTAGACGACGGAGAAGTCGCCGTGACCGCCGGCGAAGAAGCGATTCTGGGCGTTGCAATCGGGCGGGTCGCCGGAGGAAAGCACAATGCCGAGGTCCTCAAAGGTATCGCCGCCATCGCGCGAGAGCAGCGCCCCGATCCGCGGCACGGTGAGCCCCTTGCCCGGACAATAGCCGCCGGGCTCGTGATGATACCAGGCGTAGACTAGGCCATCGGAGGGGTCGCGCCAGAGGGACTCGATCCACATGGGGAAATGCGCCGGGGAGTCGACTTCGGGCGGCAGGTCGTTCCAGAGGGAGAAGAGGTCCGGGCCGGACATCTTGATCAGTTCGCCGGTGGAGGTATAGACTTTCAGCCGTCCATCGACCCAGAGGCCAGGACTATTGCCGTCCACGATGGGCGAAGGGTAGGCCAGATACGGTGCGGGACGGACCCGCACGGTCTGCGCTTGCAGCGCCAAGCAGACGGTGAGACTCGCCAGGAAAACACGCACCTTAAGGAGACGCGCGCCAAGGGAGCTATCGTTACGTGAATAATTCTTACGGCGCCGGGCTTCCCTTGCGAGCCTTCATCCGAGTTTCGAGCGCCGCGAGCAGGCGAAACTTCAGGGTGTCGGGCAGGGCGCGCGGTTCGTTGCCGCGGTAGACCTGGATCGTCTTTCTCGTGGTGTCGGCCACCACCCAGCAGTTCGGACACTCCTTCAAATGCTGGTCGAGCTCGGCCTTGGTGGCGGGCGCGGTGGATTCGTCGAGGTACTCGCTCAACTCTTTCAAAAAATCCTTACAAGAAAGCAAATTCGTTAGCCCCCTTTCGCCGGAAGAAGCGGGTGAGCTTTTCACGCAGTTGCAAGCGGGCGCGCAGCAGCCGGCTCTTTACCGCCGGAATCGAGATGCCGAGTACTTCGGCGGTCTCCTCGGTGGAGAGGTCTTCAATGTCGCGCAGCACAAAGACGCTGCGGAAGATGGGCGCCAGGCTCTCGACAGACTTGTCGAGAATCCCGCGCAATTCCTCCTGCGAGTATTGCGCTTCGGGATTGTCCTCCCACACGGCAATTTCGCGGGGCACCATGTCTTCGCCAGTATCCACCTGCTCGTCCAACGACACCAGCTTATCGCTTTTGCGCTTGCGCAGCTTCATCAAGGACTCATTGACGGCGATGCGGACGATCCAGGTGTAAAACTTGCTGTTGCCCTGAAACTTGTCGAGGTGGCTGTAGGCCTTGAGGAAGGCCTCCTGCATCACGTCCTCGGCGTCTTCGTCGTTTTGGGTGATGTTTTTGGCGAGCCGGTAGATCTTGCGCTCGTAGCGCGTCAGGAGCTCGGTAAACGCGGTGTCGTCGCCCGATTTGGCGCGTGCGATCAAATCACCTTCGTCGAAACTATCGCTGGGGTCTGCCATTGCATCCTCAGAATAACAGTCACGTCAAGCGTTTGGGGAGCACCCCTATCCAGATGGGAGCGATTTCGTCGGCTCCCGAAGGGATGGATTCCCCCAAAAAGCGCAAGGCGGCCGCCAAACACGCAGCCGACCCCGCCAAAGGCACCGGTTCGGCCTGGGTCTGCTTGCTAAGTTTTTCGCCATTTTCGTCGAGCACGAGGGGGATGTGGCGGTAACGTGGGCGCGGCAAGCCGAGCGACTCCTGCAGGTAGATCTGCCGCGCGGTGGAGGTAAGCAAGTCCGCGCCGCGAACGACGTCGGTGATGCCCTGGGCGCCGTCGTCCACCACGACGGCCAACTGATAGGCCCAGTAGCCATCGGCGCGCTTCAAAACGAAGTCGCCCGTGCTGTGGGCGAGATTCTCGCACTGAGGGCCCAAGCGTTGGTCATGCCAGTGAATCTCGCGGTCCGGGACGCGGAGGCGGACGCTGCGGCCGGTACGGCCGGGGGGCAGACCGTGGCGGCAGGTGCCCGGGTAGTACTCGCGGTGGCCGAGTTCGGTGCGCGTGCAAGCGCAGGGGTAAACCAGGGGTCCTAGCTGGTTGAGGGCTTCGGCGTAGGCGTCGTGACGCTGGCTTTGGTACAGGACCGGGCCGTCCCAAAAGAGGCCGTAGGCTTCCAGGCAGCGCAGGATGCGGTCCGCGGCACCAGGTACCGTGCGCGGTTCGTCCAAGTCTTCCATGCGGACCAGCCATTCACCGCCCGCGCGGCGGGCGTCCAAAAAACTGGCCACGGCTGCGACGAGGCTACCGAAGTGGAGGTCGCCGGTGGGCGAGGGGGCGAATCGGCCGCGGTAAGCTAAGGAGGGCAACCTAGTGTCGGCAGATGGCGGCGAGTTCTTCGTGCAGCGCGCTCAGGCGCTCGTTCAGACGGATGAACTGCTCAGGCGCGGTGGAAAGGTCGCCTTGGCGTCCGGCCAGTTCGAGCGCCAGCGCCGTTTCGACGACACTGTCGGCGCCAAAGTTCGATACGGCGCCCTTCAGCGAGTGGGCGCCGCGCTCGACGCCGCGCGGGTCACCGTTCGCGAGGGCTTGTTCGATCTCGGCGATCGAATTGGGGTAGTCTTCCAGGAAGAGCTGTGCCACTTCTTCCAGCAACTCCTGATCTCCCCCCACGCGGTCCAGGGCCAAGGCTAGATTCAGTAAGCTAAGGTTGTTATTCACGTCGTTCGGCCTTCCCCATTATTATCGGGGGAGAATGCAAAAAAGTTGAATGGAAAATACACCACTTTTCTCAAATCGTTCGTTTGAGGTTACCCTCAAGGGCAGTTACCTGCTGAATGTGCCCCCGGATGCCCCCTTTCTGGCCGTCGCACTGCATGGCTACGGGCAAACCGCCGAACTTCTGGCGACCTACTCCCGCCGCATTCTGGGGCCCCGCCCCGCTATTGCGGCGATTCAGGCCCCGCATCCCCAGTACCTTGAAGCCTTGCCGGCTACCCGCATCGGCTACAACTGGGGCACGTCGGCGGACTGGGCCGCCGCCATCGCTCTCCACCACCGTATCTTGTTGCAAGTGCTGGCTGAACTGCCGTCTTTGCCGATCCTGCTACTTGGTTTCTCGCAGCCCGTCGGGCTGAACTATCGCTTCCTGGCCAGCCACCCGGGCCTGGTGCGCGGTGCGCTCGGGCTGTGCGGCGGCGTGCCCAAGGAGTGGTCACCGGCGGAGCCAATCAGGACGCCCATCCTGCACATCGCCCGCGACGACGACGAATTCTTCCCCGTCGACACCGCCACGACCTTCGAAGGGAAGCTACGGCGCGTCGCCACGGACGTCGAGTTCCAGCTCATCCCGGGCAAGCACCGCTTCCCCTCCGACGGCCGGCGTCTCATCCGGCCCTGGATCGAGCGCGTCTTCGGCTACGACATCGGGAGCCATGCGGGAGCGGGCGAGCGCTAACCTACCGCCGGCGGGCGGCGAGTTCAGACACGCCCAGGCCGGAGAAGGCGAACTCTTCGCTGTGCGAATCGGGCGCCGCGGCGATCAGGGCGTCTTCGAAGGAGTAGTCCGTCTTGGGGCGCTTATGGTTGCGCAGGTACCAGCGATAGGTCTCGGCCAGGCCCTTGGAAAAGTCGGTGGGTTTCCACCCGAGGGTGCGCTGCGCCTTCGCCACCACTTCGGTGATGGCGGGAATGTCATAGTAAAACCCGAAGTACAACTGCGGGCCCATCGGGTGGCCACCCTGCTGGAAGATCAGCCGACGGGGCAGGCGCACCGGGGAGATCTTCTTCTTGGCCGCGGTAGCGAAGGCCGTCAGCAGCTCTTCCTGCGTCAGCGGACGCGGATTGGCGATGTTGAAGGCCTGGCCCACGGCGCCTGGCTCCTCAATGACGCGCAGCATCGCCGCCACCAAGTCCTTGATAAAGACGAACTGCATCAGACGGCGGCCGTCGCCGGGCAGGATCAGTTGCCGGTTGGCGCGCATGCGGTCCCAGAAAAACTGCTCGCGGTAAAAGGGATTCTCGGGTCCGTAAATGAAGGGCGGGCGCAGCGTCACCACGGGCGTCTTGTTGCGGTGATAGAGCCGGAAAAGCATCCGCTCGGTCATGGCTTTGTTGCGCACGTAGGGATCCGGGTGGTCATCCGGCGCCAGGGCGTCGGCTTCGTGGTGATTCAGGCCGTCGCCGTAAGCGGCGACGCTGGACATGAAGACGTAACGGGTCAGCCGGTCGCCCACCGCGCGTACGGCGGCCTCCACGTGATTGGCGCCGGTGCCGCGCTCCCAGTCATAGACGTTGTCGAAGACGACCTCAAAGCGATGCGGGGCAATCGCCTTGGCCACGGCCTCGGCGTCATTGCGGTCGCAAAGCAGGTTGGTCACCTTCTTGCCGTATTTATGGGCGCGCTTCCGGTGCATGATGGTCACATCGTGCCCGGCTTTCACCAGGGCTTGCACCAAAGGCTTACCGATGAACTGAGTCCCACCGATGACGAGAACTTTCATCGCTCTTTCGATTCGATCGCTTTCTGCTTCGCGCGCAGTCGGACGTCTTGCGCCGATGCCGCCATACTCAACACTGATTCAGATGCACCCAGGCCCCAGAAAGCGCGGAAAACCTTACCCTTCACGGCGTGGCGTACCCCCGGTAAGGGGTGATCGGGGCGGTTGGATGCGGCTAAAACTGGAAACAAGGGCTCGGCTCTTCGAAATTGGCCCGTGCCCGCCTGAATATTCTCAAACACGCGACAAAGGCCCAAACGCTATACTAACAAACGGATGTCGGTTCGCGCGACTTCTACTATTTCCGTACTCCTCGCCGACGACGAACAGCTCGCGCGGGACGAACTCGCATTCCTGTTGAAGGACTTTTCGGACTTCGAAGTCCTGACCACGGCCTCCAACGGCATTGAAGCCCTTCAACTGATCGAACGCCACGAGCCTGATGTGGTATTTCTCGACGTCGACATGCCCGGTTTGAACGGCCTGGGCGTCATTCGGCGTCTGCAGGAGAAGGGAATCCCTCTTCCTTTCTTTGTTTTAGCGACGGCCCACGAAAATTACGCCGTCGAAGCTTTCCGCCTGGAAGCGATGGACTACCTGCTGAAGCCGATCGACCGTGACCGGCTGGTGGAGACTCTGGAGCGCATTCGCCGCGTCGTTTACGAGCGCCAGCGCGCCGCCGAGCAAGAGCCGCCCCCCGAGCCCGCGGATTCCGGCGAGCGCCGCAGCAAGCTCGTGGTGAAGGCTGGCCAGCGGAACCTGATCATCGACGTCCAGGACCTGATCTACGCCACCATCGACGAGGGGCTAATTACCGTCGTGACCACCCAGTGCGAGGGCGAGACCTTCTACCGGACCATTGAGGAACTGCAATCGAACCTCGACCCCGAGATCTTCTGGCGCGTCCACCGCTCCTACCTGGTGAACGTCAACCGGATCCGGGAGGTGATTCCGTGGTTCAAGTCGAGCTTCCAAATCCGCATGGACGACAAGCGTGGAACCGAGATTCCGGTGAGCCGCGTGCAAACGAAGCGCTTGCGGATGCTGTTCCGGCTCTAGCGAAGCCGAAACGAACCGGAAAGTATTAAGATGAGGCGATGGAAAAGAACAAGGCGCACGCGGCGCTGGCGATGAAGCCCCTTGTTCGTACCTCCACGCTGACGGCCGCTGCTTTCGAGAAGCTGGTCTCCCAGGTGGTGAGCGGGGCTTGGCAGCCGGGCGAGAAGATCCCTCCCGAACGGCAACTGTGTCTGCAATTCGGAATTGCCCGGGCTGGACTGCGGGAGGCCCTGAAGGCGCTGGAACTGATCGGGCTGATCGAAAGCAGGATCGGGGACGGCACATTTGTCTGTCCGCGCAGCGAATTTCTTTCGCGGCCCTTGCTGTGGGCGATCGCCGGCAGCGACCAAACGCATCTGCGCGACATCGTCGAGGCCCGGCAGATGTTGGAAGAAGACATGGCGGCCATGGCAGCGGAGCGCAGCAGTCGCGAAGAGCTGGAGGCCATCGGCGCCACGGTAGAGGATCTGCGCCGGAATCTCCACGACACCGAGGCGGCGCTCAAAGCTGACATGGATTTTCACATCGCCATCGCGAACGCGGCCCACAACCAGATCCTGCTCAACTCCGTGCAGCTATTGCGCAATCTGATGCGGCATTGGCTCGAACTGAAACTACGCATTCCCAACGTGCCGGAGCGGGTGCTGGAGCAGCACACCGCAATTTTCCGGGCGATCGAACTGCGTGACCGGCAGGCCGCTCGCGAGGGGATGAGCCTGCACCTCACCAGCATGGGCCGGCTGCTGGTGCAGGTGGCGAGCGAGGAGAAGTAGCCTATTTGACAAATGGCTTGTCGGCGGGCCCGCGGGGCGGCCCGTCTTCCGGCACGGAGCCCGGCCGCCACGTGCGAGCGATCCGCACGTCATCTTCGGCTCTGGCGGTAAGGCCGTGCATATCGACAAAGCCGACGCGGTTGTAGAGCACCGGGGAACGGTATTGCGCGGTATAGACGGCAGCGTATTTGCGCCAGGTGGCGACCGCCTCGGTGAGTAAGTCCAGGGCCGCTTTCTGATCGCTGGCGTTGGACGTACGGTCATACAAAGCCAGATGAGCGGCGGCCCGCACCTTCAGCGAATAGTAGTGGCCCAGGAGGGCCATCGCTTCGATATCGGCCAGGGTTTGCGTAAGTTCCAGGGTTGGCGTGCCCGTCCGCAAAGCAGGAAGCGCTAACAAAGCTTGGCGCGAGTAACGTTCCAGCGCTTCGGCGATTTCGATCGGCGTGGTGCCGGGCATGGGCGCGTTCTCCAGCTTCAGCTTGCGCCAGGCGAGAACGGGCAAGACGTTGCTACCTGGCATCGTCGATCCGCCTACGAAATCACGGACGGTGTAATAGCCGCGAAAGCGTGGATGGCTGAGGCAGGCTTCGGGAAACCAGCGTAGATCGATGTCGCCCCAAAAGAAGCGGGTAATGAGCGGGAAGACTTCGGATCCATCGGCCCACGCCTGTGAGAGCTTGGCGGCATCGGCGCCGGGAAAATGCTGCCCGACGATGGATTGCAGGACGGTGTCGGGCAGATTCGGGTCGTAGCTGAGCCGTCCCCAGAGCAGGAAGGAATACCATTGCTTGCGGATGACTAAATCATGGGTTCCGTCTTTCGCCAGGAAGTCCCGGCCCCAGGTGAAGCCATCGGGTCCCATGTAAAAGCCGGCTATTTTGTCCGCGGAGGGAATGTTCCGAATGTACTCGCGCGCGTAAGTTGGATTACCCCAGCGGAAGCTATAAATGTCATCGTTGCGCACGGTGAGCCAAGTACGCTTGCCGGGCGGCAATTCTTTCAGCACGGGCTGGATGTAGGACGGATTGGGGATCGAATACATGTGGGCGATGGAATACTTGAAGCTCAGCTCAAAGGTTCCCGGATAGTCCTTGAACTCGCGGAAGATCTCATTTTGGCCGGTTTCATGATAGCGATGAATGAAATCGACCTTTCTTCCCGGCTGCAGCTTCAGGGCATCTTTCACCCCCTCGCCGTAAGTCTTCCAAAGCCATTTCTCCTTGGAGAAATCGTCGTTGCGCTCGCGCATCTCTTCTCCAGCGGTGACCCCAATGCCGGCGAGCAAGGGGTAAGTGAGAATCAACTCGCGCACGCTGGCGCGGAAGTACTCAATCGTTTTCAGATTATCCTGCGCAGGAGTAATTCCGTACCTACCTCCTGTGCCAAAAGTAAAGATATTCCAGGTGATGATAAAGACGCGAATGCCGCGGTTCTGCGCGTACTGCATCACTTCGCGCCAGAAGCGGATCTTCTCGCTGATCGTCAAGCGGCGGACCGTCTCCACCTTGGTGAGAAGCTCGGGCCGAAGCATGTCGCCGCCGCGATGGGAGTAGGTCTCATCCATGGGGACGCGTGTGCGTTGCACGTCGTCCAGGGCGACGTCGGGAAACTCCGGCACACGCACCATTGATGGGAAGGGATGCAGGTTCCAAAGCGAGAGGACGTTGTAACGATGGCGCGCCATATCGTCGAGAAACTCCCGCCAGAAGTCGAAAGACCACATCTCCGGGATGTTGGCTTGGGCCGCATCGGAGTTATCGGAGTAGCTCGGGGTTCGCACGTCCAGGGGGATATTGAACTTGATGCCGCGCTGGGCAATGTGCGGCGACTTGGCGCTATCGCCGATCGCGGCCACTGACTCCAGGCGGACCGCTTCGGCGATCTCTAAGCCGCCGTACATGGCGCCCGCGCTGTCAGCGCCGGTGACGGTAATGACGTCGCGGCCGGCGCTACGTACACGCCGCACCTGAAACGACTGGGGCGCGCCGCTGCTTCCCGTCGTCAAGACAACACAGGGAGAGCAGGTGGCGCCGGCCAGCGCGGCCGGGGCGAATTCGGGAATCGCGGACTTCCCAGCGGCCACAATTTCCGAGGCCGCAAACGCCAGTTGCGGCTGGGTGCGGTCATAAAGCAGGGCCGAGATCTTCTGATCCGCGCGGAGAAAAAGCGAGGAGAGAAGGGCGAGAATAAGTGGTCTTACCATTTTGGATCCTACTGAACAACGAAAATTCGTAGCCGAAGCTTATCATTGCGTTGGAGAAATGGCAATATTAGCTTTCGGACAGCCGGTGTTGCATTTCTCCGATTGGTATGATAGCCTTCCGGCAGGAAAATTGCATGTTTACTCGCTTACTTTGTCTTTTGGTTTGTTCGGTGGGACTCTGGGCCCAGGTTTCGACGGGCACGATTACCGGCACTACGCTGGATCCGGCCGGGGCGGTGGTGGCCGGCGCTCGGCTTTCTCTGCAGCATTTGGCTTCCGGACAAGTGCGCGAACTGACAAGCGGCGACAGGGGCGACTTCAATGCCGCGTTCCTTCGGGTGGGCGACTACAAGCTGACGGCGACGGCGCCGGGGTTCAAGACTAAAATCATCTCGCCGATTTCGGTGCGCGTGGATCAAACCGTGAACCTTTCGATTGACTTGGACCTGGGTGTGACGTCGGAGTCCGTTACGGTGGACGCGTCCACACCTTTGCTGGATGCGGCGACGTCGAGCGTGGGACAGGTGATTGAAAATAAGAAGATCGTCGAATTGCCCTTAAACGGGCGCAATGCGTTTGCGCTGGGCCTGTTGGCGGGAAACACAGTGCCGGTGAGCGGCATCGGGACGAATCTGCCGTTTGTGGCCGGAGGGGGCCGTTTCTCCACCAACGATGTGATGCTGGACGGTATCGACAACAACACCAGCGTGAACAATAACAGCATCGGCCGCAACGGGATTAACTACACCCCGAGCGTCGACGCGGTGCAGGAATTCAAAGTAAAGACGAACAACTACAGCGCGGAGTTTGGCCGGAGCGCCGGCGCGATCATCTCCGCGACGGTGAAGAGCGGCGGCAATGACTTTCATGGCAGCGCCTGGAATTTTCTACGGAACGAAAAACTCGATGCGAATAACTTCTTCTCGAACGCGGGCAGCATCAAGCGCCAGCCGTTCAAGCAAAATCAATACGGATTTACGATCGGCGGACCGGTGATCATCCCGAAGCTCTACAACGGGAAAAACAAGACATTTTTCTTCGCGGACTATGAGGGCCTCCGGCGGCGCACCACGGCGAACTCGAATATTCTGGACATTCCGCCGGATGAGTATCGCACGGGCAACTTTTCACGCTACCGCGCCCCGATTTACGATTCGCGTGCACGGCGCATCGGACCCACGGGACAAGTGATC
Source organism: Bryobacteraceae bacterium (assembly GCA_019752335.1). GTDB lineage: Bacteria > Acidobacteriota > Terriglobia > Bryobacterales > Bryobacteraceae > JALHNI01. Next base: position 29,932 of record JAIEMJ010000043.1, read on the forward strand.
TCTACTCCGCTACCGAATAACACCATTCCGCCCAGCCAGATTTTCGCGGGTAGCACGGCGGTGCTGGGTCTCTTGCCGAAGCCGAATTTTGGCTTGCCCGGCGCGGATACGCGGAATTTTGTGCGCATCGCGTCGAATCCTTTTCAGAATGACCAGTTCGATGTGAAGATCGACCAACGCATCGGGAGCAAGAATTCGCTCTTTGGACGGATCTCGCGTAGCCTGAGTGAGGATCCAAATCCCGGTAACTTCGACGGCTTTCTGGGCGGCGGCGGCGTGAACGTCCGGAGAGCTTTGCATTCCGTACTTAACGACACGCATATCTTTTCGCCCTCCGTAGTGAACGAATTCCGCGCGGGTTACACGCGGCAAAACGGGAGCTTCGCGGGCTTTGGTCCGCAGGGGGCGGACTTTGCGCGGCAGAACAATATCGCGCTTTTTCCCTTCCCCGTGCAAAGCTTTCCTAGCATTGCCTTCAATTTCTCCGGGCAGATCAATACGCAAAATCAGTTTACAGGCCTGGGCGGGGGCGACCCGAATTTCAATATCGAGAATACCTATCAGCTCACGGATAACCTCTCCATTATGAAGGGTTCGCACGCGATTAAGTTTGGCATCGATGCGCGGCGTTACCTCTACGATGTGATCCGGGGAGGCGGCCAATATATCTTCGGTTCGATCTTTAGCTCGTCCAGTGACGCGCCGGGATCGGGCGCGCCACTGGCGGACTTCTTAACGGGCTTCCCTTCGGCCACCCAGGGCACGCAGTTACTGGATTGGTCGCGTCAGCGCGATACCTACGTCGGCAGCTATGTGCAGGACGATTGGAAAGTGAGCTCGAAGCTTACCTTGAATATTGGCCTGCGCTACGAAATCTATACGCAACCGATCGATGCTCGTAACCGGGGCGGATTGTTTGATGCGCGCACCGGCCGGATGGCGCTGCCAGGTAAAGATGGCTTTTCGCGCGCCATAGTGAAGGGCGACCACAATAACTGGGCGCCTCGCTTCGGTTTTGCTTACAGCGTGAATCGTAAGCTGACGGTGCGGAGCGGCGCTGGCGTATTTTTCTCGCGCCGCGAGATGAATCAAGAGGTCACGCAGTTCGGCGGCAACGTACCCAATACTCCCAATCTGGTATTTCCGGTGATCAGCGCCACGGGCACGGTGAATCCGCCGGTGACGGTCAGCACGCCCTTGGTGGCGCTGCCCTCCGATCCCACTTTCGCCAGCTTCACCCCCGCGCGGCCGTTGAGTGTTCTGATTCGTACGGCGGATTTTGCGAACAGCGCCAACCCTTATGCCTACCAGTGGAATTTCAGCGTGCAGTACGAGTTCATGCGCGATACGGTATTCGAAGCCGCCTATTCCGGGTTGCGCGGCAATCGGCTGGTGAGCCGGGTGAACTTGAACCAGATTCCCTTTGACGTCGCGCTGCGCGGGCTGAACCAACAGGTGAACCGGAACTATCCGAACGTGAACAATGCCGTGGGCCTTGATTCAGCGACGGGCCGCTCCACTTACGACTCGTTGCTGTTGCGTTTCGAAAAGCGCATGGGGAACGGGTTGAATTTCCTGACGAACTATACGTGGTCAAAGAATATAGAAGTGAATGGTACGGGCGGCTCCAGTTCTTTCTCGCAGAATGGCGGGACGACGTTTCCAGTGGACTCCTGGAATTTGAAAAACGAGAAGGCTGTAGGCAGTTTGGATGTGCCGCATGTGTTTGTGGCCAGCTTCGGTTACGAGTTGCCGTTTGGTCCGGGTAAGGCGTGGCTAAGTAAGAAGGGACCGGTGAGCTACTTCCTGGGCGGCTGGCAAATCAACGGCATTTTCTATCGCCGGAGTGGCTTCACCACCGATATCCGCACGTCTAGGATCCCGGCGGCGAATCAGCTTTTCGCCACCATCAACGTGCCGGACACGGTGCAGGGCCAGTCGCTGTACGCGCCCAATCGGGGCGTCGATCAATGGTTTAATCCGGCGGCCTTCTCGCTGCCGGGCACGGTGACGAGCGCCACCGGCGTACCGCTGACGAAGTTCGGAACGGCGCAGCGGCGCATTGGACGGGGTCCGCGGGCGTCGAATATGGACTTCTCGCTATTCAAGAACTTCCCGATTGGCGAACGGTTGCGCGTGCAGTTTCGCGCGGAGGCTTTCAACCTTTCGAACACGCCCGCATTCTTCCTGCCCGGCGCGACGAGCCAGGCGCTGACGATCGGCAACGCCAGCTTCGGCAAACTCACCAGCTCTTCGGCCACCGGGCGGCAACTGCAGATGGGCTTGAAGGTGATCTTTTAGAGCGGACAAGGCTGCGCTGCGAGCGGCGATTTCAGCATCTCTTCGAAGGTGCGGAGCGGGACGAAGTTGCCGTTAGCTCCGACGGCGGGCAGCAAGGCGGTACGGTCGGAGGCGCTGCGCGGGAACGTCGGAGATGCGGCTTCGTTCTGGCCGATGGGCAGGCAGAGTTCCGGATGATCGAAGGGAGCGCGTTCGTAGCGGACGCGGTCGTCGGTGAGGGCCTTGAGGAATGCGACGAGCGAGGCCTTTTGGGAGGGGGTCGCGTTGAAGGGGCGCAGGTCATTGTTGGCGAAGTCGCCGCCACGGGCATAGAAGTCGACTACCTGCTCCAGCGTCGCCTGGCCGCCGGTGTGGAAGTACGGACCGGTGAGTTCGACGTTGCGCAGACCGATGGAGCGGAAGTTGCCGGCGCCGGAACCGGCATCTTCGGCGACCGGCCGCACGCCCGTGCGCTGGAAGGCTCGATTGCCACCCCGGCCGCCGTTGCCGACTCCACTAAAGCTGGCCGCGGAGAATTCGGCGCCGCTGTGGCAGGTATTGCAACGGCCACCCGTCTGGAAGAAGCGCAGGCCGTCCTGCTCCTGCTGTGTGAGGGCGGCGGTGTTGCCTTCGAGGAAACGATCAAGCGGCGAGTCATTCGAGACCAGCGTCGCCTGGTAGGCGTAGAGAGCCACTCCCCAAATGAAGGAGAAATTGTACTCGGTCTGGGTGAATTCGTTGGTATTCGCTGGCGCGCCCTGGCGGCCTTCGAGCGGTTGTCCCGCCGCGTCGACCAACTGCGGGGACTCCCACAAGCGCGGCTCAAAGGACTGCTGAATCAGCGAGGCGTAGGTCACGCCGTCGAGGAGTCCGGGCGCATCGCGCCGCGCGTAGGAGCCCAGCACGCTGTCGTCGGGAGCGATGCGCTGGAGGCCTAACGGGCGCAGGCTAAGCAGCTTCTTGCCTAGCTTCGGCCAAGTGCGGCCGGCGTAGGACATCTCGAGATGATCCATCGCCGGGCCGACGGCTTGCGAGGCAAGACTCGCGTTGTCGAGCGAAACGGACTCGCGCATGTAAGCCCGGTCACTCCACGCGAGTATGCCCGGGGCGTCGGCGGCAAGGCCCGAAGGAGTAAAGCCATTGAAGAGGCGGGCAGCGCGGCCATCCCAGAAATTGCGCACGGAAAAGACGGCGTTGATGACGGAAGGCGAATTGCGCGAAGTCACCCGGCGCACTTGCAGACCGTTGAGCATGAATTCGGGACGGTCCAGCAAGTCAGAGCCGAGTTCGGCGGCTTCGCCGGGCACGATGTCTTCGAAGGAGCGGCGGAAGCCACCGGCGGAGCCGACGCGGAGGCTGCTATCGCGGAGGACGATCGAATTGCGGCTATTGGGATCGCTGAAGGCGCGAAAGGGGAAGTCGAGGGAGGCGAGAAATTGGTTGACGGTGAACGGGGCCAGCGGGTCAGCCAGTTGGTTCTGCGGGCGCTGGTCGGCGCCAGCGTGGAAGTGGCAGGTGGCGCAAGCCGTGCGGCCGTCGCTACCGGCTTGCATGTCCCAGAAGAAGGCCTTGCCGAGGGCGATGAGTGCCTGGCGATCCCGCACCAAGCCGTTGAGGTTGGGCGTGGGGGTGGGCACGGTCTTGAGCGAGCGCAAGACCTGGGCGTCGGCGGCCACAGTGAGGAGAAGCGCCACAAGTATTTTTTTCATAGTCGGATACCGGAACCCCTGGCGCACTCCGTGAGTTGTGCGGACTCGTGCAAAATTCTCTTTACATCATATTGCTCTGGAGGAGTAGGTCAGATAGACTATCGGGCGAAAGAGGGTCGGTCAATATGCGTAAGCTACTGTTAGTGAGCGTCGCCGCGGCGGCCGGGATGTGGGCGCAGGACGCCTTGAGCAGCGAAGCCAAGATGGCTTGGAACCGGACGAAGATGAATCTGATCGGCGCGGCCGAGAAGATGGACGAGGCGAATTATGGCTTTCAGCCGTCGCCAGAGAGCCAGAGCTTCAAGGTGCTAGTGGCGCACACGGCGGATTCCGCGATGGGCACCTGCTCGGCTTACAATGGCGAGCGCAAGCAGCTCGGCGCGGCGTCGAAGACGACGAAGGCCGAACTGGTCGAAGCACTCAAGGCCGGTCTGGCCGAGTGCGACACCGCCTACGGGTCTTTGACGGACGCCAAGGCGACGGAGATGATCGAAGGCCGCGGTGGGCAACGGTCGCGGTTGGGAACTTTGTACGGCAACACGATTCACCTCGAACATGAGTACGCGCAGATGGCGGTGCATCTGCGGCTGAAGTCCGTCGTGCCGCCGTCAAGCGAAGGCCGGGGCGCGATGAAAAAGAAGCAATAGCGTTAACCGCACTTTACAAGCGACGGTGCGCATGCACCGGAGCGGTGGTTTTGCACCAGGGAACGGGCAGGGAAGAGTGGGCAGCCCATCGCGTAAGCGATGGGTTACATTCCGTCTGTTTTGTTGGCTTTTCGCGGAAACGCGTCGAAACGTGCCCCATCGCTGACGCGATGGTCTGAGATTTGGTACGACGTTTGCATTGGGAATAGCGCGACCCCGCGTCAAGGCGGGGCGCGGAAAGAGATACCCAATGCAGAAACGAAGTAAATGGATGGCCGCCCTGTGCGCGGCGATCATGGCCGGACCGGCGGCTTTTGCGCAGCCGCAAGATTCCCGGCAGGAGCCCGGCATGGCGCGGATGAGCGTGGCGGATGGCGCCGTGGAAGTCTTGCGCGGCAGTGGTGACCGGGTCGCCGGACGCGGGGGCATGACCTTACAAGCGGACGATACCGTCTTCACCGGGCGCTCTTCGCGCGCCGAAATCGACCTTGGCCCCGGGAATCTGATCCGTTTGAGCGAGGAGACGCGGGTTCGCGTCGTCGATATTGGCAATCGTTACTATCGGGTGGAAGTGTTGAGTGGCGAGGCGAGCGTCAGCCAGTTGAAGGGCGCCGAAGCTGATATCGACATTCTTACGCCGCAAGCGACGGCGCGTCCGCGCAAGGCAGGCGTGTATCGGGTGACGGTGCGGGAGGGCGCGCAGACGGACGTCACGGTGCGCAAGGGCGAGGCAGAGGTCGGGCCAGAGCGGGTGAAGAGCGGTCAGCGTGTGTCGCTCCGCGGCGGCCGGCAGAGTCCGGAAGTGCGCGCGTCGGCGGCCGAGCCCAAAGATGCCTTCGACCGTTGGAACGAGCGGCGGGATGACGTGCTGGAACCTCGCTATCGCAACAACAATGTCCTGCTGGGTGGGGGCTTTGGCTACCCGTACTGGGGTTCTGGCTTTTGGGGTCCAGGCTGGGGACCAGGCCTTTGGGGACCGGGCTTCGGGGGCGGCTTCGGACCGAGAGTCTTCGTCGGCCGGGGCTTTGGCGGAAGGCGCCGATGGTAGAGTCAGGGCATGAAGGTCTGGCCCCTCTATCTGCTGGCGCTCGTTGCGGTGGCAGGCGCGTATCTGTCGCCGCGACTCGCGCAGGATCCGCCTTACCACGCCTTTGCCGACCAACGCACGCTGTGGGGGGTGCCGCACTTCTGGAACGTAGTCTCCAACGCGCCGTTCTGGCTGGTGGGCGCCTACGGACTGTGGGCCTGGAGCCGCGCCCGGTGGGAGCATCATCATGACCGCTGGGCTTGGCTGGTCGTTTCGCTGGCCGGCTTCCTGATCGGCGCGGGCAGCGGCTACTACCACTACGCGCCCGACAACGCGACGCTCTTCTGGGACCGTCTGCCGATGACGCTCGGGTTCATGGGCGTCTTTTCGGCGGTGATCGCCGAACGGGTGAGCGCGCGCGTGGGCTGGTGGATGCTAGGTCCGTTTCTGGCCTGGGGCGTGGTGAGCGTCGAGCTATGGCGGCGCAGCGAAGCGGCGGGCGCGGGCGATTTGCGCATGTACGCACTCGTGCAGTTCTACCCGATGCTGGCGATTCCGCTGATGCTGTGGCTGTTTCCGGCTCGCTACACGGCGTCGCATCGGGTGTGGCAGATGATCCTGTGGTACGTGGTGGCGAAGGTATTGGAGTCGGCCGACGGGGTGATTTACGCAGTGCTGGGGATGGGCGGACACGCGCTCAAACATCTGGCGGCGGCGATGGCGCTGTGGATGCCGCTACGGATGCTGGCCGAGCGGGAGCCGTCTCTAAAAGTAGCCGTAAGCGAGCCAGCCGCCATCCACGTAAAGTGAGTGACCTGTGATGAAGCTGGCCTGGGGACCCAGCAAAAAGCTGACCGCGTCCGCGACGTCGGCCGGCTTGGCGAGGCGGCCCAGCGGAATGCGGGCTTTGATTTGCGCTTCGTTGACGTTGCCGGCGGCAATGTTGCGCTGGGTCATCTCGGTGGCGACGTAAGCAGGCCCCACGGCGTTCACGCGGATGCCGCGCTCGGCCCATTCGATGGCCAACACCTTCGTCAGCATGGCGACGCCGGCTTTGGCGCAGCAGTAGGCGGCGCGGCGCGGAAAAGCAGCCTCGGCGTTCGTGCTGGTGATGAAGACAATGGCGCCCGCGTCCTGCATGCGCTTGGCGCAGGCTTGCGCGAGGTAAAAGGCGCCGTTGAGTTGGATGTCGACCATGCGCGCCCAGTCAGCCGGGGGAAGAGTGAGGCTGTCGTGCGGCTTGCTGATGCCGGCGCAGTTGACGAGTCCGTCGAGGCGGCCGAAGTGGGTGATGGCCGCTTCCGCCGCAGCGTCGCACTGCGTGGGTTGCGTGATGTCGCAGGGGACGCCGAGCACCCGATCGGTGGGCGAAACGGCGGTGAGATCCGCCACGACGACGCGTGCGCCTTCGGCCAGCAAGCGCGCCGTCACCTCCGCGCCGATTCCGCTCGCGCCACCCGATACGACAATCACCTGATCTTGCATCATTCGATACTATCGAAGGGAATGAGTGTCTATCGCAGCCCGCTGCACGAGATGACCGCGACTACTCCGACCTGCCTGTGGAACGATTCGGCCGCGCTCGATGAGCTCGAGTACGCCCTGGCGCACGGCGCCACCGGGGCCACCTGCAATCCGGTGATTGTGCTCGAAGTGCTGAAGCGCGAAATGCCGCTGTGGAAGGGCCGCATTCAGGCCTTGATCACGGAGATGCCCACCGCCAGTGAGCGCGAGATCGCCTGGGCGCTGGTACGCGAAATTTCGGCGACGCGTGCTCAATTGCTGCGTCCGGTATTTGAGGCGCACCAGGGCAAGAACGGGCGGCTCTCCATTCAGACGGATCCGCTGCTCTACCGCGATACCCACGCGTTGCTCGCGCAGGCGAGTAGCTTTCACGCGCTCGCGCCGAACATGATCGTCAAAATTCCGGTGACCTCGGCGGGCCTCGCCGCGTTTGAAGAGGCGACTTACCGCGGCATCAGCCTGAATGCGACGGTGTCGTTCACCGTGTCGCAATGCATCGCCGTCGCGGAGGCGATTGAGCGCGGCTTCGCGCGCCGGGAACGCGAAGGGCTCGACGTTAGCCGCATGGGATCGGTCTGCACGATCATGGTGGGCCGCCTCGACGACTGGCTGAAGGTGCAAGCTGAACACGGCAATCTCACCACCCCCGGCGCGCTGGACTGGGCCGGCGTGGCGGTATTCAAGCGCGCCTACCAGCTTTACCAGCAGCGCGGCTACCGCGTGCGGCTGCTCGCCGCCGCTTACCGGAATCATCTCCACTGGAGCGAATTCATCGGCGCGGACGCCGTGGTGTCGCCGCCGTCCAAATGGCAGAAGCGCTTCAACGCGAGCCATGTGAAGGTGGAGAATCGGATCGGCCGGCCCGTGGCTCCGGAGATTCTGGCGGACCTGCACCAGTTCCCTGACTTCCACCGCGCTTACGACGAAAACGGTCTCGCCCCCGAGGAGTTCGACACCTACGGCCCCACCGTGCGGACGTTGCGCCAATTCATCGAAGCCTGCCATGATCTCGAGGCGCAGATCCGAGAATTGATGCTGCCGAATCCGGATCTGCGTTGATCCGTAGACCTGGCCAGGTGCGATACGATTCCAAAGGAACACGCCGCCGATGAATCTTGATTACTTGAACCAGCACAGCATGCAAACGCTTCGCGCCGCACTTGCGGAACTTCGCGCGGCCGAAGGTATCGAAAACGATGCCGCAGCGCAGGTTGCGCCAGAGCTCGCAAACGATTTGGATGTCCACGACGCAATCCACGTGATTTTCGGTTGCTCGACCGACGTCGGGGGCGAAGTCCTAGCCCACGTTTGGACTCTGCTCGGCACCACCGCCAAAATGCGCGATCTACATCGCGTGATGTCGCATGCCGATCATCGGGAGGCCCTAGCGAGAATTGGCCACCGCAGTCTTTTGCGGAAGTGGATCACCACGCTGCCGCTTATCGCGGCTACGGCTTACCGGGCTTCTCGGATGACCCGGCGGCTACCGGTTGACCACCTGCCGTCCTTGCTCGACCGGCCCCTGGATGAAATCCGAAGGAGTTTTGGCATTCGGATTCCACGAAGAGACCACACACCTGTTTCAAGCGCGGGGGCCGCCGTACGGCATGTTCGCAAAAAGCGCGAAATTTCCGTAGCCTAAGCTCCGTGGCTTAGATGGTACCGAACCGCCCGGCGCTTCGGGCCCTGCCTAATCCGGATTTCCGTTGACGCTGGCCGCGGCATCGGTCGCGCGGCGGACGCCGATCCAGCGTTGCTTCGTCCGCGAGCACGTTGTGCAGGGCCAGATTCGCCGGCAGTTTATGGCGTAATCGTTCTTTCGGGTTAGAATTAGCGGCAAGTATGCCAGCGTTTCTGTATGAGTTTGAGTGGGATCCGGTGAAGGCGAACACCAATCTCAGCAAGCATGGCTTAGATTTTGAGCGGGCGGCAACGGTGTTCTTGGATCCGCTGGCGGTAACGATCCCAGACGAAGAGCACAGCGAAGCCGAGCTCCGATGGATTACGCTGGGAATGGACGCAGGCGGCGAATATGCACTCGTGATCCACACTTTCGAATGGCTGGCCGATGAACGCGGACGGGTTCGGTTGATTTCCGCGAGAAGACCAACGCGGTCTGAAATCCGTAATTATGAGGCACACCTATGAAACCTGAGTATGACTTCAGCCAGGGCGAACGAGGGAAGTTTTTTCGGCCCAACGCCGAACTTCGTTTGCCAATCTATTTGACTACCGATGTTCAGAACCAATTGACCCAGCGTGCGGCCCAGCAGGGCATACCCCTCGGTGAGATGGTGAACATCCTGCTGAAGCGAGAGATGCAAATGATCGAGCCGGCGAAGTAGAATTCGCTCGAAGAAGCGCTCGGCCGAAGGCAGCGAAACGATCCCGTGACCAATGGTTGACCACTTCTCGTCCCTGCTTGGCCAGCCTCTCGCGGACGCTACGCCAATTCATCGAAGCCTGCCACGACCTTGGGGGCAAGTCCCCGAGTTGATGCTGCCGAATCCGGATCTGCGTTGACGCCAGCGGCGGCATCCGTCGCGCGGCGCAGTACGGACCACATTTGCTGCCATTCCGCGGCGGACATGGTGGACTCGAAGTGGCTCTGCGCGGCTTCCCACAAGGGTTTTGCCGCTGCCAAACGCTCCTCGCCGAGGCCGGTGAGCCGGTAGCCCTTGCGCCGGCGGTCCTGTGGAGAGGGCGAGAGTTCGATCCACCGTTGGCTCGCGAGCCAGCGCAGGTTGCGGGACAGAGTCGTTTTGTCCAGGGCCAAACGCGCGCCCAGTGCAGCCTGGCTGAGGCCGGGCAGCGCGGAGAGCGTCCCCAGCAGCACCATCTGCGGCGCTTCCACGCCGCTGGGGCGCAGGTGCTGGTCGTACATCTGAGTGAGTAGCCGGGACAGCCGCCGCACGGTGGCGCAGGCGCAGGGAATGTCTGGCAACGGTACGGCCATCTTACTTGATCGCTGGCTCACCGAGCAGGGCTCGTAGGGGCGTCAGTGGGCCGATGGGTAAGAAGGTGAACTCGGCGAGACCGGCTTTGATCAAGGGCAATTCGTCGGTGATGGCCTTGGCGGCCGCGGCGTCGTCGCAAGCCAGGATGAAGACGACGCCCTTGCCGTCCTGGCGTCCGAACCACTGTTGAATTTTGCCGGCCAGATAGAGCTTCACGGTGTCCTTCACCTCATCCTGCATCACCTTCATGACCGCGTCACGGGTAATGCCGCTCTTGACCGAAAGGATCGCGAGCACTTGTTTGGGCGGCTGGGCGAAGGCGAGGGGAGCGGCGAGGAGAAGGAGGAGTGAAAGGAGTCTGGGCATATTGGTAGTATCTACAACTAACTGGCTAACGTCAATCCCAATTTGGCGGCCAAGCTGCTGCTCGGGACACCTGGAGCGCCCCGAGTTCGAGATCATGACTCCGTCAAAACCAATGCCGGATCGACGCGTAGCGCCCGGCGCGCGGGAACCAGGCACGCCAACAGGCCGATGACCCCTAAGCCGGACATCACCGCGCCGAGCACCCCAGGGTCGAGCGCCTGGACACCGTAGATCTCCGCCGACACCGCGCGCTGCATCGCGACCGCTCCAAGCAAGCCGAGCAGGACTCCGCCGGCCACCAGGGTCAGGCCCTCACGCAACACCAGACGAACAATCCCCGACGCTGGACTCCCCAAAGCGACGCGGATGCCGATCTCCCGCCGGCGCTGCGTCACCAGGTAGGCGAGAACGCCGTAGATGCCGATGGCGGCCAGAAACAGCGCCAACGCGCCAAACGCCAATGCCAGTAGCATCGCCGCGCGGCGCGTGGATAGCGACAAGGCGGCGCGTTCCTCCATCGTGCGAAGGTCGAAGAGCGCCAACTGCGGATCCACCCGCGCGACCTCGGCGCGGATCGCCCGCGTGGGGTCCGGCGCACCGGGCTGCATCTTCACGGCCAGCGTGAAGAACCGCGAGGGTACTTGCGCAAAGGGGAAGTAATAAGCGCCCATCGGCGTGCCGGTCGAGAGGTTCTCGAGCCGGATGGAACGCACCACGCCCACCACGCGCAGCCACCGGGTGTTGCTATCGGACGTCATCTTCTTCGGGTCATTCGGGGTGAACATCCGCTGGCCGACCGGATCCCGCCCCGGCCAAAAGTGCCGCGCCAGTTGCTCGTCGATGACGATCACCGGGGCTGACCCGTCGCGGTCACTTTCCGTAAAATCCCGTCCACGCACCATGGTCATGCCCATGGCCGCGAAGTAGCCAGGCGAGACGCGCATCTGCTTCGGCGACACGACGCTCTCGCCTGGCTTCATCACGTAACCGTCGGCGAGGATGACGCTGTCGTCAAAACTGCCCCCGAGGGGAATCGACGTGGTGGCGCCAGCCGCGACCAGGCCAGGCAGTTGGCGAAGGCCGGTGAGGAGGCGGTCCTGTAGATTGCGCAGGGCGGCTTCATCCGGATAAGCGATGCCCGGCGCGCTGGTGGACGCGGTGTAGACGCCCTCGCTCCGGTAGCCCGGGTCGACTTGGAGAAGATTCCGGAAGCTGGCCAACAGCAAACCCGCACCCAGGAGGAGCACGAACGCGAAGCCGACCTCGGCCGCCACCAGGACTTGCCGCGCGCGGCGTCCGCTTGTACCCGTGGTGCCCGCGCGGTTATTGTCGCGTAGCGCGTTGGCCAGTTTCTCCGGCGCAAATACGGGCAGCAGCCCCATCACGACGCCGACGGCGGCCGCCAGGGCCAACGACACCAGCACCACCGTCAGGTCCACCTGTACTTCGCCCGCGCGGGGAAAGCCGGCCGGACTCACCCGCGCCATCAGCGGCATTGCGCCGTACGCCAAGGCGACGCCCAAGCCGCCTCCCGTCAGCGTCATTAGCAGACTCTCGGCCAGCGACTGGCTGGCCAGTTGCCAACGCGTCGCGCCCAAGGCCAGCCGCGTCGCAATCTCTTTGCGGCGCGCGGCCAGGCGGGCCAAGGCCAGATTCGTCACGTTGAGTCCACCGATCAGCAGCACGAGAATCGCGGCGGCCCAGAGCAGATACAACACGCCCTCCACGTTCTTGACGAGCATGTGCCGCAGTGGCTCTACCTGCGTGTGAAAGCCGGCGTTCACCAGTGCTTCGCGCATCTCGGGTTCGCGTTCGAGATTCGCACGATTGACGGCGTCCACCTGGGCTTGTACTTGCGCCAAGGTCGCGCCGGGACGCAGGCGTCCCACGTGGTAGAAGTTGTTGCTGTGGTGCCGCCGCTTCTCGTCCGCGGTGAAGGCGAGCGGCACCCAGAGCCGGGCTTCTGCATTGACGAACGAGAAGCCGGCCGGCATCACGCCCACGACGGTGTAAGGCCGGCCACCCAGGCGCAGACTCTGCCCCAGGGCCGTGGGGCTCGCGTTGTAGAGCTCGCGCCACAGCCCGTGGCTTAAGACGACCTGCCGCTCATTGCCCGGCTCGCCTTCCTCGGGACGGAAGGGGCGGCCCAGGGCGGGCGCGGTCCGGACCAGGGCGAAGAAGGACGGCGTTACCGCCATGCCCTCCACGCGCGCTGGCGTGCCGTTCAGGTCAATGGTCTGGCTCTGATTGCGGAAGAGCGCTTGGTCCACCGCGGCGGGGACGCCGCGCATGCGGTCCACCCAGTCGCCAGAGCTGCTTTGGTTTGAGTCGCCCACGCCGGCGTTGGGGTAGCGGTTCGCCATCAGCACCAGCGCATCGGCCTCCGGGACGGGCAGCGGGCGCAACAGCACTGAGTTGACGACCGCGAAGGTCAGGGTGTTTGCCGCCGTGGCGACGAGCAGGGTTAGGGCGACAGTGGCGCTGAGGCTGCGGTCACGCAAGCTGGTTCGGAGGGCGAGGCGAATGGACATCTATGAACGATACGCACGAACCGCTGGCGAGGTTCACAACGAATAGTCGAAGGAGTAACTGTGCTTGCCGCCTTCGATCTCGATCGCCATTTTGCCGGTGAGGCCCGTTAGGCCACCGGTGCCGGAGTCCGGCACGACGGTGATCGAGAGCGACGGCGTCCCTCGGTTCATCGTTCCGGTATGCTGCAGGACGAAGGTCCCTGCGCGGCCGTCGAGCTTTCCACTGACGCGCTCAATCGCCACGTAGCCGGCGGAGCCCTTGACGCTGCCTTGCGCCGCCAGCATCTGCCCTTGGCTGATGGCCTCCAGCGGACCGTGGAACTGCTTGTCGATCGTCATGCGCGATAGCCCCAGGTCCTCTCCGCCCGCCGGCGCCTGGGGGACGAGCTTCACTTCGAAGGAACCGGATGCGTTGGCCATAGAGAGAGCTTAACGCGCCGTGGGCTGGTAGTTGGGAAACGCCGGGCGAGGGCGCGTCACCTTGGGCGCCTTCTTCAGCTCTACCATGAGTAACTCGACGGCCTTCTCCAACTGGGGATCACGACCCTCGCGGACCGCTTTGGGATCCTGCTCCACGTCGAAGTCCGGCGCGATGCCGACGTTTTCCGCCACCCATTCGCCGGTCTCGGCGTCCCAGAATCCAACTGACGGCACGGTGACCATGCCCCCGTCCATCAGCGGCGGATAGCCACCCAGGCCGCCCACCAGGCCACCCCAGGTTCGCTTCCCGACCAGCGGGCCTAGCTTGGCCTTGCGGAAGTACCACGGCATGGTGTCGCCGCCGGAGCCCGCGTATTCGTTGATCAGCATCGCCTTCGGGCCAAAGATACCGGTCATCGGGCCGGTAAAGTCCTCGCCTTCACGTGTGTTGCGGTAGTGCAGTAAGGGCCGGCGGAGTAAGTCGAGAATATAGTCGGGCTGGGCGCCGCCGCCGTTGAAGCGTTCGTCCACCACGACTCCCTCCTTGCCGGTCTGCGCGAAGAAGTAGCGATTGAAACTGGTGTAGCCACCGAGCGCTGTGTCGGGGAGATAGACGTAAGCTAAGCGGCCACCGGAAAGCTGATCCACGCGGCGGCGATTGCCTTCTACCCAAGCCAGATTGCGCAAGGCAGCTTCGCTATCGATGGGAATCACCGTTACTTCGCGTGACCCGGCGCCGTCGGCGTTCGGACCTACTTTCAGCACCACCTGCTTCCCGGCTGTCGCCTCCAAGGCCTGGTCGACATCGTCGCGATCCGTCAGGTTGCGGCCGTTTACCGCGAGTAAGTACTCGCCGGCCGCGACATTCACGCCGGGCTGAGTAAGTGGCGCGCGTAACTGCGGATTCCAACTCTCGCCGTTGAAGATCTTCTGGAAACGATAGCGGCCATTTTCGAGTGAATAGTCACAGCCGAGTAACCCGCCGCGTACGCGCTTTACCTCCGGAAGCTGGCCACCCGTGACGTATAGGTGGCTCGCGGTAAACTCGCCCATCATGTCCGCGAAGAGATAATTCAGGTCCGTGCGGCTGCCGATTGATTCGAGATAAGGAGCATAGCGCGCCTTCATCGCCGCGATATCGACGCCGTGTAACTTGGGGTCATAAAAGAAATCACGCTGGATGCGCCAGGCTTCGTTATACATCTGCCGCCACTCCAGACGCGGATCGACAAAGGTTTCGAGGGCGTCGAGCTTCAGTAGGCCGTCGCCGGGCTTCACGGGCGCGCTGGCCGAAGTAATGGCCCAACGATTGCCGATCTGGCTAAAGAGCATCTTCTCGCGGTTGCTGGAGAGTTCGAAGGCCTGGACCCCTTCCACAACTTTGTCGGTCTTGCGCGTCTTCAACTCGAATTTGTGGACGGTGGAAGGACCAAAGCCCGTCGAGGGCGCCTCCACCAGAAACAGGACCCCGGTCTTACCGGCCAACAAACCGCGGTAATTGCGGGGCGGGATGGGCAAGGCCAGAATGCGCTGCTCAATATTGCCTTCATCGAACTTCACTTCTACGGGCGCGGGCTTGGCCGGCGGCGTCTTGGGAGCCGCTTCGTCCACCGGCTTCTCGTCGTCACTCTCGGGAGCCAGCGGTGATGGTAAGTCCTTGCGCAAGACCACGACGTACGCTGAGTAAGTCACCGGGCGGAAGTAGGCCGACATGTCGCGGAAGCCCAAGCTGAGCGCGGCGTCAGTGGAAGCGAGGAAATAGAGATGCTTGCCGTCGGCGTCAAAGACCGGCGACGCTGTGTCGCTCATGCCGTCGGTAACCTGCACTGCTTTGGAAGTCTCCAGGGAATAAACATAGACGGCGCGCAGCAGCGAGCGTAGCTGCTTCGTGTAAGTGACCCACTTACTGTCGGGCGACCAGGCGAGTTGGGTGAGGTTGCCCCCGGCGTAGCGATCCGTGTCGATCTTGGTTACCTTGTTGGTGGCAATATCCAGGTAGTAAATCGAAAGCGACTTGTCGCGAAAAGCAATCTTCTTCGAATCGGGTGACCACTTGAGGTCGTAGTAGAAAGTCTGCGGCGACGTGAGCTTAAAGGCCTTCGGCTCGCCCTGCCCGGACTGGTCGCGCAGGTGTAACTCATATTCGCCCGTGACATCCGAAAAGTAAGCGATCCATTTACCATCCGGTGACCACGCCGGATCGCGTTCGGCCGCTCCCGGCGAGTTCGTCAGGTTGCGGACGTCGCCCTTTTCCAGGGGAATCGTAAAGATCTCCCCGCGCGCTTCCACGACGGCGCGCACGCCCGTCGGTGACAGACTGACATTGGATAAGCGCTGGCCCACCTTTTCCAGCCGCGGCCTTACTTCGCCCAGATCGGCATTCACCGTAACCGGCACGGGCTTCGACTTACCCGTCTTGGTGTCGAACAGAAAGAGCGACCCGAAGCGCTCATACGCAATCGTGGTGTCGCAGGCGGAGGCCCATTTGATATCCATCGTTTCATTGGGAATGGCGCGAGTTACCTGGTTGCTCTTCAAATCGTACGCGTAGAGGGTGAAGCTACCGTCACGGTCGGAGAGGAAGTATAACTTGCCGGCGACCCACATCGGCATCCAGTCGTTCGAATTCTGGCGTGGGATCGCCTTCACCGCGGAGTCAGCTAAGTTGGCGATCCAGATGGGGGAGGTCCGTCCGCCGCGATAACGCTTCCAAGTGCCCCAGGCGGGCTCGTTCGGCGTGTAAGCGATTTGGGCGCCGTCCGGGGAGAAAGCGCCGTGGGCCGCCTGGGGAAACGGCAACGCTTTCGGCAACCCGCCATTGAGCCCGACGGTGAAGAGCTGGCGCACGCGGGTGAACGCTTGCCGGCCGGAGGCGACCAAGACGCGCTGGCCATCCGGCGACCAGCCACTCACCAGATCGGCGTCCGGATGATAGGTGAGCCGCTTCGGCACGCCGCCCGCCGCGGGCACCGTGAACGCGTCGACGTTGCCATCGTACTGGCCGCTGAAGGCAATCGTCTGGCCATCGGGCGAGAAGTAGGGCTCGCCCTCGGTTCCCGGGGCGTTGGTAAGGCGCTTCGCCTCGCCACCCTCGCGCGGTACGGTCCACAGGTCGCCGGCATGACGGAAGACAAGGTGCGTTTTGGACAGCGAAGGCTGGGTAAGCAACAGGCTGGCCGCGGGCAGGCTGGACGCGCAGAGGGTGAGGAGGAAGAGTCGGAACATGGGCCCATTATAATGAGCCATGGCGCCTACTCGCTCCGCAGACCGGATCGCCCTGCTGGACGTCTTGCGCGGCTTCGCCCTGCTCGGCATTCTCCTGATGAATATTCTCAGCTTCGGCCTACCGGGGCCGGCCGAAGCCAATCCAACGGTGCTGGGCGGATCGGGGGGGCTCAACTGGACGGCGTGGTTCTTGCAGATCGTCGTCTTTGACGGCAAGATGCGGGCTATGTTCTCGCTGCTCTTCGGCGCCGGGGTGATCCTGTTGACGTCTCGCGCGACGCCGGACATCGCCGACATTTACTATCGCCGGAATCTGTGGCTCATTCTTTTTGGGATGGTCCACGCCTACATCTTCTGGTACGGCGACATCCTCTACTACTACGGACTCTACGCGTTGATCCTCTTTCCGCTGCGTCTGCTCCCGGTGAAGGCGCTGATCCGCGTACCGGTGGCCATGTTACTCGGCATGACGGGCTTTGGTATCTACGAGGCCATCCAATTGCCCGAGATCAAGCAAAAGGCGCTAGCGGCGGCGAAGGTAGAAAAACCGAACGAGGAGCAAAAGAAAGCGAAGGAACGCTGGGAGGACATGCTGAAGAACTGGCAGCCCAGTAGCGAGGAGATCAATAAGGAACTCAAGGCTTACCGTGGGAACTACGTCGAAAACTTCAAGCGCCGCGCCGAGACGGTGAGCGGTTGGCACTCCGGCCCTTACTATTCGCCGGGCTCCTGGGACATCGTGGCTTTTCTGCTACTCGGCATGGGATTCTTCAAGGCCGGCGTACTGACGGGTGAACGGCCAACGGGTTTCTACCTGAAGTTACTCTGCTTCGGCTACGGCGCCGGACTAACGCTGAACGCCGCGCTCGCCTGGCGGCTGAGCGAGGCAAAGTGGGACCTGATCGTCGCCTCCCAGGCGTTCGCTTTTTACCAACTGGGGCGTCTGCTGGTGGTGCTGGGACACGTCGGCCTGCTGGTGCTGATCGTGAAGCGCGGGGTGCTGACGGGCCTGACGCAGCGGCTGGCCGCCGTGGGGCAAATGGCCTTCAGCAACTACATCTCCCACACGCTCATCGCGACGACGCTCTTTTACGGCGGCTACGGCTTCGGCCTCTTCGGCAAACTGGAGCGGGCGCAACTCTATGGGGTGGTGTTGGCGATCTGGGTCGCGCAGCTCATCATTAGCCCCATCTGGTTGCGGCATTACCGCTTCGGCCCGCTCGAATGGGCGTGGCGTTCACTCACTTACTGGCAGCGGCAGCCGTTTCGGCTAACCCCGGCGGGCGACCAGGCCGCAGAGGAGCAGCCCCGTGCCGATGAGGAACTCGGTGGCGGGCTCGGGATTGGCGAGGGTGGGGTTCTGCCAGCTCTTGATCTGGAAGGTGAGGTCGTTGCTGGCTGGCGTGCTGCCGGTCCAGGCCAGGGTGACGGCGCCGCTCAGCGTCCAGGCCTGGGTGAAGTCGACGCCGCTGATGCCGAAGTAGTTCGCATTGCGGACCGCGCCACCGTTCAAAGTGATGACGTTGGAGAAATTCGTCCCGCCGATCGATAGATCCTCAAACGTAATGCTGCTGCTGGGCCGCGCCGTGCTGGTGGCCGGAGCCGTCATGCGGAAGATCAGGCTCTGCACGCCGCCAAAGGTGGCGGTGTAGGGCGCAATGGCGTAACTCAGGCCCGTAACCGTGTCGGTGACTTGCACATTTACCTGCTTCGTGGCGTCGCCCGAGTAAGACTCGGTGAAGGTGTATTTCCGGCCCGACACCCACACCGGCATGGCTAAATTCTGCGCCACCGCGAAAGTGAACGTACCCGGCGCCGCGCCGGTTAAGGCGTTTAAGCGGATTTTCCCCGAATTAAAGCTGCCTTCGAAACCAAAGGTTTCGAGCTGCGAGCCGCCCGCCGCGACAAACTCATAGTCCGGCGTACCGGGCGTGGAGTATTGCGAGGCCGGACCCACGCTGTTAAAGAGGCCTAAGTGGATCGTCGCCGCCGGGCTGATCAATGTCGCGAGAAAGAATGCGCAAAATACCCGAGAAGAATCCATTACTTCTCGAGAGTAATATCCCCCAGGTACTTTACTGAATAGGGGAAACTCCTGCCTTGGGCTGGAACGTATTACTTAGCTCTTCTGGTACTTTCGTCCTCCCCCTGCCAAGCGGCGATAGAATCTTTCCTATGGATCTGAACCAACTCAGCACTACCCTGATGCCGCGCATCGTGGATGCCAGCATCATTCTCTTCAAGACGCTGGCCATGTGGTTGGTCGGGCGCTGGCTGATCAATATGGGCATCCGGCTGATCGCCAACGGCTTGACCCGGCAGAAGGTAGACCACACCATCATCGGCTACGTGGAAAGCACCGTCCGCATCGTGCTGAACGTGATCCTGATTGTCGGCTTGCTCAGCTTCTTCGGCATCGAAACGACGACCTTCGCCGGCCTGCTGGCCGGCTTGGGGCTGGCCATCGGCGCGGCCTGGGGTGGCATGCTGTCGAACTTCGCGGCCGGCGCGCTCCTGGTCTTCCTGAAGCCGTTTCGCGTGCGCGATTTCATTAGCGCCGGCGGCGTCACCGGCACCGTGGACGAGATCGGCATGTTCGTCACCGCGATCAACACCCCGGACAACGTACGTACCTACGTCGGGAACAACAAGATCTTCTCCGACAACATCATGAACTTCAACGCCAACCCCCACCGCCGCGTCGACATCACCGCGCCGGTCTCGCACGGAGTTGATCCGCAAGTTTTCCTCCGGCAGTTGCAGCCCAAGATTCAGGCGATCCCGAACGTCCTGGCGACGCCCGCCCCGGACCTGAAGATTCTCAGCTACAACGCCTATGGTTGCCTGCTTGCGGTAAGGCCCTATTGCCACAATGACCATTACTGGCAGGTCTATTTCGACACGCAGGACGCCATTCGAGCCACCTTTGGCTCGGGCGGTTATCCGCTGGCGGAGGTCAAGACCGAGATCGCGCCACCCAACGAGTGAACGGGATGTGGGCCTTTCTTCTCCTCCTGGCGGCTGACCCGGAATTTATCCGCGTCGACTCCGGCACCCTGCGCCTGGACGATGCCGCCGTCCGCGTCGGCACGTTTCTCATCAGCCGGACGGAGGTCACCCAAGCCGAGTACCGGCGCGTGCTCTCGCAGACGCCGGCGCTGACCGCGGGTGCCGACCGGCCGGTAGAACGGGTGACCTGGTTCGACGCCACGCGCTACGCCAATCGCCGCAGTGCGCTCGAAGGTCTCCGTCCCTGCTACGACGCCCTCAGCCGTCGCGTGGCCAACTGCAACGGCTACCGCCTGCCCACGGGCGCCGAATGGACTCTGGCCGCCACCCCCGCTGAAGTGACTTCCGCGCATCTGCGCGCCGGCGGCCATCAAGACATCGCCGAGTTGCAGGGCACGACGCGACCGGTCGCCGCCGGACGGCCGAACGCCCGCGGCATCCACGACCTGGCCGGCAACGTCTGGGAATGGTGCGAGGACTGGTACAGCCCGGAGCCGCTGCTGGACTCGCTGCGCGACCCCCAAGGCCCGGCCACCGGCGTCGCGCGTCTGATCCGCGGCGGCAGTTTTCTTTCGAGCCGAGGCGCGTGGAACAAGGGCTTCGTTTCGTCGCAGGCGCCGGATCGGGCCAGCCCCTTCACGGGCTTTCGCGTCGTTCGCCAGGTGGCGCCGGCGGCCGTGCTGCCGCCTCCGGACGCCGCGTGGCTGAGCGAGTTCGCGCTGCCGGCGACGCCGCAGAGCATCCCTCCGGTGGACCCCGCCCAGGTTCCCGCGCTTCGTCGCGCCTGGAGCGACACGCTCGGCCTGCTTCCATCGGCGGCATCTGTGCCTACCGCCAAGCCAGTGCGGCACTTGCGCGAAAGCACCTGGAACGGCACTTTGCTCGACCTGGAGGTGGAGCCCGGCTGGCCTGCAAGGGTCCTGCTAATGGAGCCCGTCCGCAAGCCGGCCGGACGCTTGCCGGTGGTAATCGTACCCTACTACGACGTCGACTCCCCCGCGGGCGCGAACCTGGGCGGCCGCCGGGCTGGCGGCGGCGTGCGGGCCTTCGCGCGACTGGCCGTCGAGCGCGGTTGCCTGGCCGTCGCCATCCGTTGGTTTGGCGAAGGCGATGGCGAAGGCTACGACGAAGCTGTCTGGCAACTGGCTCGCCGTCACCCTGGGCTCACCGGGCTCGGCAAAGTCGTCTACGATACCCGCCGCCTGATTGACTACCTGGTCACGCGCCCCGACGTCGACGCGCGCCGCATCGGCATCATCGGCCATTCCCTCGGCGGCAAGATGGCCCTCTACGCGGCGGCTTTCGAGCCTCGTTTGTCGGTGGTGGTCGCCTCTGAGCCCGGCATCGGCCTGAATCTGTCGAACTACGAAGCCTTCTGGTACCTCGGCCGACGTCGCCCGGATCAGCGCGACCAGCAGGAGCTACTGGCGCTGATCGCGCCCCGGCCGTTTCTGCTGATCGCTGGCGAGTCGAGCGATGGGCAGAAGAGCGCCGCCTTCCTACGGGCGGCGCAACCGGCTTATGCCGCAGCCGGCAATCCGGCCCATCTGGGCATGCTGAATCACCGCCAAGGCCACTCGCCGACGCCGGCGAGCGTCGCGGTCGCGATGGACTGGCTGGAGCGGTTCCTTTTTTAGAGTCCCTATTTATCAAAGACTTACAAGGACGATTTGCGCCAAGTCGACGCCAATCGCGGCTGTGAAGTGTCAGTTTCCAGCTACCTGTAAGAAAAGGAACGGTTTATTTTCTCGTCGGACATGAATATGCGGCGGCGAAGACGCTGCGTTTCGCGGACCCGCGGGACGTAGCGTCGTCTCTGGGATTCGCGAGGTGGAGTCGCGACGGGATATAATCCAAGAGCTTCACCCGTTGTAACTCACGTGAGCCAGCCTCCACAAAGCGCCGAACTCGTTGAACTGGAAAGAATCCTGGCTAGCCCTCGTTTTGCCAATTCGCCTCGCCTCAGCCGATTCCTCCGCTTTATCGTCGAACACGCTTTGGCCGGCGAGACCGCGATGCTCAAGGAGCAGGTGATCGCTTTGGAGGTTTACGAGCGCGGGCCGGACTATGACCCCAGCAAGGACTCCACCGTTCGCGCCGAAGCCTCGCGTTTGCGCCGGGCGCTGGCGGACTACTATGACGGCCACGATGGACCAAGCGCGATCCGTATCGAAGTGCCGAAGGGGAGCTATGTCCCCATCTTTGTGACGGCGGAGCAAGCGCAGACACTTGTCTCGTCCCCAATTCCGGCCCGGGGCCGCCCAAAATGGTTCTCGCTCGTCGTGATCACGGCTCTCGTGGGTGTGGCCGTGTGGGGCGTTAAGCTGTGGTCCCGCGGGACTTCCAGTCCCAACCCGGAAGCGGTGCGGCTCCTGGTACAGGCCAGCGATGCCTTTGCTGCCGACCAGCGAAGCCGCATACCGAAGGCCGGCGTGGGCCGGGAACTGCAGGACGCGCTCCGGCTCTTTCAACAGGCCACTGTGGCTGACCCGGCCTACGCCGCCGCTTGGGCCGGATTAGCACGCAGCCGGTATGAAGCCGCGCGCTGCGACCGCACCCACCTTTTGGCCTGGATTCGTCAGAGCCGCCAAGCCGCCGAGCAGGCCACGCGTCTCGATCCGCGGCAAGCCGTCGGGCTGACCGTGCAAGCCCGCATCGCTTACTGCGTCGACTTCGATCTACTGGCGGCCGAAAAGCTCTACGCGCGGGGTATCCCGCTCGATCCTCTCGACGACGAAGCGTCCGAGGAGTATGTGGATCTATTGGGACAACTCGGGAAACCAGACGAAGCCAAAACGCTCATTGCCAACCAACTCAGCCTCGCCCCGCAGCATCAGCATTGGCGAATTCAACAAGCCAAGCAACTCATTCTGGAAGGGCGCATTGAAGAGGCGGAGCAGCAGATCGCCAGCGCCGTGCTCGCCGATCCGCGTCAGCTCGCCTTTGCCAGTGTCCTCAATGGACGCGGATCCTGGCGTCAGAACGATGCGGGGGCGGCGGCTAAGTACAGCGCAGACGTGCTGAAGAAGCTCCCTTGGAATCGAGGCGCTTTGCACCACCAAGGGTTGCGGGCCGCCGAGAAGCGCGACCTGCCGGAAGTCCAGCGCATCATCGACCGGCTGCATGAGCGCATGGACCTCGGCCGTTCCGCGGAGTACACGCTGTCCAGCATCTATGAGGAGTTAGGGGACCACGCCCAGGCCTTGCACTGGCTGGCCGAGGCGGTCCGCTATCGGGATCCCGCGGTAGTATTCGTCACGCCGCGTGATATTACTCCCATTTGGCTCAAGCGAGCGGAGCAGCACGGCGAACTCACGGCCCTGATGCGCGAATTCCCCGCCTGGGCTAAGTTACTCAACGCAAAGTACTAACGTACGTTAACTAACATGCAATTGCTTGTGTAGCGCGCGGCGCTCTGGCACACTCACCGGCATGACGAAACCAGTTACGAGTATGCTACTCGTACTCGCGTCCCTGGCGAGTGCCCAGACGGATATCGGCTGCCAACCGCGGCGATTTGGCAAATTTTCTGACTGGTCCCAGCCGGTAAGTTTGGGGCCGGTGGTCAATTCTACGAATAGCGAATGGTGGCCGGCCATTTCTCCGAACGGCTTGAGCCTCTACTTTTCTTCAAACCGCCCCGGAGGGCTGGGCAACCAAGATATTTATGTTACTCGCCGTGCCAGCCTCGATAGCCCTTGGGGAGCGTCCGTGAACCTGGGGCCCAACGTCAATTCGACCGACCGTGACAATTCCGTCAGCATCAGCCGGGATGGACACTGGCTGATCTTCGGCAGCGCGCGGCTGGCTGGCAGGTGCAACGACCGCAGTACCAATGAACTCTATATTTCTTACCGCGCCAACACCGATGACGACCTGGGATGGGAACCAGCGGTGAACTTCGGGTGCGAACTCGCGGGGGATGGGACACTGATCGGGCAGACTTTCTGGAACGATGAGGGAGAGGGAAGCACGACAATTTACTTCAACAGCTCCAGGCAGGGAGGAATCGGCGACTTTGATATCTACAAAAGCGAGCGACGATTCAATGGCACGTTCCGTCCTCCTGTGTCTGTCCGCGAGCTCAATACCCCTCTTAAGGATGCCGCCCTTACCATCCGCACCGATGGGCTGGAGATGATTCTTAACTACAGTTTCACCACGGACTTCGGTGATGGCGATTTGTGGGTATCCACCCGGGAGACTACCTCGCAGCCTTGGTCAACGCCGAGGAGCCTGGGGCCGACGATCAATACCGCGGAGGATGATTCCACGCCTAACCTCTCTTGTGACGGCACCACTCTGTACTTCAATTCCAGGCGCCCCGGAGGCATGGGAGGCTCCGATCTCTACTTCACGACGCGCAAAAGGCTCGACGACGCAACCCCAGTGCTTCTCTCCCTTTCCGCCGACGGCAAAGGCCAAGGCGCGATCTTGCACGCTCGCAGCACTCAGGCGGCTACGGCCACGAATCCGGCAATTGCCGGCGAAGCTCTGGAGATCTACGCGACCGGCCTCGTCGCCACATCCGGCGTCAACCCTCCGCAAATCACCATCGGTGGCCGCCGGGCCGAGATTCTGTTTTCTGGCAATTCTCCCGGATTCATCGGCCTGAACCAAATCAATGTCCGCGTACCGGCCGGGGTGACGCCGGGCCCGGCAGTCCCCGTACGGGTAACTCATTTTGGGTTGCCCAGCAACGAAGTCACCATCGGCGTGCGGTGAAAGCCGCCACGTCAATCCATCAACCCTAAGGAAACAAACTATGCGTAAGATCTTACTTCTCGCGGCACTCGCGGCGGCTGCTTTTGGCCAAAGCTCGCCCAATGCGGGCAACTGGAAGACTTGGATTCTCCCGGATGCCAAAGCCATCGCCGTTCCGCCTCCTCCGGATGCCGCGGCCACGCTGCGTGAACTCGCGGGGCTCAAGGGCTTCACGGCCGCCGATGACCCCCGCATTGGCGAGCAAATCAAATACTGGGACGCCGGCCCGCCGGCCTATCGCTGGGTCGATTTCATTACCGCCCGTTTCCTCGCCGGCCAACCGATCGGCGCTCCGAACCAGCTTCGTCCCTACACCTACGTTTCGGTCGCAATCTATGAGGCCACAGTGGTCGCCTGGAATGCGAAATACACATACAACCGCAAGCGTCCTAGCGAAACAGATCCTTCGCTCCGCACGCGAGCGGCGGTGCCGCGCAGCCCCTCGTATCCGTCCGAGCATGCTGCGGCGGCAGGGGCAGCGGCGGCCGTACTGGCCTACTTTCTGCCAGCCGAGTCCGCCGCGTTGCAGGCTCTGGCGGAAGAGGCAGGGCGATCCCGGTTGTACGCCGGCGTCGAGTACGTCAGTGACTACACGGCGGGCCTCGAACTCGGTCGGCGCGTCGCCGAGCAGGTGATCGCCCGCGCCCGCGCTGACGGCTCTGACGCCGTCTTCAATGGCGTCATTCCCACCGGGCCCTGTATGTGGACGGGTGTGAACCCCGGCAACGTGATGGCCGCGCAGTGGAAGCCCTTCCTGCTCTCGTCGCCCCGTGAGTTTCGCCCGCCGCCGCCACCCGGCTGCCAATCCGCCGACGTCCAGGCGCAACTGGCCGCCGTGAAGAGCTTCCCCCGCGCCCTCGACAGCGCCGGCTTCGCCACAAATGCCAAAGCCTTCTTCTGGCAGACCCCCGAAGGCGTAACACCCTGGCCCTTCATCTATATGAACCGCCTGATCCACGAAGACAAACTCGACGCCCCAGCAGCCGCACGCGCCTACGCCCTTCTCGCCACCGCGAATTATGATGCGTGGATAGCGAGTCAGGACGGCAAGTTTACCTATTGGTACCTCCGTCCCGCGCAACTCGACACGACACTCATCCCACTCTTCCCCGCTCCGAACTTCCCGTCTTATCCTTCAAATCACTCCACCGTCTCTTCCGTGTCCGCGGCGGTCATAGCCTATCTCTTCCCGGCCAGCGCCGACGCCGTCCGCGCTCGCGCCAAGGAGGCAGGCGACTCTCGCATCTGGGCCGGAATCCACTACGAGATGGACAACCAGGCCGGTGTCACCCTAGGCCAAAGCGTCGCCCGGAAGTTCATCGCCTGGGCCGAAGCCGACGGCTCACAGCCTTAACCCACACACTTACTTCGTGCGTCGCTGAATGGCCCCTCAGCCGCGCACGAAGTTACCAGCCGGCGATGGCGATTGAGGATCATGGATTATGACGTCTACTCAGGTTCGGTCGGTCGTTCTTGTACTTGCCTTCGGCATCGGTAAGGCGCGGGGCCAAACGATGTCCTATCTGCGGCAGTTCACGACTCCGTCGATTGAGCGGGCCACGGCAGTCGCGGCCGATGCTTCGGGTGTTTACGTTGTGGGGGATAGCCGGTCCGGACAGGCAGGTCTCCGCAAGTACGACGCTCGGGGTAACGAGCTTTGGACCCGGGAATTCGGCGGGCCCCAACGCCTCGCACTCATGGGCGTCGCAGTCGCCAGCGATGCCGTCTATGCGGTCGGGTCTGTTGGGAGCGAGCCCCAAACATCGATCTTCAAGTACAGCGCCGACGGCACTGCGAGGTGGACCCGCCAGTTAGTGTTTGCCGGTGCGGCCAGCTTGGCCGCCGATGCCACTGGTGTCTATGTCACCGGGTGGGACTCCTCGCCAAATGGAACATACCTGCGCAAGTACAGTGCCGATGGCACGGAGTTATGGACCAGCCGATTGGGGAGTGCCCCGACTCTAGACTATCCCCGCGGTATCGCCGTCGATGCCACGGGCGTCTATGTGCTCCTCATGACGGGCCCCTCTTCGGAGTTGGTGACTCGCAAGTTCGATGCCGACGGCCGCTCCCTGTGGACCCGTCCCAATGAGATGCTGATCGGCAGCCCGGGCACGGGTATCGCGACGGACGCCACCGGCGTCTATGTATTGAGCGGATACCGGACCGGTGGCCATGCGTTGAGCAAAGTTGACCCAACTGGCAACGAGGTTTGGATTCGCCGCCTCGACCGCTTTTTCGAGTTCTTCAACGGCAGGTACCTGGGTGGAGTTTACCCAAGCGGGCTGACGGCGGATGCCAGCGGAGTTTACTTCGCCGGGTGGAAGACCTTTGCGCGCGCCCTACCCGGCCAATGCAGTTCCAGTTCGGGCGGCGATTCCTTTGTCAGCAAATATGACCGGGACGGGGCCGAGGTGTGGACACGCGAGTTCGGCACTCCTGACGCCGCTTGGGCCAGCGGCATCGCCGTGGATGCGAATGGTGTTTACGTCGTGGGGGAGGAGGGCACCGCCATGTTTATCGATGACGTGGAATGGAGGGGGCTCTCTGGACCTCTGGCCCCGTCCAATGTGTCTCGCGGAGCCTTTCTGGCCAGATTCGAGAGATCGGCAGCGGTGGTTGCCGGCCCGGGGCCGCGCATTTTCCCCGGGTGTGTCGTGAACGCCGCCAGCTACGTCGGCGGAGGCGTGGCTCCCGGTGAGATGGTTACTCTTTTCGGCTCGAAGATGGGGCCGGCGCAACTCGTGGCCTCCCGCGTCACGGAGGAGAGGAAGCTCGCGACTCTACTGGCTGGCACGCGGATCCTCTTCGACGGCGTCGCTGCGCCGCTCGTCTATGCCTCCGCCCAGCAGAGCAGTGCCATCGTGCCTTTCGCGGTCGCCGGAAAGTCGTCAGTGGATGTACAGGTCGAGTACCAGGGTGTGCGATCCGGCGTGGAAACGGTGCCGGTCCTCACGTCCCGTCCGGGGATCTTCAGTCTGGATGGGTCTGGCGACGGCCAGGGAGCCATCCTGAATGAGGATGGAAGCCTCAACTCGCCGGCGAATCCCGCACGACGCGGCTCGATTGTGACACTCTATGCGACCGGAGGCGGCGAGGCGGCGGCCGGGATTGAAGACGGCCAGATTCTGGGCAACGTGGTTCCCCGCACCAGCCTACCGGTAGCGGTACTCTTTGACCTCGGGAACAACGAGTTCCCGGTACCGTCGAAAGCGGGCGAAGTACTTTATGCCGGAGGGGTATCCGGGTCGGTGGCCGGTCTGCTACAGGTGAACGTCCGGGTGCCGGCCAACGCCGTGGCGACAGGTAACGCCGTCCCCTTCGTCCTGGTAATTGGTTCCCACTGGACGGTTTACCCAGTGGGCATGGCTTTGCGTTAGGGATCCGGTTTCATCTGAGAAACGAGTCAAAAGGGAGTTATGAAAAAACGCATCTTGATCCTGCTCTTGTATATTGTGCTCGGGCTGATGCCGCTCTAAAGGGAAGAAGGGTCACGCTGGCAATAGCCTTCCCCAACCGCCGTGCGAGTTGACGTCCGACCCTCACCCGATAGCCAAAAGCGACATCGGGCGTGCAGAAACTTGATTTTCTGTCCTGGGAACATGCCTTCGGCGAGCATCTCGCGAGGTTCCACCTCCTGATCATAGCCGTCTTTAGACGGAAATTGGGCAACGAGGTGGCGTGGCGCCTCATCCGCGCCGCGTTGAGCTTTGGCATTGCCGAAGAATGCCGTATTTTCCCGCCTTTTGTTGCCCAGTTGCGGGTAGCCCGCAAACTCTTTTGCGGGCTACGTGGTGTCATACCAGTCTGACCCCCTTTCCCCCCCAGCTTTGCGAGAAGCGATGGATACCGAGCCGCGTGGGCACGACGGGCACGTTGGTGTTGAGCGCGGTGGTGCT
>JAIEMJ010000027.1 GCA_019752335.1 Bryobacteraceae bacterium
CGCCGGATGCGGAAAACCGCACGTCCGGTGGTGTGGGAGGGTGACCGGGCTTTACCTCCCGGTCACTCAACCCGATGGTGTGCCCATGGGCAGAATCTAGTTGAAGGAAGGAGATAAACCGGGGCCGATGAGGGCAACCGTAGCGAAGCGCAAGGCGTAGCCGTGAGGGGAAGCTGAAAGAAGCGCGTAGCAAACTCACGACCGTAGGAAGACGAACTGGCAGTGAGGCCGGGTGCGGGCGGCAAGCTGGCTAGCCACAGCGAAGCCCAAAGCTCATCAAGACGCATCAGGTAAAGCCAGACGGCACGAGGGGAAAGGGATCCGCACGGTGCGAGGTTGGTGGGGATACTACCGGCTGACCGAGCATCGCCGCCCGATCTTCGCCCTGGAACCTTGGATCCGAAGGCATATCCGGAAGTGCTCGCAACGGTGGCGTAAAGCCCGGGGGCCATCCCAAACTGCTGAAGATCGCGCACAGTATTCGAGGCGCGTGCCGTATGGCCCTAGCCTTGCACCCTGTCCTGTCGAACGCTCTCCTCCGCCGCTACGGCTTCCTCATGGCATCCGATCTTGCGGCGACCTAACGCCGCCGGGTTCAACCGCGGGATGCGGAAACCGCATGTCCGGTGGTGTGGGAGGGTGGCCGGGCCTACAAATCCTGGTCACTCGACCCGATTCCAGATTCCGCTGCAGTTCGGAAGCGCGGGACATTTTTTGCGCTTCGCTCAGCCGGCGGGGTCTCCGCGGCCGGGAGCAGGAAACTAGTCAGCGCTGAGCTCTGGCGCGATGGCGATGCAGTCGATTTCCACCATCACGTTGCGGGGCAACGCCGCGGCTTGCACCGTGGACCGCGCCGGCAGGCTGTCGCCGAGGTACTTGGCGTAGACTTCGTTCATCTTCGGGAAGTCGGCCATGTCCTTCAGGAAAACGGTGGTCTTCAGCACGCGCTCCATGGAGGAGCCGCAGGCGACGAGGACGGCCTGGAGGTTTTGGAGGACGCGTTCGGTCTGTACGACGATGTCGCCTTCGACGATCGTACCGGTGGCCGGGTCGAGCGGAATCTGGCCGCTGAGGTAGGCAATTCCCTTATGAACAATGGCCTGGGAGTATGGGCCAATGGCGGCCGGGGCGTGTTGTGTGGCGACTTTGTGTTTCATGATTTCCTCAACTGGGGTGGATTCATTTGGAGCGAACCGGTGAGTTCGGTGACGCGGTTCACTCTCTCTTCGAGCAAAAACTGTTCAAGCTCGCGGGCGATGCGCAGGGGCGAAGTGGGGTCCCAGAAGCTGGCCGTGCCCACTTCGACGGCGGTGGCGCCAGCGATCATGAATTCGGCGGCGTCGATGCCGTTGGCGATGCCACCCAGGCCCACCACCGGGATGCGCACGGCGCGATACACTTCATGCACCATGCGGAGCGCGATGGGCTTGATGGCGGGGCCGGAGAGGCCGCCGAAGTTGTTGCCGATGCGCGGACGGCGAGTGCGGGCGTCGATGGCGAGCGAGATGAAGGTGTTCACCAGGCTGATGGCGTCGGCGCCGTTATCCTGGGCGACCAGAGCGAGCGGCGCGATCTGGGCGACGTTGGGCGAAAGCTTCACGAGGATCGGGCGCCGGGCGAGGCGGCGCACGCGGCTGACGAGTTCACCGAGGAGCGCCGGATCGTTCGAGAAGAAAACGCCGCCGTGTTTCGTGTTCGGGCAGGAGACGTTAAGTTCGTAGCCGGCGAGGCCCTCGGCGTCCTCCAGGACGCGGACCACTTCCTCGTAGTCCTCCAGCGCGTAGCCGAAGACGTTAGCGAAGACGGGCGTCTGGTACTGGCGTAAGGTGGGCAGCTTTTGGGCGACAAAGGCGCGGACGCCGATGTTCTGCAGGCCCACGGAGTTGATCATACCGCTCTCGGTTTCCCAGAGGCGCGGGGCGGGATTGCCGTCCATCGGCTCGCGGCTGAGGCCCTTGACGACGATAGCGCCGAGTTGGTTGAGGTCGACAATCGGCGCAAGTTCGGCCCCATAGGCGAAGGTCCCCGAAGCGGCGATCACGGGGTTACGCAGCGGGATGCCGCAGAGCTCAAGTTGAAGACGGGATGACAAAACCGGTTACCGGCCAGTTTAACATTGTGTTTCGGCCACGAAGCTCTACACAGCTTTTAAGGTGGTCCTAAGGTGAGGCCCTCATAGGCGGGGCTCAGGGAACCTCCGAATAAACCCTTGTATGCGTCTCATCCTGACTTCCAACCCCGAGGCCTCCCTCGCGGCCGCGGGTAACCGCCCCCGGCTGCCAGGCGGTTCCCTCGCCTCGAAGTTTGCCATTTTCTCGGCCCTTCTGGTCTTTTGGGTGGTGGCGACCCTGCTGGCCTACGACCTGCGCCAGGAGAACTTCGATTCCACCAAGGCGATCATGGTCTTCGTGATCGTGGTGATCGTGGCCGGGGCCATCGGCCGCTTCACGATCCGCTTACTGGTGAAGCCCCTGCGCTCGCTACGCGAAGGGATCCTGAAGGTGCAACAAGGGGAGTTGGAGCCCATTCAAGTCTACAAAACCGACGACGAAATCGAGTATGTCGGCCATTGTTTCAACGACATGATCGGCACGCTGAAGGAATCGAAGAACGAGATTCGCGCGCATCAGGACGAGCTCGAAACGCGGATTAAGCAACGCACGCAGGCCCTGGAACATGCGATGGAAGACGCGGTGCAAGCCAGCGCCACGAAGAGCGAGTTTCTGGCCAACATGTCGCATGAGTTGCGTACGCCGATGAATGGCATCATCGGGATGATCGATCTGGTGCTCGATTCCGGGTTGAGCCCGGAACAACGCGACGAACTCGAAACGGCGCAACGCTGCGCGCATTCGCTGCTCGCGCTGCTGAACGACATTCTGGATCTTTCGAAGATCGAAGCCGGAAAGCTGAGCCTGGAGCACATTCCGTTTGACCTGCGTTTTGTGGTGGAGGATTGCGTACGGTCCCAACAGGTGCGGGCGCGGCAGAAGGGCTTGCAGATGATTACGCTGCTGGCCGACATGGTGCCGGCGCAGATCATCGGCGATCCGGTGCGGCTGCGGCAAGTGCTGGCGAACCTGATCAGCAACGCCATCAAGTTCACGGAAAAGGGCCGCGTGGAGGTTTCGCTGGAGGCGCGTCCGGTGGAGGGCTCGCCGAATCTCACCGAACTCAAGTTCATCGTGAAGGACACCGGCATCGGTATTCCGACGGACAAACTGAACGAGATCTTCGAGAAGTTCACGCAAGCCGACGGCAGCATCAATCGCCGCTACGGGGGCACGGGGCTCGGCTTGACGATAACCCGCAAACTGACGGAAATGTTCCGGGGCAAGATTTGGCTCGAAAGCGAAGTGGGCGTCGGCAGCACGTTCTACGTGACGATGCTGCTGGAGCGGGCCTGCCCCCTGCGCGAAGCGGCGCCCGGCGAACCAGCGCAGGCGGGCGACTGGGCAACGTCCGCGCACCGCGCGCGGCGGCGTATTCTGGTGGTGGAGGACAACCTTGTCAACCAGAAGGTGGTGGTGACGACGCTGTACAAGCGCGGCTACGAAATCGAAGTAGCTTCGAACGGCATGGTGGCCCTGGATCTCCTCGAAAAGGCGCGGACGGAGAACAATCGCTTCGATCTGGTGCTGATGGACGTCCAGATGCCGGTGATGGATGGCCTGGAGACGACCAAGCAGATTCGCGCCAACGGCGAGTGGGCGTCCTTGCCGATTATCGCGATGACAGCGCACGCGATGAGCGGGGACAAGGAACGCTGCCTGGATGTGGGCATGAATGGCTATGTTTCAAAGCCCGTGCAGCCCGTGTCCTTAGTGCAGACGATCGAGCGTTTTCTCAATCATGAGCCCGAGGAAGACCTGCTGGAAGACGCGACGATACCCAGCGAGGACACGCGTCTATTGGATCGCAAGCAGGCCGCGCGCGAACTCGATCACGATCCGGAACTCGTCAGCACGATGATCGCGCTGTTTCTGCAACTGGCGCCGGAGCGCATGGAGAAACTAAATGCGGCCGCCAATCATCGGGACTACATTACGCTGAGCCGTGAGGCCTACCGCCTGCGGAGCGCGGCGGACCGCATTGCCGCCCGTTCGGTCGTCGATTCGGCCAAGAGCATTGAGGAAGCGGCCAAGCGTGGCGATATCGACCTGGCGCACGACAGCCTGCTCGCCTTGAATACGGAGATTGAACGCCTGAATCGCCACCATGTGGCGCATCGGGTGCCGCAAGCTTCGCGCTAACCTTAGGCATGCGCCTTTTCGTCTTTAGCCTTCTGCTGGCGGCCCAACTGGCGGGCCAAACAGCGTCCGAGCTATTTGAGCAGAAACTGATGACGCGCCTGCGCGCGCTGGACAATCAACTGGACGGGGTGCTGGGCGTCGCCGTGATCGACCTCACCACGGGCCAGAGCTTCTCCTTCCACGGCGACACGATCTTTCCGCAAGCCAGTTCCATCAAGATTCCGATCATGGCCGAGATGTACCGCGCCGAACGCGCCGGTGAATTCCGCTTTAGCGATCCGGTAACCCTGGAGCCGAAGGCCTATGTGGGCGGCTCAGGCGAATTGCAGAAGGGCTTGCTGAAGGGTCCGGTGAAGACGACCATCGGCAAGCTGGTCACCGCGATGATCGAGGAGAGCGACAATACGGCTACCAACTGGTGCATCGCGAAGCTAGGTATGGCCCGGGTGAATCGCCTGCTGGACGAATTGAACCTGGTAAACACGCGGCTGCGTCGCATTATGCTCGATACGGCGGCGGCGTCGCGCAACGAAGAGAACGTATCCACGCCAAAGGAAATGGCGCGGCTGGTAGAAATGATTTACCGCCAGCAGTTAGTAGACCCTTCGGCCTCGATGGATATGCGCAACATGATGGGCCTGGTGAAGGCGGACTTTCGCAAGTCGGTCCCGCTGGGGGTGGATGTGGCGTCGAAGCCGGGCGAGGTAACGGGGGTCCGCTGCGAGACCGGGATCATCTTTCTGCCGGGAAGGCCATTCGTCCTGAGTGTGATGAGTTCGTTTGTGGTGGGGGAGGATAACCCGGTACCCGCCGTCGCTCGCTTGGTATTCAATCATTTCGAGCGCCTGGCCAATGGCAACCGCTTCGGCAATCTGGGGACGCGCTAGACGTGCTCCCCGCGAAACTGGAGACGCTGCGGCGGCAGTTGTTGACGGGCGAACGCTTCGGCGAGACCTGGGAGTTTTTCCTCAACGACCTGGCCAGCGACGAGGGCTTCATGCGCGCCGGCCGCGAGCTCTCGTCCGGCTCAGCCGCGGGCCAGAAGTTAATCGGCCTGTTAGCCAAGGCGAGCAGTTCACCGGTGGAAGGCGTGGAAGCCATGCTGGTGGAGATGCCACAGTTTCGCTTCATCCACGGCAGTTGCAAGTTTTCGCCGACGCAAGTCGGCGGTTTGCTGTGGTTTGAGGATCTAGCCTGCGGCATGGCCGCGATCATGAGCGTGAATTCGCCACAGGTAACCTATGCCCGGATCACGACCACGAATCCAGGCCGGCCAAGTTAGCCTATGCGGCCCTTCCCTCCGGCCCCCTAAGGTATTCCCACCTGTACGATGTTGGACTTTGGCTGCCTTGCGGCTTCGGATTCGTTTTCCAAGCTGATTTCGTCACCGGCGCACCCGTCGGGGAAGATGGCGCGAATTTCCAGTTCGGCACCGACGGCTTGCAGGTAGCTGGCGAGCGTCCTGACGCACATGACTGTGCGCCGTTCCAACTTCGAGACATCGCCTTGCCCGATGTGGAGTTCTCCGGCGATTTTGCTCTGCGTCAGTTCGCGGGCCTTGCGTAGCTGGTGGAGCGACATTTCCTCCACCACGCGACGGTGTTCGGTTGTGCTCTCGGCCCGCTCTTTAGCCATTCCTGAAAGGTCCCGCATTGCACAGGATCTATATGGAGCCGATGCTATATTACCGACTCGACTCCGTTCGCGAGCAAAAGGCAGAATCACCTCAGCGAGTCGCGCAGGCGACCTCAATTTCATGCTTTCGACATGCGACGGCGCTAGAATAGGCCCAATGAAGAAAGCCGTCCTCTTTGCCCTGCTTGCGGGCGCTGCCATTTACCTGGTCTCCCAACCCGCCTTGCGCCCCACGCTCGGCAAGCAAGCCGATGGCCGGGTGCTGCTGCCCAACGGCTGGCAACTCGATCCCGCCGGGCGGCAGATTCCGCTTGACACCATGCCTTCCACCAGCCTGGTGACGCCAGATGGCAAGCATCTGCTGGTGCTGCATCAGGGCTACAATCCGCCCTCCGTCGCGGTGCTTTCGCTGCCGGGCCTCGAAGAGAAGTCCCGCGTGAAGGTGCCGGACGCCTGGCTCGGGATGACCATGACGCAGTCCGGGGACAAGGTTTATGTGGGCGGCGGCTCGCAGTCGGCGATTTATGAGTTCAGCCTTTCGGCCGCGGGCGCGCTCACCAATACGCGGACCTTCGAGATCACGCCCGCCGCGACGCGCACGCACGAGGATTTTGTCGGCGATGTGAAGCTTTCGCCCAATGACCGTCTGCTCTACGCGACGCTGCTTTACCGCGATCAGGTGCTCGTGATTAACCCGCAGTCCGGCCGCGTGATTGAGCGGGTGAAGACCGGCCGCCGACCCTACCAGATTCTGTTTCATCCGCTCGGCGCCAGCTTCTTCGTCTCCAGTTGGGCCAACGCCGCCGTCTATCAGCACAAGGCCGAGACCGCCGAATCGATGGGGATGACGCGGGTTGGCGCCCATCCCACCGGCATGCTCTGGAGCGACCGGCAGCCGAAGCTTTCGGACGAAGAGAAGGCCGAAGGCGTGAAGATCGACTGGAAGTACCGCCTCTTCGTTACCGCCGCGAACACCAATCGCGTCGACGTGCTGGGCGTCAGCGACCGCGGCGAGGTGCGCAATCTGGAGAACATCAACGTGGCCATGTTTCCGCGCCAGCCGGCCGGCATGACGCCCACCGCGCTCGCCCTCAGCGCGGACCAAAGCAGCCTGTATGTGGTCTGCTCGGACGCCAACGCCGTCGCCGTGGTGGACGTCACCGGACGCCGCAGCCAGGTGCAGGGCTTCGTCCCCACCGGCTGGTACCCCGTCGCCGCGCGAAGCTTGGCCGACGGCCGTTTGCTGGTGATGAATGGCCGCGGCGAACGCAGCTTCCCGAATCCCAACGGTCCGAATCCCACGAAGAAAGCGGCGCCGGTCCACTTAGGCAACGCCGCCGTCGAGTATGTGGGCCGGATTCAGACGGGCACCATTTCGGTAATTGATCCCTTCAATGACCAAACCCTCGCCGCTTACACCAAACGCGTCTTCGCGAACACGCCTTACCGGGATGAGTTACTCGACGAAGTAAATATTCCGCCCGGGAATCCGATCCCTTCCAAGGTGGAGCCGGGTAAGTCGCCCATTGAGCACGTGATCTATATCGTCAAAGAAAATCGCACTTATGACCAGGTACTTGGCAATTTAGGCATCGGCAACGGCGACCCCAACTTAGCTCTCTTCGACGAAAGCAATACGCCAAACCATCGCAAGCTGGCCAAGGAATTTGTGTTGCTGGATAATTTCTACGTCAACGCCGACGTCAGCGCCGATGGCCACAATTGGAGTACGTCGGCCATCGCCAATGACTATGTGCAGAAGATGTGGCCGAATAGCTACGGCGGCCGGCGCAAGCACTACGACTATGAGGGCGGCGAACCGGCGGCCATCCCGCCGGCCGGTTATATCTGGTCCAATGCGCAAGCCGCCGGTGTCAGCCTGCGCAACTACGGCTGGTGGACCGTCAACGGGCCAGCCGGCTCCGGCGTGAAGGAAGTCCGCGACCCCACGCTGCGTCCGGTCACCAATCTGGCCTACCGCGGCTTTGACCTCGAATACCTCGACGTGGACCGCGCCAAGGTCTTCATCGAGGACCTCGGGAAATTCGAACAGAGTGGCGTCATGCCGAAGCTGATCTTCCTCCGGCTCGGTAACGACCATACCTCCGGCCTCGCCGCCGGCAAGTACTCACCCCGCGCCGCCATGGCCGACAACGACTGGGCGCTGGGGCAAGTGGTGGAAGCCGTTTCGAAGTCGCGCTTCTGGGCCAAGACCGCCATCTTTGTCCTTGAGGACGACGCCCAGAACGGCCCCGACCACGTCGATTCGCACCGCTCCCCCGCCTATGTCCTCTCGCCCTACACGCGGCGCGGCATCATTGATTCCACGCTCTACAACACCACCTCCGTCCTGCGCACGATGGAGCTGATTCTGGGCATCAAGCCGATGACCCAGTTCGACGCCGCCGCCCGCCCCATGTGGAACGCCTTCTCGCCCAAGCCGGACCCGAAGCCCTACGCCGCCGTGAAGCCCACCTACCCGATGGACGAGCGCAACGTCGCTACGCCGGCCACCGCCGCGCTGGTGAAGCGCAGCAACGCCTTGGACTTCGACGAAGCCGATGAGATCGACGACGACGTGATGAATCAGATCCTGTGGCGCGGGCTGAAAGGGACTGACCCGCCGGTCCCTGTCCGCAGCTTCTTCGGCCGCTAATCTCACCACCGCCGACCGGGAAAATGCCTGAACGACCCCCTCACTCCGTTCGGGGCTGGTTGGGACGCCGTCGCGCCGCGGTGCGCGCGACCGTGGCACCCAAGAACAACCCCAATCGCTGCGGGCGTGGCCGTTTTCTATGGAATGCGCAAAGCCAGGACGCCGTTCTGACGGCGTTCGGCGTCATAGGTGATGGCGATTACCGCGTTGGCCCGGATGTTCGAACGAAGCAGCACGGTGGGCGTCTGGGCACCGCCGCCGCCCGGTAACCCAGGGAAGCCTCCCGGCGCGGCCGCCGGCAGCGGACCCACGAAGGCCACGCCGGCGGGGTTTTCGACGATCTGCAAGTCGCCGCGGACCAGGTCGTACACCAGCAACTGCGTGCCCGTGTTGCCGGTGCGCGTGCCGCGCGCGACGACTTTGCGCGTGGCGGGGAAGACGTCCACCAACTGCACGCCGATGAAGCCTTCCGGCGACGGCAGCACCGTGCCTTGGCCACGATCAAGGTCGAAGACCACCAGGCCCGCGTCGCCCGGTTGGCGATTGCGCGCCAGGCCCACCAGCAGGTTCATGGCCGGCACGGGCGTCAGTTGCGAGAAGCCACTAATGCCCGGCGGCAGATCGACGCGGAAGGGCGCGCCGGTGACGCCGTCGAGCACATAGAGCGTATCGGCGCTGCCCTGGCGCGTGATGTCCGTATTCGAGCCGAAGATGTAATCGTTCATCTCGTTGGTGCCCGTAGTGGCGCTGAATTGTCCGGCGCCCGGCAAGGGCGCGGCACTCACCTTTTGCTCGTCAAGGTCGAGCAGTAGGAAGCCGCTGGCGGGGCAATCCAGGCTGAAGGTGCGGTCCGCCGAGGAGGCGCCCAGCAGACCGATGCGCCGGGCCAGTTCGACGCTGAAGAAGCGCACGGTGGGCGTGCAGGCGGAGGTGAACCAGCCCTCCGGGAAGTCGACGACGCGGACTTCGTTGCGGTCCGTCCGCATGGCGACCAGCCCGTGGCGGCTATTGTCCGCTCGACGCGCCACCACGTAGTACGTACGCTGCGGCGCGTCGTAGACGGCCGTCACGGGCAGGCGAACCGCGCCGGCCGGCAAGCCTTGCACCTGGCCATTCGGACCCTGAATCTGCGGCGCGGGCGCGGCCAGCGGCAGCCAGCCGTCGGGGAAGTCGCGCGTCAAGGTA
The DNA here is from genome assembly GCA_019752335.1 of Bryobacteraceae bacterium. Taxonomy (GTDB): domain Bacteria; phylum Acidobacteriota; class Terriglobia; order Bryobacterales; family Bryobacteraceae; genus JALHNI01. The sequence goes on from JAIEMJ010000027.1 coordinate 9,730, forward strand.
ACGGCGTTTTGCGCGTTCAACGCGGCGATCTTGGCCCGCTTCGGATCATCTATGTTGTCGCCCACCACGGTGAGCCGCGTCCCGGCGCCGACGCCGACGGGTGCGGACAAGACGCGATTGAGCCCGTCGCCGAGGTCGACGGCGGGCAAACCAGGTCCGCCGGGGCCGCCTGGGCCGCCTGCACCACCTCCTCCTACATTGCCAGCGAACGGACGCACTTCGCCGGACTCGGCATCGATCACCACCGTCTGGTTGCCGGTCAACACCGCCGCCATGTTGCCTTCGGGCCCGGAGGCCAGCGTCTGGCTGGTGGCCGGCAGCTTCACCGTCATCGGGTCCGGCTTGGTGGCATTCAGCAGCAACACCTGATCGCTCACTTCGTTCTGATTCTTCGCCGGACCCACAAAGGCCGCGAGCGCCGTGCCGTCCACTGAGCGTTGAAACGGCGTGGCTGGATTCGGCAGGTCCGACGCCAGACAGTCCGGCAGACGCCTGCTGGTCTGCTTAGCCAAATCGAGCAGCAGGCCCGTGAAGCAGCCGTTCGCCGCGCGGACCCCGGTGGCCACCAGGTAGCTGGCGCGCAAGTCCGCGGTGAGTAGCGTACGAATCTCGGGCGTACCGGCGGGCAGACGCAGGAACTGCGTCTCCGGCTTCAGCAGCGCGCCCGCAACGGCGGGATTCGACGCGCGATTGTTTTGCAGGAGCACGACGGGATCCGCCGGCAGCGCGCTATCCGGCACTTCCACGCGCACGTTGAAGACGCCTGGCTGGTCCGGTTTGGCCGTCGTGACGGCCTTGGCCGGCCAGCCGCCGACGTAAGCGCGCAGAGCTTGGCGCGGCGCCGCGCCGGCGTTGGTGTCGCCGTCGGCTACGGCGGGATCCGTTGCGCCGAGCGAACTTAGGCTCAGGTTCAAGACGCCGCCATCCGCGCTATTCACCAGTCCATACCCGGTGCCCTCCGCGGTAAGCACGCTGGGCGAGAACGGCAAGACATTAATCCGCGCGGGGCGGCTACGTTGGTCACCGCGTACGACGATGATTGTCGCGAGGCCAGGCGGCGTGTCGGCGGGCACTTGCGCCAAAATCCGGTCCAGGCTGGCGGAGTAAAGAGCGGCCGGGCGATCGTTCACCAGCACCTGCACTTCGCCGAGTTGTTTGGGTAGCGGTACACTCGTCGCCTTGGCTTCGGCGGCGGGGCCCAGGTTCAGCCCCACGATGCTGATCAGCCCGCCCGGCGCCACCACGGAGGGCGCGGGCTGTTGCGTGAGGGCGTTCACGACGCCGCGCGGCGTCACCACCGGAGGCAGGCCTTGCGCATTCAGCCAACCCAATCCACTCACCAGAAAAACAAGCAGTCGATTTTTAGCCACAATTCACTCTAAACCTTCGGGAAGGAAAACGTTGCTGAACCCTTGAATTTTGTTGACGCATCAATCATGCTGATGAGCAGTTGTTGAGATTCAGTCTTCAGGAGTGTTCCGCATGTACGAAAGCAAGAACCCCATTGACGAGCTTGTTCACCTTTACGTGGACGGCGCCTTTGACCGCCGCGAACTCGTGCAGCGCGTCGTGCGCGTTACCGGCAGCATGGCCGCCGCCCTGGCCGCCCTAGGCGGCTTCGAAGAATTGCGCGCCCAGCCGCCCAGCGCTTGCCCGGCCGATGTCCGCGTGCCCGCCGATGCGCCATACCTCGACGCCCGCGATGTCGAGTTCGCTGGCCCGGGCGGCCGCATGCTGGGCTATCTGGCGCAGCCCAAGAATCTCACCGAGGCCCAGCCGGCCATCATCGTCATCCACGAAAATCGCGGACTGGTGGAGCACATCCGCGACGTCACTCGGCGCGCCGCCCGCGCGGGCTTCGTCGCCCTCGGCGTCGATTTGCTGAGCCGCCAAGGTGGCACCGCTCAATTTACGGAACCGACGCAGCAGACGGCCGCTTATGGCCGCACCAATCCCTTTGACCGCCGCTCGGACTTGATCGCGTCACTCGCCTACCTGAAGACGCTCGATAGCGTCATCTTTGATCGCATCGGCGTGACCGGCTTTTGCGCCGGCGGCGGTAATACCTGGGACCTGATTGTGAACATCGATGAGATCGCCGCCGCCGTTCCCTTCTACGGCGCCCCGCCTCCGGTCGCCGACCTCGCCCGGCTGCGTACCCCCGTGCTCGCCATGTACGCCGAACGTGACCGCGCCTTGACGGGCAACATGGCGCCCGTCGTAACGGCGTTACTCGCCCAACAGCGGTCCTTCGGCCTGAATATCTACGAAGGCGTGGGCCACGCCTTCCACAACGACACCGGCGCCGCTTACAACGCCGAGGCCGCTTGCGACGCATGGGCCAAGACCATGACGTTCTTCAATAAATTCCTGCGCGCGCCGCGCACTTAGTCTAGTTAAGCCGATATAATGTCGGCCAGCATGCGCTATTTCTTACTGGCAATCGCCACCCTGACGCTGCGGGCTCAGGACGCTACCGTACCGGGCCGCTTCCACGTGGAGCACCCGACGCTCCATAATCTTGGCTTTGAATGGCCCATCACCGGCGATGCGAATCGCAATGCCACGGTGGCGGTGCAGTATCGCGAGACGGGCCAGTCCCAGTGGCGCAACGCGCTGCCCTTGCTGCGCATCGGCGGCGAGAACGTTTACCGGCGGCGGGAGAACCTGGACTATACGGTGCCCGATGGCTTCGCCGGATCGATTCTGAATGTGAAGGAAGGCACGGAGTACGAATGCAAGTTCGTCCTTACCGATCCGGACGGCGTGAAAGGCAATACGACCGAGACGGTGAAGGTGAAGACGCGCTCGGAGCCTAAGCCCTACGCCGGCGGGCGAGTGCTACACGTCTATCCGCCGGACTACGAAGGCAAGCGCGAAGAGCCCAGTTTCACAGGCCTGCTTCATGCCTACTATGGCGCTGGGCTCGGCGACTGGTCCGTCGTTTGGGAGCGCCGCGCGCAACCCGGCGACACCATTCTGGTACACGTCGGCATGTACCGCTCCGAACGGCTGAGCTACGTAGACCCGCTGATGGCGCCCTTCGACGGCGTGATGTCGCTCACCTTGAAGGGCACTCCCGAGAAACCCATCACCATCAAGGCCGCCGGCGACGGCGAGCCGGTCTTCGACGGCGACTACGGCAGCCGCATGCTCGACGTAATGGCTTCGCGCTATCACATCATCGACGGGATTACCTTCCGCAACGTCGACACGGCCATCTTTGCCGGCTCCAAAGAAGTGCTCGGCGCGGTGGGCCTCACGGTGCGCAATTGCCGCTTCGAAAACGTCGGCTTCGGTGTCTGGACCGAGTACGCCGGTTCGAGCGACTTCTACATCGCGGACAATCTCTTCCTCGGTCGCGATGACCGTTTTCGGCTGATCGGCTGGGGCGGCGCTTCGCGCTCGCCCGGTTCGCCGGGCTACAAGGCGCCGGGTGACTATGGTTCGCACCAGATGAAGAGTTACTACGCCATCAAAGTCTACGGCCCCGGACACGTGATCGCCCGCAATGCCATTGCCTATTACCACGACGCCATCGGTATCTCGACCTACGGCACGCCCGAGAAGGATCCGGACTTACGCGCGTCGTCGATTGACATCCATAACAATGACCTGCACATGTTCGGCGACGACTATATTGAAACCGATGGCGGCGTCCACAATATCCGCGTCTACAACAATCGCGGGATCAACTCCGCGCATGGCGGCTATAGCTCGCAGCCGATCTTCGGCGGACCGGCTTACTTCATCCGCAATATTCTCTACCACACGCCCAGCGGCACGGCCTTTAAATTTTCGGGGAAACCCGCGGGCTTATTTGTCTACCACAACACCATCATCGGTGAGAATATCGTCGGCGATGCTTCCTCCAACATGCATTTCCGGAATAACTTGTATCTGGGCCGCGATGAACCGGGCCGCGGAATTCTGCGCCTGGCCAACGCGACGGGTAACAACACCACCGACTATAACGGCTATCGTCCGAATCGGGATGTGAAGGATCAATACACTTACTTCGCGCCGCCCGCCGGCCAACGCATCTATGAGCCTGCGCCCGAAGCCTGGAAGCGCTTCGCGACGCTGGCTGAGTATAAAGCGGGCACCGGCCAGGAGGCGCACAGCATCGAGGTGGACTTCGATATCTTCGAAAACCTGAAGGCGCCAGACCAGAGGAAGCGCCACGCCGTCTATCACGCCATGGACCTGAACTTCAAGCTGAAGCCCAACAGCAAGGCCGTTGACGCCGGAGTGGTGTTGCCGACGGTAAATGAAGACTTCGCCGGCCGCGCCCCGGATTTGGGCGCGCTCGAAACCGGAAAGCCGGAAATCAAGTACGGTCCGCGCTGGCTCACCTGGCAGCCGTTTTACCGCTGAGAAGGAGTAACTTATGCGTCTCGCCACTTACAACGTCGAGAATCTCTTCCGCCGCCCCGCGGCCATGAATCAGGCCACCTGGGCGCAGGGCAATCCGGCCCTGGCGGACTTGCGTAAGCTGAATCAGTGGGTGAATCTACCCACTTACAGCAATTCGGTGAAGAGCCAAATCCTGGCCACCATGGGTAAGTACCCGGGTCTGCTCACCAGGGGCGACAGTAAGTTCCTTCGCCTACGCGAAATTCGCGACAAGCTCGTCCGGCGGCGCGCGGCGGGGCCGCAAATCGAAGTAAATGGCCGCGACGAATGGGTGGGCTGGTTTGAACTGGTCGAGGAAGATCTCGACGATCAGGCTATTCTGAATACCGGCCGGATTCTCGGGCTAGTGAATGCCGACGTGCAGTGCGTGATGGAGGTGGAGAATCGGACGGCCTTGCGGCGATTCAATGAGCAGGTATTGACGGATGTGGGTGTCTCTCCGTTTGACCATGCGATGCTGATCGATGGCAACGACGAACGCGGCATCGATGTCGGCCTGCTGCACCGCGCGCCGTTCACGCTGCAAAGCATGCTGAGCCACGCCGAAGACGAGGACGCCGCCGGCGAAATCTTCAGCCGGGACTGCGCCGAATACAGCCTCCGCACGCCCGCCGGCAATACGTTGCTCTTGCTGGTGAATCACTTCAAGAGCAAACTGCCGCCACCCGCCGCCAGCAATGCCAAGCGCCTGCGCCAAGCGACGCGTGTGCGCGAGATCTACGATCAGCGCATTGCCGAGGGCGTCCAGTTCATTGGCATCCTGGGCGACTTCAACGACACGCCGGACTCCGCTCCGCTGCAACCGTTGCTCGAACCTGCTTCCGGGTTAACCGACATCATGCAGCACCCAGCCTTCACCGGCGACGGCCGCCCGGGCACGTTCGCCAATGGCGCCGCCTCGTCGAAGATCGATTACCTCTTGCTCTCGCCCGCCCTCGCCGCGCGCGTCACGGCCGGAGGCATCGAGCGGCGCGGCGTCTGGGGCGGCGTGAACGGCACGCTCTTCCCGCACCTGCCCGAGATGACCCGGTCCGTCGAAGCCGCGTCAGACCACGCCGCGTTGTGGGTAGAGTTGAACGTCTAAGCCCACCGCCGGTTCAGGTGGGCCCGCTCGATTGCGGAGGCTACCGGTTTCAGCGGCGAATCCTGATCGTCACGCCAAAATGTAACTCACCAAACGCAAACTCAGCGGGCGGGCTACCGTTCTTGGCGAGCGCGGCTTGTGCCCGTTCGACGCCGCGGCCGAACCGATTTACGACGCCGAGCACCTTCATCGCTTCCGCCAATACCGGGTTGCGGTAACTGGTTTGGCCAGGAAAATTCTCCCGCCTGGCTAGGCCATATAGCGGACCGGGATTCTGAATTTCGATGCGATCTGAGTACTGATAGAACCGAACCGGCTGAGGCGCCTCATAGGAGCGGTGCAATACCGCGTTCATCAAAAACTCCCGAATCGCCACCTCCGGATAGTCAGCGATGGTAACTTCACGTAGGGCATCCGCCCGCACGGGCCGCTGATTGGTAATCAAATGAACGTAGCTGGATAAGTCTCGCGTTACCGACACCAGCTCACCCTGAAATCGTTTCTCTGACGTTACTTCGTCCGCCAAACTCTCACCAGCGAAACGGACATATTCGACATAGGCATTCGGGAGCCATGCACCTACATCCCGGCCAAAGAGAATCACGCCGGCGTAGGTGGGGTAATTGCGCGCCAAGTCAAAGAATCGGAGCGAAGCTAACTGCCGCTCGATGGGCCGGTGATTTTCGGCAATCACTTCGGCGTCGATGGCCAGCGGCCGGTAAGTATTGGTAAATAGCTCAAGTGCCAAGTCCGAGAGACTCGCGCCAGCGCAGGGTTGGGCGTCGAAGGTTCGGGCCGCGGCCGTGCGGCGCTCAACGAGAAGCGATTCCTCTGACTCGTTCGCGATACCCTTGCGCGGTCCGCGGCGGATCCAAACCTGTCCCTTGTAGCGCACCGGCGTTAGGTCGGACGGTTGGACCTCGATAGCAATGACATCGCCGGAAGCCAACCGAAACTGCTGAATGGCGATAGCGGGCGCGGGAAGTATATTGCCATCGGCTGTCAAGCCGGCCAAGTTCCTCAGTAGCGGGTCATCAGCCCGCACGCCAACGGGCTGTCCAGACTTATCGTCCGCACCGATGAGTAAGTAGCCCGGTAAGCGGGCACCGGGCAGGTCGTTCGCGAAGGCACAAATCGCTTGGCTGAACTTGTCGGTGTCCTTCGTTGATACCGTGCGCTCCACGCGGAAGGACTCGACGTCGGCCAACAAGGCCAGCAACTCGGATTCGGTGATCACGCCTAACGCTTCGTCAAATCCCGCAGCAGAATGTCTTTAAACTTCATGTTCCCGGCGCCGCCCGAGTGCAGTTGCAGCGCGATTGGCCCGTCGAAGGACTTCGGATTCGGATCCGTATAGTCCACCATCACCACGCCATTCAGGCGCGAGGTGTAGCGGTTGCCCACCACCTTCACCACGAGGTCGTTCCAATCGCCGCGGCGCACCACGCTCTCGTTCTCCGCCGTGGGCCATACCACCCAGCCGCGGCCGTCGCCGTAGATGCCGCCCGTGTGCTCGTTGAGCGTGCAATCCACCTCGAATTGCAGGCCCTGGCTCACGTCCGGTGTACCGGGCTTGAAGCCGACGTGGAAGAAAACGCCGCTATTGCCGGTGCCCTCGCATTTGAAGCGCAGAGCCATTTCGAAGTCCTGGTAGGTCTTCTCGGTCTGCAAGTAGCCATAGGCCTTGGTGACGGCTTTCCCGTGGAGAACGCCGTCCTCCACCAGCCACTCCTCCTTGCCGACATTGACCCAGCCGTTCAAAGTCTTGCCGTCGAAAATCGGCGCCCATTTTTCTTGGGGACTCTTGGATTGAGCCAGGATCAGCGTGGCGCCGGAAAGAAGCGTGAAAAGGAGGTTGCGGAGCATCCTCCCATTTCTATCACGTCAGCCCAGCCGGACCAAGGGCGAGAGCATTTCGTCGTGAAAACGGTCGCAGCCGACGCAGAGATTCTGGTAGCTTTGCCCATTCGGCAGCGTCGTCCGCGAGCGCTCCCGGAAGTCGGCTTCGCTCCAACCGTGCGCCAACCCCATGCGCTGCGGCGCGCCGGCGTTGATCGCCTCGTAAACCGGGTTCCCACGCAAGCGGGCCAGTATCTCGGGCAAGGGCGTGGTGAGAAGATTGCCGACCGGGCGGCGCGTCTTCAGGCAGCAGGGAAAGACGTCGCCACTGGGGTCCACGGAGACCTCGGCGCCGGCGTTGCCGGCCTCCAAAAAGCCGCGCCCGCCGGACCAGCGATCACAGAAATTGTCTTCGAGCGTCGCGCTCGAAAGCGAGTTGCTCCAGGCGCGGCCCCGCGGCCACAGGCGGCCGATCCAGGCTTCCGGCGTCGCGCCAAAGAACTGGTAGTAGGGCCCGTCTCCCTGTGCCGCGGCATCGTAGGCGAGGAAGCCCGCCTCGGCGAAGAGCGCCGTATCTTTGGCGATCAACGCCGCGCGGCGGGCCGGATCGTCGAGACCTTCGTGGTGGTCGTCCATGCCCGACACGCTCACCAGCCAGACGCCGCACTCCTTCAATTCGTTCACGATGCGCGCGGTGAGCAGGTCGCCCGTGGTCTGCACCACCGGGCGGATGCCGTCGCCGTAACGCTGGCGCAGCAGGCGCAGAGCCGGATAGAGCACGCTTTCGCGAATCGCCTCCAGCAGCACTTCGCCGCCCGCCAGGATCACGCGGCCCGGATGGCTTTGGCCCGCGGCGTCGCGGTAGATCATGGTCGGCGGAAAATTGCCGATAATCCGGGCGAAGTTGGTGCGGCTTTGCTCCACCACCGGCGCCAAATCGCTGCCGTGGTAGGGCCGGAAACGGTCATCGTAGCAGTGGGGACACGTCCGGTGGCAAAGCCACGTGGTGACGTAATAAATAGACTCCATCGGGTTAACCCTGAGTGTAACAGCCGTTCCGGTATTACCGAAGTCGTATGGATAGGCATCCCTTAGTACGATTTTGGCCCCCGCCCCTTAGAACCATCTCAGGTGATTCGATGCTTCATCTCAGGGTTACTCCGAGTAGGCAACGTACTGGAACTCGGCCAAACTCGTATCAAAGCACAACACCTAGAGCCAAAGCCGCTCCGCCCTCCGGGGCCAACGAGCCTTGGCCACCGGAGGAGACGAGTAATGATGAAGCCCAATGCAGTTCCCAGTTCCACTCACGGCGCGCTTGCGCTGGATACGAAGCAGGCGGAAACCCAACTCACCGAAACTGGCGAATTGGGTGAGCCGTCCAGCCCCGCGGCACTCGGCCGCTCCGGCGATGACGATGGCAATACGCCTACGGCGAAGCGCACCATCCGTGTGCTGATCGCCGACGACCATCCCATCGTCCGCGACGGCTTGCGCCGCCTGCTGTCGATCGACGAAGACATCGAAGTGATCGGCGAGGCCGGCGACGGCCGCGAGGTGCTGGAGCGCGTGCAGGCCCTGGAGCCGGACGTCCTCCTGCTCGACCTGCGCATGCCCAATATGGACGGCCTGACGGCGCTCCAAACGTTGCAGCACACCAATCGCAAGACGCGCGTCATTGTCCTCACGGCGTCCGAAGATAAGAACGAATTCGTCCAGGCGATGAAGCTCGGCTGTAGCGGCATCGTGCTGAAGCAGACCGCGCCGGACCTGATCGCCAAGTCCATCCGCAAGGTGAACTCGGGCGAGATCTGGCTGGACTCGCACACCACCGCCGCCGTGATGCGCCAGTTCGCCACGCCTGGCGAAGCGATGGCCGCAGCCTCCGGTGGCAAGAGCCGCGAGCGCTCCCCGCTTTCCACCCGCGAACGCGAGATCGTCGCGCTGGTCGCGCAGGGCTACAAGAACAAAGAAATGGCCGAGAAGATGTTCATCAGCGAACAGACCGTGAAGAACCACCTGCACAACATCTTCGACAAGCTCGGCGTCTCGGATCGTTTGGAACTCGCGCTCTACGCGATCCACAAAGGCTTGCACCTCGAAGGCGCCAGCCGCTAGCCGGATTCAAAACCAAAGCAAGTTCATTCCAATCAAGTGAAGCGGCTCGACGGCCGCCTCGGGGCGAAAGCCTTGAGGCGGCCGTTGCCGCGTTTACACTGACATTATGGCTGCCCCCAACCATTACGACTTTGACCTGCTAGTGATCGGCTCTGGACCCGCCGGCCAGCGCGCCGCCATCCAAGGCGCTAAGCTCGACAAGCGCGTCGCCATCATTGAACGCAAGACCGTGGTGGGCGGCGTAAGCGTGAATCTGGGCACCATCCCCTCCAAGACCCTGCGCGAAGCCGTCCTGGACCTCTCCGGCTACCGCGAACGCGAGTTCTACGGCGCTTCCTACCGCGTGAAGCAGGACATCACCATGCAGGACCTGCTGTTGCGCACCAACAAGGTAATCCAGCATGAGATCGACGTCACCCGTCATCAACTAATGCGCAACGGCGTCAATCTGATTGGCGCCTCCGCGCAGTTCACGGGCCCCGAGACGGTGCGGCTCGACTTCGTTGACGGTAGCACTTCGCGCATCGTGCGCGCGCGCAAGATCATCATCGCCACCGGCACCGAAGTGACGCGCGACCCGCACATTCCTTTCGACAATCAGCGCATCTTCACCAGCGACGACGTCCTTTACCTGGACCGTCTGCCGAAGTCGCTTACGGTGGCCGGCGCCGGGGTTATCGGCTGCGAGTACGCCAGCATGTTCGCCGCGCTCGGCGTGCGCACCACGCTGATCGATAAGCGCCCGCGCCTGCTGCCTTTTGTTGACCAGGAGGTGGCCGACGCGCTCACTTACCATCTGCGCGAGGATCGCGTCACCTTGCGGATGAACGAAAGCGTCGATCACTTGGAGCTGATCGAGGATGAACACGGCCAGCGCGTGAAGATCTATCTCGACAGCGGCAAGACGATCATCTCGGACAAGGCGCTCTACTCCATCGGCCGTACCGGCGCCACCAGCAAGCTGGGGCTCGAAGCGGCCGGGCTCTTCGCCGACGACCGCGGCCGCTTGGAGACCAACGAGGACTATCAGACGAAGGTGCCCTCGATTTACGCCGTCGGCGACGTAATCGGCTTTCCGGCGCTCGCCTCTACCTCGATGGAGCAAGGCCGCATCGCCGTCTGTCACGCCTTCGGCGTGGAGGCGCGCAGCGTGCCAGACCTATTTCCCTACGGCATCTACTCCATCCCCGAGATTTCGATGGTGGGCAAGAACGAAGAAGAGCTCACCACGGCGGGCATCGGTTACGAAGTAGGCAAGGCGCGCTACAAAGAGATCGCCCGCGGCCAGATCATCGGCGACACCACGGGCCTGCTGAAGTTGATCTTCCGCTCCGACACGCGCGAGTTACTCGGCGTGCACATCATTGGCGAAGGCGCCAGCGAACTGGTCCACATCGGGCAGGCCGTGCTGAGCTTCGGCGGCAAAATCGATTACTTCATCAACACGGTCTTCAACTATCCGACGCTGGCCGAATGCTACAAAGTGGCCGCCTTTGATGGCATCAATCGCCTGGGGCTGTTTCCCGAGGAGTTACACGAGACTACTTCTTAAGGTCAATCGCCGGCAGGCTGGCATCACGCACCAGCTTGTTGAAGGCCGGCACCTCGTCCTGCCGCACGGTGGCGAGCTTCGCCACTTGGGCGTTGATCGCCGAAGTGAGCTCTTCCTGCAACTGGCGGGACTGGTCAGTCGGCGGGGCGTCCGCGCTCTGCACCACGCTCAGCAAGGCCGCCAGCTTATTGTTCAGCTTGATCGGGTAGTTGAGCGGATCCTGGTTGGAACGATTCTTGGTCTGGTACAGCGCCTCTTCGATCGCCGTCAACTGCGCGCCGAGTTTCTGGGCCGCCGCCAGGATCCCAGCATCTTTCCAGCGTTCGGTCACCGCGTTCATCTGCTTGCGGATCTCGCGGATGTCCAGGATGGCCTGATGCGTTTCGCTGAGCTTGTCGCGCAACTGCAGGCTTACCTCCAACTGGCGCTGATACTCGTCCGGCGTGGTCGCCACGCGCGGGTCCTTCTGGATGACGAGCGGCTGAGTCTGCGTCGCGCCATCCGCCGTCACGCGAACCTGATAACTCCCCGGAATTGCTCGCGGACCGCGCACATTCCCGGCCCACATGATCAAGCCAGGGAAGGTCTTGGCGTCGGCGTGGCGCAGGTCCCACACGTAGCGACTCAGGCCCGCTTCGGCCTTCAGCTTGTCCTCGCGAATCAATTGGCCCGCTGCATCCAGAAACTCGAGCTTCACCTCGGCTTTGGGCGCTTCCTTCAGCCAAAAATGCACCACCGCGCCCGACGGCGGGTTCTGCCCCACCGGACCGCTCGGGCGCCCTTCGGCGCCGCCCACGGCCGGCAGGCGGTACGCGCTTTCGGGAGCGAACAGATGAAAGGGCTTCGCGGTCAAGTCGTCCTGCGCCTGATGCAGCACGGTGAGATCGTCCAGCACCCAGAAGGCGCGGCCTTGCGTGGCCACGATCAAATCTTTCTCGCGCGCATGCACCGTCAGGTCTGTGATGGGGACCACGGGCAGATTCAGTTGCAGCGGCTGCCAGGTATCGCCGTCGTTGAAGGAGACGTAGAGGCCGGTTTCGGTCCCAGCGTAGAGCAGACCGCGGCGTGCGGGGTCCTCGCGGATGACGCGTGTGAAGGCGGTGTCCGGAATGCCGTTCACGATCTTCTTCCAGGTTTTGCCGAAGTCAGCGGTCTTGTAGAGATAGGGCCGGAAATCGTCGTGCTTGTACATCGTGGCCGCGACGTATGCGGTGCCCGGCTGATGGGGCGAGGCTTCAATCGAATTGATCTGAATCCATTCGGGCAGCATCTCGCGCGGCGGCGTGACGTTGTCCCACTTCTGGCCGCCGTCGCGAGTGACGTGAATCAGGCCATCGTCGGAGCCGGTCCAGATCAAGCCCTTCGTCAGATTCGATTCGGCCAAGGCAAAGATGGTGCAGTAGTACTCGACGCTCGTGTTGTCGCGCGTAATCGGACCGCCGGTGGGCCCCTGCTTCGACTTGTCATCGCGCGTCAAATCGGGCGAAATCGGTTGCCAGCTTTGCCCCTCGTTGCGGCTGACGAAGAGCCGGTTGCCCGCCGCGTAAAGCAGATTCGCGTCGTGTGGCGAGAAGAGAATCGGGAAGTTCCACTGGAAGCGATAGCGCATGCCTTCGGCGCCGTAGCCCATCGGATTGTCCGGCCACACGGTGATGTTGCGCACCTGCCGCGTGCGATGGTCATAGCGCGTAATCAAGCCGCCGTAGCTGCCGGCGAAGATAACGTTCGCGTCCTTGGGATGCGGCGCCATCCAGCCGCTCTCGCCGCCGCCGGCGGGGTGCCAGGCGCGCTCGTCGATGCCGGCATCGAGCGTCCGGCTGGCGATGCGCACGGTGCTATTGTCCTGCTGCGCGCCGTAAATGTTGTAGGGAAACTCCTGGTCCGTCGCCACGCGGTAGAACTGCGCGGTGGGCTGATTGTACACCGACGTCCAACTCTTGCCGCCATTCATGGTCACATTGGCGCCGCCGTCGTTGCCTTCAATCATGCGCTGCGAGTCGCCGGGCGCGATCCACAGGTCGTGGTTGTCGCCGTGCGGCGTCTGGATGGACTCAAAGGTCTTGCCGCCGTCGCTCGACCGCCAGAAGGCGACGTTGAGCACGTACACGCGGTCCACATTGACCGGGTCAGCATAGAGGCGCGTGTAGTACCAGGCGCGTTGGCGCAGGTTGCGATCTTCGTTCACCCGCGTCCAGGTCTTGCCGCCATTCTCGGACCGAAACAGCCCGCCGTCCTCGGCTTCAATCAGCGCCCAGACGCGATCCGGATTCACCGGCGACACGGTCACGCCAATCTTGCCCACGATGCCCTTGGGGCCGCCGGGGTTGCGGGTGAGCTCGGTCCAGGTGTCGCCGCCGTTCACGCTCTTGAAGACACCTCCGCCCGGCCCACCGGACTCCAGGCTCCAGGGCGTGCGCTTCACGTCCCAATAGCCGGCGTAGAGGACATTGGGATTGGTCGCATCCATCACCAAGTCAATCGCGCCGGTATGGTCATTGCGTACCGGACCCACCTGCTCCCAAGTCTTGCCGCCATCGCGCGTCCGGTAGACGCCGCGTTCGGCGTGCGGGCCGAAGATGTGCCCCAGCACCGACGCATAAGCGATGTCGCAGTTCTTTGGGTGAATGCGAATCCGTCCGATGTGGCGTGTGTTCATCAGGCCCGCCCGTGCCCACGTGCGGCCCGCGTCGTTCGAGCGATAGACGCCATCCCCCGCCGAGACATTGCCGCGAATCGGGACTTCGCCCATGCCCACGTAGAGCACGTTCGGATCGGCCTCGCACACGCTCAAGGCGCCCACGGAACCCGTGCCGAGTTGCCCGTCGGTCACTGGATCCCAGTTGAAGCCGCCATCGGTCGTCTTAAAGACGCCGCCCCCGGTCGCGCCGAAGTAGTACGTATTGGCTTGCGACGCCACGCCGGCCACCGCAGTGACGCGTCCGGCGCGGAAGGGTCCCACCAGACGGTACTTCAAGGGCTGATAAAGCTTCGGGTCAGGCGCGGCGAGCAGGTTCAGGGCGAGGGAGGCGAAGAGGAATCGCGAGACGAAACAAGCCATGGTGGCACTGTAGCAAACTCAGGCGGGGCGCACGGCGGCTTCGAGCGAACTAGCGAGCTTCGCCGCTTCTTCCGGCGACAGCGGACCGCCCGCGCGGCTGACATAGAAAACGTCGATTGCCTTGGTGGCCTCGGTCTCGATCAGGACAACGTCGATGCTGCAGCCTTGCTCGTAGATGGCGGAGGCCAGATCGTAAAGCAGGCCCGGACGGTCCTCACTGACGATCTCCACCAGCGTCGACTTCGCGTTCTCGCGGGACGTCACTTCCACCACCGGGGTCAGCTTCATCAGTTTCTTGGGCTTGGGCCGCGACTTCAGCAGCCGCGGCACGTCGAGTTCGCCCTTGGCGGCCTGCGTGGCGCGTTTACGCACGGTGTCGACTTCCGAAGGATTCAGGTCCAGCGTCCGCAACGGGTCCGCGAAGTGGAAGACGTCGAGCAGGCGGCCTTGGCGGTTGGCGAAGGCCTCTACCTTGAGGATATTGAAGCCGAAGCTGGCCAGGGCGCCGGCCAGGGCCGCGAAGACGCCCGGACGGTCCGGCCCGGCCACCGTGAGTTCCCAGGCGCCCTGCTGCTTGCGCAGTTCCACCGCCACGCCCAAGCTCTCGCTCAATTGGCCCAAGGCAAAATGGCGCTCAATGTCCGCCAGATTGTGCGTGCGCAGATAGCGCGTCGGAAAGCCTTCGAGCCAAGCGGCCACTTCGGGGCGCTCGCTGGGCGCCGCGTGGATCAATTCGGAGCCCAGCTCGCGCGTGAGTTCGCGGCGAATGGTACGGTAAGCGCGCCAGAGCTGTTCCGCGCGCCAGGGCGTCATCGTGGAGGGATTCACCGCGCTGATGTCGGCAAAGGTGAGCAGCGTCAGCAGCTTCAGTTGCTCCAGTGTCTCGACGCGATGGGCGGCCTCTTCGATCACGGCGGGGTCCGAGAGGTCGCGCGACGTGGCGATCGTCGACAGGTCGAGGTGGTGCTCGATCAGAAAGAGAATGGCCTTCGCGTCGTGCGGTGGCGCGTTCCAACGGGCAAGCACCTCGCGCGCGATGCGCTCACTTTCGGCCGAATGCTCCTTGCCGGTGCCCTTGCCGATGTCGTGCAGCAGCAGGGCGAACCGCAACAGCGGCACTCCTTCAGCTTCGGTCCAGAGCTCGGCGAAGCGCTGGATTGCGGGCTCCGTCGCGGCCGGCAGCTTCTCGAGTGTTTCCAAGGTCACCAGCGTATGCTCGTCGACGGTGTAGCGATGGTAAAAATCTCGCGTCACCAGGCTTTCGAGGTGCTCCCATTCGGGCATCAGGGCGGCCATGGCGCCCGTTTCGTGCATCGCCCGCAGGGCAACGGCGGCATGGGGCTGCGCGAGCATCTCCCGCCACCAGGACCACGGTGGAGGGCTGTCGGCCATGGCGATCCGTCCGGCCAACACCCGGTCTTCGGCCTCCGCCGACAAGCGCAGGCCATGGCGGGCCAGGAATTCGAAGAGGCGCAGCTTCAGGGCGACGTCGGTGGCGCCGCGCGGCGCGCGGAAGAGCACGCGGTCTTTACTGACGGTGAAGTCCGCGTTCGAGACGCGCGAGCGGAAGTCGCGAAAGACGTTCAGCAGGCCGCTGGCCGGGCCTTCGTGGCGCTCCACGGCGCGCAGGGCGGCGCGAAACACCAAGCGGGCGTGGTGATAGTAGGCGCGCATCAGCGCGTCGGGGCCGGCTTCCGTGTTCGGAGCGAGGCTTTCCTGGAAGTCGAACGTGAGGACGTTCGAATCGCGCCCAGCGGCGTCGTGCAGGCCGAAACGGGTCTGATAGAGAAACTCGCGGGAGGGCTCCAGCAGCAGCGTGTCCTCGCGCAGCCAGTGCAGCAGATTCAAGTCGCGCAGACCGCCAGGACCCTCCTTCAAGTCGGGCTCCAGGTGGTAGATCGTGTGCTGGAACTTCGTGTGCCGCGTCGTGGCCAGGCGGCAAACATGACGATCCAGCGTGGCGCGCTTGCTTTCGAGGAACTTGGGCAGCCGCTCCTGCAGTTTGCGCCACAGGTCTTCTGAACCGGCCAGGAAGCGGCGGTCCAGCAGGCTGATCGTGCGCTCCACGTCGAGTTCGTCCAGGCGTGTACACTCGTCAATGGTGCGCAAGCCTTGGCTGAGGCGCAGTTGGCCGTCCCAAAGTTGACGCTGAAACGCGGCCAGTGCGTCGCGTTCGGCGGCGTTGTCCGGAATGTGATCCACCAGCACCAGGATGTCGATGTCCGAGTAGGGGAACAACTCGGAGCGCCCAAAGCCACCCACCGCCACTAACGCCAAGCGCTCGCCGAAGCGAGCGCTGAGAGCGTTAGCATGCGCGGCACGAACCTGCGATTCTACCTCCAGGAGGCGCGCGCGAAAGCGGTCGTGGTGAAAGGCCCGGTTAAAGGGCTGTGTCGCTTCGGTCATCGTTCCGGATCCGGATGGCTTCGACCACGTCAAAGACGAAGATCTTACCGTCTCCGATTTTACCGGTCCGGGCGGCCTTCACGATGGTGGCGGTAACTTCATCCAGCCGGCTGGCCGGAATCACCATCTCCAGCTTCACCTTCGGCAGCAGGTCTACCTGGTATTCCTGGCCGCGGTAGACCTCCTTATGGCCCTTCTGCCGGCCATGGCCGCGGACTTCCGAGATAGTCATGCCGTCGACGCCGATCGTCTTCAGGGCTTCCTTCACTTCTTCGAGCTTGAAGGGTTGGATAATGGCTTCGATCTTTTTCATGGTTTGCTTTCTCCGGGCCTAGGATTCGTAGCTGTAGCCGTCTTCACCGTGCTGCGATAGATCGAGACCATCGACCTCTTCGTCGCGGCTGACGCGCACGCCGATCACGACATCGACAATCTTCAGGATGATAATCGTGCCCACGATGGCCAAGCCCCAGGCAATGGCGACGCCAATCGCCTGGTTCATCACCTGGGCGGCATTGCCTTTGTCGAGGTTGAGCAGGCTGTTGACGCCCTTGTCGGCGAAGACGCCGGTAAGGATCGCGCCTAGCGTGCCGCCGATCCCGTGGACGCCAAAGGCATCCAGCGCGTCGTCGTACCCGAACATGTTCTTCACGATGGCCACCATCACAAAACAGACTACACCCACCAGCAGGCCCATAATCAGCGCGCTCACGGGGGTAACGAAGCCAGCGGCGGGCGTGATGCAGACCAAACCGGCCACGCAACCCGAGATCGCGCCGAGCACCGTCGGTTTGCCGTGCTTCAGCCACTCGGCGGCGGTCCAGCTCAGCGTAGCCGCGGCGGCGGCGAGGTGCGTGGTGAGGAAGGCGGCGCTGGCCAGCGAACCGGCGCCCAACGCCGAACCGGCGTTGAAGCCGAACCAGCCTACCCACAGGAGGCAGGCGCCCACCGTAGCCAGCGTCAAGCTATGCGGCTTCATGGGCTCCGTCGGGTAGCCGATGCGTTTGCCCATGTACAAGGCACACACCAAGGCCGAGACGCCCGAAGTGATGTGTACCACCGTACCGCCTGCGAAGTCCAAACACGGGATAGAGCCCTTCAGGAAGTAATTCAACAGCCCGCCATTGCCCCACACCATGTGGGCCATCGGCAGATAAACCAGGCAAAGCCACAGCGTCATGAAGAGCAGCATGGCCGAGAACTTCATCCGTTCGGCAAAGGCGCCGCAGATCAGCGCTGGCGTGATGATGGCGAACATCATCTGGAAGATGGCAAAAGTCTGGTGCGGAATCGTGGCCGCGTAATCCGGCATGGGGTCCGCGCCGACGCCGTGCAGCAGGAAGTACCTCAGATCACCGATAAACGGCGACCCCTCCCCGAAGGCCAGTGAGTAGCCGAAGACGGCCCATAGCACCGAGACGAGACCCATCAGGATCACGCACTGCATGAACACGGACAGAACGTTCTTCTTGCGAACCAGGCCTCCGTAAAATAGGGCCAGGCCCGGGCCGGTCATCATCAGGACCAGCGCCGAGGAGACTAGTACCCAGGCGTTGTCGCCGGAGGTCTGCGCTGACTTGACGGCCGCCTCAAGCGCCGCGATTTTGGACTCAACGGTCGGAGCCGGCGTTTGCGCCAGGGCCGCGGCCGCCAGTGTGGTGAGTAATGCACCGCTACGGAGAAGACTGGGGCGAATCATAGATGTCATCCTAGATCGACTGAGGCGATGGGGGAAATCGATTATTCTTATGACCCCCCAAAGCCCAGTGTTACCCTTCGGGGGAGAGCGATGACCACACTGCCCGAACTTCTCGCCGCCGCCGCCCCCCGCGACCTGAATTTGCCGCTGGCGATGCTGCTGATTTTCGGCTCCGCCAAGCTCCTGGGCGAGGTCGCGATCCGGCTGCGGCTGCCGCCTTTGGTGGGCGAAATTGTCGCCGGAGCACTGGTGGGGCCATCGGTTCTCGGCTGGATTGCGCCCAATCCGTTCCTGCACTCGCTCTCGGACCTGGGCGTCATGTTTCTGTTGTTTACCGTGGGGTTAGAGGTAAAGGCGGCTGAGCTAAAGCGCGTGGGTGGCCCGGCGGCGTTGGTGGCTTTGGGCGGAGTGGTGCTGCCGTTCGCCGCCGGCTGGGCAATCTTGACCTTTTCTGGTGCTGGACAAACCGCGGCCTGTTTTGCGGGCGCGGCCCTGGTGGCCACCAGCGTCGGCATCACGGCGCAGGTGCTCCAGCAGGGCGGTTATCTGCATCTGCGCGCCAGCCGGATCATTCTGGTGGCGGCCGTGATTGACGACATTCTGGGCTTGATTGTCCTCGCCGTGGTGAGCGGGATGTCACGCGGTGAACTGCGCTACTGGGACATTGGGCTCACCGCGTTTTTCTCCATCGGCCTCTTTGTACTAGCCATCCAGTACGGCTCGCGCGCCATGCAGCAGGCCGTTCCGCGCATGCGCCAAACCATGCGCGGCGCCGAAGCGGACTTCGCCATCGCCATCACCGTACTCTTCGCCCTGGCCTTGCTGGCCTTCTACGCCGGCGTGGCGGCCATTGTCGGCGCCTTCCTGGCGGGCGTCGTGCTGGCCGGGCAAGTGGGCAATCGTGCACAGGACTTCACCCGCGGCGCCACCGAGTTATTGGTGCCCTTCTTTCTGGCCGGCATCGGCCTGAACCTGGACCTCGCCGCGCTGCGCGATCCGCGGACGCTCAGCTTGGCCACCATTCTGCTGGTGGCAGCGGTGCTCACGAAGATCGTTGGCTGCGGATTGGGCGCCTTCCGCTACGGTACGCGTGACGCGCTACGGATCGGCGCCGGCATGGTGCCGCGGGGCGAAGTCGGAATGGTGGTGGCGCAATTGGGCTTGACCTTGGGAGTCGTCAGCCCCAGCCTCTACGCGGTGACGGTCTTCATGGCCGTCGGCACCACGGTGCTGGCCCCGCCGTTGCTGACGTGGGCCTTTCGCGGAGCGGAGCGGCGGATGGGCGATGGCGAGTCCGAAATGCCGTCCATCGGCTAAGGCTGGAGAGCCCGCCGCGTGAGCGGCGGGGCGCGTTTCGACGTTTATCCGCGAAAACGCCAAGAAAACGGCTATGTTCTGCGTGCGCGGCCCCATCGCTCACGCGATGGGCTCGCTGAATCGCGCCCGTCCGAGCACAGTTTTTCTGAACTTCTGAGCTGAGACTGAGTGTGAGCGGCAGGCTTTCCGAACCGCAACCGACATTTTGGGTGGGTGAGTCCCCGAAAGCTAAATCGGGACGCGCTTCACGAAAGTCTGCCGGAGAAAGACTCGCTCAAACCCGCACCGCAGATAATTCCGCTCTGACCCGCTCTCCGGCGCCGTCTCCGCCACGCAGTAACGCGCCCCGCCCTCCGAAGCCAGCCATCGGCGATGCTCGATCAACGCCCGCTGCTTGCCTTGGCCCCGGTGCTCGGGCAACGTGGCATCGGCGAAGCAGTAGCCGAACTCGTCCACCAAGGCAAACGCCGCCGTGGCGGTGATCCGGTTCGCATCGAGCATGCCTAACAGCGTCTCGCAGCCCAGGATCCGGCCCAGCAGTTGCCCCGTCGCCGTTACCTCCATCCCGAAGCCGACCTGCACCGCTTGCGCCCACTCTTCGACGCGCGCGCCGCAGTCGGCCACCTCGGCGTGTGGCGCGTAGGCTCCGGGCGTGAGCGTGTGCAGCAGCACCTGCTCCACCCCGGCCAACTCATAGCCGAGCCCGGTCAGCCACGGCTCTAGCTGCCAAACGTCCGCCACTTCGACAATGGCGTCCGCGCCCCGGCTGAAGAAGAACTCCTCCAGGCTCCGGAGCTGGCGGAGCGTTAGTTGGCCGTTCGCGCCCAGCGCATGGCTCAAGGGTGAGCCCGTGCCGAGAAATACCGCCCAGCCGCCGCCTGCCGCCTGCTTCCCCGCGCCATTCACCCCCAGCCGGACCCCCGCGTCGGCGAAGCGCGCCCCCAAGGAGGCGAACGCGGCTTCGATCCTCTGTACCACTACGGACGCGCCACCTGAAGTTTGCCCCCCATGCTGGTCACGCTGTCCCCGCTCCGGCAAAACAGGTTCGCTTCGCCCGCCGGCCAATCGGCTGGAATCTCCGCCTCCACCTGATACACGCCCACCAGCCCCGGCGCATAGCCCAGGAACAGGACGCGCAGACCACGCGCCGGCAGTCCGCCCTCCAGGTAACACGCCACCGGAGCCACCGGCCGGGCCGGAGGATCGCTGGGACCCGGTTCGCCCGTCGCCACCGGCCGGTCGAGCGGACCCAGGCCCGTCAGCCAGAAGTGAATCGAGGTCCCCGCCACCGCCGGACTCTCCTGCGACACCAGGCTCCCGAAGTCCCGTTGCACTGCCTTCACCCGCCCTTCGAACCCGTTCAACGTGTAAACGGCCGGGGAAACTCTGGCGCTAAGAAAAAGCCCGCCCCGAATCACGAACGGCGAGCCGGGCCGGGACAACTCTACCGGGTTATTCTGCCCCACTGGGAAGTCCCAAGGAATTTGCGCTTCGTACGTCTCGGGCGTCACCGCTACCATTGGAAACTCGCGGCCCCGCACCCTGAGTACTTGGCGGTCGTTGAACGGGCCGCCCGAAAGCCGCGTCAGCGATCCCGGCACGGCCCCGCCTAAGCTCTGGTTGAACCACGAGGCAAACTCGGGGTAGAGTACCGTGCGTTCGCCGCTATCGAGCGCGATGCGTACCAATTGATTCGCCGGCTCCCCTGAGTACGCCACCCGCCCATCGCCCGAAAGCAGCACCTCGCCGCCGCCGAACTCATTCAGCACCCGCGCTTCGCTCGCCGAGTCCCAACGCACCAGCCGCGCGCCGTCGCGCAGCAAAACGCGATCCCCCGCGTCCGAGAGCGTAAAGCGCGTTAGCGTGTCCTGCGCCTCGTACACTATCCGTTGCGTACCCGTCGCCACGTCGATCAGGTAAAGCCGCGTCTGGGAAATCGCCAGCACGCGGGCGGCGTCGGTCGCGAGGGCCGCCGAGATGATCGCCTCTGGCATGGTGAAGTCGACGACGGAATCTGCGGCGGTCACGCGCAGCCGGTTCCCCTCGAAGGGACTCACCAGCGTTCCGTCGTCCGCCACCATATGCGTCGGATGCGAAACTGTCTGCCGAGGCATGGTGCGGGACACGCCCGTTTCCAGGTCGATCAACCGGGGTACGAACGTCGGAGAAACCACCGGGTATCCCGAATCAAACAACCAGCGGCCGTTACGGCTCAGCCGCAGTTGGTCGCCAGTGAACTGCGACGTCTTTCCCTGCCGCGTCACCGTCAGGCCGCCCCGCGGCGTAAAGATTATGCAGGAGCCGAAGCAGGTTTGAAACGTATACCAGCCCCGCGTCTGGCCATCGCTCGACAAGTATGGCTTGTTGGGCGCCGGACCCACCGGCCCCCCCAGCCCGGCCAGAATCTCCGGTGTACCCGGCTGATAGCGATAGATCCGCGAGGCGGGAAAAATGCCGGTATCGCCGCCGCCGTCGTCGCGCAGGGTGTAGCCGGAGGAAAAGTGTAACTCGGCGCCATCCCCTGTGGTGGCTAACTCGATAATCTGTCCCGGTAGAGATGTTACAAGAACGGCCGCCAGAATTAGGGCGTGCTTCATTCCTTGAGCGTAGCGCTTATTTGGCTTTCAGTTCAAACTCCCCGGTCTTCGCCAGGCCCTCAAAGAACTCCACCACTTTGCCGATCGGCTGCACGCCGTACTCCGCCGCCAGCGCGTCGCGAATCTCCAGGATGCTGCGGGTGCCGTTGGCGAAGCCCCGCATCTCCATGTGGTTGTACTGCGTCCGCGACGCCTCGGCCGCATCCCGCACCCCGCCGCCGCCACCTCCGGCAAAGCCCGATGGGGCCGGCTTGCGCCGCACCGGCACGATGCTTGCCGCGGACTTCTCGGCCGCATCCAGCACCAGTGCCGAGTCCAGCTCTGCCGCGCGGCCCATCAGCCCGATGTAGCGCTTCAACCGCGCCAGATCCGCCGCTTCGCCTTCCTTCGCGAAGGCGTCCCCCAAGGCCGTAATCTTCGCCTCGGCTGCCGCCTCGCCCGCCAGGACACGCGTCGACAGAATGGCCTCCCGCTCGCGGACGTAGTTTTGCTTCACCAGGTTCCAGGCCCAGCGCAAAGAGTCCTTCTCGCCCACCATCTGCAAAGCCAGCCGCAGCGTATCGCCGGAGCGCGCCGCCGCCAGTCCCGTTACCAGTTCGGCCACGCGGACCGCGCCGTCCTCCCGCGCATTGGCAATCACGTTCAGGCTCGAAAGCGCAATGAAGATCACGCGCTTCAATTGCGTCGGGTCCGCGTTGAACGGACGGTCCTCACTGGTGTGATACGCGATGTCCGGCCAGTTATTGAAGAGCACCGCCGGCACGCCCTGGCCCAGGAAGGTCGCATGGTCAGACGAGCCGTAGTGGCGCTCAATGCTGTAGCTGAACTGATCGCGCGTGCCCTGCGGATCCAGAATCGGAAAGCGATAGGCATAGGCGACGCGCCGGTTCTGCACCTTCTCGCGATTCGTGTCGCCCACATAGTCGAAAAAGCTTTGCGTCACGTCGTTGATGAAGTGCGGCACGGAAAACGGCGTCCGCATCAGGCGCAGGCTGTTCCGGTTCTTGGTGACGTCCTCGCCCACCATGTCCATGGAAATCGCCGCTACCATGCTCTTCGTCTCCTCGGCGTAGCGCTCCAGATAGGCGCGCGTGCCGGAGATCTCCGGGATCCACAAGAAGCGGACTGTCCGGCGCGGCCTCGGCAGCACGCCGTCGTCGATCAGCTTCTTCCACGCCCGCGCTACTTCGAGCGTCGCCGCGCTGCCGGAGGCGTCGTCGAGCGCGCCCTGCTTGGCGATCCCCTCGAAGAGATGCCCCGTAATCGCGACTTCCTGCTTCGTTTCGCCCGTGCCGCGAATCACGCAAGTGGGCACCTGCATGTCGGCGTCGTACTCCGTAGCTTTCACGATGGCGTGTACCTGAAAGGCTTCCCGCCGTTCGATTGCTTCCATCAGTTCCACGCCCATCCGGTGGGAGATGTTGAAGCCGAAAGTCGTCTTGCCCGACGCGCCCCCGCGCCCGCCCAGATTGCTCCAGGCCACCTGATCCGGCCGGTCAATCGGTTTGCCGGTCGTATTCGCGAAGGAGATCACGCCCGCCGCGCCGAACTCGCGCACGGCCAGATTGTGAACCGTGCCCGGAGCCGCGCTGGCCAGCACCAGCTTGCCCGCGACGTTCTTATCCGCGTAGTCCTTCTTGTCGTCGCCCCGGCCGACGTACACTAGTTCCGCCGTCACGTCGCCGGACTTGCTTCCCGGCGCGAGCACCGCCGCGATGTCGCGATAGCTGACAATCAGCCGTTTGTTGCCATTCGGCTCCACCCGCCAAAGCTCGCCCACCTCGCCGTCCCACGTCTTCGTAGGCAGCGCAAAGCGTTCAATGTGGACGTCCTCCAGGTTGTACTGCTTGGCCATCTTTTCGATGTAAGCGGCCTCCCGGTAGACGGTCTTATACTCATCCGCCAAGCGGTCATGCTCGAAGCCCGCGAGTTCCGAGATGTGCTGAAAAGCCAGCGTCCCGCTGATCTCATCCACGATGCGTTCAATCAGGGGTTGCGGAATCAGTGTCCGGGGATTGGGCTCGTCTTGCGCGAACAGAGCCAGGCAGGTCAGCAGGGCGGCGAGTCGTTTCATGTTGCGGCTATTGTAACGTTTCTAGGGCAAACGGACAAAGATTCCCAGCCAGAAAGCCTTTCCGGAGGCCACCGGGGCGTGCGACTCTCGTTCCAGAATGAAGCCGCGTGCCGCCAATTCCGCGCATAGCCAAGGCACTTCCACGAATCGGAAACCCGCGCTGAGCGCCTGCAGCGAGGAAAACGGTGTGGCGCTGACGCCAGGCTGTGCATCGCTGGGCAACTGCAACAAGACGGAAAGCCGTCCGGAGGGCTCCACCAGGTTCAAGGCGTTCTCGAGGCACTTGTCCGTCCCCGCGTGTTCGAGAATCAGCGCCGCGTGGACCAGGGCGACCGGGGCTAATCGCAGCCGCTCCCGCGCGAGATCCACTGCATGCAATTCCAGGCCCGGAAGATGCGCGTAGCGCGCCGCCGTGGCTTCGAGGTAATCCGGGTGGATGTCGATGGCGACGACGCGCCTGGTGACTTCCGGGTTGATCGCGCTGAGTCCGTTGCCTCCCGCGATGCCCAGGATGGCCACCGAGCGCGGCTGCGCGTGCGCGAGCGCGATCGCGAACAGTTCAGCCAGCGGGCCAAGCTGGGAGACGCCGGGCGCGCTCATGTGGCCCTCGTAGTCCTTGAGCGGAACCGTTAGCCAGGGATTTGGCCCGTGCCCCACCGCGGCTTAGTTGCCGCCGCTCGACGCCGGCGCCGCGTCCTTCTTCACTTCCGGACGCTTCGGCGGCGCTTTCGGCAACGGCTTGCGCGGCAACATTTCATCGCGATTGGCCGTGTGGTACACAAACGACGCCAGAACCGCCACTTCCTGCATGAGGTCCGCGCGCTGAATCCGGTCGTAGGTGTCCATGTTCGAGTGGTGCGTCCGCGAAGAGTAGTCCATCGGGTCTTGGATGAATTGGAAGGCCGGAATGCCCACGGCGTCGAAGGAGACATGGTCCGTGCTGCCGGTATTGCGGCCCGTGACGTGTAAAGCGCCGCCGAGATCTTTGAGCGGCGCGAACCACTGCTCGAACACCGGCTTCACCATATCGTTTCCCTGCGTGTAGATGCCCCGGATCTTGCCCACGCCGTTGTCGATATTGAAATACGCCGAAATGCGGCCGTGCTCCTTGGTGAGCTGCATTGTCTCGCGATCCGCCAAGTGTTCCTTCACCCACGCTCGGGACCCCAAGAGCCCCTGCTCCTCGCCGCTCCACAGGCCCACCTTCACCGAGCGATTCAACGTCACGCCGCTCGCCTTCAGCACCCGCAGCGTCTCGATCATCGCCGCGCAGGACGCGCCATTATCGGTCGCCCCCGTCGCCCCTTGCCAGCTATCCAGGTGCGCGCCGATCATCACATACTCGTCCTTGTTCTTGCCCGTCCCGGCGATCTCGCCGATCACGTTGAAGGAGTCCTTGCTCTCGTCGTGGAACTGGCTCTTGATGTTGAACTCCACCTTCACCGGAATCTTGTTCGAGATCAGCCGGTGCAGCCGGTTGTAATGCTCGGTGGCGATGGCCGCCATCGGCGGCGGCGTAACGGACTTCGGATCCTGTGACCCTCCCGACGTGCCAAACACCGTCCCGCCTTCGCCCTTCGTACCCGCCGACAGCGTCAGCAGCACGCCTTCGTCTTTCAGAAACTGGCTGCGCTGATCCCGGAAGCGCGTCATCACCGCGCGGATCCCCTCGGGCGTCGTCGGACGCTCCTGGCCCGGCGCCAGCGGCAACGCGAACTGCGGCGCGCCGCTCTGCTCGCCTGGACCCCGCACCCCACTCATCGTCGCCGCCAGTTCCATCTCTTCTAGCTCGGCCTCGGTATAGCGCTTGGCAAAGGGCGTCACCGGCAGCGTCAAGTCGCGCGGACGCTCCATCAGGACGATCTTGTCCCGCAGCTTGCCCTTGTACCGGGCGAAGTCCGCCGGCGACGTGATCGGCGCGAAGATCACTTCGCCGCCTACCGTACCATTCGTGCCCGGCGTCCAGGCCAGCGGATAGCCGATGATCGTCGCCGCCGTCGGTTCCACCATGTGCATATCAAAATGCGAGTAGCTCCAGCCCCGGCCGAACTCCCACTTTTCCAGCTTCGCGCTCGCGCCGTGCTCTTGTAAACGCTTCACCGCATACTCGGCGGCGGCTTTGTGCGCTGGCGAACCCGTCACCCGGGCGCCGATCACTTCGGTGATCTGGAACAGGGTGTCCATCACCTTGGAATTGTTCAAAGCCTCTTCCCTTATGCGGTGAACGGCCGGTAAGTCTACTCGTTCCTGCGCGGGCAGCGCGAGGGCCAAGCTGAGGGTAATCGCAAAGGCGGACCGAATCGTCTTCATTCGACGTAGCATAGCAGGCTGCAACCAGACTGTGAACATCCTGGAAAAAAGTGACGATGGTGCCAGTGAGAACAAGATGCGCTCTAAAGTGCTCTAAAGTGATTCTCGCCGCCCTCACCTTCGGCCCGACGCCGTCAACGGAAGGTCTCTAAAGCGCGTGGCGGAAGAAGATCTCGCTGCAATAGAGCAGGGCGCGCGGAATGTGGAAGCAACCTTTGTAATGGTTGCCTTTCAGCGTCAACTCCGGCACTCCACTTTTATCAAGATAACCGAACCACTCCCGGTTCCGCTCGTCCCGAAAGTGTCTCCAGGTATACTCATCCACCTGGTCAAACCAACTCAGCCACCGGCGGTCACCCGTCCGGTCGTAAGCCGTCGCCAAGGCGACCAGCGCCTCTACGTGTACCCACCACAGCCGCTGCGAGCTCTCGAGCTGCAACGTCGGATGCCCGGCAATATCGACGAAGTACGGAAAGCCCTCCTGCCAGTAAGTCATCGTCTGGGCGACCACGTCCAACAGCCACTGCTCCATCCCGGCATCCGGCGAGTAGTCCAGCAGCCGCAGCAAAATCCAGGCGATTTCGAAGGAACTGCCCGGGCAAAACAACCGCCCTTCCGGAGTGGCTAAATCTGTCGCTGTTTCCAACAGCACGCCCTTCTGTAAGTGCGCTTTCACGCCCCGCAGACAGTCGCGCATCAGAGGTAAGTCGGGCGTATCCTCGGCGAGTTCCAACGCCATAAACGCCAGCACGTAGATATCGGCCAGTTGGCTCGCCGGCTCTCCGAAAGACGGGCGCCCCAGCAAAGTAGGATCCGCGATCCAGGTTCGTACCTTGCGAAAAAGACCCTCCGCCTCGGCCCGCAGGGTCGCGTCGTTCGTAGCCTTACTGAGTTCCAGCAGACCCAGCATCACGAACACCGCCCCATAAGGTTTTCGTTGATAAGCGGCCGGCGCACCGTCCGCCTGCACGGCGAAGTAACAACGGCCCTCGGCGTCATAGACGTTTTTCCGCAGAAACTCCGCCCCCTGTTGTGCCGCCTCCAGCCATTCCTGACGCGGTTCTACTGCTCGATAAAGCTTGGCGAGCGTCCACACCTGCCGGCCATTCAGCCAAACATACTTCCGGCGGTCGTAGATCTGGCCGTCGCGATCCAAGCACGTGAAGAAACCACCGTGCTCCTGGTCAACCGAGTGGCGCATCCAGAAAGGGATTACATTTTCGAGTAACTCCCGGCGATATCGTTCCGCGCGTGTCATGGAATCAGCTTCACGGCCTCCGTTTGCAATTTCCGCGCCCCACGGACGGCCCGTCTCACCCGCGCGCGGCCTGCCGGCGTCACCATCTCGAGCACCCGTTCCGCCAGCGCCGGACCCTCGATTGCCTCGATCTCCGCGTAGTTCTCTCTCAGTCCTACGTCCCGCCACATTTGGCCTTTGATGCCGTCTTCCGGCTGATGTAAGTAGAATCCCGGCGTGCCCAGGGCATCGGCGATGATCGGCGAATGGCACTCGCAACTCAGCACGCCTGCCGCCCGCGCGTAAATCGACGCAGCCTCGTCCGTCAACCAATACTCCCGGCGGCGCACCACGTGACGCTTCACGTCTTCCGGCAGCGGAGCATAGAGCAGCGGGTCAATAATGTCGAGTTGATAAGTCATCTCGGGGCACAACAACACCTGACCGGCCCCATCTCGCACCCAGCGGATAATCGCCGCCCGAAGTTTCGCATGATCGGTTTCAGCGTATTTCTCATTGTGCGCGTCGCGCCGCGCGAGCTCCTCCGCGCTCTGCGTTACCGCGCGAATGCGATGGTAAGGCGTGTAACGTAGCCGGGGAATCACGCACAGGAAACGCTGTAGCTTGTTCTCCCGCAAAAAAACATCGCCGCGCGCGTCGTCGCGCATATTCAGGCTGAAGGTGCCGTCCGGCACAAAGCCCATCCGCGGCATGGTCACTCCGCCCACGCGTAAATTCGCCAACGACTTCGTCTCGCGCGTGAAAACGAATACCGCCTCGTTGAGTAAGTCGCGCAACGGCTCATCCATCTGCGCCGACGCGGCTTCCGGATTGAGCGTCACCGTCACGCCGAGTACGCCGTATGGCTTCGCCGTCATTTTCCGCCAGGCCGCCATATGTCGCTGAGCCACCACGTTGGGTCCGGAGCCGTGCACAAAGAAACTAGCTTCTTCAAACGCGGCGCGGATTGCCGGAGAATCCGGCTCGCCGCTTACTTGGCGCACGTGCGGAAAATGACGGGTCAGCATCTGGTCGACGCCTCGATCCAGTGCGTTCGACCACAGAATCACCCGACGGTGGCGCAGCAAAGTGAGTACGCCTGGAGAATGCGCAATATCGCCAATATTCACCGTCTGCCAACCGGACCGCAGTAGGAGGGTGCCGGAAGGCGCGAACGCCGAAAACAGAACCGAACGCCGGCTTAAGCGCATAGTGATTGAATCCCATCCGACTCATATATCTCCACGCCCGGCTTCGCCTCCAGTGACTGACGTAACATCGCCCCGGCCACCGTCGTCACCCGGATCGGCCGGTACTTGCGTATCGGACCCAGCATCAGCGGCGACGCCGCCTGCATCAAGAGAATCCCCGCCCGTTCTCCTGGCCGCGACTCCTGGCGTCCGCCCACCAGGATCGACGGCCGGTAAATTCCCAGCGATGCGAAACCCAGCGCCGCCAAGTCACGCTCGGTTTCGCCTTTCACCCGGTTATAGAAAATGCGCGATTGCGCATCAGCCCCCAACGAACTTACTACGCCAAAATGCTGCGCCCCGTGCGCCTTCGCCGCCGCGGCGAACGCCAGCACGTAGTCGTGATCCACTTGGCGAAACGCGGCCTCCGAGCCCGCCGTCTTGATCGTCGTCCCCAAACAACAGAAAGCCGCATCCACGAAACCAGGGTTCGCCTCGCGCAAGTTCGTGAAGTCCGCGGCGGTCTCGGTTAGTTTCGGGTCGACGATCGTCAGCGGCCGCCGCACAAAGGCGACCACCCGGTCATAGCGGGGTTCGCGCAACAACAAAGACAAGAGGGCCGATCCTGTTAGTCCCGTCGCCCCGGCGATCCAAGCGCGCATTAAGCCTTCGTCTCCCGCAGAATCGGCTTCACCACGCTGCCATGGACATCCGTCAGCCGGAAATAACGGCCCTGAAAGCGGTAAGTCAGTTTCGTGTGGTCCACGCCCAGACAATGCAGAATCGTCGCCTGTAAGTCGTGAACATGCACTGGATCCTTCACCACGTTGTAGCTGTAGTCATCGGTCTCGCCATAACTTACTCCTGGAGCAACGCCGCCGCCGGCCATCCAAATGGAGAAACAACGCGGATGGTGGTCGCGGCCGTACTCTTCTTTCGTGAATACGCCTTGGCAATAAACCGTCCGTCCGAATTCGCCGCCCCACACGACCAACGTATCGTCAAGCATCCCGCGCTGC
The DNA here is from genome assembly GCA_019752335.1 of Bryobacteraceae bacterium. Taxonomy (GTDB): domain Bacteria; phylum Acidobacteriota; class Terriglobia; order Bryobacterales; family Bryobacteraceae; genus JALHNI01. The sequence continues at coordinate 39,646 of JAIEMJ010000027.1, forward strand.
TTCAAGTCCGTCACTAGCGCCGCCGCCGCTTGGTCGGTCTCCCGGCAGCGATTCGGCATCCCCTTCACTAGTCCGCCGTGATGGTCCCAATCGCGGTGGTAAAGCTGAATAAAGCGGACTCCGCGTTCCGCCAGCCGGCGTGCCAGCAGGCAGTTATAGGCGAAAGTACCCGGCTTCGTCGCGTCGTCGCCGTAGAGTTTCAACGTTGCGGCGCTCTCCTGCTTCAGATCTACTAACTCCGGCACCGACGATTGCATGCGAAACGCCATTTCATACTGCGCAATCCGCGTCGCGATCTCCGGGTCTCCAGCTTCCTCCAGCTTCAATTGATTCAATTCGTTCAGCGAATCCAGGTAGGTCCGGCGATTGTCCTTGGAAAAGCCGTTCGGATCCGTCAGATAGAGTACTGGGTCGCCCACCGACCGGAACTTCACGCCCTGGTACCGCGTCGGCAGGAAGCCGGAGCCCCACAGGCGGTCATAGAGCGGCTGCCCCGTGCCGCCACTGCCCGGCGAGATCATCACGACGAAAGCCGGCAAGTCCGCCGTCTCAGCTCCGAGTCCATAGGCGGCCCAGGCGCCCATGCTGGGGCGGCCAGCGATCTGCGACCCCGTCTGAAAGAACGTCACCGCCGGATCATGGTTGATGGCTTCCGTGTGCAGCGACTTCACAAAACAAAGGTCATCGGCAATCGCGGCCGTGTGCGGCAATAAGTCACTCACCCAGGCGCCGCTTTGCCCGCGCTGCTTCAAAGTAAATTTCGAGGCCACCACCGGAAACTTCGCCTGTTGCGACGACATCCCCGTCAGGCGTTGCCCCTGACGAATGCTTTCGGGTAAGTCGGTGCCCGTAAGTTCCGCCAGTCTCGGCTTATAGTCGAAGGTCTCGAACTGCGACGGGCCGCCGCTCTGAAAGAGGTAGATCACCCGTTTTGCCGTCGGCGGACGCGTCGGCATCCCTGGTAGGCCGCCGGTCGTCTTGGCGCCGAGTAAGTGCGATAACGCCGCTAGGCTCGTCGCGCCTTGGGTCAATATGTCGCGGCGTCTCATTCTTTCGTCACCACCTCGTCTAAATTCAGAATCAAACTCGCCAAAGCCGTATAGGCCGCTAACTCCGGTGCTGGCCAGCGCGGATCGCGTGGCGACTCCCCCTGCTTCAAGTATTCACCGGCCGCCTGCGGATCCTGCTGATACTCCTTCTGGAATTTCTCCAGCGCCGCGCTCAGAATCCCCATCTCCGCTTCCTTCGGCGCCCGGCCCAGCGCGGCCTGATATGCGTAAGTCAGGCGGCGTTCTCGCGCATCGCCCGCCGCTAGCATCCGCTCGGCCAACTTACGCGACGCCTCCAGATAAACGACATCGTTCATCAGGTTCAAGGCCTGCAGCGGCGTATTAGTCCGGCCCTCGCGCACAATGCAAAGCTCGCGCGTCGGCGAATCGAAATTCACCATGCTGGGTGGCGCTATCGTGCGTTTCCAGTAAGTGTACAGGCTGCGCCGGTAGAGTCCCTCGCCTTGATCCGCGACATAGCCCTTTCCTCCGATCAGTTCTTGCCACAGCCCCGGCGGCTGATAAGGCTTCACTGACGGCCCGCCCGTCCGATCTACCAGCAAGCCAGAGATGGCCAAGGCCTGATCGCGCACCATCTCCGGTGAAATGCGTAGTCGTGGTCCGCGCGCGAGTAACCGGTTTTCCGGATCCCGCGCGAGTAAGTTCGGCGTCACCTGCGAACTCTGCCGGTAAGTCGCGCTCATCACGATCGTTTTCAGGATCGCCTTCGTATCCCAGCCATTCTCCATAAACTCGACCGCCAGCCAGTCGAGCAACTCCATGTCTAGGGGCCACTCGCCTTGCGAGCCAAAGTCCTCTACCGTCTTCACCAGTCCGGTGCCAAAGAGCATCTGCCAATAGCGATTCACGGTTACGCGCGCCGTAAGCGGATTCTCCCGCGACACGATCCACTTCGCCAGGCCCAGCCGGTTCTTCGGCCACTCGTCTCGCCAACCCGGTAGAGCACTCGGAATCGCCGGGCTCACCGGCTCACCGTGCTGATCATAGGCGCCGCGCTTCAAGACATAAGCTTGCCGCGCGGACGCGCTCTCCTGCATCACCATCACCGTCGAAACGGTCTCCAGATACTTCGCGCGCTCGTCTTCCAGCTTCTTTAACTCGGCGCGCTCCTTCTTCCATGCTTCGGGCAGTCCGAGATCCAGAAACGCCAGCCGCAGCTTCGTCGCGGCCGCTTTGCTGGTTACCGCGCGCAAACCCGCCGGAGTCTGCTTCAGCGGTAACGTGCTGACTTCTTCGGCGCTCAAAGCCCGATTGTAAATCAGCGGCTCTTCAATCGTGCCCGAAAATCGCAGGCTCGCCCCCGCGCCGATCCGCCACGGATACTTATTCTCAATCGGCCAAACTAAGTTATCGAAAAGCACATTCAACGGCTGCTCGACGCCGTCCACATACAAGTGGATTCCCGCCGCCCGCATACTGCCGTCGTAAGTGGCCGCCACGTGCTGCCATTTCTGTAACTCCAGCGGTGCCTTGGTTTCCACCCGCGCGCCTAAGTCACTCCAGCGGAAAACGATATGCAGGCGCAGCTTGCCATCCACTAAGTACAAGCCATGTTGCTGGCCTTCCCATTCGTCTTCCGCCCGAGAGACGATGGCCCCCTTGCCACTCTCCGGTTTGATCCACGCCGCAAACGTAAACGGATCCTGATTGTTGAAGCGCGGTGTATCTGGGGCATCCTTAGGTAGCTTGCGCTCCATCACCGACTTCCCATCGAACGGCGCGCACTTACCCTCGCAAACGAAACCGGACTTACCCTCCAGCACTAAGCCATCGTGAATTTTCCAAGGCTGATCCGGCGCCGCCCAAGCCGCCTGGGCCCGCGCGACTTCCGGCTCCCTTGCGGCTACGCGAGCGTGAAGGAGCGCTAACCGGTCATCAAAGTCATTCAGCTTCGCTTGCTCCGCCGGACGCGGCGCCTTCAAGTGCGGCGGCTCATTCCCGAAGTTCCAAACAAAGCCCCGCTCCGGAACGCTGTTATAGAAGGCAAACATCGAGTAAAAATCCTTCTGCGCCAGCGGGTCAAACTTGTGATCGTGGCACCGCGCGCAGCCGAGCGTCAGCCCCAGCCACACCGTGGACGTCGTCTCCGCCCGGTCCGCGACGTACTCCACCCTGAACTCCTCGTCAATAATGCCGCCCTCCGCGCTCGTCCGATGGTTGCGTTGAAAACCGGTGGCAATCTTCTGCGCCAAGGTCGGCTTCGGCAGTAAGTCGCCCGCCAGTTGCTCGATCGTGAATTGATCGAAGGGCATGTTCTTGCGATAGGCATCAATCACCCAATCGCGCCAACGCCACATATCCCGCGGACCATCGGTCTGGTAGCCGTTCGTATCGGCGTAACGCGCGGCCTCGAGCCAACGGATGGCCATGCGCTCCGCGTAGCGATCGCTGGACAACAGGCGATCCACCACGCGTTCATAAGCGTGCGGCGAAGGGTCCGCCAGAAACGCCTCCATCTCGGCCGGCGACGGCGGCAGTCCCGTCAGGTCCAGCGTCACACGCCGCAGCAACGTGCGCGGCGAGGCCGGTGCCGCGGGCGTCAGCCCCTCACGCTCCAGCCGCGTGCGGACGAAGGAATCGATCCCAGCCATGGGTGGCCGCTTTGGCGCCACAAAGGAATAGTGCGGCTCATACGGCGCGCCTTCTTCGATCCAACGCTTGATTAAGGCGATCTGTTCGGCCGGCAAAGCATCGTGGCCGGCGTAGGCCGGCGGCATTCGTTTGCCCTTGTTCGTCGAAGTGATCCGCTGAAAGATCCCGCTTTGCCCCGCGTCCCCCGGAATGATTCCGCGCCGCCCTTGCCCCAGGTCCGCCTTCGCGTCGGCCTCCCGGTCCAGCCGCAGCGGACTCTTGCGATTGCCCTGGTCCGGCCCGTGGCAGGCAAAGCAGCGATCCGAGAGCAACGGCCGGATCTGGCGGTTGAATTGCACCGGCTGTGCGCCTAAACCGGTAGTGAAAATCAGGGCAACGATGATGCGCATGGGTCTATTGTCAATATACTGGAAGCAGCACCCATGAACTCTCCACGACGCAGTTTCCTCTTGGCGACGGCCGCAGCCGCCCCCGCATTTCTCAAAGCCGCGCAGGCCACCAAGTCGATCAAAGTCGGTTTGGTTGGCGCCGGCGGCCGGGGCTCCGGCGCCGCCTTACAGGCTCTCCGCGCCGACGACTACGCCGAACTCACCGCCGTCGCTGACCTCGATCTCCCCATCATCAACGGCTCGTTGGAGCGCCTCAAGCGCGCCGCCGGCGACAAGGTGAAAGTGGAGGAGGCCAAGAAATTCACCGGCCTCGACGCCTACGCCAAGTTGCTCGCCACCGACGTTGACGTCGTCATTCTGGCCACGCCCCCCGGCTTTCGGCCCCTCCACTATCGCGCGGCGGTGGAAGCGAACAAGCACCTCTTCGTAGAGAAGCCGATTGCCGTGGACGCGCCCGGTGTCCGTAGTGTCATGGAGACCACCAAGCTGGCCAAGGAGAAGAACCTCTGCATCGTCTCCGGTTTCTGCTGGCGCTATTCGAACTACATCAAAGCCACCTTCGACCAGATGCAGCAAGGCGCGATTGGCGAACTGGTCTCCTACTACGGCACCTACCTATCGAATCCCGTCAAGCCCATGCCTCCCGCCAGCGCCCGTCCCGCCGGCATCAGCGACGTCGAGTGGCAGTTGCGCAACTGGTATAACTTCGGCTGGGTGTGCGGCGATGGCCTGGTGGAGCAGGGAATACACACCGTGGACAAAGTCCAGTGGGCCTTCGGCGACGACACTCCGCTCAGTTGTACCGCCATCGGCGGCCGCGCCATTCCGGCCGAAGGTGGCAACATCTATGACCACATCGAAGTGAACTACCTGTATTCCAAAAACCGGCGCGCCCACGTGGTCCACCGCCAGATTCCCGGCTGCCACAACGAAAACGGCGACTACATTCTCGGCACCAAGGGCCAGGTCACCATTGGACGCGGTCCGCTGCCGAAGATCGAAGGCGCGAACCCCTGGACCTTCGAAGGCGTCAAGAACGACATGTACCAATACGAGCACGACGTCCTCTTCGCGGCCATCCGCAAAGGCGAGGTCCGCAACGACGGTGAACGCATGGCCGTCAGCACCATGGTCGGCATCATGGGCCGCATGGCCGCCTACACCGGCCAGCAGATCACCTATGAGCAGGCGCTCAATTCCCAGGAGCGGCTCTTCCCCGAGAAGCTCGATTGGGGCACCGGCAAGCTCGACGTGTTGCCGCTGGCCCGTCCGGGCGTAACGAAGTTCTTCTAAGGCACGCTAACAAGAAGCCCCGTTCCAAAGTGGAACGGGGCTTCTTGGCGTTAAGGAGTTTACAACTGCGGTCAGGAAAAAGGACTAAAACGTAGCGGCAAACGCGGGGTGCAGATGCCGGAAAAATGCCTGCTCGTGCGATGCCCGGAACCGGTAGCCGACCCCGAACACCGTTTCAATATAACGGCTGCCCGTGCTGCCCAGCTTGCGGCGAAGCCGGAGGACGTGAACGTCCAGCGTACGCGTCCGGATGCCCTTGCTATAGTTCCAAATCTTCTCGAGTAGGTAGTCGCGTGGCATCACTCGGCCGGCGTTAGCGGCGAGCATCGTTAGCAATTGGTACTCTTTGCGGGTCAGCACAACTTGTTCGCGATCCAGTACTACGGCACGGTGGCTGGAATCGATGGAAAGATGCTCATCCCGGTAGACCTGAGGAACCGTGTTTGCGGTGTGTTTTGTTGTTGTTGTTGTTGTCATCATGAGAGTCGCTCCGCTCGTCATGTGTCCTCAGACGTACCGAAGTTGGAATCTCGTTTCAGAAAACTGGATTTGCACTTGTAAACTCTGCCCGGGCGATGTGACTTTCTCGCAACCGCCTGACAGGCCGGGATTTACTCAATCGGGAAGGGACCGTTCTTCGCCACGCGTAACTCCCTGGCTTTGCCGTCTTCCGCCTGCAACTCGAATTCTACCAACTGGCCCGGATCGGGCATGGCCAAGTGGAAGTCGGCCTCGTCACCCGGCGCCAAATACTCGGGCTCCAGCAGACTCTTGCGCTGCACCATAGGCTTATGATTCGGGGCAAACACGTCTACCAGGATCAGTACCTTCTCGAGCGGTTTCGTACCGGTGTTTCGTACCGTACCATCGAAGTGAATCGAGTCGCCCGAGCGATGCCCCCTGGCGCTCACAATCTCCATCTCTGGTGGCTTCGGCGCTTTTTTCTTGTCCTGCGCCGTCAGCACCAGCATCGCCGCCAGAATGTACAAAGGAAAACGCATCTTCCTTCAGCTTACATGAAGTAGTCTTTCACCTTGTCCAGCAGACCCTTTTCTTCTGGATCATTTTCGCTGGGCAGGGTCTCCGCCAATTGCTCAAAAAGCTTGCGCTGATCGCGCGAGAGCTTCTCCGGCACGCGGACCTCAATGTGGACGAACAGGTCGCCCCGCGTGCCGCCCTGCAGGCGCGGGACGCCCTTGCCCCGGATGCGCAGTTGCGTGCCCGGCTGGGTGCCTTCGGGAATCTTGATCGTTTCCAGGCCGTCGAACGTCAGCAGGTCGATTTCCGTGCCCAGCACCGCCTGTGCCACATTGATCGGGACGGTGCAATGCAGGTCATAGTCCTGGCGCTCGAAGATCGGATGTTCCTTCACGCGCAGCACCACGTACAGGTCGCCAGGCGCGCCTCCCTGCTGCATGCTGGGCTGGCCTTCGCCTGACACGCGCAGTTGAATGCCGTCGCTCACGCCCGCCGGAATCGTCACCTTCAGCTTGCGATTCGCGCGCTGGTGGCCCTCTCCTTTACACTCCTTGCAAGGCCGCCGCACCAGCTTGCCCCGGCCGTTGCAAGTGCCGCAGGTCCGCCGGATCGTCAGAAACGCCTGCTGGTAAGCGACCTCGCCACGTCCGCGGCAAGTGGGACAAGTCGTCAGCCCGTCTTCCTTCTCTGCGCCGGACCCCGCACAGCGCACGCACGGCTCCAGAATCGGCACCTGAATGTCCACCTGCGTGCCGCGAATCGAATCCTCGAAGCTGATTTCGAGGTCGTAGCGCAGATCGTCGCCCGCCCGTTGTCGCTGCCGCCCACGCCCCTGGTTGAAGCCGCCCCCGAAGAAGAAGTCGCCGAGGATGTCGCTAAAGTCCGTGAAGGCGTTCGGATCGAAGCCGCCGCCGTTGCCCGCCGCGCCCGACACGCCTTGATGGCCAAAGCGATCATAGGCGGCGCGCTTCTGGCCGTCGCTCAACACGCTATAGGCTTCGGCCGCCGCTTTGAATTTCTCTTCGGCCGCCGCGTCGCCGGGGTTCCGATCCGGATGATGGGCCATCGCCAGCTTGCGATATGCCGACTTCAGCGTCTGCTCGTCCGCGTTCCGCGGCACGCCCAAGACCTCGTAATAGTCCTGCTGGCTCACTTGCGTACCGCCACCTTCACCATCGCCGGCCGCAGCATCTTGCCCTTGAAGTTGTAGCCCGCCGCATATTCGGCCAGGATCGTCTGATCGGGCTCCGTCTCGCTCTCCACCATATCGATGGCCTGGTGCAGGTTCGGATCAAAGAGCTGCCCTTCGGTGACAATCGGCTCCAATCCCAGCTTCTTCAGGACTTCGGAGAAGCGCTGATGAATCAGCTCGATGCCCTTCGCATATTCGCGATCGGCCGTCTCCACGCGTACGGCGCGCTGGAAGTCGTCCAGCACGGGCAGCAGGTCGCCCACCGTATTCATGCCCGCATATTGGGCCATATCCGCCCGTTCGCGCTCAATGCGTTTGCGGTAATTGTCGAACTCGGCGGCGCGGCGCGCCAGACGGTCCTGCAGGTCATTGCGCTCCAGCAACAAGCGGTCACGCTCCTCAGTCAACGCTGTGAGTTGGTAAAGCGGATCGTCCAGGGAGATCGCGTCGCTCGACGGTTCCTGCACGTCCGGCCGGATATCTTCATTCACTACGGTTGTGATCCTCGCTGCAATTCAAGGACGGCCACTCGATAAAGCGCGGCGTCCCCTCCCCTCTATTGTGCGAAATTTCCGGGGCTTTCGGCAAACCCGCTATTCGGGTAGCTCGTTTAGCGCCCGTCCGACGTGCTTCACCGCGGAAAGCGCGCGGCCATAGTTCATCCGCAATGGCCCCAACACGGCCAACTTCGTCTCCATGCCGCTCGGCAAGGTCACGGTGATCCCGATCAGCGAAAGGTCCGCCATGGCCGGGTGCAGTTCCGCCAGCCCTACCTGAATGGCCACCTCGCCCGAAGGCGTTTCGAGGAAACGGTCCAGCAGTTGCAGAATCCGTTTCTTCTGTTCCAGCGCCCGGAATAGCTCCCGCAAAGTCTCGTGCGTCAGGCTCACGTCCAGCCCTACCAGATTGGCCGTGCCTTCCAGGTGAATCTCGGGCACCAGCGTCAGGTCCAATAGTCCCTGGTTGTAGAGCTGGGTCAGCGTCTTCAGAATCGCGTCGTAGGTGGCCTGCTCGTGCTCGAAGCGGCGTTCGAGCTCGCGCCGGACGTCGTCCAGCATCCAGCCGCTAAAGTTCTGGTTCAGATAGTTGCGAATCCGCTGCAGGTCGTCTTGCGACACCTTGCTGTCGATGCCCACAATGCGGTTGCGCACCATGCGGTCACCGGTCACGATGATCATCAGCACCCGGCGGTCCGGCAACAACAACAGCTCCACGGTGTCCAGCCGCTGGCTCGACGCGGGAATCGCCGCCGCGATGGCGATCGTCTTCGACATCTCGCTCAGCACATGGCTGGTCCGCTCCACGTGGTCCTCCACGGTCTGGGCCCGCCTCAGGTCCGCGCGTAGCCGGTCGAGTTCCGCGTTCAGTACCCGGCCCGTAGCCAGGCTCTCCACGTAATGCTGAAAAGCCTTCCGCGTCGGCACCCGCCCCGCGGAGACGTGGCTCTGCGCCAGGTAGCCCTCCTCAGTGAGTTCCTGCATGATGTTGCGAATCGTGGCCGGGCTCAGTGAAGATTGCGTCGTGTTCAGCGCCCGCAAGTTGTCCTTCTTGAGGACGATATTCTTCGACGCCACCGGCTCCCCGTTTTCGATATAGCTCTGCACAATCGCATGGAGAACTTCGATAGACCGGGCGCCGAGATGGGAGTGAGCCGCCATGAGATGCGAAAGAAGCTGAGCCTATCACGATTTCTACCGGCTCACGGCCGCCAGATCCGCCTCAACTCCAGTACGAAGCCTACCACCGGGCCCTCGCCGGCTAACTCTTCTATTCCGGTGCGCGTCTCGGGCTCCTGCCCCACCCGGTAAATCGTCACCGACTCCTGCTGCGGGTCGATCATCCAACCGAGTTCGGCGCCATTGGCGATCCACTCGCGCATCTTCGCCTCCACCATGGGACGCCGGTCCGAGGGCGACAGCAGTTCGATCACAAACTCCGGGCAGGTGGGTTGCTGCTTCAGGCGCTTCCGCGAGATCCAGGAGGCATCAGGCGCCAGCCGGGCCCCGTTCGGCAGCCGGTACCCGCCGCTCGATTCCGTCGCCAAACCGTCTTTTCCCCTTGCCCATGAAACGAGGCATGCGACGAGTTCGCCGTTCCGCGCACTCGTCTCCGGATCGGTAGGCGGCATTACGACCAATTCCCCTTCCGCCGTGTACTCCACGCGATAGTCTGCGTACTTCCGGCACAACTCTTCAAACTGCTCATCCGTGATCCCGGGAGCCGAGAGTGTGAGGGGCAAATAGATTTCGTCAACCGTTACCACCATGCCCCGAGTATACTAAGAGTTTTCGTTTACCGGTGTTTCTTCTGGGCACTGGCCCGGACGGACCCAAGGAGAATTGCAAGTTGAAATTCCTACGGCTGCTGCTCATCGCCTACGCCAATCTGTACCACTTCGCCGTCACGATTCTGCTGGGCGGCATCGGCTTTGTCTCCTGGTCCTCCGGCACGACTAACGTCAAGCTCGACATGCTCCCCTGGACCGGCGAGGAACTCGTCGCCTGGCTGCTACGCATCTCCGCCATCGGCGCCGTCGCCTGCCTGCTACACATCACCGGCAAGTTTCCCTATCTGCTCGTCCTTAGCAGCTTCGCGCTGGCTTTCCTGATGGTGCGCGGCTTCTTCTGGCTGCCCTATCAATTCAGTGACCTCACGCAGTTCTACTGGGTGATTGGCCTGAGCGTGGGCGCCGTGGGCGCGTTCCTCAGCAGCCTGGCCATCTTTCGCAAGCCCAAGGCATGACCATCGTCTGGCGCTTTCTGCCCGACCTCGGCGCGTTGCTCGCGGGCGGCGCCGCTGCGGTCCTGGTGCAACGCTGGTTCCTGCCCCGATTCCCCTGGCTAGTCTACGCCGGCCTGGCGCTCATCGGCGTGGGCACCATCCTCAATCTGAGGCTCCTGCTGGGCGCCACGCCGGCGCAATGGGAAGTGGGGCTCCGCGGCCTCGCCTACGCCTTCGCCGCCGTCTGCGTCGCCACCCTGCCCATCGCCCTCCTTGTCCGGCACCGCCTCCGCCAGTCACCCCCGCCCGACCCCCGCCGCCGCCAACTCCTCCAAGCCGCCGTCGCCGCCCCCCTCGCCACCATGGGCTTCGGACTCATCGCCGCCCGCTTCGTCCCCCGTGTCATCGAGCGCGACATCGTCATCCCCGGTCTGCCGCGCGATCTGCACGGTCTGCGGCTCGGGCAGATCTCCGACATTCACCTCAGCCCGTTCCTATCGCGCCAGGAACTCGCCCGCGCCGTGCATCTGCTGAACGAGACCAAGCCCGACATCGCCCTGGTCACCGGCGACCTCATCACCGGCTCGCGCGACCCCATTGACGCCTGCCTGGCTGAGCTTTCACGCCTGAAGGCCACCGGTGGCGTTTACGGCTGCCACGGCAACCACGAAATGTACATCGGCGCCGAACCCTACGTCACCGCCCAGGCCGCTCGCTACGGCATGCGCTTCCTGCGCAGTCAGCGGGAAAGCCTGCGCTTCGGCCAGGCGAAGCTGAACCTCGCGGGCGTCGACTACCAGCCGAAAGGCAAGCCCATGCTGCGCGGCGCGCGCGGCCTGGTGGCGCCCGGCGAATTCAACCTCCTGCTGTCGCACACCCCCGAAGTCTTCCCCACGGCCCAGCGCCAGGGCTGGGACCTCATCGTCTCTGGACACACGCACGGCGGACAGTTGAATCTGGAACTCTTCGGCGAACAACTAAACCTGGTCCGGCTCTTCACCCCCTACACCTACGGCTATTTCGAAGAAGGCCGCTCCCGCCTCTGGGTCACCCGCGGACTCGGCACCGTCGGCATCCCCGCCCGCCTGGGCGCCCCTCCCGAGGTCGTGGTGCTGAGACTGGTGGCGGCGTGAGCCTAAGCAAGGCTGATTTTCTTAGAAAATGGCTCGGGATCGGAAGTTGCAACGGGCGAAGGGCTCTCAGAAAGGGAGTTTCAAGGCTCGCAATGCGCGTTGCCGCACGCCGGATCACGTTTTTGTCTATCAGGTGCTGGTCGGCCGTCAACTCGCGCGGCGGTTGCAGACGGCTCATATAAGCGCGACTCTTTTTGCCCTCCGTCGAAAACGCATCGTAGTAGTTTGTTAACCCTTCGGCGGCGACACCAAAAGAATTATTGGGCGGGTTGGGGTAGAGTATACTGGTAACCCGTCTGTCAACGTATCCTGCAAAAAGAAAGTCGGGTCGAGAGGCGATTCTATGACTAAGTTCGTTTCGGACGCGTGGCTCGCTTTAGCGAACCTCCCGACCCCTGCATGGGCCTTGATTGGCAGTTTGATCGGTTCGACGATATCTATCATTGGAGTGATCAGCACAAATCGGGCCCATGAGCGTCGGCTGCGGACTCAGCTTGTAGCAGATTCCGAGCAGAATCGCCTCGATAGGCTACTAACGTTGCGACGAGAGGTCTATTTGGCCGCAGCATCCGAAGCGGTCAAAGGCGGTGGGTTCCTAGGGAAACTTTCGGGGTTCGATCTCGCTCAGCTTCAGAAGGCAGATGGCCTCACGAACCTCAACGGCGAACTGGCAAAAATGCAACTAATCGCAGAGCCAGAAACTGCGCTGCTCATAGGACAACTAGCCAACGCTTGGGCCGAGGCTTATTCGCGGCTTTTCACCTTCATAATCCCGCTTCTTACAGTAAAGCATGACCTAAAGCAGGCTGAAGTTGAGCGAGACGAAGCGGAAGTGCAACTGAGTTCCGCGCGGAGTCAGCTGCGCGAAGCTTCTACAGGTGGAGCTATGGAGGACAGGGTTTTCGCGGTTCTCGAGCATTCGGTCGACGGTGCTGAACTAAGACTGAAGGACGCCCTACAGCAGATAGTTTCACTGTCCGCAGAGATCCCGAAAGCTCAGCTAGAGTTCATGCCAAAACTGGCTGAGGAAATGCGAATCATCAGCGCCGCAACTCTGCCGGTCATAAGCGCAGTCCGAAGCGAGTTGGGTATCAATTCTATCCTTACGGCTCATATGATCGCGCAATGGGAAAACGGTTGGCAAAAAGAGAAACAGTTGCGCGCCTTGATGGTCGAGGCAATAAAGAAAGTGGACGAGAGCTAAATCTCGGGCTGAACGGCTAAAGGGCTAAAAGGGTCAGTCTGGGGTGCGCCCCCCTCCTGTCACGTGGAAACCACCAAGGCCGAACGACGCATGCGGCACGGCGACGACCGGGAAGCCTAGTGTGAAATCAAGCCTGGTCGGGCAGAGCCGCGACAACACATTTGTCTAGGTAAGGAAGCGGCGGCAACCCCTTCATTGTGCAAACTTTCAGAAATGACTGATGGTGCCGGTCAGTGCGCCGGGATAAACCGGCATATGGTAGGGGATGAAAGAGCCCTACAGGAAAGGAATAGCGAACCA
>JAIEMJ010000021.1 GCA_019752335.1 Bryobacteraceae bacterium
CTCCCTCGTCAACCGCACCGTCCTCGCCTGCCTCGAACCCCACCCCGAAATCCGCCTCTCCGTCAGCGACGCCGTCTACTCCGCGCTTCACCGCTCACGGCGGCTGGCGCAACCCACACCCAGGCTAGAAAAATAAAATATCGGGAAACAAACCCGGCGATCTCACTGAAAACAATCATTGGTAGGTCGGGCCCCCTGGCCCGACAAAAACCAACAAACGAAAGGAATCGCCCAATATCATCCGAAAAACGAATCGAAGCCAACCGCCGCAACGCGCAGCGCTCAACGGATCCGCGGACCCCTGAAGGCAAAGCCCGTTCCGCACAAAACTCCACCACCCACGGGCTCTCCAGTCTAAACCGTAACCCGCTCGCCGCAGCGTGTTTCCTCCAAATGGAAGACAAAGACCAGTACCTGGGCATGCTCAACCAATATCTGGCGACTTACTCCCCCCAAAGCCAACACGAGCTCGACTTACTCACCGAAGCCGTCTTCGCCAAGTTCCGCCAACAACGACTCTGGGCCGCCGAAGCCGCCCAACTCGAAGTCGCCATCGCCAAAGACGAAAAGGACTTCCGCAAGACCCTCCCGAACGCCGACTCCCGCGCCCACCTCGCCAACGGCGTGGCGAAATCCGAGCAAATCCTAAAACTCTACCTTCGCTACGACGCCCAACTCAACCGCATCTACCGCAATTGCCTCAAAGATCTCCGCGACTTACAAGCCCAGCGCCTTATCCCGGAGCCGGAAGAAGAGCCCACCCCGATCGAACTCAAATCCGAGATCGAGATCACCCCAAACGAACCCAAACCCACCCCCGAAGAACAAGCCGCCGAAGCCAAGCGCCGCGCCCTCCAGCGCCACGTCAACATCAACCTCGGCCGCCACCCCGACTGGGAGCCGCCTACCGAATAACGAGCCCCCGGCAGTGCAGGCGGCAGTCCGTGTGCGGACCTGAGAAGGACCTACAACTCGTGCCGCATGGCGAGCGACTCAGCGGCCACCATCTCGTCCGGGCCTTCGGCGAAGAGCGCCCCGCGCGCAGAGCGTGTCGCTGAGTGAATTGAGCATAAAAGCCGCCAATAAGAGAGCGTCTCGCCGCAGGGGAAAGCTCGCCGCACGCTGCAACAGAGGCTCAGCCTCGGCGTGGCGGCATCGCCCAATCAGCAGCGCGGCCAAGCTTTGCAGGGCGATGGCCAGGTGTCGAGGCTTGGCGTGGTTGGCCTCCATCAGCGCCCGGCGCTCGCGCAGGGTCAAGGCGAGGTTGTGCAGGTGGCTCGCGAGCACGAGGGGGTCGCGTGGGCGCGCGCAAGCTCACCGGTGGGCGCTTGGGCTTGCGCGGCGAGCAGTGACGAGGGTAGTGGCAAAGGCGAACAGGATCATCGGTTCTTCTTTTCCCCGGCAAGCGCGGTTGCCGGGGAAAAGCCGCAAGGATCGCTATACTCAGGGCATGGTACGGATGCTGTTTGTCCTTCTGCTAACCGGCGCTCCCCTGCTGGCCCAGTTCGTCGAATTGGCGACGACGCATACGGGCGACACCCTCTACTTTTCGACGACGCTCGCGCGCAAGGGCCAAGCCCCCAAGCGCTCCGAGTTTCGGATCTATCGCTGGAACAGTGCTGGTCCTCCCGAGTTGGCCGCGGAGCGCGGCGATCTTGCCTTCCGCTTCGGCGGCGGCAGTGGTGACGGCGCCCGCCTGCCGCAAGTGTCCGCCGATGGAGAGACCTTCGCCTACACCCTCCAGGGCATCTGCGAGCCGGGCGAAACCTGCAACAGCAATGCCGTGGCGCGCGCGGTGGTCGTCACGCGCTGGTTCGATGGCAATCTGGGCGATGGCGCAGTGCAAATCAGCGCCAACGGACAGTGGGCCCTCTTCACGCCGACGCCCAGCCGGGGTCCGGGTCCGGGTTCGCCGATACCCGCGCCGGCGGCTTTGATCCGGTTGGGGACTGGGGAGCGGGTCAACGTGCCGCCTCCCGCGCCTTTCTTCACGCAGGCGGTGGCCGATGACGGCTCCGTCATCGTGCAGGACCCGGGGCCTTCGCGGATTGCGCTGTGGCGGGCCGGGCAGTCGACACCGATCAATTCGAGCGGCGGGGCTTGGGGGCGCAGTGCCGATGGTCGGCGCTTGCTGTATACATCGTTCTTGAATGGTTTCCGCCTGATCGTGCGCGATCTGGTGACGGGGGCGGATACGGAAATACTGCCAGCGGCCACCGACGGCTCTCTGCCGCAGTGGATGGGAGTCAGTGCCGACGGGCGGCGCGCGCTCTATCGGATTGCAGGACGTGAGCCGGAAGGTCCGGCCTTCCTGGTGGATACGGTCACTCGCCAGCGGACGCCGATCCCTTTGCCCGCCGGGGAACTGGCGACCGGGGGCACGCTGAGTGGCTCCGGCGAGGTCGCGTTTCTGGTGACGAACTTGGGCCGGTTGGTGCGGTTTGCGGGCGGCGAGATCAGCCAGGTGGTACCGCCGACCGCGTTGCTGCGCAACAGCAACCAACTCTCTCCCGGCTCGTTCGTCCGGCTGGAGGGGACGCTGCCACGCGTGAAGAGCCAGTTGGATGGCGCGATCCTGCTGAATGACGTCCCGATGCCGATTCTCTGGGCCAACGAGCGCGAGATTGCGGCGCAGACGCCTTGGGAACTCGCTAACCGCTTTGAGGCGACGTTGCGGGTAGCGCTGGCGGGCGAGTCCAGCTTCGAGCAGAACGAACTGATCTTCCTCCCTCAAGTGGCCCCACGCTTCGAAGGCACTCCGGCAGCAGGTCTGTCGTTCCCGGGCGTAATGATTTCGACCGATTGGCGCGTGCTTACCACCGATCCCCAGCCTGGCCAGATCATCCATCTGTACTTCTCTGGACTGGGAGCCGTCAACGGTAACGTCGCTACGGGTGTGCCGACTCCCGTCGACAAGCCTTACCCGATCCTGGCGCGCCTCACTTGCCGCTTCACCCCTTACACGCAAGACGCGGAGACGCTCTTCGCCGGGCTCACCCCTGGACTAATCGGGCTCTACCAGGTCACTCTGCGGATGCCGCCCGGACCGAATCCGGGGCGGCTGACGGGCGGCCGTTGTTCCGGCGATGCGGCTGGCGGCGGCAATTTCGGCCTCTTTTGGGGCCAGCAATAGCACTTTCGCAAACGTCGCCTCGTTGTGATAGTCTCTTCATGAGTTCGGGGTAGTTACTTTCATTGAAGGGGTTTGTCCATGAAGACTTGTCTATTCATGCTGAGCGCTCTGGCGTTCACATCTTTTGCTTTCGGCCAGGGCCTGACGGGGTCCATTTCGGGTACGGTCGGCGATTCATCCGGCAGCGCGGTGCCGGGTGTCGCGGTGAAGTTGACCAACGTAGGCACGTCGCAAACTCGCGAGGTGATGACGGAGCCAACGGGCGATTTTGTCTTTACGCAATTACTGCCGGGCACTTACCGTTTGACGGCGTCGGCCAAGGGTTTCAAACGCTACGAACAGAACGAAATCATTCTCACGGCCACGGAACGCGTAGTGTTGAAACGGGTTGAGTTACAAGTCGGCGAAATTACGCAGACGATTGAGGTGCAGGCGGAAACGGCTCGCTTGCAGACGCAATCGGCCGAGCGCAGTGGTTTAATTTCCCTGGAGCAGACCCAAAACGTGCCGCTCAAGGGGCGTGATTATCTGGGACTGGTGAAGTTGCTCCCCGGCGTGATCGACACGGCGAATCGCAACGCACCGGGTTGGAATAACCTGGGCGGCATTACGATTAACGGCAATCGCCAGGGCACCATCAATCTCACCCTGGACGGTATTTCGTCGCTCGACACCGGTTCGATGGGCGGGCCCTACCTGGCACCTTCCGTGGATGCGGTGGCCGAGGTGAAAGTCTTGCTGACGAACTATCAGGCCGAGTATGGCCGCTCCTCCGGCGGTACGATCAATACGATTATCAAGAGCGGTACGCGCGAGTTTCATGGCGGCGCCTACTACTTCCTCCGGAATGAAGCCCTCAATGCGAATGAGTTTTTCCGGAATCGCGACGGTCTGCGCCGTCCGCAGTATCGCTTCAACTATCCGGGCTACTTCATCGGCGGCCCTGTGCCGATGGGTAAGCTAAACAAAAACCGCGACAAGTTGTTCTTCTTCTGGAGCCAGGAGTTTCTGCCGCGCAAGTATCCGTCGTCGTTGCAGCGCCGCACGTTCCCGACGGCCCTGCAGCGCACCGGCGACTACTCTCAAACCTTTGAGACGAAAGCCAACGCCAACGCCCCGAACGTTCTGATTCCCATCTGGGATCCGCTCAACAATCGCGTCCCGTTCCCCGGCAATATCGTCCCGACGGCACGGTTGGACCGCAATGGCCAAGCCTTGCTGAACATCTTCCCGTTGCCCAATGCGGTGGATCCCACTTATAACTTCAACTCGCTGATTCAAGCCCCGATCACCCAGCCGCGGCGCGACTCCATTCTGCGCATGGACTACAATCTCGGATCGAAGACGCAATTCTACTGGCGCGGAATTCAGGACTACGAAGCCTATAAGGGCGACTTCGACTTTGTGCTGGCGTCCTCCAGTTGGGCGCAGTTGCCAATTAACTACCAGATCCGGTCAGTCGGTATGGTGTCGACGCTGATTCACACTTTCTCGCCGACGTTGGTAAACGAATTTACCTTCGGCGTGAATCGGGCGAAGCAGACCGTGGACCCGTTGACTCAGGAAGGCTTGGATCGCAATAACCGCGCCAAGGTAACGCCGAACCTGCCGCAATTCTTCCCTTCGGCCAACGCGCGCAATCTGGTTCCTCAAGCCAATTTCGGCGGCGTGCCGAACGCCGGTGTGTTGAACATCGAACAGCGCTTCCCGTTTTTCGGAACGAACAATATTTGGAATTGGTCCAATAACCTCTCGAAGGTTTGGAATCAGCACAACCTAAAGACAGGTATCTACATTGAGAAGACGACGCGGAACGCGGCGCGCGGCTCGGCCTTCAATGGCACGTTCAACTTCAACCGCGACATCAACAATCCTTTCGACACCAACTTCGCATACTCGAATGCGTTGTTGGGCAGCGTGCAGAGCTATACAGAGGCGAACAACAAACCCGATGGCCACGCGCGCTACTTCAATATCGAATGGTTCGTCCAGGATACGTGGAAGGTAACCCGTCGTTTTACGATTGACGCGGGCGTGCGCTTCTATGTGATTCAGCCGACTTCGAGCGCCGGCGATCAACTCGCCGCCTGGGATCTCGCCGGCTATGATCGCAATAAGCAACCGGCGCTGATCCAACCCTTCCGCAATGCCGCTGGCGCCCGCGTGGGCCGCGATCCGGTGAGTGGCCTGGAAGTGTCGCAAGCCTCCATCGGACAGTTTGCCAGCGGCGTGGCGCCGTTTCAGGGCATGACCGTCTACAACGAGAGCATTCAGAACCGGCCGCCGATCCAAGTGGCGCCGCGTATCGGTTTCGCCTATGACGTTTTCGGCAACGGCAAGTCAGCGTTGCGGGGCGGCGTGGGTGTCTTTTACGACCGCTTCAATGACGACCAAGTGTTGATCCATCGCGAATTACCACCCAATACGATCACGCGGCAAGCCTTCAACACCACCATCGCGGACCTGCTCTCCAGCCCCTTCCGCATCAGCCCTCCCGGTGTGACGTCCATCCAGCGCGACTTCCGGCCGCCCACGGTGTACAACTGGAGCTTGGGAATTCAGCAGAACGTCGGCTACGGCACCGTGTTGGATGTGGCTTACGTGGGCAACGTCGGCCGCCGGCTGATGCAGCGCCGCAGCTTTAACGCGCTGCCCTACGGTACGCGCTTCCAGCCCAGTAGCATTGATTCCACCACCGGCAATCCGCTGCCGGATAACTTCCTGCGGCCCAATCCCGGGTACGCCGATATCCAGTACATCGAACTCGCGGGTTCGTCGAACTACCACTCGCTGCAGACGCAGGTGAATAAGCGGTTCAGCAAGGGCCTGCAGTTTGGCGTGGCTTGGACGTGGTCCAAGGCGTTGACCATCGTCAATGGCAACGGCGACTCCGTGAATCCTTACCTGAACTACCGGGTGCGGAACTACGGTAAGGCCAGTTTTGACCGCACGCATAACTTCGTGCTGAATTACCTCTACGACGTGCCGAAGCTCTCCCGCGTGGCGAATAACTTCGTTACCCGCTCCGTCTTCGACAACTGGCAGCTTTCCGGCTTAACCACGTTTACCAGTGGAGCGCCGTTGGGTATCGGTTACTCGCTGGTGAGCGGCGCGGACTTGGTCGGCGCTTCCGGCGCGGGCATCGATAGCCGGATCAATCTAATCTCGAATCCGATCCTGCCCAAGGATCAGCGGACGGAACTGCGCCACTTCGATACGAGCGCCTTTGCGCCACCCACGCGCGCGGAGTTCGGTATCGGCAACGCTCCGAAGGACGTGCTGCGCGGGCCGGGCATCAACGTCTTCGACGTCACCATGATCAAGAACATTCCCTTCGGCAAGACGGACCAGAAGCGCCTGCAGCTGCGCTTCGAGTTCTACAACTTCTTCAACCACGCCAGCTTCCAGGGCGTGGACACGACGGCTCGCTTTGACGCCCAGAATCGTCAGGTGAGCGGTACGTTCGGACAATACACGTCGACGCTCGATGCCCGGCGTATCGTTCTAGGGGCGAAGTTCTACTTCTAAGAATTTCGCAATAGACACAATGGCGCAAAGGGCGGGACAAAGTGTCCACCCTTTGCGCCATTGTCTATTTTGGGAGCCTATTTTCAACGAGTTAGAGATTGGCCCGTCCCGTGCTCAAGGGAAGAACCATGAAGCGTGCAGTTTGGTTGGTTCTGTTGTCAACGGTCGGCCTTGGGGCGCAGGATGATGACTTCCTGGAGAAGCTCTCGCCCGAGCTGCGGGCGATGGAGAAGTCCGCCAGCGAGCGGAAGGGGGACGGTCCGCGTGAGGCGTCCACCGGCAGTGGAAACCTGGTCACGACGTTGATCCGGTTCTCGGTAAAGCCTGGCCCGGCGCAGGACAATATCGTCACCTCGCGAGGTGGACGCCTGGTGCGTGAACTGGACCAACTGCGCATCAGTATCTACGACGTTCCCGTGAGTGCGTTGAGCGCGATCGCGAAGGAACCGCAGGTGGAGTATGTTTCGCCGAACCGTGGTCTGCAAGCTCATATCGACAGTGTGACGGCGGCGGTAGGTGCGCCGTTTGGCTGGAACCTGGGCCTGGATGGCCGCGGCATTGGGGTAGCGGTGATCGATAGCGGCTTTACGTACCACTGGGATCTCAACTGCATTGACCCTTCTGGAAACCGTGACATCCCGTGCCCCAGCCGCATCGTTTACGACGAGAGCTTCGTCGGTGCCGGCAAAACGGATCCCCAGGGCTGGGGACAGGATGACTTCTTTGGCCACGGCACGCACGTGATGGGCATCATCGCGGGCAACGGTAACTACTCGGTAATGGCGTATCAGGAGCCCGTGGGCAAGGTCAAGCGGGGTGTCGCCCCTGCGGCGAACATCATCTCCTTGCGCGCCTTGAACGACAGCGGCGTGGGTGACGACATCAGCGTCATTTCCGCGATTAACCGGGCGATTCAGTTAAAGAGCCAATACAACATTCGGGTACTGAATCTCTCGCTCGGCCGTCCGATTCACGAGAGCTACACCAAGGATCCGTTGTGCCAAGCGGTGGAAGCCGCCTGGCGCGCCGGGATCGTCGTGGTGGTGGCGGCGGGCAATAGCGGCCGCGACAACTCGAAGGGCACGCAAGGGTACGGCACGATTATGGCCCCGGGCAACGATCCCTTCGTAATCACGGTGGGTGCGGCCAACAACAAAGGCAGTTCTTCGCGCAGTGACGATACGATCACCAGCTATTCGAGCAAGGGTCCTTCAGCCGTCGATCAGATCGCGAAGCCGGATATCCTCGCTCCCGGCAATCAAGTGGTTTCGACCGTGACCTTTGCCGCCTACCAGCCGGACTTCGGCTTCCTGCCGAAGCAATTCGGCGGCAACGCCGTAACGAACGCTCAGTTGGGCGTAACCTGGGAACCGACGGCAAAGACGGCCTACTTCCGCATGAACGGTACTAGTATGGCCGCGCCCGTAGTGAGCGGCGCGGTGGCCTTGCTATTGCAGCGTTGGCCGAACATGACGCCGGACCAGGTGAAGGCGCGCTTGATGAAGACGGCTTTCAAGGCTTTTCCGCTGAACATGTCGGCCACCGATCCGGTGACCAAGCAGACCTTTAACATGACCGGTGATCTTTTCACCATCGGCGCCGGAATGCTCGACATTCAGGCCGCCCTTTCGACGACGGACACGCCCGCCGCAGCGCTCTCCGCGCAGTCGCCGCGGGTGCGCTACAACACCACTTCGAAAAAGGTGGAACTGGTGAATGCCACCAACGTCGTGTGGGGCACCAATGTCGTCTGGGGCACGAACGTCGTGTGGGGCACCAACGTGGTGTGGGGCACGAACGTCGTCTGGGGAAACAACGTGGTGTGGGGCGCGTCGAATGCGTCGGGATTCACGGTGGTGTGGGGCGAGAACAGCGTCTGGGCCTCTTCCACCACGGGCGGAACGTCATCGGTGGCGAACCTTTCGACGGTGATCAACGGCGACCGTTAGAGTCGCCTGGGTACGCGGGTTGACCGAAAAGTCAGCCCGCGAGTGCCTTGGCGGCTGCTTCCACGCTGTCGTGTAGCTTCAGCACGTCGCCCGTATGGGTGATGCGGATGATGTCCAGGACGCGGGTGACGGCGCCGGCGAGAACCACCTTGCCGCCGGCCTTTTCCATATTGCCGGTGGTCACCAGGAGCATGCCGAGCGCGGCGCTATCGATGTAGTCCACGCCGGCCATATCCAGCACCAACTTGCGTTTGCCTTCGGCGATCAGATTCCCGGCGGCGCGCTCAGCGTCACTCAGGCGATTGCCCAGGTGCATGCGGCCGGTGAACTTCAGGACAGTGATATCAGGTTCGATGGTTTGGGTTTGAAATTCGAGCATCGGTGTAACTCCCGTAGCATATCAGTTCGTTGACCTCCTGCCATGAAGAGCTGAAGTAAGATGGAAGTCAATGAAGAATTCGCTAGTGCTAGTGGGGTTGTCCCTGGCACTGTTTCACTCCCCCTCGCTCCACGGCCAGTCGGTGGGCATCGGCATCAAGGCCGGAGTCCCGCTGACGGACGTTTTGCAGCCCGGCGCGATCACGCGCGCAAAGGTCGACACGACGCGACTGGCGATCGGGCCGGTGATGGAAGTCCGCTTTCCCTTCGGCTTGGGGATCGAAGTCGGAGCGCTGTATAAGCGTTTCCGGCAGACCGGCCAGACGGGTCCGCGAGACCTCACCGTGATTGACCAGAGCGGCCGCAGTTGGGAGTTTCCCGTGTTGGCGAAGGTCCGCTTGCCGGGCGTGGGCATCCGGCCTTACGTCGAGGGCGGCTTCAGCTACAACCGGCTCACTGACATCGTCAAACCCTTTCAGGCCGCGATCGCCAATCCTCGCGACCTGGTCAATTCCATTGGCCGGCCGGGCTTCGTGATGGGCGGGGGCATCGAGATCGGTTCGCGCAAATTGCGCCTGCAACCGGGACTGCGTTGGACGCGCTACAACACCAGTAGCTTTATCCCGTCCGTCAACTCCATCGACTTCCTGGTCGGACTGATGTTCTAAGCCCCATGCCAGAAATTCTCCCCTCCCTCCTCGCGGCCGACTTTGGCCACCTCGCCGAGCAGATTGCATTGGTGGAAGCCGCGGGCGTCCGCATGCTGCACCTCGATGTGATGGACGGCCATTTCGTCCCCAATATCAGCTTCGGCTTGCCCGTGGTGAGCGCCGTGCGCAAGCTCTCCCGCTCGGTACTCGATGTGCATCTGATGATTACGGAGCCTGACCGTTACCTGGCTGCCTTCCGCGACGCCGGCGCCGATCAGATCCTGGTCCACTACGAGGCCTGCCCGCATTTGGACCGTACGCTCGACGAGATTCGCCGCCTGGGCGCCAAGGCGGGCGTCGTGCTGAATCCGGCCACTCCGGTGTCCGTTTTGGAGAACGTGCTGGGTGTGGCAGACATCGTGCTCATCATGAGCGTGAATCCCGGCTTCGGCGGCCAAAAGTTTATTCCTTACGCGCTCAACAAAGTGCGCGCGCTGGAGCGGGCTAGAACGAACCAAGGATTGGACTTTGCGATTGAAATCGACGGTGGCATCACCGCCCAAAACGTGGCCGCGGCAGCCGAAGCCGGCGTGGACTGGTTTGTCGCCGGTTCCAGCGTCTTCGGCAGTGCCGATCCGGCGGCAGCTGTGCGAAATCTGCACGAGTTGGCCGCGGGTCCGCATCACCTGCGGAAGGCCTAACGCAATTCCAATCGAACATGTAGAATGAAGAGGTTGACCAACATGCGCCATTTTGCCCTCCTTCGCCAGAGCTTGCTCCTGGTGTGCGTCTGCCTTGCGCTGCTCTCCGGATGCCGCAAGAAGAAGTACGAGAACCCGATCACCAAGGACACCCAACAGCCCGACAAGGTGCTGTTCGATAAGTCCGTGGCCGATATCGAACGCGGCCGCTACGAAGTGGCCCGCCTCACTTTGCAGACGCTGATCAATACCTACGACACCAGCGAATACCTGGCGAAGGCAAAGCTCGCCATTGCCGATAGCTGGTTCCGCGAAGGCGGCTCCAACGGCTTGGCGCAGGCCGAGGCCGAATATAAGGACTTCATCCTGTTCTATCCGACGATGGAAGAGTCGGCCGAGAGCCAGGAGAAGATCTGTATGATCCATTACAAGCAGATGGAGAAGCCGGATCGCGATAGCAACCAGGCGCAACGCGCCGAGGAAGAGTGCCGCACGGTGCTGAACCAGTTTCCGAACTCGAAGTTCGCGCCGCGCGTCGCGCAGTTGTTGCGCAACATCCAGGAGGCGATCGCTGAAGGCGAATTCCGTGTAGGCGCCTTCTATCACAAGAAGGGCAGCTTCCCGGCGGCCGCGAATCGGCTGCAAACGCTGACTGACCATTACCCGATCTACAGCCAGGCTGACGAAGCGCTCTTCCAATTGGGCGACTCCTACAGCAAGATGGGCAATCGTTTCCGCGAACGCGCCGGACAAGCCTATTCGCGGATCGTGAAGGAGTACCCGCTCAGCGCGCGCGTCGACGAAGCGAAGCAGATGCTGAAGCAGATGGAAATGCCCGTGCCCGAAGCTGACCCGGCCGCCGCGGCGCGCATGAAGTACGAACTTGAGAATCGTACCAAAGCCAGCATGCTCAACAAGAGCCTCGGCTTTATGAGCCGCGGTCCTGACACTCGGCTGGCGGCCAAGAGCGGCACGCCGGCGATGACGCCCATGCGCCCCGCCATTCCCGTGAGCGTGCCGGTCGTGGCGCCCGCCGCGGTAGGCGGAACGACGGATGTGACTGTGCAGCAGGTGGGTAACTCCTCGGCGCTCGACAACAATCCGGACGCCCGTCAGATTCAGCCGGCGGCTCCGGCGACGAATCCTGACGGCACGCCCGCCGCCACTGCTCCCGCCACTCCGGCTCCGCCCGTGGCGAACGAGCCCTTGCCCGCCAACCGGCAGGCCCCCGTGACGAAGAAGAAGAAAACGCCGAAGCCCCCCAAGGCGCCCAAGCAGAAGTAATCTATGCCCCGAGTCCTGCTAGCCGACGACAGTCCGCACGCCCAACGCATGGGCGAGCGCATTCTCCGCGAAGGCGGCCACGAAGTCACTGCGGTGATGGACGGCGAGCGAGCGCTGATGCGCCTGGCCGAAGTGGACCCCGACGTCGTTCTGGTGGACGCCTTCTTGCCTTATCGCGACGGCTACGAGCTGTGCGATTTCATCAAGTCGCATCCGCGGTTCCGGCATGTGCGCGTCGTACTAACGGCCGGGTTGCTGGAGCCACTGGACGAATCCCGTGCCCGGCAGGTGAGCGCCGACGCGATTCTGAAGAAGCCCTTTGAAGCGTCGGTGGTGGTGGAGACACTTCGTCCGCTGTTTGAGCGCGCGCGGCGGGATCGCGAGACGTACGGCCTGGCCGCGCTGCGCGTCGCCGAAGAACCTGACGAGGTGGAGCCGACGCTCGACACGGTGATTCCGGCGGGTCCGCCTGCCCCGTGGATGGCGCCCGTCACCGTGATGCCCGTGATTCAAGCGAGCGCACCTGGGCCTGCCGTGGCCGTCGCGCCGGCGCTGGAACCGATACCGCTGCCACCCGCCGCGCCCGTCGTTCTCGCGCCCCAACTGGTGCCGATTCGCGAGCCGGCCCCCACCGCTTATCCAGACCCCGAGCTCGTTCGTGCTGCCGTCACCATCGCGCTCGACGCGGCGATGCCGGTGATGATCGACGAACTGACGCGGCGCGTGCTCGCCGCCCTCACTCCGCAAGAAGACCGCAAAGTAAATCATGGCTGACAATAGTTTCGACATCGTTTCCAAAGTAGAGATTCCCGAGGTGGTGAACGCCATCCAGCAGGCGCAGAAGGAAATCCTCACGCGCTATGACCTGAAGGACTCGAAGTCCACTATCGAACTGAACGAGAAGGAGATGAAGATCCTCCTCGCCAGCAGTGACGACTTCAAGATCAAGGCCGTCATCGACATCCTGCAAAGCAAGCTCATCAAGCGCGGCGTGCCTGTCAAGAACCTCGATTACGGCAAGGTGGAAGCGGCGGCGGGCTCCTCCGTGCGCCAGGAGATCAAGCTCGTGCAGGGCATTCCCGTGGAGAAGGCCAAAGACGTCGTGCGCGTCATCAAGGACAGCAAGAAGAAGGCGCAGGCTGCCATCATGGGCGACTATGTGCGCGTCAGCAGCAAGGATCGCGACACCCTGCAGGAGATTCTCGCCCTATTGCGCGGCGAGGACTTCGGCGTCGAACTGCAGTTCACCAACTACCGCTAAGCGATGGCGCGCCTCATCGAAACGCTCATGATTCCGGGCCCCGCCGGACGCCTCGAAGCTTTGCTGGAAGAGCCGGACACGCCGCCCGTCATCGTTTCGCTGGTGTGCCACCCCCATCCGCAGCATGGCGGCACGATGCACAACAAGGTGGTGTACCGCCTCGCCCGGGGCCTGCGCCGGGAAGGCTCGGTCGTCTTGCGCTTCAACTACCGCGGCGTCAATTTGAGCGAAGGCCAGTATGACAAAGGCGTCGGCGAGGTGGAGGACGCGCGCGCCTGCCTGGCCTTGCTGCGCGAACGCTATCCCGCGTTGCCGTTTCAGGTGGCGGGCTTCTCTTTCGGCTCGCGGATCGCGCTCAAGCTTGGTTGTGCGATGCAGCCTCAGCAGATCATCGCCGTCGGCTTTCCCACGGTGTACAGCGATCGTGCGTTTCTCGAAAGTTGCACGCAGCCCAGGGTATTCATCCAAAGCACCAACGACGAGTTCGGTCCGGGGCCGGACCTGCTGGCCATGTATGAACCGCTGCCGGAGCCCAAGTCTCTGCACTGGGTACCGTCCAAGGATCATTTCTTCGTCGACGCCCTGGATGATTTCGAGCGCGTGGTGCAGAGCGTCGCGATTCCAGCCTTAGCGGGGTAGGCACAACTGGCGACGGCGCTGGCCCTCGGTGCGCCGCTGAACTTGCGCCAGCGCCTCGAAGGAAGCCTCCAACACGTCCTCCAGCGGCCAAGCCGTCGCGCGAAAGAGCGCGCGGTGCTGCGCGTACACCACGAGTGTCGCCCCCAACACCGCGCCGGCCTGCAGCGTCCGCGCGACCGAAGCGAGCCAGAAACCACGCCGTTTGCCCAAGCGGGCGAGCGTCTGCCCCTGATACTTGAGGTGCATCTGCTCATCGCGTAGGATCTGCCGGCACAGGGCGCGCAGCCAAGGCGACGCCGTGGCGTCGTGCAGGGCCGAGTAGTACGGCACGGCGACGCACTCGGCGGAGACCAGCACCGTGACAATGCACTCGTGGCCCCAGAGTTTTCGCAGCCAGCGGAAGAGCCCGTTGGCACGGTCGCGGGTGAGGCGCGGGATGCCCTCGTGGTCCATGAAGTCGCCCAGGCGTGCGGAATGGCGATGCTCCTCGGCGATGAACAGTGCGAGCGACTCGGGGTAGTCCGGCTCGCCTTCCTCATCGGCGAAGGCACGGCCCAGTCGCAGGAAAGTCTGGCCAGAGGCGCCCTCTCCCAACTGAAATTGCTGGATCGATTTTGCAATCAGCGCCCGCTCCGCGCCTGTCAGTCGAGGCGCGGAGCGCGGGAACTCCGGCCAATGGTTCTGGAGAAAGTAGCGTGTCCATCCTTTGTACTTTGTCATACAAAGTACACTACAATAGATAGCATATTCTGTCAAGCGGGCAGGGAACTCCCGGTGCGGGAATGGTGTCTACCGCCATGTCCGCCACTAAAGAAGGAGATCCATCCGATGTTCGAATCCAGCTTTGCCCTCGACACCCCGGGACGGCGCTCGCCCCTGCTCATCTCGCTGACGCTGCAGTGCGCCACTGTCGCGACTTTGGTGATCCTGCCGCTCTTCTACATCGAGCAGCTTTCCATCATCCCCAGCATGCCGGTGCCGGTGTACGCGCCGAAGTTGCCGCACATCAAGATCATCAGTGTGATGCGGGAAGCCGCGGCCAGTTTAGCGCCGAGGCTGTCGGAGACGCGCCGGATTTTCCGCGCGCCAGCCACCATCGCGCCGCTGACGCCCGGCCGCATTGATGCGACTGAGCCCGGCATCCCCACGAGTACGGTGGGACCCGGCAGTATCCCAGACGGTGCCGTGATTGGCGACTTCCAGTTCCGCGTCGCGCCGCCGCCAGCGGCCGAGACAAAGCCAGTCGCCGTGGTGAAACCCGTGCCGTCCAAGCCCACGCCCGTGGGAGGCTCCGTCCAGGCGGCGAAGTTGATCTATCAGGTCAAGCCGGTGTATCCGCCGCTGGCGAGGCAGGCCAGGATTCAGGGCACCGTCCGGCTGCAAGCGGTGATCGCCCGCGACGGTACGATTCAGAATCTGGTGTTATCGAGCGGTCACCCATTGCTCGTGCAGTCGGCGCTGGAAGCGGTACGGCAATGGCGCTATCGCGCGACGACGCTGAATGGGGAGAATGTCGAGGTGATGACGCAGATTGACGTCAACTTTACGCTGAGCCAGTAGCAAGGAGATTGAATGGTGGCGAAGGTGGGGGTCGAACCCACACGCACGTTAAGTACGGCAGATTTTGAGTCTGCTGCGTCTGCCAGTTCCGCCACTTCGCCACACTCGACTGACAATTCTGATTTTAGCACCCATTGGCTTGCTTGTCTTCGCAAAAAGTTGCGAGAAATTCCAACATTTTTTCCACAGGCCCGGGTTTACCAATTCGTCCCCCGGGTGTGACAAGCTGTGTCCACCCGATACAGCGCGACGCGGCGACGGCCGCTAAGTGGCTTAGTTTCATCGCAACAGAATGGAACTGGACGTGCTTCGTACTGGACCGTAAGGAATGCTCCGCTCTCTCCGACTCTCGATCTTGTGCGCGGTGATGGCGAATTTCGCCTTCGCGACCACCCTGGAACAGCTCACCATGGACGACCTGCTGGCCAAATCGACGCGGGTGGTACGCGGCCGGGTGAACGATTGCAGCGGCTCTTTCCGGGGCGCCATGATCTACACCAGTTGCTCGGTGACGGTCATTGAGACGCTGAAGGGCACGCCGGGAAGCCAGGCTCGCTTCGCCGTTCCGGGTGGCAGAGCCGGCACGATCCGGCAGTCCATTTCGGGCGCGCCGCAGTTTGAGACGGGCGTTGAATATGTTCTCTTTCTGTGGACTTCGCCCAGCGGCTTCACCCAGATCCTGGGGCTATCACAGGGCAAATTCGAGGTTCGGGCAGGTAGTACAGGAGCCGTAGCTACCCGCGACGCCATCAGCGACGTCACCATGCTGGATGGGATGGGGCAGGAAGTCCGCGATCAGGGCGTCCGCATGACGCTCACAGTTTTGCGCGAGCGGCTGGCGGCCCTGGGGAGCGCGAAGCAGTGAAAAAGCTCACCGCGATCCTGTTGGCCATGGTGACCCTCGCCTGGGCGCACTACCCGTTCGTCACCTACAACACGCGTACCGGTGCCTTCGTGCCGATTCCCCGCAAATTCGATCTGAATTCGCTACCCAATCGCACCATTCAGTTCTTTATCTCCGACGCTACACCCACGCTGCTCCCGGGCGACACGCTCACGGCTCTGCACAGCCAGATCCGGGCGGCCGCAAAGGTTTGGAGTGACGTGGACACGTCGGACTTACGCGTCGCTTTCGGTGGTTTGCGTACGGCGGGAACGGTGGCGAGTGGCGGCCCTTCGATTGAAGTGATCTTCGACGATCTGCCTCCCGGCACCTTAGCCTACGGGGGACCGCAGGTGGTGGACGATGGCGGGCAGAATTCGCCGCAGAGCTTCATTCCGATCCTGCGTTCCGTGGTGGCCTTGCCTCGCAACTTCACCAATGTGCAGAGTTCGCCGTGCCCTTGCCCGTCCTATAGCGAAGCCTTTTTCGGCACGGCAGTGCATGAATTGGGGCACGCCCTCGGACTGCAACACAGCACCACGGCAGGCGTGATGTCGACGTCGCTCACCCGGGGCGTGACGAAGAGCCGCCCGCTTGCCGTCGACGACATCGCCGGCATCTCCTCGCTCTACCCCACTCGGGCTTTCCTGGCGAATTTTGGCGTCATCGCGGGCCGGGTCACCGCCCAGGGCGCGGGTTTGTCTTACGCGTCAGTAGTGGCCTTGTCGCCTTCAGGCGCGGCCGTGAGCGGCATCGCGAACCCTGACGGCACGTACCGCATTGAAGGGATCCCGCCTGGCCAATATCTGATCTACGCCCAGCCCCTCCCGCCGCCGCAGGGCAACGAGGCCTTCCCTGCGGGTATGATTCCCGCGCTCGACGCCGACCGCCGCAATATCGACTTTGGCGGCTACTTCGACACCCAATTCTTCCCCGGCGTACGTGACTTCAATGCCGCTTCGCCCCGCGTGGTTCGCGCCGGCGACGTGGTCACCGACATCAACTTCAACGTCACTCGCCGAAACAGCATTACCTTGCATAGCTTGCGGACCTTTGGCTTTCCCGGGCAGGTCTCCGTGCAACCTGGCTTCGTCAATACGAACGGTGGACGTAGCTTTATCCTGGCGTTTGGCAACGGCTTGAATCCGAATAACCAGTTGGCGCCGGGCCTGCAGATCCGCGCTTTGGGCAGTGGTGCGAGCGTTGCCTCGGCCCGTCCGTATTCGCTGGATGCGCGCTTCGTGCAGATGGACCTCTCCTTCAACGCCGGCAACGAAGGCTTGAATCACCTCGTATTCCAAACGCCCAGCGAAGTGTATGTTCAGCCGGCCGCCTTCTGGCTGGTGCAACGCCAGCCACCGCAAATCACGAGCGTCACTCCCTCGACGCAGGACGGTGTCCGCTTGCTCACGATTACCGGCAGCAATCTATCGGCGGAGACGCGGATTCAAGTAGACGGCGTGACGGCCGTCAACCGCGGCTACGACGATGCGGCCCAACGCCTCACGGTGATCGCACCCGCTGCCGCCAATGCTTACCGTGCCACGGTGGTGGCGCTGAATGCCGACGGCCAAAGCTCGCTTTTTCTCACCGGTAACAACCCACTTACCGTGGCGCTTGAGGGCGGCGACGCGTCTTTTCTGGTGAATCCGGTGAACTTGCCCGCCGGAACGGAATCCCTGGTGGAGATCACCGGCGTGAACACCACGTTTCTCGATGGCCAGGTCTCGCTGGGCTTCGGCAATTCCGATATCTCCGTGCGCCGCGCCTGGGTGACGGCAAACAATCGCCTCCTGGCCAATGTCTGGATCTCGCCGAACGCGGCGATTGGCCCCAGCAGTGTAGCGCTGGTTTCCGGCTTACAACAGTTTCCGCTGGGTACGTTTAATGTGCTGCCACAGAATCCACGTCTCCTCAGCCTTTCACCCGCTAGCGCCGTCTCGGGCGCTGCGGTCACCGTGCAACTCAGTGGGCCCCCAGTGGGCGGGCAAGTCACGGTCCAACTCAATGACCGGCTGCTGACGGGTGCGGTGCTCAATGGCAACCAGGTTACCTTCACCGTCCCCAGTGGGCTTGCCGCGGGACCTTTGCCCCTGCGCGTGACCGTTGGCAGCGACACCAGCCTGCCGATTCTCTTCGTCGTCGACCCACCCGCGCCGCAAGTGATCAGCGCCGCCGCGCAGTCGGGCGGCAATATCGATGGCAGCCGGCCGGCCAGGCCGGGCGAGTCCGTTGTCCTGAGCGTCTTCGGCCTGGGCGACAACGTCTCGGCGAGCCGCCTCGTCGTGAATATTGCCGGCATTGAGCACTATGCCCAGCAAGTGCAGATGAGCAATGGCCTCTGCCTGGTGACCGTCCAATTGTCGACGGCCGTTCCTAGTGGCGTCGCCCCGACCACCATCGCCATGGATGGCCGCATCTCCAATACCTTCTCACTTGTGGTTCGCGCCGGTCTCTAGCTCGTCGTGCGCATCGGCCTGCTCTCTGATACCCACGGCTTCCTGGACCCCGCCATCTTTACCTACTTCGCCGATTGTGACGAACTCTGGCACGCCGGTGACTTTGGCCCGGACGTCCTGGCCCCGCTGCGTGACTTCAAGCCCCTTCGGGGCGTCTACGGGAACATCGACGGCGACGAGATCCGCGGCGAGTTTCCGAGAGACCTCTCCTGGGAATGCGAAGGCTTGCGCGTCTACATGACCCACATCGGCGGCTATCCTGGCGCCTACGAACGCCGCATCAAGCCCGAACTCGACGCGCGCCGCCCTGGCCTCTTCCTCTGTGGCCACTCGCACATCCTCAAAGTCGTGCGGGACCCCGCTCGCCAGTTGATCCACCTCAACCCTGGCGCGTGCGGACGGCAGGGTTGGCACCAGGTCCGTACCGTGCTGCGCTTCACGCTGCTGGCCGGCAAGCTCAGCGCCATGGAGGCGATTGAACTCGGTCCCCGGAGTGCCTACGCAGGCGCCTGATGTGTTACTCTGCGATGACATTCAACCCCGAAGGAGCCTGCTTTCGCTCATGGATAGATTTACCGGCCTGCTCGGCATCGCGGTCATCCTCGCCACCGCCGTCCTAGTCTCCACGGACCGGCGCGCCATCCGCCGCGACATCGTCCTGTGGGGGCTCGGGCTTCAGTTCACCTTCGCCTTCCTCGTCCTGAAGACCAGCTTCGGCAAGCTTTTTGAGGCGGCCTCCGGCGCCGTGAACGCGTTGCTCTCTTACGCGGAGCAGGGCAGCAGCTTCCTCTTCGGCAACCTCAGTTCCAGCGATCCGCCCATCTTCGCCTTCAAGGTCTTGCCGATCGTCATTTTCATCTCGGCGCTGTTTTCGGTGCTTTACTACTTCGGCGTCATGCAGGTCATCATCCGCGCCATGGCCATCGTCATGCGCCGCGTGATGGGCGCCAGTGGCGCCGAAAGCACTTGCGTAGCGGCGGGGATCTTTATGGGCCAGACGGAAGCTCCGCTCACGATTCGCCCCTTCCTCGCCAACCTTACGCAAAGCGAGCTCTTCACCATCATGACCGGTGGCATGGCGCACGTCTCGGGCGCCGTGATGGTCGCCTACGTCGAGATCGCCAAGGTGCCCATTCAGCATCTGCTCACCGCCGTCGTCATGACGGCCCCGGCCACCATCATGCTGGCCAAGATGATGGTGCCCGAAACCGGACAACCGGAGACCGCCGGCACCGTGAAGCTCGACGTCGAAAAACCCGGTGTCAACGTCATCGACGCCGCCGCGCGCGGCGCCGGCGACGGCCTGCAACTCGCCCTGAACATCGGCGCGATGCTGATCGCCTTTGTTGCGCTGATCGCCCTGGTGAACGGCCTCTTCGGCTGGGCGCATGGGCTACTGCCCTGGTTTCCGGCCAAGCTGGAAGATCTCTTCGGCATGCTCTTCGCTCCCCTGGCCTGGCTGATGGGCGTCAGTTGGAAGGACGCGGGCAAAGTCGGTGACTTGCTGGGCACCCGGCTCGTGCTGAACGAATTCGTAGCCTTCATCAAGCTGGGGCAAGTGGGCCCCAGCATGGACCCTCGCTCCGTTGTGATCACCACGTTTGCCTTGTGCGGCTTCGCGAACCTGAGCTCCATCGCCATTCAAGTGGGCGGGATTGGTGCGCTGGTGCCGTCGCGGAAAAGTGATTTGGCGCGGCTCGGCGTGCGGGCGGTCGCCGCCGGTTCCATGGCCAATTTCATGTCCGCTTGCATCGCCGGCATGCTTCTCTAAGCGGCATGAGAATTCTCACCTTCAGCGACCTGCACCTCGAATTCGGGTCCCGCTTTTCCTTGCCGCCCGCGGAAGATGGGGACGTCCTGATCCTGGCGGGAGACATCGTTTCGTTTGAGAACTTCTCGCCGTTCGCCCACTTACTCGACGCCTGGCCCCAGCCCGTACTCTACGTCGCCGGCAATCACGAATACTACACGCAGCGGCCCATGGACGAGGACAACGCGAAGTTCCAGCGTTGGCTCGCCGCGAACTACCAGCAAGTGACGTTTCTGCTCGATGAGGGCGTCCGGATCGACGGCGTGAATTTCTTCGGCGGCACCATGTGGACCCATTTCGACGGAGGTGACCGGGCCGCGATGGCGGTGGCCGGGCAGGGAATGAACGATTTCCGGCTCATTCAGAACCCCGGTGGCCGGAGGTTTACGCCAGCCGATTCGGTCCGGCTGCACGAGCACTTTGTGGAGAAGCTCCTGGCTTGGTTTGGCCAGCAACTGGACGGTCCGCGGGTGGTGATCAGCCATCATGCGCCGGTGCTGAATCCCCACACGAAGTACCACCGTAGCCCCCTGCGCCCGGCGTTTAACTCGCTGGACATGGTGAAGATCATGGAGGCGCATCAACCCGATCTGTGGGTCTACGGTCACACGCACGAATGTGACGATCAGGTGGTGGGCCGCACGCGGATCATCTCAAACCAACGCGGATACCTGTACCGTGGCCAAGGCTTTGAGTGTCAGGACTTCGATCCACTGGGCTGTCCGGCGACGCTTCCGGTTTGAGGGAAGCGCCGCCTAACGGCCAATCGCCTTGCGGAATCCCGCCAGTGGCAGCGTGTTGATGACATCAGAGGCTGTCAGCCAGCCTCGCCGAGCCATCTTCACTCCGTAACGCATGTTGCGCAGGTGGCGGGGATGGTGGGCGTCGGTGTTGATGACGAACTTGGCGCCTAAGCTCTTGGCCGCGCGGATCAGGGTTTGGTTCAAGTCGAGCCGTTCCGGGCTTGCGTTGATCTCGAGGAAGACACCACGGCGGGCGGCAGCGCGGGCTACCGTCTCGAACTCGTACGGATAGCTTTCCCGATGCAGCAGGATGCGGCCCGTGGGGTGGCCGATGGCCTTCACATGTGGATTCTCGATCGCCGCCAGCAGACGCTCGGTCATCTCAGCGCCGGTGAGATTCATGTGGCTATGGACGCTGGCGATGACGAAGTCGAGTTCGGCCAGGGCGTCGTTGGCCAGGTCCATTTGGCCATCCCGGAGGATGTCGCATTCCAGGCCCGAAAAGACGTGGATGCCGAGGTTGAGTTCACGCACCTGATGGGCGAAGGCGACGGCGCGCTTCTCATCGAGGCCATTCGCCATGGCGAGCGCCTTCGAATGGTCCGTGATGCAGAGGTATTCGTAGCCGAGCGCGCGGTTGGCTTCGGCCATCTCTTCGAGGGTCGCCCGGCCGTCGCTTTCGCGCGTGTGCATGTGCAGATCGCCGCGCATGTCCGCAAGTTCTATCAACACGGGCAGCCTGCCCTCGGCGGCCGCGTCGATCTCACCCTGGTTCTCGCGCAGTTCGGGCGGGATCCAGGCGAGCCCTAGCGTTTCGTAGATTTCGGCTTCCGTGCGTCCGGCGACGCGCTCGCCGCCGTCCACCTTGGCGAGCCCGTACTCATTCAGCGTGAGTCCTTGGCGGAGCGCGCGCTGGCGCAGCACAATGCTGTGTTCCTTGCTGCCGGTGAAGTACTGGAGCGCGGCGCCGAAGCTCTCGGTGGGCAACGCGCGGACGTCGACTTGGAGGCCTTCGAGGCCAACGCGCGCGCTCGCTTTGTTGTCGCCGTGCGCCAGGACGTCGTGTACCTTGGGATGCTTCACAAAGCGTTCGAGCACGGTGGCGGCGTCCTGCCCGGTGACGAGGAGATCGACGTCGCCTATGGTCTCCTTGCCGCGGCGTACGCTGCCAGCCGCGGTAACATCACCGCCGATGTAGGCGCTGAACTCCTCGGCGATTTCGGTGGCGAAATTCAGCAGGAAACGGCCCGCGCTTTGGCGATAGTGCGCGATGCCCTTGAGGATCTTCTCTTCGAGCTTGGCCCCCATGCGCGGCAGGTCGCGCAGCTTCTGGTCTACGCAGAGCCGCTCCAGTTCGGCGAGGGTGGTGATCCGGAATTGCTCGATCAAGGTGGCGATGGTTTTCGGGCCCAGGCCGGGGATGCGCAGGAATTCGAGGACGGTGGGCGGGTACTTGGCGAGCAGCTTGTCGCGCCGGTCAAAGCTGCCGCGGGCCTCGATTTCGGCCAAGTGAGCGGCGATGCTCTTGCCGACGCCGGGGACGGAGGTGGGGTCCTTTCCATCGCGGAGCAGGTCGGCGATGCGGGTGGGGTAGCTCTCGATGGCGGCCGCGGCTTGGCGGTAACTCCGGATGCGGAAGCCGTCTTCAGCGGCGATCTCCATCAGGTCAGCGGTTTCGCTCAGCAGGCGCGCGATTTCTTGATTTTCCATGGGACTCTTGACTAGAGTAAACGGTTTCCGCGTGCGACAATAATGGGCGCATGAGCGGAGCGAAAATGGGCGATACGGTGCGCGTCCACTACACAGGCACCCTGGACGACGGCACGACGTTCGATAGTTCTTCGGGCCGCGAGCCCCTCGAGTTTACGCTCGGCGAAGGCATGGTGATCCCGGGCTTCGAAGCCGCTATTGCCGGCATGGCTCCGGGCGCCAAACGCAAGCAGCGGATTCTGGCTTGCGATGCTTACGGGGAACGAGACGAAGAGCGAATGGTGCAGATGCCGCGTAGCGAACTGCCTCCCGACGCCAAGGTCGCCATTGGTGACCGCGTGCGGTTGCAAGACGAGATGGGCCACATCCACGCCGCGCGAATCACGGATCTGGGTCTCGAGACGCTGACGCTGGACTTCAATCACGAACTGGCCGGCCAGGCGTTGACGTTCGAAATTGAATTGGTGGAGATCGGCTAGTCGAAAGTCTCTTCGAGCGAAGTGGCGCGGACGAAGCGATGCGCCCAGCGCTTCAGATCGTCGAGCTGCGCTTGTTGCACCCGGGCCATGGCCCAAGGGGGGAGGTCGCCGAATTTATGGGAGAGCTGATCCAGGAGCAGGTCCTGCATTCCCCTCTCCATTCCCCTCTCCATGCCCCTCTCCATGCCCTTCGCCATGCCCTTTTCCATCAGGGAACGGCCGATCGCGCTATCTTCCAGGTTTACCGTGATCATGGGAAACTCCTTCAACGATTCGTTCAGCAGTCCGTCTAATTTCATTATCGTCGCATAGGTGCCCAGTTGGGCGAGCGCCACTTGCTGCTCCTGCTTATTGAGCGTGGCGAAGCGCTGGAGGATTTGCGGCATTACGTGCGTCGGATCGCCCTTCGCTCCGATCGCTCACACCAGATCCGCCCAATGCGGACTCGCCAAAATCTCTTCGGCATCGAAGTCCTGCAGGTTGACGATGCGGACTTCATGCCGGGTACCGAGTTCCTCAAAGACCGGATCCAGCCGCATCGGCTCGCGGCCGATGTAGAAGACACATTGGTGGATGCGCCGGCCGTACTTGATGCGGAACCAGACCAGATAGCGCAGCATGCGCAACGCGAAGTCCTTTTCGTTGGTGGCTTGGAATTCCAGGTGGTGGATCTCACCGTCCACCGTGCGGACGACGAGGTCGGCCTGCAGATTGTTCATGGGCTGTTCGGTGGCCAGATAGTCTTCGATGCGGGCGCCGAAGAAGCGCTGCATGAAGAATCCGCCCTGGGTGTTCACCGCCCAGGTCTTCGAAAAGGTGTCTTTATCCTTAGCCATGAGAATCCCAACGCCGTTTCGCGCGGTACTCCACTACCAGCCCCAACACCAGCCGCTCCACGAGATCGCGGATTTCACGATGAAAGTGAATCGGCTTCGTATGCGGATCCGGCACCTGCCACTCCACCGATGGCCAGGGAGTGCCTGCCGGTAAGGGATAGCCGCTCATGTTCACCAGAAGATCGGCGCCGAATTTTCCCACTGCGAGCGAAATCGCCTTGGGGAACTGGCTCTCCAGGTCGAGTCCCTTCTCGGCCATCACCTGCTTGGTGACGGGGTCCACCAACATGCCGGGCGCGAGTCCAGCGCTCCCGGAGACGAAGATGCCCGCGCCTAGTTGACGTCCGAACGCCTCGGCCATCTGGCTGCGGCAGACGTTGCCCAAACAGACGAAGACGACACGGGGCAAAGAGGGGGCTACAACTGCCTTAAAAAGATCGCGTGAACCCGTGGATCGCACGTCAACTCCGGATGAAAAGTCGCGACCATGTGTTTGCCTTCGGTCACCAGTACCGGGTCGCCGCGATGCGTCGCCCAGACTTTGCCCGCCGGGCCGACGCGGCGGATGATGGGCGCCCGGATGAAGACCGCCTCCAGCGGCGCGCCCTCCAGATCTACCTGGGCGATGTGGCTATCGAGCTGACGCCCATAGGCGTTGCGTTCGACGTCCAGGTCCATCAAGGCGAGCGAAATCTGGCTCGGGCTCGTTACGTGCTTGGCGAGCAGGATCGCGCCCGCGCAGGTGCCGAAGATAGGCTTGCTGGCGCCGAACTCCTGTAAGGGCTCCCACAGATTCTCGTAGCTCATCAGCTTCAGCATCGTGGTGGACTCGCCGCCCGGCATGACGAGCGCGTCCACGCTAGCTAACGACTCGCGCGTGCGGACTTCGACCGCCTCCGCCCCCGCCTGCTGGAGCGACTGCGCGTGCGCCGCGAAGTCGCCCTGCAGGGCCAATACGCCCACCCTTGGCTTACCGGCCTTTGGCTTACCAGCCACGGGTGGCCATCAGTTGGCTCTCTTCCAACTGGCGAATGTCGAGGCCGGGCATGCCGTCCGGCAGCTCTTCGCTGGCTTCCAACACCTTCACCGGATCCTTCCAGTAGGTGGTTGCCTTGACGACGGCCTTGGCGAAGCGTTCCGGGTCAGAGCTCTTGAAGATGCCGGAGCCCACGAAGACGGCCTCGGCTCCGAGCATCATGGCGAGGGCGGCGTCGGCCGCAGTGGCGATGCCGCCGGCCGAGAAGTTCGGCACCGGCAACTTGCCGTGCTGCGCGACGTACTCGATCAACTCGAACGGCGCCTGGTGCTTCTTGGCTTCGGCCATCAGCTCGTCCGAGGAGAGGACGGTGAGCTGCTTCATTTCGCGTTGGATGGTGCGCATGTGGCGCACGGCTTCCACAATATTGCCAGAGCCGGCTTCGCCCTTGGTGCGAATCATGGCCGCGCCTTCGCCGATGCGGCGCAAGGCTTCGCCCAGGTTCCGCGCGCCGCAAACGAAGGGGACGCGGAAGGAGCGCTTGTCGACGTGGTTTTCGTCGTCAGCCGGGGTGAGCACTTCGCTCTCGTCGATGTAGTCGACGCCCAGAGCTTCCAGCACGCGGGCTTCGGCGAGGTGGCCGATGCGGCACTTGGCCATCACCGGAATCGAGACGGTCGCCATGATCTCGCGGATCTTCGAGATCGGCGACATGCGGGCCACGCCGCCTTCTTTCCGAATATCGGAAGGGACCTTGATCAAGGCCATCACCGCCGTCGCGCCGGCTTTCTCCGCCACCAGGGCCTCTTGGGCGTTGGTAACGTCCATGATGACGCCACCCTTCAGCATCTCCGCCAATCCGGACTTCAGTCGAAAGGACTCTGTCAGTATCATGTTCTTACTCCTCTTTCCTTAGCGATAAAAACTCAAACCATGGCCGTATCGGGCGACGGCGCCGTTAAGCGCAACCGCTCCAGTTCGGCGCGCACCGCGCGGCCGAGCGCGGCCAACCCCGTGCTGATCGACGCCGCGGGCAAGCCCGCGAAGCTGAGCCGCAGTTGCCCGCCGGCTGGGGCCTCAATCTGAAAGTGTTTGCCGGGCAAATACGTGAGGCCTTCGCGCTCCGCCGCCTGCAACAACTCTGTCGCGTCCAGCGGCGCGGGCAACGTAACCCACAAGTTCATGCCGCCTTGCGGACGCGTGAACCGCGTACCCGGCGGCAACTC
The DNA here is from genome assembly GCA_019752335.1 of Bryobacteraceae bacterium. Lineage (GTDB taxonomy): Bacteria > Acidobacteriota > Terriglobia > Bryobacterales > Bryobacteraceae > JALHNI01. The sequence goes on from JAIEMJ010000021.1 coordinate 26,206, forward strand.
GCGTTCGCAACCGGCCATCGCGGCCAGCAGGCATTCGCGGCCTGCCGCGATCATCTGTTGAAGATGCTGCTGCAAGCGGCCGGATTCAGCAAAGCGCAAAAGGATCGCCTGCGACAGTTGATCGGAGTGCAGGTCGGCCCACTGCTTGGCTTCGGTCAGGCGCGCCAGCAGCGGCTGCGGACCCAGCACCCAGCCCACGCGCAAGCCCGGAAAAGCGATCTTCGAAAAGCTGCGCAGCAGCAGCACATCTGTGCCGGGCGCCAGTTCCTTCAACGTCGGTAATGGGTCGCCTTCGTAGCGCAGGTCGCGGTAGAGGTCGATCTCGACGATCGGCACCCGAGCTTGTCCGGCGGCGAGCGCGATGCGCCGCCGCGTCTCCACCGGCATGGAGGCGCCGGTGGGATTCTGGAAGTCCGGCGTGACGACGATCAGCTTGGGCCGCTCCGTGGCGATAGCGCGTTCCACCTGCGCTGGGTCCACGTGCCCCGCGTCGACCGGCATCGGCACCAGCCGCAGACGGCCACGCTCGAAGACGTTCTTCAGGCCCGGGTAGACGGGGTCTTCGACCAGCACGGTGTCGCCCGGTGCGAGCAGCGCGCGTTGGATGAGGTCGAGCGCCTGCTGGCAGCCGCTGGTGACCAGCACCTCGTCGCCTGGCGTGGCGAGGCCGGAGCTCTCGCGCAGCCAGCGGCGCAGCGGCGCGTAGCCGGCGGGCGCACCCAGTTGCAGAATGCTCGATAGGCGCGGGTCGTTCAGGACTTCGTTTACCGTCGCACGGAAGCTGTGCATCGGGAAGAGCTGCTCGGCCGGCCGCGACGTCGCGAAGCTGATCAGGTCGGCTTCGCGGGTGCGCGGCGCGCCGTTGCCCAGGACGAAGCTACCCCGGCCGACGTGTCCCCGAATCAGGCCTTCGGTTTCGAGCAGGTCATACGCGGCGGCCACGGTGGCGCGGTTCACGCCGGTCAACTGAGCCAATTCGCGCGTGGGCGGAATCCGGTCGCCCTGGCGTAGGAGGCCGGTTTGGATGGCGTCGCGCAAGCCCGCGTAGAGTTGCCGGTACAGCGGAATGCCCGAATTGGCCTCAAGCGGGGGTAATTGGATCATGCCAGTCACCTCGAATTCCACCACATTGGCTGGTTTGGTGTCAAACGAATCTTTGATTGGATGGTATGAACCAATCCAATGTCTTTCGCCATTTCCGGTCCCTAAACGAACCCCGACCGTAAGGGATGGGATAGCCTCGCAAGCTCCATCGGTCAAAAACCTAATAAAATCAGAAGCATGCAGGAACATAATCGCAGGCTAGGCATCCCCTCCCTTACGGTCGGGGTTCGTTAGCGGGCACGTCTGCCGATTTTTTCTGAGCTTCTCTCGTTTGATAGAATCTTTCCCAGGTGACGCGCAAACTCGTTTTTCTCCTCACGTTCACGGCATTGGCCGGGCTGGTGCTCGCCCAGCCGAAGAAGAAGAAGGGCAAGAAGGAACCGCCCGAAATCACGCAGACGCTCGAAGTGTTGCCGGAGCCCCCCAACGCTATCGCCGCCGACACCGCGCGGCTTAGCTTTGCGATTTCGCCGCTTTCGAACAAAGGCCTGCTCTCGCAGCAAACCCGTGATGCGCTCAAGGCGGTCCGGGCGGCCGCGCACGGTGGCGCCATCGTCAAGCTGCGGGCCTTTGTGGCCGGCAACGGCGATTTGCGCCGTATTCCAAGCATCGTCAGCGAAGTGCTCACCGAAGCGCATGTGTCACTGCCGGCGGTGAGCACCGTCTTTGTCGGAGCGCTGCCCCTGGAGGGCGCGCAGGTCCAGATTGAAGCCACCTACCTCGACAAGCGCCCCGTCAACCCGGCGGGGGTGGCCTTCTTTGCCGGACAGGTGGTGCGGGCGACTGCGGAGAAGCCCCGTCCGCTGGCCGAAGTCTTCGGGGAGTCGTTGGCGAATTTGCAGACCGCGGTGAAAGCCGCGGACGCCGAGATGCTGAAGGTGACTTGTTACGTCAGCCACCTCGAGGGAGTGCCCGAAATCGAGTCGCGGCTCAACGGCGCGTTTCCCAAGGCCATCCATACGTTGGTGCAACTCCAGCGCGTGACCGGCCCCAGCCTGACGGAGTGTGAGGGCGTCGGCCGGTTGGCCACCGCGCCGTCGAAGCCGGTCGAGTTTTTGAATCCGGAAGGGCTGGCGAAGTCGCCGGCTTACACCCAGGTGGTGAAGGTGAACGCGCCCAAAGTCGTCTTTACGACCACCCAACAGTCCTTTGGCCTGGACGCGGCCGGGATGCGCCTGATGCTGGACCGGCTGAGGAAGATGCTGGATGGCGCGAATGCCAGCTTCGAGCAAGTCGCGATGGCGCACATCTACTCGCTGAGCGGTCCCGCGACGGAGGCGTTTCGCGGGGTGCGTGGTGGATATTACAACGCTCAGTCGCCGCCCGCGAGCACGCTGCTGGTTTTTGAAGGCCTCCCATCGAACGACGCCACCCTCGGAGTCGATTTGGTCGCCGTTCCTCGCCTCTAGCTCCACCATATCTTGGGGTGTCCACAGAATACCCACAGAATTCAGGGGTCTACCCGCTTGAGATTTGGCTCGGATGGCATTAGTATGAGAGTCAACCCCCCGAGAGTGAGAGTCCTAGGACATGCAATTTGGCTCTCTTCCCCCGTATCCTGTGAGTAGTTGAGGGACTGCCCCTTGCTTAAAGTAAAACGAGTCGAAATCCAAGGCTTCAAGTCGTTCTGTGATCGGACCGAGATGAAATTTCTCGGCCATGGCATTGCCGCGATTGTCGGGCCCAATGGCTGTGGCAAGTCGAATCTGTCGGACGCCATCAATTGGGTGCTAGGCGAACAATCCGCGAAGAGCCTGCGTGGCGCGCGGATGGAAGACGTGATTTTCGCGGGCACCCGCGACCGCAAGCCCATGGGCATGGCCGCCGTCACCCTGACGCTGGTGGACCCCGAATACTACAGCGAGGACACCGCGCCTACCGACGTCGCGACCAACGGCGACCAGCCCTTGCGCCTCACCAAGCCCAAGGAAATTACCGTCACCCGCCGCCTGTTCCGCAACGGCGAGAGCGAGTACCTCGTCGACGGCAAGCAGGCCCGCTTGCGCGACATTCAAGACATCTTCATGGGCACGGGCCTGGGCCCGGAATCCTACGCCATCATTGAGCAGGGCCGCATCGGGCAGATTCTTTCCACCAAGCCGGCGGACCGCCGCTCAGTGATCGAAGAGGCCGCCGGGATCACGCGCTTCAAGACCAAGCGCCGTCTGGCGGAATCGAAGCTCGAAAGCGCCAAGCAAAATCTGAACCGCGTCTTCGACATCCTGGAAGAGGTGGGCCGGCAGGTGAATTCGCTGAAGCGCCAAGCGGCCAAGGCTCAGCGCTACGCCGAGTTGCGCACCGAGATGGTCGCGTCGCTGCGCCTGGCGCTGGCGGGTAAGTTCCGGCTGCTGGAGCGCAGCGCGGCGAAAACCGCGCTCGACCTGAATGTCGCCGGTACCGAACTGCAGGAGTTGACCAAAGAGGTCGCCGAGAAGGAGCAGAGCGAGACTACGCTCTACGAAGCGGCCATCGAGACCGAAGCCAAACTGACGGCGGCGCGGCAGACGCTGGGCGAACTGAAGCTCGAAGCCGAACGGACCCGCGGCAAGCTCTTCAGCCAGAAGAACCAGGTCGACACGATGGAGAAGCGCCTGGCCGACGGCGAGGGAGAAACCTCGTCGATCGAGCAGCGCCTGATGGCCATTGGCCTCGAAGTGGCGGCCCAGTTGGCCATCGTCACCGAGGTGACCTTGGCGGCCGAGACGGGCCGTGCGCGGCTCGCCGCGGCGACGCAGGAGCGCCAGCAACTGCAAGCCGACCTGTCGAATCAGGAGCGCCAACTCGAAGGCTCCCGCCAGCAAGTGCTGAAGATGTTGGGCGAGGCTTCCACCCTCAAGAACCAACTGGCTCAGCTCGACACGCAGCTCGCGGGCATGACCCGCGACAGCGAACGGCTGGTCCGCGACGAGAAGAACGCGACGGGCGAACTCGAACGCTTAGAAGAGATTAAGGGTGAAATCTCAACCAAACTCTCCACTCGCCAGATGCAGCTTCAGAGCCTGGGCGACCAGCGGAAGGAAGTGGAAGCCGCCCTCACCGACCACAAGCAGCAGGCGGCCGAAGCTCGCAAGCAGCTAGAGGAAGCTCGCCAGGAGGCCTCCCGCCTGAAGGCGCGCAAGGACTCGCTCGACGAGATCATCAACCACCGCGCCTACACCACCGAGAGCGTAAAGCGACTCTTCTCGGCCATCGACAAAGGCCAAGCCAGTGACCTGAAGCCCGTAGGCGTCCTCGCCGACTTCGTCGAAGTGGATACGCAGTTCGAAAAGGCGACCGAAGAATTCCTGCACGAGGAACTCGAGTACGTCGTCGTCAAGACCTGGCCCGAGGCGCAGCAGGGCGTGGAACTCATGCGCGGCGACCTCGATGGCCGCGCCACGTTCCTGGTGCATCCGAATCCCGAACTCGACTTCCACCGCGGGACGGTGGCCATGCCCACCGTGGGTCCGGAGACCGGCATTATCGCGCGCCTGAGCGACGTCCTGCGGCTGACGAACGGCCTAACGCACGCTCCGGCTGACCTGCTCCCCCGGCTGTCGCGCTGTTTCCTCACCGAGAATCGCGAGGCCGCGCAGCGCCTGGCCTTGCAGTATCCCGACATTTACTTCCTGCTGCCGGACGGCGTCTGCTACCACGGCTACGCGGTGAGTGGCGGCAAGAAGACCTCCAGTGGTCCGCTGGCGCTGAAGCGCGAGTTGCGCGAGATTACCGTCACCTGGGAGCAGCGGGAAGCCGTCCTGATGGAGAGCCAGGTGCGCGTGCAGCGCCTGGACGCCCAGATTCAGAAGCTCTCCGAGCAACTGGAGCATGTGCGCGTCGCGCAGCAGCAGGAAGAGAAAGAGACGCTGGCCCTCGGCCATGAGCATCGCAAGCTGGCCGAAGAGCACGCCCGTTCTTCGCAGCGGCTATCGGTGGCGCGGCTCGATCTGGACCGCCTGACGCGGGACCGCGAACGCGCGAACGAACAGAAGTCGGCGCTTGAAGAGCAGTGGCAGGCGAAGGAGAATGCGCGGCTGGAACTCGAGCAGAGCCTGGCGCACGCTCGCGAAGAGCTCACCGGATTGCAGGCGCAGTTGCAGAGCGCGAACGAGGAGCACTCGGGTCTGCGAGCTGAACTGGCCGGCCTCGAAGAGCGGCAGCGCTCGGCGAACTTCGCCAAGGCGCGCTTCGATCAACAGGTGCAGGAACTCACCGGACGCCAGAATCGTCTCAGCGAGGAACTCGAACGGCTGGGCGTGGAACGCGCCCGGTTGCTCGCGCACAATATCGAGCTCGACCAGAATGCGGCCAGCTATACGGAACGGATCGCCGAAGTGGAAGCCAGTGTCGCCGAGTTGCATCAGCTCGAAACGACGCAGCGTGCGGACTTCGACCAGTTGAGCGAGGCCTTGAAGGGTCTGCGCTCCGCCGCTGCTGAAGCCCAGGAGAAGCGGCAGCAGATCGAAGTCGGGCTGGTGCAGAAGCGCAGCGAATTGAAGTTCCTCGACGAGACGGCCCGCAAAGAATTGCAGACCCCGCTGGAAGAACTCGCCGCGGCGATGGAGACCGAGCCGGACGAGATCGTGTTGCTGGAGGCCGAGGAGAAGTATCAGGAAGTTCGTGGGCGCATCGACGCCATGGGTCCGGTGAATCCGCAGGCGCTCGAAGAGTACGAAGAAGCGCAGCAGCGCTACGACTTCCTCAATACCCAACGGCAGGACCTGCTCGATTCCATCCGCGACACCGAGAAGACGATCCAGGAGATCGACGTGGAGTCCCGCAAGCGCTTCGTCGAAGCCTTCGAGGCGATCAATGCCAACTTCCGGCACATGTTCGGGGTGCTGTTCAACGGCGGCATCGGCGAGATGCGGCTCACCGATCAGGACCAATCGCACGAGTCCGGCATCGACATTGTGGCGCAGCCGCCGGGCAAGAAGCTGCAAAACGTCTTGCTGCTTTCGGGCGGCGAGCGGGCGATGACGGCGATGGCGTTGCTGATGGCCGTCTTCAAGTATCAGCCGAGTCCGTTCTGTATCCTGGACGAAGTGGACGCCCCGCTGGACGAGCCGAACATCATCCGGCTCACGAAGCTGCTGAAGGAGATGTCGGACCAGACGCAGTTCATCGTCATCACGCACGCGAAACGGACGATGGAAGCCGCGGCCGTGCTGTACGGCGTCACCATGCAGGAGCCCGGCGTGTCGAAGCTGGTGTCGGTACGCTTCGGCGCCCCGGTATCCGCGCCGCCGCCGCCCCCGATGTCGGTGCCAGCGGCGATGGCCCCGGCGAACTAAGGTTTTGAGAACTACCGAATCTTCTCGAGCACTTCCTCAACCGCGATGTCGAGTTGCGTGGCTGCATCCTTCACCAGCGCGGCGAGTGTTCCTAGGGCGATGGGGCGGGCAAGTGGGACAGTTAGGTGAGCTTGACGAGGAAGAGAGATCGTCATCCGCACGTGACTCCCGGTCTGCCGGGTCTGCTCGTAGCCAAGTCTACTCGTAGCGCAGAGCTTCTACGGGGTCCAGCCGCGCGGCCTTCATCGCCGGCCAGACGCCGAAGAAGACGCCGACGGCTACCGACATGCCCACCCCAGCCAGGATCGCCCAAAGCGGAGTCTCGGACGGTAGGGCGGGGAAGATCGCGGCGACCAGCAGTGTCACCAGCATGGAGAACGCGATGCCGACCGCACCGCCCACCCCGGTGAGCGTGACGGCTTCCATGAGGAACTGAAAGATGATGTCGAATTTGCGCGCGCCCAGCGCCTTGCGCACGCCGATTTCGCGCGTGCGCTCCGTCACGCTCACCAGCATGATATTCATCACGCCGATGCCACCCACTAGCAGGCCCAGACCGGAGATGGCGATGGAGGCCAGAATGATCAGGCTGCTCACCTGGTCGAACTGCTTGATGATCTGGTCCGGCGTGGTGAGGTCGAAGTCGTTGTCCTCGGCGGGCGGTGTGCGGCGCAGCTTGCGCAAGATGTTGCGCATCTCTTCGAAGGCTTCGTCGCGACGGCCCGGCAGCGCCTTGGCATTGATCAGGAAATTGTCGGCCTGCGGGTAACGCAGACGCGCGGTGGAAAGCGGTATGGTGATCTGCCGGTCGATCCCGTTTTCGCCGAAGAAACCGCCCTTCGCGGGCTCCGCTACGCCGATCACCATGTACTCAGCGCCATCGACGGAAATCATCTGCCCGATCGGCTTGCCGGCGGGGAAGAGCGCATCGGCAACCAGGGAGCCCAGTACGGCGACGCGCGCCCCGCGCTGCTCTTCGTCCTCGGTGAAGAAGCGTCCGGCTGCGTTGTTGCGCGGCTGCACTTGCCGCGCGTTGGCGGTGGTGCCGGCCAGGCTGATGTTCTCGGTCTCGAAGCCCGGCACCTTGGCCGACATCCCGCGGCCACGGGATACGGGCGGAATCCACAGCACCGTGCTTACCGCGTCGATGGAAGGGCAAAAGCGTTTCACATACTCGGAGTACTCGGGCGGGATCGGACGGCGTTTGCGCTCCTTGGGGGTGCCTTGGCTGTTGGGGTCGCCACTGAAGCGCTTGACGAAGATCGTATCCGGGCCGAACTCTTCAAAGAACGTCACGATGCCCTTGCGCAGGCCCGTCAGCAGTGACGACACCGTCACCACCGTGGTGATGCCAATCACGATGCCGAGAATGGTGAGGCCGGAGCGAAACTTGTTCGTCCACACCGAGGACAGGGACATGCGAACGCTTTCGGCGGGATTGATTCTCATAGGTTCCTCTTACTCCGCCCGCAGGGCTTCCACCGGATCGAGCCGCGCGGCGCGGCGGGCCGGATACCAGCCAGAAATGATACCGACGCCCGCCGAAACGAAGAGCGCCAGGAAGACGTACGGAAGGGTGACGACCAGAGTCACGCCCAGGAAATTGGTGGCGACGTAGGCCACCAGATAGCCTAAGCCGAGGCCGAGCATGCCGCCCGTGGCGGACGTCATGATCGACTCCGACAGAAACTGCAGCATGATGTCGCTCTCCCGCGCGCCCAAACTCTTGCGCACGCCGATCTCGCGCGTCCGCTCCGTCACGCTCACCAGCATGATGTTCATGATGACAATGCCGCCCACCAGCAGCGAGATCATCGTCACCGGCACTACGATTACCGAAATCAGGCCCAGGATATTGTCGATAAAGCCGCGAATTGAATCGGGCGTCAGGAATTCGAAGTTATCCGGCTTGCCCGGCTTCGCCTTGAAGTGCGAGCGCAGCGCCGCCCGTGTCACATCCAGGCCGTCGTCGAGCGTGAGCCCGGCGCCCGCGCGTGGCCGTCCGAAGACCGACAAAGAGCCGCGCAGGTTGTAAATCTTGCGCCAGGTGTAGAACGGAATGTAGATCGAGTTATCCTGTGACCGGCCTAAGCTGGAACCTAGTTTCTCTTGCAGACCGACGATGCGGAAGTCGTAGCCCTTCAGCTTGATGATGCCGCCGATCGGCGACCGGTCACCGAAGAGCTTGGTCTTGATGTCATCGCCGACCACGGCGACAAAGGCGCGGTTGTTTTCCTCTTGCTCCGTGAAGAAGCGCCCCTCAATCAGCGCGACATCGCGGATGTCGGGCAGGGAAGCGGCGCAGCCCAGCACCACCGCGGCCTCCAGGGTCAGTTCATTGCGCTTAGCGTCATCGAAGCTCTGCACGTAGGGGCTGTAGAGAATCTGGTCACCGGTGGAGGCCTTGAGGTACTCGTAGTCTTCGGGCCGGATGCGCTTGTTGTAGCGTTGCAGCGCGGCCACTTCTCTGCGGTTGCGATTGCCCAGGCTCGCTACTTGGGCCACCAGATAAGTCTCGGAGCCAAAGGCGCGCTCTGTAGTGATCTGCGCCTGCACGCCGAGCCCCGAAATGGCCGCGCCAACGATAATCACGCTCGCGACGCCGATCACCACGCCCAGCAAGGTGAGAAAGCTACGCAACCGGTGGGCCTTGATGGAGTCCCAGGCTAGGCCCATCGCCGTGTAGAGGCGGAACCAAGTGGTGGGGTTGCCGACCACGGGAAATGGAATCGAAGGTGACACGCTTCCTTAGTTTAGCTGAGGATGTGCCGCCTTTCCGCGCAAATTAGCGTCGTTGGCTATCTCACTGCTTGCCCGTGCCGATCCGGCCGCGAGGAGCCGTTCTCACGTCGGCCGCCGCGCGCGGAACCACCTCGTAGGTTTCCTTGTACTGTCCGCACCAGCCCGTCACCTCGACTCGCCGGCCCACCGCCCATTCCGGATCCGGCCTCGCCGGTGACGGAAGAAACACCTGCACTTCGCCCCCAGCCTTGCGGAGGAAGAGCTTGTAGCCCGACGGCAAGTCCTTCACCGGAGCCCGCGCCACCTCGCCCGTCACCCGGACTAACTGCCCCTCGTGCGCCTCGCCGACCTCTTTGAGGCCGATCTCCACGGGCCGGATGAAACGGCGGCCCCGCCTGGCGCTGACGCGCGTCGCTCGCAGTACCAGCAGACCATCTTGATCGGCGAGCACGCCTTCCGCTTCCACCGCAGTGCCGACCGGAAAGACTTCATTGCCGCCCGTGCAGACGTAGACCCCCGCCAACGCATCGCCCAGCACGAAGCCGTTGTCGCCCAGGAACGAGCGGAACGTGCCGGACGCCACCGTCACATAGCCGGTCACCGTCACCCGCGTACCCACCGGACGCTGACGCGCCTCCGCCGGACTCAGTGCGAGCAGCAGCAACAACGCCAGCATCGCCTAAGGCTGATCCGACACCGTCGTCCGCGCGACGGGCTCCTTCTCGAGAAACGGTATGCCGCGCTCCATCCAATCCGGCTTCGCGGCGCCCTTGAGGTTGAAGTCGAAGAACTCCTGCAGGCGGCGCGCGTAGTCCTTCTGGTTCACCCGGCGGCGGATGCCGTGCGGCTCTCCGTTGTAGCTGAACAGGTAGACCTCTTTCTCGAGCCGCCGTAGCGCCAAATAATACTCGATGCCCTGATACCACGGCACCGCGTCGTCGGCGTCGTTATGCAGCATCAGCAAGGGCGTGGTGACCTTATCGGCCTGGAAAATCGGCGAGTTTTCGAGGAAACGCAGCGGATACTGCCACGGCGTGCCGCCGATGCGGCTTTGCGTCCGCTCATACTGAAACTGGCGCGGAATGCCCGGACCCCAACGAATGCCGTTGTAGGCGCTGAACATGTTGGCCACTGGCGCTCCCGCCGCCGCGGCCTTGAAGCGCTTCGTCTGGCCCAGCATGTAAGCGATCTGATAGCCGCCCCAGCTATGGCCCTGAATACCGATGTTGTTCTCGTCGACGCCGCCCTTGGCTACCACCGCATCGATCGCCGGTAGCACGCACTGCAGCGCGCTCGGACCGGGGTAACCCACGCGGTAGGCGATGTCCGGCTGCAGCACCAGGTAGCCGTTCGACGTGTAGAAGCTCGGGTTGATGTTCTGCCCCGGCGCCGGCGCCACAAAGTTGTGCACGCCCTGGCTCAGCCGTTCGTAGATGTACACGATCAGCGGGTACTTCTTCGCCGGATCGAAGTTCTCCGGCTTGAACAGGGTGCCCTTCAACGGTGTGCCGTCCAGGCTGCGAAAGCTGATCAATTCGGACTTGCCCCAGGAGAACGGCGCATACTGCTTGCCGCCGTCGCTGACGCGCTGGACGTTCGCCAGATTGCTATCCGCGACGTACAGATCCGGGAATTCATCGAAACGCGACGAAGTGAAGAGCACCCTCTCGGCCTTCTCGGCCTTCACCGGCACACCGTAGGCGCGCGGGTTCATCACCAGCTTCTCCGGCCTGACATTGCGGCCGATGAAGTCGCGGTAGAAGCCCGTTTCCCGCGTGGCGATCCGTTCGGCGCGTAGCAACAAAGGCGCCGCGGGGTCGAAGCCGCGTTCTGCCGGATCCGTCGCCAAACGGATGGCGCGGAATTGCAGGCCTTCGGCCCGGCCCAGGCCGTCGGTGACGTTGATGCTGCGGCGCCCATCCAGGTCGACTTGCCATATGTCGTAACGGTCATACAACAGCACACTCATCCCGTCGCGGACCCAACCCGCCAACCCATACGCCGGCGGCAGGTCCGGATGGTCGTCCTCTTCGTTGAAGAACTTCGTCGGAATGCTCGCCGTCAGATTGACGCGCGCGCCGGTGGTCACGTCGAGCGCGAACCAGTGCTTGCCGTCGAAGAAGACCGCGGCGTTGCCACGGTGCGACCAGTTCAAACTGCCCGTCTGCTTCTGCGCCACCGGAATGCGTTCGCCGGTCTGCGTATTCACGATCATCCAATCGGCGTAGCGGCGGTCGTATTCGACGGCCCGGCGATAGGCGCGATCATCGGAGCCAATCCCGAAGCGGCCCTCCTCGCTTAGCGAAATCTCGGCCATCGCCGGGTCCGCCAGCGGGACCGTCTTGCGTGATGCCAAAAGGTAAGCGGCCCGGTAGGTCCGGTTGCGCTCCGCCGCCGCGCGGACCTTCTGCATCGGCTGGATATGGTCATCGCGATAATGCCAAAGATCGAAGCCGGCCTTCTCGACGCCACTGTCGTCCGGCTTCGGCGCGGGTTTGGCCGGCGCAGCCGCGCCGAAGAAAAGCCGGTCACCGTCACGGGAAAAGCTCAACGATCCTTTGCTCGAAACCACTTGGCCCGCCGGCAGCGACCCGATGTCCAGCGCCGTGGCCGTGGCCGCTTGCCGGTCCCAGTGGTAGAGCTTTACTAGCGCGCTCTCCTCGCCCATCGCCGCCAGATTGCGCTGCTTCTCATCCCACGTCAGCCGCGTGAATTTGCCCTTGCCCGTCACCAGTGGCGCCGGATCGCCGGTCGCGGTGACGGCTAGTGCGAAGATGCCATTCTCCGCATTCTTCGCGGTCACCGCATAAACCAGTGTCTTGCCGTCGTGCGTGTACGAGTAATCGCTGGCATCGGCGAACGTGCGCTCAACGCCGTCCGACAAACGCCGCAGCACTAGCGGCGAGCCGGTTGAAGCCGCGTTGGAGGGCCGGCCACCCGCACCTCGCCGGCCCTGGTCCTCGTCCTTCTCACCCGCTGCTGCCGGAGTGACGGCGGCGGCCAAACCGGCCTCGCGATGGTACACCACAAAGTCGCTCGCGTCCCGCGCTAACTGGAAGCTCTTCACGCCATCCACGCGCTGAATAGCTTTGGAGCGCAGGTCAATCAGCACCAACCCGGGCTTCGGCATTTCCTCAGGCTTTTTCTTGGCTTGCCGCGCGGCCGCGACTTCGGCGCGGCTGGGGAACGTGGTGAAGATCACCCATTGGCTGTCGTCAGTAAACTGGATCACCGACGTCCGCTGCGGCGGCGGACCGCCTTCCGCTTCCGGGTCCGGCGGCAGCGGCTGCGGACGCTCGCCTGCCGGAGTACGCACCTCGACGCCGGAGGCGACCTCGCGCACCACCACCTCGCCATCGCCTTCCTGAGGGAACCAGCCGTAAGCGACATGCTTCCCGTCTGGCGAGATCTTCTGGCCCGAAATACTCCGGAAGCCATCGAAGTCCGCGTGGGTTAAAGCGCGCTTGGGCTGGGCTATCGCGCAGCAAGCCATCAACAGCAGACCAGGAATGAGACGGTTCATCTCCTCATTCTAAGTCGGCCATCATGCCGAAGGTGCAAATTTATTGATCGGTTCTTTGAATGGCCAGGGTAACGATATTTGACACCTGGAAGCTTTGTGCGATGGTGAGCTGCGTCTGGAAGTCCGTCGGCATGTCCGAGTTCAACTCGAGCTGTACCTCGTAGATGCCGATCTGCCCCGGAATCAAACGCGCGAAGATCACGTTCGCCGTGCGCCCACCCGCCAGCGACGATACCGACTCCAACGGCTCGTTGTATTCGGGGCCCCGATAAGGTTGTCCGGCCACCAGTGGATTCACGTCCCTGGTCGGCGTCACCAAGCCCAAACCCGTCGCGTAAACGACGATCGTCTCGCCGGGAATCGCCGGATTCGCTTCCGTTACGCGCGACCCGCCGACGTTAGCACAGCACAGCCCCGAGTTCGTCGCCGACAGAATCACCTGGGCGGCGTCCGCGTTGGCTGAATCCTTGGCTTCGGCGCGAATCGGAATCCCGTTCCCCGCCGGGCCTTCCACGCGCGACCGCAGCCGCACACGGGTAAAGACTCCGGCCGCAAACGCCTGCACCTGCGGGTCGCCCGGCGTGTTGATCGTCCTCACCAGGCCGTCGCGAATTTCGGCCAGGCCGTCGCCCGTCTGCACGATGTACTCATACTGCCGGTCATTGATAAAGATACGTGCTTTATCGCCCGCCTTAGCTGACCCGTCTACCGATACCGTCGCCTGCGCAAAGCTCGATCCGTGATACACCAGCCCCGGCCGCGGATCCGTCGTGCCTTCCGCAAAAATCCCTGGGTTCTGCTTAATCACCGGCACGCCGATCGCCGTCGATACCGTCACTTGGCCGTTGTTCCGCCGCGTCCGGATCCAAGCCGTCACGCTCGTGGCGTCCGATACTTCCCATGGCATCTGGGCTCGCACTTCGCCGGGCGAAACAAAGGTCAACGGGGCACGGATGCCGTCGAAGTAAACCTGTACGCCAGCCAGTTCCTTGGGTAACTCACGCCCCGTCGTCAGGTCCACCGAAGCGGTGGTGTCGGCGAGGTTCTCGCCGAAGAGCGACACGATGGTGCCCGGCGCGATCTGGGCGGCATCAAATCCGCCCAGCAGCGTGGCGCCGCTGGTGGTGAGCGTAATCGTCGCACCTGTCGACGTTTCTGTCGAAATGTTGATCGCGTTGCCCGGCTCGCCCGACGTCCGCGCCGTCAGCACGAGCGCAGCCGCGCTATTGTTCAAGGTTGCCAGTACATTGGGGTCGCCCGCGCCGGCATTGATCTGGTCGAACAGCGCCTTGGCGATAATCGCGAACGTGTCATCCTTCTTGATTTTGTACTTGAAGGAGACCTCTTCACCCGTCTTGCCGATTTTCAGAGTGACTTCGTCGTCGGCCTTGATCGTACCCCCAAAGCGCACCGCGCCAACGGCAAAAATCTCGCGGCTGGCCGCATTGCGGACGCCCGTATTCGGAATCAATTGCTCACCCGGCGTGTAGATCGCCACCCGGCGATTGAAGGGGTCGGCGACGTACAGGTTGCGGCCGTCAAAGGCCAGGGAGGTCGGCGTGCGCAGCGTGTCGGCTGCCGAGATCAGATCGGCGAAGAAGTTGGAGGTGTTGTTCACATCCGGCCGCACCTGCCCCAGCACTACGTCCGCCGTCTGGCCGTTCGCCGTGGGAATCGTGTTGAAGATCAGCACCCGGTCATTACCGCCGTCGGCGATGAAGAGCCGCCGCCCGTCGGAGAGCGCAAATCGCGGGAAGTCCAAGGTAGCGCCGCAGCGCGCCGGGTAGGTGGGTTTGTTGTCCTTGTCCGTGCCGGTGGACGCGCACACCTTCTCGGCATTGTTGGCCAGCGCCGTTGTAAAATCCGCCTGCCCCACCACGACATCGGCCGCCTGGCCGGTGCGCGTGGGAATCGAGTTGAAGATCAGCACGCGATTGTGGCCGAGATCCGTCACGAAGAGCTTAGAGCCGTCGCTCGTCACCGACACCGGATTCAACATCGTCGACGGCGTGGCGTTCAACGTCGCCTTCGTCAAGTCGACTTCGGGAGCCGCGTTAAAGCTCGACTGGCCCAGCACATAGTCCGCCGCCGCGCCGTTCTGCGACGGAATCGAATTCCACACCATCACGCGGTGATTCTGCGTGTCAGCGACAAACAGCCGCCCGTTTTGAATCCAAACGCCCTGCGGACCCCGAAAGCTCTTGTTATCCGTCACGATGCGCTTCAGCGACGTAAAGTTGTCCTGCCCTAACACGACATCGGCCGGTTGGCCGTTCGCCGTGGGCATCGTACGCCAGATCAAGACGCGGTTGTTGTCGGTATCGGCCACGGCCACGGCGGTGCCATCCGTGGCGACGGCGGTGGGACTGCGCATGCCCTGCGAAGTCAACGCGACATTCGAAGTTGTAAACTCTTTCTGCCCAATCACCACATCGGCGACACCCGTGCAAATCGGGCAGCGGCCGCTGTCCGGTGCGATCTCCGCGTCTTGCGCCGGTACCGCCCCGAGGATATCGCGATAAATCAGAACACGGTTGTTGTCCGGGCTCGCGCCAAAGCGGCTCGCGTCCGCCACTACCAGGAAGCCATTGGCGTACGCCAAACCACCAGAAGCCCCCAAAATCGAGGCCGATGGGGGAGTTCCCGGGCTCTGCGCGGTAAAAGTCGGCTGCCCGACTACGGCCCGCGCCGCTTGCCCAGTGCGAAATTGCTGCGAGGTCTGGGCCAGCAAGGCGGCGCCCAGCGAAAGGATAACGAAGACTGTTCTCATTTCAGTTGTTCACCGTTAGTATAGCAACCTGGGCAATTCCCGGGCCAAATCCCCAAACACTTTGCCCGGCTCGTGTTTTGCCACCCCGAGTGTGCCAACCAGGGCACGACCGTCGCCCACCCTTCACATGCGATACACTCTCGAAGGTCTTCCATGCTGAAGCTATCTGTACTTTCGCTCTTTTTTCTGTTTCCGCTCCCCGCCGCGTTCGTCCGCCTCGAAATCACCGAACGCCGCGACGTCCCGGCCGGGCCCCGTTTCATCGCCTATGAACTCCTCCGCGGACGTGCCCACTTCGCCGTAAACCCCTCGTTGCCCGCCAATCGCCGTATCACTGACCTCGCCCTCGCCTCCCGCAATCCCCAGGGCCGGGTCGAATTCTCCGCCGATGTTGTCATCCTGCGCCCCCAGGACGCGGCCCTCGGCAATGGAACTCTGCTGGTCGAACCGCCCAACCGTGGCGGCATGGGCATGCTGTCGATGTACAACCGCGCTAGCCAGGCGGACGAATTCGGCGACGGTTACCTCCTGCGCGAAGGCTACACCTTGGCCTGGGTCGGCTGGCAGCACGACGTCCCTTCGCCTCGTCTTCGTGCTGACGTGCCTGTGGCGGTGGGCGTCACCGGACGCGTGCGCGGCGAGCACACCCCATCCGCCGCCGAGACCCGTCTGCCGCTCGCGGACAGCGGTCATGTCCCGTATCCCGTGGCCGGGAATCTCACCCTCTCCGTTCGGGAAGGCCTCTACGCCCCACGCCGGCCCGAAACCGGGTTTCGCCTGGAGGGAGACACCATCGTCCTCGCCCAGCCCGCGACGCCCGGACACATCTACGAATTCGTCTACGACGCGAAGGACCCTCCCGTGGCCGGCCTCGGCCTGGCCGCGCTGCGTGACTTTGTCTCCGAACTCAAACACGGCCGCACCCTCCCCCGGCCCCTTCGTTACGCGCTTGGAGTGGGCACATCGCAGAGTGCGATGGCCCTGAAGGCCCTCGTCTACGAAGGCTTCAACGCCGACGAACAGGGCCGCATCGTCTTTGACGGTCTGCAACCCCACGTCGCCGGGGGACGTCGCGCCACGTTTGAGCGCTTTACCCAGCCCAGCCGCACGTCCGGCCCCTACCGCAACGCCAGTTTCTCTCCGACGGACCAGTTTCCCTACAGCGACGCCGAGGATACCGAACTCGCCACCGGCCGCCGCGACAGTCTGCTTGCCCGCGCTCGTACCGCCAAAGTCGTCCCCAAGATTCTGTACACCAACTCCAGCTACGAATACTGGGGCTCGGCCGGCGCGCTCGTCCACACCAGCCTCGACGGCCAGCGCGACCTCGCCCTGCCTTCGACTACCCGACTCTACCTGCTCGCCGGTGGCCAGCACGGCCCCGCCCCCTTTCCGCCCCGGCTCGGTGGTGGCCAGAATCTTCCCAATTGGAACGACTATCGCTGGGCCCTGCGCGCCCTCCTCCGCGATCTGCGCGACTGGGTCGTCGACGGAAAGGCGCCGCCTGAGTCCTGCTACCCCCGCCTCGCCGACGGCACCCTCCACGCGGGCACGCCGCCGGCCTACCGCGTCCAATACCTCGACTTTGGGCCGGATTACCTGTCCAAAGGCATCGTCACCCATCAACCTCCGCGTCCCGGCGTCTCGTACACCGTTCTGACGCCCAAGCCCGACGCCGACGGCAATGATCTGGTAGGCCTCAAGATGCCCTGGGTCGCCGTCCCGCTCGGCGCCTTCACCGGCTGGAATCTGCGCTCCCCGCTCATCGGCGCCGCGGGAGGCTTACTGCCGCAAACCGGCTCCTATTTGCCGTTTCCGACCGCCCGCATCCAGGAGCGCTACCCCAGCCGGGCCACGTATCTCCGCCAAATCAGCGACGCCGCTCAGCGCCTGGTGCAGGATCGCTTTCTACTACCCGAAGACATTGCTGCCGTCGAGAAGATGGGCGCTCGCGTTTGGGATTGGGCCGTCCACTGACGCTATCCTAACGGGCATGATCGCTTATCTCTTCTGGCACACCCCGCGCGCCGGCGTCGATGAGGCGCAGTACGCCGCCAAGCTCATCCATTTTCACGAAGAGCTCGAACAACTCGGGTCCGGCAGCACTGGACTGGCGCTCGATCCCGTGGCCTACTCACTCCCCGAGGTTCCCTGGATTCCTGTCAACCGCTCCGTCTACCTCGACGTCTACGCTATGGACAGTACCAGTCGCATGGAGACGCTTAATTCCGCCGCCGTCTCCGGACCCATGCTACAGCCCCACCAGGAGATCGCGGCCTTGTACGGCTCGGGCGCCGGTAGCCTGTACGACGTCCGCGCTGGCCAACTCGGACCGGCCACCGATAGCTACTGGTTCGCCAAGCCCCAGGGCATGACCTACGCCGAACTCGACGCTTTGCTGAACCCACTCATCACGCCCGGCGTGGCGCTCCTGCGCCGCCTGATGGTCCTCGGGCCGTCGCCCGAGTTCTGCCTCTTGTCCCCCGCGCCCCTGACGCTTCCCCTCACCGCCGAACACCGCCCTCTCACCACCCTGTAAGCTGTCCATATGGGGCGACTCATCTTTCTCCCTGCGCTTCTGGGGGCGCTATCCTCCTCCGCGCAGACTCCCGCCGGCGCCCGTTGGGCAGAGCTTACCGCCAAGCGCGACAAATTGCCGGGCTACCATCAGGAATTCGAAATCTCCCGCACCTACGCCGTCCCTGGCGGCCAGCGCGCCGCGCAACGGCAACTGATTCTCGACGCGGCCGGTGCCCTCTGGCGCGAACGCACCGTCTCCGGCTCCGAGAATCTCGTGCGCCTGTACGATGGCCAGGCCCTCGTCTCGTTTGAGGAGGGCACGCCCGAGTACATCCGCGCCAAACCCACCCCAGAGCCCCCGCTCCCCACGGCGTACCGTTTCGGCGAGCCCGAGTGGACCGAAGCCGTCGAACTCCCCCGCCAGCCCTGCGCGATCCCCGGCCTCGCGCGCACCTGCATTACTCTGGACGTCCCTCTCAAGGGCCGTGAGTTGCCCGGCGCCAATGCGCCCAAGATGCTGCCCGGCATGATGCGTCTCCTGGCCGACGCCGATACCGGGCTCCTCGTCTCTTACCAGGCCGCGCAGGAGGTCCAAGCACCCACCGGTGGCTACCGCCAGGAGACTCGTCTCACCTCGAAGCGTCTCCGCATCGGTAAGGCCACCGCGGCCAATCTCTTCTCGTTACCGGCCAACTTCCAGGAAGTTGCTGGGTTTCAGCCCTGGAACGCCGCCAAGATCAAAGCGCAATTCGCGGGTAAGGCCGCGCCCCCGCTCCAACTCAAGGGCATCGACGGCAAGCCGATTTCGCTCGCCGCCCTTAAGGGCAAAATCGTCCTCCTGGACTTCTGGGCCACCTGGTGCCCGCCCTGCCGCGCCGACGCCCCCGCGCTCGAAAAGCTCCAGCAGAAACACCCGCAGGACCTCGCCATCATCGGGATCTCCGTCAGCGAAGAGCGAGCGATCGTCGAGAAGTTCCTGCGCGAGTACCCCCGCAGCTACCCCGTCGCCCTCACCACCGAAAACGAACTCAGCCGTCCCTACCAGGCCGGCCCCTTACCGCTGTACTTGGTCATCGGCCGCGACGGCAAACTCACCGCCGCCTCTGAAGGCGACCAAGGCTTAAACGAACTGCGCCGCTTACTCCAACAATCCGGCCTCGCCGCGGAACCCTAGTCGCTATAAGCCTTACCGCGACTCGCACACCTGCTGCAGTTGCCGGCGCAACAGCGCGATGGCCGGGTGCGGCGACGAGTCCAGCCGGGATCCACCGCCGCCACACCCTAAAGCGATCCGGTTCGCCGCGAACTCCCGCAGCAAGTCAGCGTCTTGCGGCGCGGCCTCCAGCAGACGCAGGTACACTCCGTCCGCCTGCGGCCGCGTGGCTGGCTGCGCGCCCCACGCGCGCGCTTGCGCCCATTGCGCGTAGCGATCCCGCGGAAAATCGCTTACCAGACTCGCCGCCGCGCCAGTGGCTTCGGCCACCCGGCCCGCCCGCAGGAAATCGGCGATCCGTTCGCCGCGTTCCCGTGGCGAGAGGGCCGCCGGATCCAGGCGGTTGACGATCGCTTCATACTCCTTCCGCGCGCGCTCCCGTTCCCCTGCTAACTCCAACAACTGGGCCAATCGCCTCTGGTAGCGACGCTCGTTCGGCAACCGCTTCGCTTCTTCTAACGCCTGCGTCACCTGGCCCGTATCTTCCAAAATGCGGGACCGCTCGTACGCGGCGGCCGCATCCTCCCGGCCTGCAATCGCGCGCGTCGCCGCTTCAAGCCGGCCCAAACGCCGGTTCGCCTCCGCCGCCGCCAGCCCGCTGGCAGACCGGGCGGCCGCCTCCAAATCTCCCCGATCCAAGGCCACTTGGCCGCGCAACTCGGCCGCCTCTGGATGCTCGATTCCCTTCAGGACCTCCGCCGCGCCGTCATAGTCGCCCAGCGTCCGCAGGGCCTCCGCCGCCAACAAAGGACTTCTCTCCGCCTGCTTGCGCACCACCGCCCTGAGCGCTGGCAAGCCTTCGGAGATCGCTTTGGTCATTTCGCCATCATCCGGCCTCGGGCGTACCCAAGCCACGGCCGCCAACAACCCAAACACGGCCGCTAACAACCCAAACACGGCCGCGATGCCCGGCCACCACCAATTCTTCTTCGTCCTAGGTGGCGCTTCGAGGGCCTCGCCGAACTCCCGCGCCGTGCCGTAACGCTCGCGCGGCTCCTGACGGGTGGCCCGCTGGATGGCCGCGTCGTAGCGCCGTAACTCTGGCCGCACCGTCGACACCGCTGG
Source organism: Bryobacteraceae bacterium (assembly GCA_019752335.1). Taxonomy (GTDB): domain Bacteria; phylum Acidobacteriota; class Terriglobia; order Bryobacterales; family Bryobacteraceae; genus JALHNI01. The sequence continues at coordinate 46,416 of JAIEMJ010000021.1, forward strand.
AATCTCTTCGCCGGGCTGGCGCTTCGGTGCGGCGCCCGTCAGCAGGTGATACAGCACGCAACCCAGCCCATAGAGATCGGCCGCTGTGGTCACGGCTTGCCCCGCCACCTGCTCCGGCGCCGCGTAGGCCGGCGTCAACGCGCGAATGGTATTCTGCTCGCCTGAGGGCACGTTGTCCAGCAGCTTGGCGATCCCGAAGTCCAAGAGCTTGGGCTCGCCGCTCGCCGTCACCAGGATATTGCCGGGCTTCAGGTCCCGGTGCACCACCAGGTTCTGATGCGCATGCTGCACCGCCTCGCACACCTGCCGGAACAGACGGCAGATCTCCGCTGGACTCCGGCCGCGCGCCCACTCGTCCACCGTCTGGCCTTCGATCAATTCCATCACCAGGTACGGCAAACCGTCCTCGGTCGTCCCCGCGTCGATCACCCGGCAGATGTTGGGATGGTTCAAATTCGCGAGAATCTGCCGCTCCCGTTTGAAGCGTTCCACGATAAAGTCGCTGCGGATGGCGCGGGAAACGAACTTCACCGCCACCCGCAGGCGCAGTTCGCCGTCCGAGCGTTCGCCTTCGTACACCGCCCCCATGCCGCCCCGGCCAATCTCCCGCACGAGTCGATACGGGCCGACATAATCCGGCGCGCTCTGCTCAATCCGCGCCGCGACGCTCGCGAGCGGCGTCCCCAGCACGCGCGCCGAACTCCGGTCGAAGCCAATCAGCCGCTCCACCGCTGCCCGAGTCGCTTCGTCGACGCCTTGCTCGTCGAAGTACCGCCGCCGCGCGTCCGGTTCCAGGTCCGCCGCCGCGTGGAAGTGGCGCTCGATCTCCGGATTCAGGCCTGCAACTCCTGGTGCAGCCATGCTTGCGCCAATCGCAGTTCGCGATAAACCTGCGCCGCGGTGGTGCCATCGGCTAAGCTGTCGGCGCACTCCTCGGCCGTCATGCCGCCGAAGAAGCGCATCTCGATCAGCCGCGCCTTACGCGCGTCGTGGACCGCCAGACGGTCCAGCGCCTCGTGGATTGCCAGCACCTGCTCGCTGTCCTGGTCCAGCGAAAGAATCTCTTCCTTCAATTCGAGGTTTGCCATTCCCGAGCCTCGCTTTTGCGCACCTTTCGTGCGAGCGTAGTCGACAATGATCTGCCGCATCACCCGCGCGGCGAGCGCAAAGAAATGCGCCCGGTTGTTGATCGCCTGCTCGCGCCCTTCGATCAACTTGATGTAAGCTTCATTCACCAGCGCGGTAGCCTGAATCGTCTGGGCTTGGCCACGTAAGTAGGAGTGAGCCAGTCGCCGCAGTTCGTCGTAAACCAGAGGAACCAGGAGGTTGATGGCATTCTCATCGCCCTGGCGGGAGCGTTCAAGGAGGAGGGTGACTTCGTTGGAATCCACCGAACCATTATGCGCCTCCCAGGCCATGGCGGAAAGCGAATCCCGCCCGCGAATTTCGTTAACTTACTTGAGAGGTGTTTCCCATGCTTTCCGCCATCGGCCGTTTTCTGCAACTGGCCGCCGGGTTCTTCTTCCTCGCGCTGCTCGCCTCCATCCTGGGCGCGCTCCTGCTGGGGAGCCTTTGGCTCGATGCCGCCGGGGTCGAAGAGGAGGCCGAGGTCGTCGAGAAACACGAAGACATAACCTTCTCCAATGCCTCCTGGTGGCGCACGCTCGAAATCGGCCTCTCTCGCCAGAATGGTCCCTACGCGGAAATGCGGCGGGCGATAAAGCGGAAGGAGCCCGGCAAGCTCCTCACGATTGGCACCGAACGTGTGCGCGTCAGCAGCGCCGTCTACGACCAGTGTTCCGTGGGACAGAGGGTGAAAGTCCGCGTCCAGCCACCCGGCTTCTTCAGGGACTGGCCCATTTTCACGCCCGTGCGACTTTCCGGCCAGACCACCTTCTCCCGGCTCCCTGCCTTCTACGAAAGTGCCTGGCCGGTGCCGGATTTCCTGCTCACGTTGCTGCCCGCCGCTCTGCTGGGTTGGCTTGCGCGGAAGACGAACCGGCGGGTATGGTTCCTCAGCGGAATCTGCGCCGCCGTGGCCATCGGCTACTGGCTCTCACCGCTCTCCGACCGGCGCCCGGCGGGAGACCTACGGCAAACCGAAGGCAAAGTGGTGGCCTTGCGTTTGATTGAGGAGATCGGCGCGACCGCCGACTCTTCCGGGGTCGACGCCCTAACACCGCATCTGATTGTCGGAGTCGAGTTCCTGCCCACCGGCTTCCGCGATCCGGTGGTCGCCGTCGACCGGGT
>JAIEMJ010000039.1 GCA_019752335.1 Bryobacteraceae bacterium
GCGCGGTCACAGAGTGACATCGATCTATGGCAAATGGAGCTGAGCGGCAAACTGTCGCGCAGTCCGCTTTCCTCCACACTGCGGGATTGGGCGCCGCGGTATTCGCCCGACGGGACCCAGGTGGCCTTTAACTCCGAGCGCTCCGGTCAACCGCAGATCTGGGTCTCCAGCGCCGATGGCAGCGCTGCGCGCCAACTCACCTCGTTCAAAGGGGAGAGGGTCTTTGGGACGCGCTGGACGCCAGATGGCAAGAGACTGATCTTTCTGGCCGCGGATCCGAAAGGCGATCGGGCGTTCTTCATAATTGACGCGGCGGGCGGCAACGCCCGGCGCCTCACTGGGTGCGCGGGCAGGGACACATCCGGCGTATCCGCCGATGGCGAGTGGCTCTACTTTCGAAGCACCCAAGCCGCGGGGAATCCGCTGATGAAAGTGCCGGCCGGCAGCCCGGAGAGCAAGCCCATGCTCGTAGTGGACCGCGGTGCCGGTCCGCTGGAGTCTCCCGACGGCCAGTGGCTCTTCTATACGAGCGGCTTTAACACAGGGACGCTTTATCGAAAGGCCCATGACGGCTCAGGAGACGCGCTGGCCATTGCACCGCAGGTGCGGAACTACAACTACGCGGCCACCCGAGACGGTGTCTTCTACATGGCCGGGAGCGACCCGAACCCGGCGATCTACTACTACGACCACGCCACCGCGCGATCGCGCAAGATCGGCGACGTGCCGGGCGCCGCCGACTATGGCCTGACGGTCTCGCCGGACGCAAGACGATCCTGTTCGCCAAGCGCACCGGCGGCTCCGACCTGATGCTGGTGGAGAACTACCGCTAAGTTGCGATCCTAGTTTTGGGATGCGCAAAGCGGTAATCCTGGCGGCCGGACGCGGCTCTGGGTTTGTTTTTCTCGTCGGTTACCGAAAAAGGCTCAGAAAAGAAAAAACTGCCCCTCCGGCTGTGCGGTGTGAATCCAAAGACGAGAGCATTCGTTCAGTGAAAATAAAGCACCTCCTCCTCAACCTCTCCTTCGCCGCCTCGCTGATCGCGCAGGACACGGCGGGAGTCGGGTCTGTCACCGGTACCGTGAAAAATTCCCAGGGCGAGGCTGCGGCGAGCGTGCGGGTTTGCGTCCAGTCCACCGCGCCCAGTTCTCAAGCCAGATGTGCGGCCACCGACGCCAAGGGCGTCTTCCACATTACGGAGGTCCGCGCCGGGACGTATCAGTTGGAAGTGACCGCGCCCAACCAGAAACCGGTGTTGAGCGCCGAGGTAAACGTTCGCGCCGGTCTCGAGGGCCGGGTCGACATCGCCCTGCCGGCCTTGGACGCGTTGCAGCAGAGCGTCACGGTTTCCGAGTCCCTGTTTGTCGCGCCGGAAGAAGTGAAGACTTCCAGCTTCCTGGTGCAGCGCTACGAGATCTTCAAGGCCGCCGGCGCGCAGCAGGACGTTTCGCGCTACGTGCAGACCTTGCCCGGCGTCGGCATCGGCACCAACGACTTCCGCAATGACCTCATCGTGCGCGGCGGCAGCCCGCTCGAAAATCTCTTTGTCGTGGACAACGTCGAGATTCCGAACATCAATAACTTCGCCAACTTCGCCTCGGCAGGCGGTACCACCAGCATCCTCGACGCGGACCTCATCCGCGACGTCAACTTCATGAGCGGCGGCTATCCGGCGCCGTTTATCAATCGCACCTCCAGCGTGCTGCAAATCGCCCAGCGCGAAGGAAGCCGCGAAGCCTTCAGCGGCCGGGTGTCGCTCGGCTCGGCGGGTTTGGGTGCAATTCTGGAAGGGCCGCTCAAGGGGAAGCGCGGCTCCTGGGTCTTCTCCGGCAAGCGCAGTTTCCTCGATGCCTTCACCAAGGACGTCGGCTTCGGCGGCGTGCCGGTGAACTATAACTACAACACGAAGGTGCTTTATGACTTCGGCCCGCGTGACCGCGTCTGGCTCGTCAATTTCACCGCCATCGACAACATTCGTCTGGGCCTCACCGACAAGAAAAAAGACGACGACCCGGACCGCAATCCCGAACTCGACTTTCTCGATATTCGCTACAAAGGCTGGCGGTCCGCCACCGGCTTTAACTGGCAGCGCCTGCTGGGCGAGCGCGGCGTCGGGTTACTGGGCGTGACGCACTCGGAAGCAAACGTCAACCAGTCCACGAAGGACTTACTCAAATTCGGCCGCCCCGGCTCTTCGGTCTCTGACTTAATCGCCAACACCCCGTTTCTTTTTCAGGAGAATAACCGCGAAGGTGAGAGCACCATCAAATACGACCTCACCACTTACTTGCCTGTGTTCGACAAAATCCAGGCCGGCGGCAGCTTCAAGATCTTCCGCATTCGTTACAATACGCGGCAGCCCTTCGGCAACGACAATCCTTATTCCCCCATCCAGAACCTGAATCCATTCTTTCTGGCCCGTAGCTTCGTCGCGAATCAGACCGGGGCCTATGTGCAGTCCAGTAAGAACCTGGGGGCACGGCTGAATCTCACCTGGGGCGGACGGCTGGATAACTTCCAGATCTTGGGCCAAACGAAATTCAGCCCGCGCGTCGGACTCAGTTACCAATTGACGAGTAAGTTGAGCCTGCGCGGCAGTTACGGCACTTACTATCAGCAACCCCAATTTCTCTTCGTCGAGGCGTTTCCTCAGAATCGCGGACTCAGTCCCATTCGCGCCAATCACTACGTGGCCGGTATCTCCTACATTTTGAGCCCCACCCTCCGTTTCACCGTGGAAACTTACCGCAAGGACTACGCGAACTACCCGGTGGCTACACAGTTCCCCAGCTTCTCCCTGGCCAACTCCGGCGACACCTTCGCCGTCACCGACATTCTGCTCCCTTACGCCAGCGCGGGCCGCGGGCGGGTGCGCGGCCTGGAGTTCTTCATCGAGAAGAAGTTCAGCGCGCGTTGGTACGGCCAAACGAACGTCGCTTTCTCGCGCACGCGGCACGCCGGGCTGGACGGCGTGCTGCGCCCCGGCACCTACGACTATCCGGTGATCTTCAACGCCGTGGGCGGCTACAAGCTCCGCAAGACCTGGGACGTCTCCGCGCGCTTCGTCTATTTGTCGGGTAAGCCGTTTACGCCCTTCAATGAGCCTCTGTCGCGCAGCCAGAATCGCGGCATCTTCGACTTGACGCGGGTCAACGCGCTCCGGGCGCCCGACTATTTCCGCTTGGACCTGCGGGTGGACAAGACCTTCACCGTCCGCGGCAAGCCCCTGCTGGTCTTCTTCGGCGCGCAGAACGCCACCAACCGGCGGAACATCGCCCAAGTGGATTGGGACCGGCGCGCGAACGCCACCCGCCTCAATCGCCAACTCGGCCTCTTCCCCAACATCGGTCTGGACTGGCGCTTCTAGTACTGTCGCCGTGTGGTTGGTCGCTTTTCCCGTGCTTCCGAAGTGAAGCGAAAACCGGAGAGCCCGCCGCGTAAGCGGTGGGGCACGTTTCGACGTTTTGCCGCGAAAACCCCAGCAAAACCGGAATATACTGCGTGCTAGGCCCCATCGCTTACGCGATGGGCTATCCGGGTTTCGCGAGCCGAGGACTTAGAAGCTCAGAAATACAATAGCGTTAGTGCCGCAGCACGGCATGGCCCGGATCCAGGCTCACCTTCGTGGCCGGCGCGGGTAGCTTCACGGTGAACTCCACCGGCTCGGATGAAGTCCGCACCCAATGAATGACCGGTTTCCCCGTGCGCAACTGAATCTCTATGGGGACATCGATGCTGAAGTCGTCGTCGGTGCCCGTCTGCTTTACGGTGCCCGTCACCACCAGGCCCTTCACCGATTGGGTCATTTGCAGCGTGGGTACGCCGGTGCCATAAACCCAGCTTTCGAAGAACGGCCCAAGCGCTTTCTTGCCGCCTTCGCCCATCACCTCGACGGCCAGCCGCTCGACGTCTTCCGTGGAGACCGGCGTCAGATGGTAGCGGCGTTCGAGCTCGGCGAGGAGCTTGAGGAAAGCCGGGTCGCCCATGCGGCGGCGGAGCATGTGGAGGATCCAGGCGCCCTTCTCGTAGGTGATTGACTGCCATGCGCCCGGTGACTGCGAATTCTGTAGCCGGAAGCCCCAGACGATCGGCCCGGTGGACTCGACGGTTTCGCCCTTCTCGTTGGTCTTCAGCAACCGGTCGCGGAAGGTTTCGAGCACCACGTCGACGGCCTTGGGACCGCGGCGCTTTTCGAGGTAAAGCAGCGAGGAGTAATTGGCGAGCGCCTCCATCAACCAGTCATCTTCCGAACGCGCCGGCGTCACCGAATTGCCCCACCATTGGTGGGCGATTTCGTGCGACTGCAGGAGTTCGTTGAAGAACGGCCCGACGTCGGTAGCGCGGCGTTCTTCGAGGTAATTCAGCGTGGAGAGATAGATCAGGCCGGGGAAGCCTTGGCCGAAGCGGCCCGGGATCGGCGTGACGTTGAGGCTGGTGAGCGGCGGGGCGCCGAAGCGGGCGGACATGAAGTCGAGGGCGTCCATCAGGTCGGCGCCGAGCGTTGAGAGGCGGTCGGCCGGGCTCGGCTGAATGGTGGGCGACATGACGGGCAAGTCCGGCCGGCGCGGTCGGCCGAACTGCGGTTGCTGCGGGGGCGCAAAGAGCACAGGCGGAGCGCTGAGCCCGGTTTCGAGCTTCTCATTGGCGTAGACATCCAGGTGATAGACGCCGCGGGACTGACGGTTGCGCGTGAACCTACCGAGGTTGAAGCCGAGCAAGCGCACGGGGGCGGCGGTCTTCCAGGAGTCAATGCGCGTATCGCCCTCAAGCTTGCTCTCGACGAGGTCGCCGGCGGAGACCAGCGTGAGCGCGGCGGGATAGCGGAAGGTGGCTTCGTGCCGGGCGAACTGCAAGCCGCGCTGCGGGTACCAGTTGGTCCGCGCAGCCATGAAGTAGACACCGTTGCCGGCCTCACGGATCACTTCGCCTTCCTGCTCGAACTCGATTTCATAAGCGCGGCCAGCCTCCAGTGGCTTCGCGGGCAGGACGAGAAACGTCTCGTTCTGCTCGGCGCGAAACAGACCGGCGCGGATGCTGTCGCGTTGCAGGAATTCGGCGGGCTCGCCGTTCACGCGCACCTGCTGGATGCGCATGCGGGGCGAAATGTCGAAAGGAATGGCGGGTTCGCCGGAGTCGCGCGGCAAAACGGTAAGGCGAGTAGCGACGCGTGTTTTCAAGTCCGCGGCGACGCGCACATCGAGCTTCACCGCGTCGATGCGCAAGCCGGCCGGCTTCGCCGGACCCTGCAGCGCGCGGCGGCTCTTGCCTGTGAAGCTGCACCAGACATCGAAGAAGCGCCCGGCTTCGCGCGTGACGAACTGGCCGACGACGACGCGGGCCTGATCCCGGCCGTCCACCAACAAGTCAAAGTTGCCCAAGGGACTGCCGGAGAGGATCGCGTAAAAGAGCGAGCGGTCCGCCGGGCGCCCGGCCAGCAGATCCTGCACCAGGCGCAATTCCATGCTCTCGGCGACATTGCGCACGGAGGCTTCGTAGCGCTGGCGGAGGACGAGCCCCATTTCGACGGCCGGCTTCAGGCCGCCGGGGCTCGCTTCGAGTTGGCGCATCAGGTCCGCCGCGGTGCCATCGGTGAACAGCATCAGCATGTTCTCAAAGCGGCTGGCGAGGTTGGGCGACTTCGTAAAGTGGGCCAGCGCGCCGCGCTCGCCGCGCGTGGGCGGCATCAGCAGCACTTCGGCTTCGCCGCTATCCACCTGGGCACTGAAGATGGCCGCGAGCGGCGCGCCCTCAATGGGCTTCGAGAAGATAATCAGGCCTTCGGTGAAGAAGAGCTTGATGTCCTCGCGGTCGAGCTTCACGTCGCGGACGCGATAACAACGGTCAGGGTCGAGCGAGATTTCGCGCACTTGCGCCGCCAGCGAAGCAGCTTTCGAAACGGCGTCGGCGGGCCACAAGGGAACGGCGGCGAGGAGCAAAAGAATCAAGGCACGCACGCCTTTAGTGTATCCTCCAGGGATGACTTTTCCGCGTTGGACTCTGCTCTTGCTCTGCTACGCCGCCGCGGCGCAAACACCTGAGCGCGCCATGCTGGCCGCGATTGAGCGCGATGCCCCGCAGGCCGTCGCGTTGCTCGAAAAGCTGGTGAACCAGAACTCGGGCACGTTCCACCGCGCTGGCGTCGCCGCGGTGGCGGCGATGATGGACGCCGAACTGCGCGCCCTGGGCTTCGAAACCAAGCTGCTGCCCGGTGACGCCCTCGGCCGCGGACCCCATCTTTCCGCCCGCCGCAAGAACGCGCGACTGGGCAAGCCGCTGCTGTTGATCGGCCATATGGACACCGTCTTTGAGCCGTCCAGCCCCTTTCAGCGCTTTGAGCGCAAAGGCGACCAGGCGACGGGGCCTGGGGTGAACGACATGAAGGGCGGCCTGGTGGTGATGCTTTCGGCCTTGAAAGCGCTGCAGCAGGCCAGCCTGCTGGAGGGCGCGCCGATTGAGATCTTCCTTACCGGTGACGAAGAGGCGCCCGGCAATCCGGTGGCTGCCGCGCGCCGCGATCTGATCGCGGCCGGCAAAAACGCGCGGGCGGCTTTATGTTTTGAGAGCGGCCGCCGCATCGGCGAGTCGGACTACATCTCCACCGCCCGCCGGGGCTTTCTAGGCTGGGAACTGCGCTCCACCGGCGTCGCGGGCCACTCCGGGCGCATCTTCACGGAGTCGCTCGGGCACGGCGCCATCTATGAGGTCAGCCGCGTCCTCAGCCAATTTCACGATCAACTGCGCGAGCCCAACCTGACTTTCAGCGTCGGGCTGGTGCTGGGCGGCTCCAGCGTGAAGGCCGACGCCGAAGGCGCCGCCACCGCCCAGGGTAAGCCCAACATCATCCCCGGCGAGGCCCTGGCGCGCGGCGACATTCGCGCGCTGACGCAAGAGCAGGTGTCGCGCGTGAAGGACAAGATGTACGCCATCGTCGCCAAGAGCCTGCCCGGCACAAAGAGCGAGATCCGCTTCAACGAGGACGGCTATCCGGCGATGGCGCCGTCGCCGGGCAACAAGCGGTTGCTCGCCGCGGTGAACGAGGCCAGCCGCCGCGCGGGCCTGCCAGAAGCGCAGGAGTTGGACCCGATGGAGCGCGGCGCGGGCGACATTTCGTTCATCGCGCCTTACGTCGATTCGCTGACGGGGATGGGCGCGATTGGCGGCGGAGCGCACGCCGTGGGCGAGTCCGTCGATTTGGCCAGCTTGCCGCGCACCATTCAGCGGGCAGCGGTCGCCATACTCAGCTTGTCGAAGTAGCCCGCCGCGTTAGAAGCCCAGAAAAAATCGGCAGAGGTGCCATTAACGAACCCCGACCGTCAGGGAGGGGATGCTTGGACTGCGAGCATATTCCTGTGCATCTGAATTTATTGGGCTTTTTGACCGCTGGGGCTCGCCAGGCCATCCCCTCCCTGACGGTCGGGGTTCGTTAATGGGCCGGAAGCCGGGCGGGGCACGGTCACGAATTATGCCGTTTTTATGGTGCGATAGAAGGCCCTGATCTCGGCCTCGCTCAGGCGGCGGCGTTAGCAGCAGGGCCAGCAGCCTGCTGGACGATCACCCTGGTTCCAGAACTTGCACCCTGCAACGACCGATTTCCGGTAGTGTGGAAGAAGGAGGGAATGCCGCCAATGCAACTGAGTATGGAAATTCCAGATGAATTCGCCGCCGCGCTTCAGGCGCAGGCGCAGGCACAGGGCGTTTCCCCCAACAGCTTGGTTAGCCGCATCGTGCAGAGCACGTTGAAGGCGGACGTTGCCCCTCCGCCGGCCAGCAAGCCGCTTAAGACTGGGCGTGGCATGCTTGCCAAGTATGGCCCCGCTCCTTCCGCTGAAGAGATCGATGAGAACCGGCGCGACATGTTCCGCAATTTCGCTCAGGACTCTTGATGATCGCTGGCGTCGCGGATACTCATACCGCAATTTGGCATCTCTTCGACGACGTAAGGCTTTCGAAGACGGCTGGCGATTTCATCGACCACGCGGCCGCCGCCGGATGCGGGATTGCCGTTTCCTCCATTAGCCTGGCCGCGATCGTTTACCTGGTTGAAAAGGGGCGGCTGACGCCGAATGTATATCCGGACGTAAAGGCGGCACTTACGGATATTGAACACGTTTTCAGGAAGTTCCTTTAACGGTCTGACCATGGCACCGGACCGATCTCCAGACTTTGGGTGTAAAGTCGATTGCGATAGAATCCAGTGTATCCGATAGATTTGAGAATCCCGAGCTCAACGAGCCACTGAAAAGCATTCCATGCCTCAAAATCAACCATATGGCCGTCCAATTGGCCACCATGCCTGTCTACCGGATGAGCTAAGTTGTTTCGCACCGCAACTAACGATGCAGCGAGATCTCCACCGTTTTCTTTGATCGATTTTACATTGACGGCGACCTTGCTGATTTCCCCAAGAATCGTTGGGATGCCCAATGGTAGGCCAAGAGAGGAGATGAATTCCCGGAATTGGTCGATCGTACTCATCTTAGAAATTTGCGTCTTACTCTTACCGCTTGCTACCAAGTGCTGCCAGGCGAGTCTTTCCAATGCAACTTGAGACAGTGGTATGCCGCCACTTGTTCGGACGGCCTGCAAATTGCTAGAAACGTACCAGAATATCGTCCGCTTGAGCAGTCGTTGCTTTTCGGAGTTCTTCCAGGCTTCGCGAAAACCAGAGAACAAAGCGGTGAGTGGCGAGCTGTTCTGATGCGGATTCCACGAGAGAGTACTTTTGTCGGGCCACATCGAAACCACATGAGGCACGCCCACGGTGTCCCACCGAGGAACCGGATTCAATTCCGAAATCATCGCGACCGACACGTATCGCCCTCTGGCAAAGCTGAGCAAATAGTGCAGAGTTTCGAACACTTCGTTGGCATCGTTCCGCTTGAACGTCTGCGAGTCGGTCCTTGCCTGCAATACGCCGTAGTGCGTCAGTCCATATCCCAGCTTGTCCTTTAGGTCCTTTAGCAGACCTAACGAATCCGACGAGCGGACTAGTGAGATGCTCCAGGCATCATCTTCAAGCTTGGACTCATGATCTTGGGACGACAAGAAGTTAACCAAATGAAATCCAAGACTACTTAAGTCTCGATCCGGTGCCCGCAACGCGGCTTCGTGAAAATTCACCTTGAATTTCCGAATTGAAGATGGATCGAGGAAGTCCAGCGAGGGCATCCCGATCCAGGCTTCGCCTTTCATGCTCAGGCTTGGTAGCTCTACCGATGATTGTCCACCGATCGCAGTTTGGGTTGGACCAGAGTCCGCTGCTGGGGCTGTTAGTTCCAACTGCAAGTGGAGGCGAGGGAAGGGCAGCCACTCCAAAACGAGAGTCCCGACGCCGGAACGAGATGATTGCCCCTGCGTGAGGACGATCTCTGTTGAAGAAGCTACGACAATTGGTTCATTTGCCTTGGGAGCGATCACGTAGGGATTGGCCATGCTTGAAGAGCATAACGCAGGCTTGTGAGGGGAGAAGCGGCGAGAACGAGAGAAGGGGCTCAGGGGGACAAATAGGATGAGCGGGCCGTAGAGGCTGGAGAAGGTTGAAAGTGCCAGGCGGTGCGCCGGGATAAACCGGCGTATGGCGGCGGATGAAAGAGCCCCACAAGGCACAGGCTTGCTTTTTTGGTGGAAATTGCAGCTCCAACTCCGGGTCGGTTACGCTGGCTTCGCCCAACGTAGCGGTAAACATTACTTGCCCGCTATTTTGACTCCGTTTTAGGGAACCTCACTGGCTTGCGCCTCTATGGGTCGGTGTGGGGCGCCGCGTCCAGCGGGGGTACTGCTACTCTTCGCAATGACGACTCGACTGTCTTCGCCGCCAATTCGTTTCTGCCCATAGTGCGCGCGGCCGCCACAAATGGCCCTTTTCCTGGGACACCTACCACATTTCTAAATTCGTTAATTCCGTTGTCGGTGAATAGCTCCGGGATCCCTCTGGATCATTCAGCCGTCCCGCTCAGCCTGCCAAAACGCACGCCTACCAGAGCTGATACCAGGCCTTGCGACGCGCTTCCACTTCGAGGGGCGCGGGCAAGGGTAGGCCGTCGATGATGGCGCGGGGATTCTCGACGAAGAGCCTTTCGGCGCGGGCTTCGCCCCAGTCCTTTTTGACCGTCTGGTAGGCTTCGTCCATGCGGGCCGGGCGATGTTCCAGGTCGTGCCCGTCGCTGGCGAAGACGTGGACCAGATTCTCCGCCATCAACGTCTCGGAGAACTTGCGCGCGCGACTCCCCCAGAAGCCGGAGAGCGACTGCGTCGTTACCTGTAGCAGGCAGCCGAGTTCCACCCAACCGCGCAACTCCGTCAGCCGCTGCTGCAGGAGCGGATTGCGCTCCGGATGCGTGATGATGGGCACGATGCCCGCGCTGAGCATTTGCTGGAAGATATCCGTGGTGTTCTTGAAGATCACCAAATCGGAGAACTCCACCAGCAGATACGGCCCGGCGTTGATGGTGTAGAACGCCGGATGCTCCATCAGGGCGCGGATGTTGTCGAAGGTGAGGTGGAAGTCGCAGCCGAGCAGGATGCGGATTCCGCTGCCCACTTCGCTGGAGAGCTTCGCGGCCAGTTGCCGGTTCACTTCGGGGTCGAAGTGAAACTGCGGGTCGGCGTGCGGGGTCGCGACGATGTGGGTGGTGCCGTGGGCTACGGCGGCGCGTAGCATGCCCAGGCTGGTCTCGAAGGTGTCGGCTCCGTCGTCCACCCCCGGGAGGATATGCGAATGGATGTCGATCAAGTGTTAAATGAACATCTCTTCGTCCTGCGTCGCGTGCGCGACACTGGGACGTTTTTGCGCACTGCCGGCGAAAAAGGTGCCGAAGCCGGCGCGGACGCCCGTTACCAGGCCATTGATCTCTTTGAGCGGCCGTAGGACGCCGCCTTGCAACACGGCCACGGTCTCATGGACCCGCGACATCGTGTCGTCCAGCACAAATTCCGCCTTTTCGAGCTGCACCTTCGCGCGCGAGGAGGCGTCGGTGACGACGTCTTCCACCCGGGCTAACTGGGTCTTCGTGGAATCGAGAATCAGATGCGTCTTCGCGCTGATCTGCTTAATCTCGGCGTGGCTGGTTTCCACGGCGGCACGAGCCTGTTCAAGCAACGTCTCGGCGCGCGGAATCAGCGGCAGGACCTTCTCCTGCATCGCCTTCACCTGCCGGTAGAGGCCAAACATGGCCACCATCTGCAGGAACATCGACAGGCCGGCCAGCACCACGAAGCCGGCCATCACCCAGATCAGCGTATTATTCTCCATAGACCCCAACTACCACTGCTTAAACGCCTTCGCCAGCCAGGTCCGCGTTCAGGGCGTCGCGGTAGGCTTGCTTACCGGCGTCCATGGCGGAGGCCAGGTTTTCGCGATGACGGCTCACCGTCTCTTTGCCACGCTGGACGGCTTCGGCGGCCTGATCGCGCAACTCCTCGCTGCGGCGTTTCAGCAGATCGCGGCCTTCGTCGGCCTTGTTCTTCAGCATGACGCGAGTCTCTTCGCCGCTCTGCGGCGCAAACAGCAGTCCTGCGGCCACACCCAGGCCCAAGCCTAGAAAAAAGTAAGAAATCTTGTTATTCTCGTCCATCTGCTCGCTCCTTCACTCGTCCTGCGACTGCCTTTAGTCTACTATGGAGAGCGATGCGGAAACAGCCCAGAAAACTCGACGCATCGGAGCTGAAGCAATACGCGCTGCGTTTGCTGGCCGGCCGCGCGCTTTCCACCGGCGAACTGCGCGCCAAACTGGTCCTGCGCGCCGAAGACGCCGCCACCATCGATCCCATCGTCGACTATCTGCGCGACCTCAAGTTCCTCGATGACACGCGCTTCGCCCAACACTACACGCGCCTGCGCCTGGAGGGCGACGGCCATGGGCAAGCTCGCGTGCTGCGCGATCTACGGCAGCGCAAGGTGGCAGCGCCGCTCGCCGAGCAGACGGTGAACGCTGCCTTTGCCACGGTCGATGAAGTCACCATGATTGAGCAATACCTGGCGCGCAAGTTCAAGCACACCGATTTGCCCAAATACCTGAGCGAGGAGAAGCACCTCGCCGCCGCGTATCGCAAGCTCCGTCATGCGGGCTATGGCTCGTCGAACGTAATCCGCGTCCTGCGGCGGTTTTCGGCGCGCGCGGACGAGATTGAAGAGGCGGGCCCTGGCGAGTTAGAGTAGAGGACTATGGTTCCTGAACACGCCAAAGCAATTAGCGAATTCCTGTCTTCCACGCTCGAGATGGAAGCCAAAACCACGGCCCGCGTCATTTCCGCCGTTCCCGCCATCGGCGTGGACTATGCGCCGGATGCGAAGTCGATGAAGGCCCTGGACCTCGCCTGGCACATCGCCTCCGCCGAAGTGATGCTCCTCGACATGGCCATCGCCGGCGGCGACGCCCCCGTGGCGGAGCGCGCTCCGGGCACCGATACGGCCGAAGGTGTCGTGGCCTGGTATCAGCAGCATCAGCCGGCGGCGATGGCGAAGGTCCGCGCCCTGACGGGCGAGCATCTCGCCAAGGTGATCAGCGTCTGGGGCGGCGCCTTCACGCTGCCCACGGTAAGTTTCGTCGCCTTCGCGCTGAATCATTCGGTCCATCATCGCGGCCAACTTTCTGCGTACCTGCGTCCGATGGGCGCCAAGGTCCCGTCGATTTACGGTCCCAGCGGCGATGAGGGCATGGGCGGCCACTAGACCAGAACCAGTCACACTTGCGAGGCCGTTTCACCTGGGGCGTCCGAGAAACTGTTGTCCTTCGACATTGAGCTGCGGCGCACATTTACGAATCTGGCTGCGAGCCCGCCGCGCAAACGCGGCGGGCTCGGCGTTGGTTAGAAGCGGCTGATGAGGCCGTAGGCGGCGGGACCGGCCGTACTGATGGCGTCGAGCGTCCGGAAGCCTTCGCGGAAGTAGAACTGGTACTGCGCGGGGCGGGAGCTGAGGTTGAAGGTGAGGGTGCCGCCGGTGCAGTCGGCTTCTACCTGGTAGCTGCCGCGGTCGCTTTCGACGCGGGCGACTGTGCCGTCCTCGCCCAGATTCGAAGTGGCGAGGATGCCGAGGCGGCCGGCGTTGGCGGTGAGGAGTCCGACGAGGCCGTAAGTTTCGAAGGTGAAATTGGGGACGCGTTGGAGTTTGGCGCTGTAGAGACCGGAGACCAGGGTGAGCGGATCGACGCCGGCAGGGCAACCGGTGACGCCGGCATGCGCGCTGCCGGAGGCGCCACGGCCTTCGCGGGTGCTGACGAGATACAGGGAGCGGCCGTTGTTGTAGAACCAGAAGTCGTACTGCATGGGGAACGAGGAGAGGTTCATGGTGAGGGTGCCGCCGGTGCAGTCCGGGAAGATCTGGAAGGTGCCGGCGTCGCCTTCGAGACGGATGGCGCCGGGGAATTGACTACCATCCAGCAGTAGGGAGGTGGCGTTGATGGCGAGGGTACCGGAATTGGCCGCCACGAAGCGCCCCGCGATGCTGAAGTCGGCGTCTAAAGCATTCTTTACGGATGTTTGGGCGTTAAAGGTCCAAGCGTTGATGCCGCTCAGGAGCGAGAGAGGGTTCGCTGGGCAACCGGCGGCCGAGGCGCGGCTCACCACTCCCAGGATGAAGCGGTTGCTGGTGCTGATGACGTCCAATTCCTGGAAGCCGGCCCGGAAGTAGAACTGGAACTGCTGCGGCAAGGAGCCGAGGTTGAAAGTCAGCGTCCCTCCCGTGCAGTCGGCATTCACCTGAAAGCGGCCAGGACCACTCTCCAGACGTGTCACTCGATGAAGGTCGCCTTGGCTGGAAGTTTGCGTAATCGCAAGAACGCCGAGCGGGTTACCGGCCACTCCCTGACCGAGGCTGGCCTCGAAGCGTCCAGAGGCAGCATAGGAGCTAGGAAAGAAATTGAGGTCTCCGCGCAGGTTGAAGGCGTAGGAGCCTGAGAGCAGAGTGAGCGGGTTGACGCCGACCGGACAGCCGGCCACGCCCAGCGTCGCGCTGCCCGTGGCCGACCTGCCCGGGGAAGTGCTAATGAGGTAAAGCGAGCGGCCGCCATCGACGAAGACGAAGTCGTACTGCATGGGGAACGACGAGAGGTTCATGGTGAGTGTGCCGCCGGTGCAGTTGTCGTTGATCTGGTAGCGTCCCGCGTCCTGTTCTTCGCGCGTAGTACTGGCGGAAAGGAAGTTACCCAGGACCGAGGTGGCCGTGATGGCCAGGACACCGTTTAGGCTGTTAGCCGCTCCGGGGGTGGCGGTGAACTGGCCCGCGACGACGAAGTAAGGTTGGCCAGGAACATTGTTCGTCTGGACGTTGAAGGTCCAGGTGCCGCTGAGGGCGGTGAGGGGGTTGGCGGGACATTGGCCGTAAAGCGGGGTCGCGGCGGCGACGGTGGTGAGCAGGAGCGTCTGCCAGAGTTGTTTTCGCATGAATTTTCCTTCTTCGGGTTCGGGGACTCACGAGGATAGTACCTTTGGTCTATTTGCCTGGCAAGGTCTAAAACTAGTTTGGTCAGATAATTGAGTCGTCTAGGACTCTCAGGGGTACTAAGTGAGCCACGGGGTCCGCCTACCGAACTAGCTTGCAGGGAGTCGACGGCGGAACGACCCGCTCACTATCGTGCGCGGCTGCAAAGCTTCGTGGTGCTGGCGATGCAGCCGCGAACGATAGTGAGCGGGTCGCGCATTCAGCGGGTCGCGCATTCAGCGGGTCGCGCATTCAGCGGGTCGCGCATTCAAGCCTAGGCCTCCTGCGTCCGCATCGCCCGCTGAGGTCCGGCATGAGGGGGTTGAATTGAAAGGCGCCGCCGTCCAGGATCCGCGCTCGTCACCATGCAGGATGCGGGTATTCTCGCCCATGCGAACCAACAATGTTGATCCGAAATATGACCCGCTCACTATCGTTCGCGGCTGCACCGTCAGCACCAACCGGTCCGAATATGAACCTCTCTTCGTTCCCCATGCATTACGACTTCTGGCTCCACAACAACGTGCGACGTAACCTCATATTCCGGATCACACTCGTTGGTTCGCAATCGGCGAGAATACTCGCATGACCTACCTGTTGACGTTCTCCTGCTACGGCACTCACCTGCACGGCGATGAGCGCGGATGGCCTTTGATGGCGGCGGATGTGCGGAGCGCGCATGTCCATGTGGTCTTGGGGTGCGCTTCTTCTGTCGAGCGGATTCTGGCGGCGCTGAAAGCGGCGGCGACCCGGAGCCTGAATCGCGCCGATGGACAACTCAACCGGCGGAGATGGTCACGCGGTGGCAGTGTGCGGCCTCTACGGACTCCAGAAGCCGTCACCGCCGCCATCCGGTACGTTGTCGAAGGACAAGGCGACCCGATGAGCGTCTACCGCGGGTCGTAGGCCTGAATACGCGAATACGACCCGCTCGGCGTGACCCGCTCACTATCGTTCGCGGCTGGAGGGAATGCCTTCGCGGTAGCTCGGATACTGGAACGTCACACCTAGGCGGGCGCAGATGGCTCTGCCGTCCACCTGGCGATTGTTGCGGCGCGAGGTGGGCACCTCTTCCGCCGTCGCGCTGACGGGCATCGGCCAACCGTACGCACGCGCGCAATACTCGGCGACTTCGCGCGCCGGGCACGGGTGGAGGTCAGCCACCGGGAAGGCGCCGGTGAGTTCCTGACGCAGACCCGCGGCCGCCAGCGCGGCCAAATCGTCGACATGGATGCGGCTGATGTAGTTGCTGCCGTCGCCCAACAAGGTGTAGCGCCCCTCCGCCATCGAGACGTGGACGCCGCGCCCGGGCCCGTAGATGGCGGCCGGCCGCAAAACGAGGCTCGTCCACGGACCCTGCATCACGGCCAACTCAGTATCCACGCGGGCCTGCTCGCGCGCATTGCGCGGGGACACGGGTGTCGTCTCATCGACGTGCGTTGCGGCGCCGTAGACGCCCGTGGTGGATAGATAGACGACATGGCGGGCTTTGCCCTCCAGCGCCTTTAGTAGCTCAGCGTCGGCGCCGTTCGGCAGCGAGGGAATCGAATGCAGCACGACGCATTCCGGCGGCACCAGGCTGGCCAGCCGGCTCACTGCGCCGGGCTGCGTTACGTCGACTTGGGCCCGGCGCACGGGAATCACCTCCCCTTTCCAGCGCACGGCCACCCGGCTACCGGTGTAGCCCGCGCCCAGAATCAGCAGGGTCAATCCCGCCATCCGCAGCCAGGGGCCCGGGAGAGCCAGTCCATGCCGGGGTCGCCGATCGGGGCGCCGGGCGGGGCGTCGGGCGCGGGCATGATCTTGGCGGCTTCACCCGGACGCGCCAGAAAACGCGCGATGTCGCCGGCCAACAGCGCGTGGTGCGCCTCGTCGGCTTCGTTCGCCGCCGGCGCCGACAGGCGCGCCGCGAGCTTCTTCAACTTCAGCGACGCGATGGCGCGCACCTGCGCGTTCGGCGCACCGGTGGCGAGCCAGGTGATGCGATCCACCAGCACGCGCTCCTCAGCCCGGCGGACCTCGGCCTCATACGGCGACGCGACGCGCGCGTCGAAGGTGGCTTTTGTGAGGCGGTCAATCACTTCTTCGAGGCCGGGCAACGTGGGGTCCACGGCGTGCTGCGCGACCATGCGCGACGCGCGGTCCAATTGGAGCGTGAAGCCGATGGTGACGTCGGCCGCGATCGACGCCGGGCTCAACGGATCGAAGCCATCGCCGGTGGTGCGCGGGAAGAGTTCGCGATGGCGACCGAAGCCCGGCGGACGCGGCGGAATGGCGTCGAGGATTGCCTTCGGAATCGTCAGTTCGCTGGGCCTCAGCGTGTTCGCCAAGGCATCGAGCGCCTTGCGCTGGTTCGTAGCGGACTCCCACTTCACCGCCTGCCGCCCGTCGCCGCGCATGGCGTAGATGTAGTCGAGCCCCGCCACCATCGACGCGGCGGACTCCACCGTATAGCGGTGATACATGTAGACCGGCACCAGCGGCTCCTCAATCATCGCCATCGGCGTACCGTTGCGAATTGTGCGCTCGCCCAAGCGGTTCAGCGCCAGGCGCCGAATGCCCATAATCCGGTTGAGCTCGTCCGCCTGGTTCTCACCATTCGACCATTGGTCCACGCGCGGATTGCTGTCCGTGTCCTGGTTGGTCATGTAGCGCAAGTCCTGGCTCCAGGCCTCATCCAGAATGCGGCGCAGCGCCGCCGTCTCGTCGCCCGCCGGTAACTGCCGGTAGCCATAGTTGATGGCGACTTTATCCCATTCGCCGATCTTGGCGGGATAAGCGTCGGTGAGGTCGATGTTGCCGCTCACCGATAGCTTCTCCAGCGGATGCGGATAATCCATCACGGAGATCCAACCGGCCTTACTGTCGTAATAGTTATGCCCCAGCCCAAGCGTATGGCCCACCTCGTGCGCGGCCAATTGCCGAATGCGCTTGAGCGCCGTCTGGTAGAGAATATCCGGCTTCTCATTGCCGTTGGTGTAGGGAGACAGCAAGCCTTCGAAGATCAGATAATCCTGCCGGTCCCGCAGCGAGCCCAGCGTTACCGTGCCTTTGATGATCTCTCCGGTCCGTGGATCCGAGATGGATCCGCCGGTGCTCCAGCCGCGCGTGGACCGGTGAACCCAATTGATCATGTTGTAGCGAATGTCCATCGGATCCGCCCCTTCGGGCAGCAGCGCGACCTTAAAGGCATTGCGGAATCCGGCGGCTTCAAAGGCCTGGTTCCACCAGCCCGCGCCATCCAGCAGCGCCTGGCGAATATCGGCCGGGGCGCCCGGGTCCACCCAGTATTCGATAGGCTTCACGGGCTCGCTAACCAGCGCCAGGGGATCCTTCTTCTCCAAACGATGACGGCGGATATAGCGCTTCATCATGGGCTCGCCAATCGGCGTGCTGTAGTCGACATAAGCGAGCCCGCCATAGCCGCCACGGGGATCGTCTTCGCGCGGGCGGTAATTGCCGTCGGGTAACTCGACCAAGGAATAATGCTCGCGCAGCGTAACTGACTCGGCCGAAGGAGTCACGCTTGCCACGGTGCCGGTAAACAAAGGCGACCCAAAGCCGCCACGACCCAAAGCGCCAATCTGCGGCGGACCCTGCGCCGGCCCAAAGCCACCGCCGCGCCCACCGGCCGGGTCACTCGCGAAAGTGAGCGTCACTTCGATTTCCGTATTTTTGGGAAAGGCCTTCGTGCGCGGCATATGGATCGCGCTGCGCGACGGATCGACGCGGTAGGGTCCGGGGCGCAAAGCGGCGGCGGCGCCGAAGCCATCGCGCAGGAAGAACGGCGTGGCATCGACTAAGACACGGCCATTGCTTTCGGCGGCGACGGCGAAACCCCAGAGGATGGACTTGGCGAAGGAATCAGCCACGGAGAGCCGTTCGGCTTGGTTCGGGCTACTCGAACGGAAGCTCTGGTTGGGCTGCACGAGCATGACTTTGGGCCCGACACGCTCGAAGTGAACCAGCCGGCCCTGGCCACCCATGCCGCGATCAAGCCCGATGTCGTTCGAGCCGAGACCGGCGGCGAGTCCGGTGGAGTAGAGGAAAGGCGTATCGAAGCGCGGAATCTCCAGCAGTAAGTTGCCGGCCTTCTCATCCCAATAAAGCGGGAAGTAGCCATCCAATTTTTGCAAGCCCGCGGTCCGCTCTTGAATGGTGGCGGGCGGGCGTTGGGCGAAGAGAGTTACCGCGAGAGTGAAGCCGAGGAGCAAGCGCGAGTCCATACGCCGTATTGTAGCGGGAACCTGTAGTAGAAACCCGTTCAGGCGAACGCGAGCCAACAGCCCAGCGCGCCGACTACGGTCATCGAGAGTCCCCAGGCCATCAGGCGATTGAAGAGCGGACGGACCTGGTCGCCTGCTGGGACCGCCGCGATGCAGAGGGCTCCGATGGTGGAGAGGGGACTTACGTCTACCAGGTGCGCGCCGATGTTCATGGATGAGGCGATGGACATGGCGTCGACGCCGCCGAGGCGGGCGGCGAGTCCGGGGACGGTGGGGAGGAAGGCCGGTAGAATCACGCTCGACGTGCTGCTGTATACCGACGTTAGGCCTGTAAGAAACGCGATGAAGCCCGTGACGGTGCGCGGCGTGGAGACCTGGGCGAGTAAGTGCGTGAAGAGTTCCAGGCCTTGCGTCTTTTCGAGCAGCGCGGTAAGTACCGTCACGCCGCTTACCATCACGATCACGTTCCACGGCATCTTCTTGATGGCGTCGTTGGTGTCGGCGGCTTTGAGTAGCGCGAGAATAATGGCTCCCGCGAAGGCCCCCATGCCGACGGGGATCTTCCCCAGCATCACCGCCAGAATCAAGGCGAGAATCACGGCGGCCGTTTGCCAGTTACTTCGGTCAAACTCTGGAATGACGTCGGCTTGGCCTTCGTACTTCTGGCCGAATAACCGCCGTCCGCCGAAGAGGAAGTAACCGGCGAAGGCTACGATGGCGTGCGCGGCTAAGTTGTAGAGGTAAGTCTGCACTTCGTGGCCGCCGAGTCCGTTTTTGTTCATCAGGCCGCTGACAATGATTCCCGTGGGCGCAAAGGGCGATAGCGAGCCGGCGTTGGCGCCATTGCCGACCATCAGCGCCATCAGAAACAATGGGATTCCCGCCCGGCCCGCGACGCTCATCGCGATGGGCGCGAGTAACGCCGTGGTGGCGATGTTACCCGGTCCGATGGAGGCCAGCGTGGCGGCGGCGGCGAAGAAGAGGAGCGGGATCATGCCGGAGTTCCCGCGGCACAGTCGCACGGCTTGATGCGCGATCTTGTCGAGAGTGCCGTTATTCTGCGCCTGCGAAAACAGCAAGGTCATCCCGGCGAGCGTGAGAAAGAGCGATACGGGAAAGCCACTCAGCACGGTATCGAGCTTCATGCCGCCTAAGTAGACGCCGATGATCCAAGCGGCTACTAACGAGAGCACTCCGACATTCAACTTGGAGAAACAACTCACGACGATGACGAGCACCAAGGCCCCGAGCGAGATGGCGGCTAAGTTCACAGCAGGCTCTCCAGAAAGACGGCGGGGTGGACAGCGGTGGCGTCGGCGAAGTCCTGCACTTGATGGCGGCAGGAGAATCCGGCGGCGACCACCGGGGTGCCCTTGAGGCGATTCGCTACCGCCGGGAGTAGCTTCCGTTCGGCGATGCGGCGGGAGACTTCGTATTTCTCCTTCGCGTAGCCGAAGGAGCCAGCCATGCCACAGCAGCCAGCATCGGGGTCAATCACTTTGGCGCCTGGCACGCGCGCCAGCAGTGACTTAGCGCTTTCGAGCAGACCCATCGCCTTTTGGTGGCAATGCCCATGCAAGAGGATCTCCGCCGGGCCGGGCTTCAGTTCCAGCTTCGCTTCGCCTTGCGTCAGGAGCTTCTCTAAATGGTCTTCGAATAGGACACAAGCCTGCGCCACCTCTTCGGCCTGCGCGCGCAGCTCGCCGCGCAGGAGTCCGGGTGCGTCTTCTTGCACCGCGGACAGGCAACTGGGTTCGCAGAAGACTAGCTTCTGGCCCGCACGCGCGGCGGTGAGTAAGTGCCGCGTATTTTGTTCGGCTAAGTCCCGGGCGTCGGAGAGGAGGCCTTGCGAGATCAGCGGGCGGCCGCAGCAGACGTTGGGCGCGAGCCCGGTAGTCTGCCCCGCTGCAGTTAGTACGCGGATCGCGGCCCGGCCGATTTCGGGCTGATAGTAATTCGTCCAGGTATCCTTGAAGAGCAGTAAGTGAGGCTTCGCGACGGGTGGCTGTTGGCGGAACCAACTCTCGAGCGTACGCCCGCTGAGCTTCGGCAACGCGCGATCTGGATGAACCCCGGCCACGCTGCGCAACAGTCCCATGGTGGCATTCGTCACCGAAGGTAAGATACTGCCGAACTGCGCCAGGCGATTCGCATGACCTAATAGGCGCGCCCGCAATGGCGTACCGTGTTCCTTCCAATAGCTCGCCAGAAACTCGCTCTTGTAGCGTGACATGTCGACGCCGACGGGACACTCGGACTTACAGGCCCGGCATTCGAGGCACAATTCCAGAACCTTATACAGGTCCTGGCCGGTGGCCTCGACGTCGCCCGACATGGCCATGCGCAAGGCGTTGGCGCGGCCACGTGTGGAGTCCGCTTCTTCGCGCGTCACCATGTAGCTGGGGCACATGTTGCCGCTCAGCGTCTTGCGACAGGCGCCGACGCCGCTGCACATCTCCACCGCTCCGGCGAAGCCGCCGTAGTCGGAATAGTCAAACCAGGTGGTTGGATTCGCGGTTCGATAACTGGGGCCGAAGCGCAGGTTAGCGGTGAGCGGCGGCGCGTCGACGATCTTGCCGGGGTTGAGAATATTGTGCGGATCGAACGTGCGCTTGATCTCGCGGAAGGCTTCGTACAAGACGGGCCCGAACATCTTCCGCATAAACGGACTGCGCACCAGGCCATCCCCATGTTCGCCCGACAATGCGCCGCCGAATTCGAGCACTAATTCAGCCACGTCGTTGGCGATGGCTTCGAACTTACGCACGCCTTCCGCCGTTTTCATGTTCACCACGGGCCGCACATGCAGGCAGCCGACGGAGGCGTGGGCGTAGATCCCAGCCGTCGTTTCGTGGCGGTGCAGTAAGTCGAGAAAACGGCCAATGAACTCGCTGAGTTTTTCGGGGGCGACAGCCGTGTCTTCCACGAACGAAATCGATTTGGCGTCTTCCTTCACAGCCATCGAAAGGCCCAGCGCCGCTTCGCGCAGGCTCCAGACGCGCGCCTGGCGGGCCGGAAGGGTTTCCGGATGATAGCGATAGCCGAGATTGCGTCCGCGTAGATCAGCGGCGAGGGCCTCCAGGCGAGGCGGTAAGTCTTCCGCACGATCGCCGTAGAACTCGACGCACAGCGTCGCGCCGGGGTCGCCGGTAATGATGGAGGCGCGGATCTTTTCGAGCGCCGCGTTTTGCCGGGTGTTATCGAGGATCGCCTTATCCATCACCTCAATCGCCGCAGGCTGGTGCGTGAGAATCACCGGCGTGGCGGAGAGCGCTTCGAGCAAGGTGGCGAATTCGATCACCAGCAAAGCCTTGGCCTTCGGCAAGGGGACGAGCCTCAGCTTCGCTTCCAGAATGACGCCGAGGGTCCCTTCCGAGCCGACCATGATTTTGGCTAGGTTGATTGGCTTGGTGGGATCGGTGAATTCGTCGAGGTTATAGCCGCCCACGCGGCGCAGTATCTTCGGATAGCGGCGGGCGATTTCGTCGGCGTGGGTGCGCGCGAGAGTGACTACCTGGCGATAGGCTTTGGCTTCGAGCGTGTCGCCCTCGGGCAGTTCGTTGCGTTCGCCCATCGTGACGACGGTGCCGTCGGCGAGGGCGACCGTGAGCTCTTCTACGTGATGGAGCGTGATGCCATAGAGCACGCTACGCGCGCCGCTGGAGTTATTCGCAATCATGCCGCCGATGGTGGCGCGGTTCGCCGTGGAGATATCCGGGGCGAAGCGCAAGCCGAGCGGAGCTAACTTGGCGTTCAACTCATCGAGCACGATGCCTGGCTCCACGCGGACCCAGCGCTCTTCGGCATTCACCTCCAGCACCCGGTTATAGTGCTTCGAGATATCGATCTGCAAGCCCTCGCCGATGGCTTGGCCAGCCTGCGCGGTGCCGCCGCCGCGCATCGTCACCGGGCAACGGAAACGCGCGCACACTTCCAACGCGCGGACGATATCCTGGCGATACTTCGGAATCACTAGGCCGATGGGCTGAATGCGGTAGACACTCGCATCGGTAGAGTAGAGCGACCGCGACATCGTGTCAAAGCGGACATCGCCCTCGATCACCTTTTCTAACTCCCGGCGCAGCGTCTGGGCGTCAACTTGAATCTGCACTAAACTCACGGACGCAACTCCCGCAGGCCGAGAGAGAGTCGCTCGACGCCACGCTCCAGAGTTTCGCCGCCGCTCGCGAAAGAGACACGCAACGTCCCTTCGCCGCCGGGCCCGTAGGCCGACCCGTGTACCGTCACAACGCCATAGTCCTGCATCAAACGGCGCTGGATCTCATGCGAGGGCATCGCCCATTTGCGCAGGTCCAGCATGACGAAGAAGCCGCCCTCCGGGGCCATCACTTCGGGCAGCGCGGCGAGTAACTGCTGGCGGCGCCGCGCGTACTCGCTCACCATTTCGCCGACGCACTCCTGCGATCCTGTCAGCGCTGCTGCGGCGGCGTGCTGCAGAAACGTCGCTGGGCCGCGGCTGGATTGGGCCAGGATCAGATACATCGCCTGAATCACCGTCGCCGGACCGGCGCAATAGCCGACTCGCCAGCCCGTCATCGAGTAGGTCTTCGAAAGACTATTCACCAGCACGGCGCGTTCCCGCAAAGCAGGACTCACGGCCAGCGGAGACAAATGACGGTGGCCGTCGTAAGTGATCGCCTCGTAGATCTCGTCAGTAAGTAAGAGTAAGTCGCGGCGCTGGCAGAAATCGGCGATAACTTGTAACTCGGCGGTGGAAGCCACGGAGCCCACGGGATTCCAAGGCGTATTCAGCACGAGTAACTTCGCCCGCGGTGACCAAGCGGCTTCGAGCGCCTCGGGGGTGAGCGTGAACCGGCCGTCGATAATCGACGAAGCTACCGGTCGGCAAACCCCGCCCGCCAGGCGCACGGGCGACTGGTAGGCGTCGTAGACCGGATCTGGCAGTAACACTTCGTCGCCGGGATGGACGAGCGCCATCAAGGCCGCATAGATACCAAACGTCGCGCCGGTGGTGACGAGTATTTCCGTATCCGGACGATAAATGAGCGCGTTGTCGCGCTGTAGTTTTTCGGCGACGGCTTCACGCAGCACCAGTTCGCCACGGTTGTCGGGATAGCCGGTGCGCCCGGCTTCGGCGGCCCGCGTGGCGGCGGCCACGATGTGGGGTGGCGTGGGGAAGTCCGGCTCGCCGCGCATCAAGGATACTAGCGGCTGACCGGCTGACTGCAAGGCGCGCACCTCGGCCAGAATCGCGTTCACCGCCGTGGGCCGCAGGTCCGCCACGCGCGGGGCGAGGTTAACGGACGAACTGGTCGACATAGCCTCCGCCGAGCCCCACGCTCTCGTAATGCTTGCGGCACATGTCGATCTTCGTGAAGACGTCTTCAAAGCCGGTGTGCTCGCCTTGCTCGTTCACGTAGTACATGCAGCCGGAGATATTGAAGAACGTGATCATCTCCTCCACGTCGGCGTCGACTACGAGCGTGTGCGTTTCGCCCGGCGGCTCAAAGACGTAATCGCCGGCGCGCGCCACCCAGTCGTGCTCCAGATAGCGCCAGGAGCCTTTCAGCACGAAGCCGTGCACGGGCGCCGGATGGCGATGGCGGCTGAGGACACCGGCGCGGCGCACGCGCAGCAGGTTGCACCATTGGCCATTCAGCGTGTTCAGCATCAGCGGCCGGAACCAGACGTTCGGCGCCTGCGGCACCCAGACGCGCTCGTCGTCCGGGATGGCGTGGGCGACGATTTCGGGCGGCGACAAAGGATGAGTCATAAACAGCTATCTTATCCGGCCAGGTAACCACCATCGACGGGTAGGATGGCGCCGGTCACAAACGACGCCGCTGCGGAGCAGAGAAACAGGACGGGTCCCGCTACTTCTTCGGGCCGTCCCCAGCGCCCGAGCGCGGTCCGGTTGAGAAGGACGGCGGAACGCGCGGGGTCCTCCTGGAGGCTCTGCGTCAGGGGCGTCGCGATCCAGCCCGGGGCCACGGCGTTGACGCGGATGCCGTCGGCGGCCCAGGCCAGCGCGAGGCTCTTGGTGAGCTGCGCGACGCCGCCCTTGCTAGCGCTGTAAGCGGGCACGCGCGCGCCGCCGAAGTAACTCAGCATCGAAGCGATGTTGACGATGCTGC
The DNA here is from genome assembly GCA_019752335.1 of Bryobacteraceae bacterium. Classification (GTDB taxonomy): domain Bacteria; phylum Acidobacteriota; class Terriglobia; order Bryobacterales; family Bryobacteraceae; genus JALHNI01. The sequence goes on from JAIEMJ010000039.1 coordinate 24,762, forward strand.
CGTGCGAAGCAGCGAGCAAAGGCTTCGCGGCGGCGCTCAAGCGCATCACGCTGGTCAGGTTGATGTCGACCACTTGGGCGAAGACTTCGGGCCGGAACTCTTCGTCGCGCCGGATGACGCCCGCGGCGTTGACCAGGATGTCGAGGCGCGGAAGCTTGCCGATCAGCGTGTCGACGGCGGCGGGGTCGGTGACGTCGAGCAGGATGTCGCCGGGCCCGGGCGCGAGTCCAGCGGCGATCACGGTGGCGCCGGCTTCAGCGAAGGCGGCGCTGATCGCTTGCCCGATGCCGCTGGTTCCGCCGGTGATGAGCACCGTGTTTCCGGAGAAATTGAAGAGAGCCACGGCTCATCGTAACAGCGAAAGGCAACGAAAGGGCATATGATAGAGCCGTGCAAAGCAAAAGCTGGCTCCTCCTTACTTGCCTCCTCACCACTTGCCTCCTCACCCAGGCCGTGGCTCAAGTACCTGTGCCTCGGCCGCAAGGGCAGAACCCGAATGGCATGCGCGTGTACTTGTGGACGGGACTCAAGTCCCATGGGCCTGGGCAGCACGACTATCCGCAGTTTCTCGCTGATTGGAGCAAGCTGCTAACGGATCGCGGCGCCGTGGTGGATGGCTCGCTGCACGCGCCGCGCGCATCGGACCTGGAGAATACCGACGTGGTGGTGATCTACAAAGGCGATGCCGGGTATCTGAGTGATCGCGACAAAGCGGCGCTCGAAGCTTACGTGAAGCGCGGCGGGGGATTGGTGAGTCTGCATGACTCGCTCTGCGGGCCGGATCCCGCCTACTTCGCCAGCCTGATCGGCGCGGCGAAGAAGCACGGCCAGGTGAACTACACGCTCGATGCGCCGGTGCCCTACACCGTCACCGACAAAGAGCACCCGATCATGAGGGAGATGACCGACCTCACCATCTCCGACGAAGCCTTCTTTCTGCTCACCTTCGCGAAGGATCCCGCGCTGCACGTGCTGGCCACTACGGCCATCGCGGGCACTCGCAGCGCGGGCGAACATAAGGGCGAAGTGGTCCCGCAGATGTGGACCTACGAGCACACGGTTCCTGGCGGCCAACCCGCGCGGGCTTTCGTCTGGATGCAGGGCCATACGTATGCGAACTTCGCGCAGCCGCAGTTGCAGAACACGCTGTTACGCGCGATCGCGTGGGCCGGAAAGAAGCCGGTGGAAGAGCTGGTGAGTTACAAGGCTCCGCCGCGTCCGGCCCGTCCGGCGGATCCGGCGAAGTAGTTAGTGGCCGGCGTCGTCGGCTTTTTTCTTGCGGCGTTTTTTCTTCGGCTTCTCGGCGACGGGGGGAGGCTCGGCGGCTGATTTCTCCGCGATGGCTGGCTTCTCGGGGGCTTTGGCCTGAGGCTTCGTCGCGGGCTTCTCTTCGTGCTTGGCTTCGGGGGCGGCAGCGTGTGCCGCGGCAGGCTTCTCGTGCTTGGCTTCTCCGTGCGCGCCCTTTTTCTCTTTCTCTTCCTCCGGGGGCTTCGGCTTGGGCTTGTTGTATTGCACGATGATCGAGACGCGGCGGTTGTTGGCCGCGCCGGGATCGTCCTTCTTCATGAGGGCCTGGTCCGCGAAGCCGCGGACCTGCTTCACTTGGTCCGGCCGTAGTCCGGAGTTCTGCATGAAGCGGCGGGCCGCGTTGGCCCGGTCTCCGGAGAGCTCCCAATTGGAGTAGCCGTCGCGGCCCTTGATGGGCCGCGAGTCGGTGTGGCCTTCGATCAGAATCGTGTTGTCCATCTGGCCGAGTTGGCTCGCGAGTTTCGCTAACACGTCCTGGCCGTTGTGGCTGGGGTCGGGGGAGCCGCTGTCGAAGAACATGCCCTTCTCGGTCTCCATGAGTTCGACGCGCAGGCCCTCGCCCGTCACCGTCATCTTGACTTGGTCTTTCAGTTGCTCGAAGTCCGGCATCTCCTTCATCGCCTGTTCGAGCGACTCTTTGAGCTTGTCCATGTTGTTCTGATCGAGCGTGATCGATTGCCCCGCGCCCGACATGCCACTGCCGGACTCCTTGCCCGAGCCCGAGGGATCATTGAAGTAGCCCGCCACCGACTGCTTCACTTCCTCGGACGACCCCACCAGCCACATCACCATGAAGAAGGCCATCATGGCGGTGACGAAGTCGGCGTAGGCGACCTTCCAGGCGCCACCGTGGTGACCGGCGGCGATCACCTTTTTCTTGATGACGAAGATGGCTTGGCTGTTGGCTTCCGGCATGCTTTACTTATCTCCGCCGCCGCGGCAGACGCCTTCCATCTCCTTGAAGGACGGACGCACGTGGCCGGGGATCTGGCGGCGTGCGAACTCCACTGCCAGAATCGGCGCGGCGCCCTTGATGAAGGCCATCACTCCGGCGCGCAGGAACTTGAGAAATTCGAGTTCCGCGTCGTTCAGCTTCTGCATGTTCGTCGCCAGCGGACCCAGAAAGCCATAGCAGAGCAGAATGCCGAGGAACGTGCCCACCAACGCGGCGCCTACTTTGTGGCCGATCTCCGCCGGCGGTCCGCCGATGGAGCCCATCGTGATGACGACGCCCAACACTGCCGCCACGATGCCCAATCCGGGCAAGGCGTCCGAGACTTGTTGCAAGGCGTGCACGGGCTCGTTGGCCTCGTGATGATGGACCTCCATGTCGCTCTCCATCACTTGATCAAGCTCGAAGTGGCTTACGCCGCCGGAGATCGCCGTGCGCAGCGAGTCGCAGACGAAATGCAGGGCATGGTGATTCTTGACAAGGCCGGGATACTTCGAGAAGAGCGCGCTCTTGGCCGGATCGTCGACATCGGCCTCCAGCTTGTTCATGCCGTTCTTGCGAGCATAAGCGAAGATCTCGTTCAGCATCTTCAGCGCTTCCAGGTAGAACTTTTTCGTATAGGCGCTGCCCTTCAGTACGCCCAGGAGTCCGTGGATGATCGCGATCACCGTGGAGATCGGATTCGCGATCAAGAGCGTTCCGATCGCCGCGCCGCCGATGATCACCAGTTCGGCCGGCTGTAGCAGCACCTCCAGGTGTCCGTGCTCCATCAAATAGCCGCCGATGACGGCTCCGATAACCACAACGATTCCGATAATGGCGAACATCTTCCGGCCGGTACTCCCTGGGATAAGGGGCGCTGATTTGCCCTAGATGGGGCTTATCGGCAAGGGCTAGAGGTTCTTTACGGCGGTTTCGATTTGGTGGGCGAGCGCGCTGTAGTCGCTGCCCTTGATGAGCACAGGAGCCCCGAAAGCGACTTCCACCGTCCCCGGCCGGGGCACCCGCGCTTCGCGATGCAAGACGCGATGGACGCCGCGCAGCCGCACGGGAATTACTGGCGCGCCCAAGCGCGACGCCATCATGCCGATGCCGGGCTGAAAGCCAGCGATTTGGTCGCCGTCCGCGTGACGCCCCTCGGGAAAGATGACCACGGACCAGCCCTCGCCCAACAGCTCGCCCATATAGCGGAGCGCATCCTTCGTGCCGGCTTCGCGTTGCGGCAGGGGAAAGGCGCTAAACATCAGGCAGGCCAGGTAGTAGCCCAGCGAATTGCGCAGCCTCTTGGCTAGTCCGTACGAGTCCGGGTGGTAATGCGCATCGAAGAACTCCTTGCGCATCGCCACTGCGACGCGATAACGCCAGCGGGACGGTAAGGCGATGAGCAAGGCCGCCGTGTCGAAGTAGCTCTGGTGATTCACGGCGAACAGCACCGGGCCTTGGATCTTCTCCAAATGCTCCAGGCCGCGCACGCGGACCCAGAGAAATATGCGCGCGAGCGGCAGGACCCACGTGGGCAGGCTGACGCGTCGAAGGGCGCGCGCCCAGGCCTGCCGGGTCCAGGTGGGGAAGTCGAGGGGCGGCTCTGCTTTTGCTGGCGTGAGTGAGACCTGGGCGAGCGTCTCCGCGCGCGTGAAGAGGCTCTCGTCGACGGGCTGGCCGGTGCGCTCTTCGAGCTCCATCAGCAGTTGTACTCGTTCGAGCGAGCTTAGGCCGAGCTCGTTCAGCTTGGTGTCTTGGCGAATGCCATAGCGGGCCAGCACGCCGCCCAGCTCCTTGGTTTTTTCGACCGGCGCGGCGATGCCGTGCAGCCAGTCCCGCACTTGGCTCCGCTTCAGCTTTTCGGTGCCGGCGGTGCGCGGCAAGGGCGTCCCGGCGGGCCAGAGTGTCGCGTCGCGGATTTGCTGATGCGGCTCCAGGCGGGCGTTGGCCTTGGCCAGCACCGCGTCCCGTGTCGTGGTTTCCGTGAGCGACAGCACCGCGTGCGCTCGGCCCTCACGCTCCACCACCGCGGACTCGCGCACACCGGGCAGCGCGTCCAGCACACGCTCCAGGTCATCCGGAAAGATGTTGGTGCCATCCGCGGCGACGATCATTTCTTTCTTGCGTCCTCGGATGCGGAGCGCGCCGCTCGAGTCGAGTTCGCCGATGTCGCCCGTGCGGAACCAGCCATCGGCTTCGAGCACCGTGGCGTCGGAGCCGTAGTAGCCGCTGGTGATGTTCTCGCCGCGCACCAGGATTTCGCCATCTTCGGCGAGCTTCATTTCGACGCCGGGAATCGGCTTGCCCACGGTGCCGTGGCTCGCGTGGAAGGGATGGTTGAGGCTGACAATGGGTGCGGTTTCGGTGAGTCCGTAGCCTTGGATGACGGCGTAGCCGAGGCGGCGCCAGAAGGCTTCGAGTTCGGGGTCCAGCGGAGCGGCGCCGACGATGAAGGCCCAGCACTTCCAGCCCAGCAAACGGTGGACGCGGCGGTAGCGCCAGAAGGTGCGGAGGAGTCCGCTGGGCTGGCTGGGCGCTTGTACTTCGGGGCAGCGCGCGGTGACGTATTCGCGCAGCATCTCGAGCATTTTCGGCACCGCGACGATCACCGAGATGCGGCGGCGCCGCACCTGCCGGACAATCTCCGGCGGGTGGTGGCCCTTCAGGAAGATCACCTGGCCGTCGATCATGGGCGGAATGAAGGCGGCCATGGTTTGTCCGAAGAGATGGCTGAGGGGGAGCAGATTGAGGAAGCGGACGGGGAAGAAGACCGGCTCCGCAAACCAGCGCACGATGGGCTTGGCGCGATAGCGGCGGATCTCGCCTTCCACCGGATTCAGGTTCGCGAGCAAATTGCGGTGCGTGATGCGGACTCCCTTGGGCTCGGCGGTGGCGCCGGAGGTGAAGAGAATCTCGGCCAGCGCGCCGACGTCGCCTTTCGCGAGTTTGCCTGGGGGAGCCGAGGCGCGCTCGAGTTCGGCCATGCGCCAGGCAGCGCCCGGCCAGGTGACTTCGTCCCCGATGACGATACCCTTCGCCTCGGTAATCGCGCGGACTCGCTCCACCAGCGTCGTCGTGCTACGCGCATCCATCGGCACGGCGACCGCGCCGCGCAATAGGCAGCCCCACAATGCGATTACCCAGCCGGGGCGGTTCTCGCCCCACAGCAGGATGCGGTCGCCGGGTTGGACGCCGGCTTGTTCCAGCGTGTGCGCAAAAGCCCAGGAGGCGCGAGCCGTGGCCCCGGTGGAGAGCGCGACGGTCCGATAGCCGTCGTCATAGGCGAAGAGGGGACGCTCGGTCTGCGCCCAGGTCTCGAAGAGCTCCAGCAGATGTGCGCGATTCACGTGGGTATCCCCATGCTAGCGTGCCAATAGCAAAGGGCGGAAGCTTTCGCCTCCGCCCTTTGCCCGTTCTGTTGGAAAGAAAAGCCTAAGCCTGTTCTTCGCCCTCTTTTTGCTGCTTGAGCAGTTCTTCCTTGCGCTGGGCGCGTTCGGCGGCGCGCTTCACCAGTTCGCTACCCACCAGCTCGAGGATGCCGAGTTCGGCTCCGTCGCCCTTGCGGGGTCCGAGGTGGGTGATGCGGGTGTAGCCGCCAGTACGTTGGCCGAAGCGGGGTCCGAGCTTGTCGAAGAGCTTCTTTACCGAGTCCGGGCTGAGGAGATAACCGGCGGCGCGGCGGCGCGAGTGGAGCGTGCCTTCCTTAGCCAGGGTGATCATCTTCTCCACCAGCGGCTTGACGGCCTTGGCCTTGGTGACGGTCGTGACGATGCGCTCTTCATTGATCACACTCGTGACCATGTTGCGCAGGAGCATTTTGCGAGCGCCGGTTTCGCGCTTTAGTTTGGATCCACCATATCGATGACGCATATCTGTTTCCTAATACCCATTTTCCGATGACGATCCGCCGGGCGGGAGCACCAGACGGCCCGTCGAGTCGGGCTTCATGCCAAACCCGAGGCTCAGGTTTTGCAAAATTTCCTTGATTTCATTCAGGCTCTTGCGGCCGAAGTTCTTCGTGCGCAGCATTTCGGCTTCGCTCCGTTGCACCAGGTCACCGATGGTTTGAATGTTGGCGTTCTTCAAGCAGTTGTAAGAACGCACCGAAAGTTCCAGCTCTTCCACCGAGCGGTTGAGCACTTCGTTCATCTGCGTGGAGCCGCGCTCGGCGAGCTCTTCCACCACTTCGGGGGTTTCCTCGAAGTTGATGAAGATGGACATATGATCCTTGAGCAGCTTCGACGCCTGCCCGATGGAGTCCTGCGGCGAGATGGCGCCGTTGGTCCAGACCTCGAGCGTGAGCTTATCGTAGTCAGTCATCTGCCCGAGGCGGGCGGATTCGACGGCGTAGTTGACCTTGCGCACCGGCGAGTGGACCGAGTCGATCGGAATGTAGCCGAGCGGGAGGTCTTCGTCGAAGTTACGGTCAGCCGAGACATAGCCGCGGCCCATGCGCAGCCGCATTTCGATCTGCAACTTACCGCCTTCACCTACGGTCGCGATGTGCATCGTACGGTCGAGCACTTCGATGTCGTGGTCGACTTCGATCTGGCTCGAAAGCACTTCGCCGCCGCCGGTGACGTTCAAGCGCACGGTCTTCGTGCCCTCGCCCATCATCTTGAAGGGGATTTGCTTCAGGTTGAGGATAATGTCGGTCGCGTCCTCAACGACGCCGGGAATGGGAGAAAATTCGTGCGCCACTCCCTCGATGCGGACCGCCGTGATGGCCGCCCCTTCAATCGAGCTGAGCAGAATACGACGCAAGCTATTGCCAATGGTGGTGCCGAATCCGCGCTCGAACGGTTGGGCGTTGAAGCTGCCGTACCGTTCCGTGAGCGTTTCGGTATTCGCCACCAGACGCTTGGGCTTTTGAAAACCTTTAAACATACTTTTCGGGCTCTCCTTTCCTGTCGCCGGACTACTTGTTGTACAACTCGACGATCAACTGCTCGTTGAGTTGGATTTGGACGAGCTCGTCGCGTCGCGGAATCGACAAGACTTTAGCCTTGAAGTTCTCGCGGTCCACCTCGAGCCAGTTGGGGCTCGGGGCGTGCGCGGTGGTGTCACGCGCCGAAACGATGGTGGGATTCTTCTTGCTCTTCTCCGCCACTTCGATCACGTCGTTGGGACGCACCACGAAGGAGGGGATGTTGCACTTGCGGCCGTTCACGGTGATATGGCCGTGGCGCACAATCTGGCGGGCCTGATTGCGGCTGGTACCAAAGCCGAGGCGGTAGAGGACGTTATCCAAACGGCGCTCCAGCATGTTGATCATGTTGTCGCCGGTGACGCCCTTGGCGAGCGAGGCCTTGTGGAAGATATTGCGGAACTGGCCTTCCAGCACGCCGTAGTAGCGTTTGGCCTTCTGCTTCTCGCGCAGTTGGAGGCCAAAGCCGACAATCTTGGGCTTACGGGCTTTGCCGTGTTGGCCGGGGGGGAAGTTACGCTTTTCGATCGCGCACTTTTCGGTGAAGCAGCGCTCACCCTTCAAAAACAACTTCATCGCCTCGCGCCGGCAGAGCCGGCAGACGGGGCCGTTATAACGAGCCATGAATCTCTAGACCTTCCTAAATGACGAACGGTTGAAGGTGCAGTTTACGCTGGAATCCCGGAGGGAATAGCTTCGTCCTGCTTGCCTGTACAAAAATTGAACGCGCCCGGATTAGACCCGGCGGCGCTTGGGGGGACGGCAGCCGTTGTGAGGAATCGGAGTGAAGTCCCGAATTGATTTTACCTCAATTCCAGCGGTGGAAAGAGCGCGGACGGCGCTCTCACGGCCGGCGCCAGGACCCGAGACGCGCACTTCGACCGAGCGCATGCCCGATTCCTTGGCCTTGGTGGCGGCGGTGAGCGACGCCTGCTGGGCGGCGTAAGGAGTTCCCTTACGCGAACCACGGAAGCCGAGCGAACCGGCGCTCGACCAGGACAGGGTGTTGCCCGTCGAGTCCGTGATGGTGACGATCGTGTTGTTAAAGGAAGCCTGGACGTTGACGATGCCGTACGGTACGTTCTTCTTCTCTTTTTTCTTAAACTGCTTTTTCTTATTGCTCTTGGCCGCTGCTTTCGCCATGTCCGGTGATCCTTCTTACTTCGTAACCTTTTTCTTGCCTGCCACGGTACCCTTACGCGGTCCCTTACGGGTGCGCGCGTTGGTGTGGCTGCGTTGGCCACGGACCGGTAGGTTGCGGCGATGGCGCAGCCCACGATAGGCGCCCATCTCCATCAACCGTTTGATGTTCATCGAGATTTCCTTGCGCAGGTCACCTTCGATGGAGCCCTCGGATTCGAGGAGCGTTCGGATGTGATTGACCTCTTCCTCGGTCAAATCCGCGATTTTCTTGTTATGGTCGATCCCGCAACGGTGCAGGATGCTTTTGGCCCGGGTGCGGCCAATGCCGAAGATATAAGTGAGGCCGATTTCCGCTCGCTTGCGGGGGGGTAAGTCAACGCCAACAATACGCGCCATAGTCTTCTTCCTTCCTTCTAACCTTGCCGCTGCTTATGCTTCGGATTGGAGCAAATGACGCGCACGACGCCATACCGATGGACGATCTTGCACTTGTCGCAAATGGGCTTTACGGACGCTCGAACTTTCATGACTGCCTATCCTCTCAAAACTTCTACAATCCGGCCGCGCGTTTTATCGTGCTCAGCCAGTTCCACCAATACCTTGTCGTTCAGCCGGAGCCGGACGAAATTCGTCTTTTGCGCTCCCGCCGCGTGGCCGATGACCCTCGCCCGGTTCACCTCGAGCTCCAGCCCGAAGGTGACGTTCGGCAGTAACTCCACTACGGTCGCGACGAACTGGGTCTCGTGAGCACCCAAGGGCCGTTCTCCGTAATGGCTACTGTGTGCTCGAAGTGGGCCGAATTGCGCCCGTCCTTCGTCACCGCCGTCCACTTATCCGCGAGCACATGGCAATCGGGAGTTCCCGCGTTGACCATCGGCTCGATCGCCAAAACCATACCCGGCTTCAAGCGAGGGTTCTCGCTGTTCCGGTCCACATAGTTGGGCACTTGGGGCTCTTCGTGCATCGACGTTCCGATGCCGTGGCCCACAAATTCCCGCACTACCGAAAATCCGTGCCGGACGACGTGGCTTTCCACGCTGCCCGAAATGTCGAAGAGGCGGTTACCCGGCTGCGCCTTCTGAATGGCCAACTCCAGGGCTTCCTGCGTCACCTGCAACAACTTCTCGTCTTCCGGCGTGATGGCGCCGACGGGGATGGTGGTGGCGGAATCCGCGTAATAACCATCAATACTCACCGCCGTATCCACCGACAACAAATCGCCGGCCTTCAGCACCCGCTTCTTCGACGGCATGCCATGAATGATCTCACTATTCACCGAAGTACACAGCACGTTCGGAAACTTCGCATTGGCCGCCGCGCTGTAGTAGCCCTTGAAGGCCGACTTGGCGCCTGCGTCCCGCATCATCTTCTCCGCCGTCACTTCGAGGTCGTAGGTCGTCACTCCCTCTTTCACCAGCCCGCGCAGCTCACTCAGAATCTGCGCCACCAACAAACCGCTGCGGCGCATCTTTTCCAGCTCCGCCATGCTTTTCCGGATGATCATCGTCTATTCCGGCTACTCATTGGCCGCGAAATTCCTCAATCAGCTGTCGTACTTGCCGAACGATCACCTCGGGAGGCGCATCGCTCGCTTCTACCTCGTGCAGACTTCCATCCGCCCGAAAATACTCAATCAACGGCCGCGTTTGCGCGTCGTACGCTTCCAGGCGCTTCCGGATCACCATTTCCTGGTCATCCGTGCGAACCTCCAAGAGCGCTCCCTCAATATCACAGCGGCCCGGGATGACGGGCGGCCGCGAAAGCAGGTTATACAAAGTGCCACATTGGGGACACTGCCGCCGCGCCGTTAATCGGCCTACCAACTTATTGTAATCCACCGCCAGATGGACCACCAAATGGCCAATCCCCCGGGCGGCCAGGAGCCACCCCAGGTTCTCCGCTTGCCCGAGGGTCCGCGGAAAGCCATCCAAAATAAACCCATTCATACAGTCGTCGCGCCCGATGCGCTCCTCGACCATCTGATTCACCAACTCGTCGGGCACCAACTGCCCGTTCTTCATCATCGCCATCACCTGCCGGCCAATCGCATCTTCGGCCGCGATATGCTCCCGGAGGATGTCCCCCGTCGAGATATGCGCAAAGCCCAAATCCGACACCAGCAGTTTTGCCTGCGTACCTTTACCCGAGCCTGGCGGCCCGAACAAGATCAGCGCAAACGCGCCCGGCGCATAACGCGCTAGCTTATCCGCTTCGGCCTCCCCACGATTTTCCGGGGAACTCCGTTCAACATCTTTCAAGACCCGGTCCTTTTTACTACCGTCGCCTCAAGAAAACCTGGCGTGGCTGGTTAGCCACCTCGGTTAAGCGCCGCTCCGGCGGCCACGAATGCGGCCAGCGCGCGGCGTGAATCCTTCATAGTGACGCATGATCAACTGCGCCTCAATCTGGTTCACCGTATCCATGGCGACGCCCACCACGATCAGCAGGGACGTACCACCGAAATAGAAATTCACTCCCAAGCCATCCAGGATGAAGCGGGGGAAATACGTGTCGATAAAGTTGCCGATCAACGGCAGGCGCTGCAGCTTGATGCCCGCGATCATGATCTCCGGCAACAGCGAGAGGACGGCCAGATAGAGGCCACCCACCACCGTGATGCGCGTGAGGATGCGGTTCATAAAGGCTGCCGTGTTCGGGCCGGGCCGGATCCCCGGGATGAAGCCGCCATGCTTACGCATGTTGTCGGCCGCTTCGTTCGGATTAAAGATGATCGAGACGTAGAAGAAACAGAAGAAGACAATCAGCAGCGTGTAGAGGATGAAGTACAAGGGCTGCGTCTGGCCGATCGCGCCCAATAGACCGCTGAAGAAAGCGTTTTTGCGTACCCAGTCGATCTGGAGCGCCGACTGCGGGAAGGTCAACAGCGACTGCGCGAAGATGACCGGAATCACACCGCCGGCGTTCACCTTGAGCGGCATGTAGGTGGACTGTCCGCCCATCATCTTGCGGCCCACCACGCGCTTGGCATATTGAATCGGAATCCGGCGTTCGCCTCGTTCGACCAGCACCACCATGGCGATCACCGCAATCATGACCAGGAGGATGATTAGTACGTGCAGCGCTCCCCATTGGCCGATGATGACGTTGTTGTAGATCTCGCGCATCGCATTTGGCAGGCCGATCACGATACCGGTGAAAATGATCAGCGACATGCCGTTGCCGATACCCCGTTCGGTGATCTGCTCACCCAGCCACATGATGAAGGCCGTACCGGTGGTAAGCGTGATGATCGTCATCAGCGTGAAGCCGATACCGGGATTGATGACAAAGCCACCGCCGGCCGTGCCTTGGCCCGCTGACTGCAAGAGCGTCGCGATGCCCGCCGACTGGAAGAGCGCCAGCGCCACGGTCAGATAGCGCGTCCATTGGGTAATCTTGCGGCGGCCGAGCTCACCTTCCTTCGACAGTTTTTCCAGCGTCGGAACGACCACGGTAAGCAACTGCAAGATAATCGACGACGTAATGTAGGGCATGATGCCCAGGGCGAAGATCGTCAGGCGGCGGAACATACCGCCAGAGAACAGGTCCATGAAACCGAACAAGGTTCCCTGCGCCTGCTTGAAGAAGTCTTCCAGCCGGTTGGCGTCGATTCCCGGGGTGGGGATATGCGCGCCAAGCCGGTAGATCGCCAGCATCGCGAGCGTAAAAAGGACCCGGTTCCGGAGGTCGGGGATCCGGAAGATATTCGCTACCGCTTCGAAAAACTTTGCCATTGCGTTCTAGAGCCTTAAGCTTACTTGGACTTCTTGGCGGCCGGCTTCTTAGCTGCGGCCTTTGGCGCTCCGGCCTTCGGTGCCCGGGCGGCGATTTCGGCTTCCGTCGCCGGACCCGCCGGACGAACCGGAATCAAATTCACCGTGCCACCCTGCGCCTTGATCTTCTCTTCGGCGGTCTTCGAAATCGCGACCACCGTCACCGTGATCTTGCGGGTGATGTCGCCCGTGCCCAGGACCTTCAGGCCCTTGCCGGCTTTCTTCACCACGCCCATCTTCTTGAGCACCGCCGAGTCGAAAGCGTCGCCTTCAAGTTCGTTCAGTTCACCCAAGTTGATGATGGAATACTCTTCGCGGAAGGGGTTCGTAAACCCGCGCTTCGGCATGCGGCGATGCAGCGGCATCTGGCCGCCTTCAAAGCCGCGCATCCGGCTGTAGCCGGAGATGGACTTCTGGCCCTTGGCGCCGCGCCCGGCGTACTTGCCGCGGCCGCTACCCATGCCTTGACCGACGCGCCGTTGCTTCTTTACCTGGCCTACGGGCTTTTTGAGTTCGCTAAGATTCATCTCTCGTTCCGCCTATTCGACAATCCGCAGAAGGTGCGGCACCTTGAGCACCATGCCCCGGAAGGCCGGCGTGTCCGGCTTTTCCACCGTGCGCATCAGGGTCTTCAAACCGAGCGCGCTGACAATGCGCTTATGCGCCTTGGGCGTGCAAATCACGCTGCGATAGTATTGGATTTTGATCGTGGCCGCCATGTTTTTTCCTTACGCCTCCAACTAGGCCTGTAACTTATCCACGGTTAAGCCGCGCACTTCGGCCACTTCGGCCTTGTCACGCAACTGTTCGAGCGCATTGATGGTCGCCTTCACCACGTTGTGCGGGTTGTGCGAACCCAGGCTCTTGGTGAGCACATTCGGAATCCCGACGGCCTCAATCACCGCGCGGACCGGACCGCCGGCGATGACACCCGTACCGGTGCGAGCCGGCTTCAAGAGGACTTGACCCGTGCCGAACTTGCCCACCACCGGATGCAGAATCGTGTGCTCGAGCGTATTCACGCGCCGCAAATTCTTCTTCGCCGCCTCAATGCCCTTCTTGATGGCCGAGGGAACTTCCTTGGCCTTGCCGGTGCCGTAGCCGACTACCTTGGCCGAAGCGTCGCCGATCACCACGAGCGCCGAGAAGCTCATGTTCTTGCCGCCCTTCACCACTTTGGTGACGCGGTTGATCGAAACCACTTGTTCTTTCAGGGTGAGCGCCCCCACGTCGATTTTCTTTTTCGGAATAAACGCCATGTGTCTTCTGCTCCCGCCTAAAATTCGAGTCCCGCTTCGCGCGCCGCATCGGCCAGCGCCTTGACCCGGCCGTGGTAGAGGAAGCCCCCGCGGTCGAATACGACCAGCTTGAGACCCTTTTCCTTCGCCCGCTCCGCCAGCAAGGTACCGACGGCCTTGGCGCCAGCGATGTTGCCACCGTCCTTGCCGCCCTTGCTCTTCTCCGCCGAACTGGCCGCGCACAAAGTGCGGCCGCTCTTGTCGTCGATCACCTGCGCGTAGATGTGCTTGGTGCTGCGGAAAACGGCCAACCGCGGCCGCTCCGCCGTTCCAGCCACCCGGCGGCGAATGCGCGTATGGATTCGCCGGCGGATTTCGTCTTTGTTGATCTGTTTGACCATCTCAATATCCTCGTTACTTACCGGCGGCCTTGCCGACCTTCTTACGCAGCACTTCGCCCGTGTAGCGAACGCCCTTTTGCTTGTAAGGATCCGGCTTGCGCAGCGCGCGCATGTTTGCCGCCGTTTGGCCCAGCGCCTGACGGTCATGCCCGGTCAGGACGATGTGCGTCTGCTTATCCACCTTCATGTCCACGCCATCCGGCAACATGAATTCGATGGTGTGCGAATAGCCCAGCGAGAAAATCGCCACGCGGCCCTTCAGGTCCACGCGGTAGCCGATACCGACAATGTCGAGTTCGCGGGTGAAGCCCGCGCTCACGCCGGTGACGGCGTTCGCGAGCAATGCCCGCGTCAAGCCGTGCGCCGCCGACTGCTTGTCGTTCTCGCGCTTTACCTCGAGCACATTGTTGTTGTTCTCGACGGTAATGCCCGGCTGCACCGGCACGGTCAGCTTGCCCTTCGGGCCTTCCACCTTGAGCTCACGGCCCAGGGTGACTTTGACGCCCGCCGGCAGCGGGATCGGTTTTTTTCCAATTCTCGACATATCTTCTCCGGGTATCCCTTGCTTACTCTTTGCGAAGCAGCAGTTCTACGCCTTGTTCTCTTTCGTAATTAGTAAACGTGACAAAGTAATTCGCCGCCGACGCCTTGCTTGCGCGCGGCCGCCCCGGTCATCACGCCGCGCGGCGTGGTGAGAATGTTGATTCCCAAGCCACCCAACACACGCGGAATCTCTTTCGAGTTTACGTATACCCGGCAACCCGGCTTCGACAGCCGCACCAGCTTCGAAATCACCGGCTCGTTCGCGGGCGTGTACTTCAAATAGATGCGCACCATTTTGCGCGCACCCTCGTCCGCCATCTTGAAGTTCATGATGTAGCCCTCTTCCTTCAGAATGCGGGCGATTTCCATCTTGAGCTTCGATGCCGGAACGTCCACCTTCGCGTGCCGGGCGCCAATGGCGTTCCGTACCCGGGTGAGCATATCGGCAATGGGATCCGATGTAGCCATTCGTGTCTCCTCGAAAATTCCTTACTTAACTTACCAGCTCGACTTCACGACACCCGGGATCTCGCCGAGCAACGCCAATTGCCGAAAACAAATACGGCAGAGCTTAAACTTTCCAATAAATCCGCGCGGACGTCCGCAGCGCTGGCAGCGGTTGCGGAGCCGGCAAGCGAACTTCGCTTTCTTCCCCGCGACATGCGCTTTCGCGATCGCCGCGGCGAATTTCCGGTCTTTGGCTTCTTTTGCGGTAGTGGCCATTTCTCGTTCCCTTCGCCCTACTTGTTGAACGGCATGCCGAGGTGCTTCAAGAGCGAGAGGCTCTCGGCATCGGTCTTCGCCGTGGTCGTAATCGAAATATTCATGCCCTTGGTCTTCTCAACCTTGTTGTAGTCGATTTCGGGGAAGATCAATTGGTCCTTCACGGCCAGCGTGTAGTTGCCGCGGCCGTCAAAACTCTTGCTCGGAATGCCGCGGAAATCGCGGACGCGCGGCAGAGCGACGCTCACCAAACGATCCAGGAATTCGTACATGCGGTCACCGCGCAAGGTTACCCGGCAGCCGATCGGCATGCCTTCGCGCAGCTTAAAGGCCGCGATCGATTTGGTCGCCTTCGTCACCACCGGCTTTTGGCCAGTGATGGCCGCCAGTTCGTTCACCGCGCCGTCCATCAGCTTCGCGTTCTGCGTCGCTTCGCCCAGGCCGATATTGATCGAGATCTTGTCGATCTTGGGGACGGCCATCCGATTCGTATAGCCGAACTCCTGCGTCAACGCCGGGACGATTTTTTCCAGATACTGTGTCTTTAGTCTAGGGAGCGCCGTCGCCATCGAGCTTAACCTTTCTTATCCAGCACTTCGCCGGTTTTGCGCGCGATTCGCGTCCGCTTCACCTTGTTGCCGATCTTTTCTTCCTTGATTCCCACGCGCGTCGGCGTGCCGTCGTTGGTGACGATCATCACGTTCGAAACGTGGATCGTGCCTTCGCTCTCGGCAATGCCGCCCTTGATTTGGCGCTGCGGGTTGGGCTTGGTGTGCTTCTTCATGATCATCACACCCTCCACCGTCAGCCGGCCACGCGTGTGGTCGACTTCGAGGACGCGGCCCAACTTGCCACGGTCCTTACCGGTGATCACTTTCACCGTGTCATTCTTCTTGATCCGGATCTTGTCCGGCGCGCCGGCCAGCTTCTGGCCGTGTAACTTCTGCACTCCCATGACTAGATCACCTCCGGCGCCAGCGACACGATCTTCATGTAACGCTTGTCGCGCAGTTCACGCGCCACCGGTCCGAACACGCGCGTGCCCACCGGCTCGCCCAATTCGTTCACCAGCACCGCCGCATTCGAATCGAACCGGATGTAGGAGCCGTCCTTACGCCGCGTTTCCTTGCGCATGCGCACGATCACGCAACGGACGACCTTGCCCTTCTTCACATTCGAATCGGGCGCGGCTTCTTTGACGCTCGCGGTGATAATGTCGCCGAGCCCGGCCCGCAGGCCGAGTCCGCCGCCGCGCGGCAGAATACACTGGAGTTTTTTGGCGCCCGAATTATCGGCCACCTCCAGCATTGTTCTCATTCCAATCATGGCTGCTTCTCCCTAAAAATCTCTTTGACGCCGAATCCCGAAAGCCCTAGGCCTTCAGTTCATTCACTTGCACGGCGCGGCGCACAATGGCGTCCAGCTTCCAGCGCTTCAGCTTCGACATCGGGCGCGCCTCAACGATGCGCACAAAGTCGCCCAACTTGGCGTCCTTCGTCTCGTCGTGGGCGTAAAACTTCTTGCGCTTCGTGATGATGCGCTTATAGAACGGATGCGTGACGCGGCGCGTCACCTGCACGCAGATGGTCTTCTCCATCTTGATCGAGACCACTTCGCCAGTCTGCGTCTGCTTATTCGTCTTAGTTTCGGTCGCGGTCTGCTTCTCGTCAGCCATGGCTTACTTGGCTCCCTTATTCTTCTCGCCGATAATCGTCAGCATCCGCGCGCGATCCTTCTTCAGCTCCTTCAGCTTCTTCAAGCCGCCGGTCTGCCCCATGCCCATTTGGAACTTGATGCGAAACATCTGCTCCGCGGATTCCTTGACCTTGTTTTCGATCTCCGCCACATCCATGGCGCGAATTTTGTCAGCCGTCATCGTCTTGTACTCTTATCCTTCGCGCGTCACGAACTTCACCGGACACGGCAGCTTCATCGCCGCCAGGCGCATCGCTTCCTGCGCCAACTCCTTGCTGACGCCTTCCATTTCGAACAGAATCTTGCCGGGCTTGATCACGGCCACCCAACGATCCGGCGCACCCTTGCCGCCGCCCATGCGGACTTCGGCCGGCTTCGACGTCACGCTCTTGTCCGGGAACAGGCGGATCCAAACCTTACCACCGCGCTTGATGTGGCGCGTCATGGCGATACGGGCCGCTTCGATCTGCCGGTCCGTAATCCAGCAGGGCTCCATCGCTTTCAAACCGAAATCGCCAAACGACAACGTCGAGCCGCGCCAGGCCTTACCCTTCATGCGGCCGCGTTGGGTCTTGCGGTATTTAACTCTCTTAGGCTGCAACATGGGACTTTGCTTTCCTTAAATTCGTTAGCTCTGCGTCTCGCCCTCAGGCGGAGTCTGCATCGGAGGAACCTGTACGGGAGCCACCTGGACCGGCGGAACCTGGACCGGAGGAATCTGCACCGCGCCAGACTCATTGCTCGCCTGCGGCATTGCTTCGCGAGCGGCCTGCGGCGGACGCTGGCCATCACGCGGAGCACCGTCACGCGGACCACCGTCACGCGGACCGCGATCCGGACGGCGATCACCATCACGGCCACCCTCACGGGGACCACCCTCACGGCGAGGCGAACGCGGACGCGGCTCCGGATCATTCCGCAAGCTGCGCTTACCGGGATGCTCCAGAATCTCGCCCTTATACACCCAGGTCTTCACACCGATTACGCCATAGGTCGTATGGGCCTCGGCGAAGCCATAATCAATGTCCGCACGCAGCGTGTGCAGCGGCAACTGGCCATGCAAATACCATTCCGTGCGGGCGATTTCCGCGCCATTCAAACGGCCTGACACGCGCACCTTGATGCCCTTGCAGCCAAAGCGCTGCGCGGAATCAACCGCCTTGCGCATCGCGCGGCGGAATGCCACGCGCTTTTCGAGCTGCAACGCGATCGACTCGGCCACCAACTGCGCATCGAGCTCTGGCTTGTGGACTTCCTGGATGTCGATAAAGACTTCGCGCTGCGTCTTCTTGGCGAGTTCGCCCTTCAGCTTCTCGATCTCGGCGCCCTTGCGCCCGATGATGATACCGGGACGCGAAGTGCGAATCGTGATCCGCAGCTTGTTGCCGGGACGATCCACTTCGATCGAGCTCACGCCCGCTTGCTTCAACCGCTCCATGAGCGACTTCTTCAGTTCGATGTCCTCGAACAACAGCTTGG
Source organism: Bryobacteraceae bacterium (assembly GCA_019752335.1). Classification (GTDB taxonomy): domain Bacteria; phylum Acidobacteriota; class Terriglobia; order Bryobacterales; family Bryobacteraceae; genus JALHNI01. Next base: position 42,926 of record JAIEMJ010000039.1, read on the forward strand.
CGTAGTCGTGCTTGGCGAACCACCGCGAACGCCAGGTCTTGGTGACCCCTAGCCGGAAGCCAAAAGGATGGACTTTTTGACCCATGCGCTTACTCTTTCTCCTTGACCTTCACCACGATGTGCGACGTGCGGCGCTGGTAGCGGTAGGCACGGCCCATCGGGGCGGGACGGACACGCTTCTGGCGCGGACCCTCATTCACGTAGGCTTCCGACACCATCAACTTATCGACATCCACGTTGTCGTTCTTGTTTCCCGCGTTCGCGATCGCCGAGTTGAGGACCTTCTCAACCGCCGGCGCGATGCGCTTATTCACCGTGCGCAGAATCACGCGGGCATCGCCCGCGCGCTTTCCGCGAATCATATCGATCACGAGGCGCGCCTTCTGCGCGGACACCCGGACGAATCTGGCTTCAGCTTTGGCTTCCATCTCGCGATCCTTTATTTGCCTTTTTCCGAACTCTTGGCGGCGTGACCCTTAAACGTGCGGGTCGGCGAAAACTCGCCCAGCTTGTGCCCCACCATGTTTTCCGTCACGTACACCGGAATGAACTTCTTGCCGTTGTGTACGGCCAGCGTGTGCCCGATAAACTGGGGCGTGATCGTCGACCGGCGCGACCAAGTCTTGATCACCTTCTTCTCGTTCCGCGCATCCATCGCAGTGACTTTCGCCACCACATGGGTATCGGTAAAAGGTCCTTTTTTGAGTGAACGGCCCATCTAGATCCTCTCGCGTCCTACTTCTTCTGCCGGCGCTGAACAATCATGTTGTCCGTGCGCTTGTTATTCCGCGTCTTGAAGCCGCGCGTCGGCTGGCCCCACGGCGTCACCGGGTGACGGCCACCCGAGGTGCGGCCTTCGCCACCACCGTGCGGGTGATCCACCGGGTTCATCGACACACCGCGATTGTGCGGCTTCTTACCCATGTGGCGCTTACGTCCGGCCTTGCCAAGCGACACGTTCTCGTGATCCGTATTGCCCACTTGCCCAATCGTCGCCACGCAATCCACGCTCACCTTGCGGACTTCGCCCGAAGGCAGCTTTACGAGCGCCCACTCGGTTTCGCGCGAAATTAACTGCGCCGCGCCACCCGCCGTGCGCACCATCTGGGCGCCCTTACCGGGGCGCAGTTCGACGGCGTGAATCGTCGTACCAGCCGGGATATTCTTGATCGGCAACGCATTGCCCACCAGAATGTCGGCCGTCGGACCGGAGAGCAACATCTGCCCCACTTCAAGGCCCACCGGAGCCAGGATGTAGCGCTTCTCGCCGTCCGTGTAGTGCAACAGTGCGATACGCGCCGTGCGGTTCGGATCGTACTCGATCGTGGCCACCTTGGCCGGCACGCCGTGCTTATCGCGCTTGAAATCGATGATGCGGTAGCTCTTCTTCGCGCCACCGCCGCGGAAACGCGACGAAATCTGGCCGTAGCTGTTGCGGCCGCCCGAACGAACCTTACCCGAGGTGAGCGAGCGCTCCGGCTTCTGCCGGGTAATGTCCGTGCGCACGTCCACGGATTGGAAACGGCGCGTCGGAGTAGTGGGTTTAAAAGTCTTGATCGGCATCGCTCTAGATCTCCACGAACTCAGGCATCTTCTGCCCGGCCTTCAACTTCACGTAGGCCTTCTTCCAGGCGGGACGGTAGCCGGCGAAACGGCCGCGACGGCGCAGCTTGCCGTCAAACATCGCCGTCCTGACCTCTTCTACCTTCACGTTGAAGAGCTTCTGCACGGCTTCCTTCACCTGAGTCTTGGTGGCCGCCGGATTCACTTCGAACACCAGCGTGTTCTCGGTTTCCTTTTTGCCGACCGCCTTCTCGGTGATGATCGGACGCGAAATCACTTCGTACATGTTCATGGTTACTTCAACGCCTCCGACAATTTCTCGGCCACGGCCTTCGAAAGGAACACATGTTTGTGGCCCAACAGATCGTACGTCGTCAGATCTTTGCTCGCCACCAGCTTCACACCCACCAGGTTGCGCGAACCCAGCTCCAAATTGCGCGACGCCGTGTTGTCCACGAGTAACGCCGTCTTGGTCGCGGTGAGCGTATCGAGCGCCGTGCGCACCAACTTGGCCTTCGGCTCAGTGATCGCAAACTGATCGACGATCTTGAGTTCGCCACTCGCGAGCTTCGCCGACAAGGCCGACCGCAACGCGCCCAGCAACATCTTCTTCGGCAACCGGTAGCTATAGTCGCGCGGTTGCGGACCATGCGTCGTGCCGCCATGGCGCCACAAGGGCGACCGGATCGAGCCCGTACGCGCGCGGCCCGTGCCCTTCTGTTTCCACAACTTCTTGCCCGAACCAGCCACTTCGTGGCGCGTCTTCGTCGCCGCGTTACCGCCGCGCTGGCCCGCCATGTAGTTGCGGACCGACTCATAGATCAGGTTCTGGTTGACGTCAGCGCCAAAGACGGCATCCGCCAACTCGAGCTCGCCAACCTTTTGATTCTGGAGATTAATTACGTCTACTTTCGGCATGGGAGGTCTCCTACCGGCTCGCGCGGCGCAACAAGATGTAGCTGCCGTTCGGGCCAGGCACCGCTCCCTTCACGAGTAAAATATTGTCTTCCGTATCCACTTCGACGATTTCGAGGTTCTTCACCGTCACGCGGTCGGAACCCATGCGGCCACCCATACGGGTACCGGGGAAAACGCGGGAAGGGAAACTCGAGGCGCCAATCGAACCCGGGGCACGATGAAACATCGAACCGTGCGTCGCGTCGCCACCACGGAAGTGATGACGCTTCACGACACCAGCGAAGCCGCGGCCCTTGGGCATGCCAATCACGTCCAGCTTATCGGTGGGCTTAAACTCACCGGCCAGGACGCGGTCGCCCACCTTGAGGTCGGCATCACCCGGCCGCAAGCGGAATTCGCGCATGTACTTCACACCCTCGGCGCTCGACTTGCTCAAATGGCCCGCCGTCGGCTTGTTCGTCTTGTTCTTCTTGACGAATTCCACCAGACCCAACTGCACCGCGCTATAGCCATCCGTGGTCGGCGTCTTCCGCTGCGTTACCACACAAGGGCCCGCCTTCACTAGCGTCACGGGGACAACGTTCCCCTCAGCCGTGAAGACTTGCGTCATGCCGATTTTTTTCCCAATGATCCCTGGGCTCATATTTCCTCAGCTTCTTCTACTTCCCAAAATTCCATCCAGCAGGGGCATCGCAGCCAAGCAGCCAGCGAGCGGTCCCTGCGCCTGCAGAAAAACTACTTCTTCCCGAAGGCCTTAATTTCGACGTCCACGCCGGCCGGCAGGTCGAGCTTCATCAGCGCGTCCACCGTCTCCTGCGTCGGTTCGAGAATGTCGAGCAGACGCTTGTGCGTCCGGATCTCGAACTGCTCGCGGGACTTCTTATCCGTATGCGGCGAACGATTCACCGTATACCGGTTCCGAATCGTGGGCAGCGGTATCGGACCCGCGATCGTCGCGCCAGTGCGCTTGGCGGTATCGACAATCTCGCCCGTCGACTGGTCGAGGACCCGATAGTCGTAAGCCTTTAAGCGAATCCGAATGCGTTCTTTATTCATGGCTTCTCTCAAACGAAAGGCCGGAGATTGAACATCTCCGGCCCACGAACACCTTTAAGCTACGATCTCCGACACGGTACCCGCGCCCACGGTACGGCCGCCTTCGCGAATCGCGAAGCGCAGACCCTTGTCCATGGCCACCGGCGT
>JAIEMJ010000025.1 GCA_019752335.1 Bryobacteraceae bacterium
CAGCGCCTGGGCGCAAACGTTTCGTGGCAGCATTGTGGGCAACATCGTCGACGCCTCCGGGGCGGCGGTCCCCGAGGTGACGGTGGTCGCCGTCAACCAGGGTACGGGTCTCACTCGTGAAGTGACCGCGTCCGCCTCGGGCGACTTCTCTATGCCCGATTTGCCCTTGGGCTTCTACACCGTCACGGTCTCGAAGACCGGCTTTGGCACGCAGAAGCTGGAAGGCGTGGAAGTCGCCGTTTCCCGCACGTCGAATTTGGCCATCAAGTTAACGGTGGCCCAGCAGGCCACCACCGTCGAGATCTCCGCGGCGGCCGCGACGATTGAAACCACGTCCTCCACGCTCGCCAACGTGGTCGGTCCGCGCGAAGTGCAGGACATGCCGATGAACGGCCGCGACTTCCGTCAGATGTTGAAGCTCAGCCCGGGTGTTTCGCCCTCGTCGAACTCCGTCAACGGCATGCGCACCTCCGGCAACAATTACCAGATCGACGGCGCCGACAACAACGACGCTTTCCATAACACCTCCGCCGTAAATCAGGGCGGCGTGTCCGGGATCGCCGGCACCTTGCTGCCCGTCGAAGCGATTGACCAGTTCTCCGTCGTCACCAACGCCAGCGCGGACTTCGGCCGTAACGGCGGCTCCAACGTCAACCTCGTCATCAAGAGCGGCACTAACACATTGCATGGCTCGGCCTACTACTTCAACCGCAACGAGTATTTCTCGTCTTTCTCGCCCTTCCAGAACCCGGCGACCGACAAGAAGCGCGTCATGCGCAACGACCAGTGGGGCTTCTCCCTCGGCGGCCCGGTGCTGAAGAACAAGCTCTTCTACTTCGCCACGCTCGAAAATCAGAAGGCGATCGCGAACCTCTCTTTCCGCGCGCAGCATCCCTCCACCGCCTGGGTGAACCAAGCCCGTGGCATCCTCGCGCAGAACAACATCCCGGTCAGCCCGGTGGCCACGAACCTACTTTCCTTCTGGCCCGCGCGTTACAACGGGCTTCCCGCCACCACGAACAACCTGGTGGCGACAGACCGGAACGACTACGATAGCTACAACGGCATCCTCAAGCTCGACTATGCCATTTCGCAGAAGCATAATCTCTCCGCTCGCTACTTCGGCGGCACCGGTAAGCAGATCGCGGACAACGGCGTTCCGTACCGTGAGTACTTCCAGATCGCGCCCTCCCGCATGCACAATTACTCAGTGAATCTCACGAGCACCATTTCGCCCCGCCTGGTGAGCCAGTTGGTGCTCGGGGTGAATTACTTCTTGCAAACCTTCAATGATCTCGATACCAGCTATAACCCGATTGCCGCAGGCCTGAACACCGGCGTGCCGCAGAACGGTTCGCTTGGTGGGTCGCCCACGTTACGTATCAGCAATTTCGCCGGCGCCAGCTCCACTCAGCCCCTGGGCCGCATCGACACCACCGGCCACATCACGGAAAACCTCAGCTACACCGCCGGCCGTCATACCATCAAGTTCGGCGGCGAATACCGCCGCGCCGTCCTCGACGTCTTCTACGACACCAACAAGCGCGGCAGCTTCACCTTCGACGGTACCCGTGGACCCTGGGCGACGGACCCCAATGTCTCGCCCTCTCTGCGCGCCCTCTCTGACTTTATGGCCGGCTACGTCACTGGCAACAACGGTGCCACCATCGTGCGTGGCCAACTCCAGCGTGACTACCGCCAGAACGGCATCGACTGGTGGGTGCACGATAACTGGCAGGTGAATCAAAAGCTCAACCTGAACTTCGGCGTACGCTGGGCATATGTCGGCCCGGTCTCCGACCTTGACCGCAGCATCACTTCCTTCCGTCCCGGCACTGGCTTCGTCAACGTCGGCAAGGGAGCCACGCCGCTCTGGCCGAAAGACTTCAATAACTTTGGCCCGCGCGTCGGCTTCGCCTACAACGCTTTCAAGAACACCGTCATTCGCGGTAGCTACGGCTTCTTCTACGATCAGCCGCCGCTCAACTTCATCGTCGCCAACACGGGTACGCCGAACGGTGGCTCCGCCGGCATCCACGCCAATCCCGCCGGCCCCGACCCGGTCTTCACGCAGACCCGCTCCGGCATCAACATCGTTTCTGGCCAGGAAGTCTTCCCCACCGCGGCCGCGCCCAGCAACGTCGGCGCCTTCGGCGTCAGTCCGGACTTCCGCACCCCTTACGTGCAGAACTACAACCTGAACATCCAGCAGCAACTCAACTCGAAGATGGTGCTGCAAGTGGGCTACGTCGGCAGCCGCGGCACCAAGCTCTCGCTCCTGCGCAGCATCAACCCCGTGGTGAATGGCCGCCGCCTGTTGGCGGACCAGTTCCCCACGCTCGGCGCGATCAACATCCTGCAATCCATCGCCAACTCGAATTACAACTCCATGCAGACTCAACTCCGCATGACGCGCTGGAAGGGTTTCTCGGCCACCATGAACTACACGCTCGGTAAGGCACTCGATAACGGCTCCAATGTCCGCAACGCCATTCCGGCGAACAGCTTCAACATTCGCCGCGAGTATGGCCCTTCGAACTTCGACATCAACCAAATCTTCACCGGCTTCGTGACGTACGATGTGCCCACGTTCACCAACAAAATGCCCCGTCTTACCAAGGGCTGGCAGTTGAACGCGCTCATCACCGGCCACACCGGAGAACCGGTGGACTTCCTCGCCGGCTCCAACCGCAGCCTGACGCTGGATAGCCGGGACCGCGTTGACGTGCTCGGCGCCAACTGGGCTTCGAATATCCCCAGCCGCGCCACTCCCTTTGGCCCGGTGCCGTTCTTTAACCCCTGCTTCCTGGATGCCGCGGGCGCCCGTAACGCCGCTACTTGCGGCACTAGCGGCACCCCCGCCTTCCAGGTCCCCGCTTTGGGCACCTTCGGCAACATCGGCCGCAACATCCTCCGCGGACCCGGCTTCGGTGCGGTCGATTTCTCCATCTTCAAGGACACCGCCATCACCGAACGCATCCGCGTCCAGTTCCGCGCCGAGATCTTTAATATCTTCGACCGCGCGAACTTCGCTAACCCGGGTACGAATCTCAACGCCGCCGCTTCGCTCGGCGTCATCACCAACACGCGCAACGGCGCATCGGCTCCCGGCATCGGCTTCGGAGAACCGCGCAATATGCAGTTGGCTCTCAAGTTGATCTGGTAGTTTTTCCGTTGTACTGTTTTCGCGGGGCCGGGCGGCAAACGCCCGGCCCTTATTTTATTTGGGTTAACCTGGAATTTGCGTTATCTTACTCTCCTCTCTCTCCTCGGGCTCGCTAGTTGCGCAAAGCCGGACCCCTTGCGTGTGCGGCTGGTTACCTTCCAAGGCGCCGAGGCCCCGCTACTCGCCCAGAAGCTTGGCTTCTTCGCGCAAGAGGGGCTCGTCGTCGACCTCCAGGAGATCAGCGGCGCCGGCAAGGCGATGGAAGCCCTCCTCTCCGGCAGTGCCGACTCCATCGTCGGCACCTATGAGCAAGCCATTCAGGCCCAAGCCCTGGGCAAGCCTGTGGTGGCTTATCTGCAACTCACCGATTGCCACTGCCTGGCCATGGTGGCGGCACCGGGCAAAGGCATCACCGAAGTGGGCCAACTGAAGGGCAAGGTGATCGGCGTCGCCGCCCCCGGCGGGCAGATGCAGAACTTCGCCACGCGCCTGTTAGAGCAAGCCGGACTCGCGCCCACCGATGTCAGCTTCGCGGCGATCGGCGTGGGTCCCTCGGCCCTGGTCGCGATTGAGTCCGGTAAAGTGGACGCGGCCATCGTCCTCGCCAGCACCCTGGTGCCCCTGCGGCAACGCAACGCCAACGCGGTCACCTTGGCGGAGACCTTCAGCCCGGAGGGCAACCGGCGCGTCTTCGGCTCAGACGGCTACCCCAGCATGTCGCTGCTCGCCCAGCGCGACTGGCTCAAGGCCAACCCGGACCGGGCCCGGCGCATGACGCGCGCCCTGCGCGCAGCGGTGAACTGGATCAAGTCCAATCCGCCCGAAGCCGTTTTGGCGAAGCTCGGGGCAGGGAATTTGGAGGCCTTGCGCCTTCACCTGCCGCGCTACGACCCGCGGGGAGAATTTCAATTGGAGCAGACCCGCACCGTCCTCGATTTTCTTGCCAGGCACAACCCCGCCGTGCGCGACGCGAAGATGAATTCCGCGCAAACATTTACCAATGAATTTGCGCAACCCGCCTCAGGGCGATGACGTATACTTCGGGGTGTTAGGTAAGGAGACAACTTTTCGATGAACCCACTTCTAGAAACGATCATGGGCGCGGCGGGCGGCGGAGTATTGCAGCAGGTCGCGGGACAATTTGGCTTGAATGAGTCGCAGGCGCAGAGCGCCATTTCGGCGTTGCTGCCGGCGCTCACCGGCGGCGTCCAGCAGAATGTCAGCCAGGAGGGGGGCTTGGAGTCTTTGCTTGGCGCGCTTACTGGTGGCAACCATCAGCAATATTTGGATGACCCTTCGACGTTAAGCGGCGCGACCCAGGACGGCAACTCGATCCTCGGGCACTTACTCGGCAGCAAGGACGTCAGCCGTCAGGTGGCCGCGCAGGCCGCCGAACAGACGGGTATCGGCTCCGACGTGTTGAAGCAGATGCTGCCCATCGTCGCCTCCCTGGCTATGGGCGCGCTGGCGAAGCAGTCCACCAGCAACAACCTCGCTGGCATGCTCCAGGGTGGCCAGTCGAGCGGCGTAATGGGGATGCTGGGATCTTTCCTCGATCAGAACAAAGACGGCTCCATGGTGGATGACGTGCTGAAGGGCGTCGCCGGTAAGCTGTTCGGCGGGCGCTAACTCCGTGGCGCTCGACCGTTTCGATGAAGTCAGGCGTAGGCACGCCGCCGCTCGCGAGGGCGGCGGCGCCGCGCGTCGCGAGCGCCAGCACAAAGAGGGTAAGTTGTCCGCGCGCGAACGCGTCGACTTACTCCTCGACGAAGATACCTTTCAAGAGCTCGACGCCTTTGTCCGCCATCGCAGCCGCGATTTCGGCATGGACGAACAGGTTTACGAAGGCGATGGCTTCATCACTGGCTGGGGCTACGTCAACGGCCGTTTGATCTACGTCTTCGCGCAGGACTTCACCGTCCTCGGCGGGTCTCTGTCCGAAACCAACGCCCGCAAGATCGTCAAGGTGATGGACCTCGCGCTGAAGAACGGCGCCCCCGTCGTCGGCTTGAACGACTCGGGCGGCGCGCGCATTCAAGAGGGCGTCCTCTCGCTGGGCGGCTACGCCGATATCTTCCTGCGCAACACCCTGGCCAGCGGCGTGATCCCGCAGATCTCCGCTATCCTGGGCCCCTGCGCCGGCGGTGCGGTCTATTCGCCCGCCATCACCGACTTCGTCTTCATGGTGGACCAGACGAGCTACATGTTCGTCACCGGCCCCGACGTCATTAAGACCGTGACGCACGAAGAGGTCACCAAAGAAGAGTTGGGCGGCGGCATGACGCACAACGAGAAGAGCGGTGTGGCGCACTTCCTCGCGGCCGACGACGCCGATTGCCTCCGCCAACTGCGCCGTCTGCTTTCGTTCCTCCCGAGCAACAACCGCGACGAGGCGCCGCGCGGCCCCCGCACCGACTCGCCGGACCGTCGCGACGCCGCGCTGGATCGCGTGGTCCCCGAGGCGTCGAATGTGCCCTACGACATCAAGGACGTCATTACGCGCGTCGTGGACGACGCCGATTTCCTCGAAATTCACGAGCATTACGCTAAGAATATTGTCATCGGCTTCGCCCGCCTCGATGGCCGCAGCGTGGGCATCGTCGCCAACCAGCCGAACTTCCTGGCCGGCTGCCTGGACATTGATTCATCGGTGAAGGGCGCGCGCTTCGTCCGCTTTTGTGATGCCTTCAACATTCCCATCATCACCTTCGAGGACGTGCCCGGCTTCCTGCCTGGCGTGCAGCAGGAGTTCGGCGGGATCATCCGGCACGGCGCGAAGTTACTCTACGCCTACGCCGAAGCCACCGTGCCGAAGATCACCGTCATCACGCGCAAAGCCTACGGGGGCGCCTATTGCGTGATGGGCTCCAAGCATTTGCGCACCGACATCAACCTCGCTTATCCGACGGCGGAAATCGCCGTGATGGGCGCCGAGGGCGCCGTGAATATTGTGTACCGGCGCGAGATCGCCGAGTCCGCCACGCCCGACGTGACGCGCGCGGAGAAGGTGCAAGAGTTTAAGGACCGCTTCGCGAATCCCTTCGTCGCCGCCGAGCATGGCTTCGTAGACGACGTCATCGAGCCGCGCGATACCCGCCCGAGGCTGATTCAGGCTTTGCGCATGCTCGAAAATAAAGTCGACACCATGCCGCGAAAAAAGCACGGCAATATTCCACTATAATGCGATAAATGGAAATCGAAGACGAACTGGACGATTTCGGGCCGTTTGAAGAGCTGCAATACTTCATGACGGAGGTCGCCGAAATGGACGACCTGCCCTATCTACTGGAGATCGACGAAGAGGCGCAACAGGACCCCGACAAGCGCCGCATGATCGAGGCGGCCATTCAGGACCGCACGTGCAAGCTGGTGGCCCATGGTGAGCAGGTGCTCGCCTACGGCATCTTCGACTATAGCGCCAAGGGCAAAATGGGCCACGCCCGCCTGGTGTTCGTCGCCCCCAGCCATCGCCGCCAAGGCGTCGGCTCAGAGCTCTTGATGACCTTTGAATCCATCTGCGAGCAGCCCCGCATTTACGCCCGCGTCCCCGTAACGAATCTGGCGGCGCAGGAGATGCTGAAACGCGTGGGCTATCAACTGGAGAAGAATCTACCCACCGAGACGATCTTCGTCAAGCACATTTGGGAGCCCACTCCGTTCGCACGGCCGGAGACCGTGCAATAACCTAACCGATTACGACGAGTAAGTCCTTCGCGTCGACGCTGTCGCCCGTTTTTACCGGGCGCTGCTGCACGCGTCCCGCGATGGGCGCGGCTACGGTGGTTTGCATCTTCATCGCCTCCAGCACTAGCAGCTTGTCGCCCTTCTCCACGCTTTGGTTGAGCTCGACAAAAAGGCTCGTAATCGCCCCGGGAATCGGCGCGCCCACTTGGCCCGGCGTGGCGGGGTCGGCCTTCACGCGTTCGGGCGCCAGGCTCTTTAGCGCCTTGTCCCGCACGGTCACTTCGCGCGGCTGTCCGTTTAGCTCGAAGAAGACGGTCCGGGTGCCGTCGGGGTGCGGCTCGCTGGCGGTAAGGAATTTGATGTAGAGCGTCTTGCCGGCTTCGAGTTCGACGGTGACCTCTTCGCCCTTCTCCATGCCGTAGAAGAACTGCCGCGACGGGATCACTTCAAGCTCGCCGTACGTGGCGCGCGCCTTGGCAAACTTGGTGAAGACGTCCGGGTACATGAGGTAGCTCATCAGGTCCGTCCGCGAGGGCTTCGCGCCGGCCTTCTTCTCGAGGGTGTTGCTGGTGACGGCTAAATCGACGGCCTTCAGGCTGGCGCCGGGGCGGCCCTTCAACGGCTTCACCTTCTGCAGGATCAGGTCGCGCACGCGCTTGGGCCAGCCGCCTTCGGGAATACCCAGCGAGCCCATCAGCATGTCGATGACGGAGTTGGGCAAGGTAAGCGAATGGTCAAGTGGCAGGTTGGCGAATTCGCGCACCGTCATGCCGTGGCTGACGAGGAAGAGCGCAAGGTCACCCACCACTTTGCTGGAGGGTGTCACCTTGACGATGTCGCCGAAGAGGTAGTTCACTTCGCCGTAGGTATGCGCGATCTCTGGCCAACGCGGACCCAGGCCCATGCTTTCGGCTTGCTCGCGCAGATTGGTGTACTGCCCGCCCGGCATCTCGTGCCAGTAAAGGTCGGAAAGGCCGAAACGCGGCCCAGTGTCGAAGGGCCGGTAGTAGGCACGCACGGCTTCCCAGTACTCGCTGGCGGTGGCCAGGGCCGCGGCGTCGAGTTCGGGGTCGCGTTTGGTGCGAGCCAGCGACGCGGCGATGTTGTTGAGGTTCGGCTGCGAGAGTCCGCCCGACATGGCCGCGATGGCCGCGTCGGCGACGTCGACGCCTGCCTCGGCCGCTTTGAAAATGGAGGCCGCGTTCAGGCCGCTGGAATCATGGGTGTGGAAATGAATCGGCAAGCCAGTCTCTTGCTGCAACGCCTTCACCAGTTTCTCGGCCGCGTAGGGTTTGCAGAGGCCCGCCATATCCTTAATGGCCAGGATATGGGCGCCCATCTTTTCGAGCTCCTTTGCCATCTTGACGTAGTAAGTGAGTGGATACTTGTCGCGGCGGGGATCGAGAATATCGCCCGTATAACAGATGGCCGCTTCGGCGACGCCCTTGGTGCGGCGAACCGCCGCCAGCGGTGCCTTCATGTTCGGCAGCCAGTTGAGCGAATCGAAGACGCGGAAGATGTCGATACCTTGCTCGGAGGCCGTCGTAATAAACTCGCGAACGACGTTGTCCGGATAAGCCGTATACCCCACGGCGTTCGAGGCGCGGAGTAACATCTGGAAGCAGATATTCGGTACTTCCTCGCGCAGACGCCGCAGGCGAATCCAGGGGTCTTCCAACAGGAAGCGCATGGCGACATCGAACGTCGCGCCGCCCCACATTTCGAGCGAGTATAAATTCGGCAGGCAGTGTGCCACATGGTTGGCGATGGCGAGTAAGTCATAGCTGCGCATGCGCGTTGCCAGCAGGCTTTGGTGGGCGTCGCGAAAGGTAGTGTCGGTCAGCAAGAGCCGCTTCTGTTGCTTGGTCCACTTGGCGAAGCCTTCGGCGCCCAAGGCATCCAGGATTTGTTTGGTGCCCGCCGCCGGAAATCCAGGAATGTGCTCGGGAACGGGGATGCGTGGAAACGCCGGAGGCCGTGCTTTGCCAGCCACTTCGGGGTTCCCATTGATGATCACTTCGCCCAAGTAAGTCAGTAACCGTGTCGCGCGGTCTCGCCTGCTCGAAAACTTGAAAAGACGGGGATTCTGTTCCAGGTAACTGGTAGTAACTTCACCCTTCTGAAACGGTTCGTCATGAATGACGTTTTCGAGGAAAGGAATATTCGTCTTTACACCGCGAATGCGGAACTCGCGCAACGCGCGGTCCATGCGTTGGCAAGCTTGGGGGAAATCGCGGCCCCACGCAGTGGTCTTCACCAGCAACGAGTCGTAGTAAGGCGTAATCACGGCGCCACCGTAGGCCGAAGCGCCGTCCAGCCGAATGCCGAAACCGGCGGGGGAACGATAGGTGTGAATTTTGCCGTAGTCCGGCGTGAAGTTCTGCGCCGGGTCCTCGGTGGTGACGCGGCATTGCAACGCAAAACCGTTTACGGTAACTTCTTCCTGGCGCGGCAAACGCATCACGTCGCCGTGTAAGTGGTGGCCCTGGGCGATCTGAATCTGCGCCCGGACAATGTCGATGCCGGTGACCACTTCGGTAACCGTGTGTTCCACCTGCACGCGCGGATTCACTTCGATGAAGTACCACTCGTCACGGTCCACGTCGACCAGAAACTCCACCGTGCCGGCGTTCGTATAGCCAGCGGCGCGCGCCAGTTTCAACGCGGCCGCGCAAAGCTCCTCGCGAATGCGGACGGGTAAGTTCACCGCCGGCGCGACTTCTACCACTTTCTGATGCCGCCGCTGCACGCTGCAATCGCGCTCGTATAAGTGGAGTAAGTTGCCATGCTGATCGCCGAGAATCTGTACTTCGATGTGCTTGGCGCGGCGAATAAATCGTTCCAGAAATACGGCGTCGTTGCCGAACGCCGCGGCGGCTTCGCCGCGCGCCTCGTCTAACTTCACAGAAAACTCCGCCGCATTCTCCACCACGCGCATGCCGCGGCCGCCGCCGCCGAATGCGGCCTTGATGATCAGCGGGAAGCCGATCTTCGCGGCGATCGCGGCCGCGTCGTCCTGGCGGCGCACAGGCTTTTCCGTGCCCGGCACGACGGAAATCCCGGCTTTGCCTGCCAGGTGCCGCGCGGCGGTTTTGTCGCCGAGCGAATCGAGAATTTCGGGCGCAGGCCCCACGAAAGCGATGTTGTATCGCTGGCAGGCGCGCGCCAGCGCGGGGTTCTCACTCAGGAAGCCGTAGCCCGGATGAATGGCGTCGACGCCCTTTTCGGCGGCCAGCGCGACAATCCCCTCCACATCGAGATAGGCCTGCACTGGGCCTTTCCCTTCGCCCACTTGGTACGCCTCGTCGGCCTTGAAGCGATGAAGGCTGAGTTTGTCTTCCTTCGAATACACGGCGACGGTGCGCAGACCCAGCTCCGAAGCAGCGCGGAAGATCCGGATCGCGATTTCGCCGCGGTTGAGCGCAAGTAGCTTTTTCATGTCTTCAGCCTTTCATGACTTTGGCTAAGGCGCGGGCCGTATGGCTCCGCTTATTCTTGATCACTTGCTCCGGCGTGCCTTGGACGACAATCTCGCCGCCGCCTTCGCCGCCTTCGGGGCCCAGATCGATCAGCCAGTCGGCGGTCTTGATGACGTCTAAATGATGCTCGATGATCAGCACCGTATTGCCGTGGTCGACGAGTTTTTGCAGGACGTCAAGCAGGCGGCGGACGTCCTCGAAATGCAGGCCTGTGGTCGGTTCGTCGAGGATATACAGCGTGCGGCCGGTCTGCCGCTTGGAGAGCTCCCGCGCCAGCTTGATGCGCTGTGCCTCGCCGCCCGAGAGCGTGGTGGACGATTGGCCGAGTTGGACGTAACCCAGCCCGACATCGTGCAAGGTAATTAGCTTCTGATGAATCTGCGGAATGTTTTCGAGCACCGGAACGGCGTCCTCGATGCTCATCGCGAGTAAGTCCGAAATCGAATGGCCCTTGTATTTGACCTGGAGCGTCTCGCGATTGTAGCGTTGGCCGCGGCAGACGTCGCAAGTAACATAGACGTCGGGCAGGAAATTCATTTCGATGCGCTTCAGCCCATCGCCCTGGCACGCTTCGCAACGGCCGCCCCGGACGTTAAAGCTAAATCGCCCGGCCTTATAGCCGCGTTCACGGGACTCCGGCAACATCGCGTACAAGTCGCGGATGGGTGAAAAAACTTGCGTATAAGTGGCCGGATTCGAACGCGGCGTTCGCCCAATCGGCGATTGGTCAATATCGACCACCTTGTCTAAGTGCTCCAAGCCCTGAATACTCTTATGCGCGCCCGGCTCGGCCTTCGAGCCATAGAGTTCCTTCGCCACCGAACGATAAAGAATATCGTTCACCAGGCTCGACTTACCGGAGCCCGAAACGCCCGTTACCACGGTGAGTGTGCCGAGGGGAATTTTCACGCTGACGTTCTTGAGGTTGTGCTCCGTCGCGCCTTCAATCGTCAGAAACTCGCCCTTGCCCTTGCGGCGGGACTTCGGAATGGCCACGGAGCGCGTACCCGCCAGATACTGGCCCGTAAGCGAGCGTGGCTCGGCGGCGATCATCGCGGGTGTACCCTGCGCGATCACCTCGCCGCCCAGGCGGCCGGCGCCGGGTCCAATGTCGATCACATAGTCCGCCCGCGCGATGGTCTCTTCGTCGTGCTCCACGACGAGGACGGTGTTGCCGAGGTCACGCAGACGGGCGATGGTTTCGAGCAAACGGTCGTTGTCGCGCGGATGCAGGCCGATGGAGGGCTCGTCGAGGACGTAGAGTACGCCGCGCAGCTTGGTGCCGATTTGCGAGGCCAGCCGGATGCGCTGCGCTTCGCCGCCGGAGAGCGAAGAGGAGGCGCGGTCGAGCGACAGGTAATCGAGTCCAACGGCATTCAGATATTCCAGGCGCGTTTCGATTTCGTCCACCACCCGCGCGGCGATCTGACGTTCGCGGCTATCCAGTTGCCAGGTGCGCACGGCGGCCAGCGAACGCGCGATGGGCAAGTGGGTGAATTCGTCAATGGCGAGGTCCTGCACGCGCACGGCGAGCGAAGCCGGTTGCAAGCGGCGCCCATGGCAATCGGGGCAGGCGGCGGCCGTCTGGTAGTCGCTGAGGTATTCGCGGTAGGTATTGGTCGCCTCTTCGTACAGGCCGTCGAGCAGGCGCAGAATGCCCGGAAAACGGCCTTCGCCGTTCATCAGGATGTCCTGGTCCTTCTTCGTCATCTTCTCGAAGGGCTTGTCGATGTCGATGCGGAACTTCCAGCCGGCGTCAGCGAGTTTGCCGGCCAGCTTATTGGAGTTCGCGCCCGGGCCGAGCCCGCCGTCCAGCAGCGGCTTCGACGCGTCGATGATCACCTTGCTCGGGTCGAAGCTCCAACGGCTGCCCAGCCCGGAGCAGGTGGGGCACGCCCCATAAGGACTATTGAAGCTGAACGAGCGCGGCTCAATCACCGGGACGCTGGTGCCGCAATCGGGGCAGGCGAGTTTGCGCGAATAAAGGTGCTCCGGCCCGTCCACCACCGCGACAATCAGCAGGCCGTCGGCTAGCTTGGTGGCCGTCTCGATGGAGGCCTCCAGGCGCTTCTCGACACCTTCCTTCAGCACCAGGCGATCCACCACGACTTCGATGGTGTGGTTCTTGCGCTTATCAAGGACGATCTCTTCGTCGAGCGAGCGCATCTCGCCATCGATGCGGGCGCGCACAAAGCCCTGCCGGGCGAGCTTTTCGAGCTCCTTCTTGTACTCGCCCTTGCGGCCCCGCGCGATGGGCGCCAGGATCATCAGCTTTTCGCCGGTGCCGAGCATGCTGATCCGTTCGAGAATCTGCGCCGCGGTCTGGCGCGAAATGGCGGTGCCGCAGTTGGGGCAATGCGGCGTGCCGATCGACGAGTACAGCAGGCGCAGGTAATCGTAGATTTCGGTGATGGTGCCCACCGTGGAGCGGGGGCTGCGGTTGGTGGTCTTCTGCTCGATGGAGATCGCCGGAGAGAGGCCTTCAATCGAGTCGACGTCGGGCCGTTCCATCTGGTCGAGGAACTGCCTGGCGTAGGGCGACAGCGTCTCGACGTAACGGCGTTGTCCTTCGGCGTAAATGGTGTCGAAAGCGAGCGAACTCTTGCCGGAGCCGGACAGGCCCGTGATCACGGTGAAGGAATTGCGGGGAATCTCTACGCTGATATTCTTGAGGTTGTGCTGACGCGCGCCATGCACCGAGATATGGGTAAGCATGAGGCTAGTCGACTTTCTTTCCGGTTTGTTTCAATTTTTCGAGGTAGCTCTTGGCCTGGTCGAGCAGCCGCTGAGCCCAGACGAAGTGCTCGCTCAAGATGACGAGGCCTGGGATCAAGAAAATCCAGCCCGGCATTACCGGTAGGATGATTCCCACGATGCCTAGGATTACCAGCCCGAAGCCGGAGATGATTCTGAGTTTTTCACGCAAGGTGGGCGACGTCTCAAGCCATCGTATCATCCGCGCCCGTACCAATAAAAGGGCCGGCTGATCGCTCAGCCGGCCGATAAGCACCTTCATACAGCTCGGAGGTCACTGTATGCGGTCGTGGAGGAAACTTGCGCTTCCTAGGATATAGGTAAAATCCAGCGAAACTCAAGCAAAAGCCCGAGATTAATTTCGCGGTATCTAATTTCCCAACAGTCCGCCGTGCCCAAGTGAGGCAATTTCCCACCCTGAGATGCGATAACGGGCCAACATGGGCGGCAAGATGAGATCGACGACGTTCGGCTTGGCCGAGCGGTAGCATCCGGGAGCCGAAACGATCGGCACGTCGTCCTTATAGCCGAGCAGGAGCAGATTGCCGGGCTCCACCGGAGCCATGAAGCGTTCCACCTGGCAGCCGACGGCCAGAATCGAGCGGCCGATGACGTCCTCCGGCCCGGCGGGCGCCGTGGTGGAGGCCACCAGGATCACCGTGGGCTTGGCGCGGAGCAAATGCTGTAAGGAACGGGCCACGGCGCTATCCTCCTCGGTGGAGGCGAGCGAATAGGCGGCTTGCAGGCCGAAGCGTTCCAGGCGTTGGCGGACAATGCCCTCGAAGAGCACGCGGGCGCGATCGGCGTGCAGCGGATCGGTGTATAGTACTCCCACGGCCGGCGTGCGCACGGGGCGGGCCTGTAGGATCGGTCCGCGTTCCTTCAACATGCCGACGACGCCGTCGAGGTCGGAACGGCCCACCGCAAAGGGCTTGCTCTTAATCGTGGCCACGCGCTGTCCGGCGCGGGCGAAGGTGAAGTTGGCCAGCGTCGCAATGACGATGCTGGACGTACAGTTGATCTGCCGCAGCATCTCTTCGTCCACCAGCAGGCAGCAATCCTCGGTGGCGAACAAGTTCGCGCGCCCGCCCGCCGCCGGCCGGATCTCCAGGGAGCCGCAGCCAATCTCCTGGGATACGGTGAGGACGGCTTCGTCCTCGGCGATTTCCCATTCCTCTAGTTCCGTTACCCAGACTTGCTGCATGCCTTCTGCGGCCAGCAGCCGGACGTCCTCGTCTCTTAAAATGTGCCCCTTCGCCAGCAGCTTCTTGCCGCCGGGCCGAAAAATCGTGGAACACAGGATGCGACCGGTCGCCTCTTGGGTGGATACGGTTTGTGCTTTCATTCTCTTCTACACTCCTCCGCTTCCTCGCGATAGCACGCGAGAAACGCTACTCATCTTTGATATCGCAAAAAACGTTGAAAACAAAGTACTTAGGAGTAACTCTTTTGCGGGTATGCAGATGGGGGTACTAGGGGGTAGTTTGGGTGGGTAAGTTGTTGAATCGGAAAGGTCAGATCTTTTGTTTCATCACCGGAAGGGTGATGCGGGGCTCAGGATATAGGGCAAACGGCTCCCCCTGAATGGGGGGAATGGGTGGGGTTACTAGGGCGTGGCTTAGCCGGCGAATGACGGATATTTCATCACATGCCTGCAATTTGGGGCAACGCAGACAATCCTTCCAGGCTTTGAGCGGAAGTTCGGACCGGTCGACCAAGTCGAAGCCGAGCTTGTGGAAAAAGCCGGGGACATAGGTGAAGGCGAAGATCGAATGGAGGCCTAGCTGCTCCCCTTCGGTGACGAGAGCTTCGACAATGCGCCGCCCGATCCCCTGCGTTTTGAGCTGCGGATTCACCCCCAAGGAGCGCACTTCCGCCACGGTTGGGGTGTAGATATGTAACGCGCCGCAGCCGGTAAGTTCGCCTTGCTCATTGAAGGCGACGGTGAAATCGCGGACGTGTTCGGCGAGTTCGAACTCGTTTCGCGGCAGCATAATGGCCGTTTCCGCGTACTCCTGAATCAGGCGCGCCATGGGCCGGACGTCGGCGAGGGTGGCTTTGCGAACGATGGGGTTCACCCGGCCACCATCCGCGTGCCGACGGCTTCGTCGCGCAGCAGTCGCGCGAGGACGCCAGGCGTGGCGCCGGGGGCGATGATCACCGATGCGACGCCGCCGGCGAGCGCTTCGCAAGCCGAGACGAGTTTCGCTTCCATGCCGCCCGTCGCGACCCCATCGGCAATCAGGGCGTGCGCGGCGGAAGCCGTCAGCACGTCGATCACCTGGCCGTCGGCGCCCTTCACTCCCGGCACATCGGTTAAGAAGCAAAGCTTCGTGGCGCCGAAGCCGGTGGCGACACTGATTGCCATCTGGTCCGCATTGACGTTGAAGATCTCGCCCTGGCGGTTGCCTGCGACGCAGGCGAGGACCGGCACGTAGCCGTTCGCGGTGAGCAGGTTCAGCAAGGCGGGATCCGTACGCGTGGGCTTGCCCACTTGCCCCAGTTCAACCGAGACGCGCTCGGCCACGGTGAGCGCGGCATCGATGCCGGTGAGGCCCACCGGCAAGGCGCCGGCCGCCACCAGCGAGGCAACCAGCTCGTGATTCACCGTGCCGGCGAAGACCTTCAGGATCGCGTCGACGACGTCCGGCGTGGTGACGCGGAGCCCATGGACGAAGCTGCTCTCGACGCCGCGCTCGGCCAGATAACGGGTCATCTGTTTGCCGCCGCCATGGACGACGACGAGTTGGTGCTCTTCGGCCACCGCGGTAAGCTCCCCGGCCAGGCGTTGGCGCGAGGCTGGCTCGTCCAGGAGCGTGCCGCCAAGCTTGACGAGTAACTTCATAAGAGGCCCGCCGTTTCTGGCCAGCCGAACATCAGGTTTAAGTTTTGGACAGCCTGCCCGGCCGCGCCCTTGACGAGGTTGTCCTCCGCGGCGACGATCACCGCGCGGCGGCCTTGTTGCACGATACCGAGGTCACAGAAGTTGGTGCCGTTTACGGCGGCGAGATCGGGCACTTGGCCCGGCGCATAGCGGCGCACGAAGGGTTCGTTAGCGTAGGCATCGGCGTAGATCTGGTGGAGGTCGGCGTCCTGGTTGAGGCGAACATAAATGGTCTCCAGAATGCCGCGGTGGACGGGGATCAGTTGCGCGGCGAAGCTGAACTGGCTCTCTTCCAGGCCCGAATTCTGCAAGACCTCGGGCACGTGCCGGTGCTGCAGGATGGAGTAAGCGGAGAAGTTGCCGGTCACTTCGCAGAAGTGCGTTTTGAGGCTGGGCTTGCGGCCCGCGCCGGAGACGCCGCTCTTGGCGTCACAGACGATGCCGGCGCCGAGGTCGAGCACGCCGGCCTGCACCAGGGGGCGCAGCGCCAGGTTGGCGGCCGTAGGATAGCAGCCCGGATTTGAAACGAAGCGGGCGCCGCGGATATTCTCCCGGTAGAACTCGGGCAGGCCGTAGACGGCGCTGGCGAGCAGGTCCGCGGGGATCGCGGGCTCTTTATACCAACGCGCGTAGACGTCCGGCGTGCGCAGGCGGAAGGCGCCGCTCAGGTCGATGACGCGCAGCCCGGCGGCGAGGAAGGCCGGGGCGAGTTCGATGGAGACTTCGTGCGGCGTGGCCAGGAAGATGCAGGCGAGTCCCGCGTCGCGCGCCGCTTCTGGCGTCGCCGCCAGGCGCGGCGGGCCGTCGTGGCCTAGCGGTAAAGGGCGGTCACCTGAGTCCGCCCGGTGCTCCAGCAGGACGGGACGCGCGTAGGGATGTGCGGATAGGAGGCGAATCAGTTCCGCGCCGCTGTAGCCGCGGAAGCCGACGATGCCCGTGAGAGTGCTCATGATTAATTATTCAAGCCTATGAATAATTATAACACGCGCTTTCAATTCTGCTCATTCGCGGACTTCTCCGCCAACTCACCGATGACGGGCAGCAGGACGCGTTGCCCCTGGCTGGTCTTGATCGCCATGTAAATGCCGGTGCCGATAATGGCCAGGCGTAGCGGCCAACCGATTCCGGGCAAGAAGCCGGAGCGGAAGATGGGGGCCACCACGCGGTCGACGATGAGCCAGACGACGAAGAGGTACAGGCCCTGGAAAGCGTGAAACCGGGCGTCGCGCTCGCGGCGAAAGCGTTCGGCGGCGAGGACATAGATGGCGGCGAGCCAGCCAAACCAGGGGATGTAGCAGAGGGTCGAAGCCGTGCTGGGCGAGAGCCCGTCGCCGGCGGAGGCGGCGCGAGGAGCGGATGGCGGGGGGGCGGCCGCTCCGGGTTGGCGCGTGCCGCACTTGCCACAGAAGGCGTCGCCTGGGTTCACCGGTCCGCCGCAGTTACTGCAAAAGAGCATAGTATCCACCAATGTAGCCATACCGGGCCTCCTGCCGATGGTTACGCAGGCCAGGTGCCGGATGTTCCGCCGCAAGTGGGCGGGTCCTTAACATGATAAGACGAGGCGTGGTAGGATGGCCGGAATGCGGAAAGTCCTCCCCTGTTTGGTACTACTAGCCTTGTTGCCCCTACTGGCGGCGAAGGAACTGGCCATCCACTTTATTGACGTGGAGGGCGGCCAGTGTACGCTGATCATCGCGCCGTCCGGGCAGTCGCTGTTGGTGGATACGGGTTGGCCGGGCCTGCAAGGCCGCGACGCCGACCGCATTGTGCAAACGGCGAAGAAGGCCGGGCTCAAGCGGATCGACCATCTGCTGATCACCCACTACCATACGGACCACGTCGGCGGCATCGTCCAACTCGCCGAACGTTTCCCCGTGTCCAACTTTATCGTGCACGGAAAGAACACGGAGACCGGCAAGGGCGCCGATAACCTGCAGGAGAGCTTTGATCGGGCGTCGGCCAAGGGCACCACGACCATTGTGAAGCCGGGTGACAGCCTGCCGCTGAAGGGGCTCGACATTAAAATCGTGTCGGCGCGCGGGGAACTCATTGCGCAGCCGTTGCCCGGGGCCGGGCAGCCGAACCCCCTTTGCGCCGACGCTACCCGCAAAGACGCTGACCCGTCGGAGAACGCCCGCAGCCTTGGCTTTGTTTTGACCTACGGCAAATTCCGCTTTGCCGACCTTGGCGACCTCACCTGGAATAAGGAGACGGATCTGGCCTGTCCGGTGAACAAGCTGGGCAAGTTGGACGTCCTGCTGGGGACGCATCACGGGTCAAACCAGTCGAACCCGCCCGCCTTGGTGCATGCTTTGGCCCCGCGCGTGGTGGTGGTGAATAACGGAGCGAAGAAGGGGGGCGATGCTTCGTCGTGGAAGATTTTCAAGAGTTCGCCGGGTCTAGAAGACCTCTGGCAGCTCCATTTCGCGGTGGCGGCCGGCAAAGAAGCGAACGTGGAAGACCCCTATATTGCGAACCTGCAGTCGCCGGGCGGGGGCAATCTTTTGCTCACCGTGGAGCCCTCGGGACAGTTCCGGTTGTTAAACTTAAGAAACAAGTTTGAAAAAGTTTACAAGCCAAGGTAAGCTTAAGCAAAGGAAATTAAGGGATTTGCACCTCCGGCACGGAGAATGACCCTTGACAGCAGCCATGCCTATCGGCGTAACATTAGTTGTATCCCCGTCCGCGTCCCCAGCCGTCTACCTTTCCAGCGTCCAATCTGTTTCGTTCCCGGCCCTGTTTCAGTGGCCCCAGAATCACATTTTTGTCAGTTTGTTTGGAGGAGATCTCAATGAAGATCGGTAAATCGTTTTCGAGCATCGCTTTGCTTGGCTTGTCCATGGCGGCCTTGATGCCCCAGTTGGCCGCGCAAAGCGTGGTGGCCAGTCCATCGTCGCTGACGCTGAACTCGCCCGCGAATTCCAACAACGTTGTGAGCCAGACGTTGACGTTGACGGTGACGGGTGGCAATGGCCGCACGTTGACGATTGGGACGGCGGGCGCGAGCTGGATTCGGGTGAGCGCGCCCGCGTTTTCACAATGCGTGACGGCCGCGGCATCCTGCATCATTAGCAATCCGCCGAGTTCGATTAGCGTTACCGTGCAGGCGAATCCCACGGGTTTGCCGGCTGGCTCGCCGCAGGCGGCAGTGAGCTTGTCGTTGTCGGATGTCGCCACGGCCGTCCAGGTACCGGTGACCTTTAATGTCGGCGGGTCTGGCGGCGGATCGAGCGTGTTGAACGTTAGCGCAACGACGCTGACCTTTAATGCCTTACCGGGCGGCGCGGGACAGTCGCAGACGGTGCAGGTGAGCAATACCGGCAACTCGATTCAGTACAACGTGGCTTCGAATGCCTCGTGGTTGAGCACAAATCTGGGTACCATCGCCGGTACTTCCCCCGGGCAGTTGATCGTGACGGCGAACGCCTCCAGCCTGCCGGCCAATACCTATACCGGTATTCTCACGCTGACGCCGGTGGGCGGCGGGCAGGGCGCGACGATTACCGTAACGCTGGTGGTGTCTACCGCGCAGCAATTGCAGGTAAACCCGTCCGCGCTCAATTTCAGTTTCATTACCGGTAGCGGGCAGACGCCGTCGTCGACCCTGCAGATTGGCGTGACGACCGGGTCGGCGGTGACCTACAATGTCGCCGCGACTTACGGCGCGGGGGCCACCAATTGGCTCACCACCTCTCCGGCCAGTACGGGTACCTCGGGCAATTCGAGCCTCCCGACGAATCTCACCGTCACCGCGAATCCGGGCTCGCTGTCGGCGGGCACCTACACGGCCACGCTCAGTATTTCTTCGAACGGCTTGTCCACCGTGAACATCCCGGTCACTTTGGTGGTTTCGGCGCCACCGAATTTCACGGTCAGCACGAACTCGTTGACGATCAATGTGCAGCCCGGCACCACGGCTTCGCGAACGGTGACGGTAAATACGTCCACCGGAGCTTCCGTAGGCTACAACGTCACCACGGCCTACGTGTCGCCCTCCACGGGGAATTGGTTGACGGTCGGAGGCTCCTCAGGTAGCACGCCCGGTAGCATCACCGTGGGCGTAAGTCCGGGCAGTTTGTCGGTCGGCAACTACACGGGGACGGTGACGATCGCGTCCACCACTCCGGGCGTCCCGCAGCAGGTCATCAACGTGACGATGGTGGTTACGAACAGCCAGATTGTCACTTTTTCGCCGGCTTCGCTCAGTTTCAGCTTCGTGGGTGGCGGCGGTCAACCTTCCACCCAGTTCGTGCAACTGGGCTTGACTCCGGCTACGCCCGTGCAGACCGCGACCGTGGGCGCAGTGCCGGATATCGCTGGTCAGAATTGGTTGACGGCGTCGCTATCCAGCCCGAATGGCACCCAGATCACGGGTAACGCCGCAGCCGTGGTGAACGTGAATCCCACCGGCCTCGCCAACGGAACCTATACCGGCAAGGTGCAGGTGAACGTAGCGGGTTCCGTAGCGAATGCGCTGGTAGAAATTCCTGTCAGTCTCACGGTTACGGGCGTCACCGGTGGTAGCACCGGTGGCGGCGGTACGGGTTCGACGACGTTGTTACTGTCGCAGTCTCCCGTGAATTTCAACCTGTCGACGTCGGGCAGCTTCGATCAGATCCTGACGCTCACGTCGAGTTCGTCGACGGCTATCACTTATAGCCTTTCGAATACCGCGCCGTGGCTCAATATCCTGAATCCGAACGGTACCACCACCGGCAGCGTGACACTGCGCGCCAGTTCCACCAATTTAGCGGCCGGCACTTACAACACCTCGGTGACGATCAACGCCCCGGGCGCCACGAACAACGGCAGCACGTTCCCCGTGAACCTGACCGTGAGTTCGAGCAATCAACTGCAAACCAGCCCCTCGGGACACTTGTTCTCCTACGTTTCGCAATCGGGCGCTTTCCCCCCCTCGCAGACGCTGCAGGTTTCCGCTTCCACGGTCTCGACTTTGTCGGTGACCGCCACGGCGAGTGTGACGGGCTCTGTCAACTGGCTGTCGGTGACGCCCTCCTCGGTCAATACTCTGAACAACTTTGTCGTTTCCATTAACTCGAGTGTTCTGCCGTCTCTCGCGGCGGGAACTTACACCGGCAATATCACCTTACAGGCGCCGGGCGCGGTGAACTCCACCGTGAACGTGCCCGTTACCCTCGTGATCACCGGCACGTCGACCGGCGGCGGGGGCGGGGGCACCACGAACGATCAGCTGATTCCCAGCGTCACCCAGATGTCCTTCTTCAGTACGCAAAACGCGGGCACCGTGTCCCAACCGCTTGAGCTTTACAGCCTCTCGGGCGGGGCGATCGCCTATTCGCTAACCGCGGCGGCGGGGAATAACGGTACGTGGCTTACGGTAAGCCCCGGCAGCGGAAGTACGCCGGGTAGCACCACGGTGCAGGCCAATACCTCTGGCTTGTCACCGGGTACGTACACGGGCTCGATTACTGTGAACGCTCCGGGTACGGTTAGCCCCGTAACCGTAGTGAACGTCAACCTAACGATCGCGGCGCAGGCGAACCTCACCGTAAATCCTGGTGGCGTCGTTTTCTCGGTTCCCGCTGGCTCTACGTCGCTGGTCACCCGGTCGATCAGCGTTGGATCCACCACGGGGGCGCAGTTGCCCATCACGGTTACCTCGCAGATTCAGTCGAGTAACGTAACGGTTTCGACCAATAACAGCGTGACGCCAGCGACGATTACGGTGACGCTGAACCCGGCGGGCTTTTCGACGGGTGTGTTGTCGAACACGATTACCGTGAATAGCTCCGGCGCCAACAACAATCCGGTGACGGTACCGGTGACGCTCATCGTGACCGGTGGCTCGTCAGGCGGCGGTGGCGCGGCGCAATTGTCGCTCAGCCCCAGTTCGCTTAGTTTCTCGGCGGCTCCCAACGGGGTGGCGCCTCCGCAGCGTAGCGTGGCCGTTACCAGCACTGGCTCGGCGATCTCTTACGCCGTCACGACCAACCAGCCTTGGCTGCTGGCCGGCACCAACGGCACCACGCCCGGCACGATCAATGTCGGCGTGAACCCCAGCAATCTCCAAGTGGGCACCTACACCGGTAACGTGACCGTCACGGGTAGCGGTGGCTCCACGGTGGTGTTGCCCGTCACGTTCGAAATCACGAACAACCCAGTGCTCCAGATCAGCACCCAGTCGGTGACCTTCAACTACCAGACGGGCCAGGCGCTGCCCGGTCCGCGACCGATCACCGTGTCCACTTCGAGTGGTACCTCGGCTCCGGTAACGGTAGCCGTTACCACCTCCAGTGGCGGCAACTGGCTGACGACTTCCGCGCTGAACCTCCAGGCCCCTGGCGTATTCGCGCTGAGTCTGGTGAATAACATCGCTTCGACGTTGGCCGCTGGTACTTACACCGCGACGGTGACCGTGGGCTCGTCCGGCACGGCGGGGGGCAGTTCGATCATTAACGTGACGCTGAACGTAAGCGCCACGCCGCTGCTTACGGTGTCCACGACGCCGATTAACTTCAACGCGCAGTTTAACGGGACCAGCCCCGCGGCGCAGACCCGGTCGATTACCGCCACCAGCGGTCAACTCAACCTGTCGGTGAACACCACGACGGTGACGAATCAGGGTTGGCTGATTGCCAACGTCAACTCCAATTCGACGCCGGCGACACTCACCATCAGCGCCTCGCCCTTCGGGCTGGGCACCGGCATCTATTCAGGCAGCGTCACTGTCACTTCCGGCAGCGGCGGCACGCCGCAGGTAATTCCGGTAACGCTCAACGTTAGTGCCATCTCGCTGCTCAACGTGGACCGTTCCGAACTGGTCTTCGGCGCGGGCGGTACGGGCGCGACGCAGACCATCCAGGTCGCCAGCACCGGTGGTAGTCTCAGCTACACCGTGAATCCGAGCGTCTCCAATTCGCCCACCAACTGGTTGCAGGTAAATACCTTCAACGGCACTACGCCCTCCACCCTGACGGTGACGGCGAACTCGGCGCAACTCGGCGATGGTACCTACTTCGGCACGATCTCCCTCACCTCGCCGGGAAGCGCTCCGGTGCTCATCCCGGTAACACTGGTGGTCAATCAGTCGACGGCGCTACAAGTCGCTCCGGCTACGGTTCCGTTCACCGTACCGCAAGGCAGCTTGGTTCCTCAACCGGCCCAAAGCATCACGGTGACGTCCCAAGTGCAAACTCCGTTTACCTTTACCACGACGGTGAATTCTCCGGTGGGCGGGAACTGGCTCAACGTCACCCAATCCGGCGGCTTGACGAATGGCTTCCTGCAAGCGCAGCCGAATGCCAACGCGTCGACTCTGCCGCCCGGCATCTACACGGCGACGATCTTCGTCTCCGGTGCGAACTCGCCGAATACGGCGCAAGTTGCGGTGACCCTAACCGTGGTGCCCTCGGCCACCTTGCAAGTCACGCCCGCGTCGCTCACCTTTGCGGGCCGCGTAGGCCAGCCGAACCCGCCGGCGCAGACGATTCAACTTACGTCTTCCAATCCTGCGGCGTCGCAAGTCTCTTACAACGTGCAGAGCGATGCCACGTGGCTTTCGGGCACGCCGGTTTCGGGCTCGACGCCCGGCACCGTTAGTGTGAGCGTCAACGTGGCCGGACTCACGGCGGGTACCTACACGGGCCGCCTTTCGATCACGCCTACGGGTTCGATCTCTGGCGCGCAAGCCTCCGTGGTGACGGTGACGTTCACCGTGGAGCAGGTGCCGATTCCCAATGTGACGGGCTTCGCGAACGCGGCCACGTTCCAGCCGGGGTCGCTCGCTCCCGGGATGATCATCTCGCTGTTGGGCACCAACCTCGGGCCCACCACGGCCGTGAATGGCCAGGTAGTGGCTGGACGCTTCACCACCACCCTGGCGGGCGTCCGGGTGCTCTTCGACGGCATCCCGGCTCCAATCCTCTACGCCAGTGACCGGCAGATCAACGCCGTCGTGCCCTACGGGCTCGCCGGCCGCGCTTCCAGCCGGATGACGGTAGAGTACAACGGCATCGTCTCGAATCTGATTGAGCCTCGTTTGGTGGACACCGCTCCCGGCATCTTTACCGTGGACGGACGCCAGGCGGCGGCGATCAACGAGAATGGCACCGTCAACGGTCCGGCCAATCCGGCCGTGGCTGGCTCCATCATCGCGATCTACGTCACCGGTGAGGGCTCCACCACTCCGGCCGGGGTGGATGGCGAAGTAGTAAGCGCCACCAACCTCAAGCGTCCGCTGGGCGCGGTGCGGGTGCGAGTGGGCGGCATTGAAGTGCCGGCCGCCAGCATCTTCTACGCCGGCTCGGCGCCGTCCCTCGTGGCGGGCTTGATGCAACTGAACTTCCGCCTCCCGGCGAATACGCCCACCGGCGTGAATACGACGGTAGAGGTCTTCGTCGGCTCGGGCCAAAGCCTGCCCGGCGTCACCATCTCCGTCCGGTAGTTTGGTGCGGTAGATCGCAAAAGGCCCCCGGCAACGGGGGCCTTTTACTATTCAGGCCGAGGCGGCCGAAGCTTGCGAGAGCTGGCGGATTCTGGCCCGGCGATCAAAGCGCTTCCGTTGCGGGCCTTCGCCATCCAGGGAGGCGAGCGCGCGGCTGGCCGCGATCTTAAAGTCGTGGACGACGCGTTCGGGTTTGTGGGCCGTCTCCACCACCGCGGCGACTTCCCACTCGCGTGGCTCGATCTCGGCCAGGCGCCAACCCCGGTCCAGGCACAATTCGCGGATCGCTCGCGTGACGATGGCCTGGCGCTCTTTATCGAGCCGGTAGGCCGGCTGGCACAAGAAGGGAAACCAGCTACGGAAGGAGCCGGGCTCGACGCTGTGCGTGGGAAACCACAAAGAATACTTCACATGAGATAGTGGGTGGCCACTGGGAAAATTCTCACTTATTTTCGAATTATTTTCAAGGCGCTGAAATTTACGGCAGACGTGGCGGCTGAAAATGCGGCCCCGCCCGAGGAGGTGGGGATCTCTGGCGAGCGCCTGGGGCGGCGCCTAGGGCACCTTCTTCTGGATTGATCCGAAGGAGCAGATGATCGGCATCGTCATGATCCAACTCATGCCCTATGCTCACTTGGAACCTGCGGCCCGAGTTTCAGAATGTGGCGACGCAGTCCATCGTGGACTAGCCATCTCGTAAGGGGCTCTCCAGGGAAGCGAAAGCCGGAAAGCCCATCGCGTGAGCGATGGGGCACGTTCGTCACTCTCCCGCGAAGACCACAGCAAACAAGCGTATTTCTGAGTCCTTCGCCCCACCTCTTACGAGGTGGGCTGTCCCGGTTCTTTCTGGTTCTCAACTGCGGGCAGAGGTTTCTCAGGAGGCTGGCCAACCTTCAGACAAAACCAACGAATGATCCGGTCAGCGTACTAGCGGCCTACAGAACCACCTCGCGGCGGACGCCGCGCAGGTCCATCTCGTATTCGATCGTTTCAATCGGGGGCCGCGAGTAATACCAGGTGAAACCATGGTTGGCGGCCCACGGAGCGATCTCCTTCTCGACTTCCGCGCAGATGGGATGCACGGTGTAGACGTTGGCCGTAGTAACTTGGCTCCAACCTACGCCGAGGCCCTGTAAGCGGCCGCTCATCAAGCCCATCACGAAGCGGATTTTCTCCCGGAGGCCTTCCGGTGATAAGTCTCCCTTCCGCACGACGTCGTCCGGGGAGAGCGAGCCCTCGGGCAATTCGCCGGCGCCGGCGACGATGAACGTGGGGGCGGCGGCTGACGAAGGGACGGTGTAAGCGAAGCTATAGACCGAAGGCTCTGGCGGCGGCTGCAAGGCCGGGGCGATGTTGGTGCGCGCCACCGGATTCAAGCCGTCTACTAGCAGGCCCCATTCGACGAGCGTATGCACGTAAGTCGCGTTGAAGTCGTTGAAGCCGGCGAAGCTAAACGGCGCGGGCGAACGTAGGGCCATCGCACAAAGCGCGTGGATCGGCCGCCCCGCGGCGTGTACTTCGGCGCGGACGCGCGTGAAGCCCTCGGCGAGCGGCACCGGCTGCGCGAATCGCACATGCACGATTTCGAAGCCAGGCGAGGCGATCGCTCCGGCCGAATAGGGCGCGATGCCCTTCCAGAAGCGGTAATTTCCTTGGTTATTATTCAGCAGCATATTTCTTTTGGATCTCCGGCCATTCCTCCGCCAGCATCCGGAACCAGGCGGTATCGCGGCGGCGGTTCTTCACAATCATATGCGCTTCCTGGATGCCTTCAAAGCGAAAGCCCATGCGCAGGGCGACCCGCCGGGAGCGTTCATTCAGGGCATTGCATTTCCACTCGACGCGCTGATAGCCGAGATCGAAGGCGTGGGCGAGCATCAGGTAAGTCGCTTCACCGAGCGCGCCCGTACCTTGCGCGGCCGGCGTGTACCAGATGTGGCCGAGCTCAATCTTGAGGTCGCCGGGCGAGTTACTCATAAACGTCTGGATGCCGAGTAAGTCACCCGTGTCGCGGCGCCATACGCAGAGCGGGAGTAAATTCGGCGTGTCGTTTAGGCCTTGCAGAAACGCGCGCATGCTATTCACGCTATCGAAGGGGCCGCTGCCCATATAGCGCCACACGACGGCCTCGGCGTCGTAGGCGGAGGCGCCGAGTTGGGCGCTGCCGTTCGAGATCTCGTAGAGGCGGGCGGTGTCGGCGTCCAGGTCGAGCGGGCGGAGTTCGACCTTGCGTCCGGTGAGCACCACGGGCGCGGGCTTCAAGGGGAGCGTCGTCCGCTGCCGGAGCCGGGCGTCGTCGAGCGGCGGAGGTAGTTCGTGGAAGGCGATAATAAATACTATGTTGCCACCGTTTCGGAACGAACCGTACGCCGACTTCCGCCTGCCCGAGCATGACGCCGCCATGCGGCGAGCCCTGGCGCAGGTGCGCGGCGAATTGGGCCGCGAGTATCCCATCCTGATCGTCGGCGAACGGCTCACCACCCCGGATAAGCACACCAGTACGAATCCGTCGCACGCCGCCGAAGTGGTGGGCGTGCATCAAAAGGCCACCGCCGCCATGGCGTCGCGCGCGATTGAAGCGGCGCACGCTGGTTTCCCCGCCTGGGCCGCGACGCCCGCGACGGACCGCGTCCGTATGACCGTCGCCTGCGCGCGCCTCATCCGCGAGCGCAAGAACGAATTCAACGCCTGGCTCGTCCTGGAGGCCGGCAAGAATTGGAACGAAGCCGAGGCCGACACCGCCGAAGCCATCGACTTCTGCGAATACTATGCCCGCCAGATGGAGCGCCTCGCCTCGCCCGCTGAACTCGTGCAGATGCCCGGCGAGCGCGGCGAACTGCGCTACCTGGGCCTCGGCGTGGGCGTCATCATCCCGCCTTGGAACTTCCCCTTCGCCATTCTGGTGGGGATGACCATCGCCGCGCTCGTGACGGGCAATACGGTGGTGATTAAGCCTTCGAGCGAAACGCCCACGATTGGCGCGAAGTTTGTCGAACTCCTCGCCGAGGCCGGTTTTCCCGCCAGCACCTACGCCTTTGTGCCGGGCAGCGGCGCCGTCATTGGCGACTTACTCGTCGAGCATCCGCTCACCCGCTTTGTCTCGTTCACCGGGTCCCGCGAAGTCGGCCTGCGTATCAACGCCTTGGCCGCGCAGACGAAGCCTGGGCAGAAGTGGATCAAGCGCGTCGTAGCGGAGATGGGCGGCAAAGACGCCATCATTGTCGACGCCGATGCCGACCTCGAAGCGGCGGCGCAGGGCGTGGTGGCCGCGGCCTTCGGCTATCAGGGCCAGAAGTGTTCGGCCTGCTCGCGCGTGATCGTCGACGCTTCGATTCACGATTCGTTCGTCGAAAAGATCCGGGCGCGGACGGAGGCGCTGACGATGGGTCCGGCAGAGGACCCCGCCTACTTCATGGGCCCCGTCATCAGCGCCGGCGCCAAGCGAACCATTGAGGCTTACCTCGAAATCGGCCGCGCCGAAGGCCAGTTAGTCACCGGCGGTGGCAGTGCGCCCGGCGAAGGCCACTATTTACGTCCCACAATTTTCCAGGGCATCGAGCGTCATCATCGTCTCTTTCAGGAGGAGATCTTCGGGCCGGTGCTCGCCGTTACCAGGGCGCGTGATTTTGACCACGCCTTGGCGCTGGCCAATGATTCCGACTACGGACTGACGGGCGCGATCTACAGCCAAACGCCAGCTCACCTGGAGCGAGCGCGCAACGAGTTTTTCGTCGGTAACTTATATCTGAATCGGAAGTGTACCGGCGCGATGGTGGGCGCGCATCCGTTCGGCGGGTTTAATATGTCGGGAACTGACTCGAAAGCCGGCGGCCCGGACTACTTACTCCAATTCCTCCAGGCGAAGACCATTGCGGAGAAAGTTACTGCGGAGAAAGCGAGCTGACTTTCGATATTGTCATCGCCGGCGCAGGCCCCGCGGGCTTGGCCGCGGCCGTGGCCGCGGCCGAGAGCGGCGCCCGCGTGGCTATTCTGGATGACAACCCCGCGCCCGGCGGACAGATCTGGCGCTTGCAGTCCAATCGTTGGACGACGCGCATGCGCGCCTCGGGCGCCGAGTTTCTCGCCGGCGCCGCGATCTACGGCACAGCGGGCACCCATCGGCTGCGGGTGCTGCGGGGCGGGGAAGCGCAGGAACTCGCCTACGCCAAGCTGATTCTGGCCACCGGCGCGCGGGAACGCTTCCTGCCGTTTCCTGGTTGGACGCAGCCGCATGTGCTAGGCGTTGGAGGCTTGCAGGCGCTGGCGAAGGGCGGCTTGCCGATTGCGGGCAAGCGCATTGTCGTGGCCGGCACGGGACCCCTGTTACTCGCCGTGGCGGCTTATTTGCAGTCGCACGGCGCCATCGTCCCGCTGGTGGCGGAGCAGGCCAGCAACTTACACCTACTCTTGTTCGGCCTGGGGTTGGGCGTGAGTAAGTTGCAAGAGGCCGGACATCTATTCTGGGATCTACGTCGCGTTCCTTACCGGCGCGGAACGTGGGTGACCCGGGCGTTGCCGGGGAGCGTCGAGTTAAATCACGGCGATCCGGTAGCCTGCGATTATCTGGCCTGCGGCTTCGGGCTGGTGCCGAACCTGGAATTGGCGACTTTATTGGGCTGCGAGATCCGCAAGGGAGCCGTCGCGGTGGACGAATACTGCCAGACGTCGCGCGAAGACGTGTTAGCGGCGGGTGAGATCAACGGGATCGGCGGTGAGGATTTGGCGCTGGTGGAAGGCCAACTGGCCGGCTATGTCGCGTCAGGGCAAAAGACGAAGTCGGCACGCTGGTTGCTGGAGCGTAAGTCATTACTGGGATTCCGCCGTCTGCTGGCGCGTAGCTTTGTTCCTCGGCGAGAACTGCGTTACTTAGCGGCGCCCGAGACGATCGTCTGCCGCTGTGAGGACGTCACCTACGCGGAGTTACAGAAGGCCAGCGATGAGCGTGACGCCAAGTTACAAAGCCGCTGCGGCATGGGCGCCTGCCAAGGCCGCGTGTGCGGTACCGCGAACGAGTTTCTCTTCGGCTGGCCCGCCGGAACCCTCCGGACTCCCCTCTCGCCCGTGCCGCTGTCGGCATTGGCGAAATGGTAGCTCGGACATCGACGATTCGGAGCCCGGCCGAAAAACGCCAATTCAAGAGCGTTCAGCGATGAGTGAGCAGAAGCGATATGTTCGAGCATCCGCATCCACCACATCTCGCGTCCGCGAAGACTTTACACTTTTGAAGCGCGAATTCACTTGCCAATAACATCGTATCTGGCATAATCAAGGCACGGAGCGAATAACTACGCGTTACTGCCTTTCGTTGCTCTAACGGACCTACTCTTTGCGCAAGCGCAATTCCGTAAGGTCGACCCCACACTTACTTTCGCAGACCAACGGCGAACCGCTGGATACTTATATCTCGTATCAGGATGACGTGAACCAGTCGGTGACGTGGAATACCATCAGCCGCGTCCGCACGACGATGGACGGCCTCGGCCGCCCGATCAAGACCGAAGTACTGGATCCGGCGACTTCCACGGTGAAGTCCATCACCGACACCGAGTATGACTCGTGTGCCTGCTCGCCCGCCGGGAAACTCAAGCGCCAATCTATGCCCTACGCGCCGGGCGGCACGGTGCTGTGGACCACCTACGTCTACGATGGCCTGGGCCGCACGCTGCAAGTGATCCAGCCCCACACCAGCGGCACCGGCAGCGCGGGCACCACCACTTACGCCTACGCCGGCAACAAAGTCACCGTCACCGATCCGGCCGGACGTTGGAAGCGCTACTTACAGAATGAGCTGGGCAACTTAGTCCAAGTTACCGAGCCGAACCCGGCTGGCGGTGCCGATTACCAGACTTACTATACCTACAATATCCGCGACCAGCTAACGCAGGTGCAGATGCCGCGCCCGGACCAGGTCGGCGGCACTTACACGCAGACGCGCACCTTCGTCTACGACCTCACCACCGGCTGGATGACCTCCGCGACGAATCCGGAGAACGGCACGACGACCTATAACTATAACTTCTCGGGCACCCTCAATTACAAGCAGGACGCTAAGGGTCAGCGCATTGAGTATCTCTACGACGCGAATAACCGCGTCACGAAGATGACCCCGAAGGACTCGGGCGGCACCGCCGTCACCTGCGACGTCGTCGAATACTTCTATGACCTGACCCAGAGCACCTACGGCCGCCTCAGCGCCACGCAGTGGGGCAGCAAGGATCTCGACTTCAGCAATAGTCCGATCTGCGCCAAGGGCCTCCATCGCGAAGAGTATACGTACACCAACGGCGGCCGCATCACGAGCAAAACCCTGAAGCTCACCCGTAAGTTCGCTGACATTTCGTACGAGGAACGCACCGCGCAAATGTCCATCGCCTACGACTACACCGCGGGGCAGTTTCCGAATCAGTTTCAAAGCTTCACGCTGAATAAGGTAACTTACCCGACCACTTATGCGCAGTCCGGGCCGCAAGTAGTGCCGGTCCCTGGCGCGGTCTATCAGTATACCTACGACAGCCAGGGGCGTCCTACTGGCGAAACCCGCGACGGCCTTTCGCTCGTGGACCAGGTGACGTACAATGTCTTTGGAGCGCTCACGCAAATGCGAAAGCAGATATCCGGCGGCAGCCAAACCGAAACTCGCGTCTACGACTCGTTCCAGCGCTTGACGTCGATGGCGATGTTCGACGGCACATCGATTGCGTATAACTACTCGCAGACGGCGAACGACGGCAAGATTGTGTCGCAGACCACCGGCTCGGAAACGGTAAATTATACTTACGATTCGTTAGGGCGTTTGTCCCAAGCCGCCACCGCCGGCGCGGGCGGGTGGGGGATGGGCTGGCTGTACGATGGCTGGGGGAACAGACTGAACCAGACCGCCGTCAAGGGCTCCGTCCCGACCATGGTCACCCTCACCGACCCGGCCACCAACCGCATCCAGAGCCACACCTACGATGCCAACGGTAACACGATCTCGACGCCCCAACAAGGCGCGATGACTTACGACGTTTTCAACCGCCTGAAGACCGTAGCTTCGGACACTTACAGCTACGACCCTGGCAACAAGCGCATCTGGAAGAACGACGAATACACCTTCTGGGGCGCCAACGGTGAGCGGGTCGGGCGGTATTCCGTCGCGAAGCTGATCGATACGAACGGCGGCACGCCGGTACATACTTTCGTCTTCCAGAAGATCCAGACAGACGAATACTTCGGCGGCCGGCGGTTGACGACGCAGGACCGGCTGGGGTCGGTGGGCAGTTACTATCCGTATGGCGAGGCGAAGTCGGGGTCGGTGTCGAATGCGGATTCGTTTGCCACTTACTACCGGGATTCGACGGGTCTGGATTATGCGCAGCAACGGTTCTATGCGGCCGGTGTCGGAAGGTTTATGACCACGGACCCCTTGCAGCGGCCGCCACGCGTTAGCGCTCCAAGCTCCTTGAATCTCTACAACTACACAGAAGCTGATCCTGTGAATCGAACGGATTCGAAAGGCTTACACCCTGATGATGACTCCGTTGAAAATAATATCGCCGGCTGTGTCATTGGCGGCGTGACGATTTTGGACCCTTTGATTTGCAATACCTACGGACTACTTGTAGGGCCAATCGGTCCAGGGACTGACGCCGGAAGCGCAATCAGACCTGGTGGGGCAGCGATTGTCGGAGCAGTTACTTGGAGTGATGTTCGAATGGCGGGCTCAGATAGCGTTGTTGATCGCTCATTTAAGCAGCTATTTGATCTGCTTGGCGATGATTCTAAGTGTCTGGAATGGTTGTCAAAGGGAAGAGGATCACCTGGAAACGCGTCGGCAACGCTTTCCGCAATCTTTTCTTATGCTGCTAATACGGCGATCGGAACAACGAACGGCATCGTTGCGCAGCGGGCGCCTAACTCCATCAACGTGGGCGGCCAGTTTGCTAATATTCTGATTAATCGCACTGGGGCGTTCTTTGATGGAAGTGCCAATGCTACGTTGAGTTCTAGTTACTCAGCGATATCTGATGGGTTGCGTGCCGCAAGTGACCGATATCGGCTAGTGGTTCTCTTACACGAGTTAGGTCACGAATTTCGTGCTGCCGGGATCGGGGCGGATGGTGCGGCTGACGGTCAGGGCCAGAGATATAATAACGATCAACTATTTGAAAAATGTGAAAAGACAATAATGAAGGCGGCTAATTGACTTATGACGATACGTCTTCGAACAGTAGCGATCTTTCTTTTGTCACTTGTGGTATGCCAGGGCGCTTCGGTGTTTTCCTGTTCTGAGAAGTTCGTCTTGCCGTCTTCGGCCGGCGGGGCGATTCCATATCATTGGGTGGAGGAGAGAAGTGGTTCTCTTAAGGTCTTTGCTCGATTCACGATCTCGAAAGATGCGCGGCCTGAGGGCATTACGCTAAGCGCCGGTTCGTTTGGACTAAAACGATGGATTTCGGAGTCCATTGCGGGGAGCACTTACACGAGGGCGTGTGCGGGCCAGACTGTATCGGTCCTGTATCACATCTTCGTCCATCGCAAGTCGGATATCGACCTTCCTGCGATTGCGATTGGGCCCGGGAATGTGTTTCGGCTCGATCTGCTGGAATACGTCTCGGAACCGCTCCGCCCTCGCGAGCGATAAGACTAATTGGATGAAGGTTGTACGCAGGTTGTACGACCGGGGCTAAAGTTCGTGACCGGGGGAAAGTTCGTGACCGGCACGGAAAGTTCGTGGAACGAGACTTCGTGACCGGAAAACGAGACTTCGTAACGAGACTTCGTGACCGGCACCAAAAAAGAACCCTAGTCTTGGTGCCGGTCATTTCATCAAAAAACGACCCACCCGCAAAAGGGTAAAAGCGACGGCGCAAGCGGGGGCATTCGGCCGGACGGCCGCGACGGCGGGAGGGATTTTCTGGGCGACTTAGTAGAGCTTGAGCGGTAGGCGACGGAGCGAGAGTGGGTAGGGGTGAACCCTCACCAGTTACCCACAAACTACCCCGCCCGGCTCCCCGCCGACTGGGCTACCTCCGGACGCCGCCACCCGCGAACCCGGTTATACGGCCCACACCAAAGCGCCGTCGCCGTCTCGTTCCGTTCGTGCGCCTGAATTGGCCCATCCACGAACGTTTGCCAGTCCTCGGCGATGAATGCGGGCCAGGCAAACAGATGCTGCCAACGCTCCGGGCACAACAAGCCGCTATCGTTTTTCCGGCGCATGTTCTCGAAATACCAGCGCCGCCGCGCTGGACCACTTATAGGCAGTACCCATGAATGCGCGCCGCATACCTCCGCGCATCGCGGCGCATAAGCTCCGGGCCTTCCGGAAATCATCGTCGTCCCGGTAGACCCACTTCCCTTGATGTCCCCGCTGCGCCACGCCATAGAGGTGCTCCGGCCGGAAATTACGTTCAGCTCTCATACCGATAAGTGAGTTTCGCGAGCCAAAGTTCTCGCACGTTTTTCATCCGTCACACCGGTAGGTCGGGCCCCCTGGCCCGACCCAATGACGCCACGAAAAACTCGCGCAAAGCGGT
>JAIEMJ010000054.1 GCA_019752335.1 Bryobacteraceae bacterium
TTCACCCCCGGCTTCCTCAAGCGCCACCAGTCCAAGCTGATCTACGGCAGCGACTGCAGTTGCACCGACGGCCGCGGTGGCGGAGTCTCGCAACAAGGCAACCCCGGCGCCAGCCGCTTGGCCCGCAAATGCGTCGCGAGAGAGACGCTCACTTTGTTACAGAACACCGTTTCCCCTGCCGCCTTCCGGCAACTCACCTAGGGCAACGCCCACGAGGTGTACCGCCTCAAGGCCTGGGCAACTGCCCGCGCTACCTGGCAAATCCAGAAAAACCAAAGCCCCGCCGTGGCGGGGCTTTTGCTCGTTGCGGGCTTGGTTTAACGGCGCGTGCCGTAAATCCGCACGCGGACCCCATCCCAGCGGCCGGCGTCGCCGGGGACTTCGTCCAGGACGGAGACCTTCCACTTGCCGGAGGAGTTCTCGCCCCAGTGCATCACCGAGGTCATCAGGTAGTCGATGAAATCGGCGTTGTCGTCGTCCGGGCGAGCCCGGGCGATGCTCTTCATGCCGGAGGGAGATTCGATCTGGAACGAGAGTTCGCCGCGGAGGGGGTGCTTGATGTTGAACGTGATCTCGACGTGTTCCACCCGCAAGGCTTGCACGTCGGAGAAGTCAAACTCCGCCACCAGACCACGCCGGCCGTCGTCAGGAAGCGCGGCGGGGACGTTGTCTTCCTTCACCACGGTGAGGAGTTCGCCGAGGTTGGTCCAGCTAGCTGCCTGGGAGACGGCGCCGGCGACATTGACCAGGCCGGCGCCGAAGGAGTGGCTGAGGGTGAAGCCGCCACCGTTGGTGACAAAGGGATCCCTACCTTCCAGGCCCTCACGGTTTGCGGTGCGCATAAGGATCTCCTTGACGTCGCGGTAGCCGAGGCGGGGGTTGCGCTGGAGCATGAGCGCCGCTACGCCAGAGATCTGCGGGGCGGCGGCGGAGGTGCCGTTCATGGCGTCGCTGTAGTTCACGGGTGAGACGCTGGTCGCGGCACTGGGCCGCTGGCCGGTGGTGTAGGTGGTCCACATCATGGCGGGAGGGGCCGTTTCGCCGCCGAACGCCGAGATCGCGACGCCCATGCCGCTCTCTGAGTACGAACTCTGCTTGCCTTCGCGATTCACCGCGCCGACGGCGATGCCGAAGCGCGTGCTGGAGAAGGCGTCGTAGCTCTGATCGTCGCCTTCCTCGCGGCCGTTGCCGGCTGAGATGACGATCACCGTGCCGCGGTTTTCGCGGTTCTCGCGCGCGGCTTTGGAGATGCCCGCCAGTTGGAGGGCGCTGATGCGGCCGGAGTCCTTGCCGGTGTCCAGCGGACCCCAACTGTTGCTGGAAACATGGCTAAGTAGGTCTTTGGGCTGCCAGGCGAGAGCAATGCCGTTCTGCTCTTCGGTGGCATTGCCCGCAATGAGGCGGATCCCCATCAGGCCGACTTCGGGGGCCACGCCAACCACGCCCAGATTGTTGAAGCCGACCGCGGCCGCTAAGCCGGCGCATTGGGTGCCATGCGTATCCTCGGAGAAATCCACGGGCGACGGATCATTGGGATCGCCGTCGTTGAAGTTGGCATGCAGACCCTGGCCCAGGGCGTAGGCGTTGGCGGAGATATCTTCGTGGTTGATGTCGAGGCCGTCGTCCACAATCACCATGTTGATGTCCTTGCCGGTGACGATGTCCCAGGTGTTGCGCATGGTGAGATTGAAGGCCGTGCTCTGCAGGTGCCACTGCCGGGGATAGAGAATGTCGTTCACCGCCCTTTGGAGAACCTGCCGCTTGTAGTTGACGCGGGAGAAGACGGGGGTGAACTCAAAGCCGCCACGTTGAGTGAGCCAGTCAGCGGCATCCAAGGCCAGGAAAGCATCGGGGTAGGAGACCAGCATCCAGCCGGGAAGCATGGATTCGGCGAAGGCGGTGGGCTGGGTGGCGCTGAGGGAATCGGTTTGCGAGGCGTCGATGCGGACAAGAAGTTTGGCCGTCATCACGCGGCGGGCGGCGGCGCGGCGGCGCTCGCGTTCCGCGGCGGGGAGAGCGTTGAATTTGGCCACGGCTTTGGGGTGGGAAGGGAGCTCTTCGGTGGCATAGAAGACGGGGGCCAGGGCATTACGGTCCTGGGCCCAGAAGCCACGCGCGAACCGCCGGGGGAATTCGTTCGTGATCACGCGGCCGCTGCCCCATTTGGTGGAGTTGGCGGTGGCAACGCGGTTGCCCTGGCTGAAAATTTCGTCTTCAGCGAGACGAAGTGTGGTGCGGTGGCCGCCATCCGAGAACCGATATTCGGTTTGCCCGAACAGGGCGGACGCAGCCAAGAAGATTAGGAAGATTACGGATAATTGTCGTCTCATAACCTTAAGAATATCAATGTTCCTACGGTGGCCTGCCTCCGATGGCGGCCTGGCAAGACTTCGGGTACCACGCGGGGATATACTCGGATTACTGTGCTTCATCGGTTAGTTCGTATTTCACTAATCTGGACGCTCTTTGCCTTGCCCCCGTTGTGGGGCCAGTTGCCGAAAGGGGTCACCGCGGACGCCAAGGGTTTCGTCGGAGCGAACGCTTGCCGCACTTGCCATCCTGACGTCAACCGCGACTTCTTCCGCAACGCGCACTACCAAGGCCAGGTGGCGAGTTGCGAGGGCTGCCACGGACCCGGGCAAGCCCATATCGAAGGCCGCGGGGACAAGACGAAGATCTTCGCCTTCTCGCAGAAGACCGCGCGGCAGACGCTGGACCGTTGCCTCACCTGCCACTCGAAGTCCATGGCGCGCTCCAACATCCGCCGCTCCGAGCACACGCAGGCCGACGTGGTCTGCGCAAGTTGCCACAGCATTCACAAGCCCGCCACGCCGAAGTTTCTGCTCGCCAAGAAGCAGATTGACCTGTGTGGCAGTTGCCACGCACCCGTGCGCGCGCAGTTCTCGATGCCCTTCAAGCACCGGGTGAACGAAGGCGTGATGCAATGCTCCGATTGTCACAATCCCCATGGCACGGACGCGCCGACCTGGCGCATGGGACAGCGGCCCCGGTTGGTGGCGCAGGCGCAAGGCAACGAAGAGGCTTGCCTGAAATGCCACGTGGAGAAACGCGGACCCTTTGTCTTTGAACACGCAGGCGTCCGGATTGACGGCTGCGAGACCTGCCACAGTCCGCATGGCTCCATGAACGCGCGCTTGCTGAAGCGCCCGGTAACGTTTACTCTGTGCCTCGAATGCCACAACGGCGCGGGGAACTTCGGACGGCAGGGCGACGGCATTGCCGTCCAGTCGCCGTCGCACAACATGGCCGATCCGCGCTATCAGAACTGCACGACCTGCCATGTCAAGATCCACGGTTCGAACGGCGACCGTCTGTTCCGGAGATAAGCCATGCGGAGAATCTTACTTGTCATTCTCGGTAGCACGCTGGTCTGGGGGCAACCCACGGTCGCCCCCACGAACGAAGCGGTGGGTCCGCCGCGCGGGTTGAATTACGAAGGCTACAACATCCTGCAGAACTTCGAGACCGGCTTTCGCTTTTTCGATGTCGACGGCAACTTGGGCAAATACCGCTCGGACGTGAATTACCGGCGCGGGATGCGTTTACTTTCGAGCGGACTCACCATCAACTCGCGCGAAGGCAAGGGGCGTCTGTTTGACGAAATCCTGCTCAATACGCAAGGGCTCGGCAACGATCCCTACCAGTCAGCAATTTTGCGCGTTCAGAAAAACAAGCTCTACCGTTACGACCTGATTTGGCGCACCAACGACTATTTCAATCCCGCGCTGACGATTTCGAACGGACAGCACTTACTCAACACGCGCCGCCAATGGCAGGACCAAACCCTTACCTTGTTGCCGGGCGGGAATTTCCAATTCTTTGTCGGCTACGGACGCAATAGCCAGTCCGGCGCGGGGCTCTCCACGGTGCA
This sequence comes from Bryobacteraceae bacterium, assembly GCA_019752335.1. Lineage (GTDB taxonomy): Bacteria > Acidobacteriota > Terriglobia > Bryobacterales > Bryobacteraceae > JALHNI01. Next base: position 3,893 of record JAIEMJ010000054.1, read on the forward strand.
GTTATTCGATTCCCGCGGCAACGACTTTGCTTACTTCTCTGACCTGCGCCGGCAGCAGAACGAATTCCGCGTGGGCGGCGAAGTAAAGGTCACCGCACTTAAGTTTCTCTGGCAGCGCGGCTGGGAGTGGTTTAAGGATGATCCGCGCGAGTTTCTCACCGGGCCTTCCGCCGGGAATGACCCGAATAACTCCACCCGCCTGAATAGCTTCAATCGCGCCGAACCCTGGCGCGGCCAGAATCCCAGTTGGCGGGCCAACTTATTCACCGAAGGAAAACGCTGGTGGGCGCTGAACGGCCGCTTTAGCTATGTCGAGGGACGGCGCAATTTTATTCTCGACGAAAGCGCCATTGGCACGGCGCGCTTCGGTGCGCTACAGAACCGGCAGTACTTACTCTTCGGCACGGGCCGCCGTCCGGTGCTGGCCGCCAATGTTACCGGAAGCATCTTCCCGACGGAGCGTCTGAGTATCTCGCAGCATCTCGCGTTTCACAATACAAAAATGGAAGGCGACGCCTCCTATCGCGAGTTCAATAACTCGACGCTACAGTTATCCAACTTCAATTTCAATTTCCTGGGCGTCCGTGCCTTCACCAGCACCACCGACGTGAATTACCGGGTAACCAAGCGCCTGGGCCTCTTCGGTGGCTATCAATTCACCGAACGCACCATCCGTTCCGTGGAACAACTTAGCGACGAATTCTTTAAGGACCAAGTGGCGGCCGAGCAGACGAATCGCCTGCATACTGGCTTGGCCGGTATCCGCTTTCAGCCCATCAAGCCCCTGCAGATCAATCTGGATGGCGAACTTGGCCGCGCGGACCGTCCGATTTATGGCCTCAGTGAACGCAATTTCCATTCGCTCGGCGCCCGCGTGCAGTGGAAGCACAAGTCGCTGATGATCAGCGCGCAGGCGCGCAATCGTTATAATTTCAACTCGGCGTCGTTGTGGAGCCATAGCTCGAAGGGCCGCAACTATGGCGCCAACGCCACGTGGACGCCGGTGGAGCGCTTCTCGCTCGACGCCGGCTACGCGAAGATTCACCTGGACACGCTCACCGGCCTGGCGTATTTCGCCAACGGCGCCTCCGTCACCAACGACCGCTCGCGCTACGTGAGTAACATCCACGCCGTCCACTTCCTGGGCCGCCTGATGGTGGCGAAGAAAGTCGATGTCAGCGCGGGCTACTCGCGCAACCAGGACCTCGGCGACGGCCGCAACACAGTTACGGGCTCGTCGCTCACCGGCATTCCCGGCTTCCTGCAAGCACAGACCTTTCCGCTGTCGTTCACGTCGCCGCAGGCGCGCATTTCGTGGCACTTCCATCCCAAGGTCCGCGCGAACTTCGGCTATCAGTACTACACTTATCAAGAGCGCTTCTTTACGCAGCAGAATTACCGGGCGAATACGGGCTTTGTGAGTCTGCTGTGGGCGTTCTGAGGAACCTATGTTCTACGTCGCCACGATTGCCTTGCTGGCCATGGCCTTCTGGATTATCGTCTTTCGCTTCACGGGCAAGCCGGAATCGAACTGGCCACTGATCTTTTGGGGCTTTGCCGCTGCGCACGTCCAGACGTTCGAAATCCTCAATCCGTACCTGGTCTTGCTCGGCGTGATCGCCGCGCTTTTCCTGCGCTTCGAGTTCATGGGCCGCGCTTTCGTGCGATTCTTTATCTTCCTCGAATTGCCGGCTCTTTGCTACGTGGCCTGGGCCACCCTGAATACTCTGGTTTGATCCGATCATGCCCCAAAACTCAATAGAATCAATTACTCGCCGCTTCGTTTGGACGTTCCTGGCCGGGGTGGCGTGGGCGCAATCACCCTGTGACCGCGTGGGCCAACTGAAGCTTGACCAACTGACGATTACCTCGGCGCAGGTGGTGCCCGCCGCGAAGATCCCCGCGCACTGCGCGGTGAAGGCCACCGCGCGGCCCACCGCCGACTCCGAGATTCGCTTCGAGGTTTGGCTGCCGCTTGAGGGCTGGAATGGCAAGTATCAGCAGGTGGGCAATGGCGGTTGGGCTGGTTCCATTCCCACGGGCCTGATCGCCGCTGCCGTTGCGCGTGGCTATGCCGCCGCTGGCACCGACAATGGCCATGAGAGCAAGATTCCTGGCGCCTTGTGGGCCATCGGACATCCGGAAAAGCTCATCGATTTCGGCTATCGTTCTCTGAAGGTGACCAGCACCCACGCCAAAGCCATGATCCGCGCCTTTTATGAGAAGCCCGCCAGCCGCAGTTACTTCGTCGGCTGCTCCGACGGTGGTCGCGAGGCGTTGATGCAGGCGCAACGCTACCCGGAAGACTTCGACGGGATTATCGCCGGCGCCCCGGCCAACGACTGGTCTTACCTCCTGACGGCCGCTGTCTGGAACGCGCAAGCGCTGCTCAAGGATCCCAAAAGCGCCATCCCGCCGAGTAAGCTGCCCGCCATTCAGAAGGCCGTCGTCGCCGCCTGCGACAAGTTAGATGGCGTCACTGACGGTTTGCTGGAGGATCCACGGCAGTGTAAGTTCGACCCCGCCGTACTTACTTGCGCCGCCGAAGATACCGCCGATTGCCTGACCGCGCCGCAAGTGACGGCGCTGCGGAAGATTTATCAGGGTCCGCGCAATCCGCGCACCGGCCGGCAGATTTATCCCGGGAATGTACCCGGCACGGAGGCCGTGCCGGGTGGCTGGTCCACTTGGACGATCACCAATCCGCCGCAGCGGGCGTTGCTCTATGGCTTCGGTACTTCTTACTATGGCCACGCCGTCTTTGAGGATCCGAAGTGGGATATCAATTCCCTCGAGTTCGATACCGATGTGGAGTACGGCTTTCAGAAGGCGGGGGTGCATCTGAATTCCGGCAGCCCGGACTTGCGCACCTTCCGCGCCCACGGCGGTAAGTTGATTCAATTTCACGGCTGGGGCGACGCGGCGATTTCGGCCTTCAGTTCGATTGACTATTACGAGCGCGTGAATACCTTTATGAAGCGTTATCCGGATCCACGCGCCACCGGCGCGCCGGACTTACAGAATTTCTACCGCCTCTTTATGGTGCCCGGCATGGGCCATTGCGCCGGCGGTATCGGGCCCAATAGCTTTGGCCAGGGTTCGCCGGTGGCGGGGCCGGCGGAAAACGACGTGCTTACCGCGCTGGAGCAATGGGTGGAACTGGGCAAAGCGCCGAATCAATTGGTCGGCAAGGGAGTCACCGGCGGCGCGACGCCCGTGCCCCTCACGCGGCCGCTGTGCGTCTATCCGCAGGTGGCGCGCTATAACGGGTCGGGCGATGCCAACGTCGCGTCCAGCTTCTCTTGTGTCGTGCCGTAACCGGCCCAACGCGCAATTACCGGACAGGCCACGCAGTGGCCCACCACATTCACGCTCGTGCGGACCATATCGATTAGGGCATCTACGCCGAGTAACATGGTGAGTCCGGAGACGGGTAGTCCGAAGGTGGCGAAGAGTCCGCTGAGGATGACGAAGTTGGCACGCGGAATTCCCGCTACGCCCTTGCTGGTTAATTTCAGCGTGAGTAGGATCACGGCCTGCTCGGTCCAACTCATCTGCCGGCCCGCCGCCTGCGCGATGAACAAGGTACACATCGCTAAGTGGACGCAACTGCCGCTGAGATTGAACGACAGGCTGAGTGGCGCGACGATGCCCAGGACGCGTTCCGGTATCCCGTACTCGGCCATCTTTTCGAGCGTGCGCGGTAAGGCCGCCGCGCTCGACGTGGTCGCGAAGGCCACCAGGAAGGGCTCCCGCGCATAGTGCGCGAAGCGCCGTAGCGGTACGCCGGCCAGCACCAGCGCCCCCCCCAGCACCAACACCAGAAACACCACCTGCGCGGCCCAAGCCAGGGCGACGAAGCGCGCCAGGCCGGCTAAGGCTGCGCCGCCGCTGTTGGCGACGGTGAGGGCCATCGCCGCGAAAACACCCGCTGGCGCGGCGTACATCACGTAGTTGGTGTAGCGGAAGGCAATCGCCGCCAGGGCGTCCGCGAAGTTGACCATGGCGCGCGCCCGTTCCCCGGCGGCGCGGCAGGCCAAGCCGAAGAGGATCGAGAAGACAACGATCTGCAGGACGTCGCCGCGCGCCATCGCGTCCATGATGCTGGTGGGGAAGATGCCCTCAATCAGCCGATCAATCGTTAAGGCTTTAGCGGAATCGGTGGAAGCGGGCAGCTGAATCCCCACGCCGGGTTGCGCCCACAGCACCGCGAACCACCCGATGAGGAGCGCCAGGGACGAGGAGAGCTCGAAGTAGACGATGGCCCGCCAGCCGACGCGCCCCAACTCGGCGAACGTGCCACCGGTCGCTAACGCACGGACCAGCACCGCGAAGAGCACCGGCGCGATGATCGACTTGATCAACTGGAGAAAGACGTTGCTCACGAACGCCAACTCGCGGGCCCACTCTGGCAGGAAGTAGCCGAAGCAAGCGCCCGCGGCGAGGGCGAGCAACATCGCTTGCGCCACCGGCATCTAGCGCATCATCTCCGAGACCGGATCCAGAATGCTCTTCTGCGACACGCTGGCGGGCAGAGTGGTGAGCAAGACGAACTTCGTCCGGGTGGTGGGGTTCGCCCAGCAGAGCGTCCCCGTGGAGCCCCCGTGTCCAAACCTTTGGGGGTAAATCGCCCATCCGATGCCATAAGGTTTGTTGCCCTGGTGCTGATTCGTGATCATTGCCTTCGTGCTTGGCGAGGTGAGGATCTTGCTGCGCGTCTGCAGGAAATCGTCGAGGAACTTACTGATATCCGCCGCTGTCGAATGCACGCCGCCCCAGGGCGCGCCTAGGTTGCGCCAATACTCGCTGTTCCAGTCCCAGTTGGTTACGCCTTTCGGCTCTGCGTATTCCACCTGGCACTGGGCGGTGTCGGCGATCTTCAGGCCTGGCCGTAAACCGAGCACGCTCTCCTTCATGCCGAGGGGCCGGAATATCCGCCGCTCGAGAAATTGTGGAAAGGGTAACTGGCTTACACGCTCCGCCATCGTCGCGGCGAGTAGGATGCCCATGCTTTGGTAGCTGACTTTGGTACCTGGCGCGAAGAGCAAAGGCGTGGTGAGTGCCTCCTTCGCGAAGTCGCTTAAGGGCGCGTGGCGCTGGCGTAAGGCGACGTTATTGGGCAGCATGTCGGGCAGGCCGGAGCTATGGCTGAGTAAGTGCCTGAGCGTGATGCGCGGATCCAGGCCGGGTAAGTGTTCGCTGGCGGGCGCATCCAGCTTCAGCTTGCCGCTGTCGACCAGCGTCATCAAGGCGGCGGCCGTCATCGGCTTCGAAATGGAGGCGATCAGGAAGGGCGTGCTCGTCTGGGCGGCGCCGAAGCTCTTCTCATAAACTGAGCTTCCTTGCTCCACGCGCAGCACGGCCGCGCGTAGCTTGCCGGAGGCGACGGCATCATGGAGTAACTTCTCCGCTGGCGCCATAGGCTCCAGGGCCAGCAGAGGAGTCGCGAGAAAGACGCGGCGAGAGAGAGGCACAGGGCGATGATACTACTCCTCGCGCAGGGCCACCACCGGACTAATGCGCGTGGCGCGATAGGCCGGAATGAAAGCGGCGAGCAAGGCAATCAACACCAGCGTCGCGGCGACCAGGCCGAGCGTGAGTGGATCGCGCGGACTGACGCCGTACAGCATCGTGCTCAACGATTGGCCCAAGCCCAGCGCGCCCAGAATGCCTAGCACTCCGCCGGCCAGCGCCATGCGCATCGCCTCGCTCTCCACCATCCATAGCACCTGCCCAGGCTTCGCGCCCAGCGCCATGCGGATGCCGATCTCCTTGGTCCGCTGGGCCACCATGTAGGAGATGACGCCCGCGAGTCCGATGGCCGCGAGTAACAGCGCGATCACCGCGAAGAGGCCCATCAGGAGCAAGGCGAAACGCTTCTGCGAGAGGTTATTCGCCACCACGGTGGACATGGTCTGGATCGCATAAATCGGTTGGCCCGCGTCCACCGCCATGATGGCGCGGCGAACGGAAGTGGCCAGCGCGGCGGGGTCGCCGTTAGTGCGCACGGCGATGCTGATGGGCGCGGCGCCGGGCAGGATGCCGGGCCCCTGGTAATAGGCGCCGTAGACCTGCGGCAACGCGGCCTTGGCCACGTCGTCGTTGCGCAGGTCTTCAATCACGCCGACAATCTGCCGCCAGTTCGGCGGATCGGAGAAGCCAATCTCCAGCCGCTTGCCCAGCGGACTCTCGCTGCCAAAATGCTGCTTCGCCAAGGTCTCGTTGATGATGCAAACCATCGGCTTGCCCGCGTTGTCCTGTTCATCCAGAAAGCGGCCCTGCTTCAGGCGTGTGCCCATCGCCGCGAAGTAGGCCGGGGTTACGGTGGCAAAGGCGGCCACCGGCGCTGTGGCTACCGTGGGCGTCGGACGCCCTTCGAAGCGCATGATGTAGCGCGGCGACCCCAGTAACGGCAGGTCCGTCGCCAGGCCGACGCTTTTCACGCCTGGCAGTTGCCCCACTTTCTCCTGCATGCTCTTGACGAATTGAATCTGCAGATCGTCGTGGCCGTTGTACTTACTCGGCAGTAAGTTCATGCGCAGAGTAAGTAACTGCTCGGGCTGGAAACCCAGGTCAATATTGCGTAACTCGTAAAAACTGCGCATCAACAGGCCGGCGCCCGCGAGTAACACCAGGGCAAAGGCAATCTGCGCGACGACTAAGGCCTGCCGCAGGCGGCCCTTCGCCGTGCCGGCGTTAAGACGCTCTTTCAACGCCGAATGTAAGTCGACGGCGGAAAGCCGGATGGCCGGCACCAGGCCGAAGAGCAGCCCGGTGACGAGCGCGGCCAACAGCGTAAAGGCCAGCGTGCGCCCGTCGAGCGCAATCGCGTCCAAGCGCGGTAACCCGGCTGGCGCGAGCCACTTCAGCGCGCGGAAGAGCCCGTAGGCGATGCCCAGGCCGAGTACGCCGCCCGCCGAAGCCAGCACCAGGCTTTCGAGGAGTAACTGCCGGATCAGCGCGAGTCGCGGCGCGCCCAGCGCCGTGCGAATCGCCATCTCCTGTTTGCGCGACGCGCCCCGCGCCAGCAGTAAGTTCGCCACATTGGCACAAGCAATTGCGAGCACGAAGCCCACCGCCGCCAGCAATACCATCAGCGCTGGCCGGACGCTGCCGACGGCTGCTTCGAGCATCGGCCGCACCGCAACGCTCTTTTCGCCGTCGAATTCCGGATAGGCGCGGGCCAGTTGCGAGGCGATCCCCTGCAGATCCGCCTGCGCGGCCGTCACCGAAGTGCCGGGCTTCAAGCGCGCTACGGCGTTCAGGTTGTGGAGGTCGCGCCGGGTTTGGTTATGGCCTTCGAGCACCGCCGGTACCCACAGGCGCGCGACTTCGGGATACGCGAAGCCCGCAGGCGCGACGCCGATCACCTCGCGCGGGCGTCCATTGAGCTCCAGCGTTTCGCCCAGGATATTCGCACGCCCGCCAAAGCGCTCCTGCCACAGCCCATGGCTGATCACCACCACGCCGTCCTTGCCTGTGGCCAGTTCGTCGTCGCGGAAGGCCCGGCCCAAGGCCGGCTGCGCGTCGAAGACCTGGAAGAAGCCCGCCGTCACGGCGGCGCCCGCATAACGCTCCGGTTCGGCATTCGGCGTCGACAGCCCGAAGCCCGCGTTCTGGTAAGCCGACATCGTGCCGAAGGCGCGATTTTGCCGGACAAAGTCGAAGTAGTCACCCGCCGCGTGCGGCAGGTTGTCCAGGCCCTTCGAACGCATCGTGGTGCGGACCAGCACCAATTCGTCGGGCCGCGCGAAGGGCAGCGGGCGCAGGAGCACGCCGTCCACGACACTGAACATGGCCGTGTTCGCGCCGATGCCCGCCCCCAACGCGACCACCGCGGCGACCGTAAATCCGGGGTTGCGGGCCAAGCCGCGCAAGGCCTGGCGAATTTGGGCGAAGATCATCCTGGCTTGGACGCGCGTGGTGCGAATTCGTTAGGCGGCTATTTCAAAGAATCCAGCCGGAAGGGCAACGTCTCCAGCACCCACAGCCGTTGTTCGCGGCGCGCGGGACGGCTGAAGAGATCGATCAGCGTAGCCAGACTGACGGGCGGCTCTTCGGGCCGGCCGCGGCGCGGCTCGTCGGCGCGGATTTCGAGCCGCAGCCGCAGGGGCCGCGTACGGTCCAAGGTGGAAGCCGATAGCGCGAGGCGTTCCATGCACCATTGCTCGGCGGCGTCGGGCAGCAGGTTGGCGGCGGCGGCGCTCGGTTGGCGGGTGTCCCGGGCGGTCAACTGCACGACGCTGAAGCGTTCCTGCCAAAGGTCATAGGAGAAGACGAAACGCTCCGCGGTGCGCGCCAGCACATAGCGGGCGTCGTTGAGCGCGGTCACCTGAAAGTCGAAGGTCACCGTGGCGCCGTTCTTCAGGCTCTCCAGGGGCCGCCCGGTGAGCAAACGCAAATTTGCCGACGATACCTTGAGGGCATCGCCGGCCAGGCGCGGACGCAACTCGTCACCCTGCAGTGGCAGCGTGGACGTCACGGCGAGGATGAGCAGGAGTTTCCTCAGAAGGTGTACCCCAGTAAAATGATAGGAGTGATGTGCCCCTCCCGCAGCGGAAAGGCGAGCATGCAGGTAAGGCCTTCCTTGATGTAGCCGATGCCCGCGGATTGGCGCACCTTCACCTCGTGCCCGGATGTCCAAACCGCCCCGCGGTCATACAGCAGACGCACCCCACGCACGCGGTACTCGGCTGATCCATGCGCCATCCGGTTGCCCCCGAGCGGTGCGACGTCAAAGCGGTTCCAGCCGCGCAGCGTCTGCGTGTTGCCTAACACAAAGCGCTCAAAGAGCGGCGCCTGGCCGCCGATGGTGCCCGCCGCGAAGTTCAACAGCAAGGCCTGACGGCGGGTCAGTGTCAGGCTTTCGTTGACGTCGAAGGCATGCCGGGTATAGACAAAGTCCGAACCCAGCGAACTGGCGGCCGCGCGCAGATCGTAACCTGCCCCCACAAGGTTTCTCATGGTGGTTCCAAGATCCCAGCCCTGTTCGTAGCGCAGAGATGAAATTAAGGCGTGAGAGGACTCGAATCGCGCGGCCGGAAATTGGGTCTCGATGCGCTGCAGGTTCACACCCGCCTTCAGGCGCAGAGAAGGAAGAACTTGAATGGTGACCGTGGGCTCAACCGACTGGCGCCGCCGGTAAATGCCGGGAACGTCTGGCTGCGAGCGCAACGCCGTCTGCGTCGCTGGATCCCACTGGGCGCGGAAGCTCTCGCCGACGATGGCGAGGCGGACGTGCCGGTTCAGGACGTCGTAGCGGTAGCCGGCGCGAATGCCGGACGTGCGCTCCACGGTAAGGTCATTGTCGGTGAGCGCGCCCAGCAGCAGCCCGCCTTGCTTGCCGATGTTGAAGTCGGCCGTGGCGCCGAAGCTGAAGTTATTCCGGGAGCTGTAGATGAACTTGAAGTCGTTGGACTCGGCGTTCAGTTCAATGCCGCGCCGCTCGAGTTCGAAGATCACCTTGACGTGGTCTGGCTTGGTGCCCTTCTCGGTGCGGTGGGTCACCTTGTAGCTGCGGTACTCGGCCTTCAGGCGGCGGACGATCCCATCGAAGCGGTCCGGCTGAAAGTTCTGGCCTACTTCGCGGTCGGCGAGTTGTTGGGTCTCCGGGGCGGGCTTGGCGATCGCGTTGGGCTTGCGGGCATAGCGGAACTCGACGGTCTCGACGATGTACTTGCTGTTGACGTTGAGGTCCTGGGCCCAGATAGGGGTGAACCAGAGGGGGGCGAACAGAAGGCAGGCCAATAGAACGACGCGCATTGGCCAGGGCATATAAATGTTACGCGGCATCGCGGAATTTGGTTGCAGTTCAGTCGCCAAACCGTAAACTGTTGTATCTAAGGACGTTTCTAGCGCGGTCAGGTGTGCGCTCTTAGCACAGGTGGGCGGTGGCTACAGGCAGGAGCCGCCGTTCGGCAGACGCTTGCGCAAGAAAGTTCGTCCGCTGCTCGACGGAAGCGAATCATCTCCCGCAAGTCCGCTTCACTTCCCTGGCGCATCGTTTCGAGCTTTTCGGCTCGTGTGACGCGCTTTTTTGCCGGACGCTTCAAGGGTTTTTTCGAGGACATCGAGCACCGCCAAATCGCGCGGACGATTGGCCGCACGTTTACTCTTGAGGATATCAACGAGCGACGCCACCAGCACCGTTCGCCCACCGATGGAGAGGCGCGCGCCGCGGCTGAGCAAACCAATCTAGAGTTCGGGTCGCGCGCGTAGCAAACGCTTTACCCAGGCCTAATGCTGAAATTCGTGGATGTCGCCGCGGGGGGAGTGGCGGTAGCCGCGTACGGCGAAGACTTTGATCAGCCAGGCGGGGGGTGGGATTCGGATGGGTCCGGCTAGGATGCGGCTTTCGTTGCGCCAGGGGCCGTCGAGTTGTTTTTCGAGGGCTGGGCGGGCGAAGCTCTGGAAGTTCCAGGGCATCGGGTAGACGGGATTCATCACCGGATAGGTGGAGAGGTTCGCGAAGCTCCAGCCGGCGAGTTGCTGATCAGGCGGCAGGGGATTCGGCAAGCTGCCTTCCACGAACTGGCTGCTGGCGAGCCAGGGAGATCCGGCGCCGCCGCCAAATTGCATCCATTCGGCGAGCGCTTTCTGATCGCCTGCGCGCGGGCCGCGCGTGGGGTTGCCCGGCGACAGATACAGCGCGAGCGCCCCCAGCATCGCGGCGTAGCGAAACGTGGGACGCAGTGTGGATAGGGCGTTCGCCGCCAGCAGGGCGAAGGCGACGGTAGAGAGCGCCAGGTAGCGGTGGATGTAGAACGAGGAGCCGGTGGAACGGGCGAGGACGAAGAGCACCAGCGGCCAGGCGACGGCACTGGCCACCCAGAGTGGCTTCAGACGGCGGCCGGCCAAGAAGATCAGTGGGATGAGGAGCAAGCCGAGACGGCCTTGCGCCAGGTCGATGCCGAGTTGGCGGAACGAAGGAGGGTCGAGAAAGCGAATGGTCTGTAAGCTGGAGCCGGTGTGGAAAAGCAGGGGGTAAGCCAAGGGTACGAGCAGCAAGGCTGCGGCGGACAGAGTGCGCAGATAGGAATAGCTTCGCACCGAGAGCGCGCAGAGTGGCCACGCCAGCGCGAAGAAGGGATGGAGGTAAACCAGTGCGACCATGGCGGCGGCATGGATGGCCCACCGGCCGGTATGCAGGGCCCAGAGCGCCAGCGCGAAGCAGAACTGGGCTACGGCGTAGGGACGGGCCTCGGTGGCGTGGTCCAGCGTGGCAGGTAGCAGCGTGTAGAGTAGCGCGGCCAACCAACCAGCGCCCCTGCCGTGCAGCCGCTCCGCGAGTTGGTAGAGGATGGCGGCGCAGCCGAGCGTCGCCAGAAGCGATGGCAGGCGCAAGACCGTTTCCATCCAGGGTGGCTCGGCGTAGGCGAAGGGGCTGAGGATCAGGGCGTGCAGGGCGCTGGTCTTCGACATATCATAGGGTGGCGAAAGGACGTCGCCCAGGTGGCGGGCCAGCCAGTAGGCGCCGCATTCATCGATCCAAAAGCCGCTGTCCAGCAGGCGGAGGGTGTCCCAGGCCAGAAGCAAACCGATGGGCAGCAGGAACAGAAGGGAGGGGATCGGGGCGTAACAATCCAGCCAACGCGCGCGGATCTTGAGCCACTTCATTGCTCTCTAGCTTTGCATATCGGCGATGCGCAGGCGCACGGCGGGGTCGCCGAGGATGAGGTAATTGCGGGCGTCGTTGCGGGCTACCCAACGATTGGTGAGGACGCTGTCGGGTACGGAGGCGGGGTCGTCCTGGTGGCGGCGGGTGAGGTCGAGGAGTTCGTTGGAGAGCGCGCCCCAGCGTTGGTTGAACGAGTCCGTGGCTTGGCCGATGCGCTCGCCGTTCAGGAGCCGGTCGAGCACGGAGCGGAAGCTTTGCGCCTGGCCCTTGCCGCTGAGGCTTTGGAAGCTGTAGCTCCAGGCGCGGTCGACGTGGGCGAGCACGGCGAGGGCGCCTTTTTGCAGCATGGCTTGGGGCAGGCGGGCGGTGATGGGCTGGGTGAACAGCGGCAACGAGCGTTGGTAGTTATCGGTCGCGGGACAGCCGCCGCCGTAGCAGGCGAAGAGCAAATGAATGAGGCCGCTGACGTTGGCTTCGGCGAGGACTTCGGCGCCAGAGACATAATGCTGCTCCGTAACCGGCTGGCCGGCGGACCACTCCTGGCAAAGCAAAGCGCCCTGCAGTTCACGCCGCTGTGGTTCGCTTGCTTCGGGAAAAGCGACGCCGTGGGAACCGGTGAAGAGCACGGCGGGAGGGCCGCCGGCGCCGCGCAGGACGTCGAGCAGCGCGGACTTCGTCGCAGCCTCGGCCAGCCAGGCTCGGGCGCCGAGGCTCGCCTGCAGCGGCTGGGCGACCAGATTGTGCAGCAAGCCCGTCGCCTGGTCACCGGGGTTCTTCGGGTTCCACAGTACGGCACGACGCCGGTTGGCGACGGTGGCAGACTGCTCGTAGGCGATCACGTGACTCGCATAGGCGGCGTACTCGGCGGGGGTGTCGAAGTCCAGGCGGCCCACGTTCCAGTAGCTATCCACGGCGTACTGAAACTCGAATGGAATCGCCGCCGGCGAGCCGACGAGCAGCAGGTACAGAGGCACGCCGTTGGCGGGCTCCACCTCCATGAAGTCGGCGCCCTGACGCGTCACCCAACCACGCGCGGACTCACTGGCGCGGACTGCGCGGGCGCCGTCGAACTCTTGATAAAGGAGGGCGCTATTCACCTGTGCGCGCCGGTGTGCGAGTAACGGCTGCAGGGCTTCGCGAATGGCCGGATCGGCGTCGCGGGCGAAGACGACGCCCCAGCCGGCGCTGGCGAGGTTCGCCGGGTCGACGCCTTCAGCGAAGACCAGATGATCCGCACGCGGGCGAACGCGGACGGGCGCGGCCATACTTTGCCAGTCGTCCGGTTGGAGCGGGTTGAGGAGTTCTCCCGATGCCTTCACCCCGAAGGGCAAAGGCATCGGCTCCGGCGGGTACTCATCCGCCATGCGTGGCCATCTCCTTCAACTGCGAGGCGAGCGCGGCCTGCCAGAGGGCATGGGCGACTTGCGGGCCATCAATGTCGTTGTGCGCGCCGGCGGCGCCCACCATCTTCTTGATGAAGTCGTCGCTGTTGAGGTTATAGATGCGGCCGTTTTCAAAACCATAATCGGTGTTTTCATCCAGCATCCGCCAAGCCGACACCGGGGTACCCTGGATGCCGAAGGTGCCCACGGCGCCGGAGACGGGGAAGCGTGCGACGTCGAAGGAGACGTCGCGATCGAGGAACACGGCGGCTGGATAGAACGTGCCCACGGCGATATCGAAGCGCGACTGCGTCGTGAGCAACGGGCCACTCACCGCGTGGGAGCCGATCACTTTCTGGAAGTAGCCCGGCCCAGCCGAATTCGGCACGCGCCCGGGCTCGGCGAAGGACCACAGAGAGAACGCGCCTTGCACCAGAGCCACGGAATTCACCGCGCGGGGGAGGGGCCGCTGGCCGTTTGGCCCGCCGAGAATCGATGCCGTGACGATGCAGCCGAAGCTATGGCCCATCAGGTGAATGCGGGCCGGGGTGGAGGTCATCAGTTCGGCGATGAAGCGGTGCATGCCTTGCTCGCCGACCGTGCGGGCGCGCTTTTTCATGGTCCAGAACGAAAGCTGGCGCAAGCCGCCGAGGATGCCGTTCCAGAGGGAGCCGCCCAAACCAAACGAAGCGCCGCTGAGGTTCGCGGCTTCCAGCGCGCCTTGCGGATCGAGCGCGGCGCCTTCGAGGTCGGGCGCGGCGCCCGCGCCGCCGCCGGCCGTGAAACCGATGGCTTGCGCGAGTTCGCGGTAAGCGCGCGCCGCTTCGGCGGGCACTTCGGTAGCGCCGGCCTCGTCGATGCTGGCTTGGAAGATGGCCGTCAAGGGGCGCCGGACGGCGTCGCCGCCGCCGAAATGCTCGACGGCCTCTTCCAGCAGATTCTGGCTCGCCTCGCTGAAGCTATGCCCAGGAATCGTGTCTTCGCCGAAAGGCTGGCTGGGCCAATGCAGGCCAATCCAGAGGGGCCGGAATTTCGCGCCCATCCGCTCGCGGTCGGCTTTTAGGCGAGCCATCGCGCCGATCCAGCGGTTGTACTGATCGACAGCCGCCGGCAAGTCTCCCTTCCAGCCGTGGCTAAAAAAGAAGATGTTGGTGGGCTTCTCCGCCCGCGCCCGCTCGAGCAGAACCTGCGAGAAGAGGCGATCGCCTTCGGGGCGCTCCTGTCCGCTCGCATCGAAGCGGAGCAGGGCGTATTGTTCAGTGGTGCCGGGTATGGGGAGGTATGGCATGCCGGTTCCTTTCTTACGGACTTCACTTACTACGGAGCCGCCAGTAGATGTGCTCGGCGACGTCGTGACTCAATTGACTTAAGATGGGCGAAAGCTTCAACCAAGCCGTCTGCAGGACGGCCAAGGTGGCCTCATCGCCCACGGTGCGCAAGCCTTCGAGGGCCGCGTGCTGCAAGGATTGCTGTTCGTCGAAAGCCGGAGACGCCTTCAACTGGACCCGGCCCGTAGCGTGCAAACCGGCCCAGTCGCCCTGGACGATCAGTTCGCCGGGCGTCTTCATTGCCTGCTGGCCGAGGTCGGCCAGGGTGCGCAGCGCACGGCCGACGACGCGCGGTTTGCCACTTTGCAAGGCGCGTTCCAGGTAGGCGTTGGTGTCCGCGCCGTCGCGGCCCACCTTGTTGATCATGTAGACGATGCGCGATTCAGGCGGCGCGTCCAGGTAGGGCCGGATCGCGCGGGCGAGGGTCACTTCTGGGTCCAGCCGGGGGAGCATTTCGGCGATGGCCCAGCGCACCTCGACGTTGAGTTCCGGCCGCTGATTGGCTGCGATCAGAATGTCGAGCACGTCGCGGCGGCCGGAGAGGCCCAGCGCGAAGACGGCCAAGGGCGACTCGTTCGGGTTGTTGCGGTTGAGCACGTGGACCATCGGCGCGGCGTCGTGGTGATCGAGCAGTTTGCCGGAGGCGCCGAGCAGCGGCGCTAGTTGTGGGCGTCGCGCGGCGACGTAGCGGGTGACGGCTTCGCGCCGCGCCAGGAGCACGTTCATCGCCTCCAGCCGCAGGCCAGAGAATTCGTAGCGCGACTGGCCGTCCCAGCCTTTGGCGATGGGGTCGCAGGCGAGTTCGACCAGGTGCGGCAAAGCGCGATCCTCTTCCGGCGGCAGACCCGAGTCCATTTCGGTGAGCCAGCGGATGGCGCGTTTGCGTTCGACGATGGGCCGCTCGTTCTTGGGGTGGGAGCGCCAGATGAGCGTATCCACGAGCAGGCCGCCGAGGTGCTGCAAGGCGTCTGTACGGCGCGACGCGGGAATCTCCAGATAGCATTTGGCGGCCAGATAGACTTGCTCGCCGGTGGACGCCGAGGAACTCGCCAACATGCGCGCGAGGACGGGGCCGAAGTCCATCAGGCCTGCGAGAATCACCAGCGGCTCGTCCCACAGCCGCAGATGGCGTGTGCTGCCCAACGTGGCGATGATGGCATCGAGTTGACGTTCACGGTCCGGCGCCTGCATCAGGTAGAGCGCGGCGTAGTAGGCTTGAAAGCCTTCGTAGGAGAAGCGTACGCCGTCTTCGCCGCTGCGGCGGAGCATTTGGCAATCGTCGATCAGGGCGGTTTTGATCTCGCCCAGGGGAAAGTCCCGCCCTCGGCGCGCGTGCGCGAGGAGTTCGTAGAGTGCGCCTCCGGCCAGCGACGCTTCCTGGGTCTGCTGCAATTCCCAGGCGATGGTGGCCAGGGCCTGCCCCGCGCACGACGGCGTGACATTGCCGAGCGGCAAACGGCCGATCTGCTCGGCGGTGATGCGCTCAAAGAGCTGCGCGCGATTCTTCAGGCCGGCCTCTTCGTAGCGGATCATGCGGCGCAGCATCCAGGATTGGCTGGTGAGATCCCACCAGCGATTGCGCTGAATCTTTTCGGCGAGCAGATTCTTCTCGAGGTCCTGCAGATAACGCATCACGAGAGCGCGCTCCATCGGCTCCATGCGCAGGATGACGGGCTGCCGGAGTCCGCCGTGGACCTCGTTCAGCATCCAATCGTCGAGGGCGAGAATATCGACGCTGAGCATGACCTTGACGTTGGCGGGAAGGCGCGCGAGGGCGCGCACGAAGTCCGCGCGGCGCGCGGGGACGACGTCGTCCTCGGCGTCCACCAGCAGCACGATGGGCCGCTGGCGGAGAAGTTCTTGCAGGCCGTCCCTCGGCCGCAGGCGATCGGCGAGTGGGGCCAACAGGTCAGCGTGGCCCGCGAGTTCAGCGAGGTCAAAGCGGACGGGGAGCGGGTATCCGTCGTCGCTTGCGTCCTGCCCTTCGAGGAACTCCTTGCCGAGCGTCCAGGCGACCCGATCCAGCACGGCGGTCTTGCCAGTGCCACGCGCGCCGGCCAGCACCAGGAGGCGCGTGCCGTCCGCCTTCAGTTGTGCGACGGAGAGCGCGGTGACGTCGTAGCTGCCGCCCGGCTTGTCTTTGGTGGCTTGCAGCGGCACGGGCGTCTGCATGTCGTGTTTCGCTTCCCAGCCGGCGACGGCCTGGCGCAGGGCCTCGCGGAACGGGTCAGCGTGCCAGAGGCGGCCGTCGCGCAGGCTCATGTAAAGCGCGGGGACTGACCATCGGTCGCCGCCCGCAGCCTGGACGGCCTGGCGGCCCGCATTCACCGCGACATCCACCGCGCCGTCCCGCACCAAGCTCTGATAGAAGGCCCGGCTCATCAGCCGCGCGTCGTTCATTTCCACCGGCTGCTGCATCGCCACCACGGCCGGAACGCCGGCCGCCACCAGATGCGCGGCCACGCCCACCATGCTGGGGTCATTCGCGCGGGCCGCGCTTTCGCAGGCCTGCAGATACACCAGCTTCAAGCTGCCGTTATTCCAGGTGCGCAAACGGTCATCGTCGATGCGGTCCACTTGTCCGTTGGCGTCTTCGAGGAAGAGGTAGCCGGTCTGGCGGGCGCGGTCGAACTTGCCGTGCGAAATGATGTGCAGGCCATCCGAGGACTGCGTCTCGAGCTTGATGGCCTCGAAGGTAACCGGGCCCGGCACGATCCGCGCGTGGAGTTCGTCGAGCTCCGCGGCCAAGCCAGGATCGAGCTTGGCGCCGCCGGGCAGAATGACGAGCTTGAAGAGGGCGCGGTTGCCCAGCGCCCGGAAGGCGAGCACCAGGGCGCGCAATTCGGCATTTACGTCCACCGGGGGCAGGCGGGACGGGAGGGGATTGGCCACGGCCACGACGAGGTGAAAGACGCCATCGTCGGGAATGACCGGAGCGGTGCATTCGCCCAGCAGGTAGCGGGAGAAGGGCGTGCTGGCCGAGGTAGAGAGCGGCTCTGAGCCGGCGAAGAGCCGTTCCCAGCGGAACCAATGCCGGCGGTCCGGCGCGGCGTCGAGCAGCAGGCGAACGCGCACCTTGCCTCCTGCCTGAGCGCCGAGAGCACGGTGGAAAGCGGCATCGATGCGCCCAGCAAAGACCTGTGCGCGCAACCGCCGGCCATACTCCTCCGGCTGGTCTTCAAACGGACTCAGCGCCGCCTCATCGAGCAAGGCCTCGTCACGCCAAAGTCCGGCGCCATTGATCCTGGCCTCGACGTCGTGACGTGAGGCGTCCGCGGTGACGGCGCACTTCGCGGGCCGGATATAAATTTCCAGATCCGTAAACTCGGATGGAGCCATCGCCGTCAGCACGAGCTTACCTCCTGAGTAGATAAAGGGATATCGAATTCGCCAACCGGTGTCTATCCCCCCAAAAGCGGGCCCCTAAAAACGGGGATAGGCCTTTATACTTCGCGCAAAACAGCGGTACGAAGGAGACAGGGCCGCGAGAAGTTACAAGGTAAGCGTCTTCATCCTGAAGCGTAGCAGGCGGCAACAATTTTCCTAGGCTCGCAAGATGTCTAAGTACTGACAAAAAATGGAGTTACACAACATAAATTCGTCGTGACCGGCTTGATTGTTTCGTCGTCCCTACCAGCGCAACCGCGCGGACCACAGCAGCAGACCCACCGCTTGCCGCGCCGCCAGCCACCACTCCCTCACCGCGGACTGCCGTATTCCCGGCCTGGGCGACCCGTAAACGGCGAAGCCGCGCTCCTCCAGCATCTTCTTTGAACGCAGCAGATGATAGCCATCCGTCACCAGCAGGCAGGAGCGCAGGTTCATCCGCGCCATGATCTCGCCCGCCGCCAGGACGCTTTGAAACGTGGTCTCCGCCTCGGGCTCCACCAGAATGGCTTCGCTTGGTACTCCCTTACGCACCAGATAATTCCGGCCCACTTCGCCTTCGGTGAAGTCCGGATCGCCGCCGGAGCCGCCGGTCGTTAAGATTCGCGGCGCCAGACCCTGGCGATAGAGCGCCAGTGCGTGGTCCAGGCGGCTTTTGAGGACCGGCGACGGTAGGCCACGGTATTCGGCGGCGCCCAGGACGATGATCACGTCGGCCGGGCGCCTCTCGTCCCGCTCCGCCGCCGCGTGAACCTGGCTGGTGAGATAGGCGAGCCCCGCTGCGGCTCCCGCCGTCAGCACGCCGCCCCATCTCATGGCCTTTCGTAACATCGGCCTCTTATTATACGGGGGACAGCGCATAGCCCGCGCTGAGCAAGGCCTGCCGCACCGCTCCGGCGATGGCCACCGCGCCGGGCGTGTCGGAGTGAATGCAGATCGTGTCCGCACCCTGCGCCGCCAGCGAGAGCGCATTGGCGGCGGCGATGGCGGGGTCCTCGATCAAGGCGCCGGGCAGGTGGCGCGGAAGCAGCGAGCCGTCGGGCTGATATCTGCGGTCCGCGAAGACTTCGCTCGCCGTGCGATAGCCCGCCGCCGCGAAGACGTCCAGCATCACTGACCCGCGCAGACCGTAGAGCACAGGCTTTGCCATCAGGCTCGCGAGACCGTCGACGATCTCCCGCGCGACGCCGGCGTCGCGCGCGGCCGTATTGTAGAGCGCGCCGTGGGGCTTCACGTGTCGCACTTCGGGCAAGGCGCGCACCTGCGCGGCAACGGAGCGCGCCAGTTCACCCGGCGGCATCGACATCGCCACGCGGCCGAAATTCTCGCGATCCGGGTAGCCCGGATGCGCGCCGATGGCCACCCCGAAACGCTGGCACTGCGCGACGGTGGCCTGGATCAACGCGGCGTCGCCGGCGTGCCCGCCGCAGGCAATGTTGGCTGAGGTGATGAGCCTCAGCAGCGCCTCCTGCCTGCCGTCCTCCAGCAGCGCGACGGACTCGCCGAGGTCAGCGTTCAGATCGATTCGCATGATGGGCCTCCTCGAAGGTGACGTAACGAAACGTGACCCGCTGCTGGGGCCGTAGCTGTCCTACTTTGGGCAGATCGCGCTGAATCACGCAGGCAATCACCGGATAGCCGCCCGTGGTTTGCTGGTCCACGAAGAGGATCATCGGCTGGCCGGAGGGCGGCAGTTGGATCGCGCCCAGGGGGACGCCTTCGGTGATCATGTGTCCGCCGCCGGCCGCGATCGGCGCGCCGCTCAAAAAGATGGCTTGGCGGTTCGACGCCGTCGTCACCTCGTACTCACCCTGCAGAAGCGGCTGGGTAAAGGCGTGCCCCAAGGTTACGCGCAATTCGCCGTCGCGGATGACGGGCGGCGGCGCCGAGGTGGCGACGGCCGGCAATCCCGCCCACTCCAGCGTGTCGCCGGAGCGCAGCGGACGCGCATAGCCCTGGCGGAGTCCGCCGCGGATGGCGCAGTAGGCGCGGATGCCGGCCGGGCCGGAAGCGACGCGCAGAATGGCGCCCGCCTCGGCGGCGATGGCGCGGTCATACGGCACCGGCACCTCGTTTAAGGTCGCCGCGAATGGCGCGCCGGAGAGCGCAAAGATGGCTGGCTGCAGGAAGCCCAACGACGCGCCGAGTAGGGTCATTTCGAGGCCGGTGGCGCTGGGCGGATTCTGCACCAAGGCATTGGCGCGCGCTAGCGACGCGCGGTCCGCCGCGCCGCCGATGGAGACGCCGAGGTGCGCGCGGCGTCGCGCGCCGATACCGTCAACGAGACGGGTGCTGGCTCCGGCCTTGATGACGCGGATCATTGCGGCACGAACCGGATGCGGTCGCCGGGCATGGCCCAGTCGGCGTGCAGATCCAAGGAAGTCTCGCCGATCAGGCGCCAGCCTCCGGGTGAGGCGCTGGGGTAAATGCCGGTCTGCTGGCCGGCGATGCCGACGCTGCCGGCCGGCACTTGGGGACGCGGCCGGTCCAGCCGTGGCGTTGCCAGTTGCGGGGGCAGGCCGAGCAGGTAGGCGAAGCCCGGGGCGAAACCGAGGAACGCCACCAAGTACTCGGCGCCGGCGTGCAGGTCAATCACTTGCGCCGGCGTCAGGCGATGCGTCTCGGCGACGAAGCCGAGGTCGGGGCCGTTGTAGCGCACCGGGACGTCGATGCGCTTGCCGATCGGAGCGAAGTGCGTGTCCGGCTGCTGGCGAGCCGCGGCCGCAACTTCGTCATGTGTCGCCAGGTGCGGATCGAAGTCAATCAGCAACGACGCATACGCCGGGTGCAGATTCACCAGCCACGGCGGGCTCGCCTGATGCAGATAGCGAAACAGCGCAATCACCCGGCGATTCGCCTCCACACTGATCTCGTCGCTGAAACGGACGAGCAGCGAGGCGTCGCTGGCCGGGAGGTAGGCGGGCGATTGATCAACAAGACCCATAAGATAAGAGTGTGCCTCAGAATAATGGCCTCTGCGAGACCTGTCAGTGGGTGCGCCTGATTCGTTCTGACCGCGGCAGTGAATTTCTCCTCTGCCGCTACGCGTCCGAGGACCCGCGCTATCCCAAATACCCGCGCCTGCCCGTGCTCGTGTGTGCCGCGTTCCGCGAGGCGGCCGCTTCGTGATCGCGCCCGTGATCTTCGCGCGCCTCGACGAGGATCTGGCGATCGTCGAGGACTTGCTCGCGCTGGCCCCCGCCAACCACGATGACTGGCGTCCGGACTGGCCCGGCTTTTCCGTCTCCGAATTAGCTGCCCATTTAGTGGAGAGCGCGGGCGGCCTGTGTGGCTGCCTGGCCCGGCTGGATCCATCGTGCGAGTTCCAAAAGTCCGAGACGCTGGGCCACACACCCGCCGAGAGTCTCGCGATATTCTCCGGCTACCGGCGTCAGTTTCAGGCCGCTGCCGCGCGGGTCACCGACGCGGACCTAACCAGAGTGATTCCCACTTACTTCGCGCCGGCGGGCGAGCCGTTTTTGGCGATTTTGCTCACCAACGCCAAGCACCTGAATCACCACGCGCACCAGCTCTTCACCTATTGGAAGATGTTGGGCTTGCCGGTGCGGACGCGAAACCTGTACCGCTTCCGCTAACGGGCGATCAGCCGGGCGAGGCGCAGCACCTGGTAGAGCTCGCTGACGTAGTCGACGTAGGCATGCGCTTCGGCCGAGGCCGGGCCGTTCACCGAGGTGGCGGAGTGCAGGCGTTCGAGGAAATCGGCGGGCGGGTGAAAGTCGAGGCGGTTGACGGACTGGCCGGCGATCAGCGTCCGCAAGCGTTCGGACATGCGTTCGTCCACCTGCCGGAGTTCGTCGTAAAGCGCGGCCACTCCGGGGTCAGAGCTTTTGCGCGGGTAGGGACGGGAATTTAGTTGGTGCCACGCGTCTTCCAGCTTCTTGACCGCGCTGCCTTGGGCGTGTTCAGGGATGCTGCTCATAGGCCTAGTTGATGGCTTTGCTTTGAGGAGTGGCTGGTTCCTGCGTGTAATTCTCGCGAATCACCTGGCTCTGGTCCGAGAAGAACGTCCGGCCGCCCGTGTTGCCGAAGGCCTCGGGGTTGCCATTGATCTGATAGCCGCCTTGCGTGCCGGAAAGGGTAAAGATATAGCCGCCCTTTTTTCCCGTGGCGAGATCGGCGGGGATCAGGTCAGCCGACTGCGGGCCGGCCGTGCCGCTCGTGGGGGGGCCAAGCTCCGCCAGCGTGGTCGCGTACTTACCGAACTGCGAATAGTACTGGGTCTGCGCCGTATGCAGGGTAATCACGCCACGGATAGCGGCCATCTCCTGCGCGTACATGCGGGTGCGGGTGAGCTTCGGCACGGCGATGGCGGCGATAATCAGGATGATCGCGATCACGATCAGCAATTCGACCAGCGAGAAGCCGACGCGGCGGCGGTCACGGCGAAAACGAGCGGACACAGGCAGCTTCATAAAGAAATACTCTCCACTACCTATGACGTTATCAGATCAGGAAGCGTGCAGAAATTCCGCAGTCCATGCCCATAGGAATCCCCTATTGGGAAGATAGGCCCTAATTTGCCACCCTTCCCCTAGACTGAAGGCATCAGTTTGCACAAGGAGAAGTGAATGAAGAAGACCCTCACCGTTTGCGCGGTTACTGTACTGGCGAGTTTAGCCAGCGCCCAACAGCCCAAGCCCAACCAGTTTTGGTGGCCGGAGAAGCTCGATGTGTCGCCCTTGCGGCAGAACTCGGCGGAGAGCAACCCGCTCGGCAAGGACTTTAACTATGCCAAGGCCTTCGCCACGCTTGACCTCAAGGTGGTGAAACAAGACATTCAGAAGGTGCTCACCACGTCGCAGGATTGGTGGCCGGCCGACTACGGCAACTACGGCCCCTTCTTCATCCGCATGGCGTGGCACAGCGCCGGCACCTACCGCACCACGGACGGCCGCGGCGGCGCCGACGGCGGCCAACAGCGCTTCGATCCGCTGAATAGCTGGCCGGACAACGGCAACCTCGACAAGGCCCGCCGCCTGCTGTGGCCGGTGAAGCAGAAGTACGGCCAGAAGCTCTCCTGGGGTGACCTGATGGTGTTGGCCGGCAATGTCGCCATGGAGTCCATGGGCTTCAAGTCCTTCGGCTTCGCCGGGGGCCGCGCCGACGACTGGGAACCCGAACTCGTCTACTGGGGACCCGAAAAGAAGTTCCTCGATGACCAGCGCTACAGCGGCGATCGTAAGCTGGCCAAGCCGCTGGCCGCCGTCCAGATGGGCTTGATCTACGTGAATCCGGAAGGCCCGAACGGCAACCCCGATCCACTGGCCGCCGCCAAGGACATTCGCGAAACCTTTGGCCGCATGGCCATGAACGACGAGGAGACGCTGGCGCTGATCGCCGGTGGGCACACGTTCGGCAAAGCGCACGGCGCCCGCGATCCGCAATGCGTGGGACCCGAACCCGCCGCCGCCGGCGTGGAGAAGCAAGGCCTCGGCTGGGAAAACAAGTGCGGCGCCGGTAACGGCAAGGACACGGTCACCAGTGGCCTCGAGGGCGCCTGGACCACCACGCCCACCAAATGGTCAAACAACTACCTCGACAATCTCTTCGCCTTCGATTGGGTGAAGACCAAGAGCCCCGCCGGCGCCACCCAGTGGATTCCGGCCAACAACCAGGCCGCCAACGCCGTCCCCGACGCGCACGACCCATCAAAGCGCCACGCGCCGATCATGTTCACCACGGACCTCGCGCTCAAGATGGACCCCAGCTACCGCGCCATCGCCATGCGCTTCCGCGAACGTCCGCAGGACTTCCAACTCGCCTTCGCCAAAGCTTGGTTCAAGCTGACGCATCGTGACATGGGTCCGCGCGCCCGCTACATCGGCTCCGAAGTGCCGAAGGAAGAGTTGATCTGGCAGGATCCCCTGCCGCGCGTGGACCACAAGCTGGTGGACGCGAAAGACATCGCTTCGCTGAAGGCGAAGATCCTCGCCTCCGGCCTCACCGTGCCGGAACTCGTCCGCACGGCTTGGGCTTCCGCCGCCTCCTTCCGCGGCACTGACCTGCGCGGTGGCGCCAACGGCGCTCGTTTGCGCCTCGCCCCGCAGAAGGACTGGGCGGCCAACAACCCCGCTGAACTCGCGAAGGTGTTGCCCCGCCTCGAATCTATCCAGCAGGACTTCAACCGCACCGCTTCAGGCGGCAAGAAGATCTCGCTCGCCGACCTGATCGTCCTGGCCGGCAGCGCCGCCATCGAGCAAGCCGCCAAGGCTGCTGGCCACACGGTGCAGGTCGCCTTCGCGCCCGGCCGTGCCGACGCCACCGCCGCCCAGACGGACGCCGCGTCGTTTGCCGTTCTCGAACCGGCCGCCGACGGCTTCCGCAATTACTTCACCAGCGCCGCGCCGCTGTCGCCGGCCGAAATGCTGGTGGATCGCGCGAAGCTGTTGACGTTGACGGTGCCGGAGATGACGGTGTTGGTGGGTGGCCTACGCACCCTGAACGCCAACGTGGGCCAAGCCGCGCACGGTGTGCTCACCAGCCGTCCGGGTACGTTGAGCAACGACTTCTTCGTCAACCTGCTCGACATGTCGACCAAGTGGAGCCAGTCCACGTCTTCGGAGAGCGTCTTCCAGGGCGTCGATCGCAAGACGGGCCAAGCCAAGTGGACCGCCACTCCGGTGGACCTGGTCTTCGGCTCGAACTCCGAGTTGCGTACAGTGGCGGAGGTTTATGCCTCGGCCGACGGCAAGGAGAAGTTCGTCCAGGACTTCGCCAAGGCTTGGACCAAGGTAATGCAACTCGACCGCTTCGATCTGCGGTAAGCAGACACTCTGAGGACTGGCGGCGTCAACCAGCGCCGCCAGGTCTTCCTCATCCTGAACTTCTTAAGGAATATCCTGTCCGCTATTGGGCGTATTGGCCTCCGTCATCGAAGATGGGTTTCGCTGGCACGAAAGCGAAGCGAGTGCCAGTCATATATCCGACATTGCTGTTGGTCGGGTTTTTGTCTGGCGACCCGCCAACTTCCGGATGCGCCGTGATCCAGAGCGGAACGCTTTCGGACAAGCTAAACTGAGCTGGATCACTCTTATGCCACTATCCCCCGGCGACAGACTTGGTATCTACGACATCGTCGCTCCTATCGGCGCCGGAGGGATGGGCGAGGTGTATCGTGCCAGGGACACCAAGCTCGGCCGGCAGGTAGCAATCAAGGTCCTGCCCGCGCACTTGGCATCCAACCCCTCCGCCCGCGAGCGCCTCCGCCGCGAAGCCTCGGCCGCCGCCGCGCTCGACCACCCTTTCATCTGCAAGGTCTTCGAAATCGGGGAAGCGGGCGAGGTGCTGTTCCTGGTGATGGAATTCATCGCCGGGGAAACCCTGCACCAGCGCCTTGCCTCGGGACACCTGCCGCTGGACGAAGCGCTGCGGTTCGCCGCCGAAATCGCCGAAGCGCTCGAAGAGGCGCACCATCAGCGCTTCGTCCATCGCGACCTGAAACCGGCCAATGTGATGATCGCCCAAGGTCACGTCAAGGTGATGGACTTCGGTCTCGCCAAGCAGTTCATCCCGGCCGCGGCCCCGCCCGGCGCCGACACGCCCACCTTGACGATCGGAGCGCCGCCACTCACCGAATACGGCACCGCCGTCGGAACTCCCGACTACATGTCGCCCGAACAGGTTCGCGGGGAAGATCTCGACCAACGTTCTGATCTGTTCTCGTTCGGCATTCTGCTCTGCAATCTGCTGGGAAACCCGCATCCTTTTCGCCGGTCATCCACGCAGGAGACGATGGCGGCGATCCTGCGCGATCCGCCGAATCTGGGATCGGACCTGCCGCAAGGGCTGATGCTGGTGATTCGGCGTCTGTTGGCGAAGCCCCTCGACGTTCGGTATCCGTCGATGGCCGATGTCCGCGCGGATCTGGCAATGGCCGCAACCAATACGCTCGCGCCGGCCCGCGCCGAACAGCACCCGCGAATTCCTCTCATCGGCCGCGAAGCCGAACGCGCCGAACTCCTGCAACGCCTGCAGGAAGCAATGGCGGGCCGGGGGGCCATGGTCATGATCGGCGGCGAGCCGGGCGTGGGCAAGACTCATCTAATCCACTCCGTTCTCGATGAAGCCCGCCATCGCGGCGCCTACGCCAACATCGGACATTGTTACGAGATGGAGGGCTCGCCGCCCTACGTGCCCTTCATTGAGATGTTGGAGCGAACTTCCCAAACGGCGCCTAAAACGACGTGGCGAGCCGCGCTCGGCGATTCGGCGCCGGAAATCGCAAGGCTGATGCCGGAACTGCGGCGGATGTATTCCGACATTCCTCCGGCCATCGAACTGCCGCCCGAGCAACAGCGCCGTTACCTGTTCAATGCGTTTCGCGAGTATCTCGAGAGGGCGGCCAGAAACACTCCCATCGTCCTTGTGTTTGAAGACTTGCATTGGGCCGACGAGCCGACGCTGTTGCTCATGCAGCATGTCGCGCAGATCCTCTCCGCAACGCCGCTGTTGCTCATCGGCACGTACCGCGACGTGGACCTGGAAGTCAACCGGCCGTTCGCGAAGACGCTCGAAGCGATGCTTCGCCAGAAGCAGGCGACGCGGATCTCATTGCGGCGGCTGGGGGTAGACGGAGTGGAAGCGATGCTCGCGGCGATGAGCGGGCAGACGCCGCCTCCCTCACTGGCGCGCGTGGTGTTCGCAGAAACGGAAGGCAACCCGTTCTTCGTGGAGGAGATCTTCCGCCATCTCGAAGAAGAGGGGAAGCTGTTCGACGAGACCGGCAAGTGGAGGCCCGGCCTGCGCGTGGATCAACTGCAAGTACCGGAGGGCGTGCGCCTGGTGCTCGGCCGCAGGCTGGACCGATTGGGCGCCGGCGCCAGGAAGATATTAACGACGGCCGCCGTGCTCGGGCGCAGCTTCAGCCTGCGCCTATTGGAAGCGCTGGAGAACGCGCAGCCGGATGCCGCGCTGGACGCGGTGGAAGAAGCCGAGCGGGCGCATCTTGTCACTGCCGAACCGGCGGGCCGCGAGACGCGGTATCGCTTCGTGCACGAACTGGTGCGGCAGACGCTGGCCGAAACCTTGTCGCTGCCGCGCCGGCAGCGTCTGCATGCGCGCGTGTCGGAGGCCATTGAAAGTGTGTATGCCTCCAATCTGGAAGCACATGCGTCGCCGCTGGCGCATCACCTGTATCAAGCGGGCGCGGCCGTGGATCCGGAAAAGACCTCGACCTATCTGGAGTTGGCCGCGCGGAAGGCGCGCGCGGGTGCGGCGCACGAAGAAGCGCTGGCGCATATCGAGAACGCGCTGTCGCTATGGGAGGGCGAGCAGGGCCTCCGGGTTGCGGGCCTCCTGCTGCAGAAGGGCGAAGCACTGCGCAGCCTCGGCCGGACGGACGAGGCGGTCGCCAGTCTCGAGGCGAGCATCTCAATGTTCGAGGCCGCCGGTGCGGCGGCCCTGATGGCGCAGGCCAGCATCAGTCTGGCCACCATTCAAGTCTGGCGGCTGGAGTACGCCGCGTTCGAAGTGACTGTAGAGAGGGCGCTAGAGTGTCTCGGAACCGAGCAGTCGGCCTCGCGGCTATACCTGCTCAGCTTGCGGGCAGCGCTTGCGAGTGCCACGGGCGATGTCACCCGGGGCGCCAGGTTGTGGGCGGAGTTGGGCTCGCCGGACAACCTTGCGGCCGTAGTGTTCTATGAGTGCTCGATGCAATACGAGCGAGCGGCGCAATCGGCGGCAAGGTGCTCGACGGCCTACCTTGCGGCCGGCGAACCGTGGCTCACGACCGAGGTTGCCTACAAGCAAGGGTTGATCGCTTTCTGTGGACATCCGGAGGAAGGGGCCAAGCGGCACGCCGACGACCTGCAACTCGTTCAGAAGGTCGGGAATGACAACGTCGAATTTGCAATTCAGTTGAGAATTGCCGTAGATCATGCTTTTCGTGGCTACCTCCGGCAGGCGGAGCGGGAAACCGAGGAGGCGTGGAACTTTGGCGAAGCGCACCAGTTGGCGGTAGCCTTTGTAGCCGATG
The DNA here is from genome assembly GCA_019752335.1 of Bryobacteraceae bacterium. GTDB lineage: Bacteria > Acidobacteriota > Terriglobia > Bryobacterales > Bryobacteraceae > JALHNI01. The sequence continues at coordinate 31,601 of JAIEMJ010000054.1, forward strand.
CGCTACGCGGGACGATTGCCTTCCTACGGGGCAACCTGGGCGAGGCGGAGCGCTGGTTCCGTCACCGTATCGAACGACGCACATACCTCTACGGCTGGAAGGATAGCAGCCTGTTTGCGATGTGGGCGGAAGCCGGGGACGATCGCGCCGCGAACGCATGGATGGAACGCCGCTGGGAACTTCCGGTGCCCGGGCAACCGAATTCCGTCGGCGCGTGGCTTGCGCTCGAAAGGTCCGTGGTGGGGTTAGCCTCCATGGGTAGGAAAGCGGAGGCCGCCGCGCTACGCGAGTTAACCGAAGAGTTGGTGCACACCGGAGCCTGGGTGAGCTACACTCGGTTCCCGATTCGCACCGCCGCCGGGATCGCCGCGGCGTGCGCGGGCGATTGGGCGGCTGCCGAAGAACATCATCAGACCGCGATTCACCAGATGGACACGGCTCCGTACCGGATCTGCCAGCCCATGGCGCGGGAATGGTATGCGCGGATGCTGCTCGACCGCCAGGCCACCGGAGATCTTGCCCAGGCGCGGGACCTGCTGATGGAGGCTCTGGCGATGTACGACGTGCTGGAGATGCCGTTCCACGCGAACCGGACGCGGGACCGGATTGATTCGTTGTCGTGATGATCGGCTTTTTTCGAGAAGCCGCGACTCTGCGCCAATCGCCTAATTTGAGAGCAGTGGACGAGTGCGCCGTGATTCAGGACCTAACGTGCAGGTGACGACAGCAAGGGTCACTTCTGTGGATGCCTGTTCAGGCGGCGTCCGTCTGGGCGGCGCCTTGACGGTGCCGGAGATGACGGTGTTGGTGGGTGGCCTACGCACCCTGAACGCCAACGTGGGCCAAGCCGCGCACGGTGTGCTCACCAGCCGTCCGGGTACGTTGAGCAACGACTTCTTCGTCAACCTGCTCGACATGTCGACCAAGTGGAGCCAGTCCACGTCTTCGGAGAGCGTCTTCCAGGGCGTCGATCGCAAGACGGGCCAAGCCAAGTGGACCGCCACTCCGGTGGACCTGGTCTTCGGCTCGAACTCCGAGTTGCGTACAGTGGCGGAGGTTTATGCCTCGGCCGACGGCAAGGAGAAGTTCGTCCAGGACTTCGCCAAGGCTTGGACCAAGGTAATGCAACTCGACCGCTTCGATCTGCGGTAGAGCCAAGCACCGGGACTGGCGGCGGTTACCGGCGCCGCCAGTCCGGTGTTTGCAGCTGAAACTTGCTCCGGCGTCGGCGCTGCTTGCCTTGACGGTTTCAAGCGCCGCGTTCAGCCTGCATCACATGCAATTGCACGAGCACCCCTTCGAAGGCTGCCGAAACCCGGACATCGGGTTGAGTGACCGGGAGGTAAAGCCCGGTCACCCTCCCACACCACCGGACGTGCG
>JAIEMJ010000020.1 GCA_019752335.1 Bryobacteraceae bacterium
CGCGTACGCGCTCCGTGTCGCCCAGGCGGGCTTGCTTCGGCCGGACAATGCCTTCCACCACCGGGTCCACCGCTTCGAGGTGCGAAGGATTCGGCGCGAGCGTCACCACCACTTCGCGCGACTTGGTGGCACGGACGCCGCTGGCGCCCAGGTGGTACTTCACGTCGCCGGAGCCTTGCGTGGTCTCAGGGTCAATGTTGCCGTCGAACTCCGAGAAAATCTGGGCGAAAGGCTTGCCGATCAGGGTGGCCAGCACGGTGAGGCGCCCGCGATGCGCCATGCCAATCACGATTTCGCCGACGTTAGCGGCGCCTGCGCGCTCCACCAACTCGTCTAAAATCGCCACGCCGGCTTCGCCGCCTTCCATCGAAAAGCGCTTGTGGCCCACGAAGCGCGTGTGCAGGAAGTTCTCGAACATCTCGGCTTCCACAATGCGCTCCAGAATTCGCTTCTTGGCCTCGGGCGAGAGCGGCGCCCGCGCCGACTTCGGTTCCAAACGCTGCTGCAACCAGGCCTTCTGCTCGGGATGCTGGATGTGCATGTACTCGACGGCCATGGTGCCGCAATAGGCGCCGCGCAGGCTTTCGAGAATCTCACGCAGCGTCGCCGTACCCTGGGTTCCGGTGACTTGCGGTGCGGCGTCGCCGGTCATGCCGCCCAGGTTGCCGGTGAGGAAGGGACGGTCCAGGTCCCAAATGGTGAGGCCGTAGTTGGCGGGGTCGAGTTCGGGGTGGTGGTGGGCGTCACTACCGAGGGGGTCCAGGTTGGCGACCAGGTGGCCACGGACGCGGTAGGCGTTGATCAGCATCAACACGGCGGCTTCCTTGGCCAACTCCGCGGGTGAACCATTGGCCTGGCCCAAGGCCGGTCCGATCAGCGGCCGTACCTTCTCCTCGGGCAGCTTCACCGGCTGATAGGGAATCTTCAGGCTGGCGTAGATCTCTTCGTAGAATTGATCCTCGCCCAGCAGCAACTGCTGCACCTTGGCGAGAAACAAGCCGGACTCCGCGCCTTGGATCACGCGGTGATCATAGGTACACGTCATCATCATCACCTTGCTTAAGCCAAGCAAGGCCTTCATGTCGGGCGCGACGCCCTGATATTCGGCCGGATAGTCAATGGCGCCTGTGGCAATGATGGCGCCCTGGCCCGGCATCAACCGCGGCACGGAACCGAGCGTGCCGACGGTGCCCGGGTTGGTGAGCGAGATGGTGGTGGCGGCGAAGTCCGGCGCGGCCAGCTTACCGATCCGCGCGCGCTGCACAATATCGTCAAAGGCGGCCAGGAACTGCTGGAAGTCCATGGCGCCGGCATCCTTGATGTTGGGCACCATCAGGCTGCGCGCCCCGTCCTTACCAGCCACGTCGACCGCGATACCGAGATTCACGCGCGGCCGCACGATGCGGAAAGGGCCGTCGGCGTTTTCGAGGTAGGCGTGGTTGATGGCGGGATTCGTCTTGAGCGCCCGCACGATCGCCCAGGCGATCAGGTGCGTGTAGGAGACCTTGCTCTTGCCATTCAGCGCGCGATGCTCGTTCACCAGTTGCCGGTTTTCGTCGATCACCTTCACCGTGAACACACGCTGCGACGTCGCCGTGGGCACCGTCAGGCTGGCGTTCATGTTCTCGGCGATCTTGGCGGCGACGCCGCGGAGGGGCATCAACTGCTCGGTGGGGCCGAGGGGAGCAGCTTTGGGCGCTACAGCTTGGGTGGGAGGGGCCAATTCCTTAGGGGCGGGCGGTGGCGGCGGGACGGCCGGAGCGGGCGGCGGTGGGAGGATGGGTTCCAGGTGGCCGTTCGTATCAAAAACGGACTTCCAGCTCGAGTCGACGTTCTGCTGGTTGCTCAGGTACTGCTGATAGAGCTCTTCTTCGAGCCAACTATTGATGCCAAGTTCTTCGGTGATGGTCTGCGACATGGGGGTAAAGGGGTTTCGTGGACGAAAGCCGCCTGATTCCATCATATCGCGCCCACGTATAGGCCAGGTCCGGCGGACTCATCTCTTAGAGTCGATGCCGAACCTGGCCCCGAAGTTTCGATTTACTTGTGGCGCATGCGGGTAATCTGCCGGGAAACGGCCCGATTCTCACGGCCGACCTGGTGTTTTTCGCCCGGCGTCAAAGTCCCGCCGTTCGCCGCCCGGTCATTCGAGGCCTGCCGATGAATCGCGGCCCGCTCGCCCTCCACCTTGGCCGCCTCTTTCGGGGTGAGCGAACCGTCCTGGATGCCGTTGCCGACGCGCTGGCTCATGGCGGAATTCGGATTAGTGGTGTTGCCGTTATGACGGTCCTGGTAGATGTTGCGGCTGGGGCCGTTCTCCCGCCGCTCGGCGTTGGCGCGCTCCTGCGACAGATTCTGATTCAGATGGCTCTCTTCCCGTTCGAGCTTGACAGCTTCGCCGGAAGTGAGACTACCGTCCTTCACTCCGGCGCCGATGCGCTCCTGCTGATTGGCCTCGCGCTGCGGGATGGTTTGGCCGGAGACCGCCGTGATCATGGCGGCGCTCAAAATGCTGGTAAGAACTAGGTTTTTCATGGTGTTACTGCCTAATGTCTGTGATAACCACTTAGCGGAAAAAATTCGCTCCCGTGGGTGGGGATACTTGGATCCCCTATTCCTGGCGGGGCTCTTGCGCATCCGGTCACGGAACCCTGACTGGCTGGCCGTCCAAGGGGCTGTCAACACGCCCATCTTGCACTTTTGTGTGTTATAAAGGAAGTTCACCCGTCGGCAGCGTGCTGTCGACTCAAGGGCCGCCGAAGCTAACGCTTTTGCGGCCCTTGCTTCTCCATGCGCACCATAATTTATGTCGATGGCTTCAATCTGTACTACAGGTTGCTCAAGTCAAATCCAGCGCTCAAATGGCTGGACCTTAAGAAGCTCGCGGAAACGATCTTAAGCCCCGCCAACGTTATTGTCGGCATCAACTATTACACCGCGCGGATATCCGGCCGCGCTGACCCGGATGCGCCAGCGCGACAACAGACCTACCTCAATGCCTTGCGCTCGATTCCAGGAATGTCGATCCACATGGGAACATTCTTGTCGTCAGAAAGTTTGCCGCATTGGTGAAGCCGCCCGATTTCCGCCCAACGCTGACGATCCCTCCCCCTTGGCCGGACGTCGTGAAAATCACGAAGGTCGAGGAGAAAGGCAGCGACGTCAACCTTGCGTGCCACTTGCTGCTGGATGCATTTCAGGGCAGTTTTTGACGTTGCGGCAGTGCTTTCCAACGACAGCGACCTGGTTGAGCCAATTCGCATCGCGACAAAGCTGCTCGGAAAACAAGTTGGCCTTTTGTCTCCCGTCTCGGCACCGACACCCCAGCTAAGGCTTGCCGCCAGCTTCATACGCCGCATCAGTGTTAGTGACCTAAGCAAAGCGCAGTTTCCGGATTCCATTGCCCGGGCAAGCGGTAACTCAATCATCAGACCCGCGTCGTGGGTGTAAGGGTCCACCAAAGCAGCGGAGTTGGCCACGGCCAACCCTCGCGGCATCCTACGGATGGAAGCCGGGTTGGGGACTCTTCGTAAGTTACACTCTTGAGCATGAGATCTGCCGCCTTTTGGGGAATTCTGACCTCGGTTTGGGCCTTGGGCCAAACGCCGCCCGCCACTGCGCCCGCCAGCACTCCGCCGAGTACCGTGCGCGAGTTCTATTCGAAGTACGAGCACCGGATCGCCATGCGCGACGGCACCCGGCTCTTCACCTCGGTCTACATTCCCAAGGACGCCGCCACCGACGGCAAGACTTATCCCATCATGTTGATGCGCACGCCTTACAACGTCGCGCCCTATGGTCCAGATCAATTCAAGACTTCGCTCGGCCCCTCGGAGGCCTTTGAGAAAGAACGATTCATCTTCGTCTATCAGGATGTCCGCGGCCGCTTTATGTCCGAAGGCACTTATGTGCCCATCCGCCCTTATCAGCCCAACAAAGGCCCTAAGGACTTCGACGAAAGCTCTGACGCTTATGACACGATCGATTGGCTGGTGAAGAACATCCCCGGCAATACCGGCAAAGTAGGAATCTGGGGTATCTCGCAGCCTGGTTTTTTCGCGGCGGCAGCCTTGGTGGACGCCCATCCGGCGTTGGTGGCGGCGTCGCCGCAAGCTCCGGTGATTGACTATTACCTCGGCGACGACGTCTATCACAACGGCGCCTTTATGCTGGCGCATCGCTTTCGCTTTTATATGGGCTTTAAGGCGCGCGGCACGGAGCCGGCGAAGCCACCGGCGACTTTGCCTTTCGACTACGGCACCACGGATGGCTATGAGTTTTTCTTGAACCTGGGCTCGCTCGCTAACGCGGACGAAAAGTATTTCAAGGGCACACAGCCTTACTGGAAGATGAACGTCGAACATACCAACTACGACGACGTCTGGAAGTCGCGCGCCATCTGGAAACATATGAGTAACATCAAGCCCGCCACGATGACCGTCGGCGGCTGGTTTGATACCGAAGATCCTCAAGGGCCGCTGCGGCAGTTTGCCTTCATGGAAAAGAATTCGCCGCCCGCGAGTAACTTACTCGTCATGGGACCCTGGACCCACGGCGGCTTCGCCCGCGGCGACGGTGACCGCGTCGGCAACGTCAACTTCGGCGCTAAGACTGGCTTGTTTTACCGGCAGCAAATTGAATTCCCCTTCTTTCTGCACCATCTGAAAGGACGCGCCGCAACGTTTCCGCGCGCCTGGGTCTTCGAAACCGGCGCCAACCAATGGCGTAAGTTCGACGTCTGGCCACCAAAGGCGGCCAAAGCCACCAGCCTATTCCTGGCTCCGAGCGGCGCGCTGACCTGGGATCGCCCCGCCAACGCCAGCCAAGACGAGTATCTGGCGGACCCGCAGAAGCCCGTGCCCTATATCGGGCATATCGGCGTGGGCGTGCGCGGCGACTACATGACCGAAGACCAGCGCTTCGCGGCCACGCGCCCCGACGTCCTCGTCTACAAGACGCCGATTCTCGAACAGGACGTCACGGTGATGGGTCCGATTCAGGTGGACCTGAAGGTATCCACCACCGGCACGGACTCGGACTTCGTCGTAAAGCTGATCGACGTCTATCCGATGGACTACCCCGACTACAACGCGCCACCGGGACCCGCGCCCGCGCTGCCGCCCGCCAACAAGATTCAAATGGGCGGCTACCAGCAGTTAGTCCGCGGCGAGCCCTTCCGCGGCAAGTTCCGGCAGAGCTTCGAGAAGCCGGTGCCCTTCGTGCCCAATCAGCCGGAGCGCCTCCGGTTCCAACTCCCCGACATCGCCCACACCTTCCGCGCCGGCCATCGCATCATGGTGCAGGTGCAGAGCAGTTGGTTCCCCTTGACGGACCGCAACCCGCAGACCTTCACCGATATTCCCAACGCCAAGCCGTCTGACTTTGTGAAGGCGACGCAGCGAGTCTTCATCGGCGGCGCGGACGGATCGCGCATCGAACTGATGTTGTTGCCCTAACCGCATGCTGTTCTGATAACGGCTTCTGCGGGGAGCGAAGGACGCTGCCGCACGTACGGTGTGGCCGCACGGACCATTTAAGTGGCCCTGCGCGACTTTGCGGGTTCTATCGAAGGAGGTGCCTGATCGCCAAGCACCTCGACGGGTCGCCTACTAGGCAGAGGTGCGCAGAGCCGACGGCGCTATCGTGCCGGCAAACCGATTGCTGAGATCGAAACGGTCAGCTTCAAGATCAACACGGGACTGAAAAGAAGCAATCTCGCAAGGCGTCCTGACCCGAGATAGGCAAGCCGGCGGAATTGCCCATCAAGGAATCGGGAAGCCGAACGGCTTCATACCCTTCTCTAGAACCGTCTTGGGAAACTGGTCGGCGCCGCACAAAATGAAGGAGCCAAAATCCTTGTACCAGTCTCCGGCAGGCGCGACGGGCCCGGTCTTGACCCACGCTTGAAGAGCGAGCAAATCCGCAACCGAGATGCGGCGCTCATCCACTCGCGGGAGGAGATGCTGCCAGATTGGCCGTGGCAGACTAGCGAATTGAATCTTCGGCAATCGCATCCTTCCCGAAGATTGCGCGGATCAGGTCTTTGCCCGCGTCGTTCTTCCGGGCCGGGTCATTCTCTGCAAGGAAGCGATCATAGGAAGACTTCAGTAGTTCCTTTGCCTCCGCTTCGGCGCGAACGCCGCGCTCGGCGAGAGCTACCAGCGCGCGGCTCATCGTGACATGCTGTTCTTTGGCTGTGCGGCGGACCGCTGAGATGAGAGTCGCTGGAATCGTGACGCTCTGGCGAACTGACTTCGGCGATGAGGTGTTGCGGGTTGCCATATTCGAAGAATAGCAGCACCAGTGTGGTGCAAAACGATCACGATCAACGGTGTAGTGTAGAGGAACCGGTCAACGGTCCGTCAAGGCGGGACGTTGGTTCTAGCTTAAGTGAACAGAATTGGCCTTAGCCGCCAATTGTAAAGGCCGCGTAAATTTTGCGCCGATTCCGCCCGCTCCGGTAAACAATAGAGAAGATGGCCGGCACGCACATACTGATGGTGGACGACGACGAGAAGCTCTGCCGCCTGGTGCGCGAGTATCTCGGCACCTTTGGCTACACCGTGAGCGTCGCGCACAATGGGTTGGCGGGCCTGGACGCCGCCGGCGCGCACGACTTCGACGCCATTCTGCTGGACGTGATGATGCCGGGCCTGGACGGCTTCGAAGTGCTGAAGCGGCTGCGGCTGCGCTCGAACGTTCCGGTGTTGATGCTCACCGGCCTGGGCGACGAAGCCGACCGCATCATCGGCCTCGAAACCGGCGCCGATGACTATCTGCCGAAGACCTTTTCAACTCGGGAGCTCCTGGCCCGCCTGCGCGCCGTCCTGCGCCGCTCCCACCGGCAAGCGCCTGCCGCCCCTTCGGCGGCCGTCACCGTCGGCGACGTCTCCGCGGACCCCAGCACGCGCACCGCCCTGCACGCCGGTCAGATGCTAATCCTCACGCCCGTGGAGTTCGACATCCTGCTGGCGCTGCTCCACGCCGCGGGGCGCATCAAGACGCGCGAACAACTGCTGCTGGAAGTGGCGGACCGCGACTTCGAAGTCTTTGACCGCTCCATCGACGTACACATCTCCTCGCTGCGCCGCAAACTCGGCGACGACCCCAAGTCGCCGCGCTACATCCAGACCGTCCGCAGCGCCGGCTACATGCTGCTCAAACCCGGCAGCCCAGGCCCCGCATGAAGCTCTCCACCAAGGTGCTGCTGCTCGCGCTGCTGAACATCGGCGTCCTGCTGTTGCTCTTTGCCGGCCTGCTGGTGACGCAGTACGGCGGCGAACTCAAGCCGATGCTGATCGCGACGTCGCGCGAGAAGATCGACACGGTGAGCCGGCTGCTGATTCGTGAGCTCGAAGACTTGCCCCCCGAACGCTGGACCCCGGTCTTTGACCGCTACTCGCGCGAGTATGGCATCACGCTGGTACTTTTGGACCGCGAGGGCAACCACCTGGGTGGCGCGAAGGTTCCGATTCCTCCCATCGTGCTGCAGCGGACCAAGGAGCGTCCGCCGCCAGGCCTTCCGGGAGAGCGCAAAGGCCCGCCGCCGGACCGCGTAGGTCCACCAGGAGAGCGCAAAGGCCCACCGCCGGCGGAGGGCCGTCTATTTGTGGAACGCACCGGCGGTGAACTCACTTTTTGGGTGGGCATGCGTTTCCGCGCCCCCTTCTACGAGGTGCCCGCCGCGTTGCTCTACGCGTCGCCCGGCTGGCTGACCAGCCGCTTCTTCTTCGACGGACGCCCGTGGCTGATCGCCATCGGCGTCATCCTGGCCGTCTCCGCGCTGTGCTGGCTGCCGTTTATCCGCGGCCTGACGGCCTCCGTCGCCCAGCTATCCAAGGCCACGGAACGAATCGCCGATGGCCATTTTGAAATCGAACTCCCTCATGCGCGCCGAGACGAAATCGGCCAACTCGGCACGTCAATCAACGCACTCTCCGGCCAGCTTTCACGCTTCGTCACCGGCCAAAAACGCTTCCTGGCCGACGTCGCCCATGAGCTCTGCTCACCCATCGCGCGCATCCAATTCGCCGCCGGCATTCTCGAACGCCGTGTCTCCGACGTGGACCGCGAGTACGTCGCGGACCTGCAGGCCGAGATCCAACACATGTCGGCGTTGGTGAACGAACTCCTCTCCTTCACCAAGATGGGTCTGCAGCCGGAGCAGGTGAAGCTGGAGCCGGTGAATCTAGCCCAGATCACGCAGCGAGCGGTGGAACGCGAAGGGCCAAGCGACGCACGCATCGTCGTCGCGGTCGACCCCACGCACGCCGTCCTCGCCGACCCCAACCTGCTGCTGCGCGCCGTCTCGAACCTGCTTCGCAACGCCCTGCGCTATGCGGGCGAAGCGGGCCCGGTCACCATTCTTTCCGCCCCGCAGGGCACCCACCACTCACTCACCATCGCCGACTGTGGCCCTGGCATCCCCGAAGCTCTCCTGGGCCAGGTCTTCGAACCCTTCCGCCGCCTCGATTCGGCGCGCACGCGCGCCGCCTCGGGAGGAGTCGGGCTGGGCCTAGCGATCGTCAAGAGCTGCGTCGAAGCCTGCCAAGGGGAAATCCGCTGCCGCAACCGGCAACCGACGGGCCTGGAAGTCGAAATCCGCCTGCCGGCGGCGCCTGCTTTGAAGGTCGGGCCCCCTGGCCCGACAACTCGCTAGCTCGCGTTTAGGCAGCGGAACTAGACGGGAACTTCCGAGGGAAACAACATGGGCAACGAGACTGAAGGTAGGCCGCCACTTTTGAGGCTCGCGCCAGATGCTGGTAGCAGGCTGGTTGAGAATGCTCAGCCGGCGTTGAGGTATGGTGTAAGGAATTCTGGGGAGGTGAAGTTGGTGGCCGTTCCCGCGGTCTGGGCGGTGGCGGTGCTAATCGCAATTCTCGGACACGTGAATGACGAAGACGAAAAGGGGTTGCGGTTAGCCTGGCGAGTGATCGGGGTGTCGCTCGTGGTATGTCTGGTGGTTTTCTTCGCTTTATCTAGTGGGCTGTTTTTGCTCGTGTTAGCCGTCTCTGCTACTTATTTTGGCAACGGTGGTGGGTCGCGTAATTTTTGAATACGGGTCACGCGGAAAGCACAAACGGCTGCAGCGCCGGTCACTCAATTCATGGGTTGACCCCGTCCCCTGATTTCCAATTCGGCATCCTATGGTAGGAGGTGGTGATGGCCTGGGTGAATCGAGTGAGGGTGATCGAGCGCTCGCCGGAACGGGTTCTGGTGGACGAAACGGCAGCACACAGGCGCGGCAGTTCTTCTGCTCGGTCTGCTGGCGGCCCTCGCGAGTTTCAACGCAAGTTCACGTGGCCAGATACTGGGCAGCATGATGTACTTGTTGATTTTCGGCGGCTTGGGTCTGTGGATGTTGGTGGAGTCAGATTTCTCGATTGAGCAGGAAAGCCAGCTTTTCCAAGTCCGGCGCCGGTTATGGTCTGTTAGGTGGAGTTGGTCTTACCCGCTGGGGCAAGTGAAATGGGTGGAGGTATTTAAAGCCAAGGATGGCGATGGTTTGCGATTGGTACTAATTTCGGGGCGGAAGATCCGCCTGACGATGTCAGCTTCTTGGGAACGACAAAGCATGTACCAGGGACAGGCGGCGCTGGAGTACGCGATCCGGAAATACGAGGTGTAAAAAGGATTGTGTAAACCTCGTTGTCAAGGAGAATGAGGGAGCAGGGGCAGCCATGCCCTATGGCCGCACTGCCACAGCGGGAGATGATAACGGCGGTGACGGACCAGGGGGTCCGTCTTACAAATCACGGGCTGAAGCCCGTAGCCACTCGGGGATACGGGCCTCGAAGCGAGATCCGCTTAGCGGCTGGCGGACAGCTAGTTTAAGGCCGCCGGATCATCATCACGACCAACCTCGTCTCGCCGACGGTCGTCTTCGCGACGTCGTTGGCCCGCATCGCCGCGCCCGCCAGATTCAAGGGCGGATTCAATTGCACCGCCATGGACGCCGCGCCCTGATTCCAGCTCATCGAGCTTTCGAGATCTTTCGCGATGTGGCTGGTGAAGGCGTCGAAGTCGCGCTCCGTGCCGCCGGGCAGCACCACAGTCCAGGCGCTCCAGGCTTTCATTTTGCCCGCCGCCACTTGCGCCTCGCGCAACGGCTGATAGCTCTTCTCCAGAGCCAGGTAGTCGCCCATGCGGCCGGGGGTGACCTTCTTCCGATCAATCCGAACGAGATCGCCTTCAGCGACGTTGCTGCCGGTGGTTACCGCCTGCCACGCCAGCGTCTGTCCGAGCCGCTTGCGGAGCGGATACACCTCTTTCAGCGTTTCCTGATAGGACTTGCCGAAGAGCTTCTGCGAGATCTTATCCATCATCGAGGCATGGTTCTTGGGGACGCCCTGGGAAAACGTCGAAAGGTAGTAGTTGGCCGCCGGTTCCTGGACGCCTCCGAAAACCACCCGCGTCAAGATAACGCTTTGCACGGCGGGATCTTCCTGCATCATCGCTTCCTGCAGACGCTTGCCCTTGTCCTTCATCCAGGCCTCAAAGGCCATCCGGGTTTCCTCCGGCACATGGTAGCTGATGCTGGAAGAGTAGATACTAGCGGGCATGCTGGTTTGCGCCGCCAGGAACTGGCTAAGGGCCGCCGCGGCCGCCAGGAGACTGAGTACTTTGGTCATCGAAGTGACCTCCTTCCCCCTCCATAGCGGCGGCAAGCCCCGAAAGCGGCCAAGACGGTGGTGCCGAACGTCAGAATACGCGAACGGTAACGGTCTTAGCGCCAAATCGCCACGTTAGGTTAGAAGCTCAGAAAAAATAAGTTCCGATGCAAACCCGCCGTTCTTCGTGAATGCTACACGCCACTCCGGGAAGGCTTTGGCGGCCTGCTGAGCGTGCCCTCCCTAAGGCATGGCGCTTTTGCTGTCCTTACCGCCAGCGGACAGTGAAGCGGTACACGGCTGAGCCGCGCGCACTGTCCTGCACTTCGACGCGGCCCGGACCCACCAAGTGGACCCGGCCGCGTCCTTGCGCCTTTTCCACGTCGAAACGCACACCCGTGGGCGGGACGCCGTCGCAATTTATGCTGCGCTCCTCCACCGGCGCGCCGGCCAGTGTTTCCACCGTGGGTGGCATGCCGACATTCACCACCGCCGTGCCATCCACCACTAACTCGAAGGTGCAAGCACCGGTGGGACTCGTGGCCGCAGCCGGAGCGGTTACTACGGCGGTTGTGTCGGTGCGTTGCACCGGCTCGATGTCGAGGTACGGATTGTAGACGTAATTGAGCGAGACGGGCAGGCTGGGCGGAAAGTTGAGGTTCCGCGAAATCCCGTAGGCCGGATCGGCCGCCCATTGGCCTGTGGCGAGAATTTTGCGGCGTTGCGTAGCCATGTCGTGCCAGCCCCAGAAGGGCTTGGCCTTGTCGGCGCCGTGCTTGAAACCACGAAACGAGCCGCCCACGGCCGATTTCATCTTCGGACGTCCGCCGAGCGGCTGATAGTCGTAGAAGGCGCTGAAGGCGAGGTTGCCCGGTTGCCGGTCGTTGGCGCGCGCCCACCAATGGTCGTGGATCGAGAGTAGCTCGTAACCCACTTCGCGATCCATGCCGTAACGCGGCCGGTCAGCTTTGCCCTGATAGGTGTAGGTGATGCCCGTGCCTTCCTTCCAGCGAAAGGCATCGGCGTCGAAGAAGCTCTTCTTATCGGAGCCGCCCAGGGCGCCGTGTCCCCCGGCCTCCAGAAACACGACGGGGTGCGAGCCCTGATACAAGGCGATCTTGCCTTCCACGTTGTGCGCGCCCGCGCGGATCGCCGTTTCGCTCGAGTAAGAGTAAACGTTGTTATGGGCCAGGGTTTCCATAGCCTCCAGATGGCCAAACTCCCCGTGACCTTTGCGCACCGTCAGGACGACGCCTTCGTTGTCGTTTTCGTGGCATGTGCCCACGACGCAGTTATCGGAATAGTCGCGCGCGTGGAAAAAATTGTAGATGAGAAACCAGTGAGTCTCGCTCTCGATGGCGGCGTAGTAAACGTAGGCTTGCGTGGAACCCTTGCCGAGGTTCTCCCAGTTGTTCGCGCCATCCCAGTCGCCGTCGAAGTCGAAGCGGCAGAGAGCGTCGGCCCGCCAATCGAACCATGTCTCCTGCGCCACATAGGGTGACCAGTGTTCGGCCAGCTTGCGATAGGGATCCCGGGAAGACGCCTCGGCGGGGAAACTTGTTGTCTCGGCCGGTAAAGCCACGGCCGGCGCGTCATCCGCCACCACGATCTCCAGCCGCTCCCGCACGGAGCCGATCCAGACTTCCACGCGGTAGGCGCCGGGCTTCTCGGGCGCCGTGTACACCAGCGAGTCCTTGATGGTGAAGCGCGACGACATCGACGCGAAAATGCGGCCAAAACCGGACGTGACCGTATCGGCGTAGGGCTCGTTATCCGTGCCCTGATAGCGGAAGGGCTTCGACAACCAGCCGCCGTCGTTGGGGAAGACGGCGGAGTTCCAATCGCCCTTGCGCAGCCGGCCGGACTTGGTGGAGCCCGCCGCGACCGTCTCGCCGTAGACCTTTACTTGGATGACCGCTGAGGCCATGGGCCGCAACCGGGCGCCAGGTTCGATCTTCAATTCCAGCTTGGTGACGGTCTCCGCGGATAGGGTACTGCATAAGAGGATCAGGCTAGCAGTAAGCTTCACTCTTCTATTATTGATAGAATCCGGGCTTCATGCCCTTGTCAGTCGCCGCCATGGTGATCGGAAGCCAGCTCTGCCGCCCGTGCCACCTGGAGATCTACGATTCCTACGCGCGGACGCCGATGGCGCAATCGAGCGGGCGCGTCGCACCGTTGGCCGCGGCAAGCTTTTCGGCGGCGGGGCAACGGTATCGCGTGGCGGGCAACACGCTCTTCTTCGACGGCGGCCAGTCGACGATCGACTACTTCATCGGTTCCAATGCGGCGGGGCGAAGTTTCCTGCGCGCATACGATGGTTACCTCTTCGAGTTGCCTGTCACCTGGTATGCGCAGAAGCGGGCCTGGGACGCTTCGCCGGGATATGAGAAGGAGAGCCAGGTCCGTCTGACGCGGGCCGTGGAGCCGAGTTGTCTTCAGTGCCACGCGAGCCGCGTGCGGCCGGTGCTGGGTACGCAGAATCGCTATGGCACGCCGCCGTTTCTGGAGAATGGCGTCGCCTGCGAGCGATGCCACGGTCCGGGTAGCGAACACGTGAAGGATCCTGCCGTCGCCCGGATGGTAAACCCCGCGCGGCTTGGGCCCGAGCGGCGCGACGGCGTCTGCAGCCAGTGCCATCTCTCCGGCGAGGCGCGCATCGAACGAACCGGCCGCCGGTTCGCCGAGTACCAGGCGGGTGACCGGTTGGCCGATTATGCCACTTACTTCGTGCGCCAACTGGGCCGTCGCGACCTGAAGGTGACGAGCCATGTGGAGAAGCTGGCCGCGAGCGCCTGCAAGCTAGCCTCGGGAGACAAGCTCTGGTGCGGCACCTGTCATGATCCCCATACCAATGAGGACAAGTCACAAGCGGCGTGCCTCTCCTGCCATGCGGGTGCGCACCGGCCGGAGGAGCGCTGCGTAACCTGCCACATGCCGAAGGCACGGACGAGCGACGGGAACCATGGCGTGATGACGGACCACAGCATTCCGCGAACACCGCGGGCGCCCGCGCCACCGTCCGGCGGACTGACGGCGTTCGGGTCAACGGCCGATGATCGGGCCATCGGCTTGGCCTATGCGGAATTGCAGGACGCGCGGGCTCTTCCCTATCTGCGACGCGCCGTGCCCCAGGACTGGCCGGTCCGGCTGCGTCTGGCGGTGCAGGAGCCGGACCCCGCACGAGCCACTCAGCTCTATGAGTCGGTATTGCGCGACAATCCGCATGAACCGGCCGCCCTGGTGAACCTCGGCGCGCTGTATGCGCAACAGGGACGCCTTACCGAAGCCGCCGCGCTTTGGGAACGGGCGCTGGTGACGAACGCCGCGCTGGAAGAGGCCGTCTTGAATCTGGCCCGGGTGCGCGCCCCCGCCGAAACGCGCCTGATTCTGGAGCGCTACCGGCAAGTGAATCCTGCGTTCCGCCCTGCGCCCGCGAAGCCGCGTTGATAGCATAAGGGCTCATGCTTCGGATCGTGTGCATCATTCTGGCCACGGCGATTTTGCCCGCGGCGATTCGCTTTGAAGAGATCGCGGCGAAGTCCGGCTTACGCTTCGAGTTGAAGAACGGCGAGGCCGGTGGCTTCCATCAGATTGAATTGACCTTGGGTGGAGTCGCGGTGCTCGACTTCGACAACGACGGCTGCACCGATATCTTCTTCACCAACGGCGCCGCCATCCCCAGCCTGCGCAAAACCGACGCGAAGTTCTCGAATCGCCTGTTTCGCAACAATTGCCATCTGACGTTCACCGACGTCACCGCGAAGACCGGCTTGGCGGGCCAGGGTTACGCGATGGCCGCCGCCTCCGCCGACTTCGATAACGACGGTTTCGCCGACCTCTTCGTCGCCGGGGTGAAAGGCAACACGCTCTACCGGAACCTGGGCAATGGCCGCTTCGCCGAACGTCCGCTGCCGGTGCCCGAAACGCCGCGCTGGGCGGTCTCCGCCGGCTGGCTCGACTATGACAACGACGGCTGGCTGGATCTCTTCGTCTCGAACTACGTTGAGTGGGATGCCGCCAAGGAGCCACGCTGCGGCACTTCGGAACGCCAGTACTACTGCCATCCCAACGCCTACCAGGGGCTGCCCAATCAGCTCTTCCGTAACAACCACGACGGCACCTTTACCGACGTCTCCCGCGCCTCCGGCATCGGCGCGCTCGTCGGTAAGGGCATGGGCGTCGCGTTCGCCGATGTGGACGGCGATGGCTTCACCGATGTCTTCGTCGCCAACGACTCTGTTCGCGGGTTGCTCTTCCGCAACCTGGGTAACGGACGTTTTGCGGAGATTGCGCTCGAAGCTGGCGTCGCCTTGCGCGACGACGGCCACGCCATCGCCGGTATGGGCGCCGATCTGCGCGACCTCGACAACGACGGCCGGCCGGACCTCGTGGTATCGGGCATTCTTAACGATTCGTTCCTGCTGTTTCGCAATCTCGGCGGCCTGAATGGCTTTGAAGACATGGCTCAGCGCACCGGCCTTCTGATGAGCACCCGCCAGTTGACCGGCTGGAGCCTGGGCATCTTCGACTTCGACAACGATGGCTGGAAGGATATCTTCTTCGCCCTCGCGCACCTGATGCAACTGGACCGGTATCTGGGCCGCGAAGCTGCGCTGCCCAATCGCGTCTACCGGAACGTGCAGGGTCGCACGCTGGAAGAAGAACGCACCGGTCTCGAGGGAGCGGCACTCCATCGTGGCGCCGCCTTCGCCGACTTCGACAACGACGGCCGGGTCGACGTCGTGGTGACGGCGGTGAATGGCCCGGCCAAGCTGTTACGCAACGTAACGGAGACCGGCGGCGCGCACTGGCTCGCCGTGCGGCTGCGCGGTACACGCGCGAATCGCCAGGGGCTGGGCGCGGTGGTACGAGTCCACTTGGCCGATGGCCGCGACCTCTACAACCACGCGACCACCGCCGTGGGCTATGCCAGCGCCAGCGAGCCGCTGGTGCGGTTCGGCTTGGGATCGGCGGCGGCGGCGGAGTGGGTGGAGATCCGCTGGCCCGGCGGACCGGTGCAGCGCGTCGCCGGCGTGAAAGCCGACCGCGTCGTCGAGATCGTCGAGGCGGCGCGGCCATGATGCTGACGCTGCTGGTTCTGCTTTGGACGGTGTCGCCCGGGCAGGCGGACTACGAAAAGGCCAACCGGCTTTTCACGGCCAAGCAGTTCGAAGCCGCGTTCACCGCCGTCGACGAGTCGCTACGGCGGGATCCGAATCTGGTGCCGGCGCTGACCTTGAAGGCGAAGCTGGCGATGGCTGTGAATCGTTTTGACGTCGCGCGCCAATGCCTCGAACACGCGCTCACCGTCGATCCCAAGGCGCCCTATGCGCAGTTCCTCTACGGCCTCGAAGCTTACCTCACCAACGACCTGAAAGAAGCCCTCCCGCGCTTCCGCAAAGCGCGCGAGTTAGCGCCCAAGGATGCGCGTGCCGCATTGTACCTGGGCCTCACCACGGAGAGCACCGGCCGGGCCGACGAGGCCATGCGGCTGTACCGGGAAGCTGTGCAATTGGAAGCCGTGCCCCAGTCCGATACGTGGTTACCGGGCGCGAGACTCTTGTTGCTGCTGGGGCAACTGGAGGAGTGCGGCACGTGGTTGCGCCGGGCGGTGCAACTGGCTCCGCGGTCGCGCGACGCGCACTTCGAGTTGGCGCGCCTGCTGCTGAAGCAGGGCGACGCCGGGCAATCGGCCGGCGAAGGCGAACTCGCGCTCACCCTGCCCGGTGGCGCCACCAGCGACGCGACGGTCCACTACCTCCTGATCCGAGCCTGGAAGCAGGCCGGCCAATCGGATCGTGCCGCGGCCCACGCTGCCGTCATGCGGGCGCAGGAGTCGGCGCGGTAAAGTTTCGTTGTATCGATCATGTGATCCCTGGACGATAAAAACGAGTTGCCGCTCCCGGTGAACCGGGCTCTGCGCAAGCTAGGCCGGGACTTGCGCGACGCCCGTCTCCGGCGTCGTATGCCCGTAGCCTTGGTGGCGGAGCGAGCGTCCATGAGCCGCGTGACGCTCGGCAAGATCGAGCGAGGCGACCCCGGCGTCGCGCTGGGCAACTACGCCAAGGTGCTCTTCAGCCTCGGTTTGCTTGAACGCCTGGCCGCCATTGCCGAACCCGCCCAGGACAAGGTCGGCCTTCAACTTGAGGAAGGCCGGCTGCCCAAGCGCATCCACTTGCCGCGCGAGCCATGGAAACCTGATGACCGGATGGCGTCGGCGTTTGAACATCGGGACCTTGATGCCGCTCTAAAAAACCGGGGGTATGCCTCCCGGCGCACAAAGGACTAAGTTCCTTTTCTTCTAAGAGTTTCCGGTGAAACGCCGAAGTATGGAGGGTTCGCACCAAACGCGAAACCTTTATGCGCCTACTCACCCATGGTTCTGGTCTACCCATTCTGGCCGCGGTCCATCCGGAGCACGCGGAACGTCTCTACGACGCCGCGCTGATTGGCGAGTGCGACGACGCCGAAGACTTTCTCTCCGAGTTACTCGCGCGGGACCGGCAGTTGCCCGTTCTCGTTCTGATTGCGGCCGGCAATGCCTCAGATTTACTCGCCCGCGCCGCGCGGCTTTTGCGGCTGGGGGCGGCGCGAGTGTTGCCTTTGGGGATTGGCCGCGCGGAACTGGAGCGGGAGATGGCAGCGGTGGCGCGGGTGCGGGGCGCCGTACCGGCGGAGCCCTGGCGGAAGATCCTGGTGGGCGGAGGCGCGGCCATGACCCGTATCGCCGATATCATTCGGCTCGTGGGTCCACGGCGGGCGACGGTGCTCATCACGGGCGAGTCCGGCACGGGCAAAGAGATGGCCGCACGGGCTCTGCATCAGGCCAGTAACCGGGCGGCGATGCCCTTTGTCGCCATCAACTGCAACGCGATTCCCCGCGAGTTGTTAGAAGCTGAGCTGTTCGGCCATGTGAAGGGCTCCTTCACCGGCGCCAGCCAGGATCGCGTGGGGCGCTTCGAGCAGGCGCACACCGGGACGATCTTTCTGGACGAAATCGGCGACTTGCCGCTTGACCTGCAAACCAAGCTCTTGCGCGTCCTGCAAGAGCGTGAGTTTGAACGTGTGGGGAGCAGCCGCACCACCAAAGTAGATGTGCGCGTGATCGCGGCCACCAACGCCGACCTACCGGCACGGATCGCCGAAGGCAAGTTTCGGGAAGACCTCTACTACCGCCTCAACGTCGTGCCGCTCGAAATGCCGCCCCTGCGCGACCGGCCGGAGGACTTCGGCCCCCTGGTGCGTCATTTCGTGAGCAAGATCTGCCAGATGGAAGGTTTGCCGGAGAAGTCCGTGCCTCGCGAGACACTCGATGCGCTGATGGCGTACGGGTGGCCGGGCAACGTCCGGCAACTCGAGAATGCCGTCGAAATGGCGATCGCCTTCAGCGGCGACCGGGCGATGTTGCTGCCCCTCGATTTCCCCCTACCCCAAGCCCCTCGTTTGCGGCGGCCGGTACAAATGCCAGTCCCCGCCATCCCGGACGAAGGCCTCGACTTCGAGCGCCTGGTGGGCAGCTTCGAGTTGAACCTGCTGGAGCAGGCCTTGCAGCGCACGGGCGGCAACAAGAAGCAGGCTGCCGACATCCTGCGGCTGAAGCGAACCACGATGAATGCGAAGCTGAAGTCGCTGACGGCGGCCTGATGCCGGCGGGCTACAAGCGGCAGATCAGCAATTCGCGCTCGTACACCAACTCCGGAGGCAAGCTGTCGTGCAGGTCGATGAATAGCGACTCCTGGTCGATCACTTCCTGACGCCATTGGGCGCTGTCGCAGGCCTGCAGCTCTTCGAAGCGCTCCTTCGAGAACGACATGCCCTTCCACTCCAGATCCTCGTAGCGCGGCATCCAGCCGATGGGCGTCTCGCGACCCCGGGCGCGGCCGTGCGCGCGATCCACTACCCACTTCAGGACGCGCATGTTCTCGCTGTAGCCGGGCCAGAGGAAGCTGCCGTCCGGCCCGCGGCGGAACCAGTTCACGTGGAAGACGCGCGGCGTCGTCGTCAGGCGGCGCTGCATCTTGATCCAGTGCCGGAAGTAGTCGCCCATGTGGTAGCCGCAGAAGGGCAGCATGGCCATGGGATCCCGCCGGACCTTCCCGATGGCGCCTCCCGCGGCGGCCGTCATCTCGGAGCCCATCGTGGCGCCGATGTAGACACCGGCCGTCCAGTTGAAGGCCTGAAAGACGAGCGGCATCGTCGTGGGACGCCGGCCGCCGAAGATGATGGCGCTGATGGGGACGCCGGCCGGATCCTCCCACGCGGGGTCAATCGTCGGGCACTGCGAGGCCGGCGCGGTGAAGCGGGCGTTCGGGTGGGCGGCCTTGGCCCCGGTTTCGCGGCCGATCTCCGGCGTCCAGCGCTTCCCCTGCCAATCGAGGCACTCGGCGGGCGGATGGTCCGTCATGCCCTCCCACCAGATGCCGCCGTCGGGCGTCAGCGCGACGTTGGTGAAGATGCTGTTCTTCGAGAGCGCGGCCATGGCGTTGGGATTGGTCTTCGCCGACGTCCCCGGCGCGACGCCGAAGAAGCCGCGCTCCGGATTGATGGCGCGCAGTTGACCCTCGGCATCGGGCTTGATCCAGGCAATGTCGTCGCCCACGGTCCACACCTTCCAGCCCTTAAAGCCCTTGGGTGGCACCAGCATGGCGAAGTTCGTCTTGCCGCAGGCGCTGGGGAAGGCCGCGGCAACGTACGTCTTTTCGCCCTTCGGATCCTCGACGCCCAGGATCAGCATGTGCTCGGCCATCCAGCCTTCGTCGCGCGCGATATTCGAAGCAATGCGCAGGGCGAAGCACTTCTTGCCCAGCAGCGCGTTGCCGCCGTAGCCGGAGCCGTAGGACCAGATCTCGCGCGTCTCCGGAAAATGCACGATGTACTTCTCGGAATTGCACGGCCAGGCGACGTCCTTGCGGCCGCGCGTCAGCGGCATGCCGACGGAGTGCATGCAGGGCACCACGCGCTTCTCGCCTTTGTCGATCTCCTCGAAGACGCGCGTGCCGATGCGGGCCATGATGCGCATGTTGACGACGGCGTACGGCGAGTCAGTCAGTTGGACTCCGATGCGCGACATGGGCGACTCCACCGGCCCCATGCTGTAGGCCAGCACGTACATCGTGCGGCCCTGCATCGCGCCGTTGAAGAGCTCCTTCAGGCGGCGGCGCATGCGGAACGGGTCCTCCCAGTTGTTGGTGGGGCCGGCGTTGTCTTTGGAGAGCGAACAGATGAACGTGCGATCCTCCACCCGCGCGACGTCGCTCGCGTCGGAGCGCGCGTAGTAGCAGCCCGGCCACAGATCCTGGTTCAGCTTGGTGAGCGTGCCGCCCTCCACCATCTGGTCCAGCAGTTGCTGATTCTCCTGCTCGCTGCCATTAATCCAGTGGATCCGGGCGGGCTTCGTCAGCCGGGCCATCTTATCCACCCACCTCAGCAGGTGCTTATTCGTGCTGAGCGGCGTACTGGGGGCGGGTGCGGTTTTCAACTTTGCCATCAAACTGGAGGATACCCGGCTGGCCGCACCGTCGGCAACTTCTGTTTGTGAATGGAATGGCTATCAGCTACCGCCAAAACGGACAGGGACGCCCTCTGCAAAAGCTGCATTTGGGTTGCCGGAAAGAGACTCGGACAACAACCCAGTCCTTACACCCCAACCTAATGATAGAAATTTCTTAACACCCCAATATATCGTACAACGCTTTTCGTCCCTTCAATTTCTACAAGATACAGGCAGCAGTGGGCTAAATTTCCCATATAATGGGCTCCTGTGGGTGCCATTGGTACCCAATGGAAGCGCATCGCTTAAGAATTCTAGAATCCTCAAATTCTCGAAATGCTCGAAAGCACCAAAATTCCGGTGGCCCCGAACGGCTTGGAAGAAGCGCCGTGTGACGACCGCTGGCGCATTCGGCTGCAGAAGCGTTATGCAGATTTCTTTCTATCCTTCGAACCCATCCCTGAAAAAGCGGCAAAGATTTATGTTGCGACGCTCAATGGCGAAGATGCGCTCATTTGGCCGAATGATGTTTTTCAAGACTGGGCACACCGCCTTCGGATCGACCCCAACAATCGAGAAAAGAATCGCCTCCTACTCCGAAAAGCTCAGTTCTTTGGGGGCGAAAGCGATATCGATCGGCAAGGCCGATTTGTGCTGCCGAAGAAGGTCCGGGAGGGTATGCATCTAGAAGAGCCTGTCACCGAGTTTCAAGTCTTCAATGACGGCATCATACGGTTGATCAAGCGTGCTCTGTCGCCTGATGAACGCCTCGCTTTGACCGAACGCCGCGACCTGGACGACTACGCGGTTGATCGCTACACGAGCCACCTCCTTGGCCCTTCAAGTCTGACGGATGGAGACTCGCGATGAAGAAGATTGTCTCTCTTGGCCTTCTGCTGATTGCGATCTTGACCGCCGTCGGTGGTTTGATCCAGACTTGGGCCGGACTCAATAGTCTAGGCTTCTTCTATTACGGCCTGGCATTCTTCCTAGCTGTTGCCGTGGCCTTCCTGGCTCGCAAGACGCACTCGAAGGCACTCCCTCCCGGCGCAAGTTTCTGGCGTGAGCTCCTGGAAAAAGTGACTAAACAGGACATCATTGACGTAGCCAACTCCATGGGCACACTGATCAAATCGTGGAATCAGCCGAACTCACCTGCCCCGCCCATGGGCACTGAGGACTCGACGACTCCTTTGCCGCAGAGCAAACTCATTAAAGGAGAGCTCCGCCAGGAACTCCGAAAGCACCGCTTTTCGCAAAACCAACAAGATCAAGTGATAAGGCTGTCGACGGATTTGATCTCTAGTCGTGATATCGCAGAGCTCGGAGCGCAACTCGAGGGCCGGGCCGATCCTCGCAGCGTCATGCAACTGGTTGAGGTCGCACGGTTTATACGCCCGAAGATCACCAAGCAGCTTCCTCGTGGCGACTCGTTCTACCGCGAAATCGCAGCACTTGTCGCTGACTGGCGCAAGGACAAATCAATTGCGATGGAAAGCATCATTGAGAGAAGACTACTAGAATACTTTTCTTTTGACGAGAGACTCGTTTGGTACCTCACAGATTTAAGAATCGAAATCAACCTCATCTCCCAACTTACCGGAATTTCTGCGGACTTAGTTTCGGCCTACCTCAAAACGTCGAGGGAAGCATTTCGGGAGATTTCCAAAAGGGCAGATCGGCAATCGCAGGCAACTACTGTTCAGAGCGAATTGCCCCTCATGTACTCGTCAGCCTGTAAACAATGGGCCATCAGCTTACACTAAGAGAAAACGGATATGACAACCACATCTTCAATTCTAAACAACGGAATAGAATGCGATCGCAGGACTATCGCGTGTCCGAACCCGCATCGCATCCTCGCGAATAACATTTCCTCCGATGAACGAGATCATGTCGCCAATTGCTTTCATTGTCGCGAACAGGTCGTTCGACTGTTCGAAGAACTTGAGCCACTTCACCAACGAATTTTCCGTCGAGCGCGCCTATTCTTGGTGGATTGGAACCCGATTCTTGTGTGCATTGCCCTTCTAGCGGCCTTTGGGGCCGTCGGTTGGGTAACATACCAGTCCCAATACATATCGGACTACCGAAGATTTCAGGAACTTCCAGGGATTCGATTAGCTTCAGCGATTCAACCTCCGGTTCAGACCGTCAGCTTGAAGTCACCCGCTATCGAACTGACCGGCCCGCCTTCTTTAGCAGGAATGGCGTGGCCGTGGAATAGGTGTGGACTTCCGCCAGAAAAGCTCAATGAACTGTTGGGTGAAGGTAAAGATCGTAAGCAGATCGACCGGTACCTCGGCAAAATCAGCGATCGGCTTTCCACCGAAATGCAGCGTGCCCAGATCGCGCAACAGTGGTGTGATGGCCTTAACCTTGGTTCCCGCAGAATGGTGAAGATGCTTCGCAAGAATCCCGATCACCCATGGGTGCAATTGCCTACCCACGTGGCGCAGAGCCGTAGGCTGTCAGCCCATCGCTCAGGCCAGCCTACGAGGATCGGTGGCGAAATAGCCTACGGAGTGCGGCACAAGGAACCTGAAGACCAAAGATAGCCTCCGAATAGACGACAATAAAACAATGTCACTTGTTGTTGTAGGAAGCGTCGCTTATGACGGGGTGGAGACCCCGCATGGCAAAGTCGAGCGGATGCTCGGCGGCGCCTGTACTTATATCGCCCTGGCGGCCAGTTATTTCACCACGGTCAAGATTGTCGGCGTCGTCGGTGACGACTTCGCGGCTCAGGATACCGACCTGCTCGCGTCACGCGGCATCGATCTCGAGGGGCTTGAACGCGCTCCCGGCAAAACGTTCTTCTGGAAGGGCAAGTACTCGCCCGACATGAACGACCGCGAGACCCTGCAAACCGATCTCAACGTCTTCGCCGATTTCCAGCCCAAGCTACCGGCCTCCTACAAACAGGAGCCCTATCTCTTGCTCGGCAACATCGTGCCGGCCCTGCAGCGCGACGTCCGCGAGCAGATGCCGCACGCCCAGTTTGTGGGCGGCGATACGATGAACTACTGGATCAGCGACTTCCGCGAAGAGTTACTCAAGACCATCGCCGGCTGGCATTGCCTCATCATCAACGACGGCGAGGCGCGTATGCTCTCCGGCGAGCAGAACCTGCGCAAAGCCGCCGCCAAGATCATGGCCATGGGGCCGAAGATTCTCGTCATCAAGCGTGGCGAGTACGGCGCGCTGCTGTTTGACGCGCACGGGATCTTCATGGCGCCCGGCTACCTGCTGGAACAGGTCTTCGACCCCACCGGCGCCGGTGACTGTTTCGCCGCCGGCTTCTTCGGCTCCATCGCCTCCGATGGCCTCGATGCCCGCAAGGACTACGATCCGCGGGTGCTGCGGCGCGCCGTGATTTATGGCTCCGTGATGGGCAGCTTCTGCTGCGAGATGTTTGGGGTGGATCGCTTCCGTACGCTCACCCGCGAGGAGATCGACAATCGGTTCCGCGAATTCAAAGCGTTCACGCACTTCGAAGCCTAAGCCGCACCCGGCCGGGCCGTGGGCGATGGTCACCGTCGCCTGCGGCCTGGCCGTGCTCTCGGCGCTCGCGATCCTCTTCTTCGCCCAGCGCGGCGAGTTGCTCTGGTATGGCGACGCCACCGCGCATATCAACATCGCGCGGCGCATCTTCGATTCGCGCACGCCGGGCTACGAGCAGATCGGCACCGTCTGGCTGCCGGTGCCGCACCTGCTGATGCTGCCCTTCGTGGGCGTGGCGCGCTGGTGGAGTTCGGGGATGGCTGGCGCCTTCGCGGGGTCGCTTTGCTTTGTCACCGCGGGCTGTTTCCTCTTTGCCACGGTGCGACGGCTCACCCCCGGCGCCGCGCCCGCGCTGATGGCGGTCGCCGTCTTCGCGCTGAATCCGAACCTGCTCTACCTGCAGGCGACGCCGATGAGCGAGGCCGTCCTGTTCGCTGGCCTGCTGGCCCTCTTCTGGGGCCTTGTCCACTACGCACAGACGGGCCACTGGCTCGGGCTCCTCGTGGCCGCCTTCGCCGCGGCCGCCACCACCATGACCCGTTACGAAGGCTGGTTCCTGCTGCCGTTCGCGGCGGCAACGGTCTTTTGGAGCCAAAAACGCTTCGCCCCCTTCGCGACGTTCTGCCTCATCGCCGGCGCGGCCCCGGCTTACTGGCTGCTGCACAACTGGCTCTTCTTCGGCGACCCGCTCGAGTTCTACCGGGGCCTGTACTCGGCCAAGGGCATCTACCAAACGGCGCTCGATAAAGGCATGGCCCGCTATCCAGGCGATGGCGACTGGCTGAAGGCAGTGGAGTACTTCTTCGCCGCGGCGCGGCTGAATACGAACTGGGTGGTGATCGCCCTCGGCGCCCTGGGCCTCGCCGCCGCGCTCGTGAAGCGCCTCTGGTGGCTCTTCTTCCTTGCGCTGACGCCGCTCTTCTATGTCATCAGCATGCACGGCAGCGGTACGCCAATCTTCCTGCCGGACCGTTGGCCGCACAGCTACTACAACGCCCGCTACGGCCTGGCTGCCCTGCCCTTGCTCGCCGCCGGCGCCGCCGCCCTCGTCGCGCTGTTGCCGCGCACCGCTCAGTGGCCGGCCATGTTCGTCTTCGCCTTCGCCACGCTGGTCCCCTGGCTCGCCTATCCGCGGCCGCAGAACTGGGTCTGCTGGAAGGAGGCGCAAGTCAATTCGCTGGACCGCCGCGGCTGGACCTATCCCGCCGCCGAATACCTCCGCCAACACTACCGCCGCGGCGACGGCATCCTCGCCGGCTTCGGCGATCAGACCGGAATCTTCACGGCAGCCGAAATTCCGCTGAAGGAAGTCCTGCACGACGGCAACGGCCCGGCCTGGTTCGCCGCCGTCGCGCGGCCGGACCTCTTCTTGCATGAGACGTGGGTAGTAGTCCGTGAAGGCGATCAGGCGGGCGCGACTTTGCAAAAGCTAGCTGGCAGGAAGCACCCGCGCTACGTTCTGAAGCAGAGCATCCGCGTGAAGGGCGCGCCGACCATCGAAATCTGGCGCCGGGTCGCTATGCCGATTGGGCTTCCATCGCGGTAGCCTAATAGAAGGTTTAGCGTAAGCTGATCCAATCCGGTGACGATGGAGGAAAGTCAATTCCATGGCCGTTGATCTTCAACAAGAACTGAAGCAAGCTCATGCCCTGCTCGATCAACTTCCCCTCGCCAAAGTCGGGGCTGTCCGTTCGTTGCTGGAAGTGATGGTTGATGACGATGAGGAACTCACCGAAGAAGATCGCCTCGCGATAGCAGAGGGGTTGGATTCGCTCGAAAAGCACGGCACCGTATCCATGGAGGAAGTCCTCTCAGATTTTGGGCTTACCATGGCCGACTTGGAGCAGCCGCCCGCGAAGCTCAATGGCTTAACGCGTTCTCTGGACTGTTGAAGCCCGCGCGGACGTTCGAAACATTGACCGCGATACAGCCATCCGCCTGCTGAAGACTCTGAATCGTTTCCTCCAGAGCGAAGTGGGCAGCGTGAAACAACTCGAAGGGTTTGATCCGCCGTTGTTTCGGTTGCGGGTCGGCGCATGGCGCTTCATTTATCGGCGGCAGGGCGATGACACTATCGAGGTTCTTCGTGTGCGCAATCGGAAGGATGCCTATCGAGAGTCCGTCGAATGGAAAAGAGGCAAGAGATGGTGCAATAGTCTTACAGAGCGAGAAATAAACCGAGATTTAGTCTGTTTTGTGTCTCGCGCCGGCTCGCCATGCCGATTGGGCTACCCTAGCCGGCCCCGGCTTTTGGGCAGTTGAACCGGCGTGACTACTGGATGTTGCGGCGGAGGCGGTCGAGGGCTTTTTGGGCGGCTTCGTAGGTGGGCTCGATGTCGAGAGCGGTTTCGAAGCAGTCGGTCGCTTTGCGGTAGAGTTCCTGGGTGACGTAGACGCGTCCGAGGTTGTACCAGGGGAAATGATAGCTTTCGTAGCGGCCGCTGCGGGTGGCTTTTTCGAGCCAAGGGATGGCGTCGTTGTGGCGGCCGAGTTCAATCAAGTAGGCCCCGATGTCGTTGTACGGATTCCCGAAGGCCGGGTCCACCGCGATCGCGCGCTCGCATTCGGCGATGGCGTCTTGCAGACGGCCTTGGTGACGGTAGGTGAAGCCCAGGCAGGTGTGGGCTTCGGCGGTGGGGTGCAGTTCAATGGAGCGGCGGTACAAATCGGCGGCGAGGTCTAAATCGCCTGCCATTTGGAGCCGATAGGCATCCTGAAAGAGCTTGATCGCCAACTCCGCGAGCGATCTACTTTGGTCATCAACCGCCATCCTGAACATGGTATCTGTTTTGGCTTCCCCGCGAAAGGTAGACTATTGGTTTGACGATGCATTCATCCGTGCGCAAAGCTGTGTTCCCGGCGGCGGGCCTCGGCACACGCTTTCTGCCTGCGACCAAGTCGGTGCCCAAGGAGATGCTCTCACTGGTCGACAAGCCGCTGATCCAATACGGCGTGGAGGAGTGCGCCGCCGCCGGACTCACCCAGACGATCATTGTCACGAGCCGCGGCAAGACCACCATTGAGGACCACTTTGACCTCAGCTATGAGCTCGAACAAGTGCTGGAGCGCCGTGGCAAAGCCGATTTGCTCGAGGCGGCGCGCGCCGTGGCGCGGCTGACGCAAGTCTCTTACGTCCGCCAAGCGGAAGCACTCGGCCTGGGGCACGCCGTACTGTGCGCGCGGGAACAAGTGGGCCCGGAGCCCTTTGCCGTGGTGCTTTCGGATGACGTGATCCAATCCGTGGCGCCGTGCGTGGGGCAACTGGCGGCGGTACACGCGAAGTACGGCGCGTCGGTGATTGCCTTGATGGAGGTGCCGCGCGAGCAGATCTCTTCCTACGGGTCGGTCGATGCCGAAGAGGTGTCGCCGGGGCTGTACCGCATTCGCAGTCTGGTAGAGAAGCCGAAGCCCGCCGAGGCGCCGTCAAATTTGGCCATCATCGGCCGCTACATTCTGACGCCCGCCATCTTCGATTCGCTGACGCGCATCAAGCCGGGCGCGGGCGGCGAGATTCAATTGACGGACGGGATGCGGCATTTGTTGGGGTCCGAGCCGATTTATGGCTTGAAGTTTGAGGGGAAGCGCTTCGATGCGGGCGACAAGCAGGGCTTCCTCCGCGCAACCGTAGAATTCGGCTTGGCGCATCCCACGCTCGGTGGCGCGTTCCGCGATTACCTCCGGGGGGTAACGCTCTGACGCCGGTTCCCTTCGAACTTCCGGTACGCGGCAGCGAAGCCGCCGCCATTGCGGACGTGCTGTTTCAGACGATGGAGGAGTTGGCCAAGTCCGGCCGGAAGCTCACCGACGAAACGCGGCACCGGCTGGCCGCGCGCCTGAAGAATCTGGACACGCCGAGCGTGCGCCCTTACCCGCTGTCGCTGGAGCCGGACCCGATCCACCCTTCGAGCTACTATCTGGCCGTCGACGGCTTGAATCATGGCCGCGTCGCGCCCTTGCTCTTGCGATTGGGCTTGGCGTCGTCGCCGGCGAGCGGCTTGTTTCCGAAGTCCGTGCTGATTGGCCGGATGCGGCCGGCGGGCGGTCGCGAAGTGGTGGTGAATGCCGTGCCCTTCGGCCCCACCGACGCGGAGCCGTTGCGCACGTTCCACGAGCGAGTGACGAAGGCTTTCCAGCCTCGGCCGCAAGGGACGCAGGCGGCGCTGATCGTCTCCGGTCAAGACCTGGCCGTCACCGCGCCCATCGCCTTCGAGGACTTCCGGCGCATTCAGCGCGATACGGGGCAAAACCGCGCCGCGTTCTCCAGCGGCCTGGCCCCGGCGGAAGCCGCCTATCTGACGGTGCTGTGGGCGGCCACGCGCGCCGGTTGGCGCGACGGCTACAGCCTGGGCGTGACCGGGATTCCCGCGGGAGCTGAGTCGCAGGCCGCGCTCGAAAAGCTGCCTGGCTTCAGCCGTTATACGGTATTGGCCAACGACCTGGAAGAAGCGGCCGGTCTCTACGACCACCTGCGTCGCGTGAAGCTGGGAGCCATGGCCGGACAGACACGCGGCTTCGACTTCGAGCTCGACTTTACGGGCCTGGCTTTGACCGCGGAGCTTCTCGGCGAGACGCTGCAGGCCTGGCGCGCGGCAGGCCGCCCGGTAAGTTCGATCGTGCCGCCGGCTGACAGCGACCTGGAGGCACTCTCGGCGGCGGCCCGTCAGCTCAACGCGCTGTTGACCTTGCCCGGCAGCATCGGGCTGCGCGCCCACGGTCGCGGCCACCGCGCGGTGGCCGATCCCGGCCCCGGGGAACTTGCCGAGTTAGCGCGCGACTGAGACACTACTGGCCATGATCCTCTCGCTCGCGCTATTGCTACTGGCCGCTGAACCGCACCCGGTAGAGTCAGTGAAGGTGCGCATTCTTTCGACGATGCTGACCGACACGCAAGGCTTCGGCGAATGGGGCTTCGCGGCGTTGGTGGAGGCCGGCGGCCATCGCATTCTCTTCGATACGGGCGCGCATCCGGAGACCGTCTTACGGAATCTGGCGGCACTGAAGGTGGACGTGGGCGATATCGAGGAGGTGATCCTCAGCCATCACCATCTGGATCACACAGCGGGCCTGGTGACGCTGCGCGAGGCGTTCATGAAGCGCAATCCGAAGGCGCTGTCGGTGGCCTACGTCGGGCAGGGCATCTTCTATCCTCGCCCGGGCGCTCAGGGCGCCGAAGGCAATCCGATGCCGGCGACGCGGACGGCCTATGAGTCCGCCGGTGGGCGCTTCGTCGAACTAACCGGGCCGCGCGAACTGCATCCAGGGATCTGGTTGACGGGTCCCGTGCCGCGGAAGTACCCGGAGCGCAATTGGAGCGGCAGTGGCACGCTGCGGTTGCCAGACGGGAAGTCCGCGGAGGACAATCTGCCGGAGGATCAGACGTTGGTGATCGAGACGGCGCAAGGGCTGGTGGTGATCGCGGGGTGCAGCCATGCGGGGATCGTGAATATCCTCGAATACGCCCGCGCCAAGATCCGCCCCGGCGCCCCGATCCACGCGGCCATTGGCGGCTTCCATCTCTTCGCGGCGAAGGAAGAGACGCTCGCGTGGACGGCGGGGAAGCTGAAGGAATTCGGCCTGCGGCACTTGCTAGGCGCGCACTGTACCGGCATCGAAGCCGTGTATCGGTTGCGCGAGCTAACGGGCTTGACGCGCCAGACCGCGGCAGTCGGCGCGCTCGGCGGCGGCTTCGACCTCAAGACCGGACTGAGCCCCGGAAGCATCGCACGTTAAGGCAGTCCGTCCTCTATGAAGCTTAGAAAAATGTGCCGTAATCGCCAGAAACATCGGGTTGAGTGACCGGGAGGTAAAGCCCGGTCACCCTCCCATACCACCGGACGTGCGGTTTTCCGCATCCGGCGGTTGGAGTCAGCGGCGTTAGGCCAGATCGGAAGAGCA
>JAIEMJ010000049.1 GCA_019752335.1 Bryobacteraceae bacterium
ACGTTGAGCCGCTTGGCCCAGGCGCTGGAAGGCGCGGGGGCGAGACGAATAGTTACCCGTCGGGTGGAAGACGCACCCGACGATGGGCCAGTCCAACTCATGTGTGAGGAAATCCTGCCGCGATGAAGCGCTCGAAGCGAAAACAACTCACGCTTGAAGAGCGACGCACTATGGCGTTGGTTTTTGCCTTGCTCGCAGTGGCTTGCGGATTCCTCGTCTGGATTCACCTCAGTTGGCACGAACTCATACCACCGTCGGAGGTCAACGTGAGAATCGACCCGGACGGGCGGATGCGTATGCGGGAGATAAGAAGGGGCGAGGCCCGAATCGTCCGCGTGGAGGGCTCCAGTGGTGAACGGATCAGGCTTTTTGTCGATCGCTCCGACAGTGAGAACCCACGGGTGACCCTAACCGCCTGTCGCCGGTGCAACGCGGCAAAGCTCAGCCAGATTCGGCGAGGGCGGCTCGTCTGCGGATTTTGTGGGCAGCCGATGCCGCTCCTACCACCCGGTGCTGCGCTTCCGGCGGAAGCGGACTGCACGCCGATCCCGGTTCTTCACACCATGGAAGGCAACTTCGTGGTTGTGCGGCAGACTGACGCCGACACCAGCCAGAGGATACTCCTGGGAGTCAACCCCTAAGCCGGCGAAGTGACGTCAATCGTCCCCATCATGCCTAGGTCCTCATGATCGAGAATGTGGCAGTGGAACATTCGCAGACCTGAGTGTTCGCGAAAGGCCGTACGTACTTTGAGCCGCGACCCGCCCCTCACGAGTACTGTGTCTTTCCAGGCCGGAATGGGCGCCCCGGTTGAGTCAAGCACCTGAAATGGATTCGTGTGGATGTGCATTGGGTGGTCCATTCCCGTTGGATTTACGAACTCCCACTGCTCGACTGCGTCTAACGCTGCGCGGACGTCAACGCGCCGTTCGTTGAATACCTGGCCGTTGATAGTGAAAGTCATTCCCCCGCCCATCATTCCCATTCCCATGCCCATTCCCTGGCCCAGTTGGAAGACTCTACGCACGGATGGCTCGGGCAATCGAACAACGGTGGCGAGTCTGGAAGGGAGATCCCAAGGCGATTCTACCCGGCCGTCATATCGGACGCGCGCCAAGGAGAATGCGCCTCGTTGCTGAGTCGACCCCATCATGCCGATGCCGCCCCGATTGTAAGGCAGGCTTAACAATCGGTACTCCCCGGGGGGCCGCTCACCTTTCACCATGACCTCCACTCTCTCGCCAGGCGTCACAAGGATCTCGTCTCTGACATCGGGGGCGTTCAAAAATCCGCCATCGATGGCGATGACGTACAGAGGGTGCTCCTCCAGGCGAAGACGATAGAAGCGAGAACTCGACGCGTTCAGGATCCGCAACCTAAGCCAGCCGTCCTGCTGGAGAAGGAGTTCAGGATTCTCCTGGCCGGAGACCGTAATCAGCGGGCCCTCTCGGCCCTGCATGCGCTCCATCAAATTCGGCTCGGCGGGCAGACCCGAGTTGTCAATGGAGAAATCCTGTAGAACGAGCGTAGACTCGGGCGCCATTTCAATCTCAGGCACTAGGTCGGCGTCGTTCCGAACGATGAAAACCCCCGCGAGCCCCCGTGATACCTGTCTCGCGGCCGAGCCGTGGAGGTGCGGGTGATACCAAAACGTCCCGGAAGGATGGTCTCTGGGGATGGTGAACTGGTAGTTGATCGATTCACCGGATGGAATTCGGAGAGTCACGTTGTCCGCATTGCCAGTGGACGGAACCTGGAGACCATGGAAATGCAGGTTGGTCGCCTCGGGCAGAAGGTTCCGAAAGGCTATGCGGACTTCGTCGCCAGACTTCGCGTTGATCACCGGACCCGGGATCTTTCCGTCGAAGGAGTACAGGTAGCCGAAACGCCCCCCCACCTGAACCCAGTCCTGCCGAGCTTCCAGCGACAGATCCACACGGCCGGAGTCGCTTTCGGCTCCGGCGGCAGACAGTATGAACGGAGCGCTCAGCCCGGCTCGGAGAAACCCTCTGCGGCTAAATCTGGCCATAGGCACCTTCCTTTCAGTCGAAGACCTGCCCTTGCAGTAGCATTTGATGGGCCAGTCTCGTCTTCCATGTTTTCAATCGGTTTTGCGCATGGAGGACGATTGCCCGGCTACTTTGGGCACAGCGAGCGTGCCCTTGGCATACCACATGCTGTAGTGGTTGGAGCCACATGTTCATGCGCGGAGTCCAAGTCAATCCCAGGCTGGTCCGGTCACTTTACTTCTCACTGGTCGTCGCCGCGCTGCCGCTCGTCATTTGGAACGGGTTTATTCAGCAGGTGAATGCCGAGTGGAACGATCTCATGCTACGATTGCGCCCGTCCTCGCAAAGCGCGGCAGTGAGCCAAGTCGTTCTCGTCGCAATCGACGATCGCACAGCCGCGCGGTACGGGCCGCTGCCGCTCAACCGCCGGATCCTGGCTGCGGGGCTTCGCTCTCTCGCCCAAGCGAGGCCACGTGTCCTGGCCGTTGATATCCTGCTGTCGGAGCCTGGAGACGCGGGTGCGGACGCGGAGTTATCGGACTCGCTCCTGCTGTTTCCGCATCGAATTCTCGGGGCGGCCCTCGGCGCTGATGATTCGGCAGCCCCTGCTTGGATCTGGCCGCTTCAGGAGCTCACTGCGTCTTCCTCGGTAGCCCACGTCCATGCAGCACCCGATCCTGACGGCGATGTCCGGTCGGTTCTCCTCGCCAAAGTGGGCGAATCGCGTCGGCTGTGGGCTCTCGGCTTAGAAAGCGCGCGCCTGTTCCTACGCGCGGATCGTCCCGTCGAAACCGCCGACTCCATCATGCTCGGATCGCTCCGGATACCGGCGCCCGCATCCACCAACCGGATCCTGTGGATCAAGTATGCCGGTCCCGAGGGCACTTTCCAGCGTGTCAGCTTCGCCGACTTGATCGAGCGGCCAGCCGATGCGGCGATATTTCGAGACCGGCTGGTGATCTTGGGAGTGACCGCCCAAGGAGCCGGCGACCGAGTCTTTACTCCGGTCTCCGCCGGTATCGGGATGAGTGGGATCGAAGTACATGCGAACGTGTTTCGCACGATTGTCGACCAGGCGTTCGTCGAGCCACTTGGACCGATCGGAGAGGTTGCTTTGGGGGTGCTACTGATCGCAGCGACGTGTTTCGCAGTCTTCCGCCTGCAAGGGACGAGGTTGTTCCTTGCGTTCCTCGCACTCGCGGGTCTCCTTTTCGGCTCCGGATTCGCGAGCTTGGGGGTGGGCTATTTCCTACCCATTGCATCACTGCTGACGATCCTGACCATAGCTGCGACAATCTCTGGGGTGGCCGAGTATGCAATCTTGGGACGGTCACTCGCCAGCGAGATCAGTCGCCGCAAGGAATACGCATCCCGCGTTCAGGCCATCGCTCACGAGATCAAGACGCCGCTGACCGCAATCCTGGGATCCAGCGAAATGATCTCCGAGGGATTGCTTCCCGACCGGCAGCGGGTTGAAATGGCAGGTATCATTCACAAGGAATCCAAGCGATTGACTGGCTTGGTCGAGACCTTTTTGAATGTTGAACGGGTCGCGTCCGGAGTTGTTCAACTGGAGAAGCGGAGGGTAGCTATCTTACCATTGTGCCAGGAGGTCGTCGAGCGCGGCCAACTGTATGCCACCCGAAAGAAGATCCAAGTCGAATTGCAGGCACCGGCAATCGAGCTTCAGGCTGATCCGGAATTACTTTCGTTTGCGATCTACAACCTGATTACGAATGCCGTGAAGTACAGTCCGAAGAACACCACGATACGCGTAAGCGCCGAAGAAGGGCCTTCTGAGGTGAGCATTAGCGTGACGGATGAAGGTCACGGAATTCGTCCAGCGGAGCAGGAGAGGATTTTTGAAAAGTTCTATCGCGCCAAGGGCGCCGAGACGCTTGGAGAAGAAGGCACAGGAATAGGCTTGTCGCTGGTCAAGGAGATTGTTCAGCAGCACGGCGGACGCATTGAAGTCGATAGCAAGCCGGGCGTCGGATCACGATTCACCGTAACGCTGCCAAAGGAGTGATATGCCAAATCCTGCAATTCTCGTGATCGACGACGACACATCAATCACCACTACACTCTCGACTTTTCTTCGGGCGAAGGGCTACGCGGTGACCGTGGCTAATGACAGCGATGAGGCGTTGGAATTGGTTTCTGCCGACCACCACCGGTTGATCCTGTGCGACATCTACATTGATCGACTGACTGGTCTCGACATTCTTCACGCAGCGCGCGAGCGCAATCCCGAGACCCGAGTAATACTCATGACGGCGCGAGGATCAATTGGCACGACGGTTGATGCGGAAGAAGGAGGCGCCTTCGACTACCTCGCGAAGCCGCTTGACCTAAAGGACCTTCTGGCCGTGATCGAACGAGCAACCCGCAACCTGGCAGTGCCACCGGAGCAACCTGCGGACGGCGACTTGCAGGAGTTTGGCGGAATGATCGGATTCTCGCCCGCCATGGTGGAGGTGTACAAGCGGATCGCCCGCTTTGCGAAGTCCGAGGAGACCGTCTTGATCCTTGGTGAAAGCGGCGTCGGCAAGGAACTCGTCGCCAAAGCGATTCACGATCACAGCAACCGATCTAAAAAGCCATTCATCGCCTTTGATTCGGGGGCGGTAACCGGCTCACTCTGGGAAGCCGAGATCTTTGGGGCGTTAAAGGGGGCGTTCACTGGCGCGGATCGCGATCGGCCCGGAATCATCGAGGCGGCGCAGGGGGGAACCGTGTTCTTCGACGAAGTCGGTGAGATCCCTTTGGAGTTCCAAGCCAAGCTATTGCGTTTCCTTCAGGAGAAGGAGTATCGGCCGGTTGGGTCGAACAAACTCAGGCACGCTGACGTCCGCGTCCTGGCGGCAACAAATCGCGGCCTCGAAGAGATGGTACGAAACGAGATTTTTCGTGAGGATCTGATGTACCGGCTGAACGTCCTCCGTATCGAAGTGCCACCTCTGCGGTCACGTCGTTCGGACATTCCATTCCTCGTAAAGCGGTTTCTCGATGATGCCTGCGAAAAGTCCGGCAAGCGACTGTGGTTCGAGACGGCTGCGGGCAGCCTTCTTACCCAATACGATTGGCCGGGGAATGTGCGGCAAGTGCAGAGTCTGGTTCGCCGGTTGGTCGCGATGGAACCTCCTGGGGCTATCCCCGCCGAAGTTGTCCAAAGGGAACTCGATGTTGGCGAACCGGGAGATGATGTCACCGACCTTGATGCTGTCGAGCGCCAGCACATCCTCCGAGTGCTCGAACAGACCGAGGGCAACAAGACGAGGGCGGCCGAAGTCCTTGGCATCCAACGCCGCACTCTCTACAAGAAGCTCGCTCGGATGCAGCGTGGATCGAATGACCCGCCGGCCCCATGAGGGCACAGTGCTGTGCCCCTTCTGCGCCAGGTACCCCACTCTGGCCACTGACGCGATCAACGCAACCGACGGATAACACAACAACTGTGGAGTGGCCCCACGATTGCTCCAGCACCAGGGGAGGTTCGCGATGGGAGTGAGGTCGGCACGTCGCCTCTTCTGTCTCATGCTGGCTCTTACCTTGGCGGTGTCCGTCGGCGCGGCGCAGACCATACCCGATCCCGGGTCAGCGCGGGTGGTGTCCCTGACAGGGACCCTGACGGTCACGCGCCTTCGGCAGGATTCCCGGCTACTGCGGTTGTATGACGCTGTGCTGTCCGGCGACGAATTGTCAACGGGCGAAAACTCGCAGGCGGTCATCCGTTCCGCTGACGGCAGCACGGTAATCGTCTATCCGGATTCCCGGATCATATTTAACGAGCGCTCGGCGGACGTGCGCGAACTACTCCATCTTTTTCTCGGTTCGATCAAAGTTCACATTGAAAAAATCAGTGGCCGGCCTAATCCGCACAAAATGACGACTCCAACGGCCGTAATCGCAGTGAGGGGAACGACCTTTAGCGTGTTTGTTGATGATACGGACTCCACACTCGTAGCAGTCGACGAAGGAGAGGTGAGCGTTGTGAACAGTCAACTGCCGGGGCAGGAAGTCGTCCTGCGCGCGGGCCAGAGAACGTGGGTCCGCCCCGGACAGCCTCCGCAACAGGCCAGAGCATTTCGAGGGCGATCGGAACGCGCAGATCTGGCACAAGGAATCGGACCAGGCCGAGAGGCCGCTAGGACGCAGCAGATGGATGCGATGATGGGCACTCGCGGAATGGGGTCGATGAGTGCTCGCACGAACCCTCCGCACTGAGAATCGGATGCAGTTCATTCTTCGATTTCTGGGTATCCTCGCGCTGGCCTTCACGCTCACAGGCCAAGTGGCAGACCCTCAGGCGAGGATGAATGGCCTCGCCAGCGACGATGAAACGAAGTTCCGCACGCTCGACATCATGGCGGCAGACCTCGGCACGCATCGGAACCGGTTGATTCTTCTCAAAAAGAATACCGGCCAATCGTTTGCGGACATATACGCTGCGGAGTTGCGGAAGCGTGGTTTCAGCGAAACGGCAATCTTAGAACGAATCCGCTTGATGACTGAGAAAGCGGAGAGAGTGACGCGACGTTCGGCTGGACTCGCGACCGTTCACCCCGTCGCTTACATAGGGTCGTCTGTGGATCACAGTTCCGTTGGGACGGTGGTTGCATTGAACCCTGAGCTCGGCTTCGATTTCCGCTCGGTCGGTCTTGTAGCCGGGCTGCCAATCTACCGCGCCTCATCACTACAAAGGAAGCCGGCCGGAATTGGCGATGCCTATCTCTCAGCGTTTCTCAGGCGACCCATTCGCAGGTACGACGTCGGGGCGGCGTTGACGCTCGGCCTGCCGACGGGGGCGAGAGAACAGGGACTCGGCGCAGGGCGGGTTTCGGTCGATGTAAATGGTACTATTGGTCGGCATCTTGAGTCTTGGCGGCCATTCATCAGCGGTGGCTATACTAACTCGACTTTCAACAATGTCGGGTATCAGCGGCCGTTCATCAGTAACGGGAATGCTGTGTACACATCCCTCGGCGCCGACCACAGAATCCGGCGGCGCTGGACGGTTGGAGCGGGCGGATTCGGCCTCAAAGCTCTCGCCACCCAGACTGTTGTCAGTCAAATGGCGAGTTCACAGATCGGAAGTGCAATGGCCGGGATGCCAGACATGGGCAACGGCATTCACGTTGGCTTACCTGGGCATTCCACAATGATTGGAACAATGCCGTTTGGTCCTCAAGTGCCAGTCACAACTGTGGCCGCGCGAGATGCTTCCGATTATGGTCCCACAGGATGGCTGTCCTGGTCGCCACACGCAGACGTCATCGTGACGGTGAGAGTCGCGCGTAGCTTTCCGAATGAACTGACGACGGTTCGCGTTGGCGTCGGGTTCGACCTTTCCAAGTCGTTCGCGCGGCTTCGGCGATGAGCGCGCCTCGGCGCTCGCGAACGCGAGTGCCCAAGGAGCGCTCAGTTCAAGAGTGGAAGGCTACCGGAGCCGGAACACCAGCGGACGCAGCGGCGAAAATTCGGCCCCAAACCGGCGTTGCCTCCCAACACGATAAGCAGGTTCTCGTGCTGGCCGAGACGACCTTTGAGACTACAGCGGAGACGATCAGACGATCTACTCACTGCGAAATCGGAAGCCGTCACACCCTCCATTAACCCTCCATTCGACTAGCTCAAGAAATCGGCCCTTGTTTTCCTAGCGTTTTCCATACCCCGAATCAACGCCTTGCGCGGTTATATCATTGAAAACAAATCGCGGCCCATTTTCCCAAGCTGAACGTCGTGGGTTCGAACCCCATCTCCCGCTCCAAGAAATCAACAATTTAGCGCCAACTGCTTTCAAGGTCTGCTCCAAAGTGCTCCAAAACCCTTCTTCACATGATCGGCAGGGCATTCTCTAGCGCGTCCACGCGGTTCTAGCGTAGTTTCCCCGCCGTCTTTCAGGACCGTGCTATCGCGCGCGCTTTTGACAGCGTCTCGCTGGCACCAACAAAGTCTTTTTCAGCCAACGCCTGTTGCGCCTGTCTCAGCGCAGAACGAGCTTCCAGGTCAAGACGAAGCTGGTACGAGTTTTGATTGACCATAGCCTTTTGTGCCAGCAGA
Source organism: Bryobacteraceae bacterium (assembly GCA_019752335.1). Classification (GTDB taxonomy): domain Bacteria; phylum Acidobacteriota; class Terriglobia; order Bryobacterales; family Bryobacteraceae; genus JALHNI01. The sequence goes on from JAIEMJ010000049.1 coordinate 8,073, forward strand.
GCATAGCAATTGACGATGTCGGATCGAATCGACGGCCCGCGTGTTTTCATACCAGGGTCTTGTAGCACTCGGAGGGCCAGAACCGAGCCGGCCGGTACGGCTTCTCCAAAATCACGCGCCGCAATCCGCCATGGACTTCGCGATTTTGTCTGTCCCAACGCGCTAGAAGATTGCTTGCGTTCCGCAAGTTCATTTGCGCAAAGTTTGCTTCGGGGCGAATGGCCCTGTTCCAAGGGTGACCCCTCCACAGTCCCAATTGCTCAACTCGATGCCCACGAATTCGGGTTTGGTCCTTAACCTGCTTGAGAGTATGCGGGAGAGAAATTACTATGAGCGGTTTTATCAGTTGGATCGTGTTTGGCCTGGTTGTCGGCGTCATTGCGAAATTTATGATGCCTGGTAGAGACCCAGGTGGGTTTGTGGTGACTATTCTTCTGGGCATTGCCGGTGCCATTGTTGGAGGATGGATTTCCACCATGCTCGGCACTGGGGTTCAAGGGGATTCTGCCGGATGGATCATGTCCATTTTAGGCGCGGTCGCCTTACTGGGTTTGTATCGCCTGTTTGCCAGCCCGGGAAGGGTTGCTTAAGAACAATTGCCTGCAAGGGAGCTGAATGTCGGCAAAAACTGCCGGTCGCCCATCATCCTGTGCTGCCGGTTTCGTCCGCAGCGATGGGGAGCAACGGCTCACCCCAATTTACTAGCGGCACGAAAATCATTCCGGCGGGGGTGCTCCTGATACCGATAGATACCAAAGTCTGCCCGCATCCAACCTCATGGGGGCGAACTGTGATCGTAGCCGCGCACCCGGACGATGAAGTGCTCGCGCTAGGGGGACACTTTAGAACAGTTCATCCGCGAATCTTTCACCTAACGAACGGCGCCGGATTTCTGCCCATACCGAGTCTTGCGCACCGCCGCGCAGAGGAGGTGAAAAAGGCGCTCGCGATGGGCGGAATCGCCTCGCGGAGCTTTAGCGCGGGCGTCGTCCCGGACCAAGGCGTGGCAGCGGCCATACCCGCCCTGGTCCAACGCTTGAAAGCCTTCACGGATCGAGTACGGGCGGACTGCATGGTGACTCACAGCTTCGAGGGCGGCCACCCCGACCACGACGCAGCATCTGTAATTTGTCAACTGGTGGGCCAGGGGAGGATGCCGATTTACGAGTTCACCAGCTATCACAACGCTACCCCCTACTCACCTCAATCTTCACTGCGAACGAATCAATTCCTCCGGCTTGTAACTCCCGAAATGACAGTGCTGTTGAGTGAGCGGCAGCGACGCCTGAAGCAACGCATGCTTAAGTGCTTTCGCAGCCAAGCCGAATTTCTGGGCCGATTCTCGATAACCGAGGAGCGATTTAGAATAGCGCCCCGATATTGCTACGCGAAGCCGCCACATGAAGGCACGCTGCTTTACGAGTCCTTTGGGTGGCGAATCAACTATCTAGCCTGGTGGTCCGCCGTGGAATCAGCCCTAAAAGAAATGGGTGTATCTCTGCATGTTTAGTCCTCGGCCTTCGGCTGACTTTCGCTCATTTTGGATGGGCGGTTTCGAAGCCTCCTCTCACGTCAATGGCCTGGGGCAGCGCGTGGATATGATAGCGGGAACCCAGCACGACAGCATGGCGCTCACCGACTATCGCCTACTAAACAGCCTGGACATCCGGGGTGCGCGCGACGCGCTGCGCTGGCACTTGATTGACCGGGGCGCAGGAGGCCTGGACTTCGGCTCATTCCTGCCGCAGTTGGAAGCTGCCTGTGCGACCGGCACTCAGGTCATCTGGAGTCTTTGCCATTATGGCTACCCCGATGATATCGATCTGTTCTCAACTGAGTTCATCCGACGCTTTGTGGCCTTTTCCGTAGCCGCGTGCCGATTGATCCGGGAACATTCAGACGACACACCTTACTTTACGCCGATCAACGAAGTCTCATTCTTTTCCTGGGCAGCCAGCCGCTTAGGGTTTCGCCCTTTCGCTCAGGGCCGGGACAACGCGCTCAAACAACAATTGGTAAGGGCGACGATTGAGGCCTGTGGCGAGTTGCGGGTGCTCGATTCGCGATGCCGCTTTGTCTTCCCGGAGCCCATCATCCATGTCGTTGCTCCCCATGGCCGGGACGACCTGGCTGCAGCCGCGGGGCGAGTGGAAGAGTCGCAATTCGAAGCTTGGGATATGATCGCAGGCCGGCAGCAGCCCGAGTTGGGGGGACAGACTGACCTCCTCGACATCGTCGGAATGAATTTTTATCACTCCAATCAATGGGAGATAGAAAGCGGCCGACTGGAGTGGGAGAAAGCTCCGCGCGACCCACGCTGGCGGCCACTAAGCCAAATGATGGAAAACGTCTGGAAGCGTTATCAGCGTCCCCTTTTTCTCGCGGAGACTAGCCACATTGGAGTGGGCCGCGCGCCGTGGATTTTGGAAGTCGCCGGCGAGACCGACCTCGCGTTGAAGCGAGGAGTTCCCGTCGAAGGGATCTGTCTATTCCCTATCATTGATCGCTACGACTGGAACGATTCGAATCACTGGCACAACAGTGGACTGTGGGATTTGTACATCCGTGACGGAACCTTCACCCGCCTGCTTAACGCTCCTTACGCACAGGCGATCAAGCAGGCGCGGCTGCTGCTTCGCCGCTAGATTCGGTATGCCACGCATCGTTCCAGAAGACCAATTTCCTCGTTAAACGCTTTAGGAGTTCAAATGGGCACCATCTCGCCAATCATTGTTTTCTCGCACCTACGCTGGAACTTTGTTTATCAGCGCCCGCAGCACGTGCTTTCCCGGTTGGCCCGGCAAAGACCGGTCTTGGTGATTGAAGAGCCCGTGGAGTTCCAGGAAGACATCGCCCGCTGGGAGCGACGCGAAGCCGCACCTAATGTCACGGTGATGGTTCCCATGGTTCCCCAGGCGCAGTTCACGCCGGGTTTCGCGAGCCGGACGATGAAATGCATGGTGGAGCAACTCGCCGTTTCAGAGTTGCCGGGCAGCTCCGTGGTTTGGGTCTACACGCCCGCGGCGGTAGAGCTTCTGGACAGCCTTACCTATTGTTTCCTGGTGTACGACTGTATGGATGAACTATCTGCGTTTCTGCATGCACCTCGGGAACTCCACGACCAGGAGCAACGGCTCCTGGATCGCGCCGACGTAGTCTTTACGGGTGGCCCTAGCCTCTATCGCGCCAAACGTGATCGACATCGCGAGGTGCACTGCTTTCCCAGCAGTGTAGACGTGGATCACTTCCGGAACGGCGTCCGCGTGTTAGCGGAGGCTGCAGATCAGGTCGCCATTCCAAGCCCTCGGCTGGGCTACTTCGGCGTGATCGACGAACGCCTCGACCTGGATCTCCTCGCACAAATCGCCGACCACCGGCCGGAATGGCAACTCGTCCTGGTCGGCCCCGTGGTGAAGATTGATCCCCAGACGCTGCCACAACGTCCGAACATCCACTACCTGGGCGGCAAACAATATGGCGAGCTACCCGCGTACATCAAAAGGTGGGACGTTTGTCTGATGCCGTTCGCAATGAACGAGTCGACGAAATTCATTAGTCCAACTAAAGTGCTGGAGTATATGGCGGCCGATAAGCCGATAGTTAGCACGCCGATAGCCGATGTGGTCCAGCCGTATCAAACTATGGTCCGAATCGGATCCACTCAGGAAGAATTCATAGGCTGCTGTGAGGAAGCGCTGTCGCCGCCGCCCAACGACTGGAAGACCCGCCAGATTGCCGTGGAAGGCGTGCTCAAGGCTACGTCCTGGGATTTGACGGCGGAAGCCATGGAGAGAATCGTAAACAGAGGCTCCCGTGAACAGCCGGCCGTTCCGGTGCTGAACGACGCGCCCGTTTTGTGGGATGGATGGGGAGCAGGTTTATAAGCCTGCGTGGCCGCCATCGATCTGTCAGGTGCCTGGCTTTAGATGGCTGAGATCGACGGAACATTCTGGTGAAACGGCATGGCAGCCAACTTGCTCTTATGGGAGAAGGGAAGACATGCGGCGTAACTTACGAAAGCCAGAGGAGAAACTCGAATGAAAGATCAGATCGTCACGACCCTGAGTCAAGCCAGTGAAGTAAAAACTCTGCCCAAAGGCACGATTGTCGGGGACATTTTCGGTGGACGCACGTTTAACGACAATATAGCGGTTGCATTGGAGCGGCGCAGTTGCTGTGGATGGCGGGACTGGATGGAATCCGGCCAGCGTTGGACGCTGATTGAACTCGACTGGTGATCAGGACGCGAGCCAAGATAGGCCCGCGGGCACAGCAGGCGGCTGCCAGCCGTTTTGGCGGGTGAGCAAACGGCGATAGAGCGAAAGATAGCTTTTTACCATCGACTGATAGCTACAGGAAGTTTCTGCCGACTTCCGGCAATCCACCGCCTGCAACCCATCCACCCTTTCAATTGCCGCCGCCATTTGTTCTGCGTCATCGACAAGGAAACCTGTCTTTCCGTTCTCCACCAGTTCCGGAATAGCGCCGGCCCGAAAAGCGATCACGGGCGTACCCGAGGCAAGCGCTTCCATGGTGACCAGCGAACTGGTCTCCGCCACCAAACTCGGCACGAGTAGGGACTTGGCGGTCGCGAGCAACTCCCGTTTGGCTACCGCACCGACCGGTCCGATAAATTGGCGCTGCTCATCCAATCTGGGAACGATCTCTTTGTCAAAATACTCCCGATGCTCCGGATAGTCGAAGAGCTCTCCCGCCAGAATCATCGAAATGCCGGCTTGCCGCGCGGCATCCAGCGCGAAGTAAAATCCTTTTTCCGGGCAGATGCGTCCCAACGCCAGAACAAATGGCTTCTTTCTTGTTTTCCACTGAAACGAGCGAACGTCGATACCGTTGCGAACAACGGGGATGGGGCTGACAGCTTCCGGGCAGGTCTTTTGCTGCGACTGCGACACGCAATTCAGGTAGAAATTTCTACGCTGTTGCTGAAAAATTTGCCTTGGATACCAATCCATGGGCAAATGCAGCGTAGCCAAGGTAGGAATGCTGGAGGCCGGCAAGTAGGTGTGAAAGTCTAGGGAATGCATGTGTAGTAGGTCGACGGGGTAACGATTCAGGGTGTCGAGAATCAGTCGGCGGTGAGCCCGCTGACCCCATCGCCGCACTTCGTCGTTCAATTCCCGCGTTGTCGCCCTGGGTGAAGGGATCAGTTGACCCTGGAGGTCTGAACCCGCTACGGCAATGACGAGAGACCGATGGCCCATCTTCGTCAAACAGGCATCCAGGATGCTCAAGATCTGTTCTGACCCGCCACTGGCATTGGGACCTACGGGCGTTAGAGGGTACGCCACGCTTAGGATTGTGAGACTCATTGATCACGTTCCTTGTGCAATTTTGATGCCGTCGCGTTTGGGAAGCCCAAGTGCTAGGTGGATAGTCAGATGCCAAAGTCAAAGAAGTGGGACGTGGTGGTGGTCGGCGAACTCTTTCTCGACGAGATTCTAAGCGGGTTCCAGGCTCTTCCGCGTCTGGGAGAAGAGGCGTTCGCCCGCAAATACGCACGCGAGGCTGGTGGAGGCGCGGCCATCACGGCTTGTGGCTTGGCGAAGTTGGGAGCCACAGTCGCGGTATTGGGCGTCATCGGCAAGGATGGAGATTGGCTAACGCGGCGTTTGAATGAGTTCGGTGTCGACACCACACACGTTGAGGTTCACCCGGACAATTCCACGGGACTGACCATCAGCGTTTCCACGCGCGAAGACCGGGCTTTCTTCTCTTATTCCGGCGCCAATGACGGTCTCAACTCGCTCTTGCGCCGCACCGAATGGATCGAACTGATGATTTCCGCGCGGATTGTGCATCTTGCCACCTCACCGGATGGGGACCGGGATCGCCCGCTTGTTCCGATGCTGAAGCGGGCAGGTGTGCTGGTTTCGCTCGATGTCCAGTCAAATTTGAGTTGGCTCACTTCGCCCGTCAACCTGGAGATCCTTCGCGCAGTGGATCTCTTCTGCCCAAACGAATCTGAGGCGGAGTGGGTAGCAGGGGAAACAGGCGTCCACCCTATCCTGCGCGGTTTACGCGCTAAGGGACTGAAGCGTGTAGCGGTGAAACTGGGCGGCAAGGGCGCCGCGGTCACCTGGGACCGCGAGGAGTATTTCATCGACCCCTACCCAGTTTCCCCTGAAGATACAACCGGTGCGGGTGATTGCTTCAACGCCGGCTTCCTCTATGGCCTACTTCGCGGTGAGGAAGTGGAATCCTGCCTGAATTGGGGCAATATCTGCGGGGCGCTTTCGACCCGCGAACTCGGTGGATTGCGGGGCTTTCCTTCGCTGGGGGAACTGCAGGCCGCCACCAACAAACCGGCAAAGGCAAGGAAGGCATCAAAATGAAAATCACGATCCTCGGTTGCGGGCTCCGAACGCCCCTGCTCCTCTCGGGTTTGCTAAACACCGGACGGCTTCCCGACGAAATCGTTCTGTATGACTCGGATTCCGCCCAATCCGCTTTGATGGGGACCCTGGGCAGGGCCACCGCTCCGGACTCACCTACGCGTCTGCGCGTCGCTGGCACTCCACAAGATGCCATCGATGGCAGTGACTACGTCCTGTGCGCCATTCGTCCAGCCGGCATGAGTGCACGCGCCAGGGACGAGCGCATTGCCTTGGACCACGGCTATGCCGGGCAGGAGACGGTTGGGCCAGCGGGTGCGGCTATGGCCTGGAGGACCATGCCCGCCGTACTCGGATACGCCCGTCTCATCGAGTCACTCGCGCCGAGCGCCTGGCTGATCAATTTTACGAATCCCGCCGGACTCGTCACGCAAGCCGTCCAGTCCACCTCCAGCGTGAAAACCATCGGTATTTGTGATACTCCGGCCGAGTTGTTTTACCGCGTTTCTCTCTCCTTGGGCGCCGATTTGAGCAGGGTGCGCTGCGACTACTTTGGGCTAAACCACCTGGGCTTCATTCGCCGTGTGGAAGTTGATGGCGAGGATCGCACCGAAAGCCTCCTTGAGGATGACCAGCGTTTGCGCGGGCTGTATCCAGCCGGTCTTTTCCCGCCCGAGTTAATTCGCGAAATTGGACTTATCCCTACCGAGTATGTGTTTTTCTACCTGCGTCCCGACGCGGCGCGAGCGAATCAGTTGAAAGTCGGGAAGACACGCGGAGAAGAATTACTGACCATGAACGGCAACTTGTATGCAGAACTTTCCACAATCACTCGGGAGGAGGGCACGGCCGCGGGCTTGCGCCGCTACGCCCGGTATCTCAATCATCGCAACGCAAGCTACTTTCGCCTGGAAGGCGATGGCAAGTCGGCCTTCGCAGATGAAGCTCCGGACTGGGATCCCTTTGCGGCCGTAACCGGCTACCATCGGATCGCGGTGGACACGATCCAAGCTTTATCCGGCGCCGCGCCGGCGGAAATAGTTTTGAATGTAGCGAACCGGGGCGCGTTACCGACACTGCTGGATTCCGATGTAGTCGAAGTGAATTGTGCCGTCAATCGAAACAGTATTGTGCGGGCACCGGCAGCGGCGGTTCCTCGCCAAGTATTTGGACTGATCGAAAGTACCAAAGCCTTCGAACGGTCACTGATTCGCGCTTCCCTCTCACGCTCTGCCTACCAGTTACAGTGGGCGCTCGCTCAGCACCCCCTCATTCGCGATTGGGATGTGGCCGGGCGTCTCGCAGAGGCGTTTTCCCTGAGGGCCTAGGTTGCGGGCCCGGGCTTCGGGCCCCGCTCTTCAGGGGGCATCGGATAGAACTTCATCAGCGCTGTCATCAGGCTTTCCCGATATAGCCACTCCTCCTGCGAATCCCGCGAACTGCGCGAACCTCGCACCGCTAAAGCGATCTGTTCGATGGAGATCTTGGGACGGCGGTCAGCGTAGAGAAGGCCATTGGTCTCCTGATAGGTGTCCGCAAACTGCGTATAGCAAAAACCTGCGAGGAGCGGTGTGCCGCGAACGACACTCAGGATCCTGCCGAACCGGTCCGCGAACTCCTCGGCCGTGTTGGTTCTGGTGTAACCCCAGGTGCCTCCTGGGTGGTCGGAGAAGGCAATCCCGCCGAATTCCGTCAGCATTACCGGCTGGCCCTCATGGCCTTGGCCAATCAGCAGCAGCCTTCCGCCTGGGCGCTCACGCTGAAACAAACGAGCCGTTTCCATTCCGTAGCGCGCCGCCAAACGTTCGGGATTGTCGTCGTAGTCGTGAATGCCAATAATGTCGGTAGCCACCGCTTCCCAGCCATCATTGCCGATCACCGGGCGCGTGGGATCGAGTGTTTTGGTGAGGTGATAGAGCGCCTGCACATAATGGCGCTGGGCGGGGCTATCGGGCAAGTCCGGTACGCCCCAACTTTCGTTAAACGGTACCCAGGCGACAATGCAGGGATGGCTGCGGTCCCGCTCAATTACCGCGCTCCACTCTCGGGTTAGCCGATTGATCGAGTCGCGCGTGTAGCGATATGCGCTTGGCATCTCTTCCCAGACGAGCAAACCCAAATGGTCGGCCCAATAAAGATAACGGGGATCTTCAATCTTTTGATGTTTGCGGACGCCGTTGAAACCCATGGCCTTGGCTAGGCTCACATCCTGGCGGAGCGCCTCATCGTTGGGAGCGGTGAGGCCACTCTCCGGCCAATAACCTTGGTCCAGAACCATCACCAAGGGGTAAGGCCGCCCGTTGAGCACAAAGCGGTCCGCCTGAATTCCGAGCGACCGAAGTGCCGTATAACTATGCACAGAGTCGAGTACGTCGCCCTGCCTCGTCGAGAGTTCGAGCTCCGCCTCAATCAGGGTGGGTGTCGCGGGGGACCAAAGCAACTCATTCCGGTAATCGTCAATGCCCGGATCCGAAAGACCGACTCGCCGGTTCACTTCACCGGCGACGACTCCGTAAGTGTCCTCAGCAATTACTCTGCCGAAAGCGCTCAGCTTGACGTGCAGGCGCAGATCATCCCGCTCCGGTCCATCGACTCGCGTGTCGAGGCCAATCTCCCAGCGCTCGACACTGGGTGTCCAGTGCAAGCTCTTCACCGCGTGCTGAGAGATCACCTCATACCAAACGGTTTGCCAAATACCCGACGTGCGGGGATACCAGATCGAGTGGGGTTCGAGCTGCCATTCCTGCTTGCCACGCGGTTTCGCCAGATCCAGTGGATCGTCGTCGGCGCGAATCACCACGGTCGCCGGCTGTCCGCCCGACACTAGCCGGGTGATGTCCACCGCAATTGGAGAATAACCGCCTTCGTGCTGCGTCGCCAACTGATCGTTCACCCAAATCGTAGCGGCATAGTCAATCGCGCCGCAATGGAGTACCATGCGCTTGTCGCCGAGGAGCATGGGAACGATCAAAGTAACGCGGTACCAGCACGCACGGAAATAACCTGTGAAGCCGACGCCGCTGGCCGGTGTCTCCGGCGAAAACGGCACGACAATCTCCCGATCCCAAATCACCTCGGCCGGGGTACGCCAGATCGCGTTGTGATCAAGCGCAAACTGCCACCGTCCATTCAGCGATGTCCACGAGGAACGTTCAAGCAGGGGGCGCGGATGAAACTGTTGAGGTGGCAAATGCATGTACTCACCTAGTCTATTCGGATGCTTCGCAATAAGTTCCATCTATTTTCGCTTCGGAAGGACATCAGCCAACTTATCAGGCGAGTAACAGGATGCTTAACGCCCCTGAGAAGCGAAGCATTGCTCCGCGTATATTTGTCCGGACCAGGAAACAGATGCAAGTGGAATTGCCTCTAAAGGTGCGAAGGTCGCTTTTTGTGTACCCGATCCCCGTTTTGGGAACACGCTGCTGGAGCAATTCGGAGGTGCCAATAGCGAACTCGCCGTTGCGACGCAGTATTCACCTCACTTCAGCGCACGGAAAGAAGCTGCTCACTAACAAATATTTCTGCGACGAGTATGGACACTGGCTTACCAATGGCACTCTTGACAGGTTTCTGGATACTGTTAGCAAGGCCAAACCCGTCCATGATCATCCCTAGCGCGGAAAAACGCCTAGTCGGCATTCGAATCTGGTCCTTCGGGGTTTGGGGCCAATCCGTTTCGCCAGGGCAGCAACTTAGCCATCGCTTTACGCTTTGCCAATCATTATGATCTTTGACTTATATGTCCCTGAGTTATAGTTCTGGTGTGGCCTGGGACGTTTAGGTTACCGATAAGTTCAAAGCTTAATGGAACGGGCTCACCGGGGCCGAATGCATATCGGTGGAAAGAGCTGTTCTCTTGCTGGAAGAGCGTGGCCCGCATCTGCCATTTCCGTACAGCAGCAAAGTGAACGGCCCGCGCTATACCGCTCTGCGCGAACTGCGCGTGCAACACCAGGGACGCCCCTTCCGGGTGCTTTCCGTTTTCGATCCTCGTCGCGTGGCACTTCTGTTGCTGGGCGGCGACAAAACCGGCGATGACCGCTGGTATGAGAAGAACGTTCCCCTGGCAGATCGGCTTTACGAAGATTACCTTGCCGAGATCGAGGAGGAAGACCATGCCAAAGACGACAAAATTCAGTGAACTTCGGGCGAAGATGAAGCCCGAGGCCCGGGCCGAAGCCCGGCGCCTCGCCAACCAGGATCTCAAGGAGATGCCGCTGCATGAGTTGCGTGCCGCCCGCCAACTCACCCAGCAACAACTCGCGCGAACCCTCGACATGTCGCAGGCGGCCGTTTCCCAACTGGAGCAACGCACCGATGGCTATCTCAGTACGCTGGAGAACTTCGTTGAGGCGATGGGCGGACGGCTGGAAATGTACGCGGTGTTTCCCGATGGAAAAGTGAAACTGGGTCTTGATCGGGAAGGATCCTAGCCCCGATCGCCTACAAGCCCAACTCGGCTGACCGCGCCTGCATCGCCCGCAAACAGAAGCTGAGGTGCGCGTCCAGATCGACCCCCATTTCGGCCACGCCCAAAGCGATGTCCTCCCGGTTCACGCCGCGGGCGAAGGCCTTGTCCTTCAGCTTCTTCTTGATGCCCGCCACCTCCACGTCGTGGACGCTCCGGGTCGGCTTCACGTAGCTGCAGGCGGTGATGAAGCCGGCCAGTTCGTCGCAGGCGAACAGCGTGCGCTCCAGTTTCGTCACCCGGTCAATCCCGGTGAAAGTCGCGTGCGACAGAATCGCGCGCTGGATCTCTTCGCTCACGCCGCGCTCGGCCAGAATGGCTTGGCCCTTCACTGGATGGTCCGGCAGGTTCGGGTGGATCTCCCAATCGAAGTCATGCAGCAGCGCCGTAACCCGCCATTTTTCTTCATCTTCGCCAAATTCGCGAGCATAAGCGGCGACGCAGGTCTCCACGGCCAGCGCATGCTTCCGCAGGCTTTCTGACTGCACAAACTCGCAGACAATTTTCCAGGCTTCTTCTCGGGTCATATTTGTACTATAATCGGAGATGTCGGCACAAGTGGGCCTGTGGCGCAGTTGGGAGCGCGCTTCCATGGCATGGAAGAGGTCAACGGTTCGAACCCGTTCAGGTCCACCAATCCTCAAACCCCAATCTAGTCAGCGCACTTCCATTCCCTGCCCTCATCAATCCCTGGAACCTCATCAATCCCTGGAAGTTGTGCAATTCCCTCAAACGTCTTCCCGCTGATACGCGCTCTTTTCTAGGGTGCCGATCCGCCGGCTAGGCTCACCGATCGGCAAATCCTTCCCTGTCGCTGGCAACATCTGCCGCGTCTTGAGAGTCGTACCACCGGATCGGGCTCTACCTTTCCTTCCATCGAGCCACTCGGTGACCACGTTATTGGCCAGAATCCAGACCCGGTCCTTCGGCCCAGAGTGGAGCCGAACGTGCTCTTACCGGGACCAGAACAACCAGGTGCATGACATCGGGAACCATCCCCTTGCAAACGACCGTTGAAATAGAAAGAAACTTCATGAATCCAACCACTCACACCGTAGTCGATATCGTTGATACCGCTATCGCCGGTAAGTTCAATACACTGGTCGCCGCAGTCAAAGCGGCCGGACTCGTCGAGACCCTAAAGGGTACCGGGCCCTTTACCGTCTTCGCCCCCACCGACGAGGCCTTCGCCAAGTTACCCAAGGGTACGTTGGACAACCTGCTACTGCCCGCCAACAAAGCGAAGCTGGCCAGTATCCTCACCTACCACGTCGTTTCTGGAAAGGTGATGGCGGCCGACGTTGTGAATCTCCATCACGCCAAGACGGTTGAGGGCCAGAACGTGACGATCAAGACCACGGGCGGTCACGTCATGGTGGATGCCGCAAATGTCACCAAGACCGACATCGTTGCTTCGAATGGCGTCATCCATGTGATCGATGCGGTGATCCTGCCCAAATAAGGCACCGGACAGAGGGAAGGGGTGCGCTAACCGGCGCGCCCCTTTTTTCTTGTGCGGCCCGTTGAGCCCCCCCGCTGGTTCCCGCGACTTATCCCACAACTAGCTTTGCCTCGGTCACCAGCCGCGCCAGATGCTCCGCGCTCACCAGGCTCTCGGCGTAGAGCTTGTAGATGTTCTCCGTACCCGACGGACGGGCGGCGAACCAGCCGTTCTTCGTCTCGACCTTCAGCCCGCCGATCGCCGCCCCGTTGCCTGTGGCATGGGTGAGCTTGGCGAGGATCGGGTCGCCAGCGAGTTCGGTGGCCGTAATCGAGGCGGCGTCGAGCTTCTTCAGGCGATCCTTTTGCGCCGGAGTCGCGGGCGTGTCGATGCGCGTGTAGTACGACGCGCCGAAGCGGGCCGAGAGCTTGGCGTAACGCATCGCCGGGTCCTCGCCGGTGGCGGCGGTGATCTCGGCCGCCAGCAGACCCAGAATGAGACCGTCTTTGTCCGTTGACCAGGCACGGCCGTTCCGGCGCAGGAAACTCGCGCCGGCGCTCTCTTCTCCCCCAAAGCAGACCGTGCCATCGAAGAGGCCGGGCGTGAACCACTTGAAGCCCACCGGGACTTCGAACAAACGCCGGCCGCGCGCGGCCACCACGCGGTTGATCACCGAACTCGACACCAGCGTCTTGCCGACGGCGGCGGTGGCGGGCCAGCCGGTGCGGGCTTCGAGCAGATAGTCAATGGCGGCGGCCAGATAGTGATTGGGATTCATCAGGCCGCCGGTGGGCGTGACGATGCCGTGGCGGTCGGCGTCCGGGTCGCTGCCGAAGGCGATGTCGAAGCGGTCCTTCAGCGACACCAGCGAGGCCATGGCGTAGGGGCTCGAACAGTCCATGCGGATGGCGCCGTCGTGGTCAACGGTCATGAAGCCAAACGTGGGGTCGACGGCGGTGTTCACCACGGTGAGCGCCAGGCCATAACGTTCGGCGATGCGGGCCCAGTAGTGGACGGAGGCGCCGCCGAGGGGGTCGACGCCGAGGCGTAGGCCGCTTGCGCGAACCCGGTCGAGGTCGATCACGCTCGCGAGGTCGTCGATGTAGGGTCCCGCCAGATCCACCGCGCGCACCTGCGGCGCCTGACGGCGGACGTCGCGGTTGCCGCCCGCGAGCAGCGCATTGGCGCGACGCTCTACCCAGCCGGTGATGTCCGTATCGGCGGGGCCGCCGTTGGGCGGGTTGTACTTGAAGCCGCCATCCTGCGGCGGATTGTGCGAAGGCGTGATGACGATGCCATCGGCCCAGTGGCCATCGCGCTGGGCGTTTTCACGCAAGATGGCATGCGAGATCACCGGCGTCGGCGTGTAGCCGTCGTTGGCCTGCGTCACGACGTCGACGCCGTTAGCCGAGAGGACTTCGATCGCTGTGCGCTCCGCCCAGCGCGACGCCGCGTGCGTGTCCTTCCCGAGAAAGAGCGGCCCGTCGATGCCCTGCCCCGCGCGGTACTCGCAGATGGCCTGCGTGATGGCCAGGATGTGTGCTTCGTTGAACGTCGCCTGGCTGGGCGTGCCGCGATGGCCGCTGGTGCCGAAGCTGACGTTGGGCGCCTCCGGCTGGAGCGCGTAGTAGTCTCGCTCCAACTGTGCGACGTCGATCAACAATTCAGCCGGGGCCGGCTGGCCCGCTAGTGTACTCGTAGCCATCTGACTTATCGTAATGCTAACGTGGGGATTCGCCGTATGCCCGCATCCAAAATTCAACGCGCCCTGCCCATCGGATTGCGCCACCCGCTGCTCAAATCCATTCGCAAAGGCATCCAGAAGGGCGGCCTGACGGACGAGGGCTGGGCCGTCGCCGAGAGCTTTCATTTACTCGAGGAGGGCCTGCGCGCGGAGCTCGAGATCTCGGCGATTGTGGTTTCGGAGTCCGTGCGGTATACCGTGGAAGGCCGCGTTAGTGGCTTGGGCCACGTCCCGATTTACTACTTGCCGGAACGCGACTTTGCGGACCTCGCCTCCACCGAGAATAGCCAGGGCGTCATCAGCCTGCTGCGTCCGCCGGCCTGGACCATGGAACAGCTCTTTCGCGGCACGGCGCTGGTGGTCGTGCTCGACGGCCTGCAGGATCCCGGCAACGCCGGCGCGATTGTCCGCTCCGCCGAAGCCTTCGGCGCCACGGGCGTGTTGGCGTTGAAAGGCACCGTCAACCTGCACAATCCGAAGTGCCTGCGCGCCGCCGCGGGCTCGCTGTTTCGCTTGCCTTGCGTCCAGGGTGTGGAGGACGAAATGGCTCGCGCGGCGTTGGCGCAGCGCAAGGTGGAGGCCTATGCGACCGTTCCGCAGGGCGGCAGGTCCATTTACAGCGTGAACCTGACGACGAGTTCGGCCTTAATTATTGGGAGTGAAGGCCGCGGCGTGAGCCAACGTCTGCGCGACGCCGCGTTTGACTTACACATTCCCACGGCGGGAGTGGAGAGTTTGAATGCCGCGATCGCCGCGAGTATTTTTCTTTACGAGGCGCGACGCCAACGGAGTTCGAACGCGTGAGTTTATTCGCGCCACTTACTCCCGAACCTGCGGCGCAGCGTCCGCTGGCGGAGCGTTTGCGTCCGAAGACGCTCGAGGAATACGTCGGCCAGCAGCACATCCTGGGCGAGGGGAAACCGTTGCGCCGCCAGATCGAGCGCGACCAGTTGAGCTCGCTGATTCTGTGGGGTCCGCCGGGGGTCGGCAAGACTACGTTAGCGAACTTGATCGCCCTGCGCACGAAGGCGGACTTTGTGCCGCTGAGCGCAGTGATGAGCGGGATCAAGGAGATCAAGGAAGTGATGGTGGCGGCCGAAAAGAGTCGGCAATACGGGCGCCGGACGGTGCTGTTCGTCGACGAGATCCATCGCTTCAACAAGGCCCAGCAGGATGCATTTCTGCCCTACGTCGAGCGCGGCGACATTATCCTGATCGGCGCGACGACCGAGAATCCGTCGTTCGAAGTGAACTCCGCTTTGCTCTCGCGCTCCAAGGTCTTCGCGCTGCAAGCGCTCACCACCGCGCAAGTTACCAGCCTACTCGTTCGCGGGGCTGACTTACTCCAGACCAAAATTGCGCCGGAGTTACTCGAACAGATCGCCATTTATTCGAACGGCGACGCCCGCGCGGCTTACAACTTACTCGAGTTAGCCGCCGGCTCAGGCGAAGTTACCGCCGAAGGAATTGAGGAGTTACTCGGCCGTAAACTAACGCTCTATGACAAAGGCGGCGAGCAACACTATAACCTGATGTCGGCTCTGCATAAGTCGGTGCGGTCGTCGGACGCCGACGCGGCCATTTATTGGCTAGCCCGGATGCTGGAGGGTGGCGAGGACCGGATGTATATTGCCCGGCGCCTAATCCGCATGGCCGTCGAGGACGTCGGTTTGGCGGATCCGCGCGCCGTGGAACAAGCCGTCGCCTGCATGCAGACCGTACACTTCCTGGGCGTGCCGGAGGGCGATCAGGCACTGGCGCAGGCGGCGCTGTATCTGTCGCTGGCCGCGAAGTCCGACGCGGCGTACCAGGCGTTGAATGCGGCGCGGCGTCAGGTGGTGAGCGCGCCGGACGAGCCCGTGCCGATGCAGTTGCGGAACGCCCCCACGCGCGCCATGAAGCAATGGGGCTACGGCGAAGGCTACCAGCACGCGCACGCCAGCGACGACGCGCTGAACACGATGAACTGCCTGCCCGACTCGCTGCTGGGCCACGAGTTCTACACGCCCACCAACCGGGGCCTGGAAGCCCGCATACGGGAGCGGCTGGCCGAGATTCGGGCGAAGCGCGCTGCGGCCGATTCGTGAACGAAACGAACCGGGAAGTCGTTCATTTGAAATGATATATCGGATTCATCCATCTAGTGGTCAAAGTTCAGCCTGGTGCTGGGCTCGCCCGACATTTACGGAACGAACCGGAGAGTGCTTAATCTCAGGAGACTTAGGCTGTTTTCGGAAAAACAGCCTAAGCTTGGTAACTTTCAGGTTCTTTTCCAGTATATCCGACGGAGTGTGATCGCTTTTCGTAACCGATTGATTATATTCGGGAAAAGAGCTGTGACCAGGGACCACCCGCGAACCTTCAGCCCGTACTCCAGTCATCGACCATCCTCAGAACTTCTCCCTGGACAAAGCACTGATATCAAGTTGGTTAGGAGAAATAAGCCTTCTACTTGTCGCCGTTCACCATGTCGGCGTGGCGCGCCCGGGTGACGGCGTTAGATTCACCCCTTTCACCCCCCGATTGCATCGGGGGCTGGAGGCTGGCAACTGCTGTGCGACCCGCTCACTACGTTCGCGGCTGCAATGCCAGCACCAGGCTTGCAGCCGCGAACGATAAGTGAGAGGGCGGTCGGCCTTAAATCCGGCCCGCGCCCAAACCGCCCAGACGGCAACTACGGCAGACTCCGAAGCCGCTGCCGTTGGAGTTGATGAAGTTACAGAGCTGCTGTAACCTGGCCAGTTCGCCGATGTTGTCTCCCGCACCGCCGAGGCTGAGGGTCGCGGGCAGGAACGGCGTCTCGACCACCGTATCGGGGGCCTTGATCGTCGTACCCCAGGCCAGCAGGCCTGGCGCCAGGTTCGCGGCGTTGACGGCCGCCGCGGAGCCGGTGCAACTGTTATTCACCGGCACGGTCGCCAGCAGCTTGACGACCAGCGACGTCGGCACAGCGGGGGTGAGGGTGTTGCTGACGAGGTCGCGTTGGGCGGAGAGCGAGACGAGGCCGTTCGGCGTCACCGGGCAGGAGCAGCACGAGACCATCTGCTCGTCGGGGGAGAAGGCGTAGACGTTGACGCAGATCGCGCCGGTGGTGGTGGCGGTGGTGCCGGCGGCGAGTCCGGCGCCGCGGGCTCCGGTGTTGGTGAGGTTGATGACCGAGTCCGCCAAGTTGAGGTTGGACATGTAGCGGACCTGGTAGCCGTCGGTGGGGAGGAAGACAGCGGCGAGGGCGAGGGGTCCGGTGACGGTGAGGGTTTGCGGGTTGGTGGTGCCGGTGAGCGCGCCGGTAAAGCCGGCGAAGGCGAAGCCGGGGTTGGGCGTCGCGGTGACGATCTGGGGGCTGCCAGCGTCGAAGAAGCCGGTGGCGAGGGAGACCGTGCCGCCGGGCGTGGGAGTGACGGTCACCAGATGCTGGATGCTGAAGTTGGCGGTGTAGGTGGTGGGCGTCGCCGGCACCGTCGTCGGGTTGCTGGGCGACCAGTTCTGGAAGACGTAGCGGCTCTGGCCGAGGTTGAAGAGTTGGGGGCTCGCCGCCGCTAGGGTCAACGGGGCGCCGATGTTGAGGGTGAAGGTCTGCGTGCCGGTGAAGGGAGCGCCGCCGTTGACAGTCACCTGCGGCCCGTTGAGGTTCGTCGTGACGGTGACTTGGACGGTGGTGGCCGGAAGGTTGGTGAGCGCGAAGTTGACGGTGTTCGCGCCGCCGACGATGCTGGCCGTGACGTTATACGGTCCGCCCGCAGTGCCGTTAGCCGTAAAGACCGGTGCCGTGGCGACGCCCAAAGCGTTGGTGACGGCGGTGTTGATACCGCCGGCGAAGGTGCCGCTCGCGCCGGCGCCAGGCGCGGCGAAGGTGACCGTCACGTTGGGGACCGGGTTGTTCGACGGGTCGGTGACGGTGACCTGGAATTGGGTGCCGAAGGCCGCGTTGATGGGCGTACTCTGGTTATTGCCGCCCGTGATCGAGAGCGTGCCGGGGAAGATCGTGAAGATGTACGCCGCCCCGGCCTCGGGCGCACTGTTGTCCGCCTGGCCACCGGTCCCGTTGCTGTCCTCGTCGTTAGCCCCCACCACTACCGTGTCCCCGGAGATCGCCACCGACGAGCCGAAGCCGTCGCCGATATCGGGGTTGGAGGCCTTCAGATAGGCCTGCTGGCTCCACACCCCCGCACTCCGCGTGAACACGTACGCAGCCCCGGCACCGCTCGCACTGTTGTCCGCCTGATTGCCGTTGACGCCCGTCGCGTTGCTGTCCTCGCCATAAGCCCCTACCACCACCGTGTCCCCGGAGATCGCCACCGACGAGCCGAAGTCGTCGCCGATATCGGGGTTGGAGGCCTTCAGATAGGCCTGCTGGCTCCACACCCCCGCGCTCCGTGTGAACACGTACGCCGCCCCGGCCCTGATCGCACTGTTGTCCGCCTGGCCGGTCCCGTTGCTGGCCTCAAAGGTAGCCCCCACCACCACCGTGTCCCCGGAGATCGCCACCGACCAGCCGAACCGGTCGCCTCCATCGGGGTTGGAGGCCTTCAGATAGGCCTGCTGGGACCAGGCCGTCCCGCTGCGCGTAAACACATACGCCGCCCCGGCCTCGGGCGCACTGTTGTCCGCCTGGCCGGTCCCGTTGCTGGACTCGCCAAAAGCCCCCACCACCACCGTGTCCCCGGAGATCGCCACCGAATAGCCGAAAGAGTCCTGTGCATCGGGGTTGGAGGCCTTCAGATAGGCCTGCTGGGCGACCGGATCCACGGTGACCGGGTACCGCGCTCCGGCCGTCTCGACGCGGTAGCGCAAGCCGGTTGCCGTCTTCTCGAACGCCGCTTTCAGCACCCGGCCATCGGCGTCCCAGGCCTTCAGGCCGCCAAAGTTGAGGACGCCGCGACCCGCGCCGTCGGTGAAGCTGACGCTGCGTTCCGCGACTCGCGCGAAGAGCTCACCGCGCAAGGCCAGGTCGAAGACCAGCGTATCGCCCGCGCCAGCCGGCTTCCGCGCCACCGTGAAGCCCTGTTCGAGTCCCCGGCCGTCGTTGACGAACCACTCTTCCAAGCCATTGGGGCCCTCGCGCTGGTAGCGCACGCGGTTCTCCCGCGCCTCGGCCTTGGCGCGCGAAGCCGGACGCAGTTGACCCGCCAGTCCGAAGCGTTCGAGCTCCAAGCCCCAAGTCCAGCCGCCGGCGTCGGGCTTGACGGTGAAGCCGCGCCCATCAAACTGAGTCCGCCACTGCTGGCCCGGATTGCGCGCGGCCAGCGTCCCATCGGCCTGCCGCACCGCCGCATGGCGGTGTTTCTCATGCAAAGCCTGGATCTGAGCCCAGTCGCCCGGCGCGACTCCTTTCGGGGTCGTCGCCCAGGCGGGGAGGAGGGTGAGACAGACGAGGAGCGCGCGCATGACTCCGGTAGGATAAATGACGCCGTCTCGCCTCACAAGAACCAAAACGCCCGAAAAGTACTAGGCCGCGGAGCGTAACCCATCAGACAACCGTATAAGACGATACAGAAACAGCCCATCGCGTGAGCGATGGGTTACAGTGTGGGGATTACGCTTGTTTTGCTGGGCTTCTCGCCGGTCAGAGAACGTAACCCAACCGCTGAGAAGCTCAGAAAACAACGAACCCCGACCGTAAGGGAGGGGATGTTTGGCCTGCGGGCATATTCCTGCATGTATTTGATTTTATGTGACT
>JAIEMJ010000053.1 GCA_019752335.1 Bryobacteraceae bacterium
AAGAGCCGTATGCGGTAGTGCCGCTCGTACGGATCTGTGCGGGGGGCGATCAGCGATGATCGTCCCTACCGCGACCTTCGTGGTTGAGCGTGACCCTTTTCCCAATTGCAAGGGATTCTTAGCATGGGCAAAATAGCAAGTCTCGCCGTATTGTTAGGTATTGTGGTGACGTTGTCGGCCCAGACGTTTGATTGGAATGTGCGAAAGATAGTTAGCCTCGAGTATCCGGACGTGGCAGCTCAAGCTCGGCTTGAAGGCTCGGTGGACCTCGAGTGCTCTTTCACGGCAGATGGTTACGTGAAGTCCACCCGGGTCATTCAGGGCAAACACATTCTTGCTAAAGCGGCACAAGATAATTTAAGGAAATGGAGATTCCAACGTGTTCCGGTCGTCGCGCCGGGGGATGCCTGGGACACTATGGTTCTTCACTATGATTTTAGGTTGTCTAGCAAGAGTTGCGTGAGGAGTGTCTGTCCGACAACGTTTCGCTTTGAGTACCCGAACACCGTGACGGTCGAGATCGACGCTCCTCATTGGCAACCGGAGGGTCGGTAGTAGAGGGCCGACTGCTCTGGAAAGTGCCCTGAGGAAATTGGCCTGACTGGCACCGAGAGAAGCGCTAGGTCGGGGTGTTAGTCGTCTCATGAAAAACGCCTCAGCCGCAAGCGGGTAAAAACGACGGCGCAAACCGGGGTATGCGGTCGGACTGGGCGCCGCCACCCCGAACGCAATTATACGGACCGCACCACCGCAGCGTCGCGGCTTCGTTTCGCTCGCGCTCCTGCAGCGGGCCACCGACGAACACCGCCCAGGCCTCCGCCGCAAATTCCGGACGCGCGAACAACTCGCGCCACTCCGTCAGGCACCGTAACCCACCGCCGCGCTGGGCCAGTTGTAGCGTGGAAGTGAAGATCGCCGGCCATGGCGCCGGCGTGCAGAGGTAGTTGCCCTTGCCCGACCCGCAGCGGTGAAGATCGTTGCGTTCAGCGGCGGCTGCGAGGATACACTAAATCAAGATGCACATTCCCGACTGGCCTGCCGCCGGTGATCGTGAGTTCGCGCTGCTGCGCGATGTTCTTGCTTCCACCCAATGGGGTGGCTTTCATCCGCTCGTCCACGACTTTGAGCAGCAGTTTGCCAATTATCAGCACTGCGAGTTCGGCATCGCCGCGATGAACGGCACGGTGACGCTGGAGGCTGGTTTCGCCGTGGAAGGGCTGGGTCCGGGAGACGAAGTGATTGTGCCGGCGATCTCCTTCGTTTCGACGGCGACGGCGCTGTCGCGCGTCGGGGCGACGCCGGTGTTTGTCGATATCGAACCCTACAGCTTTAACGTCGATCCGGCGGGCGTGGAAGCGGCGATTGGTCCGCGGACGAAGGGCATCGTCGCGGTGCACTTTGGTGGGCCGCTGGCCAAGCTGGACGATTTGCAGGCGATTGCCCGGCGGCACGGTTTGCCGTTGTACGAGGACGCGGCCCATGCGCATGGCGGGGAATGGCAAGGCCGCCGGGCGGGAAGCTTTGGGCGTTGGAGCTCGTTCAGCTTTCAGAACGGCAAGGTGATGACGGCGGGCGAAGGCGGCGCGCTGGTGACCAACGACGCGGACGTGGCCCAGCGGTTGCGCAACTTCATCAATCAGGGGCGGCGGGCGGACGGGGCGTCCTATTTTCACCATTACAGCGTAGGGACGAATTTCCGGCTGACGGCAATTCAGGCGGCGGTTCTAACGGCGCAACTGGAGCGCCTCCCGGGGCAGATTCTGCAACGGCAACGTGCGGAGCGGTTGCTGCGGGAACTGACCGAGGATTTGGAATGGCTGCGTTGGCAAGAGGTCCCGCCGGAGGTGAATGTGCATCCGCACTACTTACTGCCCGGGAGAATCGGCGCTGGAAAGAGCCGGGATGCGTTTCACCAGCACTTACAGGCGAATGGCGTGCCATGTACGCCCTTCTATCCGCATCCTTTGTACGGCAACCCGTTGTATCAGCAGCCGGGCACGTGCCGCATTATGCCTTGCCCCAACGCCGAGGCTTGCGTGACGGACGCGTTCTGGTTACCGCACCGGCTCTTGCTGGCCGGCGAAGATACGCTGCACGAAACGGCCGAGATCCTGCGGGCAGCGTAACGTGATTTCGCGGCTGGCTTGGGTGAGCGGAAGGGTGCAGGGCGTGGGGTTCCGGAATTTCGTGCGGCGCGAAGCGGTGCGATTGGGCGTGGAGGGGTACGCGAAGAATCTGGGGGATGGGCGCGTGGAGGTATTGGCGGTGGGGCCGGGGGAGGCCGTGGAGGCGTTGCTGGGTTGGGTACGGCAGGGTCCGCGATGGGGGGAGGTACGGGGAGTGGAGGTGCAGGAGGGGCCGATGGTAAACTTGGGTGGTTTCGAGATTCGCTAGGTTTTCTACTTACTTATGAATGATTTGAAGAGCTTGATCCGCGAAGTGCCTGATTTTCCTAAGCCAGGCATTAACTTTTACGACATCACGACGTTGATGAAGGATGGTCCGGGGTTGCGCCGGGTGTTTGATGCGTTGCATGAGCGGTACAAGGGGCAGGACATTGGCGCGGTGATCGGGATTGAGGCGCGGGGGTATTTTTTTGCCCCGGCCGTGGCCTACGCGCTCGGTGTCGGTTTCATTCCGGTGCGGAAGCCGGGGAAACTGCCGGCGAAGACGGTGAACGTCGAGTACGCGCTGGAGTACGGGACGGATAAGCTCGAGATGCACGCGGATGCGGTGCGTCCGGGCGAGCGGATTCTGATCATCGATGACGTGCTAGCGACGGGCGGTACGGCGACGGCAGTGGCGCAACTCGTCGAGCGCCAGGGCGGCAAGGTGGCGGGACTGGGGTTTGTGATTGAGCTTGATTTCCTGGCGGGGCGGCAGAAGTTGGGCGGGTACGACATTTTCTCTCTGTTGCACTATTGATGACGGGCCAGGGAGGTTAGCGATTGCGCGTTGAGGTGAAGGCTTTTGCCAAGATCAACTTGGGCTTGAAGGTGCTTTACCGGCGCCCGGATGGCTACCACGAACTGCGGACCGTCTTTCAGACGATCTCGTTGGCCGACGACATTACACTCGAATTCACGCGGGGGCGGCCGACTGCGATTTCGCTCGAGGATCCTCTCGGGATTCCCGATAACCTGATGACGCGGGCGGCGCGGATGGTGCTGGATGAGGCGCGGGTGACCGGCGCTGTACATATGGCATTGCGCAAGCGGATTCCGATGGGGGGCGGGCTAGGCGGCGGGTCCACGGATGCGGCCGCCGTACTGTTGGCGTTGCCCGCGTTGGTGGGGAAGCGCATTTCTCCGGTTCGTTTGGCAGAGATGGCGGTGACGTTGGGGGCGGACGTGCCATTCTTCCTGCTGGGGGGGACGGCGCTCGGATTGGGGCGTGGCGAGGAACTCTACACCCTGCCGGATGTGCCTCAAGCTAAAGGCGTTTTGGTGTGTCCGCGGGTGCATGTTTCCACCGCCGAAGCCTTCCGGACCCTAGCCCGGGGTGGCTATGCGGAATTGACTTCGCCCTTGGGCTCTCGTATCCTGGAAGGGTTTCAGTTTCTCGCCCGGAGTGTGACCGCTCGACGGCCAGCCGGGGAGTGGGCCTCCCACTGCGAGAACGACTTTGAGCCAGCCGTATTTCGCCAGCATCCCAATCTCAAAAAGATCAAGCGGAAGTTGGTTCGGTTGGGTGCCTTGCCGGCCGTGATGACTGGCAGTGGAGCGGCCCTGTTCGGGCTCTTCGACACCCTCCGGGCAGCGGAAGAGGCGCGCCAGTCCTTTCCGGATGAGGTGACTCACCGGTTTCGTCTGGTGGGCCGGCGGCAGTATGCGGAGTATTGGCGGAAGTGGCTGGCGGCAGCGCGGCCGGGAGCAACGAAAGAGTAGGAATGGCGGCGCCGAAACCAATCCGGACCGGGCGGCCATTGAGAGCCATGCGTTTCGATCGTCTGAAGATCATTACGGGAAACGCCAACCGTGGGTTGGCGGCGGAAATCGCCGATCGGCTATTTGTCGATCTGGGCGACGCACGCGTGTCTCATTTTTCCGACGGCGAAAGCTACATCCAGATCAAGGAAAATGTCCGTGGCGCGGACGTTTTCGTCATCCAGCCGACCTCAAATCCGGTGAACCATCATGTGATGGAGTTGCTGCTGATTATCGACGCCTTGCGGCGCAGTTCGGCTGACCGCATTACCGCCGTGCTGCCGTACTTCGGCTACGCGCGGCAGGACCGGAAGGACCGTCCGCGGGTGCCGATCTCGGCGCGCCTGATGGCGAGTTTGCTCGAACGCGCCGGCGCCGACCGCATCCTGGCGCTCGACCTGCACGCGGCGCAGATCCAAGGCTTCTTCGACATCCCCGTCGATCACCTGTTCGCGACGCCTGTTCTGATGGAGTACTACCGCAATCAGAATCTGGACGAGGTGACCGTAGTGTCGCCTGACGCCGGTGGCGTGGAGCGCGCGCGCGCTTTCGCCAAGCGCTTGAACGCACCGCTGGCGATTATCGATAAACGGCGCGAAGAGGCCAATGTGGCCGAGATCATGAACATCATCGGCGATGTCCGCGGGCGCAAGTGCATCATGCTGGATGACTTGATCGACACGGCGGGCACGCTCGTGAAGGGCGCCGAGGCTTTGCTGGCGGCGGGCGCGCAGAGTGTGTCGGCTTGCGCGACGCACGCGGTGCTGTCCGGGCCGGCGATTGAACGAATTGAAGCGTCTCGCTTAAGCGAGCTCGTAATTACAAACTCCATTCCCCTACGGCCGGAAGCCGCGGCTTGTAGCCGGATTAAGGTGATGAGCGTGGCGCCGTTGCTGGCGCGTGCGATTCAATCGATCCACGGGGAGACTTCGATCAGCGTGCTGTTTGAGTAAGCCGATAGAAGAGAACGAATCTAGAGAAAGAAGGTAAGCAAACATGCGCAAAGACATTACCGTAGTCGCCGAGCCCCGCCTGGTGCGCGGCAAGAACGAGATGAACCGGTTGCGGGTGAAGGGCATGAACCCGGCCGTGATTTACGGCGCGGGGGTTGACTCAGTAGCGGTCAGCGTGAACCCGAAGGATCTGCATAAGATTCTCTATTCGGGCACCGGGCACAACACGATTTTTAACGTCGCCGTGACGGGCGGCGAGACCACGCCGGTGATGATGGTGGATTGGCAGATGGATCCCATCCTGGGCACCATGCTGCACGCCGATTTGCTGCGCATTGACTTGGCGAAGCGCATTCGCGTGAAGGTGCCGGTGCACACCACGGGCGATCCGATGGGCGTGAAGATTCAGGGCGGCCAGTACGAGATCATCAACCGCGAGATCGAAATCCGCTGCCTGCCGGACGATGTGCCGGAGGTTTACGAAGTGAACGTCTCCTCGATGGCGATCAACGGGGCTTTGCGCGCCGCGGACATCGTGCTGAAGGAAGGCACCGAACTGGTGTCGGATCCGCGCATGGTGCTCTCGCACGTCGTCTCGACGCGCACCTCTGACGAAGCGGCCGCCGCGGCTGCCGCTGCGGAGCCCGAAGTGATCAAGAAGGGCAAGAAGGAAGAAGCGGGTGCGGCTCCGGCCAAGGCCGGCGCGGCTCCGGCCAAGGCGGCGGCTCCGGCGGCGAAGGCTCCTGCCGCGAAGAAGAAGTAATTCTCCATGGCTTGGCTGGTGGCCGGTCTCGGCAATCCGGGACCCGAGTATGAGCGCACGCCGCACAATCTCGGGTTTCTGGCCGTGGACCGGTTCGCCGAGCGCAACGGGATCCGCATTACGCGGCCCGAGTGCAAAGCCTGGGTAGGTGTGGGGAAGGCGAACGGTGTTGATGTCGTCGTAGCCAAGCCCCAGACCTTTATGAATTTGAGTGGAGTGTCCGTACGGGCGTTGCTCGACAAATACGCACTGCCGCTTGAGAGTTTGCTGCTCGTGTATGACGAGTTGGCGTTGCCGTTCGGCCAACTGCGGATTCGCCCGAAGGGGTCGGCCGCGGGGCACAACGGGGTGAGTAGCGTCATCCAGTCGGTGGGTTCGGAAGAATTCTGCCGGTTGCGCATAGGTTGCTCTCCTGGCCACAAGGGTGGCAAGGAGTATCTGCTTTCGCCGATGCGGCGAGAGCTCACCAAGGACCTGGACTCGATCCTGGACGTAACTGCCCAGGCCATCGAGACCATTACCGCGAAAGGCGCCGAACAGGCCATGGCGATTTATAATCGTCGCGCCCAGAGCGAACCGGAAACAAACGGATGAATCGAATCTACGAAGAAATGTTCATCGTCCGCCCCGATGCGACGGACGAGGTGATTGATCCCCTGGTGGAGATCATCACGAAGGAAGTTCTCTCGAAAGAGGGAACGGTTGACAAGATTGAAAAGTGGGGCAAGCGTCGCTTGGCCTACAAAGTGGAAAAGCTCGACCACGGCTTCTACGTGCTGGTGCAGTTTACCTGCCCGGCGTCGGCCGTGAAAGAGATCGAACGGCGTCTGCGCGTGCAGGACGCGGTGTTGAAGTTCATGACGGTGCGCATTGACGAGCGGCTGAAGGTCGCCGACAAGCGCAAGAAGAAGGCGGACAAGCGCGCGGCGCGGAAGCCACCTCCGCCCGTGATGCCCCCAGCGGCTCCGCTGGTGCCTGGCGCGGTGTTACCGGCGGCTCCGGCCCCCGCGATGCCCGCTGCTCCTCTGCCGGCCGCTCCGGTCGCGGAAGCGCCGGTCGTGGAAACCCCAGTTGTAGAAGCTCCCGTAGTGGCGGCGCCGGACAGTCCGGCGGCCGAATAAGCAAAGAGGATGAAAGGAAATATCACCAATGGCTGAAACACCCAAAGGCGGACGTCCCATCTCGGCCTCAATGCGGCCGACGGGTACGGACAAGGCGGTCATCACGGGCCGCAAGCAGTATTTGCGCCGCAAGCGTGTGGCGCGCATCTCGGACAAGCGAATCGGCGAGGTGGACTATAAAAACGTCGACCTGCTGCGGACCTTTCTCACCGAGCGCGGGAAGATCATTCCGCGCCGGATTACCAACGTCTCGGCGCGCGTGCAACGGCGCATCACCGAGGAAATCAAACGGGCGCGCAACATTGCGCTGCTGCCGTTCGCGGGCAACCCGCATCAGCCGTACTAAGGAGAGAAACCATGCAAATCATTCTGCGTGAAGATATCGAAAAGCTCGGCAACCGTGGCGATGTGGTGAAGGTGAAAGAGGGCTATGCCCGCAATTTCCTGCTGCCGCGCCGCCTGGCGGTAACCGCGAACGAAAGCAACAAGAAGATCGTGGAGCAGGAGCGCCAGGCGCACTTGCGTAAGGAAGCGACCTTGAAGGGGCAGGCCGAGGAACTCGGCAAGCTGATGGCGAATCTGACCATCGTGATCAAGCAGAAGGCGGGCGAAAACGACCACCTCTTCGGCTCGGTGACGGCGCAAGACATCGCCAACGCCCTGGAGGCGCAGAAGTACTCGATCGACCGCAAGAAGATCCTGCTCGACGAGCCGATCAAGCAACTGGGCGACTACAAGGTCACCGTCAAGCTGCACCGCGAAGTCTCGGTAGAGATTCCGGTGAGCGTGACGAAAGACGAGTAGGCCGTTCGAAGGTTAAGATACAAGGACCGGGTGGCGAAGCTCCCGGTCCTTTTTTCTATGGGAAACGGAAATATCTGATGACTTATTTCTCCTTGGCGGGCCAAGTGGCCATTGTAACGGGCGCGGCCTCCGGCATCGGCGAAGCGGTGGCGCATCGCCTGGCGAAGGCGGGGGCGCGCGTGGTGATCGCGGATATCAACCTGGCGGGCGCGCAGGCCGTGGCGGCGTCGATTCCGGAGGCGATCGCGGTGCAGGTGGATATCACCCAACTGGACTCCACGAATGCGTGTGTCGCGGAGGTGCTGCGGCAGACGGGCCGCATTGACATTCTGGTGAACAACGCGGGCATCGGCGGGAAGGCCGCTCCGTTGTGGGAACAGACCAGTGAAGACTGGCAGGCCTGTATTGCCGTGAACCTGACGAGTATCTTCAATTTTTGTAAGTCAGTCATTACGCCGATGCGCGAGCGTAAGTACGGCCGGATCGTCAATATCGCCTCGATCGCGGGCAAGGAAGGGAATCCGAATATGATTCCTTACTCGGCGACCAAGGCCGGTGTGATTGGCTTGACGAAGAGCCTGGCGAAGGAAGTGGCGACCGAAGGCATTACGGTGAACGCGGTGACGCCGGCCGTGGTGCGGACCAAGATTCTGGAGCAATTGACGCCGCAGCAGGTGGAGTATATGACGAGCAAGATTCCGATGCGGCGCACGGGTGAGCCGGAGGAGATCGCGGCGGTGGTGCATTATCTGGCGAGCCCGGATGCGAGCTTTGTGACGGGTCAAGTAGCCGACGCGAGCGGCGGCCGGGCGACTTACTAAGATGCTGGACGCAAGCCAATATTCCGCCACCCCGGTCTACACCTTACTCGACGAAGCGTCGCAAGGGCGGATCGGGATTGATCAACGCTGGCTGCGCGCGATCCTGGATCGCGGGCCAGCGGCGCTCGAGGATATTATCCGCTTCGGCCTGCAGCCGCCGGGCGAGCAACGGCTGGACTTGACCGACGACTTAGTCGCCATGGCCCGTTACTTTGCGGATCCGCGCGCCTTGGGATATTTGACCGAGGTGGTACGCCGGGATCCCACCGAGATTCCGGACGACCTGAACTTTGCGCTGCCGGCCTTTGGCGCGGCGGCCGTGGAGCCGTTGCTGAAACTAGCGGATGAACTCGAAGAGGATCAGGCGGGCGAGGTCGCATTCTTGCTGGCCGGGTTGGGACAGAAGGGCGTGCGTGATCCGCGCATTCTGGCGCTCCTGCTGGATCGTTTGGAGTACGACTTACGCGACGGCGCGTTGTGCCTCGGCCTCTACGGCGACCCGGCGGCGATTCCCGCGATCGAGAAGTTTCTCGTGGAGTTGCCCAACGACAATCAATTGCAGTTCGCCTTAAATGAACTGCGTGAGCCGAGCAAAGTGGAAGACGAGCCCTTTGACATTTGGGCGTCCTACCCGGAGGTGTCGGCGCCGGACTTTAGCGTGATGGACGAAGAGGCGCGGGTGGAAATTCTGAGAACGGGATCCGACGCGGCGGACCGGGCGGAAGCGGCGCATAGCTTCTTTACCGACGATATGTCGGACGACACCGTGCGCGCCTTGCTGGCGGCCGCGCGCGGCGATAGCGACCCCGTGGTGCGCGCGCGTTGCTGGGAAACCATCGCTTCGCATGAGGACTCGCCCATCATCCGCAAGGAACTGCAGCAGCGCCTGGACGATGCGAGCGTAGCCATTGAGGAACGCGCAGGCTGTCTGGTAGGCTTGGCCCTGCTAGACTCGCCTATCCATGACCAGGCCGTACTGCTGTATCCGCAGGCCGCGATTCGTCCGAAGGTACTGGAGGCGATGTGGCGCTCGCTGGATAAGCGTTTTGGTAAGTACTTTGTGGCCCACTTGGACGATCCGCATTTGGAGACGCAGCGCATCGCGATTCGCGGTGTGGGCTACTTGCAGTTGCGCGGCGAACTGGCGCGGCTGAAAGCGATGTGGAGCGAAGAGGAATTGCGTGAGGATGCGCTATACGCGTTCGCCTTGGCGGCTCCCTCCGATCCCACGCCGAGCGCGCTGCGGACGTTGCTGAAGCGCATTACGGCTGACGCGCGGCTATCCGAGGATGAGACGGAGTTGGTGATGTTGGCGCTGGATGAGCGGCTACGGATGGCGGGCAAGAGCCCGGTATTTCGTCCGCTGGGTCCCGATGACGAAGAAGATTGAGGGTTTTTTCGGCGAATTATTCGAGTAGACTCAACAGAGTGTAGGGTAAGTCACAAAAAGGGTCATAAAACACTTCCCCTTACGCTAGGATTGATGTTACACTCCTGAACAAAAAACAAGACAAGGTCCTCGGGCCGGAGGGTGATCTCTATGTATGAAGCAACGGCGGTCGGTTTACAGCCGATCGCGACCAAGGGTAAGATTCTCATTCTGGGACGAAGCGAAGGCTTGGGCCAAGCCTTGAGGAATCGCTTTTTTCAAGTCACCCAGGTTGATGACGCCGAAAGTGCCGCCCTAGCCGTACCAGGACAGAACTACGACCTTGTTTTAATGGAAGATGACCTGCCGGCCAGCCGTCCCGAAGTACGCCAGCGGGTGGAAGCCTCTTTTCCGGGAGTACCGCTGATTAAGATCGCGCCGCCGCCCGCTACCGAGCAATCCGATCTCAGCATGGATACATTAGAGAGCCAGCATATCGGCAAAGTACTGCATCTCACGAATGGCAATTACGCGAAGACCGCTCGCTTACTCGGAATTGATCGTACAACGCTCTACAACAAGGTAAGACGGTACGGGTTGTCCCGGTAGTGCTGTGCGTTTCAGGACTACATTTTTCTTCGTCGAACGGTGCGCTCGTCGAGCACATGTCCGATGCCTGGCCGGTTCGTAACGGCCCACTCTCCCTGGGAAAAAATCTCCGGTGGCGAGAGTAGATTCGCACGCCACTCGACTTCCCCCCACTGCAACTCCAGCGTCTTGCAATTCGCGAGGGTCGTGCAGATCTGTCCCGAAATGGCGGTGGACACTGGACCGGACGGATTGTGCGGCGCGACTTGAACGCCTTCGGCGCGGGCCATTGCGGCGATGTAAGTGAGTTCGCGGACGCCGCCACAGTGCTTCACGTCGGGCATAATCACTTCGACGGCGCGGCGGCGGCACAGCGGCACGAAGCCCGAGACCCCGAAGAGCACTTCTCCACCGGCCATCGGTTGGCGGATTTGGCGGCGGATCTCGACCGTGTCGTCGATCAATTGCGGGTCCACGGGCTCCTCATACCAGGTGAGGTTCACCGGCTCTAAGCGCTTGGCGACGTCGACGGCGCGCGCGACGCTGAAGAAGCTATGGCAATCGGTCATCAGCTTCACTTCAGGCCCAATCGCGGCACGGATGGCTTCCAGGCAGGCGATGCCCTGGTCGACGGCTTGCGTTTGCGCGGCCGGGTTGGTGGGGAAGCCGTCGAACGGGGCGGCCTTCACGGCGCGGAAGCCCTCAGCGACGGCGCGACGAGCCGTGGCGGCAAAGCCCTGGGGCGTCCGCGGCGACGTCGCGCGGTTGATGTTCGCGTATATCGGCAGGCGGGGGCGCACGGCGGTGCCAAGCAACTGGTGGAGGGGCTGCCGAAGAGTCTGTGCGGCGAGGTCCCAGAGGGCTTGCTCGATCGCGCTATAAGCGGTGGCGGAGAGCAGGCCGCCCGCGCGAGCACGGGGCTCGCCGAGTTGGCGAAAGCGCTCGATTTCCAGCGGCGAGCGGCCTTCGATCAGTTGGAAGAAGGCGCGTAACTCGGCTTCCATCTGCTGGGCGTTGGCGCGGCTGGTGCCCGCATAGCCAAACGCGTCGGAGGCTTCGCCGAGGCCGGTGAGCCGCTGGTTGGTGTGCAGCCGCACGATGAGCCACACGGTCCGCTCGGTGGCCCGGATGGGGACGAGCTCCAGCTTAGTGAGCTTCGGGTGCGAGCGGGCGGCGAGGGCCAAGAGAGCGCGGCGAGTCATACTGATAAGCTATCAGCGAGATGATGATTCGTTTCTGGTTCGGACTTTGGGCCGCTGTCGCGATGGCGGCCGAATCGCCCATCGCGATCCTGGAGTCGCGCTGTATCTCCTGCCACGCGGGGCAAGTGGTGTTGTCCGGCTTGGACCTGTCGTCGCGCGCGGGTGCGCTGAAGGGGGGCAATCGCGGCGCGGCGATTGTACCGGGCGACGCGGCGTCGTTGTTGTTGAAGGTGATTGAGCGGCAAGGCGCGGTGAAGATGCCGCCGGCGGGTCCGCTGCCGGCGGCCGAAGTGGCGGCGTTACGGGAGTGGGTGCTGGCGGGCGCGCCTTGGGAGAACGCGATTACGAAGCGGTCCACCTGGTGGTCCTTCCAGCCGGTGACGCCGCCCGCGGTGGGCGGGGTCGACGCGCTGGTGGCGGCCAAGCGTGGTAGTCTGCCGGCCGCGCCGCGCGCCAGCAAAGCCACACTAATTCGCCGCTTGGCGATTGATCTAACCGGCCTGCCGCCGTCCTATGAGGAGGTGCAGGCCTTTGTGGCCGACGAGCGGCCAGGGGCATGGAGCGAGTTAGTCGACCGGTATTTGGCGTCGCCGCGCTATGGCGAGAAATGGGGCCGTCATTGGCTAGACTTAGTCCGCTACGCGGATACGGCAGGCTTCGAGTTAGATACCTGGGTGGCGGACGCGTGGCGGTTTCGCGATTACGTGATTCAGTCGTTTAATGCGGATAAGCCTTATGATCGATTTGTTCGGGAACAGCTAGCCGGCGATGAGTTTTTCCCCGAAGATCCGGCGGCCGTTACGGGCACCGGGTATTATTGCGTGGGCCCGAATCGCGATGGCTTTCCCGATCAAGCGGACATCAATCGCGTGGAAACCCTGGCTGACTTTACCGACACGACGGGCGCCGTCTTTCTCGGGCTGACCGTGGGTTGCGCGCGTTGCCATGACCACAAGTACGATCCGGTTTCGCAAAAAGATTATTACCGGCTACAAGCCCTTTTCGCGCCCGCCGTGAAGACACGCGTGGCTTTGAATCGCCTGAGTTCACTGGGCTACGATGTGGCGGAAAATACGCGCGAAGTGAAGCTACAGGATATTGGCGAAGAGATCGGCGACGTGCAGCAGCGTTGCCGGACGAGCCTGTATGAGCAAGCCATGGCGAAGCTGCCGGCGGAGGCGCAAGCGGCGCTGCGGATGGCCGATGACAAACGCACGCCGCGCCAGCGCGAGTTAGCGACCGAATATGGCCCGGCCGTGAACATTACCAATGAGGCGTTGCGGGCGTGCCTGAATCCGAGCGAAGCGGCGCGGCTGGCGAAGATCGAAGAGCGTTTGGTGAGTCTTTATGCGGGCTACCGCGCCAAGCCGTTTGCCTGTGGGGTGAGCGATCCCGGCAACTACGGCCCAAAGACGTTTATTCCGGCCCGGAACGGGCGGCCACCGGAACTCGTTCAGCCTGGTTGGTTGACGATTTTGGGGGGCGGGGAAGTGGCGCCCGCGCCGGAGACGCGGGAGAACACGGGTCCGATTCCGCTGAACGCGACGACCTTCCGGCGTAAGGCGTTGGCGGACTGGATTGTTTCGCCGCAAAATCCACTTACGGCGCGCGTGATCGTGAATCGCGTGTGGCAGTATCACTTCGGCCGCGGCTTGGTGGCGACGCCCTCTGATTTTGGCGCGCGCGGCGGTCCGCCGACGCACCCGGAGTTACTCGACTGGTTGGCGGCGGACTTTATCGCCCACGGCTGGTCCATCAAGCATTTGCACCGGACGATTTTGCAGTCGGCGACTTGGCAGCAGGATTCGAACGGCGCGCCTGAAGCGCGCGAAAAGGATCCGCAGAACTTACTGTTGACCCGCTATGCCCGCCGGCGGCTGGCCGCCGAAGACGTGCGCGATAGTATCTTGTCGGTAACGGGCAAATTGAATTTGAAGATGTACGGCAAGCCCGTGATTCCGCCGCTGACGCAGGAAGAGATGTACGGCATGATCGGACGCCCGGCCGACGCCTGGCCCGCGACTTACAACGAGCAGGATTACGTACGGCGCAGTATTTACTTATTGCAAAAACGCGCTTTCCGGATTCCGATGCTGGAAGTATTTGACGCGCCAGAGCCGATGCTGTCGTGCTCCCGCCGCGATTCTTCGACGACGGCGCCGCAGTCGCTTACTTTGCTGAACGGCGCCTTCCTGCTGGGCCAAGCGCAGTCGCTGAGCAAGGAGTTAACGGAGGCGGATAATGCGAAGCTGGTCAATACTGCTTGGCGGCGCGTCTTGCTGCGCGAGCCTACGGCGGCCGAGTCGGCGCGGGCGGTTTCCTTTTTGGAGGACCAGACGCGCAACGCGGGCAGCCGGCAGGCGGCCGTAGCGGAGTTACTCCGGGGACTTTTGAACTTGAGTGAGTTTTTGTATGTCGACTAACTACTCTCGCCGTGACTTACTCGCCCGCTCCAGCAAGGGCTTCGGCGCGCTGGCCGCCGCATCGATGCTGCAAGGCGCGGATCCGCTTGCGCCCAAGGCCGGGCACGCCTTGCCCAAGGCGAAGCGCATCATCATGCTGTTCATGCACGGTGGCGTAAGCCACGTCGACACCTGGGACCCGAAGCCCCAGTTGGCCGCGCGCAGCGGGCAGACGCTGCCGGCGAGTTTCGCCAAGGGCCTGAAAACCAGCCGCATCGATTTCACCAAGGCCATCATGCGCGGGCCCGCCTGGAAGTTTCAACGCTACGGCCGCGGCGGCACCGAAATCTCTGACCTGTTTCCCAACATGGCCCGCCACGCCGATGACTTCGTGCTGGTGCGCTCCTGTTACGGCGACGCCTTTGACCATGCTCCCGCGATGTATCTGCTGTCGACCGGTTCGCAACTGCCGGGCCGTCCGTCCTTAGGTTCGTGGTCGATCTATGGCTTGGGCAGCGAGAATCAGAATCTGCCGTCGTTCGTGGTGATGTCGGATGGCGCGATGAAGTGCGGCCCTCAGGGCTACGGCGCGGGCTTCTTGCCCGCCGTCTATCAGGGCACCATCTTTCGCTCCGGCGCGGCGCCGGTGCTGAATCTGGCGAATCCGCCGGGCGCTGCCGCGGCGACGCAGCGCAAGACGCTCGACTTTATTTCGGCCCAGAATCGCGAGCACTTGGCGGCGCGCTCGGGCGACGACGAACTGGAGGCGCGCCTGGAATCCTACGAACTCGCCTACCGCATGCAGGCGAAGGCGCCCGAAGCGGTGGACCTGAGCAGCGAGACCGAAGCCACCAAGCAGCTCTACGGCATCGGCGACCCGGCCACCGACGACTTCGGCCGCAAGTGCCTCCTAGCGCGCCGTCTGCTGGAGCGCGGCGTGCGCTTCGTGCAACTCTACTCCGGCACGCACCTGGGCGACGACTGGGATGGCGCGCACAACGACCTGACGGGCAGCCATCAGAAGATGGCCAAGAAGAGCGACCTGCCGATTGCCGGTCTCCTGGCCGACCTGAAGGGCCGCGGTCTGCTGGACGATACGCTGGTCGTCTGGGCCAGTGAGTTTGGCCGCACGCCGCTGGCCGAGGGCGCGAATGGCCGAGACCATCATCCTTACGCCTTCTCGATGTGGCTGGCGGGCGCGGGGATCAACGGCGGGCGGGTTTATGGGTCGACTGACGATTTCGGTTTGCGCCCGGCGGAGAAGCCGGTGAATGCGCATGACGTCAACGCGACGATCCTGCGGCTGATGGGCTTGGATCATCTGCGCCTGACGTACTTCTACCAGGGCCGCGACATGCGGTTGACGGATGTCCACGGAGAGAACGAGTTTTCGAGCTTCCTGTTGCAGGGATAATTGGCGGACTTCGAAGCGGACATTTGTGAGGACAAGGATCATCGGGCTGAGTCTTTAACTCAATGATATAATTTGAGTTGCGTGAAGAAAAAAGCGGACAAAAAAGCGGACATTCAAGCGGCAGATGCGGGCGAGCCGATTGCCTTGATGGAGCCGCTTTACGTCACCGGGATTCTGAAGAAACGCCAGGACCTTGACGACCTTGCTTTAGAACTGGCGCAACGTTCCGCTGGTTTCCGCCGCAGTTTGCCAGAGAGTATGGTGGCGTCGCTGGCTCAACTCGTGCGGTCAATGAATTGCTACTACAGCAACCTGATTGAGGGCCACGACACGCATCCTGTGGACATTGAGCGCGCGCTCAGCAACGACTATAGCGGCGATGCCCGTAAGCGTGACCTGCAACTGGAAGCCAAGGCGCACATTGCGGTACAAGCGTGGATCGACGAGGGTGGGTTGGCGGATGGCCAAGCCATGACGGCGGAGGGGCTCCGCGAGATCCACCGCCGTTTTTGCGAGCTGTTGCCCGAGGAGATGCTGTGGGTAGCGGACGCCGGCGTAAAGAAACGCGCCCGGGTCATCCCTGGCGAACTGCGCACTCGGGAAGTGATGGTGGGGAAGCACGTGGCGGTTAGTTCTGGCGCCGTGCCGCGTTTTCTCGCGCGCTTCGGCGATGTCTACAGCCGGATGGGGCGGATGGAGAAGATTGTGGCCAGTGCCGCCGCGCACCACCGCTTCGTGTGGATCCATCCCTTCCTCGACGGTAATGGCCGTGTCGCCCGGCTGATGTCGCACGCGGTGTTTTTGGAGACGCTGGAGACTGGTGCGTTATGGTCCGTCGCGCGAGGGTTAGCGCGCCGCGTGCAGGACTATAAGGTTCATTTGAGCGCTTGCGATCAGCCGCGCTTCAACGACCTGGATGGCCGGGGCAATCTAAGTGAACGGGCCTTGTGGAACTTTACCCATTTCTTTCTGCAAGTGGGGCTGGACCAGGTGAACTTTATGGAAAGCCTCTGCCAGCCGAATCGTTTGCGTGAACGGATGACGCAGTGGGCGCAGGAAGAGGTCCGGCGGGGCGTGTTGCCGGCGAAGTCCGGGATGGTGCTGGAAGCTCTGTTGTACCGGGGCGAATTAGCGCGCGGCGATGTGGAGGGGGTGGTGGGCACGGGCGAGCGGCAGGCCCGGCGTATTGTCTCGGCCTTGCTGGAGCGTGGTGTGCTGGTGTCGAGTAGCCCGCGGGCGCCCCTGCGCCTGGCCTTTCCGGCGGCGCTCGCGGGCCGCTGGATGCCGGGCCTCTTTCCAGATCTGGTGAGCTAGTGGAAGTCGTGGGACTGCATCAGGGCTTGGCCTAGGTGTAGCGGTTGCACGCGGCCGACTTTCACCGAGATGGCGCCGCCTTGGTTTTGCAGGACGCCTTCCATGAGCAGATAGGGCTCGCTGATGAGTGTGAGGCGGTGTTGGTCAAAGAAGTCCGGGGCGACGATGGCGTTGGAGATGCCGGTTTCGTCCTCGAGGCTGAAGAAGGCAAAACCCTTGGCGGTGGAGGGGCGCTGGCGGCAGATGACGCAGCCGGCGATGCGGACGATGGTGTTGTGGCGGGCTTGCGCGAGGTCCGCCGCGCGCCAGACGCGCAGCTTGTTTAGCTCGGTGCGGTGGTGGGCGACGGGATGCTGGCCCACGGTCATCGAGGTGCCGGCGAAGTCCGCGGTGAGGCGCTCGCCGATGGTCATGGCGCGCAAGGGCGATTTTCCGTTGGCGGGTTCGAGGTGGGCCAAGAGCGGACCCGTGGGCTGCAAGGCTAACTCCGTTTGCCATAGCGCGTCGCGGCGATGAGTATCTTCGAGCGCATTCAGCGCGCCGATGGAAGCCAGTTGGCGGACCTCGTCCTTGCGCAATTCGGGCACGCGGCGAGTGAGGTCGACGATGCTGAGGAAGGGCCGTGCTTTGACGATGAGTTGGGCGACGTCGGCGCGCAGGCCGCGCGAGTAATTGAGGCCGAGCCGCAAGGCGCCGTCCTCAATATTGCAGCGCCAGTCTGATTTTGTGATGTCGACGGGCAAGACGCGCACGCCGTGGCGTTGTGCGTCTTTTACCAATGTGGCGGGGTGGTAAAAACCCATCGGTTGCTGATTCAATAAAGCGGCGGTGAAGGCGGCCGGATAGTAAGTGCGCAGCCAAGCGCTGGCGTAAGCCAGCAAGGCAAAACTGGCGGCGTGCGACTCAGGAAATCCGTACAGGGCGAAAGAAGTAATCGACTGCACGATCTTCTCCTGTGACGCTGCGTCAATACCATTCGCCGTCATGCCCGCGCGCAGGCGGGTTTCGATATCGAGCATGCGCTTTTCCGAGCGTTTGAAGCCCATGGCGCGGCGGAGCTCCTCGGCTTCGCCGCCGGTGAAGTTGGCGACGATCATGGCCATGCGGAGTAACTGCTCTTGAAAGAGCGGCACGCCGAGAGTGCGGGCCAGCACGCCATCGAGCGAAGGGTGCAAGCTAACCGGAGCTTCGAGGCCCCGGCGGCGGCGGACGAAGGGATGATACATTTTCCCGACGATGGGACCGGGGCGAATGATGGCTACTTGCACGACTAAGTCATAGAATTTCTCGGGCTTGGTTAACGGCAGGCTGGACATTTGGGCGCGGCTTTCTACTTGAAAGAGCCCGACGGTGTCGGCGCGCTGGAGCATGGCGTAGACTTTGGGGTCGTCGGCGGGAAGCTGGGATAAGTCGATTTCGTCGCCGTGCGCGGTACGAATTAATTCAATAGACTCTTCGAGCGCGGCCATCATACCGAGCCCGAGTAAGTCGACTTTAATTAATCCAAGGTCGGCGCAATCTTCTTTATCCCACTGAATGATGACGCGGCCGGGCATGGTGGCTGGCTCCAAGGGAACCACGGAGCTGAGCGCGTGTTGCGAGATCACCATGCCGCCGGAGTGCTGGCCGAGGTGCCGTGGCAGGTCTTGAATTTCGCGATAGAGTTGGACGAATTTCGCGGTGCGTGGGTCGCTCATTTTTTGGCCCGCTTCTTCAAAGGGCCTTTCCACGGGGTCACCGGGCTTCTCGAAGCCCCAACGGGAGACGAGGCTGGCGATCGGATCCAAAGACTCCTTGTCGTAACCCAAAGCCTTACCGACATCGCGAATGCCGGAGCGGCCCCGGTAGGTGATGACGTTCGCGGTCATGGCGGCGCCGTGTTGGCCGTAGCGCTGATAGACATATTGGATGACGCGCTCGCGTTGATCACCGCTGGGGAGATCGATGTCGATGTCGGGCCATTCGCCGCGCTCTTCGGAGAGGAAGCGTTCGAAGAGTAAGTCCATGCCGACCGGGTCAACGGCGGTGATGCCGAGCGAGTAACAGACGGCGGAGTTAGCGGCGGAGCCGCGGCCTTGGGCGAGGATGCCTTGTTCGCGGCAGAAGCGGACAATATCCCAGACGATGAGAAAATAGCCGCCGAGCGCGAGCTTGGCAATTAACTGTAACTCGCGCTCAATCTGCCGTTGCGCCTTTTCATGATAGGGCCGGTAGCGTTGCCGTGCGCCTTCCTCGGTGCGTTGGCGGAGAAACGAGTCAATCGTTTCGCCGGGGGGCAGAGGGTAGAGGGGGAACTGATAGCCGAGGTCAGCGAGGGTGAAGGTGAGGCGCTCGGAGAGCGCTTGCGTTTGGTCGATGGCCTCGGGATAGTCGGCGAAGAGGCGGCGCATCATGTGTTCCGGCTTCAGATAGCGTTGGGCATTGGCTTCGAGCAGACGGCCGGCTTGCGCGACGGTGGTTTTGTGGCGGACGCAGGTGAGCACGTCCATCAGTTCGCGGCGGTCCGGCTGGGCGTAGCGGACGCCGTTGGTGGCGAGCAAGGGAAGCTGATGCTTTTGCGCCATGGCGAGCACGCGCTGGTTGCGGGCTTCCGAGGAGCGGCGAAAGTCGCGGCGCAGTTCGGCGTAGACTTGTCCGCGGCCGTAGAGATCGAGGAGTAACTTGGGGTCGCGTTCGCCGTGGGTGAGGCAGACGAGTCCTGGGGCGTATTGGCGGAAGTCGTCGAGGGTGGCGGCGCCTTGACCCTTGGGGGCGCGCAGTTTCATGGTGCTGAGTAAGCGGCAAAGATTCTGATAGCCCGTGCGGGATTCGGCGAAGAGCGTGAAGCGACCGCCGGCGGCGGCGGTAATCTCCGCGCCCAGGTGCGCCTTGAGTCCGGCTTTGCGGGCGGCCATGTAGAAGCGCGGAGCACCGGAGAGGTTGTCGGTATCGGCGAGGGCGAGCGCCGGCAGGTCCAGGCGGGCGGCGGTTTCCACCAGGTCCTCGGGCGTGCTGGCGCCTTCGAGGAAGCTGAAGGCGGAGCGGGTGTGAAGTTCAGCGTACATTGTTCCGATGCGGTTTCCGGGATCCCTAACGAACCCCGACCGTAAGTCTAAGACTAAGAAGCCCAGAAAAAATGGGTTGCCTGCGGTCTTGGACCTCCTGACGAACCCCGACCGTAAGGGAGGGGATCGCTCTGCAAGCCTTCATCGATCAAAAAGCCCATGAAATCTGCTGTTTTTATGAATAGGCTGGCGGAGCGATCCCCTCCCTTACGGTCGGGGTTCGTCAGGTTAGTCATACGACGCGTCCACGAGCCACTCTGTGCGTAGTAAGGACAGCCGGTAGAGGGCGCCATCGGTGAGGGCGACGTCCCAGTCCTCGCGCGACCAGGCGGCGTGGGACCACCAATCGCCCGAGGCGCGCCAGGGTCCGGCGGCTTGTACGATCCGGCCCGCGATGCCGGCGGCGGCGAGCTTAGCTGGACGGCCCCGATCCACTTCCACGCGGGCCGGCAGCGGCGGACGGAAGTACCGCAACGCAAGCCGCAAACCGAACTCCCGGCCTTCCTCATGCACCAGCGGCGCCGACGGCCGTCCAGCGGAAGAGCGCATGCGCCAGGCATCCGGCCGGTGCGTGTCCAGCAACTCCGGGAAGCCGGCTTTCTCTTCGCCGACCATGGCCCGAATCTTCGTGAGGGTGAGCGCCAGCCGCTCCGGGACGGGCGAAGGGGGCGTATAGAGATGATGCTGCACCACGCGCGGCTCCACGGGCGTCAGCGCGACGGTCAACTGCCGGATCGCCGTGCGCGGCGGGTGCGCTTCTAAGTCCAACTGCACCAGCTTCAGCAGCGCGTGCGCGTCGTGGGTGGCAAAGGGCAGCGCGAGAACGCGCGTATGGGTACTCTGGTCCACCAAGGCCAGCGCGACGCGCACTTCGGTGGTGGCGCGGGAATGCTGCCGCAGCCGCTCGCAGAGTTCGTTCAGGAGGCGAGCCAATAAGAACAGCAGTGGCTCCAGCAGGTCCACCGGATGCTCCAGCGCGAAGTGCTCCTCGTAGCTCACCGTGGCGGCCTGCGGCTGAATCGGCCGATGGACCTCGCCGCGCGCAATAGCCAGCAAACGCAGTCCTTCGGGCCCCAAGCGCTCCGCGATGCCGGTGCGGGGCAGGGCGCAAAACTCCTCTACCGTCCGCACGCCCCAACGCTGCAACACGTCGAGCGTGTTGGCGTTGGCAGGCAAGGCGTTCACCGGCAGATGTCCCAAACGCTGTATTTCCTGGCCCGCCGGGATGACGGTGATGCCGGCCAAATGGCGGGCGGCGATGACGGCGGTGTCCGGGTTGGCGGCGATGGCGATGCTGCCGTGCAATCGCCGCTCCTGCGCGCGGCGCGCCATTTCGCTGGCGATCTGCGGCGGCGCGCCCATCAGCCGGCGCAGGGCGCCAATGGCGAATAGCGCCGTCGCTGGGGTGGGCATCTCCACCAGCGGTGAGAATTGCTGGGCCAGGGCGAAGAGGGCGATTTGCGCGGCGGGTTCCGGATTGGAGATATGGATGGCGGCGTACACGCGGTCACGCACCTGCCTCGCAGGCCATCTCCGCGACATACTCGGCGGTAGCGCGTTGGGGCTTATAGGGCTCGACGCAGTAGCGGGCGCGAGCCAACAGTTGATACGGAAAAAGGCCGGTAAACACGGTCTCCTGACGCGACGTCGACGCCTGCAACGCCGCAGTGGACTTCGCTTGCGGCTCCCGCGCCAACACCAGCAAGACGGTGGACGTCTGTTCCACCGCGCGTTGAAAGCGGAACCAGTAGGAGGGCGGCAAGCGCCGTAGATGCTCGGGGTTAGCGTGACACAGGTCGAGGGCGATCACGCCGAAACCGCCGGAGTGGAGCAGCAGGTCGGCGGCGCGCATGGCGTGGTCGAGTTGATGGCCCGCGCGGACCCAAAGCAGCGCATCAAGGTCGACGCCGGCCTGGGCGGCGGTATGCGGATCGAAGCCCTCGGCGGGGTCGACGACGGCACCGTACTCGCCGCGCCGGGTGGCGGCGGCGAGCAGTTGGTGCAGGAAGCTGGCGCGTCCGGAGGAGGAGGGGCCGGTGATTTCGGTCAAGCGTCCGCGCGGGCAGCCGCCTAGGATTTTGTCGAAGGAAGAGATGCCGGTCGGCAGCGAGTCGAGTTGATGAGTGACGCGCCGCCAACCGAGGAGCGGAGCGATGTGGTTCGGGAGAGTGGCCATATTCGCTTTTTGTTCGCCTTTGTAGCAACAGTGTGCCTGACCTCGCCGCAGTCTGTCAATGGGGATTTTTTTTGCGAGTGGAATCAACAACCTGCCAGTGTTGGGAGAACTGGCCTGCTAAATGCAAAGGCCGCCACGGAAGGGATTACTTCCGTGGCGGCGTACTGTCTTTAAGACTGTCTTTGCGCGAGGGCTCTAGCGTGACACTGAAATCGGGTTACTGCACGGCCGGCTTGGCAGCGGCGCGCTTCTCTTGCAGCAGCTTGGTGGCGGCCAGCTTCTTCTGGAAGCGGTCCACGCGGCCTTCCGTGTCGATCAGCTTTTGGCGGCCCGTGTAAAAGGGGTGGCACACGGAGCAGATTTCCAGGCGGAGTTCATCGCCTTTGTAGGTGGAGCGGGTGTTAAACGTCGAACCACAGGCGCAAACCGTGCGGACGTCGTGGTAGTTCGGGTGAATTTCGGCTTTCATCGCGAGAAAGTCTTCCTTTCGTGACACCTTCAGGGTACCACGAGGGCCGAAATTCCGTCAAAACCACCGGTCCGCTTGCTAAGATGACAACTGATGCAAGTATTGCAGGCTGGCCAACACAAGCTGCTGCGCTTGGAACTCGAAAAAGAGACGGTGCTGGAAGTCGCGCGCCAAGCTGGCTTTGCCCCGGAAGTCCGCGAAGACGAACGGCGTCTCGTGCTCGATCTGGAGATGCCCAACCGCCACGTACCCCTCTTGCTTTTCGATGCCGCCGACCCCGGCAACCTCGGCTGGTTCTCCCGCTGTCACTTCTACGTGGAGGCCCGCTCTGGCGCGGTGATGCAGACGCCGATTATCTTGGCTAACCAGCGCGACGGCGCCGGACGGGTGCAGTCCACGTCGGTGCGGGTGCAAATCGCGAAGGAATTACCCGCGGATTTCCGCCTTCCCGGCAAACAACCGGTGACGGAGCAGATGGTTTATGCCGTGCTGTTTAACTTTCTGTCAGCGCTGGTAAACGTCGGAGTGGGTGTCTGCGGCCAAGGGGTGGTAAAGCCGCTGGCGGGCCGGACGGAAATCGTCGGGAATCGAAACTAGTCGATCATTCCCAGCAGCGCCTGGGTATCGACTGGCCCGTCGTCAATGCGAATGACGTCCATGCTGCCCGTGCCGGCCGGCTTCCAACGCTGAAAGAAGCGTTCACTGACCGCGCCTTTGAAGAACACCATCAGTGAGACGCCGCTGGCGGCGGCGGCGTGCGATCCGGCCGAGTCGTAGCCGGCGTAGAGGGCGTTTTGGCGAATCAGGTCAGCAAAGTGGCCGAACGAGCCGCGATGAAGTTCCACCCCCGCCAGTCCCGCGGCCGCGCGTTCGGCGCGTTCAGCTTCCTCGCCTCCCGGGCCGCGATCCAGAATGATGGGCAAGCCGCGCTTGGCCAGCTTTTCGAGTAGTCCGCGTTCAAAGGCGTCGTCGAGGCGCTTGGCCGGGTTCTCGCCCACGCCCAGGCTCACCGTGATGAACTTGCCCGGGCGAACCTTCCGCGTCGGGTCGATGTAGGCCTTGGGGTCCACGCCGAAGATTTCGCGCATCCAACGCGCGGCCAGCACGGGCAAGGCGTCGGTGGTGTCGGCGCCGTAGGCGCGGCTCTCAAAGAAGTAGTAGTTCTCTTCCGGGCAAATGGGCAAGAGCCCCAACTGGCTGATGCGGCTATCGGGATCGAGCACGATGCCGGACTTCACATACAGCCGCTCCATCAGGTTGACGTAGAGCGGCGCGCCGCGTTTGAAGGGCATCGGGTAGAAGCCGACGCGCGAGTCGCCCTCAAAAAGCTCGTAGGACTTGCGGTCACCCACTAGCCAGATGGTGGCGTTGCGGAAACGGCGCTTGGCGCCATCGATCAACACGCTGGTGACGGCGATGTCGGCGCCCAGCGTGACGCGCGACAGCACATAGACGTCGCGCACGGCGTCCGGGTTCTTTGCTGGATACGGTCGCGGACGGCGGACGCGGCGGTAACGGTCCACCAGGTCCTTCTCGTTCAGATCGCGGGCCTCTTGGCCCAGCACCCAGGCGAACATGTCCGTGTAAATGTCGCACAGCCGCGGATCGAACCGGTCCGCCAGGCCCTCGGCCACCACGCGGATCAGGCTCTCGTCCGTGCGAATGGCGTTCACATCTTCCCGCGACCAGGGATGGCCCGCCAGGCACTGCTCCAGAACATGCGCGGCGACTGGGTTAGCCAAGGTATTTCCCCACAATCAGGTCCAGCTTCTGCCGGGTGGCCGGCGGGATGGTTTTCGGGTCCGTGATGAGCGCGTGCGCCAAGGCCTTGGAACACTTGCACTCGCGATAGCGGTCCGTGTCGAGCGCTTTCACCACTTGCTCCACCAAGCGAGTCGCATTGGCGGCATTCTTGGTGAGGTTGGCGATGATGTCGGCGACGGTGACGGCGTCGTGCTCTTCGTGCCAGCAATCGTAGTCCGTCACCATGGCCACCGTGACGTAACAAAGCTCGGCTTCGCGCGCGAGTTTCGCCTCCTGCAGGTTGGTCATGCCGATCACGTCCATGTTCCAACTGCGGTAGATATGGCTCTCGGCCTTGGTCGAAAAGGCCGGACCCTCCATGCACAAGTAAGTGCCGCCCATTTTGTGGCTAATGCCTAGCTCTCCGCAACTCGCCTGCACCACTTCGGCGAGTTCGCTACAGATAGGATCGGCGAAGCTGACGTGCGCCACTAGGCCATCGCCGAAAAAGGT
This sequence comes from Bryobacteraceae bacterium, assembly GCA_019752335.1. Taxonomy (GTDB): domain Bacteria; phylum Acidobacteriota; class Terriglobia; order Bryobacterales; family Bryobacteraceae; genus JALHNI01. Next base: position 24,623 of record JAIEMJ010000053.1, read on the forward strand.
CGAGATGCGGCCAAGGGTGCGGTCGAAGAATTGGTCCGGGATGACAAAGTCGAGCGGGCGGTGCTCTTCCTTCAAGCTGCCGACCGCGCTCAACGAGAGAATCCACTCGACGCCCAGGCTCTTCATGCCGTAAATGTTGGCGCGATAGTTCAACTCCGAAGGCGAGAGGCGATGGCCGCGGCCATGGCGCGGCAAAAACGCGACGTCCTTGCCCCCCAGTTTGCCCACCATATACGCGTCAGAAGGCGCGCCGAAGGGGGTTTCCACGCGGACCTCCTGCTGCAGTTCAAAGCCGGGCATGGAATAGAGTCCGCTGCCGCCGATAATGCCGATTTTTGCTTTTGCGCTCACTTAAGAATGCGCCTCCACCAGTTCAAGAAGTACGCCACCCGTGGAAGACGGGTGGACAAAGACGTAACGATGCCCGCCGGCGCCGATGCGCGGTTCATTCAGGATCCGGCTGCCGGCTGCCGTCAGACGGGCCACGGCGGCGGCCAAGTCCGGCACGCGCAGGGAAATGTGATGCAGCCCCGGGCCGCGTTTTTCGAGGAACTTACCAATTGGCGAGTCCGCCTCGGTGGGCTCCAGCAACTCAATGCGGCTCTCGCCCGCGCCCAGCATGGCGACGTGTACCCGCTCGCCGGCCACGGTTTCGCGATGCGTGACGGCCAGGCCGAGTTGGTCCCGGTAGAAATGCAGCGCGCCTTCGAGCGACGCCACCGCGATGCCCAGATGATCAATCGGAAATTCGTTTGCCAAGCTCAATGCGTTCTACCCATTCGGCTACGAGAGTGTAGGGGTCGCTTTCCCGCGCGGCCACGCGCTGCGCTGCCTGCCGCAGCACCGGCTCCGGCAGCTTCTCGAGCAACCGCTCCCGGAGCATGCGTCGCAGCCGGGCCACCCACGCCGTTTCGTGGGTCGACCCCTTCGACTGCGCTAATTCGCGCGCCTCCGCCAGGACCTCTCCAATCCCAATACCTTCGCTAGCCACCGTCCGCAAACAGCCCGGACGCCAACCATCCGGCCGGTGCGTCAGGCTAAGCAGAAACTCCACCTCACGCTCCAATTTCTCGATGCCGGGCTGATCTGCCTTGTTCAAGACAAATAAATCAGCGATTTCCATGATACCCGCTTTGATGGCCTGTACGTCATCCCCCATGCCAGGGACTAGTACTACCAGAGTGACGTCGGCGAGTCCGGCGATCTCTACTTCGTCCTGCCCGACGCCCACCGTCTCAATCAGCACGGTGTCGAAACCGGCTGCATCCAGCAGCAGCGCCAGGTCACCCGTGGCTTCGGCGATGCCGCCCACCGTGCCGCGCGTCGCCATGGAGCGAATGAAGACGCCGGGATCGGCGTAATGGCTCTGCATGCGGATGCGGTCGCCCAGAATGGCGCCGCCGGTGTACGGGCTCGACGGGTCCACGGCCAGAATTCCCACGGTGCGGCCTTCGGCGCGGAGGGTGCGCGCGAGTTCTGACGTCAGGGTGCTTTTGCCGGCGCCCGGAGGCCCAGTGATGCCGAGCGTCAGGGCGCGGCCGGTACGGGCGAAGAGTTCGGCGAGCAAGGTCCGGGCGGCGGGCGTGCGATTCTCCACCGCGGTGGCCGCGCGGGCTAGCGCCCGGCGGTCACCAGCGAGAATGCGTTCAGCTGCCGGCGTCACGTTTATCGTTGCACGCGGCCGGAGCCGCCGCCCGCGATCAGCGCTTCCACCTCGGCGGCGGAGAAGCGGTTGAAGTCGCCGGGGATCGAATGCTTCAGGCAAGAGGCGGCGACGGCGAATTCGAGGGCGTCCTGATGATTGGATTTCGTGAGCAGGCCCCAGATCAGTCCGCCGCCAAAGCAGTCACCGCCGCCCACGCGGTCCACGATGTGGGTGATCTCGTAGTGCTTGCTCAGCAGGAATTGCTCGCGATTGTGCAGGCAAGCGCTCCAGCCATTGTGCGAGGCGCTCTTGCTTTCGCGCAGCGTGATCGCGATCAGCTTCAGATTGGGGTAAGCGGCCAGCACCGTCTCGGCCAGCTTCTGATAGGCGGCATGGTCCAAGACGCCCGAGTGGACGTCGACGTCCACCTTCACGCCAAGGGCCATTTGGCAATCTTCCTCGTTGGCGATGAGGACATCCGTCAGCGCGGCCAGCCGCGGCATCACTTCGCTGGACTTCTTGCCGTACTTCCACAGATTCTTGCGGAAGTTCAGGTCGCAGGAGACCGTCAGGCCCATTTCCCGGGCCTTCGCCATGCCTTCCACCGCCAAGTCCGCCGTCGCCTGGCTCAACGCCGGTGTGATGCCCGTGGTATGGAACCAACCGGCGCCGGCCAGGGACTTCGCCCAATCGATGGCGCCCGGTCCGGCTTGGGCGATCGACGAGTAGTCACGGTCATAAAGCACCTTCGCGCCGCGCTGGTTGGCGCCCGGCTCGACAAAGTAGATGCCGAAGCGGCCCGGTCCGCGTACGATGTAGGAGGGGTCCACGTTGAAGCGGCGCAGTTCGCCAATAAAGGCGTCCGTAATGGCGTTGTTGTCGGGCAGCACGGAGATGTACCGCGCCGGATAGCCAAAGCCGCCGAGGGCCACGGCGACATTGGCCTCGCCACCGCCAAACGTCGCCAGGAACTGCGGCGACTGCAGAAAGCGCTCAAAGCCCGGCGGCGCCAGGCGGAGCATGATTTCACCAAAGGTAACGACAGGTTTCATGGGTCAGAGACGATTGTACCGGACCGCTGTGACGATTGCCTCAGGACTGCCATTTTCCGCGCCGCGCCATTCACCCGACATCCCACGCCTCGCCACCAGCCGGGAACGCCAGCCGGGAACGATAGTGACCGGGTCCTCCCCAGCCCGTGCGTAACCGGGTCACCGAAGGTCCCCGGCTGCGCCTGTTTTTGCCCTCTGAGGGAGGTGATTCCGCATGAAAACACCCTGCAAAACCCGCCGCTGGATAGTGCCGGTCAGTGCGCCGGGATAAACCGGCATATGGTAGGGGATGAAAGAGCCCTACAGGAAAGGAATAGCGAACC
>JAIEMJ010000052.1 GCA_019752335.1 Bryobacteraceae bacterium
ACCGCTTTGCGCGAGTTTTTCGTGGCGTCATTGGGTCGGGCCAGGGGGCCCGACCTACCGGTGTGACGGATGAAAAATATGTGAGAACTTTGGCTCGCCAAACCCACTTATTTGCCCGAGGAGGCCCGGTACGAGGCGCTGCTGAATCACATCCGGCCAATTTTTGAGCGGGGGCAGGCCGCGAAGATCGAACTGGCGGATCGGGTGGCGGCGGCGGAAGCCCTGGGGCAGGCGGGCGATTGGCGCTTTGCCGGGGACGGCGAGGAGCGCTGGGTGACGATTCCGGCGGGCACTTTCCTGATGGGAGCGCAAAGCAAGCGCAAGGGCAAGCCGCGACACGATGAAAAGGCCCGCGAAAATGAAGGGCCGGTGCGAGAGGTGACCCTGGGGGCGTTTCAGATGGGGCGCTATCCGGTGACCGTGGGCGAGTATGCCCGCTTTGTGGACGATGAAGACCGTGGCTACGGGCGGCCGGCGAGTTGGCGGCACGGTTGGATTCCGGACGGGCCAGTGCCTCGTAACTCGGATGAACAGGTCGAGTTTCCAAATCGCCCCGTAGTGTACGTGAACTGGTACGAGGCGACGGCCTATTGCGAGTGGGCGGGCGTCCGTCTACCCAGCGAAGAAGCATGGGAATACGCGGCCCGGGGTACCGAAGGCCGACGCTATCCTTGGGGAAGAGACGAGCCCGATTTGAGCCGGGCGAGCTATGGGTATGAGCTAAGGTCCGCTTTCCCCGTCGGCCTGTTTCCGGACGGGGCGACTCCCGAGGGCATCGAGGATATGGCCGGCAACGTCTGGGAGTGGCGTCGAGCGACTACAATTACCAGGTAAAGAGCGTGCGGGGGGGGGCAGTTTCGGCAGTGGGGCCGACGTCCTGCGCGCGGCGGACCGGGGCGGGTTCGAACCTGACAGCAGGTACAGCGGCCTGGGGTTTCGGGTCGTCCGGGATTACTTTCCTTGATGCTTTTTGCTTTTTCCTTGACTGAGGCTTCCGCCTCAGTCAAGGCGATTTTTTTGAAGGAGTGAGGGCATGAAAAATAAAGTGGCGGAGAATCCGCCGGTGGCCGTGGCGAAGGCGTATGATTTTGTTTTGTGGCTGGTGCAAAAGGTCGAGAACTTTCCGCGGTCGCACCGGTTTACGATCGGGGAGCGGCTGGCCGCGAATGGCTTAGACCTGCTGACGCTGCTGGTGGAGGCTTCCTACGCGCGGCAGAAGAGCGAGTTGCTGGAGGCGGCGAGCCGCAAAGGTAAACGCGACGCGGATGCGACTGCGGATGGCCAAGGACCTGAAGCTGATGTCGGTGGACGCTTATGCGTTTAGCTCTTGGATGATGCCAGACGCGACTTAGGCTCCACGACTTCGGCCATGGGTGGTCCGGCGACGATTCGCGAGTCTTATCTGTCGGCCAACTGCCGGTCAAAGAAGCTTTGGAACGCGGCGGTAAAGGTACCTTTCGTCTCGCCATAGACCTGATTGACCATTTCGGAGCGGGCCCAGTCTCTGAACTGTTTCATCCAACCCGCGCAGGCCAGATGGTTTGAGTTCGTTTCGAGTTGCAGATCGAAGTAGACATCCTCCATCAGTTGCAGCAGGCGTTGAGCAAAGAAGAAGCTGGCCCGGAATTCCGGCGTATCGGCGGCGGGGGTGGTTCTGGCTTGGCTGCGTGTGATCTGCCACGCGATCGAATCGAGCAGTGGGTCGGTCTGTAGCTCACCCAGCAGCGCCTTCAGGGTTTCCGTGTGACGCGTGAAATTTTCGGCAATCGCGCGGGGAATCGGCATCAGCGTTTGCCGCAAACAGCCAAAGACCGACTCGAGTTTCTCGCGGCCGGCGAGTTCGAACGTACCATTCTTGCCATCAAGGGCGACGAACACCTTGTCCGCGACATGCAAACCCAGGCGGCGGTAGCTCTCAAACTGGCTTTCGCTGAAGAATTGATCGGCGGTGCTTTGATGCGGAAACTCGGCGTTGACTCTGCGGAAATTGAGTATGTCCTGCGGCTCATCGCCGGTAACCGACAATTTCAAGTAGAGTAGGCAGCCCTGGGCCTGATCAGGGTATTGAATTTGGCCCACGGCGGCATGAGCGGAGCTCCAACCCGCGGCATCGCGCTGTTCAATCGAACTGGTATCGATACTGATTTCGATGCCGAAGTCCGAGCGGGCTTTGCGGATGACGCTGGCGAGAGCCTCGAATTTCATTGATGGGTCGCTCTCGCCGTCGATCACGATGATATACGGAACGCGGCGGCGGAGCAGTTCATACAGGCCAAGATTTTCAAAGTGACCGCCATCGCTGAGGTAGATGTACTTGCGGCGGCTGCTGGCTTGGGCGAGTAGTTCAAAGAGATAGTAAAACGTTCCCCACTTCGGCCCCCTGGGCTCCCACGGTTCCGGCAATCTGCCGAGCAATGCCCTCCGCACACTCGTGTAAGATTCCGATGGATTGAACATCCAGTAGCCCAACCGCACATTAAAGAGCGTCATCAAGAACGCCAGAATCGGTGACGAGTGGTAACCCATGTTCGGCGAGGCCGCAGCGCCGGAGATGGTGATCGCGGTGCCGACGGTCGGTGGCGTCCCGGTGCGAGGATACTTCTGCGTGTAGGATCCGCCATTTGCGGTTATCGCTCTAACCGACGGTGGGAGATGGTATTCGCATTTCTCGTGATCGAAGACGAACGACACGGCTTTCCGTTCCGCGAACCCGGACCTTTCGAGGTTGACGTTGGCTGCCGTGCAGATGAGGTGCGTGTACCCCACTTTACTTGGCGTCAGGTCTGTCAGGGGAACGTCGTCCCCTGGGCAGAGATCCGTGAATCGGTCCAGTTTGCCGGTTGTGTCGCGCTGAACGTTTGAAGCGCCGAGATAAGCGCGAACCAGGCGGTTGCGATAGAAGGAGAACATGGAGAAGTCGTTGATGCTGAAGATACGGCCGAGAACAAGCCATCCAACGGTGCAACCGATCAACAGGTAAAGCACGGACGAGGACCCTCCGGCGATTGACGCTGCGTCGCCCCGGAAGGCGTCCAATGAGTTGCGCCAAATCTTGCCCCAATCGGTCGGCGCCAACTCCTGACGGCAGCTATCGCAATAGTTCTTGTCCGATGGCTGGTTCATAACCGATAGCAGGCCATCTCCTCCCGCTACCCAGAACACTCCAAACGAGAGCAGAATGAGAAGCCCGATGATGAACACGAGGCCGGCCATGGGCAGAGCCGCATCGAGCCACGGACGTTTCGAACGGTCGTCACCCGAGGTGCTCTCGCCGCGGGCCAAGTAAGTGCCCGCCGCCGAGATGGCCGCCCAAAGCGCACCGGTGGATACTCCTACGGATCTTGCTTGCCAACCAAAAGCCACGAGGAGCGGCCCCCAGTAAGTGATGGTGCCGAGGACAATGCCGAACAACCCTAGGATGCCAATCCAGGCACCCGCACGGCTCCAACCCTCTCGATCTTCATCTTGCATGCGGCGTCCGGCAAAACCAATCAGGCCCACGAGAATCAGGCAGTCCGCCAACGCGAAGACGGGCGCGGCGAAGAGCATCCAGCCCAGTTGAGTGGATGGGGGGCGCAAGAAATCCCTAGCGAGTCCGTAGGCTAAGTGGAGACTGACCCCGCCAAAGATTGTACCCGCCACCATTCTCAAAATCGCTCGCCACTCTCGGGCTTGGTCCTTGAGCATCAAGAAGATGCAGATCGCAGCGATTGCACCGCCAAACAAAGACGGCAGCGCCGTGCAGAGTTTCGCCTCGCCGCTTCGCCAAAGAGCGATGGTGAACAGGGTAGCGGAAATCGAGACGATCAACGCGGGAACGAAGCCGCGAAACTCCGTAAAGTTTCGGGACCATCGATGATTGCCGCCGCCCAAGGCGTAAGTGACGGCCGCTAACAACAGAGTAAACAGGGCACTCACGAATACGATGGAGCGTCCGGCGGAATCTGGTGTCATCCATTCGTGGGCTACATGCATCATCAGAAGCAGTACCCAAGGTAAGCACAGCAATGCCAGCAGGAGCGGAATCAACACGCATAGATTTAGCAGTGTATTCCGGCTCCAGATGGCGAAGATCAGCCAAGTATCGGCGCTGAAGAGACCGAGTTGAGGCGATAGGAAATTGCCGTACGCCCGTAGCCAACCGAGCGGTGGCGCATCGCTCAGTACTTGTCCATTCTTGCTCCACTCCGGGTGGAGGGCTTCCTCGACTTGGCCGATGCCAGACTTTCCGGAAGTGGCGCTTCGCGCCGCCCAAACGCTCAGCCAAGCCCCGATATAGCCGCCGCCCGAGACGGTAGAGAGATAGTCCAATTTTGTCAAAAACTTACGTTTGGCAAGCCCCTGTAGGATCCCCAGCGCGAAAGTGGCGCTGCGAATACCGCCGCCGGAGATGGCGAGGCCGAGTTTGGGTTCGATGTCCATTGATCATTTCCCGGGGCGCGTCAGTCAGCTACGGAACCGGTATTTCCGCGACGTGCTCAGCTGCCGAGCCTTGGTAGAGACGGACTTTGAAGGTACCGGTGGCCGGGAAGTCGAACTCGAAGGTGGCTTCTTTTCCGGTGGTCTCGAACTTAGGCTGGGAGACCGACTGTGGCGTTGCACCGACTTTGTCCTCAATTACTTTCATCGTCAACCCCATTGCGCAGGCTGGCAGGTCGAACAAGTCAGTTCCGGTCAGTCTGACGGATTTACCAGTCTTTACGGGTGGGCTGGTGAGCTTGGGCGAAGGTGCGATCGAAAACGGTGGTCCCGCCTTCGGCGTGCCAGAAAGGAACAGCGTCGGCGCGAAACATCCCTTACCCACGTTGAGCGGCTTCAAGTCGAGCGTGATTTCAGTAGCTGAGCTACTCGCGGGAAGACTAGTTACGAAAGTGGTGGCCGTAGGATGTGTTCGATTGACTACGAGGGCGAGATTGGGAGACACGAGATTCCTTCCAGTGAGGGTAAGAATCTGGCTCGAGTCGACAGTTGCTGTCGAAATAACGGGATCTTTCGCCTCAAACCGCACGGTCTCGGGTTTCGGGGAACTCTCGGTAGTGCGGCCATCCTTGCCCTCCTTGACGACTCGAATGGTGAGATTCGTGCCGTTTGGGATGGGCTGATCGAACTTCATCGTGAAGCCGAGTTGTTCGTCGTTCGAGAGTTTCGTGTCGACGGCCAGGTCGCTGATTCCTAGGCTTTCCGCCTCAGCGATCTTGGGGACGCCTCCAGAAAGGAACCGCCCTTTGATGACGCCCTTCTTGTTGGCGCCAGGGGCGTTCCAGTAAGTGGCTGCATCTGTGCCAGTATCAAAGGTCACGCTTTCGAGAATAGCGGGCACGGCGGCCAAGTCGATGACCATGGATCCGTCAATCACGATCTTGACGGAGTTGAGGCTGGTGGCGGCGACGACGCGACGCAACAGCATAGAGTTTTCGCAGGCACTCCGATTCTTCACGCGATCTTCATGGCAGGCCAACATTTCAGGCACCTGTTCGCGAAGTTCCGCCATAGATTTCTTACTGATGTTCTCGAGTATTTTCTGCAGATCCCTGGGTACCGAGTCGTCAGCGATAGCCAAGCCGGGGTTGAAGAATACCGCGGGAGTCGCGACGAAGATCTTCTTCAGCCCTGGCGTAAGGAAGCGATCGATAGGGAAAAAAGCCAGAATCACTTCGCTTGACTCGCGCGGCACTACTCGATTGGTGCGGTAGCCGAAGTCGCTGATGCGGTTTAGCTTACTGATTAGCGAGTCGGGCCAGAGTTTCTCGAGGCCCGGAACGGCAATACCGTTGAACGCGGAAATGCCCTTGATGATGTTTACCGCGCCTTCACCGCCGGGAAAGCTATAGGCGGCCGCAATTGAGCCCGTGAACTGAAGGCCGCGAACTACCCAGTTGCGCCCGGTTTTGGGCTGACGCTCCTGTAGCTGCCCACGCACGATCCGGTACTCTACGCTCGCCACTTCGCCGGCGGCCGTGGAACTCGAGTAACTCTCACGGTCCACGCCGGTGACGGCTTTTCGCGAGGCGCCGCTCAAGGCCCAGTTTCGGTAGTCGATATAGAGACCCTGCATCACCAACGCAGCGCTACGACTGCGGTTGCCGACATTGACGAAGACCGTGACGTAGTTCTCGGCAATGTGCTTCCCGAATAGCTCTTTCGTGATCGCATTTGGCAATAGCACAGCTTGAAGAGAGACGTTCTCGCTCACGCTTTGCGGCACCTCCACCCTTAGTGCCGTCCCCTGGGCGGATGCCGCCGTCAGGCTGGCGTCGCTACCAGTTTGGGCGCGCCCGGTGACGAGCGACACCAGAGTAAAAGTGAAACCGAAGATGTGACGATGCATAATTTCTCCTGGAACGGTAACCAAGGTCCGCCGGCGACGGCAACGCCTCTAGACTCGCAACTGATCCTACGCTTAAAAGCGAATTCCACGCCCAGAAAGTGACAAGCGACAGGAGAAAAGTAGTTCCGCCCATCGTCCGCAAGCATCTCGGGGAAAGTCAGGTGGGGGCTGGGCGGTTGGTCTCTTGAAATGGTGCCGGACACGATCTGGCGCGAAGTCACACGCTTTTCGCACCAGGACGGAAAAGCAAGTTAGGGGCCACGGTCCGGTGCGGAGTCGTTACAATGGGTTGCGAGAGGTCAAGAGGTGGGATGTTTCAAGATGGAAATCGGCGATTCATTTCGGTCCCTGGCAAGGTGCCGACACTTTCATCCCGTGATTCAGTATTTAAACGTAAAACTGAGTCCAGTTGGAGCTTCGTTTGCCGGGAGCGGACACGTCTGGCCCGCTACCTTCATGTCTTCAGCTTTGTTAAGACAGAGGTACTTCTCGTTTTGCTGCAAATCCGTATACTTAACGGTTCTGAGCCGACGATCATCTTCTTTGGCAAAGCATCGATTGTTGATCAACGAATCGAATCGGCATTCGCCAAATTGGCGGCCGGGGAGATTTACCAGGAATTGGTTATAGGGTTGGCTGGCTTTCGTTGAAATTTCAATTTTCCCATTTTTGCTGTCTTCAAGCGTTATCGGCTTACTAGCGTCAACGTTAGCATCGCGGTAACCATTCCGAAACAAGATGAAGACTGTGTCCAATGCCGCAATATCCCGGCTCAGTTCCTCGACCCGACCATCGCTATTGCGTTTCAAGTTCATTCGGTGGCCCCGGAAACCGAAATTGACCTGCATCTGCGGATTGTCGACAACAATCGGTTCGTCGTGTCCGGACATTACTCTTATCAGCCCGACTGAGGCCGGGAAAAGCAAAGCCAGTCCACCACCTGTCAATACGAGCTTCTTTACTACTGTCATTTTGCCGTTCTCTCTTCTTTTGAATAGTACTCAGCGATAGCCGCAATATCCGCTCGCCGAAGCCAGCGATCAAAATCCTGATCCTTAACATATAAGCGAAACTTTTCCATCTGTAGTGACGCCTCACGAGCAAAAATCTTCGCCTCGTCATGCCGCCCACGACGTCCGCTCGCCCACGCTCGAATCGCGTATGCCGCCCAGCTTCCCTCCGGGCGATGGCTCTTTGCAAGATCCTCAGCGACGGCTGCCGCGTGCAACTCGGCCTCAGAAGGCAAGCCCCCTCGCAAATATGCCTGCGCCACGATGAGGCGGGTATCCAGTACGGATTGGCGCCCCGAGCTTTGGGCTTGCTCGATCGCCCTTTGGCAGTACGTAAGGAGGCCTCGCGGCTGGCCGCTCGCACCGGCAGCGTAACACAAGGCCGCTTGCACCTGGGCATCCCGAAACCCGTTTGGTGGAAGGCCCAATTGCAAAACAGCTTGGCTTGCGGCTACAACCGATCGATAGTCACCCGAGCGAAGCGCAAGGTAGGCGGATCCGATTTCCACTCGCTGCTGGAGGTCGGCCGGTTTTTTCTCCAGTTGCGGCAAGAGCTTGCGCGACTCATCCAGGAGTTGGGTAGCTGTCGCCGTATGTCCCAAACGCGACTCGATGTCTGAAGCGTTCGTGAGGGCGTATATCAGACTCCTCTTTTTACCTGATCGCTTGTGGATTTCCACAGCCGCCCGATAATGATGCAGCGCCTCGGTCAGCTTACCAAGTTCCGCTTGGGCCGTAGCTAAATTTTCACGAGTAACCGCCTCGCGCTCGACATCCTTGCGTTCGAGCGCCAGATTTAATTGATTCGCGAAGACCTTTTCCGCCTCGATGAAATCCCCTTTGATTATCAACGCTTGCCCGATTAGCAGGTAGCCGTTCGCGACGTTGCGCACTTGGCCGGCGCTTTGAAAAAACGGCAGTGCGGCTTGAGTTGCCTGTATGGCCTCATCGGTTTTCCCCAAGCGAACATACACCGAACCAAGTGACATCTGCGCGCGCGCCGCCGATTCGGTGTTGCGGAATCGCTCCGAAATATCGAGGGCTCGCAGAAACTGATCCCTCGCCGGGCCCAATTCATAGCGCTTTAAGTGAATATTGCCGGCAGCGAACAGTGCCTGCAAAGACAGGGTATCCAAGCCATTTTGGTTGGCAATCCGGAGGGCTTGCGTAGTCTGTTCCTCGGCTTTGGGCATGTCGCCCATTTGCCGGTACACCAGGCCTTTTTCCAAGGCCACGCGAACGCGAAGCAAAGGATTGGGCGAGGTTTGAGCGATTTCGGAAGCGCGATCCAGGGTGCGTTGCGATTCATCGAGCCGGTTCTGTTCTTCGAGAAAGACCGCGCGGAGGAACATGACCTGGCCCGAACCTTCGCGCTGATCGCGAACGCGGTACAGCGCCTCGGCTTTCGATAGGAGGTTATCCGCTAAGGGGTAGTCCCGGCGACGCGCTGCCAGAACCGCCTGCTGCATGGGGATTGCCGCGTTTCGCCCATCGGCTTTTGCGGCTTCCTGTAAAGCGGTTTCGGCTTTGGCTGGTTGATTACAGCGCATCAACGCTCGCGCCTGGACCAGACCTGCAAGTGTCTTATCCAGACCATTGGCTTGCTGAGTCATCTTCTCGAGAGCCGTTAGGGCCGACGGACAATCACCCAGGATCAAACGATGGATGCCTTCCAAATAGTGCACTTCATCTGACCGCAGCCGAGATCGGTCCGGGGCCGCTTCGGACGCTACTAACATGGCGTCGCGAGCTTGAGAAGTCATGTCCATTTCAAGCAGGGCTTCCGCCCTTGCCGCGTGCGCCGGTGCAAATCGAGGCGCAAGTTCAATCGACCTCTCGAATTCTCCTCGCGCTCGAATTAGGCCGCCGTCGGCAAGAGATTGCTGACCATCTCGGTACCAGCGGACTGCTTCGGGAGGTGTCTGGGTCTCGCGGGAACTGGTCAAATAAAACAGCCCCGCCAGAAGAACGGCGGCAGTGGCGGCGGCGATTTGGCCGCCGGAGACGCGGAGGTGGCGGCGAGGGCCGGCGCCTTGGAGGTGGTCGAGGAGCACTTGGGCCGTCGCAGGACGGTGCTGGGGATCGAGTTCGAGAGCCGCCGTGATGGTGCGGGACCAGTTGCGGGGGAGGTCCGGGGCGAGGTTGGTGGGCGGGGCGGGAGTTTGGGTGAGGCGAGTCAGCACGCTGCCGACGGAGTCGGCGGGGCCGAAGGGGCGCTGGCCGGTGGTGAGTTCGTACATCAGCAGTCCGAGGGCGTAGATGTCGGTGCGTTCGGTGACGGGTTGGCCTTGGAGTTGCTCCGGGGCCATGTAGAGCAGCGTCCCCAGGACCTTGCCGGAACTGGTGAGCGATTGGCCGGTGAGGGCGGAGTCTCGGCGGGCTAGGCCGAAGTCCATGATGACGGCGCGTTCGCCGGTGAGCATGATGTTCGAGGGCTTGAGGTCGCGGTGGATGATGCCGGCTTGGTGGGCGGCGGAGAGTCCGTGCAGGAGTTGCTCGACGATGGGGCGGGCCTCGTCGACTTTGAGGGGGCCGGTGCGTCGCAGACGGTCAGCCAGGGTTTCTCCTTCCACCAATTCCATGGTGAGAAAGAAGACGTCACCCGAGGGGGTGCTGTGGCGGCCGAGGTCAAAGAGGCGGCAGACGTTGGCGTGGGTGACTTTGCGGGCCAACTGTAGTTCGCGGCGAAAGCGTTGCGTGGCGCCGGAGTCGCCAAGGAGGTCCGCGTGGAGGACTTTGACGGCAACCTGTTCTTCGAGGTCGGCATCGAGCGCGGCGTAGACCTCGCCCATGCCGCCGCGGCCGATGAGGCGGAGTAGCTCGAAGCGGTTGGCGAGTCGCTCGCCGGGGGAAAACTGGGCGCGAGGGGCGGTGCGCAGTTCCTTGACGAGGTCGGGCGATTCGTCCATGAAGGCGCCAGCGGCGCAGTCCTGATCGAGTAGCTTCTGGACTTCGAAGCGGATTTCGGGGTCGACCGGCTGGGCATGCAGGAAAGATTTTCGCGATTCCGGGGGCTGGTCGAGACAGAGCTCGAAGAGGTCGTGGATGCGGGCCCAGCGGTCGGCGGTCATGAGGCGAGTTCTCCGTAGAGCCAGGCGCGGGCGATGATCCAGTCGCGCTTGATAGTGCGGGAGGAAAGCCGCATGATGCCGGCGATCTCTTCCTCGGTCATGCCGCCAAAGAAGCGCATTTCGACCACCTGGGCCTGGCGCGGGGCGAAGGCGGCGAGACGGGTGAGGGCTTCGTCGAGATCGTCGATTTGGCCGGAGGGCTCGTCGCCGATGACGGCAACGAGGTCAATATTGAGATTCGGTTTGCCGGCGCCGCGTCTTTGGGCGCGGTGGTGGCGGGCATGGTCCGTGAGGATGCGACGCATGACCTGTGCGGCCATGCGGAAGAAATGCGAACGATTTTCCCAGCGGGGATCTTGTTGCCCGGCAAGCTTCAGATAGGCTTCGTGAACGAGGGCAGTGGCTTGTAGGGTGTGGCCGGGGCGTTCGCGGCGCAGGTAGCCAGCGGCGACGCGCTTTAACTCGGTATAGACGTGCGGCATGAGCTCCGCTTCTGCCGCCTTATCACCGGAGGCCAACCGGGCTAAAAGTGCCGTGATTTCGCCAGGAGAATCCAAGCTAATGTTGTGTATTGTGGCATGAATTTCTGGGCGGCGCAGAGCACAGTGTCGCGTCGAATGAATTACTCGGTAAGGCGCTCCGACTGGATTACAACAGCGTCGCTTCCAAGTGAATCTCGACGCCTGCCAGCGCCTTCGACACCGGACAATTTGCCTTGGCATTGGCCGCAGCATCGGCGAATGTGGCCGCGTCGATGCCGGGGACCGTGCCTTGCGTAACGAGCAGAATCTTGCTGATGACGAAGCCCGTCTCTGTCTTGTCGAGCGACACCTTGGCCGTGGTGTGGATGCTGGTGGGCGGCGTGCCCGCGCGCGTCAGGACGCCCGAAAGCGCCATCGAAAAGCAGCCGGCGTGGGCCGCGCCCATCAGCTCTTCCGGATTCGTCCCGACGCCATCGGCGAACCGGGTGTTGAACGAATACTGGCCTTCAAAGGCACCACTGCCCAGCTTTACCGTGCCGGTGCCCTTCATCACATCGCCGTTCCATTGCGCTTCCGCGCTGCGGGTAATCATACCCGGCTTGGATGAAGCAGTCAGCCCGCGGGATTCATCTCGGCGCGCGCCTTTTTGACCGCGGCGACGTACTGCCGCGCGCGCTCCTCAAAGACTTCGTACTGGCCGGCCTTGATGGTGGCCGCGTCGATCAACTCGCCGCCGACGGCCACGGCGCAGGCGCCGGCCTTCAGGAACTCGCCGGCCGTCTCCAGATTCACGCCGCCCGTCGGCGCCATCTCGATCTGCGGGAACGGACCCTTCAACGCCTTGATGTACTTCGGCCCGCCCATATTGCCGCACGGGAAGACCTTCACCACGTCGGCGCCGGCTTCCCAGGCGGTGAGGACTTCGGTGGGCGTCAGCGCGCCGGGGAAGATCGGCTTCGAGTAGCGGTGTGCCATCTCAATCGTGGCCAGCTTCAGCGCCGGCGTGACGAAGAACTGCGCGCCGGCGAGCATGCAGGCGCGGGCGGTTTCGGGATCGAGCACCGTACCGGCGCCGAGGATGATGTGGTCGCCGAGCGAGTCGGCGATCTTTTCAAGGGCCTGCAGCGCGCCGGGCACGGTCATGGTCACTTCGGCGACGATGATGCCGCCGCGGGTGATGGCTTCAATGGAGCGGATGGCGCTTTCCGCCGAAGAAGTCCGCACAACGGCGACAATGCCCGCCTCGAGCATCTTGCCAAGAATTTGCTGCTTATTCATGTACCTTCCTAATGCCTAATGATTATGGCGCGGGATCTCTTTGCCCACGTCCTGATACTTCACGGCGAACTCGAGCACGGCGCCGCTCTCGAGCTGGCCCACATGGGCGCGATAGAGCTCCTGCCACGGAGTCTGGCTGGGCCGGATCTCGATCTTCAGCTTAGCGCGGCGTTGGGCGATCTCTTCGTCCGAGATCAGCACGTTCACCTTGCGCAGGTTGAGGTCCACCTGGATGCGGTCGCCGGTCTGGAGAATCGCGAGGTTCCCCCCCACGGCCGACTCCGGCGAGGCGTTCAGGATCGACGGACTCGCCGACGTCCCGCTCTGCCGCCCATCGCCCAACGTGGCCATCTGGTTCACGCCGATGCGGATCAGCGCGTCCGGCGGCTGCATGTTCACCACCTCCGCCGACCCCGGCTGGCCCACCGGACCCACGCCGCGAATCACCAGAATGCAGGTCTCGTCGATGTTCAGGCTGGCGTCGTTAATGCGGTCGTGATAATCCTCCGAGCCTTCAAAGACAATCGCCCGGCCGGTGAACGTGTTCTCGGCGCCCGGGTGCGCCAGGTAGCGCTGGCGGAACTCATCGCCAATCACCGACGTCTTCACCAGCGCGGAATCGAAGAGGTTCCCGCTCACCACGAGGAAGCCGGCGTTCGGCATCAAGGGTTCGGCCACCGTGCGGATCACCTTGGCGTCCAGGCTGCGGCGGTGCGCGTTATTCTCGCCGATGGTCTTGCCGTTGACGGTGAGCGCTTCGGGATGAATCAGCCCCGCGGCGAGCAACTCGCCGAGCACGGCGGGGACGCCGCCAGCCAGGTGATAGGCCTCGCCCAGATACTCGCCGGCGGGCTGGCAATTGACGATCAGCGGCACGGCGTGGCCGGTCTTCTCCCAATCGTGGATGTCGAGCTCGACGCCGATGTGGCGGGCGATGGCGTTGATGTGCGGCGGGCAATTCGTACTGCCGCCGATCGCCGAATTGACGACGATCGCGTTCTCAAAGGCGGCGCGCGTGAGGATCTGGCTGGGGCGCAGATCCTCGCGCACCATGGCCACGATGCGCCGGCCGGTTTCGTAGGCCATCTGCGCGCGCTCACGATACGGGGCCGGAATCGCACCGCAGCCGGGCAGCGACATGCCGAGCGCTTCGGCCAGCGAGTTCATCGAAAGCGCGGTGCCCATGGTGTTGCAGTGGCCGATGCTGGGCACCGATGAAGCGACCATTTCCATGAAGCCGGCGTAGTCGATCTGGCCGGCGGCGAAGAGGCGCCGCGCCTCCCAGATGGCCATGCCGCTGCCGGCGAGCTTGCCCTCGTAATAGCTGTTGATCATCGGCCCGCCGGAGAAGACGATGGCCGGAATATTCACGGTGGCGGCGGCCATCAGGCAGGCGGGCGTGGTCTTGTCGCAGCCCGTGGTGAGGATGACGCCGTCGATGGGATTGCCGTGCAGCACCTCGACGAGCCCGAGGTAGGCGAGGTTGCGGTCGAGCCCGGCGGTGGGTCGGCGGCAGCCTTCGTGGATGGGATGAACCGGGAAGATGAAGGGCAGCCCGCCCGCATCGCGGACGCCGTCGCGCAGTCGGCTGGCGAGGTCCAGCAGGTGGCGGTTGCAGGGAGAGATGTCGTTGCCGGTTTGCGCGATGCCGATGATGGGCTTGTCGCCTTGCAACTCTTCGCGGGTGAGGCCGTAGTTGGGGAAACGCTCCAGGTACAGGGCGGTCATGCCGGGGTTGGCGTGGTTGTCGAACCAATTGCGGCTGCGCAGGCGGCCGGGACATTCAAGCTTCGGGTCAAGGCTCATGGAGCCTTTATTCTATCGCCAGGTCTTGTCGTCGAAGCGCGAGAGGGCTACGCCGTCCGGCAGGACGCCGAGCGTGACGATCGCAAAGGTGAAGACGCGCGTGCCGGCTTCGAGATGGCCGCCGAAGGCCCTATCGGGGTCGGCCATGGTGAAATGCGGATGCAGCTTGCCGTCGATGACGAAGCCACTGACGTTCAGAATGTCGGCGCTTTTGGTGGCGTCTTCGAGGTAAGTGTTCTTCGACGGAAAACTGCGATTGGTCACCACGTGATAGTGCGTGCTCATCACGCTGCCCACGCCATTGAGAATCACGGCGTTCTTGATGCCTTGCTCCTTCACCTGTTTTTCGAGGCCCGCGAGCAAGTAGGCCTGGTGTTTGAAGCGGACGATCACTACGCGGTCGAATTTGGCCGAAACGGCGACCGAGTCCGGCACGCTGGCGCTGAGTGGCTTGGCGTCCTGGGCGGGCGTCGTCGCCTTGACGACTTCGGTCTTCTTGAGCTGGGCGGCAGCGGATATGGCAAATAGAAATATTATTAATGTGGCTTTATGATTCATGCTAACCAGACTAATACTCCATGTGATAAGTTACAACCATGCTACGTAAGCTTTTGGTGGGTATCGCTCTGTGCGCATTCCCGATCTTCTCCCAAACCAGCACCATCCAAGGTGTGCTCCTCGATTCAACCGGTGCGGCGATTAAGGGCGCTAAGATCGTAGCGACTGACCAGCGTAAGTCGGTCGTCGCTCGCGAAGTGGTCAGCGGCAATGATGGCGCCTTTCAGGTGGCCAACATTCAGCCCGGTCTTTATGAACTAAAGATCGCGGCTCCCGGCTTCAAAACGCGCACCAGCAAGGACCTGCAGCTTGACCAGAACCAGAACATGAACCTGGGCAACCTGACCCTGGAAGTCGGCGCCACGACTGACTCCGTGACGATTGAAGCCGAAGTACCGCTCGTCGAAACCACGACCGCCAATAAGAGCTTCACTCTGACCAATAAACAGGTAACCGACCTGTCGCTCAACGGCCGCGACTTCCAATCGCTGATGCGCACCCTGCCGGGCGTCGTTTCGAACGATCGCACGGACTTCCGCCTCGCCTTCAACAACACCGACGCCTTCAATGTGAACGGGCTGCGCGGCTCGAATAACAACGTCTTCCTGGACGGCGCCATCAATACCGACGTCGGCGCGAACGACGGCCAGTATACGCAGATTTCCTTGGACGCGGTGGGTGAGTTCAAGGTGCAGACGTCGACCTTCAACGCCGAGTTCGGCCGTAACCCGGGCATCATGATTTCGGTGAATACGAAATCCGGTGGCAAGAACTACCACGGCACGTTGTATGAGTTCATCCGCAACAATGCGCTGGATGCCCGTCAACCGTTCGACCGCACCGGCACGACGCAGAAGTTACGCTTCAACCAATTCGGCGCCAACATCGGCGGGCCGTTGGCGATTCCGAAAATATCGTCGCTCAAGAATCCCAAGCTCTTCTTCTTTTTCAACTACGAGAAAACGCTCGCCACGCGCCCCAGCGGTGGCAGCTTCGTGGACCTGCCGCATCCCGATGTCCTCACCGGCGACCTGTCGCGCCTTTATCGCGCCGGCAACATCATCACCGCCGCGGGCGTCGACACCGGCTATCGCATCGGCCAGGTCTTCCAGCCCGGCAGTCTGGTGCGGGAAGCGGGCGGCCGTATCATTGGCGGCAATCCCTATCCCGGCAACATCATTCCCCGCGGCGAATGGTCGCGCAACGCGCCGGCCTTCCTGAAGGTGATCGGCGGCGCCCAGTATGCGGGACTCTCCGGCACGCCTGGGGTTCCCGAACAGGTCCGCTCCTTCTTCCAGGACACCTACAAGTTCAACAAAGAAGCCAAGGTGCTGCGCCTCGATTACACCATCTCGGACCGCGCCAACTTCTTCTTCCGCTGGGCCGACGACGCCAACCACGAAGAGCAGGGCCTGGGAATCTTCGCCTCCACGCCCTATCCCGTATTTCCGCAGTTCCGCCGCAAGCCGGGTAGCTCCTGGAGCTACAACCTAGTCAACGTGATTTCGCCCTCCACCACGAACGAAGCGATCTTCAGTTATAACCGCTTGACGCAGTTAGTGGACGTCCAGGAGAGTGCTAACAAAGCGCTGTATGATCGGACTTCGCTGGGCTTCACCTTCCCTGAGTTCTTCCCCGAGGCGAACCTCCGTAGCCGCTTCCCCCGCTTCAATTGCGGTATCGGCAGTTGTAACTACCCCGGCTTCGCCGCCGGCTGGCTGTCGGAAGCGAAGCAGTTTACCTTCACGGATAACATCACCAAGAATCTGGGCAAGCATACGCTGAAATTCGGTGGCTTCTGGAACATGAACCTGAATGGCCAACAGCCCAGTTGGATTGACGCGATGAACTTCAACTTCGGTGACTCGCCCGACAACCCGCTCTCCACCGGCAATACCTTCGCCAACATGCTGCTCGGCAATTACACTTCCGTGAACCAGGCCAATGGCCGCTTCTACGGCTCCTTCCGCTTCTTCGGCATCGAAGCGTACGCGCAGGACTCCTGGCGCGTCAACCGCAAACTCACCCTGGAGTTCGGCGTGCGTTGGGCCTACCTGGGACCTACCTATACCTACGGCAGACTGCTCCAGAACTACTTCGACCCGCGGGCCTACAAAGCCTCCGAAGCCGTGCGCATTGATCAAGGTCCTGGCCTTACCATCGGCACCATCGTGCCCAATTCAGGCAACGCCTTCAACGGCATGATTGAAGAGGGCAAGGGGAACCTGCCGCTGGGCGGCGTCAACCACCGCAAAGGCAACTTCGGCCCCCGCTTTGGCTTTGCCTACGATCCGTTCGGCAACGGCAAGACCTCCATTCGCGGCGGTGGCGGCATCTTCTACGAGCGCATTCGCCAGAACGCAAATAACTTCGACGGCCTCGGCAACCCGCCCCTCACCTTTCTGCCCACGGTTTTCGCGGGCAAAGTGGACCAGATCAACACCGGCCTGATCGCCGGCGGCCGCCGTTCCCCCGTCGGCATCGTCGCCATCGACTCCCAGGGCCAGATCCCCACGATCTACTCCTGGAGCCTCGGTATTCAGCGCGAACTGGGCCAGAAGACCTCACTCGACTTGAGCTACATCGGCAACCGTGGCCGCTACCTGCAATACCGGCGCGACCTCAACCAACTGCCGCTGGGCACAACGTTGCAACCCGGCGTGCTCACCGGTGTCAACGGCGTCTCGAACGCCCTGCGCCCCTACCTTGGTTACTCGAACGTCAACTTCACGGAGTTCGGCTCGACGTCCAACTACAACGGCCTGCAAGGCCGCGTCACCCGCCGCTTCGCCAAGAGCTTCACGGGTAATTTCAATTACACCTGGGCTAAGGCGCAGGGCGTGAACGAAGGCGACACCCAGGCGCTGGCCTACACCTTCGACCGGAAACGCGAGTATGGGTTACTGAACTTCGACCGCAAGCAGATCGTCACCATCGACTTCATCTACGAGTTGCCGAAGTTTGCCAAAACCAACGCCATCGCCAAAGGCATCGCCAACGGCTGGCAGGTGAACGGCATCACCCGCTTCTGGGGTGGTTCGCCGCTGACGATCACTTCGAACGGTAACCCCGGTACCCTGGGCGGGGGTCCGCGCGCGAATTACAATGGCAGCGGTCCGGTTACCAACCCGACGCCCAGCGAACTCGATTACTTCAACGTCTTCGCGTTCAGCCGCCCGCTTGAAGGTACGCTCGGCAACACGGGCGAAGGCATCATCCGTGGACCCGGCATCAACCAGTGGGACATCTCGATGATCAAGACCACCACGTTCTTCGAGCGGGTGAACGTCCAGTTCCGCTTCGAGACCTTCAACTCGTTTAACCACACGCAGTGGGCGGGCGTCAACACGGGCTTGGGCGTGCCCAATCCCAACACGGCCCCGACGGCCGCCACCCGCGGCACCTTCGGCCAAGTGAATTCGACGCGGGATCCGCGCACGATTCAGTTCGGCATGAAGGTCCTCTTCTAAAATAGAGGGTAGTGCTCTCATACCTCAGTTGGTTCACCTTGGCCCTGGTCTTCTACCAGGGCCAAAGTGTTTCCATGGAGCAAGTCTTCGCCGCCGCCACGGCGGACCTCGCCACCGGCCGCTACGCCGAGGCTGAAGCCGGCTTCCAGCGCGTGCTCCAGCGGGAGCCCAATAACCTCGGCGCGCTCGGTAACCTCGGCGTTCTCTACAGCCGGCAGGACCGCCCACAAAAGGCCATCGACGTCTACCGCCGCGCCTTGCGTTTGCTGCCCAACGAGCCCGGCATCATCCTCAACCTCGGCCTCGCCTACCTCAAGCTCGACGACTCCGCCCAAGCCAAACCCCTCTTCGCCGCACTCGCGCGTCAGAATTCGCCCTATCAGCGCCAGGCCGCCGAGTTGCTGGCTATCTGCCAGTTGCAGACGGGCGAACCGTCGCTGGCCGTCCGGGGCCTGGAGCAGTTGGCGACGGGCGAGAATCCGTCGCCCGGTGTCTTTCACTTCCTCGCCCTCGCCTATGTGAAACAGAAGGACCTGCCGCGCGCCCAAGCCACGCTCGCCAAGCTTTACGAGCGGCTGCCCGCCGCCCAGGCTCACTACCTCGAAGGGCGCGTCTGGTATGACTCGGCGCTTTTCGACCGCGCCCTCGAGAGCTTTCGCCAGGCCGCGACGGCTGACCCGCACTTGCCCGGCCTTGCCCTCGAAACCGGCAAGACCTACGTCAGTCTGCGCGACTATCCCGCGGCGATCGAGCAATTGCGGCAGGCGCCCGGCGTGGAAGGCCAATACTTCCTCGGCGCCCTGCTGGTGCAGGAGGGTCAATATGCGGAGGCCACACCGCTGCTAGCGGCGGTGACGGAAGCCCGCCCGGACCTGTGGGGCACGCACTACTACTTGGGCAAAGCCGAACTGGCCCTTGGCCACTCTGCGAAGGCACTGCCTTTGCTGCAGAAGGCAGCCAACCGGGCGCCGGACGAATCGGCTGTGCAATACCAATTGGGGCGCGCGTTGCAGTCGCTGGGGCGGGCGGCGGAGGCGAAGCAAGCCTTCGCGCGAGTCGCGCAATTGAAGGCGCGCGGGAATACGGAAACCATCCGGATGAAGTGAGGCCGGAAATCAGGCGAAGACCGACAGGTCCATCACCGGCTTCCCCAGCATCGAAGAGATGTTGGCGGCCGTCATGCGCGGATCCTTCATGGCCGACGGCAGATGGAAGCCGACGCGCTCGCCGTTTACCGTCACTTCCAGCAGCGGGTATTGGTAGGACATGCCCGGAACGCTAATCGTCTCGGACGTGACGCGGGCGTTGAATTTGGAGGCGTCGAAGCCGAGCTTGGTGAGTAAGGCGTTAATCGTCTCCACTGGCGTCTGCGCCGGCGGTGGGGTGGGCGGCTCAGGCGGCGCGGGGTCGGCTTCGCGGGCCTGAATGGCCCCGCCGCGACCGGCTGAGGGATGGCCGCCTCCGCGGAGTGGCGAAAAATCGTCAGATGAACGAATTTTGGCGCCAGAATTCCCAGTCCGGGCGAGGGGGGAAGCGGCCGGAGCCGATGTAGTTGCCGGTGAAGCGGCCAGCATCATGTCGAAAAACGGACCGCGCGAGGGTCCTTTCGCGGCTGGCGCGGCGGCTGGTCGCACGGATGGCCGGGTTTGGGTAGAAGACAGGGCGTTCCGCGCGCCGCCATCCAGGTTTCGCAAGTGCATCAAGTGCCTCCGCCAGAGTCGAAAGCACTTCGAGGGCCAAACCTATTTCTTGGCTGCCGGGCCCTCAATTTTGACGCGCATCGGAAACACACGCGTAAAGACTTCGATTTCCACGTTGACGAAACGCGCGGCAAAGCTCGCGCCGGGCTTCATCTTCACCACGAGCTTGCCGGTGGAATTCGGGGGGATCTGTGCAGGCTCAAAGGAGGCTTCCACGTCGCTATCGGTCACTTGCCGCACTTTCGGAGCCAAGTAGCCGTTCAGCTTGTTTTTGAACTCGCGCTCCAGCCGGGGCGCGGCGGCGCTGAGGACCAGGCCGCCCGCCGAGTCCGTAAAGCCGAACGAACTTAGTACCTCGTTGAGCGGCGGATTGGCGATACGCTGTTCAATCTCCTTCTTCTGGGCGTCGGAGACTTCGGTAGCCGTCTTATCCACGACGCCACAGCCCATCGGCGTGGCGACGCAAGTGCGATCCGGGAGGTACCACATCCACTGGCCGTCGATGATCTTCCAGTAGCTCTGCAATGGCACCTTCATGCGAATGATGCCGCCCATCGCCATCATTCGCTCCTGCTCGGCCAAGCCGAGGACAATAGCCTTGGTGTAATTCTCTTCAAACTTGATTTCACTGATGGCGTAGCTGAAGAAGATCGACTTCGGCGCGGCAAAGTAGCGGTCCTTCGAGTCTTCCGCGACGATCGGCTCGGAAAGGCGCCACTTCTTGTCGATGTAGGTCTGGTAAAACTTCGTCACGCGCTCGCGCAGCGCGGCGTCGGTGGCGGGGGGGGCTTTGCGGAAAACTTCGACGGCGGTCTGCGCCGGGGCCGTAGCCGCCAAGATCAGGAGAAGAGACAAAAAGCGCATCTGAGGGATAGGACGTGCGACGGAGCCAAATAGTTGTCCCAAAATCGAGATTTCCCCCGTCACTACCGGTGCTGGGCCCGGCTCAGGCGGTCCCGGATGGCGTCCCAGAGCGGAGTATCCGGTGGCGCGGCGACAGCGATCCACTCCCAGCCCTGGTGATCCGCCTCGTGCAACGCCGCGTAGAGGCGTTGCGCGTAAGTCTCTGGATCGGCGGGCATTTCGAGCACGATACCCCGGCCGGGCGGCCGCGCGGTCCCGGGTGCAAGGACGGTAAACGGCGTTAGGGGGCTGTAGTGCTGCGCGTGCAGTCCCGGAGACGCGTGGGGCTCCTGGGGATCTGCCGCGGGCCGAATCGGCGCGCCCAGCACCCTTTCGAGCTCCGCCAGGGAAATCATGCCGGGACGCAGGAGCGTGGGAGGCCCCACCAGACTCAGCACCGTCGACTCAATGCCGACCTCCGACGCGCCGCCCTCCAGAATGAGATCCGCTAAGCGCGCTGGAATGTGCGACGCCAGGGTGGGCGAGAGGCCCTGGAAGGGATTCGCGCTCGGCGCCGCGATCGGCACGCCTGCGGCGCGCAGCAGCGCGAGCGCCACTGGATGCTTCGGCACCCGCAAGCCAACGGTTCCTAGCCCTGCGGTGACATTCGCCGGAATCAGCGGGCTTTTTTCCAGCACCAACGTCAGCGGACCGGGCCAAAACGCCGTCGCCAGACGCTCGGCCGCTTCCGGCCAAACGGCGGCGTATTGGCGCGCCATGGCCTTGTCGGCACAATGCACGATCAACGGCGAAGTCGCGGGGCGGCCCTTAGCCGCATAAATTCGCGCGACGGCCGCGGCGTCGAGCGCGTTGGCGCCCAGGCCGTAGACCGTCTCGGTGGGGAAAGCGACCAGTCCGCCGGCGCGGATCAGTTTGGCCGCCTCTGCAATGCCGGGGGTCAGTCGTCCGTATCCTTGTCGTCGCCGGCCAGTTTGCCGGTCTTCTTCCAGACGAGGTAGGCGTGAATGAAAGCATCCAGATCGCCGTCGAGGATTTTGTCGGTGTCGCTGAGGGCAAGCTTGGTCCGGAGATCCTTCACCTGGCGATAGGGCGCCAGGACGTAGTTGCGGATCTGGCTGCCGAAGTTGATGTCGCTCTTCGACGCCTCCAGTTTGCGTTCCTCGGCGCGGCGCTTCTCCATCTCGTGCTCGTAGAGGCGAGACCGGAGAATCTTGAGCGCGGTGGCGCGATTCTTGTGCTGCGAGCGCTCATTCTGGCACTGTACGACGATGCCCGTCGGCAAATGGGTAAAGCGCACAGCGGACTCGGTCCGGTTGACGTGCTGCCCCCCGGCGCCCGACGCGCGGAAGACGTCAATCTTCAGGTCGTCCGGCTTGATGTCGATGACGATGTCATCGTCGATCTGCGGAAAAACGAAGGCCGAGGCGAACGAAGTATGCCGGCGTCCCGCGGCGTCGAAGGGCGAGATGCGCACCAGCCGGTGCACGCCGATTTCGCTCTGCAAGAGCCCATAAGCGTTCTCGCCGTTCACCTCGAAGGTGACGGACTTAATGCCCGCTCCGTCGCCGGCCTGCCGGTCGGTCTCTTCGATCTGGAAACCATGGCGCTCCGCCCAGCGGTAGTACATACGCGCCATCATCTCGGCCCAATCCTGGCTCTCGGTGCCGCCCGCGCCCGGATGAATGGTCATGATGGCGCTCTTGTCGGCGTTCTCGCCGCTCAAGAGCATCCCGGTTTCGAGCTGGTCAATATGCTGGGCGAACTTGCGCAGGTCGCGCTCAATGTCGCCCACCACGGGCTCGCCTTCCCGGGCGAGCTCAAAGAGCGTGTCCAGGTCGTCGGTCATGCCGGCGACGCTCACGGAGGTGGCGATCGCCTCTTCCAGGCGCTTGCGCTCCTGCATGATTTTTTGGCTGGCTTCCTGGCTATTCCAGAAGCCGGGCTGGGCGATCTGGACTTCCAGCTCTTCGAAGCGTTTGCGTTTCGCGGCCGGGTCAAAGATAGCCCCGCACAGCTTCAGCTTGCTGGCGGAGCGGTTGATACTCGCGATCAAGTTCCTCGAGGGTCATCGCTTAACAGTTTACCAAGTTAGGCTTCGCTACCCGCGGTGGCCGCGAGCGCTTGCGCGACGCGCTCACGCACCAAGGCGTCTTCGAGAGCCAACAGGTCCTGCCCCGGCGCCGCGGCGGCGTCGGGAGGATGCTGCACATCCCGTGAATCCCACGCGCGGCGGCCATTGCGCGCGTACAAGCGGAGCATCTGCCCAAAGCACCGCTCCGCCAGGCCCACCGCGATCTCGTGGGTGAGGCCGGACTCCCGCAGGCTTTCGACAGATCGCGCAAAAATCGGCAACGCTGAGGTCTCCAAATGGTCTACCGCTTCGGCCAGACGATGCTTGCCACCCGGATTCAAGCGCGTGAAGCGGTACGAATCGGCTTCCAGCAACTTCACCGCTGGGGCCAGGGCGGCCGGATCGCCTTCGCCGACAAACCTCAGCGTCTCCTGGTAAGGCAGCGGACCGAGCGTCGCGGTTAAAGCGCCATGCGCCCGCAGGTCCGCCAAGTCAGCGAGACCCAGTTCGGCGTCGCACACCACAAAGCGCTGCCCGGCCAGATCGTGGCCCGCTTCTATCCAGTTGCGCGCCATGGCGTGGAAGCTCTTAGCCGGCAGGAAAAAAAGCACCGCCTCACAACGGCGCAGTTCTTCCCAATCCGTGGTGTGAAAGCCCGTCCGCAACAGCGTATTCGAAGCCCGGCTGGCCAAGCGCAAACTGGTGGAGTACACCGGCCCGACGCTCCGCTTCAGCTCCAACGTCTTTTCAATCCACAACCCGGTGATCTTTCCGGCCGTCACCAAGCCGATCCGATGGACTCTCTTCATAAAAGACTTCGGCTCCGAATCACTTTTATGCGGTCCCTCAACTGAGCCGCTTTTTCGAACTCAAAGTGCTTCGCAGCTTCCCGCATTCGCCCTTCGAGCTCCCCAATCAGTTGTTCAGACTGTTCGGGTGAAATTGAGTTTACATCATTTGTATCGTCTTCTAAGGGCACGGTGTGGTAATCTGCCTCAACAATTGCAATTAAATTTCCGTCAATCGGCTTGATGATCGTCTCGGGAGTAATTCCGTTCTGTTCATTATAATCTTCTTGGATTTTTCTTCGCCTATTAGTTTCGTTGATGGCGCGATTCATACTGTCCGTCATTTTGTCGGCGTAGAGAATGGCCCGGCCGTTGACGTTGCGCGCCGCCCGTCCGATCGTCTGGATCAGAGAGCCGGTAGACCGCAGAAATCCCTCTTTATCAGCGTCCAGGATCGCCACCAGGGAGACTTCAGGCAGGTCCAAACCCTCGCGCAGCAGGTTCACGCCGACCAGCGCGTCAAACTCGCCGCGGCGCAGGTCGCGCAGAATCTTCACCCGCTCCAAAGTGGTGATCTCGGAGTGCATAAAGCGGCATTTCACCCCGACTTCCGAGTAGTATTCGGATAAATCTTCCGCCATTCGCTTCGTTAAAGTGGTCACCAGCACGCGCTCATTGCGCTCGACGCGCGCGCGAATTTGGCCCAACAGGTCATCTACCTGCCCCTTGATGGGGCGAATCTCAACAATCGGATCCACTAGCCCCGTCGGCCGGATCACCTGCTCGATAAAGACGCCGCCGGTCTTAGTAAGCTCATACGGGCCCGGCGTTGCCGACACGTACACCGTCGTATTGACGCGATTCTCGAACTCCTCAAACGTCAGCGGGCGATTGTCCAACGCGCTGGGCAAACGGAAGCCGAAGTTTACCAGATTCTGCTTCCGCGCACGGTCGCCGTTGAACATGCCGCCGATCTGCGGGACGGTAGCGTGGCTTTCATCGAGAAAGATCAAGCTATCGGGGGGCAGGTAGTCCAGCAGCGTAGGCGGCGCCTCGCCGGGCAGGCGGCCCGAGAGATGGCGCGAGTAATTCTCGATGCCATGGCAATAGCCGATTTCGCGGATCATTTCGAGGTCGAACTGCGTCCGCTGCATCAGGCGCTGCGCCTCAATCAGCTTGCCTTGTTTGACCAGTTCGGCATGCCATTGATCGAGTTCGGCGGCAATCGACGCCGCGGCCGTGGTCTTGCGGTCCGGCGTGATGACGTAGTGGCTTTTGGGGTAGATGGGCAGCCGCGTATACGTCTGCCGGACGGTGCCGATGATCGGGTCGATCTGCGAAAGCGAGTCGATCTCGTCGCCGAAGAGTTCGATCCGGAAGGCGTAGTCGTCGTAGGTGGGGAAGACTTCGATCACGTCGCCGCGAACGCGGAAGGTACCGCGCTCAAACGCCGCGTCCGTGCGCGCGTAGAGAATCTCCACCAGCTTCTGCAGAATCGCATGGCGCGTGATCTTCTGCCCCTTTTCGAGCATCAGCAGCATGCCGTAGTACGCTTCCGGCGACCCCAAGCCATAGATGCAGGAGACGCTGGCGATGATGATACAGTCCCGGCGCTCGAAGAGGCTACGCGTCGCCGACAGGCGCAGCTTGTCCAGGTCATCGTTGACCGTGGCCTCCTTCTCGATGTAGGTGTCGCTGTTAGGGATGTAGGCTTCCGGCTGATAGTAGTCGTAGTAGCTGACGAAGTACTCGACGGCGTTATTCGGGAAGAAGCCCTTAAACTCCTGATAGAGCTGCGCGGCCAGGGTCTTGTTGTGAGCCAGAATCAGCGCGGGCCGGTTCAGGCGCTGAATGGTCTTGGCCATCGAAAACGTCTTGCCGGAGCCGGTGACGCCCAGCAGCACCTGATGCGCCTCGCCATCCATGATTCCGCGGACCATGGCGTCAATCGCCGTCCCCTGATCGCCCCGTGGTTCGTAGTTTCCTGCCAGTTGATAGCCCATTCGTACTAGTTTACGGGCCTTTCGCCAGTTGGTCGATTGTGTTATCTTCTTTCGCAAGATGACTCCTTGCACGCGCCGCCGCTTCCTCCACACTTCGCTCGGTGTCACGGCCCTTCCCGCCTTCGCCCAGAAGCGCGCCGCGACGGACTGGGTGCCGCTGGGCAACTCCGGCGTCAAGGTCACCCGGCTGGCCTTCGGCACCGGCACGCATGGCGGTCGTGTGCAGCGCGAACTCGGGCAGGATCAGTTCACGCGCCTCGTCCGGCACGCCTACGACAGCGGCATTCGTTTTTTCGAGTCCGCGGACAACTACGAAGGCATGCACGAGATGCTGGCCATCGCTTTGAAGGGAATCCCGCGCGACAGCTATCGCCTGATGACCAAACTCAAGTGGCGCGAGACGGACAATCCCGCGGCGACGCTGGATCGCTTCCGGCAGGAACTCAACAGCGAGTACTTCGATATCGTGCTGATGCACAACGTCCGCACGCCGGGCTGGCCCACGGAGCTCGAACGCCTGCGCGACGGCATGAGCGAACTGAAGCACAAGAAGGTGCTGCTGGCCCACGGCGCCAGCGTCCATGGCCTGCTGCCGCTCCGCGCCTTCCCTGGCACTGCGTGGCTTGACGTCGCGCTCTGCCGCATCAACCACAACGGCGCCCGCATGGACTCGTTGAAGGGCGACTCCACCGGCGCCGAGCGTGGCGACGTCACCGAAGTCACCGCCCGGCTGAAGCAGATCAGCAGCCAAGGCACCGGCGTCATCGGCATGAAGCTCGTCGGCGAAGGCATGTTCCGAGACCCCGAGGATCGCGAAGCCGCCGTAAAGTACGTGCTGGGCTTGGGGACCGTGAACGCCATGACCATGGGCTTTAAGAGTCCGGCTGAGGTGGACGAAGCGATCGCCCGGATCAATAGGAATCTGAACGGCTAAGCCCGCCGCTTGGACCTTCTAACGAACCCCGACCGTAAGGTAAGAAGCGCAGAAAAAATCCACTCGCTCCCCGAATTGGAGCGAGAACCGGACAGCCCGCCGCGTAAGCGGCGGGGCACGTTCCGCCACTGTCCCGCGAAAACCCCAGCAAAACAGCGATATTCTGCGTGCGTTGCCCCGCCGCTTACGCGATGGGCTGTGTGCCCAGCATGGGCAGAATCTCGTTGGATGAAAGGAGCCAACCGGGGCCGATGACGGCAACC
>JAIEMJ010000055.1 GCA_019752335.1 Bryobacteraceae bacterium
CGCGGTCTCGGCGGCGTTCTCGATGGTGACCTCGGCGCCGCGGGCGCGCGTGAGGTCCGCGAGACTCTTGCCGGCTACCGTGGCGTCAAAGCCGCAACTGGTGATCACGACGTTCTTGGGATCGCCGCCGCCGCGGTCGTTAGTGATGGCGTCGACAATGCCGGCCTTCACCTTCGCGCGTTGTTCGGCCGCGCCGAGGCGTTCGAAAACGGCGTTGCGTCCGCCTTCGAGGGCCCAGCGGGGAAAGAGCGAATTGAGCGAGGTGGCGGAAGCGGTGTAAGGATACTGGTCAATCGTTACGTCGACGCCGCGGGCGCGTGCTTCGCTACGAGGATCTGGATGATGGTACTTTGCGTCAATTGGAAAGAGACGCCGAAGGTAGGGGCGTACAAGAGCGGTATTCCAACTTCGCTCACGAGCCCAACGGTGCGGTCGGGAGCGAATGGTTTTTTGTAGGCACGCGGAAGGAACTCGCCGATGCACCAAGACCTTAGTTGGTGAAGTGTCGGTGCCGGCCCGTATTCGCAAATATCCTCACCGATGGGAAGAAGTGATTTCGGCATCCTTGAAGTCTTTTGTGCAACAAGGGGCTTTGATAGCCTGGGCTGGCGGATGGGAGTGTTTCCTCCATTACTCGCCATCAGAAATGTTCGCAGGCTGTTACGCCGCCTACACTGAGGCGACGGGGCTTGTTCGCTTTGGAGGGGTTGACGATCCCGTGATACATCTGGACACCCATTCGGAAATCGTGGAAGCTTTTCACTCCGCTATGAAACGCCAATGAAACAAATCGCCCGATACAACTGACGCGTCGCGATAAACCCGAGCTACTTCAGTTCCAGCACCAGCGTCCGGAATGGCTTGGAGCCCAGATTAACTAACTGCGGCGCGTCCTCACCTTTGTCGTGCCAGATGACTTCGCCTTGCTTACGCTGGCGGATGGTTTTCTCCTTGGTGCGCGTGTCGGTTCGCTCGTAGCGGCACTCGTCGAGGAAGACGATCACCTGGTCGGTAGGGCGGATGTAGGGCTCGCGCGGGACGCCGGGCTGGTAGATTACTTCGCTGGCGGTGATGCGTCGATTCTCGAGGACGACGCGCT
Source organism: Bryobacteraceae bacterium (assembly GCA_019752335.1). Classification (GTDB taxonomy): domain Bacteria; phylum Acidobacteriota; class Terriglobia; order Bryobacterales; family Bryobacteraceae; genus JALHNI01. The sequence goes on from JAIEMJ010000055.1 coordinate 1,100, forward strand.
TCGCCATCGGCGCGGCGGCCAGTAACGTAAGCAGGCTCGCGAGGAGCAGGATCTTCTTCATGGTTTATTCTCCTGGGTGAAGCGCATCCCCGCGAAGGAGACGACGCTGGATTCGTCAATATTCCACTGCTGGTAGCGCAGCAACTCGCCGCGGGCCTTGGGCGCGGTCCGTAAGTAAGTGTAGAACGGGGCGGACCCACACCACCGCAAGTCGTCCTGGCGCTCCTGCACTTGCTCCCAATAAGTATCGGCGTCGAAGGCGTTCAGGCTGGCGATGCGTTGCTGATCTCGCGCCGCCGCGGCGGCCAGGTGGTCCTGTTGGGCGCGCGCGGCGAAGGGATCGCCGTAGCGCCGTCCGAGGTGGGCCATGTCGACGCCCAACACCCAGACGGCATCGGCCGGCGCAGCCTCGCGCAGGGCGCCGAAGAAGCGCCGCACGGGCTCGTGATCTTCAGGACGGCGATCCTGCCCGTAGATACTGCGGGCGAAGCTGCCGCACAGAATCGGTGCGACGCGGACGTCCGGGCCGAACAGCCTCTGCAGGAAGAGGACCTGGAATTCGATCGAGTGCTCCACGGCGTGGCAATAGTCTTCCGGCTGAATACTGTCGGGCGCGGCGCGGTGCAGGGCTTCGATGAGATCGAGGGCCGGGGTGCTATCGCCGAGCGGGGTGCGAAAGGGCTTGCGGGTGAGTCCGAAGCGCTCGGGGGCGCCGTAGTGGGAAGTCCCCAGGACGATGAAGGTGCGCGAGCCCAGGTGCGCGGGCAACGCAGAGTAAGCGTCGCGGTAGCTCTCCCAGCCGCCTTCGGGCGACACGTGGGGCGCGGCAATGGCGCAGACGTCTCGCGAGCCACGCTGGGTGCCGGCGAAGTAGCGTTCAAAGGTAGCCGAGAGGGCCGCGGGCTCATCCGGATAAGCGCCGCCGGCATGGGCGGGCTCGCGGACGGCTTGGCCAGCGAACTCGGCGTGCTTGGCTTGTTTGTAGCGCTCGTAGGTGGTGTTTTCGAGAAAAGCAGCTTCGTCGAGCGCTTGGATGAGATGCTGCGCGAGTCCGCTGGTGGCGAGGTCGCCCGTGAGGCGCGTGAGGAGCGCGCGGAGGTCGAGTTCGTCAGAGCGGCCGTCGAAGAGTTCGAGCGCGGGCACGAGAGGTGGGGGCAGGACGAGGATGGCGTCGGAGTAGCGGAAGGAATCGCGTAGGAGGAGGCCGGGGCGGTCGGCGATGGGGGAGGGCATCAGGTCGAGGTCGCGCCGCAGACGGGGTAGGGGGTTCGCCACTTCAGCCATAGAAGAAGTTTAATGCGTCAGGGTCACAGGACGTCCAGTATTTTTCGCTAACCCATCCAGTTGAGTCCTATGCCTACAAAAAATCGCCTCATCTGGCTCCTTGCAGCCGCCACCATCGCGACGCCAGCCCTGGCCGCGCCGATCTTTAACCCGGGAAGCGTCAATGTCGGGGGCGGGAGCTTTGGCCAGTGTCAAGGTACGACGTCTCCCATCTCCCCGGGCAGTTCCGTTCAGGCCTCAGGCACCTATTCCTGCGCGAACGGGCCTTTCTTTCCTTCCGGGCCAGGCTGGGGTGGGGGCATCGCGCCCTTCGTCGCCGACATTTCCGGAACAGGCTCCGGCACCTTCGATAGCAACTACTTTCCCATCGGGTTCAACGGCTCCGGGACCATCAACGGAGTGAGCGGCACTCAGACGATGAATGCGACGCTCAAAATCAATGGGCAGACCGTCCGCACAGGTTCCGGGCAGGCGTTCTGGGATGTTGGGCCGAGCCTCACCGGCCTGACGCTTTCCACTTGGCAATTCCTGCTGCAGGTCCCCGGGCAAAATGTCACCGGCACCGGCCAACCGCCGCAGATCATTCTCAGCAACTACAACTACTGCGTCTGGATCGGTACGAACCGGCTGTGCAGTGGCAGCGCCAACAACGCGCCGACGAACCCAATCCTGCCGGACTCGCCCACGCCGACCGGCGGCACCAACGGCGCCCCGGCAAGCTGGGTCTTTAGCGGTGTGCCGTCCGGACGCTGGACCGACCCGCCTTTCGTCGACACCTTCGAGTACACCGGCACCGGCGGCACGATGTTCGACCGCATCACCCTGCCGACGGGCTACGGCAACTCGTTCACGGTCTGGACCGGCGCGGGCTTCGTCACCAGCCTGGGTACTTTTGCGGGCGGCGCGACGGTGGACTTCGCCGTGGGCGGCGTGAGCGCTTTCCAGATCCGTGGCATCAACCCCACCGTCGACGCCGCGCTGGCTAACGCATTCCCCTTGCAGGTCTTCTTTGAAGGCGGCGGGAGTGGCAGCTTCAACCAGACGCCTATCGAGAACACCGTTCCCGAGCCGGCGACCTGGCTGATGCTCACCGTGGCCCTTCCCTGTCTGGGATGGGTGCGCCGACGCCGGAAGTGACTTACTTAAGCGATTTCGGCCCGGAGCCAGTGGAGGGCGTGGGCGTACTCGGTGCGCACCTGCCAGACACTGCGCCCGGTGCGAGAGGCGATCTCGTCCCAGGAGTAACCGTGATCATGCTTGAGGCGGAGTACTTCACAGGCGGCCGGGTCAAGCCGGGCGAGCTTTTGGGTCGCTGTGGCGAGGTCGATCAAGCGGCGATCCGGAAGTGGCGCTTGCTCCCACTCACGCAGACTCGGTCCCTGCCGCTTCTGGGCGCGGCGCGCGCGGCCACGGTCCAGCAGCACCTGGCGCATGCCCATCGCCATCACCGAAAAGAAGTGCTCGCGCCCGGTGAGCTTCGCCTGCCGGCGCAGGCCCGCGAACTTCTGGACATAGGTCTCCTGCAACAGGTCCGAGGGGTGGAAGCCGGAAGTCCGCTCGGAAGCCATCAGCGCGGCCGACATCCTTCGCAGCCGGACCGCGGCCGAAGCGAACAGGGATTCACCAGCGGCCCGATCCCCGTTTTGCATGCGGTGGATCAACTCCGTAAGCTGCACGTTTTCGTTCACTATGCTAGTAGACTAGCAGAGATGGTACACCTAGTCCTGCCTTCTTCATGATTCCTCTTCGCCAACTGGGAAGCGTCATTTTGGCCCTGAGTTCCATCGCGTTGGCTACGGCACAACGCTACCGGTTGGAAGTGATTCCGCTGGGCGAGGAGTTGGTTTCGTCGGTGGTGCAGGATCGGTTGGGCTTCCTGTACATCGGCACGCAGTCTGGAATTCATCGCTACGACGGCCGCCGGACACAGCGGGTGCAGAATGCACCCCATGCCTTCAATTTGGCGGTAGACTCACGCAACCGCATTTGGGCCGCGACCCTGGATGGCATTTTCGTCGTGGAAGGCCTGCAGGGCCGGCAGATGACCAGGACCGCCACCGGCAGCATGCGCATGAACGGGGATGTCCTCTTTGCGTTGGGATGGGATCGCGGCGCGGGGGACGAGCCCTTGATGCGGATGAGAGTGGGCCCAGCCGGCTTGAGCGCGGGCGAGGCCGTGGGCCGTGGACATGGCCCCTTGCATTTCGATACCGCGGGACGTTTGTGGATGGGCTGCGGACAGCGAATCTGCGTGGTCTCCGATCCCAGCGGCCAAGCCCGGTTGACGGAGATCGGCGAAGACGACGGCTTGCCCGCGCGCCATTGGACGACCGCCCTCCGGGACCGGCGCGGCAATGACTGGGCCTTCGCCAGCGACCAAATTCGGGTACGGCGCACGGGCCAGAAGCAGTTCGTAGTCTTCCCTCATCAACCAGACAGCCTGCAGAATCATAGCGGCATGAAGGAAGACGCGCAGGGAGCCGTTTGGATCAGCCTGCATGACGGCCTCTACTGGGAGGACGGGCGAGGGAAGCACTTCAGCCGCGACCCACAGTTGCAGCCGCCACCCAACGCCATGAACGTGTTCACGGATCGCGACGGGAATCGCTGGCTGAACACGCGCCAGGGCCTGGCCCGTTGGATAGGCGGCGGCGACATCGAGACGTGGCCCCACACGGGCGTTACCCGCATCGTGGTGGAGGCCGATGACGGCACGCGCTGGGCCAGTGCCCGAAGGAATCTGCTACGCCAGGCACGCGGCGAAGACGCTTGGCTTGAGGTGATGGGCACGTCCTTTCTGGGGGCGCTGCGCCCATTGTCGTTGGCGGGTCCGCACACCATTCTGGTCGTCTCTCAAAAGCAGGAGCTTTGGGAGTTGGACACCCGGACGAGCCGGATCACCAAGGCCCGGACACGCGTGACGCCGGCCCCGCGCCTGCGCGGCAGGTTGCCTTACACAGACACGCATCTGGTGGGCGAGCGCTTGAGCGACGGCGCCTGGCCGGTTACTCCCTTGCCGCCCAATCTGCGCCCTCGCGACGCCCACACGGACGCGCAAGGCCGGACCTGGGTGATCTCGCGCACCGGTCTGCATCTGCGGTTGCCCACGGGCGAGTGGCGCCGCTTCGCCGAAGTTGACGGCATGCTGCAGGCTTCCACACAAGCCATCAGCATCCTGGGCGACGGGAGTATCTGGCTTGGCTACGATGAGCCCTTGGGAATTTCCCGTTTGCGATTGCAGGAGAAACTCGAGTGGCTGCATCTCCCGTCGGCCGCACGGGTGGCGGCGGAGAGCACGTTCTTTCTGCGGGAGGACCGCGCGGGCCGGCTCTGGCGAGGTACCGGCGCGGGAGTGCTGGTGAGCGACGGCGAACACTTCGGCCCTGAGGACTGGCTGCAACTCACCACGCGCGACGGCTTGACGGACATGGACATTGCTGACAGCTCAGCCGCGCCCGATGGCTCCTTCTGGATCGGCTCTGCCAATGGCGCGACGCACCTTTTGGCGCCCGAGAGCCTGGTGCGCCCCAATCGCCCCATCACGGCCGGTATCTCGTCGTATCGCGTAGAGAAAGGCACGCTTGCCGCCGAGGCCGTCGTTCTCTCCTTCGCGCACACGCATCAAGCCAAGCTCGAATACCGGATTGTCGGCCAAAGCGATTGGCGCGCGGTGCCGGAGACCGGTCGCATCGTCGAAAGCGGACTCTGGCCGGGCGACTATCGCCTGGAAGTGCGCGCCCACGCGACGCGCTGGTTCACTCCGGCCAACGTCGCCGCGCTGACCTTCACCGTCAGCGGCGTCGCGCGGGCGTGGTGGGCCGGCGGCGGCTTGGCCGCCAGCGGACTCCTCTTTGGCCTCGGCCGCTGGTACCGGCGTCGCAATTACCTGCGTCGCCGCTACCAGCAGCACAAGGCCGAATTCTTCCGGCAGGCCCAGCAAGCAGAGAGCCAAGCCGGGGAATGGCCTTCCGGCACCATCCTGCGCGACCGCTACCGCATCGACCGGCTCGTCGCGCAAGGCGGCTTCTCGCTGGTCTACGAAGCGCTGGACCAGCAGGTGCGCCGCCGCGTCGCCATCAAGCAACTGCGTCCGCCGGCGAACGAACCCCGGCCCGACGCCGGCTGGCTGCGCAAGCGCTTCGCGCAAGAGGTGGCGGCCATCGGGCTCATCCACGATCCCGGCGTACTCCCCGTCCTCGACTACTGGGTGGATGACCACGGCACGCCGCACCTCGCCTTCCCCTTCGTCGATGGACCCACGCTGCGCGAGCACCTTAAGACCAACGGGCCGCTATCACGTCAGCAAACGCGCGACGTGCTGCGCGCCGTCGCCGCAGCCGTCTCAGCGGCGCACGCGCAAAGCGTCGTACACTGCGACATTAAGCCGGAGAACATCCTATTGGGGCCAGAGCAGCCCATCCTGATCGACTTTGGCACTTCCTCGTTGCACCTCGCCGCCGATGCCCTCTCCGCTTACTCGCGGCCCATGGGCACGCTCGGCTACATGGCGCCCGAGCAACTCCTGGGCCACTACTCCACGGCGACCGACCTCTATTGCTTCGCCCTGCTCGCTTTCGAACTCTTGACCGGAGAGCGCTACGCCGACCTGCGCCTCCCCATGAACGATGAGTGGGAGGAGAGCTTGCGTCGAGCAGTGGCGGCGCACGGGCTCTCCGGGAACGCCGCCACGCTCTTCGCCGCGGCGTTGCAGTACGATCCGCACCAACGGGCGTCGCGTGTCGATGCCTGGGCCAGGGACCTGCTCGCCGAACTCTCTTAGCCGCGAGGAACTTCTTGCCAACGGCTAGGGTTAGAGAGGACAATGCGCATGATGACTTGCCTTCGCTGGATGGTTTGGCTTTGTTTCGTAAGCGCGGCCGCCGGCCAGTCGCTTACCAACGCGACGCTCACCGGCCGCTACTTCTTCCGCCACCTGCTGGCTACGACGGACGCCGCCAGCAACGTCACTGGCGCGCGCAGCGCGCTGGGCGAGATCAACTTCGACGGACGAGGCGGCTACGCCATCTCGGGCCAGCAGAACCTGGGCGCCGCCGCCGCGTCGCCGCTGGCAGCCAACGGGACTTACTCCGTCCAACCGAATGGCTTTGTTTCGTTGAGCAACCCCCTGCAGGCCGGCGCCACGATGAATGCCAGGTTCGGCCAAGGCGCCGTAGTGGGCGCGAGCACGGAGAGCACCGGCGTCTACGACCTCTTTATTGCGGTTGAGGCCACACCCAGCGCGGTGCTCACCGGCCCCTACTGGGCCGCGACGCTCGAAATTACGAACGGCACGGCGGCACAGGCGCGCGCGGGCTTCTTTGCCTTGGTTCCCAATGCGGGCGCCTTCGCAAACATCAACGTCAACGGACAGGGGGCGTCGCTGGGCGCGCGGCCTTTGGTGCAGACCGTGAGTGGCGCCACTTACTCGCTCACCGCGAATGGCTCCGGCACGGCGAACTTCGGCGCGGCTGCGGCGGGGCAGATCCTCTCGGGGACGAAGAATATCTACCTGGGCGCCGGCGGCGAGGTGTTGCTGGGCGGATCGACGTCGGCGGGCGCGCATGACTTGTTCCTGGCCGTGCGCAGCGCCGCGGGAGCGCGTCCGGCGGGGCTCTACGCCGCGGCCGGCTTGCGCATTGAGAACGGCCGGCCGGCCATGTTTACGGGCGTCGCCAACGTGCTGGCCACGGGCAAGGCGATCTGGGCGCGGCGCGTGCGGCAATCCGACGGGCTGATCGATTTTTCCGGCGTGAATGCGTACACCGTGGGTACGGACGGCTCTGGAACGATGGAGTTGAACCGGTTGGGGCTGAGCGCGAGTTCGTTTACCGGCTCCGGCGTTTCGCCGGCCGACGCCAACAACTATGAGCTCTTTTTCTCCATCCGGTTGCGCGCGGCGTCCGGCCCGGGCATCAATCCGCAGGGAGTCTTTAACGCCGCCAGTTATGCGCCCGTCACGTCACCGGTGTCGCCCGGAGCGCTGACGACGCTGTTCGGCTCGGGCCTCACCACCACTACGGCCGTCGCCAGCGGCTTTCCGTTTCCGCGCATCCTGGGGGGCACGGAGGTGCTGGTGAACAATGCGCCCGTGCCGGTCTACGCCGTCTCCCCCACGCAGATCAGCTTTCTGATTCCCTTCGCGGCCTCCGGCCCCAGTGTCAGTATCGCCGTGCGCAATGGCGCCACCACTTCGGCCGCGGTGGACGTGCCGCTCGCGCCCACCTCGCCCGGCATCTTCACGCTGGACCAAAGCGGACTCGGGGCGGGCGCGATTCTGAAGCCGGACTTCCGCGTGGTGAACGCCACGAATCCGGCGCGGCGCGGTGAGACGGTGCTGGTCTTCCTCACGGGCCTGGGCGCGGTGAGTCCCGCGATTGGCGACGGGCAAGCGGCTTCGTCCAGTGTCTTGAGCCGCGTCACCGGTCTGGTGAACGTCTACATCGGTGGCAAGCGCGCCACGGTCAGCTTCGCGGGCGCCGCGCCCGGCCTGGCGGGCCTTTACCAGTTGAACGTCGTGGTGCCGGCGGACGCGCCTTTGGGCACGGCTGCGTTCGCCATCGAGACCGGCAACGCCTTCCACGATATGGCCGACCTCGCCATCGCGCCGTAGGCACGCTACACTAAGGGCAGCATGCCCCCGCGGTTCTTCCGCCTGGCGTTGTTGGTGATCGGCGTGGTGTTTACCTTCTGCCTTTCCCTCGTGGTGATGATGCAACTGATCCCCACGCCGCGACGCAGCGTCGACTACATGATCATTGGTGGCGCGGCGACTTTTGCCGCCATGGCTGTGCTCTTTCTGCTGTTGGTGACTACCTGGTACAAGTTGCCCACCGGCATCGTGCGGCGCCGCGTAGTAGAAACTCCGGCCGAGCCCTCTTCCTGACGCTACACTTGAAGACGAGCCCGCGTGAAGATCACCGTTTCCAAAGAGAACTACCTCAAGGCCATCGCCGACCTGGAGACTGAAGGCGAAACCGTCATCGCGGCGACCCTGGCGCGTTGGCTCAACGTCTCCGCCCCGGCCGTCACGGCGGCCATCAAGCGCCTGAAGCGCGACGGCTTGATTAAGGTGGCTCCCGACACCGGGCAGATCGCCCTGGCCAACGAAGGCCGCGAGATCGCCCACCGCTTGCTTTACCGCCATTACCTGATTGAGCGCATGCTCACCGAAGTCTTCGGCATGGAATGGTACAAGGTCCACGAAGAGGCCGAGCAACTGGAACACGCCGTTTCCGGCGACTTCGAGCGCAAGCTGATCGAGAAGCTGGGCACCAGCGCGACCTGTCCGCACGGCAATCGCGTGGAGAACGACACGCCCACGATGCGGCGGCAGCGCGGCTGGCTCACCTTGAGCGAGCTACCCGTGAATGCGCAGGGCACGGTAACCAGCGTTTACGAGCGTGACCGGCAACTCCTGATCTATCTGGATGAACTCGGCGTGCGGCCCGGCGCACAGCTCAAGATCGATGCCCGGAACTACGACGACACGCTCACCATCCGCCTGACGGATCGCCCCTTTCAGTTGGGCAACTCCGCGGCGGCGCGCATTTGGATTAAACCCCAACCCGCGGCTTAAAGTAAGCGATCGTTTCGCGCAAACCCTCTTCCAGCGTCACCTTCGGCTCCCAGCCCAAGAGCGCGCGCGCCTTGGCAATGTCCGGCCGGCGGCGCTGCGGATCGTTTTCGGGCAACGGGTGATAATGGATGCGCGAGGCAGAGCCGGTGAGCGAGCGGATGCGCTCGGCGAACTCGCCCACCGTGATTTCGGCGGGATTGCCCAGGTTCACCGGATAGTGTTCGTCGGCGTGCGCCAGTCTTAGCAGGCCATCGACGAGGTCCGTGACGTAACAGAAGCTGCGGGTTTGCGTGCCGTCGCCGAAAATCGACAGCGGTTGGCCGGTGAGCGCTTGCGCGACGAAAGCGGGCACCACGCGGCCATCGTCCAGCGCCATGCGCGGCCCGTAGGTATTGAAGATGCGCGCGATCGCCGTCCGCGTGCCGTACACGCGATGGTGGGCCATGGTAAGCGCCTCGGCGTAGCGCTTGCTCTCGTCGTAGCAGGAGCGCGGACCCACTGGGTTCACATTGCCCCAGTAGGTCTCGCGCTGTGGATGTTCCAGCGGATCGCCGTAGCACTCCGACGTCGAGGCCAGTAGGAAGCGGCCCTTGCCGGTGATCTCGAGCAGATTCCGCGTAGCCGTAGAGCCGCTTTCGAGCGTCTCGATGGGCTTGGCCAGGTAGTGCTTCGGGCTCGCCAGCGACGCGAAGTGCAGCACGACGTCGAAGGGGCCCCAGGTGCGGGCTTGGGCGACGAAGGTGGCCGCGGTGGCGTCGGCTTCGTTAAAGCGAAAGCGCGGATGGCCGTCCAGGTGCGCCAGGTTGGCGCGTGCGCCGGTGATGAAATTGTCGAAGCCGGTAAGCTCATGGCCTTCGCCCAAGAGCCGGTCACACAAGTGGGAACCGATGAATCCGGCGGCCCCCGAAAGTAGATAGCGCAAACCCTGTCTCCCACCCCGATTGTAAGTGCTACAGTCTTCAAATAGTAGCCCTATGTCGCAACCGCCCCTTTTCGAATCGCTTCTGGTCCTGTTGGCCTTGTCCCTCTCCGCCGCGGGATTCTTTTGGCGCTTTCAACCGATCCTGCGCACCATCTGGAGCGCCAAGCGCGACCCCGGCTTCACCCTGGCCCCTGTAGGCCGACGCGTCTGGGACTTCTTCTGGGAGGTGATGTGCCAGGCGCTCGTCATCAAGGAGCGGCCGCTGCCCGGCCTCGCCCACGCCTTCGTCTTCTGGGCCTTCTGCGCCTTCGCGCTGGTCACCGTGGACCATTTGCTGCTTGGCTTCGGCTGGCATCTGCTCGACCATGAGGGCTTCTTCGGCCGGCTCTACTTTGGCCTGGCCATGCTCTTCGCCATCACCTGCGCCGTCTCCATCGCCGGCCTCTTCATTCGCCGCTTCCTGGTGCGCCCGAAATGGCTAGGCGAGAAGGTCTCGGTGGAGAGCGGTTTCATCGCCTTCCTGATCTTCTCGCTGATGGTGACTTATCTCTACGAATACTTCACCCGCGACACCAGCTCCGTCGGCCACGTGAATTGGTGGCTGCACACGGCGTCCTTATTGATCTTCATGCCGCTCATCCCGCATACGAAGCATCTGCACTTAGTGCTCAGCCCGGCCACGGTGTTCCTTTCGCGCGGCGAATTCTCGAAGATTCCGCCGCTGGTGGGCGATGAAGACTTCGGCCTCGACACCGGCAAGGACGTGACGCAACTCGCCGCGCTCCAGGCCTACTCTTGCGTCGAGTGCGGACGCTGTACCGAGTTCTGCCCGGCGGCGAATACCGGGAAGGAACTCAACCCGAAGGAAATCATCCTGGGCCTGCGCGGTTACCTGAATGAATTCGGCGCGCAGAGCGAGGAGCCCTTATTGGGCAAACACATTTCTCAGGAAGCGGCGTTTCAATGCACGACCTGCGGCTGCTGCGAATACCAGTGCCCCGTGGGCATTGAACATTTACCGATCATTGTTGGCCTGCGCCGCGGCGCCACCAATACGGGTAAATGGGAAGACGAGTATGGCGGTAAGTTATTCAATAATCTGGAGCGTTACGGCAACCCACTAGGTTTGTCGCAGAACGAGCGCGACAAGTTTCTGCAGAAAAACGAAATCCCCGTCTACGATGGCTCACAGGAGTACTTACTCTGGCTGGGCTGCATGGGCAGTTATGATTCGCAGGGCAGGGAAGTGGTCCAGTCGCTCGTGCGAATCCTGCAGCATCTGAAGATTACTTACGGCGTCCTGAAGAAAGAGCGCTGCACCGGAGACTCGGCTCGCCGTTTAGGGAACGACCTGGCCTTTCAACAATTGGCCGAGTACAACTTACAGAATATTCAGGCCGTGGCGCCCAGCAAGATCCTGTCGATTTGCCCGCACTGTGTACGGACCATGAATACGGATTGGCGCGAATTCGGCGCAACGTTGGCCGTCGAGCACCATTCCACCTTCCTGGCCCGCGTGGGCTCACAACTGCCGCCGGCGCCGACGGAGGAGAAGGTGGTCTACCATGATCCGTGTTATCTGGGCCGCTACCTGGACACCTACGACGAACCCCGCGCGGTAATCGCGCAATCAGCCACCGTCGTAGAGGCGCCGAAGAATCGCGAGCGCAGCTTCTGCTGCGGCGCCGGCGGAGGTTTGGCCTTCCTCGGCGAGGAGCACGGCACCCGGGTGAACGAAACGCGCGCCAAGGAGTTAGTGGCGACGGGCGCGGGCACGGTCGGAGTGGCTTGCCCGTTTTGCAACACGATGTTTAAGGATGCGATCAAGACGGTGAGCTCCGGCCAGGAGCCGAAGCTACTCGACATCGCCCAAATCGCGGCCGCGCGTCTGCCGGTCGCTCCAACCGATGGGGCGGCTCACGGATGACGTCGTAAGTTTCCGGGCCGAGCATTTTTCCAATACAAGCAATCTCCCTCGGTATAGACTGTCAGCATGCTACACGGAAAAGTCGCGGTAGTGACGGGCGGCACCAAAGGAGTGGGCGCGGGCGTTGCGCGGGCATTGGCCTCCCAAGGAGCGCTTACTTACGTAACTGGCCGCTCGGCCGCCCATCGCCAGCCCATGGGAGAACGGATGATTGGCGTTCGTTGCGACCACCGCGTGGATGCGGAAGTACAAGCGGCGTTTGACTGGTTCCGCGGCGAAGCCAAGGGGATCGATATCTTGGTCAATAACGTTTGGGGTGGCTATGACGACATGATGGAAAATGGCGACTTCACTTGGCCGAAACCGTTCTGGGAACAGCCGCTCTGGCGGTGGGACGCGATGTTCGGCGCGGGTGTGCGAGCCCACTACCGGATGAGCCAACTGGTAGCTCCGGTCATGATCGCCCAAGGAAGCGGATTGATGGTCAACATTTCGTTCTGGTCAGCGCAGAAGCATATCGGAAACGCCGCCTACGGCGTGGCGAAAGCGGCCACAGATAAGCTAACCGCGGACATGGCGACGGAGCTCAAGCCGCACGGCGTCGCGGTAGTCTCGCTCTATCCAGGACTTGTGCGCACGGAAAGGGTGATGGAAGCCGCCGAGTTTCTGGACCTTAGCAACTCGGAATCGACGCAATTCACGGGCCGGGCCATCGCCGCGCTGGCCAAGGACCCTGACGTGCTGCGGCATACCGGTTCGGTGGTAGTGGCCGCGGCGCTGGCCAGAGAATATGGATTTACGGACACGGACGGCAAGTCCCCGCGTCCCCTTACACTTGCGGATGTCTGAATCCGGCTCCACTGGCGTGCTGTATACCGAGTACGGCGATCCCGCCGTAACCGCCTGCGGTATCTCTTCGCAGTGGTCATTCGAAAGCTGCGACCGCATTCTGGGCCGGCCCAAGGTGAGGGGTGTACCTGGCGTGGGCACGGAGTATTGGTTAGAACGTCCGGATCCGCTGCTTAATACGATCCTGCCGGGCACCGGCGTCTCGTTGATCATCAACTGGGGAGACCTGTGGGCCGCTGGTCCGTCGCTCCTTTCCGCGTCATTTCTCCCGCGAATCTCTGTTTCGGGCGCAGTAACGAAGCGCAAGGTGCTCGTGCTCGGGAAACAGATTCAAGCGTCGGGAGTAGGGTTTCCGGCCGCGCTGGCCATGAAGTTTCTGGGGGTGCCGGCGGCGGAACTGGCGGACCGGATCGTGCCCTTGGAGGACCTATGGCCACGTCATGAGGTGGCACGTCTGGCTGATCGCCGTTCCGTCAAGAGCGCCAGAGAATACCTCATCGCGCATGGGGATCGGCGGAAGACGGCGGACGTTTTTGCCTGGAAGGCTACTGAAGCGATCCGAGGGGGGAATGCCGGAATTACAGAGTTGGCCGGCGACTTCGGGCTCAGCCGTCACCAGTTCGCACGAAGATTCCTTGCCGCAACTGGACTCTCGCCGAAGCGCTTCAGCCGAATCTGCCGGTTTGAGGTGTTGTTGCCGGCACTTCTAGCGACGGATGTTGGAGCGTGGGCCTCGCTGGCGCCGGCCATGGGTTTCTATGACCAAGCACACATGATCCATGAATTTCGCGACTTTGCGGGTGCGCCGCCAACCATGTTCTTTAGCCCGGATGGCTTGAGTACGTCGACGAGGTTACAAGGAAAGCCAAGCGAATGGTGGTAATTGAGACAGAAGACCCGCGCTCGGGGTCAGGGTCTGGCAGTATCGCGCACTACGAGATCGTTTTCGGTCTCCCAAAAACGTCACGCTCGAAGACGTCTGATCAGGTGCCGCACTTTGTTTCGAGGATAGGCCCTCGACGGGCTAGCCTCTTGGTTGACGGGCGTCCGATCCCCGGGGAGCGCGGTGCTGACTCCTCTGATGTGCGCGGACGGGAGGCCGGAGCTTGGAGAACTACCGCGTAATCAGCGCAGACGCCTGATCCAGTTGCGCCGCCGTGCCGCGGACGGCGATGGCGCCGCCCAAGTCGTAGGTAAAAATTCGTGTCACCTTCGTCTCCTGGCGGATCCGCGTGGCAAGCTGGTGGAGCGCTTCCGGCGCCTTGGGCACCGGAAACAGGCGAACCAAATCGTCAGCGCCGCCCGGCACACGATACTCGGGCCGGCTGATAAGCGGCTGATCCAACCACGTCACCAGCCACTCGGCCAGCGCGGACTGCTGCGCTGTCGTCCGGATGGTCAACGTTGGCTCCGGTGCATAAGTCATCAGCCGGCGCACGCCGCTGATGGAGCGCACCAACGTGGCGAGTTGCTGCAATCCTTGGACGGTCTTCGTGTTCTTCAGATGAAACATCTTCACCGTGTTCTCTTCCCGATCCAAAGCCGTGGTGAACGGCCCGCGGCCCGTGGTGCGGCCTTCCAGTCCGGCAATCAGCCAGTCCGCCAGTGCTCCCTGCGCGGCCGAGCCGCGAAAGGTGAGCGTGTGCTGCTCGTGGTCCGCCTTCACCATCATCATATCCGTCATCACTTTCACGATGACGGCCAACTCATTCATCGCCTGCGGAGCGGTAATGTGTTGGAGTTGGACGGCTCTTTCGGAGTCCTCCTGCGCGAAGATCGAGAGGGCGAAAATGATGGCGAGGGCGGGGTACTTTGACATTCGGGTTCTTCCTTTGGAAGGCTTTGACGCAGGTTGCCCAGCGACCGTGCAGACGAAATGATAGGTCATGCAAAGGGGGATGCAGTCCTCGGTTGGCACCAGGCATTCCAGCCTCGCGTGAGCCGGCCTAGGGGTATTGCACAACAGGCTGAAGCGTAATACCATTGGGCATGCGGACGATCTCGTTGAAATTGCCTGACGACCTTCTGGCTCAACTAGACGATTGCGCTAAAGCGCGGAGGGTGACGAAGTCGGCGCTGGTGCGGGAGGGCCTGAGCCGTATCCTCTTCGAGCACCCGACCGGCCGGCCTCCGTCGTGCTTTGACTTGGCCGTCGACTTGGCTGGTGCCGTCAAGGGGTTGCCCGAAGACTTGGCCGACGACCCCAAGCACTTGAACGGATTCGGCGAGTGAAAAACGGGCAAGTCATAGTCGATACGGGTCCCCTGGTCAGCTTTCTCGCCGCAGGGCTACGGCATCACGCCTGGGCCTGCCAACAATGGAAGTCGATTCGCCCTCCGATGTTGACCTGCGAGCCGGTGCTGACCGAAGCGGCGTTTCTGCTGAAACGTGAAGGGCAGGAGGCGGACCCAATCTTCGAATTGCTGGCCCGAGGCGTGATTCGCGTGGCGCTGGACCTACAGGCTGAGCTCGAAGATATTCGTGCCCTGATGCATCGCTACCGCAACCGGCCTATGTCTCTGGCGGACTCTTGCCTGGTCCGGCTTTCGGAGATCCATCCGCATGCCGAAGTGTTCACTTTGGACTCAGATTTCCGAATCTACCGCCGCCATGGCAACAAAGTGATTCCCGTTTTGCTTCCCGGTTGAGATGGGAGGGTGACCATTTCCGGCTCATGCCTTGCCAGGATTTGGTGGAAGCTGCGAGACAGTAGATGCAAGGGGATGCAAGGGGATTGACGCCCAGGAACCCGTTTGATATTCTTCCGCCGAGGGTTTTACCGCAAAATCCTTAATTTTTGGGAGGACGAAGACGGTGAAGTTTCTGTTTCCGGTGGCGCTCCTGTGCGCCGCGTCCGCGCAGGTGGCGGACGAAAAGCCCGTCCCGGCTACCGCGCACGCGCCGCTGTTCCGCCCCAAAACGACGGGCCAACTCACGGAGCGCGTCACCGCCGCGTTGCCCCCGGTGACGGCCGGCGCGCCCGTGCCGCACCGCAACTTCATCGACGATGAAATCTTCGGCAAGATGCAGCGCGACGGCGTGCCGCACGCCCCTCTCTCCTCTGACCTGGAGTTCCTCCGCCGCGTGAAACTCGATCTCACCGGCCGCATTCCTACGCCGGCCGAAGTCCGGGAATTCACCGCGGACACCTCCGCGGCGAAACGTGAACGTTTAGTGAACCAGTTGGTAGGCAGTCCTGAGTTTGTCGATAAATGGGCCTACTTCTTCATGGACATTCTTCGCGCCAACGGCAAGATGGGCCGCGGCTATCAACTCTTCCACTACGCGCTGAAGGAAAGCCTCGCCGCGGACCGCCCTTACGACGACTGGGTCCGCGGCCTGATCGCCGCCTCCGCGAAGAGTAACTTCGTCGTCGCCTCGGCTAACCCGATCGTGCGCGAGCACGTCGAGGGCAAGCCCGGCGAAGCCGCCGACGGTGACGACCTTAGTAAGGTCAATCAACTCGACACGCACGACGAACTGACGATTCTCTATGGCAAGCTCTTCCTCGGCGTCAATCTCTCCTGCATCTCCTGCCACAACGGTGGCGGGCATCTCGAAAAGGTGAACGTCTACCTCACCAGCAAACGCCGCTTGGACTTCTTTCAGGAAGCGGCCTTCCTGGGCAAGACGCGTTATATTCCCCACGTCGAAAAAAGCGCGGCCGTGATGGGCCATTTCTACGTCGACGACGGTGGCGCCGGCTACGACACCAAGGCGGACAGCATGCTGCGCAATCGCCGCAGCGGTGGCACGGCGGTGCCGAAGTTCATTCTCTCCGGCGAAGCCGCCCGGCCGGATGCCGAGCCGCGGGAGGAACTTGGCCGCATGCTCACCGCCCACCCGCAGTTTGCGCGGGCGACGGCCAATATGTTCTGGGCCAAACTCATGGGCGTCGGTCTCGTCGACCCTTACGACGAATTCGACCTCGCCCGGCTGGACCCCAAGAACTTGCCCCCTGGCTGGGACGCCCAGCCCTCACACCCCGAGTTACTCGAAAAACTTGGCACTTACTTCCGCGAAAATCAGCACAGCCTACAAAAACTCTTTAAGCTCATCTGTAACTCGAATGCCTATCAGCTCTCGGCCAGGTTTCCCGGCGAATGGAAGGAGACTTACACGCGCTATTACTCGCGCAAGTTAGTCCGCATGCTGACGGCCGAGGAATTACACGACGCCATCGCGACGGCCACCAGCCGGCCGGGCAAATTCGTCCTCGCGTCGAAGAAAGAGGATGGCTCTTCGGACGGCGGGGCCGCGTCGTCAGTGCCGATGGCCATGCAGGTGGCGGTGCCGCAGCCGCGCGGCGAACTGAAGAGCTTCATGGCCGCGTTTGGCGAGTCCAACCGAGGGTCGCCGCCGCGCCCGCCCACGCCGTCGCCGCTTCAGCCCATCATGATGATGCGCTCGCCGGTGGTGAATGATCGCGTGCTGGCCGCCAAGGATAGCCGCGTGCAGCGTTTGCTCGAAACTTACCCGGACAACCAACGCGTGGTGGACGAACTCTTCCTCGCCACGCTCTCGCGCCAGCCACTGCCCGCCGAACGCGAACTGGCCGTCATGGCGATGGGCAAGAACCGGGTGGAAGGCGCGCAGAACCTACAGTGGGCCCTGCTCAACTTAGTCGAATTCCTCTATAACTTCTAAGCGATGAAACCCCTCACCACCATCGGCGACTTACTCCCCACGCGGCGTGAATTACTCAAGTTCGGCGGCGCCGGCATCGCCGCGGCCGCCGCCCACGCCGTTTGGCCGCTGCCCGCCCGCGCCAACGACTCCCGCAAAACCGTCCCGCGCGGCACGGCCCGCAATGTCATTTTCTTTGAACTGGCCGGCGCTTTGAGCCATGTCGACTCTTTCGACTTCAAAGAGAACGCGGCTACGCTGAAGGAATGGGACGTCCGCAAGACCAACACCGGCATCTACGTCCCCCACGCGCTTTTCCCGCGCATGGCGACGCAGATGGACAAGGTGGCGCATGTGCGCTCCTTCGTGAGCCACGAAGAGGTCCATTTCCGGGGCCAGTATTACGTGCAGGCGGGACGTCAACTGAATGTCGCCTTCGCAACGGAGATTCCGTCCATCGGCTCCGTCGTTGCCAGTGAGCTCGAATCCCGGCGCCGCGCGAACGACACGTTTCCCACTTACGTCTCCTTCAACTTGACGACCAATCAAGTCGGCGCGATGTCGACGGGTTTTCTGCCTGCGCGCTTCTCGGTCTTCGACCTCAATCCCGACGAAGCCCTGAAGGGCATGACGCTCGACCAGAAGGCGACTGAGTTGCTCGAAGAGCGCTGGCGCTTGCTGGCTCAGTTGCGCGAACTCAATCCTGGCCGTCTCCGCGGGCTCGACAAGTCGATCACCGGCTTTGAGGACTTCAGTGCCACCGCCAAGCACTTACTCTCGGATGGCCGCTGGCCCGCCGCGTTCCGCATCGCGGAAAATGACCGCAAGCGCTACGGCAATACTTCGGTCGGCCTTTCGTCGATTCTGGCGCGGAATTTGCTCCAGCAGGATGGCGGCACCCGTTACATTCACATCTGCCACAACGGCTGGGATCACCACAAAGAGATCTGGACCCGCAAGGCCGCCACGAATCACTACCAACTGATCGCCGAAATGGACCCCGCGCTGGCCAGCCTGCTCGAGGATCTCGCCACGACACCCGCCGCCTCCGGCAAGTCTTTGCTCGACGAGACCCTGGTCGTCTGCATGGGCGAGTTCGGCCGCACGCCCGGGCCCCTCAATTTTCAGGCCGGCCGCGACCATCACAAGCACGTCTTTCCCGCCATGTTCGCCGGTGCCGGCGTGAAGGGCGGCCGCGTCCATGGCGCCAGCGACGCGGACGGCGTGAAGTGTGTCGAGACCGGCTGGCAGCACAAGCAGCAGCCCCGCATCGAGAATGTGGTGGCGACAATTTACTCGGCTTTGGGCATTGACTGGGGTAAGGAAGTCCGCAATATGCCGTCTGGCCGCACTTACGTCTACGTCGATCCGCTGGGCGCCAACGGATTTATCCCGACGGACGAATTATCGAATATCTATGCCTAAATGGCTTGGGCTGCTCCTCGCCTGCTGTCTGCAAGCGGCCGATCCGCCAGGCATGGTCCGTATTGCGGGCGGCGAATTCCAGCGCGGCCGCACCTTCGCCTGGGCCGACTATGAGGTCGCCTGGTACCCCAATCCCGTGAAGGACGACGTTCCCGTCCGCGCGGTCACGCTGGACCCCTTCTGGCTCGACGCCACCGAGGTCACCAACCAACGCTACGCCGTGTTTGTCAAAGCGACCGGCCACCGCGCGCCCTACCATTGGCGCCAAGCGCAAATGCCCGTCGGCAAGGGCGCGTATCCGGTGCACAACGTCAGTTGGGACGACGCCGTGGCCTTCTGTGCCTGGGACGGCGGCAAGCGTTTGCCGACGGAGGCGGAATGGGAACGCGCGGCGCGCGGCCCGCAGGCCGGCCCGATGTACCCCTGGGGCGACCGCGAGATCACGCCCAAGGACGCCGTCTACAATCAACTCGACGGTCCGCAGCCTGTCTGCGCGAAAGGCAATATCGGCGGACTCTGCGACCTGATCGGCAACGTCTGGGAGTGGTGCGCCGACTGGTATGGCCAGAAGTATTATGCCGAGTCGCCGGACCGCAATCCCCCGGGACCGGCCGCGGGCAGTTACCGAGTCCTCCGCGGCGGCAGTTGGTTCGATGTGCCGCCCCTCTTTCTCACCATCCCCTACCGCAGTTGGGCCCGCCCCGGCGAACGCAGTCCCACCATCGGATTTCGCTGCGCCCGCCCCTAGCACCCCCCTTGCATTCTGCCCGTGGATGTGATTTAACTTATGGACCCAATTTCGTTTGGGTAATAAGCTTGTACAGTTTCCAGGGGTCGTAATGAAACAGATCATTCTCTTATTCGGACTTACAACGGCGGCATGGGCGCAGATCGGCACTTCCACCATGACGGGCCGCGTCACCGATGCTAGTGGCGCCATCGTGCCCAACTGCAACGTCACCGTGGTGCAGAAGGCGACGAATTTCACTTCCAATACCAAGACCAACGAGGAGGGCCTGTATCGAGTCCTCTCGCTGCAGCCAGGTACTTACAAAGTCACGTTTGAAGCGGCCGGTTTTAAGAAGACCGTGCGCGACGACATCGAACTGCGCACCGGCGATACGCTCGCCGTGGACTCGGCCATGCAGGTCGGCCAGACCACCGAGCAGATCGAAGTCACCGGTGGCGCGCAGGCTCTCGAAACCGAAACCTCGGCTACGGGCACCGTCATGAGCGGCAACGTGCTTTACGAAATGCCCCTCTACCAACGCTACGTTAATTCCACGTTGAACCTCGTTCCCGGCATGACCAGTGGCGGCTACGCCTACGGCGGCGACCTCGGCAGCTATCACTTAGCAGGGCAGCGCAACGGCGCCATCGGTATCTTTGAAGACGGCGTCAACGGTAATGACCAGTTGGGCGGCACCGGCACCATCAAGCCCTTGCAGAACGCCGTGGCCGAAGTGAAAGTTATCACGACGGTGCCTCCGGCCGAATACGGCCACTCCGGCGGCGGCGTGATCTCGGTCGTCAAGAAGAGCGGCACCAACGAACTCCACGGCATGGGCAGTTGGTACGGACGTACGCGCCGCATGCAGCACCGTCTGTTCTTCGACAAATTCACCACCAGCCAACTGGGCGTCATGACCTTCTTCATGCAGCCGGACGCCAACATCGGTGGCCCGGTGATGATTCCAAAACTGTACGACGGCCGTAACAAGACCTTCTTCTTCTTTGGCTATCAGCGTCTGCACGAGAAGAAGGTGGCCCAGGTGGTGGACACCGTGCCCACCCTCGACATGCGCGCCGGCAACTTCAACTTCCCCGGGGTGGCCAACTCGAACCTCATCTTCGATCCGGCTTCCACTCGCCGCAACCCGGATGGCACGTGGAGCCGCGATCCCTTCCCCGGTAATCGCGTCCCCACCGGCCGTTTCGACCCCGTGGCCAACAAGGTCCTCGGTTTCGATCCGTGGGTGCAGCCTAACTTCGCCGGCGGTACTTTCAACTCGCTTGGTCCGTCGGGCAACCTGCTCGCGAACGAACTCGCGCTCACCTTTTTCAACGACTACAACCTGCGCATCGATCACCAGTTCTCTTCCGCCTTCAAGATCTACGGCAGCTACACCGACAACGCGCAGACCGGCTTCCAACGCCCGATCACGATTCGCACGGACCGTGCCGCTTTCGACCATCAGCAGGGAAACTACAACCCCTTCCGCGGACTGAACGCGTCGCTGGGCTATACCTGGGTGGCGAGTTCTTCGCTCGTGAACGACTCCCGCATCGGTTACCTGCGCCGCCGTAGTGACCTCTCCGTGCCCTCGTTCGGCGGCAACTGGCCGCAGCAACTGGGCATCCCCAACCTGGATCCAGCCCTGATGCCTGCCTTCGGTTCCGGCAGCCGTAGCACTCCGGAAGGTATGTACGGCATTACGGGCGCCACGCCCTTCAAGCAGGTCGGTGAGACCTTCTCTTACCGGAACGACACCACCTTGGTGCGCGGCACCCACGCGTTCAAGTTCGGCTACGAGCTGCTGCACTACACCTTCAACTCCGCGAACTTTGCGCGTCCGGCTTCGTTGAACTTCGGCGGCGTCACCGCCGGTCTGCAGCCGAATGGCGTCGCGGTGCCCAACACGGGCAATTACTTCGCCGGCTTCCTCACCGGCTACGTTGCCCAGGGCCTGTTCACCCAGGAACTCACCAGTTGGCTGCCGAAGGCTTCGATTCACAGCTTCTATTTCCAGGACGACTGGAAGCTCACCCGTACGCTGACGCTGAACTTGGGTGTGCGCTACTCGAACGAGAGCCCGTTCACCACCAAGAACGGCGCCATGAGTAACTTCGACCCCAAAGCGACGGACCCGCTTACCGGCCGCCTAGGCGCGATTATTCACCCCACCTCGGGGCTGAACCGGCGCGACAACAATAACTTCAATCCGCGCTTTGGCGCCGCCTGGCATCCGCTGCAGAAGTGGGTGTTCCGCGGCGGCATCGGCATGTATACCATTGACGTGAAGTTCCCGCAGCAGCGTGGCAACTACGACGAATATGTGGCCACTGCGAACCAGCAGGCTGCGCCAGGTGATCCCACCCCGGTCTTCCGGCTGAGCCAAGGCCCCGCGCCCGCGCGGTTCGCGGTGAACTCAAACGGCACTTCCACTTTCGTCGGCAGCAACTTCGGTTCGCGTAGCGTCGAATATTGGGACCCGAATCTTCGCAACCCTTACGTGATCAATTTCAACGGCGGTGTGCAGTATGAGTTCACAAAGGATTACGTGCTTGACGTTAGCTACCAGGGCTCCTCGGGCGTCGGGCTGGTGGAACGGTGGCAGTTGAATACTTTCCCCGTCGACTACTTCGCCGGCAATCTGGCACAGCAGAATACCGTGCTCGCTTCGGCGCAGAACTTCCGCCCCTTCTCCGCCTTTGGCGACATCCGGCAGCGCTCCAACTTCGGCCATTCGAGCTTCCACTCCGGCACCGTCAAGCTGGAGAAGCGTATGTCGCGCGGCATCTTCTTCTCCACCTTCTACACGTGGTCGAAGGCGATCAACTCCCAGGACAACGACAACGACGGCACGGGCGTCGCCCCCATCCAGAATCGGCGCCTCGAAAAGGCGCTAGCCGGGTACCATCGCGGACACCGTTGGCTAGCCACGGTGAACTATGAACTGCCGTTCGGCGGCGGCAAGAAGTACTTCGCCTCCGGATGGAAGAAGCATGTCTTCGGCGGCCTAGAACTCTCCTGGATCCAGACGGTGGAAAGCGGCAATCCGCTCACCTTCTCCTTCGCCGGCAGCCCGAACAACTACTATCCTGGCTTCGCCGGTAACTTCCGGCCGAACGTCGTGGGGAACCCCTCGATTCGCGACAATTTCCGCGACCTCGGCGGCGACCGCTTCGCCCTCCAGAACATCAACTCCGTCTTCAGTGGCGGGAACAATGGCCTGGATAACTTCGCCTACCCGGCCCCCTTCACCGTAGGTAATTCCGGCCGCAACTCGGTAATCGGCCTGCCGCTCCTCTGGGCGCAGGTGTCGGCCCAAAAGAACTTCCAGATTACGGAAAAGGTCCGTGCCCAACTCCGCTGGGACTTCCAGAACGCGCTGAAGACCTACAACTTCAATCCGCCCACCACCACCTTCGATACCCGCAATCCGCGGACTTTCGGTAAGGTATCCAGTGACCCGCGTACGGCTTCCCTCGGCGGCCAGCCGCTGATGAATCTCACACTGGCCATCTTCTTTTAGGTGAGTAACTGGAGGGCGGGCTTAAGCCCGCCCTCCGTCTGATTTCAGAGGATATTCCCGCGCTGCCGCCTGGCGTCTACAATCTGCGCGTCGAGATGAAGGGCTTCACGTCACAGGTCCGTAACGGTATTGAACTGCAGGTGGCCCAGGTCGCCCGCATCGATCTCACCTTGCAGGTGGGTAACGTCCCAGCCCCAACTGGCAGAGCTATATCTTTTTGCCGTCTTTGGATGCACTGCAGGAATTCAAAGTAGAGAGCGGCAATACTCCCGCGGAGTACGGCAAGAACGCTACGCAGATTAACGTCACCACCAAGAGCGGCACCAACGACCTGCACGGTACCGCCTGGGAGTTTCTCCGCAACAACTACTTCGACGCCCGCAACTACTTCAACCCGCGCGGTACCCCACAGCCCGCTTTCCGCCGCAACCAATTCGGCTTTACCTTAGGCGGGCCGGTATCGGCGTCGTCTCAGCCACGAAGATCGACAATCGGCAGATGCAATTGGCCCTGCGCTACCAGTTCTAGTCGTGTCGACCAGCCTGGAACGACAGTGACCGGGTGGTTCTCGGCTGTGGCCGCTCTCGCCTAGTTTCATCCTCCGTTGCCGCCCCGGCGGTACCTAGTTCACGGCAATTTTACGCTGCCGGCTCAATCGTCTAGCGAGAATCGCTTCCGGGCGCATGCTAAGTTAGACGTAGGAGGGCGGGTTTCTCCGCAAACCCGCCGTAAGCCTCCAAAAGTCAATAGAATCAATTGCTCCCCGGTTCGTTTCGTGCCCCAAATCCACCAGCCAGACCAAGTCCGCCGGCTCCTGCAACGCGATCCCGCCTGGGCCGCTTACGCCCTTGGCGACCTCGGTCCCAGCCTGTGGCCCCACACGGCCTGGTTTCAGCATGATGACGAACTCGCTCTCATTCTGCGCGCCTATCACGTGCCGATTCTTTGGGCCTCGGGCACCCTCGCCGGTCTCGGTGATGAGGTGGCCGTTGTGCCGCGCTTTTCGGTCCAGGTGCGCCCCGAGTCCCTCCCCGTACTCAGCCAGCATTACCGCACCGAAGCGCTGAAGAGGATGTGGCGCATGCGGCTTGATCGCTTTCGCCCTGCTTCTCTCGCAGGCGCGGAACGCCTCAGCGCGAAAGACCTGCCGGACGTCACCGCCCTCTACGCGACTGGCGAGACGCCCGAGTTCTTCTTCGGCGAGATGCTCGCCACCGGCGTATTTTACGGTTATCGCGACGCGGGCCAACTCGTCGCCGTGGCGGGTACCCACATCGTCGAGCCCGCCGAAGGCGTCGCCACCATCGGCAACGTCTTCACACATCCGGAGTATCGTGGCCGCGGTCTCTCGGCCAAGGTCACCAGCGCCGTGGCGACGGATCTCGGGCGGCTAGCCACTGTCGTCGCCTTGAATGTCTATCAGAGTAACGAAGTCGCGCTGCGTGTCTACGAACGGCTTGGCTTCGTTCGGCATTGCGAATTTGTGGAAGGCGTGGTGGAGCGGCGATGACGTTTTATACCTACGTCGAAAGCCCCATCGGCCGGCTCTTGCTGGGCGGCGATGATGAGGGTCTGACGCGCCTGCATTTTTCGAGTGGCTCGAAGGCGCAGGGCCCGGATCCGGCTTGGGTGGAGTCCGCGGAACCCTTCGCCGAAGTCACCCGGCAACTCTCGGAGTACTTCGCGGGCCAGCGGCGGGACTTCACCGTGAAGCTGCGGCCGGCCGGGACGCCCTTTCAGCTTGCCGTGTGGGAAGCCTTGTGCCGCATTCCCTACGGCGAGACCACCAGCTACGGCGCCTTGGCCAAAGATTTGGGCCGCCCGGACGCCGCCCGTGCCGTCGGTATGGCGAACGGATCGAACCCAATCGCCATCATCCAGCCCTGCCACCGGGTGATTGGCGCCTCCGGCAAGCTGACTGGTTTCGGCGGCGGTTTGCCGCTCAAGCAGGCCCTGCTGGAGCTCGAACGCGGCGAACGGCGGCTGTTCTAAGTCTTTTCCGAACAACGCGTTGGGGTCGATCAAAGATTTGGATTGAGTCAGACTGATTACAATGTTACGATTTATGAAATCGTTGTAATGCAAATTGGGTCCGTCCTCTTCTTTCCGGGTTGAACGAAGAGCAGGCTTGCAAATTCACTTGAGGTTAACCTAAACATGCAGCTTCTCAGCTTGCGCGGTATTCTGCTTTTTTCTT
>JAIEMJ010000037.1 GCA_019752335.1 Bryobacteraceae bacterium
TGGTTCGTGGTGACGTCGGGCACGGCGTCAATGGGCAGATCGAGCGCCGCGTAGATTCCAACGGCGACCAGGATGGCGGCGAAGGCGAGCAGGATGAACCGGTATTGAATGCTCCAAGCAAGGATTCGGTCGATCAATGTGCGTGTTCCTCCCCAGTCTGGCGGCTCAGGAAGACGGATTTCAGCTGATATGCGCCCTTCACGACCACCAATTCGCCTTCTTTCACACCGGACACAAGTTCTTTGGTCAGGCCCTCGCCGGCCGTTGCCACCTCGCGAGCGGCGAAGTGCAGTGCGTCCTGTTTAATGAACACCACTGGCCGGCGATTGATGGTCTGAACCGCCTCGGATGGCACGGCCAAGGCTGCGTGAGTTTCAAGGGTGGGAAGCGCAATCGTGGCGAACATTTCAAGACGAAACTTGTTCCCAGGGTTTGGCATCTCGATGCGGACTCCGGCCGTGCGAGTTTGTGGATCGAGAATTTCGCGGATGGAAACGACGCGTCCCGTGAATGTCTCACCGGGATAAGCCTCAAAGCGGACCTGTGTTTGTTGACCAGTGCGGACCCGTCCGAGATCCTTCTCAAAGACCTGGGCTTCCACGTAGACGCTCGACAGGTCCGCGACGGAGAACAACGGCATTGTGGGATCGATCACGGCACCGGGAGCAACGTTGAGCTTCACGATCACGCCTGAGAAGGGAGCGCGAATGCTTGCCGTTGCGTTGCCTGGGTCTGCGCCGGGCTGGACGCCAAACCGGAATAGGCGCGCAGCCAGTCCGGCGGTCGTAGCCTCTTGAGCCCGGATCGACTCCGACAGGGCGCGGACTTCCGCTTCTGCGTTCTCCGCATCCTTTGCCGGCACGGCACCGATAGTCACTAGGCTGCGGCTGCGTTCAGCCTGCCGCCGGGCGTTCGCCTGCTGTACCCTGAGACGCTGCAGTTCCGCGAGCGCGGACGAATGCTGTGACGCCAATTCGCCGGCCTCCATGTTGTCGAACTGCGCCAAGACTTGGCCGCTTTGAACACGGTCACCGAGCTTGGCGTTGATCTGAGTCACGCGGCCACGGGCCAATGGCCGCACTTCGCTCACTTTGCTGTCTATCGGTTGTACCGAGCCGGTAAGCAGCACCTCGGCGTCAGCCGTGCCCATCGCAAGCGGTGCAACTTCTATGCCCGCTCGGCGTTGAGCTTCGACGGCCAGCTCCACGACATTAGCCTCCTCGATGTAGTTCTCGCGGTGGGGCTCCGCGGCTTCCGCAGCTTCCGCAGCCTTAGTCTTCTTTGTGTCACTTTGCTCTTCGACTGCGGCCCGTTTTCCGCAGGCGGCGAGCAGTCCTACAGCCAGCACGAATATTAACGTCCGTCTCATCGAATTAGCCCTCCCACGGCTCGTTCCAACTCCGCAAAGGCTCGGGCGGCTTCCGCCTGTGCGTCCACCGTAGAGAGGCGCAGATCCAGGAGCCGTCTTTGTTCGTTCAACACATCCAGCAAGCGCAGTTGCCCTAGCTGGTAGGCCTGTTGAATGACATCCAGATTCCGTTGGGCCTGTGGCATCACGGCTGACTCGAGTGAGCCCGCCGTGCTCCGTGCGGCTGACCACCGCCGCCAAGCCGACTCGACTTCCAGCGGGATTGAGTTCATGAGATATCGCGCACGCTGCCGCGCGCTCAAGATTCGCGCCTGGGCTGCTTCGAAGTTACCCAGGTTGCGGTTCTTCGTAAGGATCGGGATCGAGATGCCAACCGCAAGGATGTCGTCGCGATCCCGCAACAGTACTCGCGCGCCTTGAGCGTTGACGCCGTACAGATTGTCGAGTTGGCCGTTGCGCTTGAAATAGCGTGCCGTCACCGACACGTCCGGGCGGCCCTCTGCTTCCACGAGCCGGAGTTCGGCATCCCCCAACTGTTCGACCAACCGCGCGAGCTTTAGGTCGGGCCTTTGCTCCAATGCCGCAGTGTTCAAGGTGTCCATTGCGGAAGCGATGGGCCCCGAGTAGAAGGTGGAACCGAGGGCAATGTCTGATCCCGGTGCAAGGCCGGTCACACGGCGGAGATCCGCGAGGGCGCTCTCGCGGCGTCCGGCAACGGTAGCCCTCTGCGCCATCAGGCGGCCGATCTCCACATCCAGCAGTGTCTGTTCCAACTGGGCAGCATCGCCCCCTTCGACGCGTGCCTTCGTAAGCTCCAGGGACCGCTGACTGCTCGCCAGAATCTGATCCAGCACCTCGATCCGCTGCGTTTCGGTCAGCACATCGGCGTATCGGGACTTGATCTCGTAGCCTAATTGGCGAACGCGCTCCTGGTACTCCGCAGCCGTCTGAGTCAAGCGAACCTCGGCGGCGTCGATGCGTCTGGCGCGCTTGCCGCCGGTTTCGAAAGTCTTGCCAACGCCGGCCGAATACTCTTCTTCGCCGACCGTTCGGAGCGGTCTCCCCGAAGCGCCGCCGACCTCAAGTGTCAGCGGAGGTTTTACACCGGCCTGACGGAGATTGCCCCTCGCCTCGTCCGATCTCGTTCTCATGGCGGCGAGTTCTAGATTGTTCGCCTCCGCCTGTTCTAATAGAGCCTTCAACGGTTCAGCGGCATCACGCGGCTGACCGAGGATGGGTATAGCGCACACGGCCCAAACGGCCAAGCGCGCGAGTGTTTGTAAAGACACTCCGGCCTCCTTTTCAGTTCAGAAATGTGAAATGAAGAGCGAGGTTAGGCTTTGGGAGGGTGGTAGATAGAAAGAGGCTCGGATTCCGGCGCAACCGGCACCGTCAAATCCACGATCGCAACGGCCTCTCCACACGCGGACAGGGTCATCGGCTCGGCGATCATGATATGGGTGCAGCAGCAGATGCAATTGTCGTCGCCGGTTGAGTTGGGATTGTCCGATGGAAATCCGAAACTGTCACAGCGGTCGGGAGCAATGATCTCGCAGGCAAACAATTCAACTCCAGTAAGCAACAGCAGGAACACCGCCATCGCCCGAAACAGAAGTTGGAGACGCCCTCTCACTTCTTGATCCTAGCACAGCCAAGCCAGTTCGCACTCAAACAGATCGACTAGATCCCACACCGCTCCATCATCTCCATGACACGCTCTGGATTCAACGGCTTGCGCAAGAAAATCATACATTCCCGCTTCGAGGCACTGCTGACGGCGGCGTTCGTCCGGATCTGCAATCAGGCCATGATCAGGAGAGCCTTTTCGGTTCTGGCAGCGTGCGGATCCTGGTAACTTCAGCGTGATAATCCTCCTGGAGCCGGATGCTTGGCGTCTCATGCGCCCGACGTGCGCGATGAGAGGTGGCACCCGTCCAGAGAAAGTAGCCTCCGCATGAACATTTGGACCATACCCACCTCCCCGGCGGCTGTCTCCAAAGCAACCGGCCGGTCTGTTTCATACCCGAATCGCGGGCGCTACAGTTCCAGACGCCGGAGCCGGAGCGCGTTCATGATCACCGAGAAAGAACTGAACGTCATCGCCGCGCTTGCGAGCATCGGACTCAGGAGCAAGCCGAGATACGGATAGAGCACACCCGCCGCAATCGGGACGCCGAGCACGTTGTAAAAGAAGGCGAAGAAGAGATTTTGCCGGATGTTTCGCATCGTGCCCCGGCTCAGCCGACGCGCTCGCGCGATGCTGCGAAGATCCCCCTGCACAAGAGTTACGCCAGCACTTTCCATGGCCACATCGGTCCCCGTGCCCATTGCGATACCCACATGCGCCTGCGCCAACGCGGGGGCGTCGTTGACCCCGTCTCCAGACATGGCAACGATACGGCCTTCTGCTTGAAGCCGCTTGATGAACTCGGCCTTCATTTCCGGCAACACTTCCGCATGGATGTCGTCGATCCCGAGCTTGGTTGCGACCCACTGGGTCGTCGTCTGGTTGTCTCCGGTGAGCATCACGAGGCGAATCCCTTCGGCATGGAGCAGTTGGATCGCCTCAAGGGCGGAGGCTTTTATGGAATCGGCAACTCCCACAAGGCCGGCCGGTTTGCCGTCGATTGCGACAAGCATCACGGTTTGACCTTGCAACCGAAGCGCCTCGGCCCCCTTAAGCAGGAACTGAGGATCAACGGACAGCTCATCCAGCAGCTTTGCGCTGCCGGCTGCAACCACTCGGCCCCCAACCATTCCCGTGACACCTTTGCCGGTGACGGACTTGAAATTCTTAGTCTTGCTGAGCTGTAATCCGCGTTCCTTCGCACCTGCCACGATTGCGCTGGCGAGAGGATGCTCACTGCCCTGCTCAAGGCTGGCCAACAGCTGTAACATCTCGGAAACTCGATAGCCATCCAAACATTCAACCGTCAGCAGCTTAGGTTTCCCCTCGGTAAGCGTTCCGGTCTTGTCGATCACCAGCGTATCGATCTTTTCCAGCATTTCCAAGGCTTCCGCGTTGCGAATTAAGACTCCGGACTGAGCACCCCTCCCCGTACCAACCATTACCGACATAGGCGTCGCTAAACCCAACGCGCAGGGGCACGCTATGATCAGCACGGCCACGGCATTGACAAGCGCATGGGCCAGTCTTGGCTCCGGTCCCCAGATCGTCCACACAATAAAAGTGATGGCAGAGATGAAGATGACTGCGGGCACGAAGTAAGAGGCAACTTCATCGGCGAGGCGTTGAATTGGCGCACGCGTCCGCTGGGCAGCGCCGACCATCTGCACGATTTGCGACAGCAGTGTCTGGGACCCGACGCGATCGGCACGCATGATAAATGCACCCGTACCGTTGATCGTCCCTCCGGTCACCCGGTCGTCTGGTTTTTTCTCTACCGGCAAAGGCTCGCCGGTCACCATCGATTCGTCAAGTGTGCTGAAGCCTTCCAGAACGATCCCATCAATGGGCACCTTCTCGCCCGGTCTGACTCGCAGTCGATCGCCGACGACTACAAGGTCCAGCGGAATGTCCTCTTCGCGCCCGTCCTCTCGAACAACACGTGCGGTCTTGGGCGCTAACGCCAGCAGGGTTTTCAGGGCACTGCTCGTCTGGCTCCTAGCGCGTAGCTCTAGCATTTGCCCGAGGAGCACTAATGTGACGATGACTGAAGCGGGCTCAAAGTAGACGGCCAAGTCGCCGTCCATGTCTCGGAACGACTCCGGAACGAGTCCGGGAAGCAGAAGCGCGCCGACACTGTAGAAGTACGCCGCCCCGGTGCCCAAAGCCACCAGTGTGAACATGTTCACATGTCGATTGACGATCGACATCCAACCCCGCTGAAAGAAGGACAAACCGCCCCAAAGTACCACTGGAGTGGCCAGCACGAACTCCAGCCAGAGGGTTGGCCGGGATCCCAATAGATGCTTCAGCGGGTCGCCGGATGCCAAGGAAGAGACCATCAACGCCAATGCCGGCAGTGTCAGCACCGCACTGATCCAGAATCGCCTGGTCATATCCTCAAGCTCAGGATTTGTTTCCGCGACAAGCCCCTCGCGCGGTTCCAATGCCATACCGCAAGTTGGGCAAGATCCCGCCACGGAACGTACAATCTCCGGGTGCATCGGGCATGTGTACTCAACCGCCCTGACAAGGGGAGCGGCTACCGCGGGCTCCATGGCCATGCTGGAGGAGATCGTCATTCCGCACACAGGATCATGCACCCTGCGGTCCGCCAATTCAGGAGTGTCCGAGCCTCCCACAAGGGCCGGTCTGGGTTCCGCCAAGGATGTGTTGCGAACATGTGTGGTGGGATCGGACTCGAATGTTCGTTTGCAGCCAGGGGAGCAAAAGTAGAATTCCTTGCCTTCATACTCGATCTTCAACGTGGTTGTTGTCTTCGGATCAACCTGCATTCCGCACACGATGTCTCTCTCCATGCTCTGGCCCCCTTTTCGCTCATACCGCGAGTGTATGAAGACTAGTTCGAATGCAGAGGCGCAGGAGGCTTAGCGTCTCCTGCGGCCCGGAATCCCCAATGTTTTGAGGCCGGATTCCATCTCGGCCAGACAGCGCTCTTCACAAGCATCGACCGGCGAAAAGTAGTCGTCTCGATGTTGGATGCGAACGACCAGGACCACTTCGCTCGGTCCACGGCCTTCCGAATGAAGCCCATGGTCGAACGGCTGCACTTCATAGGAAGACGGACGTTCTTCCTTGGGCAGGATTTCTTCAGCGACCTTCTTGAGGTCCTCGTAGGTCTGCCGGCAGACCGCGCAACCCGGTGTCAGTTGCGAGTGGCCATGATCGTGGGTGCCGTGGAGTTCAAGCTCGAATCCGACCATAACGCGCCGGGCTTCGTGCATCTCCCAATGCGGCCAGGCTTCATACCGAACCGTATGCTTTTCGACTATCGATTTCAGCTCTTGTTCGACCGCGGACATCTTGTGGCCCTCCCTTCTTTCCGCTGTATCACTGACCACTGCATGGCTCGGGCCAATCACAGAATCTCGCCTTATCAGTTCGAAGACGTGGCCAGCCAACTATCCTTGCCCCAAACCGTCCTATTGGTGCCGAATTTCGGACAGCCTCCCCGTTCGCCGTGGCCCCATCAATTTGAATGCCGGCTATCGGGAAGTCTCACCCACCGGTCGTCGGCGTGCACATCACTAGAGGTGAAGGGAGACTCAAAAACCGAGACCAAGTGGCGCCGAAGGAGACTCAAACCGGGAAGGAGAAGCAGAGATGACTAAAAACTTGCTGGCAACCCTTGTCACCGCAACGCTCTTGTCGGGAGTAGTGCTCGCGAAGGAAAAGGCCGCCAAAGTCACCGACGAGGAGAAGGCGAGCGAAACCGCTGACAAACCGATAAAGGACAAAAAGAAGGACCCGGAGCAGATTGGCAACCGGGACGTCGGCAAGGGGGTGAATCTCTACTCGATCGAGAAGGAGATCCGCCTTGGGAAGGGGTTGGCGCAAGAGATCGAGCGCCAGGCCAAGATCGTCGACGATCCAGTGATTGCCGAGTATGTGAACCGCATCGGGCAGAACCTGGTGCGCAATTCCGACGCCAAGGTTCCGTTCACGATCAAGGTAATCGACAACGAACAAGTGAATGCGTTCGCGCTGCCGGGCGGATTTTTCTTTGTGAACTCGGGGCTGATTCTGCGGTCTGAGAGCGAGTCGGAATTAGCCGGCGTGATGGCGCATGAGATTGCGCACGTGGCGGCGCGGCACGGCACGCGGCAGGCGTCGCGCGGGCAACTTGTGAATCTGGCGACGATTCCGCTGATCTTCGTTGGCGGCTGGGGCGGCTATGGCGCGCGCCAAGCGGCCAGCGTCTTGATTCCGGTCGGGTTCCTTTCGTTCTCACGCGGCCTTGAGAGCGAGGCGGACTTGCTCGGCCTGCAGTACCTCTACAAGGCCGGCTATGATCCGACAGCCTTCGTGGATTTCTTTGAAAAGCTCCAGTCCGACGAGAAACGGAAACGGGGGACAATGGCGAAGGTGTTTTCATCTCATCCACCTACTGACGACCGCATCGCAAATTCGCAGAAAAATATAGAGAAGATCCTTGAAGCGAAAACTGAGTACGAGGTGACGACTTCTGAGTTCAACGATGTCAAAAATCGGCTGACGATGCTGCTCAACAAGCGCAAGGTTGACCCGAAGGACGATCCGGGCAAGCCGCGGTTGAAGAAGCCCGGTTCAGGCCGCGTGGATTCCGACGGCAACGAGAAGCCCAGGACCGACGACGAGGACGAGCGTCCGACCCTGAAGAGGCGTACGAACTAGCGAAACGGAATCTCCTCCTTGTGAAGAAGACGCCCGGCTGGTAACACATCCGGCCTTGCCTCGGCACCGAATTTCCGACAACTTTTCGCTCGCCGAAGTACCAGCCATAGGAACGGCGACTGTTGAGGCCCTCAACAGGGAGGGCCCGGCCGCTCAAGCTTCAATGTGGCAGAAGGCAGAAATGGCGGTGGCTACGCGATTGCTGTCATTCGCTTCCCGGAGGCGTCCTGCGTTCGCGTCGCCTCCCGCCAGCGCACGGCCCAAGGCGGGAGGCGGGCGTCCATTGTGACGAGCGTAGTGAAGACGCGGTCTGGATCCCCCAAGTCATTCCACTCGACGCTACCGAGCGGAAGCGTCACCAACCGATTGGCTCCCGGCGACAAAATCTGTCGCGAAAAGTCCATCGGAGCAATTCGATCGTAGAGCCGATCGGCAATGCAGGCCTCGCTGCCAACTTGAGGCAGCACCAGTTCCGATCCGAATACTTCCAATAGGTGCGGAGCAAATTCCTGAGCTAGCTCCAGAAAAGCGCTCACGTGCCCCACCATCACGAACGTGTTCCAAAGCGCCCCACTTCCAAGTAGACGTTCGGCTACTCGTAGCGAAGGCTTTTCATGAAAACCTGATACATGAAAGATGTCCGCATGGGAGCCACAAGCGGCTCCCCCCAACTCGATCCAGCCATACTCGACTTCAGGGGCCTTCGGTCGGGCGCCCAGAAGCACTACGGATTGCGGTCGTGCCTGCGCAATCTCGAACGCCGACTCCAAGGTAGCCGTAAAGCTGGCCTCCGGCCAATAGGAGTGATCGCTTGGCAGGATGGCCACAAGTCCATCTCGCTCCATCCGTGCAATGTGCAGCAAGCTGTAAAAAATTGCCGGAGCCGTGCCCTTGTTGCACGGCTGCACGATTCTTTGGGATGGCCAGTCACCAATGTCCCCGAGGTAGTAGTCCTGATGGGCGCGGGTCACTGCAAATAGGGTCTGCTCAGGAGGGATAGCCTGCTCCGCTCGCCGCCGCGTCTGCTCTAGCAAAGTGCCCTCACCAAGGAGCGCGCAGAATTGTTTAGGGCGGTCATCGCCGCAAATGAATCGCGTGAGCGCCCGGAGGCGGACGCCGTCGCCTCCGGCCAGGACGACGCCCCAACGGCGCCGCCAATCTCGGGATTCTTGCTTGTCAAAGACTGCGTTCTCGAACTGCGCATTGCCTTCGGCTTGGGCAACGGTGATAGAACCTGCGGCCCTGCATGATTTCATTTACGGATGCCTCCCAAGAACTGCCCCTCTAACTCCGAACATCGCTAATCCGTCTCCAGCCGATGCCACGGAAAAGGCAAATGACACGACACCGAAAGCACGTATCCCCTTCATCGAAGCTCCTGGTCACACACTGTTCGGAATCTTTGCCGCGCGGCAGAGAGCCGCCGCCTGACTGCGGCCGGTTCCAGCTCCATGATGTCCGCGATCTCCTCGACCGTTTGATCAACGACTTCTTTCAGTACGAGCAGGGCACGTTCCTTCTCGGGGAGCTTGGAAAGAGCCCGGACGACAAAAGCTCGCCCGCGACTCTTATCCGTTTCTGGCAATCCGTTTGGATCCGACATTGACCCGGCTCCGGTTAGCCAACCGAAGAGCTTTCGTGGGCGGCGCAACCTCAGTTCTACGCTGCATTGATCGATCGCAAGCCGGTATGCATACTTAACGAGATTATGCTGCTGTGCGACACGTCCGACCGTGTGGTACAGCCTCACAAAGACCTTCTGTGCCGCTACGTCGGCTTCCGAAGCGTTCCCGAGCAGAGCATAGGAAACAGAAAAGACATTACCCTTCAGTTGTTCGACGACTTCATGAAAAGCGATGGGGTCATGCACCTGGACTTGCTTGAGCACCTGCACATCCCGACTATCGGGGACTTCGGCGCAGCACTCAGCAAACCGACAAGGTGGTTTCATTCTCAATCCCTACACTCATGCCCGCACACGGCCAGCCCGCATCTGATCGGCACTAGTTTCAGATGTTGTGCCTTCAAGCACCTTCGCCAGCCGATATCGATACGTGATCAGCCAGTTCTCAAATGCCGGAGATCTGGTCCGCCTGGTCCTATCGGTGGCGTTGTTGGTATCGTCCAGCCGATCGGCGTCAGGGATCCGGTCTGTTCCGCCAACGTCATTCTGCAATTCGCGCATGTGGGCCTCGTCAAGGTAGCTACTCGGAGAAGAGCAATATGAATGCCAACTCTGCCGCGGCGTGGAAGATTGATTATCAATGTGCTAGATCCTGACCGCAACCCATTTAACCGCTTGTGACTCTTTCACCTTGCCGTTCCCGGGGTTGTTGCTAGGTCGAAGTGGGCCCCAGCGGTCGTTGCCCGAAACCGTCCTGTCGGTGCCGAAGTTCGGACAACGTTTCGCTCGCCGAAGTGCCAGCCATGGGAACGGCGACTGGTCGCGTGCATATCACCGGGGATGAAAGGAGACTCCGAATGCAAACAGAGACAAGTGGCACCGAGGGAGACGGCGATCATGGACCATTAAAGGCCAGCCGTGGCGCGTTTCGGGCAATGGACTCCGCCGCCTTGCTTGGTCTTTGACGGTCAACTCAAGCGCATGGCGCGGCATTTGCGCGTCGACACCGGCGCGGCAACGAGAGCGGGAAGCACGAAAAAAGAGGTCTTTGCAGTCATACAAGGCATTGCGAGAAGAACGAGGGCGACCGGCTCGGAGGAAGACCAGCCGCCCGCAGCCCCGGCGTGAAGGGCCCGGAGGATGGCCCCTGGCTCGCGCGGGGAAAGCGCCGTGCGGGAGCGAGGCGCTGATCAGAGGACCAAGCCCGTGGACTGGCGCGGGCTGTGAAGGAAGTAGGTCTGATCTCGCTTTCTGGCTCTCGCTTCAACCGGCTCATACAGATCTCTTTACTGCAATTCAGCATCCAAGCTCCGAAACTCCCGAATGGCGGCATCGCCAGAAGTGTGACGGTGCAATTTGAGGCAGTGCTGCCTGAGTTCCATCGGTTCCGTTGATGCGTTGTCTCGCGACCTAAACTTTGTGGTCGCCGGAAGGCGACGACCACGCCGAAGACCACAACGACCTGAACCACGTCGCGCCACTGCGGTGTACGCGTTATATGCCAGGATCAAGTAGACACTCGGCCCTTTGGCATGAGCCCGAGTGTAGATGCCGCGGGCGATCTGGATGAAGCGGACCGTGAGCTTGACATTGTAGTGGGCTCAACCCTCAGTACCGCCAGTAGCGCCCGCGCCCGAGAGGGTTGGTCCATCGTTTCCGCGCGGAAATCTCGTGGTCCTCCATTCTCTTCTTCTGCATGACTGGGTAGTGTATGGCTCGGGCGAATCCCAGAGGCGGGGTTGTCGTTTGGTAGGGGTGGGCCTCTGAAACGGTCGTTGCCCGAAACCGTCCTGTCGGTGCCGAATTTCGGACAAACTGTTCGCTCGCCGAAGCGCCAGCCATGGGAACGGCGGCTGTTGAGGGCGCTCACCCTGGCTGTCTGCGTGCATATCACCAGAGATGAAAGGAGACACTCCAGATGAAAAAACAGAGACAAGTGGCACCGAAGGAGACGGCGATCCGGATTCAGGCCCCCGAGGCGCGGGAAGTCTTTTTGGCGGGCAGCTTCAACGACTGGAATCCGAGCACCATGCGGATGGAGCGCGATTCTGACGGGTCCTGGATCGCCATAATCCCGCTCACTCCCGGGCGACACGAGTACAAGTTTGTTGTCGACGGCAGATGGTGCTGCAACCCAAGCGGGCCGGAGTTCGAGGAGGAGTGTCTCGGACATGTGCGGAACTCGCTCGGAACGCTCAACTGCACTATCGACGTGAGCGATGAGAGTGGCAGCTCTCCGGCGTCTCAGGAAAGGTAGCTTCCGAATGGACCGTCTACGCTGGATCGCGAAGCATGTCTGGCCGTTCCGGGAGAATTACGCTGGCAAGGCGTGTCCTCAGGACGACGGGCGGATGGGACCCATCCAACGCGAATTCCAAGTCGGCGCCTGTCCTCAGGGGACCGCATGCGCAGGAGATCTGAGACGGTGAGTTGCATTCGTTCCAATGGAAGCGAAGCAGATCCTGTGGCAGCGTTAAGAACCGCTGGTCAAACCATGGAACGCGGAGAGACCACATTGCACGACAAACGGGAGGCCGAACGGCAGGCCCTACAGGCGAGCAGAGGTGCGCCCTTGCCACTTGGGGCTACACCACAACCTATCGGAATCAATTTCGCGATCTTCTCTAGGCACGCCACTGGGGTGACGCTGCGGATCTTCGGTCCTGGGGACCATGGGCATGGTGTGGAACTAGCACTCGATCCCCGATTGAATCGGACGGGTGATATCTGGCACGTGCTGGTCCGTGGTCTTGCTGAAGGTGCCCACTACGCTTATCGCATGGAGAGAACTCCGTACTCCGAGCCTCGTGTTCACCGTTTCACACCTCACCTCGATCTCTTAGATCCCTACGCAAAGGCGGTGAGCATTCAGGCAACACCGCACGCCCTGATTCCGAGCGACACTTTCGATTGGGAATCCGACCAGCCGCTCAACCTCCCCCTGGCAGACGCGGTGATCTACGAATTGCATGTCCGCGGGTTCACCCAGGACCCCTCGTCCGCGACTGAGCACCCCGGCACGTTTCTCGGGCTGACTGAGAAGATACCGTACCTCAAGGAACTCGGCGTCAACGCAGTCGAGCTTCTCCCGGTGCACGAGTTCGCCGACATGCGGCCCGAACGCGTGAATCCTCTCACCGGCGAGCGACTGGTCAACTACTGGGGTTACGACCCGATATCGTTTTTCGCGCCAAAGAACTCATACCGTGCCGATCCTGTGAATACCGAACCCGTACGGGAATTCAAAACAATGGTAAAGGCGTTCCACTCGGCCGGGATCGAGGTCATTCTTGACGTAGTTTTCAATCACACCGGGGAGGGAGATGAATTCGGTCCAACGCTGTCGTTTCGCGGTATCGACAACGTAGTCTATTACATGCTCGATCGCGCGACCTGTGATTACCTGAACTACTCCGGCTGCGGCAATACCCTGAACTGCAACCATCCAGTTGTACGGGATCTCATCCTCTGCGCCCTCCGATACTGGGTTACCGAAATGCACGTGGACGGATTCCGGTTTGATCTGGCATCCATCCTTGGAAGGGGGCGGGACGGCGCGGTCCTGGTCAATCCACCACTGCTGGAGAACTTGGCGGCTGACCCGATCCTTGCCAACACCAAGTTGATTGCCGAAGCTTGGGACGCCGCCGGCTTGTATCAGGTCGGGACGTTTCCTGCGTGGGGCCGCTGGGCGGAATGGAACGGCCGGTTTCGGGATGACGTGCGCAGGTTCGTACGAGGAGACCCGGGGATGGTCTCCGTCCTGGCTACACGACTATGCGGCAGTCCTGACCTTTACCAGGCGAGTGAACGCCAGCCCTATCACAGCATCAACTTCGTCACGTGCCACGACGGATTTACGCTGGCAGATTTGGTGTCATACAACGAAAAACACAATCTGGCGAACGGAGAGAACAACCTGGACGGGGCAAATGACAACCTCAGCTGGAACTGCGGCGCGGAAGGGTTGACGGATTCACCAGAGATACTTCGGCTTCGCCGCCGGCAAGTAAAAAACATGGCGACCCTTCTCCTGATGGCGCACGGTGTGCCCATGATCCTGGCCGGAGATGAGTTGGGCAGGACCCAAGAAGGTAATAACAACGCCTACTGCCAGGACAATGCCCTGAGTTGGATCGATTGGTCTCTGACTGAAAGAAACGCCGATCTGTTCCGCTTCTTCCGGCTACTCATTGCGTTTCGCCGACAGCATGCGGCGTTGCGGCGGATTAGCTTCGTTCCGCTCCCGTGTTGTCCCCGTATCGAGTGGAATGGCGTAAAGCTCGGGCAGCCGGACTGGTCGTGGCATTCTCGATCGTTGGCGATGCATCTTCTGCGACACGATGAAAATGGTATCGAGGACCGCATCTATTTGATTGCCAACGCACACTGGGAGGAGCACAAATTCGAGTTGCCAGCGATTGCCAATCGCTTTTGGCTCCGGTTCATCGATACGACCCTGGAGTCCCCCGAAGATATCTCAGACCAAGAGGAAAGCAGCTTCCTCGTTCGAGAGAACTACTACACAGTCGGGCCCCGGTCAGTCGTCGTCCTGGTCGCGAAGTGAAGAAATCAAGAGAGGATTACCGAATGACCGAAATGGTTGCCAATCTGACCGGGGCTTCAAACAACTCGCTTTCTATGGATGAACTGCGCAAGCTGGACGCCTATTGGCGTGCTGCGAACTATCTATCGGTGGGGCAGATCTATCTCTACGACAACCCTCTGCTCAAGGAGCCCCTAAAGCCAGAGCATGTAAAAACACGGCTGCTCGGCCACTGGGGTACGACGCCTGGGTTGAACTTCATCTACGCGCATCTCAACCGCGTGATCAAGCGCGACGGTCTGAATGTTATCTACGTCACAGGCCCCGGGCATGGCGGACCCGGCCTCGTTGCCAACACCTACCTCGAAGGCACCTACAGCGAGTTCTATTCCAGCATTCCGCACAATACCGACGGGATGAAAAGACTTTTCAGGCAGTTTTCATTTCCCGGCGGCATTCCGAGCCACGTCGCGCCCGAGACACCCGGCTCGATCCACGAAGGAGGAGAGCTCGGCTACTCCCTGCTGCACGCCTACGGTGCCGCCTTCGACAATCCCAATCTGCTGGTCTGCTGTGTAGTCGGGGACGGCGAGGCCGAAACAGGACCACTGGCGGCCAGTTGGCACTCGAACAAGTTCTTGAATCCAGCGAGGGACGGGGCCGTTCTCCCCGTCTTGCACTTGAACGGCTATAAGATCGCCGGGCCCACCGTACTTGCTCGCCTCGATCATGAAGAGCTCGCGGATCTCTTCAAGGGTTACGGATACAAGCCTCACTTCGTGGAAGGAGAAGAGCCTGAAGCCATGCACCAGGTTATGGCGGCAACCCTGGACGCCGTGCTGGTCGAGATCCGTCAAATTCAGAGCGACGCCCGCGACGGCGAGGCCACCAGACGGCCAAAGTGGCCCATGATCATCCTCCGCACTCCTAAGGGCTGGACCGGCCCCAAGCTCGTCGACGGTCAGCCAGTAGAAGGGACATTCCGTTCGCATCAAGTTCCTCTCGGGGAAGTACGCACGAATCCCGAGCATCTCTTGCTGCTTGAGCAGTGGATGAGAAGCTACCGTTCAGAGGAACTCTTCGACGGCAACGGTGCTCTGATCCCGGAGCTGGCGGCACTGGCGCCGAAAGGCGCTCGCCGCATGGGTGCGAATCCACACGCCAACGGAGGCCTGCTACTCAAGGACCTTGCCATGCCTGACTTTCGAAACTACGCCGTGGAGGTTTCCAAGCCCGGCACTGTATCGGCAGAAGCGACGCGAGTGATGGGCGAATTTTTGCGCGACGTGATGAAACTGAATGAGGAGTCGAAGAACTTCCGGATCGTAGGACCGGATGAAACAGCTTCAAACCGGCTTGGCGCGTTATTCGAAGCGACCGACCGTTCGTGGAACGCGCGGATCCTTCCTACGGACGAACATCTTTCTCCCGAAGGCCGAGTGATGGAAGTATTGAGCGAGCACATGTGCCAAGGCTGGCTCGAGGGCTATTTGCTCACTGGCCGTCACGGCTTCTTC
This sequence comes from Bryobacteraceae bacterium, assembly GCA_019752335.1. GTDB lineage: Bacteria > Acidobacteriota > Terriglobia > Bryobacterales > Bryobacteraceae > JALHNI01. Next base: position 15,358 of record JAIEMJ010000037.1, read on the forward strand.
TCTTGCTATGAGGCGTTCATTCATATTGTCGACTCGATGTTCAACCAGCATGCAAAGTGGCTCAAGGTCTCGCGGGGAATTCCGTGGCGGCGGCCGATCGCTTCGCTGAACTACTTGCTGACGTCGCACGTCTGGCGTCAGGATCACAACGGCTTCAGCCATCAAGACCCGGGCTTCATCGATCATGTCGTGAACAAGAAAGCGGACATTGTTCGTGTCTACCTGCCGCCCGACGCCAACACCTTGCTATCCGTAACGGATCACTGCCTGCGCAGCCGCCACTATGTAAATGTAATCGTGGCGGGTAAGCAGCCAGCGCTCCAGTGGCTCGACATGGAAGCGGCCGTCCGGCATTGCACCTCAGGGATAGGGATCTGGGGTTGGGCCAGTAACGATCAAGGCGGTGAGCCGGATGTCGTAATGGCCTGCGCGGGGGATGTCCCGACCCTCGAAACCATGGCTGCGGTCGATCTATTGCGCCGGCATTTCCCCGACATCAGAATCCGCGTGGTGAACGTGGTGAACTTGATGACCCTTCAGCCCACGACCGAACATCCGCATGGTCTTTCGGATAGCGAGTTCGACTCCCTATTCACAGCGGACAAGCCAATCGTCTTCGCGTATCACGGGTATCCCTGGCTCATTCATCGCCTGACCTACCGGAGGACCAATCACATCACGGCAGTATGCATGTACGCGGTTACAAAGAGGAAGGAACCACCACAACCCCGTTCGACATGGCTGTTCTAAACGATCTTGACCGCTTTCATCTGGCGAAGGATGTGGTCGACCGCGTGCCAAGGTTCCAGCGTATTGGCGGGCACTTCAAACAGTTCGTGCGAGACAAACTGATCGAACACAAGCAGTACATCGCTGAGTACGGGGACGACATGCCAGAAATCCGTGAATGGAAATGGGCTGGCTGAGACGAGGGTCGCGAAGCCCGACGCTTGTGGCACGCACGCACCAGTGATGCACGGAGGTGACAACAACGCCGGTGGCGGCGCCCATGAGCAATTCGGACGACCAGGGAAGCACCATGGAACACCACTGCGAGCAAGTTGGTGCGGATTCCGAGTGGAACTGGTACTTGTTTACCGCGCCGAACTGGTCCGAGGGGTCGAAACGCCGTCGCGGAGGCAGGCACGGACGTTGCGGCAGGGGTAAAGGTGGAACTTCGACACTGCCTCAAATTGCGCAGTTGCAGTCCATTCCGCCCTCCGTGCCGCAACTCGGGTGTGGAAAATTCGCGCGTTTCGGATCTGGACACTGAGTTGCAATGAGAATTTGCATGAGCCGACTGAAGCGAGAGCCAGGAAGTGAGATCAGGCGTTCTTCCCTCTCAGCTCGCGCACCACTGCTCGAGCGGATTCCACCGATCACCCGCTTGGCTCCCGTCGCGGCTCTTTCCTGCGTCATGAGCCACCTCCGGGCCATACAGCCGCGGGTTGCGGGCGGCCAGCATTCCTCCGAGCCGGCAGACCCAAACGGGAGCGGCGTTTTCAGGGCTCATGAAGTGTGCGAATGAGAAGATATCGTTTCAAATGGTTCTCGGCGGCGGTTGCCGCAGGTTTCTTGCTAGGCGTGGCACTTCTCGTCGAGAGCATTTTCACTTATCGGTACGTCACCCGCCATCTCGTGCGCGAGCATCTCAGTTGGCAGGCAGGCCAGCACTTGTCGCTCCTCGAAAACCGGGCGCGCCGGTTGAATATCGAAACCAAGGAGCGGCTCCGCGATCTCATCGAGGAGATCTGCGAAGAACGGGCTGGCCAGATTGCGTGGCTTCGGATTGTTGATGCCCAGGGCGAAATCCTCGCGCAAAGTGGAAGCGTCTACGGGCCCGCTGTTGCGCTTGAGGCCGTTGCAGCACTCTCGGAAGGGCGGGCACACAGCACGGCGGAGATCCGCTCGACTCCGGCTGGCGATGTTCTGGTCGTCACGTTGCCGCTCCAATACCGGCTCAAGAACCAGCAGCAAAAGGGTGGGACGCAACTGGGATGGTCCGGCCGCTCAAGCTTTAATGTGGCAGAAATGGCGGTGGCTACGCGTGGACCGGATGTGCTGTTCGGAGCGTTGCAGCGGAATCTGGCCATAAGCGCTGGCTCCGCGCTCGCGCTCCTGATTTCGATGGCGGTGGTTTTCGCCCGTTTGCCGAGCTACTTGAGGGGCCGTGAACTGGAGGATCAACTTGCCTTGGCGCGCACGGTCCAGCAGAGATTGCTCCCCCGTCAGAGCCCAGTGTTTGATCGGTTTGGGTTCGCGGCGCAGTGCCTACCCGCTTATGAGGTCGGGGGAGACTACTATGACGTGTTCTCCACCCAGCAGGGCCAAGTGGCGTTGGTCTTGGGGGATGTTTCCGGGAAAGGCCTTCCAGCGGCGCTCCT
>JAIEMJ010000050.1 GCA_019752335.1 Bryobacteraceae bacterium
TCATCGTCGCCGTCTTTCGGCTTGAAGCTCTTGTGCGATGCCCACGCTTCGATCAACGTGCCATCCACGGTGAAGTGCTCATCCGATAACAGCTTCAACGCCCGCGCCTGTTCCACCACGCAAGCGAATAACTCATGCGCCACATCGCCTGCCAATAGCCGCTCGCGATTCTTCGAAAACACCGCGTGATTCCAGGCAGGTTCGCTCATGTTCAAGCCCACGAACCATCGGAACAACAGGTTGTATTCCAACTGCTCCACCAACATCCGCTCACTGCGGATCGAATACAGCGCCTGTAACAGCAGCGCTCGCAACAACCGCTCCGGCGCAATCGACGGCCGCCCCGCCTTCGCATACATTTCCTCAAACCGTCCGCTCATCGACTCCAGCGACGCATCCACCATCACCCGAATCGGCCGCAACGGATGCTTCTCCGGCACCCGCTCTTCCAGTGATCCATACAAAAACAACTCGTTGTCTCGCCGATCATCTCCACGCATATCGTTATGACGATCCCAGAAATGCAAACGTCACGCGCTGGGCGAGTTTTTCAACAGCCTGCTAGTATTACTACGTTAAGTATTGGAAAAAGGATGTTATGGTGCCCGAACCAAGGCGCCGCAGTAGCAGCACGATCCTGTCCAGGTGCACAGCAACCGCTGAATTTCACGACGCATCCTCGGCAGGGTCCACCCAGAAGTTTTTTTTGTTGCGCAGGGTTTCCAGGGTCAGGAAACTGTGGGCCAGCATGACGAGCGTCACGTGGTGATGCCAGCCGCTCCAGCTGCGGCCTTCATAATGATCCAGGCCGAGTTCCTCCTTGAGCTGTTGGTAATCCTGCTCGATTTTCCATCTGGCTTTGGCGACTTGTACCAGTCGACGAAGACTGTAACTGGCAGGCAGATCACAGAAGAAGTACTTCGTTGGCTCCGCAGTTGTGCCGGGCCACTCGACCAGCAGCCAGATCTCTTTGCCTGGCTCACGACCCTCGTGAAATCCGTGGGACGGTTGCACGCGGCCTGCCCAGAAGCGCGACTCCAGCCAGCCTTTGCTGCCTTCCCGCCAGCGAACTCTCTTCCATCCCTGCGCTTGCCGGGCAGCCTCTTTGGCTGAGACTGGCCGCTGCTTTCCATAGTGCAAGGCACTGGGAGGACGCCCCGTCTGCTTCGGTTTCAATTTGCGTGGCCGAGGCGGTTCCATCCATACGCCGGTATTCGATTGCACGCCTACCGCGTAACAAAGTTCGCGGCTTTCCAGCCCTTCTCGAAAGGCCGTCACATCTCCGTACCCAGCATCCGCCACAACGATCCGGTCCGCCAGATTCCACCCCCGCGCCTGGTCGATCATCTCCCAAGCCAGTTCCCACTTCTTTTGAAATTTCACATCTTCCGGGATCCCGGCTTCCGCGCGCAGTTGCCGGTCATTGGCCCAACTCTCCGGCAAATAGAGCCGCCAACTCAACACCGCTGTTCCTTCAGTGCAGACTTCATGCAGGCTTACCGCGACCTGACAGTTTGCCGTCTTGCCCAACGTCCCGGAGTACTGACGCGCCACTCCCACCGAACGCTCGCCCTGTTTCGGAAAGCCGGTATCGTCAATCACCCATATCGCATCCGGCTCCAACTCACGGACCATCCGTAGTGCCAGCCGCTCCCACACCGGCTTCCAGTCCCAGGGACTCTGTCCCACGAACTGCTGCATCGCCTGCTCATTGCCATCTGGCAGCCGCCTGGCCATAGGTTCAACGGACTTCCGCTCACCGTCCAACAGCAGGCCGCGCACGTAAACCGATCCCCAGTGCCGCCGCTCGCTGCGCCCCAACGGCGCCAGGAGATCCACCAGAAACTGCTCCAAGCGTTTCCGGCATCGCTCCACTTGGGCGTCTGTCATGCCCAAACATAACGCCCGTTCCATGTTGTTGTCAATACTTAACGTAGTAATACTAGTACGCCGGTGGGCCCCGAAGTACGGCATTTCTCGCGATCGCATCGATAGCCTTCTGATTTGGGTCCTGCTCGGCACGATTGCCGGGGCCCGGTTGTACTTCATCGCGCAGAACGATTTCGGCATGTATGTCCGTGAGCCCTGGCGCATCCTTGCCGTCTGGCAGGGAGGATTGGCCTTTTTTGGAGGCCTCGGAGGCGCGACGCTCGCCGGTTTTTTACATACACGCCGGCACGGGCTTCGATTCTCACGCGTCGCGGACCTGTTCGCTCCAGCGATACCCATCGGAGCTGCGATCGGGCGTATCGGTTGCGGGCTGGCCGGCATGGATTTTGGAACGCCAACCAAAATGCCTTGGGCAGTTCTCTACACGCATCCCGACAGTTATGCGCCAGTGGACGGCTTCAGCCGCCATCCCACCCAGTTCTACGAGTTGGTTGGCGATTTCGTTATCGCCGCGATTCTACTCAAATTGCGCGGGAAGTTACGCGACGGCCATCTGTTCCTGTCGTATCTGATCCTGTTCAGTCTCCTGCGCTTCTTTTTGTTTTTCGTGCGGGGAGACGTGCCTATCGTCGCGCTCGGCCTTAAGAACGCCCAATGGACGGCGTTGGTGATCCTGGCGCTGGCATTGATTCCACTGACGGCGGACCGATTCAAAAGAACAGTTCCGAACTCGCTGCAAGCATAACGCGACTGATGTGGCTATTGCTTATTGTCGGATGCCTTGACGGTGGTTACAGGCGCTGGTGAACGCGATCCGGCGGGCCCGGTCCATTCCGACCGGCTTCCATCCTCGTAAACCTGAATCACCTTCCACACAAGCTTCGTCTCCTCGCGAGGATTCCGCGATTCAAAGCTGAATTCGGCGGCCTCGCGCGGCGGAATGGTTGAACCACTCAATGTTGCGCCCGTAATTTTGCCGGAAGCATCTTTCTTATAAACGATCTCCCATCCAGGTTTCGGATCGAAGGACGAAAGCTCGATGTTGGAGGGAAATTCAACTTCCACGCGTACCGTGGGAATATTGCGCTCCGTGGGTACGCGCATCGTGTATTTCTCATTCGCCCCTGCGGTCGATACCTGTGGCCGCACAGTCACGTGCGCGTGCAGAACGAATGTGGCAGCAAACAGGAAAACGACCAGTAATCTCAAGAGCTTCATTGCCTTCCTCGGTGGAGAGATTCTCCCAAAAAGTAATCGCTGCCAGTATAAACCATCCAGAGGCTGCAGGGACGGATGTTCAGCCCGATCCTCGTTAGTCTCCGACCGGCGCAACCGTCTTCACAATCTTGTCGAGCACGCGATGATCGGCGCCAAACCGGCAAATTGCATCACAGTGCTCGGCCAGATCCGAGAAGAGCAGGTAACAAAGATGTGGCCGATTTGACGTCAGAAACGAAGGACGTTTTAGTTGCGCCAACACCTCCCTTTCTCGGCCATTGGGCGCCACCAGGCATAGTCTCGTTTGGTGATCCGGTAGTGAAAACGACAAATCGCTCAGCCTCAGGATACCCGAGTAGATTGACGTGCTCTTCTCGACTTCAAAGGCGCAAACGATCTTCTGCGTGGTTTTGTCGAGCCATAGAACATCGATCAATTGGATAGTCGCCGCGGTATCATCGCCCAAGCCGAGTTGGGGCAGGCATGGAATACAAAACTCAGAAAGTTGATTGTCCCCGAAACGCCGGCCTCGATCGTTCACTGCCGCGAAGACGTCGTAACCGAGAGCACGCCCGATCTTGCAAAGGAGGTATTGCATCTGAGTGTGCGCGTGGTCCTGCGCTCGGTCCTCCTCCACTTGGAGATGACGGCGCCTCCACAGACCTTCCAACTTAGCGCGGCTTCTTTCCAGGACGAACTCGGCATTTTCCTCCAAAACCAGTTTTCCCGTACCGATCTCGAAAAGAAGACCCGAAATGGCTCCAAGATCCTTCGAAAGAACACTCCGGAACTGCTCGTTGGTACTGATCACGGCTTCCCTCATGTCTAGATAGCTCGACCAGGACCCAAGCTTGTTCCTTGTTCCGAACAGAAGGTTGAAACCGTTGAGCATGGCAGTGTTCGATGGAGGGATTAATGTCGGGTGTAGAAAGTAAAGAATGTTGGCCGCCGCCGGCCCTAATCCCTTGATGTCGAGGTCCGCTAAACGTACGATCTCCCGAACCAATTGATCGTCGCGCGACGCCGCTAGACAGTTCTCCAGGAATTGCCCGAAAGCCCGCTGGTTCGTACCGTTCTCGTAAATATCCGGGATCCGGAGCTTAGGTTTCCAGTAGAAGGCATGCGCCGCGCCTTCGAAAACCTGCTTCTGCTCCGTGATGCAGTTCATGACAAATTCGAGCGATGAACCTTTGAAGTCGTTGCCGAACTTGCCCAATCGGATTTCCTCGACAACCTGCTCGACACCCCGCCGAACGCTTCAAAACGCCTTGAGCCGTTCGGCGCTGTTCACGAACCAGGTGTCATATACGGCCTCCCGATCTTCCCGATACGTCTCGACGATTTTGAAAAAGCGGGCCTCTTGCAGCATCTGGTTAACCGTCCAGTATACGAAAGAAAGGCGCAAGCTAATCGTGGCTGTGTGGACGATACCTCGCGCTCGATCGACATCGTTGTGCGTGGACCCCGTGGGATCGCTGAAGGGAAGGTTTGTTGCGCTCTTCGGTCGCCCGGATTGTTCGGATTCGATCGTTGGCGTGGTGCGCTAGCTTAGCTAAGCTACGCATCCGGACGGCGTCCTGGTCGGAATCCCCGGCACCTTTCCCAACTGCACTCTAGGCAGTTTGCAAGCGTCCGAGTTCGATTTGCAGTTCGTAAACGTGATGATCTTTCACCACGACGGCGCAATTGGGATGTCGAAGCAAGCGGAAGGCACTGCCGCCGATCCAAGACTGCGATTGTTTGCCGACCAGATTGTTCATGCGCAGTCCCGGCAGATTTTGTACACGGGGCGGCTTGTGGGAGAGTAAACATCGTTGCAAATCGGCTTGTACTGAATTGCCGCCAGGCGGCAAGTCTTACCGGTCGCCCCGCCGCTGTAACGCTGCCTTCAAGCGCGCGTCGTCAACGCGCGGGCACCCAAGCCTGCGGCAATAGCGCCATTCACGATGGCCGCAACCGCGTGAAACTTGGGAGTGACTTTGATACCGAGCAATTCCGCCGGATGCGGGACGCTCGTCCTGGTCATGCTCAGGTAGGCATGCGTGAGCGCGTCAAACGTCTCGACACCAGCCAGAAAAGTAAGCAACCGTGTGCCGTTTGCCATGGAAGAAGTACCTCTAGATACTCCCGTGCAATTAGCATGCCAAGATCGCAGCTATGAACGGCGCCCGCTCGCGACTGAAGCAATCCTACCGAACCACCACTGTAACCATTCCCAGAGTGCAGCCGGTCTACTGAGGATGGCTGGGCGGTTGCCCTCGATCGCATGTCGCACGAAAAGGAGCACCCACCCGCCTGCGCACCTCGCAAGTGCAGAAATCCGTAGAACTCCGAAGGGTGGCCGAGATGGCCATAAGGCAAGGGCAGCAGCACCTACAATGATCGGAATGCCAACTAAATGCATCGTTCTGCTAACCGCATGCTGATGGTGCGAATTATACTCTTCTGTCGTCATAACATCGCACTCCGAAAGGTCTCGAGTTCCTACTCCCTTCTTATCATCCCAGAAGCGAAAGGGCGTACCCTCGTGGGCACGCATGGGCTGGATCGGCGCCGTCGCCGGTATTATGTTGCAGGGTGGATGGAAATTCTGAAACAGGCTAAGGCGTCACGGCGTGTTGGATTGCGGAACTGAACACGGGTCTTCAAAGTGGCGACGCTTTACGGGGGCTCTAGTTGCAACCCAGTTGCTGAAAATGCTTGACACCGGCGACTCCATCGCCTAATCTGGTCAAGCGTAGTCCTTTGAATATGGTGCTTAGTTCGCTAAATTGCGACTGCGTCGCAAGTGGTTCTTGTCGTCATGCAGTTTTCTGCGACCAAGTCGCAACTTGTATTAGTACGGAAATCTGCCCTTTCGAACGCCGTTCGCTGTTAGATGAGCTTGCAGCGAAGGGCGTTCGACTCACCGCACAACGTCGGGTCCTTGTCGAAATCATTCAGGGTGCTCAACGGCATTTGGACGCCGCTTCGCTGTTGGAATTGGCTCGACAGAAGGAGCCGAATATTGATCGCGCGACGGTCTACCGAACGATCGAACTCCTGAAACGGCTTCGGCTGATTGATGAGTTGGATCTGATGCACCTGCAGGGCGAGAAGCACTACTACGAGGCCAAGACACGCCGGGATCATGTCCATCTCGCGTGTTTTCAGTGTGGTCGAATTGAGGAGTTTTCGAGTGCCCTGTTTGAGCGGCTAAAAAGCGAGATCTCGGACCAGTCTGGCTTTGAGGTCCGCGTGACCCGCTTGGAAGTCGGAGGCCGGTGCCGGTCTTGCCGGCGTGAAGTTGAGATACCGAAGGAGACCGAGCTGGCGGCAGTAGCTGCCTCGAAATCACTAGAACTGTAAGCAAAAACAGGTTTCCACGGCGAACTTGAGAGAAGCACCGTGGAAACCTGGCGATCGACAACCCGAAGGCTGGCGACCTCTTCATTGTAAGGGCGTTGGCCGGGATCTTTACAAGGAGAGCAAAGTTTTTTATGGCCGCAAATCGATTCTCGAAACCCAATTCATGGTTCACGTGGAAGCTGTTTTGTTTCATCGCGCTTTTTGCGTTTCGAGGAGGGGTGCTCTGTCAGGCCCAGCCTCAGTTGTCTTCAATTCAGGGAAAGATTCTCGATCCGACCCGTGCTCCGATCATGGGTGCGCACGTCACTCTCATTCCCGAAGCCGGAAGCACCCGGCAGCTGCTAACCGATCAGCGCGGATTGTTTTTGGCGCAGATCGTGCCGGGGCGATACGAACTCAAAATTGTAAAGGAAGGGTTCGTAGACGCCTCTCAAACTGTCACCGTTTCAGGGAGCGGTTCCGAGCTTCCCGACATTGTGTTGCAACTAGCTCCCGTGAGTAGCACGGTTACGGTCACGGAGAGCTCAGGCTATTTAACGTCGGCAACGAGTACCGCGACGAAAACGCTCGTCCCGTTGCGCGATGTCCCCCAATCAATCACCGTCGTTACGCGAGAGTTGATCAGGGACCAGATGATGATGAGCATTGGCGACGTGCTCCGTTATGTCCCTGGCATCGGCACTCACGCAGGGGACAACGCGCGCGACACCGTGATCATCCGGGGCAATACTTCGTCCGCCGATTTCTTCGTCAATGGCCTACGTGACGATGTCGAGTATTACCGCGACCTCTACAACCTTGAACGCGTGGAGGCCCTTAAGGGGCCAAACGCAATGATCTTCGGCCGCGGCGGTGGTGGCGGCGTGATCAATCGCGTGACGAAGGAGGCTGGGTTCACACCTCTGCGCGAAATAACACTGCAAGGTGGCTCCTACAACAACAAACGGCTCGCGACGGACCTGAACCAGCCATTCAACGACAAGATCGCTTTACGCCTGAACGGTATGTACGAAAACTCCGATACCTTCCGAAAGTATGTCGGCCTGGAGAGGTACGGAATCAATCCGACTCTCACCGTCGCGGCCGGGAAACAGACGAAGATCACCCTCGGCTATGAACATTTTCGCGATAACCGGACTGCCGACCGCGGTATCCCATCGTTTCAGAACCGCCCGGCCGATACTCCCATTTCGACGTATTTCGGGAATCCGAGTGATAGCCACGTCAGGGCGCTCGTGAATCTGGGGTCGGCGACAATCGAACACCAGGCGGGCGGCTTGAATATTCGAAACCGCACGCTCGCGGGTGGTTATGACAAGATCTATCAGAATTTCGTGCCGGGAGCAGTTACCACCGACAAGAGCCAGGTTGCCCTATCCGCATACAACAACGCAACCAAGCGACTGAATATATTCAACCAAACAGACCTCAGCTATGTGATCTTTACGGGCCGAATTCGACACACGCTCCTGGGCGGTGCTGAAGTTGGCCGGCAGCTTACAGATAATTTTCGGAACACAGGCTACTTCAATAACACCGCTACCTCCATTTCAGTGCCCTATGCGAATCCGACAATCAGCACTCCGGTGACCTTTCGCCAGAGCGCTACCGATGCGGACAATCATCTCAGGACCAATCTGGCCGCGACCTACGTGCAGGATCAGATGGAGCTCTCTCGATACGTTCAGGTGATCGCTGGTGTTCGGTTCGATTATTTCGATTTGCAATATCACAACAATCGTACTTCTGACAACTTGCGCCGCATCGATCGCCTGGTGTCGCCTCGCGCGGGAATCGTGTTCAAGCCAATTACGCCGCTTTCGATCTATGGCAGCTATAGCGTTTCCTATCTGCCGAGCTCCGGGGATCAGTTTTCTTCGCTGACGACGATTACTCAGCAAGTCAAACCGGAGAGGTTCAGCAACTATGAACTGGGCGCGAAGTGGGACATCGTACGCTATCTTTCACTCACGACGGCAATCTACCGTTTGGACCGCACAAATACTCGATCGACTGATCCCAATGATCCAACGCGGATTGTTCAGACGGGCAGCCAGAGAACCAACGGTTTCGAAATCGGCGTGAACGGGAGCATCACGCGTAGATGGAAGGTCGCTGGAGGGTACGCCTACCAGGACGCATTTGTTACTAGCGCCACTACCGCCGCGCGGGCGGGCGCTCAGGTGGCGCAGGTTCCCCACAACACATTCTCCCTGTGGAACAACTACCAGATCCTGCCGAGATTGGGCGCCGGGCTGGGGATTCTGAATCGGTCCGACATGTATGCGGCCATCGACAATACCGTTGTATTGCCGCGCTACACTCGTGCCGATGCTGCGGTGTTTTTCTCTCTTACCGAGAGAGTCCGTCTTCAGGCGAACGTGGAAAACCTGTTCGACAAGACGTATTACATCAACGCGCAGAGCAACACGAACATCACTCCTGGCTTTCCCCGTGCAGTGCGTGTTGGCTTGACCGCGAGATTTTGAGGCGGATCGCGAGTCTATGACCAATCACGGTTCAATCGCGGAGCAAACGCAAGGCGACACCAGGAGTTCACATGGAAAGGAGACCAGCCGTTTCGCCTTACATTCCGTTCTAGTGGCATCGGCGCTCCTGGTTCTTGCCGTCATGATTTGGCAGGCGTTCACTTCTGGCGGAAGCCCCGATCCGACGGCTGCTCAGGAAGGATCAACAACGGCAGTTCTGAATGTTGGAGTGCTTGTTTTCCGAGAAGGGTTGGAGTGCGTATTGGTGCTCTCTGCGATCACCGCAGGCATGGCTTCTCGGGAGAGCCACGTTCGTGCGGTCGCCGCCGGAGCGGCCATAGCCTTTATCGCGACCCTGATCACATGGCAGATTGCAGTCGCTATTATTAACGATCTTGGCAATAGCATTCCGGCTCTCGAACTTCAGGCGGGCACTGGCCTCCTGGCGATCATCGTGCTCCTCATTATCATGAACTGGTTCTTCCATAAAATGTACTGGACCGGTTGGATTTCGCTCCACACTCAGAAGAAGCACGAATTATTGGCAGCGGAGGTCGATCACGGCGCGTCGACTCGCCTGCTGTGGGGAATGGCGTTACTTGGGTTCACCTCGTTGTATCGCGAAGGGTTCGAAGTTGTGCTGTTTCTACAGAGTTATCGGCTAAGGTTAGGGGGCACCGCCGTGCTTTACGGCGTCTGCGTCGGCCTGATTCTTACAACAATTGTGGCTGCTCTCACGTTCGTAGCACACCGACGCTTGCCGTACAGGAAAATGTTAGTCCTCACTGGGGTTTTGCTCGGAGGCGTGCTTCTTGTCATGGTGGGTGAGCAGGCACAGGAAATGCAGTTGGCGCGGTGGCTACCGACGACGCCGATTCCCAAGCTGGCGCACTCAATTCCTCCCTGGATGGGACTGTGGTTTTCTGTTTTCCCCACGGTTGAAACACTAAGCGCTCAGGTGATAGCGGCGGTAATCGTAGTGGGGTCGTACTTCACCGCGCGAAAATAGCGCCGAGCGGCGGGCTTTGGGGCGTTCGATGAGCTTCGGTGAACCCCTCTTGTCAAGGGCGGACCTTCGTAGGCACGCATGGGCTGGAGCGGCGCCGTCGCCGGTATTATGTTGCAGGATGGATGGGAAATTCTGAAACAGGCGAGCGAATCAGCGGCCTGGGCAGAAAGGCGCTGGTGCCGACCTGAGGCTCCGAGTGTTCGCCGACCAGATCGCTGATTTCGTACCACACCTGTCCGAAATAGAAAAAGGCGGAGGACCGATACTTGGGGTTGAGTTCCCTGGAAAGAACCAATCCAAAAACAGTAGAGGTCTCCGCTTGAATCGAGTATGCAGCATTTTCTCGCAGCTATTGCAGTTGTTTCCCCGGCTGGAGTTTGAAGGGCTGGTGCAGCGCCATCAAGCCCAACGGCACGCCCGCGGGTTCAGCAGTTGGGATCAGTTTGTGGCGATGCTGTTTTGCCAACTCGGCGGAGCGCAGTCTTTGCGCGAGATCTGCGGCGGGCTGGCGGCCACGGAAGGCAAACTGAAACACCTGGGAGTGGGACGCGCTCCGCTTCGTTCCACCTTGGCGTACGCCAACCAACATCGCCCCTGGCAGTTGTACGAGGCGGTCTTCCACCAACTGCGCGAACGCTGTGAGGGCGTGGCCGGGATGCCCAGGAAGTTCCGCTTCCACAACAAACTGGTGAGCCTGGATTCCACCAGCATCGATCTGTGCGCGTCGCTGTTCGACTGGTCCCGCTACAAACGCACCAAAGGAGCCGCGAAGGTTCATCTGCTGCTGGATCACACCGGCTACCTGCCCGCCTTCGCCTGTATCACCGACGGAAAAACATCCGACATCCAGGTGGCCCGCCAGTTGCCGCTGGCCGCCGGCACCGTGGTGGTGATGGATCGCGCTTATGTCGACTATGACTGGTGGGAACGTCTCACCCGGCAGGGAGTCTTTTCGTGACGCTTCAAGAGCGATCTGCAATACGAAGTGGTGGAGGAACGCACCGTCCCGCAGAATCGCAACATTCGCTCCGATCAAATCGTGCGTTTGCGGGCCAGCACCAAAACCGGCAACTATGCCACGCTGTATCGCCTCACCGTGCTGTGGGTGGAGGACAAGCAAGAAGAAATGGCTTTCTTCACCAACCACTTGAGTTGGGGAGCCACCACGGTGACCGCCGTCTACAAGGACCGCTGGCAAATCGAATCTTTCTTCAAATCCTTGAAGCAGTTGCTGCGCGTGAAGACCTTCGTGGGAACTTCGCCCAACGCACTGAAGACTCAAATTTGGACAGCACTGATCGCGGTGCTGTTGCTGAAGTACCTACAACTCCGCTCTACCTTCGGCTGGTCCTTGTCCAATTTGTGCGCCTTGCTCCGCCAGCAGCGCTTTATTTACCGCGATCTGTTTCCCTGGCTCAACGATCCCTTTCAGCCGCCCCCGGCGCTGGCCGACTGGCACGACCACCAACTCCACCTGCAAGGGTGCGCTTAACTTGGACAGCATCCTTGCCAACTACTTTGGCCGGCGGATCCTTCCCTGCTCGTTTCCCAGCTTTTTCCCTGCTTCTTCCTCCCCCGCTCGCCTAATTTGGACAGCTGTGATTTCGTACATGCGGAACTAGAGAAGCCGCAAGGCGCAGGCATTGAACGATCGTACTCTCGCTGGTTGGCGCGATTATTTTTGCGCAGCGGTCGGCGATGTCAGCGCTCGAGGCAACCGCGAAACCATTGGCAAATCCACACACTGAGCTTTTTGCGCGTTTCTTCCTGTTGAGTATTCCATCCTGAGCAAAACTGTTTGTAGTCCGCATGAACTGCACGGGCGTTGCACTCGGCAGTATGGGAAAGCCCGTCCCGCATGTGCACACGCAAGCCGGATAGGTATGGCGTCCCGACGGAGCTAGCTTCTTGCCACACAGCCGCGATCGAGAGCTACGTGATCGAGGGTCACGTTCCTGCCCGAGAGATCCAGCGCCTTCTGAAAGAGCGCCAGAAAGCGAAGGGACTAGCGGTTCCCGGAATGCCACTTGGTTCGCCTGGGATGGAATCTGGAAGAACTCAGGCTTACTCAGTCATGTTGTTTGACGCTACCGGACGCTCGACCGTGTACCAGAGCTATCCAGCGAAATAGGCTGCGGACGGAGTATGAGTGGAATCAGGATTCTCGGCAAGCCAGCATGCTGCGAGGATCGGCTGAGTTCCAATCAACCGATCCAAACCGATCCATCTTCCTGGTTCCACGGCAGTCGGGAACATTTATGTGCGCCTGTTTTCTGTCATAATCCCGGTAAGAGTCACCGATGCCTCGCGGCCAAATCATCGGTGTCCTTTCGGCAAGGTTCCTGACAGTGACCGTCGTGGGCCATCCATGCGTGAAAGAGGCGGGCAAGCTCTCCGTACTGAAGATCATCGTGATAAGGAGGATCAGTAAAGACAGCTGCGCGACGCCACGCTTTAGGAGTTGCCGCTCCAGAACTGCGAGTGACAATGAGAGCGCCGGTTACAGTTCTCCTGGAAGAGGATGAAAGGGCGTGGGCCGTTTGCACTGGATAACCCCTCGGAGCTCATCGAGCGCAGGGCCTTTCCGCAGCTTCGAACCTGCGTCACTTGGCAAGGTGCGTGTGCTGGCGTGCCCGCGCCTTCGATCGACTCCGCAGGGTCCGGTGTGTGCTAAAGTGTTGCTGAATCCCCTTTTTGAGCGAGGAATGGACACCAAGGCGGACCCCACGAATACGGCAGCGAGACCAGATTCTGAGGCTGGATTTGGTGTCCATTTTGGTGTCCACTTTTCGAGTGGAAGGGGGAGAATGGGCAGCCTGGAGAGACTTTGGAGACTCGGCCGGGCTCGCTTAAGTTGTTGAGAACAAGGTAGGCCGTTTGTTTTCAGGAGTGCGGGAGTAATTCAGTGGTAGAATGCCAGCTTCCCAAGCTGGACGTCGTGGGTTCGAGTCCCATCTCCCGCTCCATTTTCAATAGTTTACGGGCACACCAAAATCACACCCTCCATAGCCCTCCATTAAGAATCACTTCGGCCTCTTGCGGGTCTGGGAAGGCTTGGACTTGACGGAGTCTTCCAAACGCTTCGCAGCTGCTGCCCGGTCCTTCATGCTCGACTTCGTGTAAACATCGAGAGCGACACCGATACCGTGGCCCCGCTGGTCGGCTGAGACCTTTGGATCAATTTTGGCTTCATGGCCCAAGCTGGCGTGCGTACGCCGCATCACCTGGAAGTTCACCCAGCCAAGTCCTACCGGATCGAGCTTCGCCTTGATGTAATCTTCAAGAAGCGAAGACCGCCATAAGGGTTGGCCCGACTCGCCGGCGAACACGAACGACTCCGGCCCCGGTTCGACGGCATTCTCCATCCACTCGCGGAGGTGCGATGCGGTGTCTGGAGGAATGGCCGCTTTTCGGACGAGGCCGTTCTTGGGTGATGCGAACTTGCCACGGTAAACTCGCTGCCGAATCTCGATCACCGAAGCATCCGGGCTCACTTGATCCCGCTGAATCGCCAGCAACTCACCGGGACGCATCCCGGCAAAGATTGCTAGACGAAGGATCACCTTCTCACGCTGTTCAACCGCTCCCAGCGCAAGCTCAACTTCCGCAGCGGACATCGCGTGGCTTTCGCTTCGCCTGGCCGACTTCGGTGTGTAGAGCGACCCGGCAGGATTCACCGGAATCACCCTCTCCGCAACCGCCATGTCGAGCATAGAAGTTAGATCCCAGCGAAGGTGATCGACGACGCTATGGGATAACCCGGACGCCGCCTTCTGCTCCAAGTACTTCTGGAGCTTTGCCAGAGTCAGATCCATCAATCGTTCACGGCCGAGCTCCTTGCCGATGTGATGCCGGATCCGGTTCTCGGACGTGCCTGCCGTGGACTCTTTCCACTTGCCAAGATAGAACGGCAAGTAGGTCTCATCCAAGAATTCGATGACGGTGGTCGGACGGACAGGGCTTGCGTTTCGAACCCCTCCGTTGACCTCGCGCATGAAGACCTGGCATTTCTCCTCAGCCTGACCCTTGTTCATCTCTGAAGCGAAGCCAAGCGTGTGATACCGCCGTTCGCCCCGTTCGTCGTAGTAAAGAACCACCCATACTCTCCTATCCGCATGCTTGCGAAGCTGCAAGCTGCCTTTCTGAAATCTCCTGCGTCTCATGAATCCTCCTTGTGAGGCGCAGGCGTTGATTCGGGGTGATTCGATCGTATCATCGGGCGACCTCGACGGCTGGCCCGTGTTCTTGTTGCAGCAACCAGTTATCTATCACCGCGCGCCGGATCAGAGCGCGCCGACCCGCACGAACATGTGGAATGGCAGGCAATCCCGGTATTTTTCCGGCGAGCATGTGTGAGAGATGAGAGCGGGACACGCCCAGGTAGTTGGCGGCGGCTTTGATATCCAGGATCTCTTGATGGGTAGGAAGGCTGGGCTTCGATCCGGCATTGGTGTGGTTTGCGGAGATTGGTGACTGCATGCCTTTTTGTAAGGCAAGAACGGAATTCCGCAAAATGAGTCTGTCGGGCGGCGTGGTTCTGCCGCGCTCCTGGTGGCAACCGCAAGGG
>JAIEMJ010000042.1 GCA_019752335.1 Bryobacteraceae bacterium
GGCTTGGCCGAAGACCGGGATGTCGCCGTCGGAGACGATCATGCTGAAGGGGTAGCGCATGATGCGGACGACGTCTTCCTCGGAGATGGCATGGTAGACGGCGCTGCAGGGGCCCTTCCGCTCCAGTTGCATCGCGGTTTCGGCGGCGTTCTCGATGGTGACTTCGGCGCCGCGAGCGCGCGTCAGGTCCGCCAGACTCTTGCCCGCCAGCGTCGAGTCGAAGCCGCAACTGGCGATCACGACGTTCTTGGGGTCGCCGCCGCCCCGGTCATTGGTGATGGCGTCGACAATGCCCGCCTTCACCTTCGCGCGTTGCTCGGCCGCGCCCAGGCGTTCGAGTACGGCGTTGCGTCCACCTTCGAGAGCCCAGCGCTGGAAAAGCGAATTGAGCGACGTACTGGAAGCGGTATAGGGATACTGGTCAATCGTCACATCGACGCCGCGGGCGCGCGCTTCGTCAACCAGCTTTAGCGTCGCCGCGGAGAGCCCCCAGTTGGCCTTGCCGATGATCTTGTGATGCGTGATCTGCGTGGGCAGTTGGCCCTCTTCGCCGATGCGAATCGTCTCCTTCACGCTCTCCAGGCTGCGCGAGGCTTCCTCACGCATGTGCGAGGTATGGTAGCCGCCCAGGGCTCCCACCACTTTTGCGATCTCGACGACCTCTTCGGTGGGCGTGAAGTTACCGGGGACGTAGAAGAGCCCGGTGGAGAGGCCGAAAGCGCCGTCGCGCATGGCTTGGCGCGCGATCGCCTTTTGCTGCTCCAACTCTTCGGGGGTAGATTTGCGATTCACCAAACCCAGCACCTGCGTGCGGATACTTCCCTGCCCCACCATGGAGCCAAAGTTGATGGACGGCTTGGCGGCCGCGACCTTCTGCAGAAAGGCGGCGAGGGGAATTGGCGAGGAGCCATCGGGCCCGCCGATAAACGTGGTGACGCCTTCGTAGAGGTAATTCGGGGCGCTGGGCGTGGCGAAGATTCCGCGGTCGCCGTGGGAGTGGACGTCGATGAAGCCGGGCGCCGCAGTGAGTCCGCGGGCGTTGATGGTCACGGTCGCCTTGGCGCTGGTAAGCCGGCCGATGGCCGCGATGGTGTCACCCTTGATGCCGATATCGGAGTAGAACCAGGCGGCTCCGGTGCCGTCGATCACCTTGGCGCCGGTGATGAGCAAGTCAAACTGGGCGAAGGCTGATCCGGCGGCGAGGAGGTTGGCGAGAAGGGCTTTCCACATACGCTCAAAAGTACCACCGAATCCTCACCCCGGCCGTGCGGGGCTGCACCAGGCGTGTGCCCACGAAGATCGACTGAAAATTGTAGAGCGCCGTCCGGTTGGTGAGGTTCGAAATTTGTACGGTCGCTTCCCAACGGCGGCGGCCCTCGCGGGTGTGCTCATAGCCGAGGACTAAGTCCTGGATGGTGCGCGGACGCGTGCGGGCCGGTTTGCTGAGTAAGTCGACGTAGGGGAGTAAGTCAGCATAATCAGGGTCAGCAGCGACTTCGACCGGGTTACTGGGGTTGGCGACCAAGCCCGAATCGTAGCGCGTGGTGCTGGTGACGAACCAACCGCGTTTGTGTGTCCAAGTAACGATGGAGTGCAGGCTGAGGCGTTGGTCGTGGTCAATCACGAAAGGGCCGCTCGAAAGAACGTTAACCGCGTCCTGGCCGATAAAGAGTCCGCCGGTGAAGGGCGGCGTGGTGATGGCGCGGCCGTGCGTGGCGCTGAGCGTGGCGGAAATGCCCTTGATGGGCAGCATCACGGCGCGGGCTTCGGCGCCGTTCACGCGAATGGAGGCGAGCGACGTCGGGAAAATAATGCCGGTGTTGAAGAAGTTATTATTGTCCTGTTGATCGCGCGCGTCCTTGTGATAGAAACTCGCATTCAAGCTGAAGCGAGCGCCGAGCGCCTGTTGTAAGCCGACTTCGTAGAAGTTCTGCCGCTCCGGCTGAATCAGCCGCAAGGCTCCGCCCAAGGTGGCGCGGACGTTCGGCGTAACCAGGACGCCCGCCTCCTGCGCACTGGACAGGAGTAAGTTCTCGTTCGGCGGCGTTTGGTAAGTCCGGTTGTAACTCGCGCGCAGAATGGTTCTCGCGGGCCAAAGCTCGAAAGAGACGCCGACGCGCGGCTGCCATTGTCCGCCGTTGACTAAGAAACGATACTGGTCATACCGTAAACCGGCGGCCACCTGGAATCGCTGCCAACGGAATTGATCCTGCACGAAGCCCGAATAGAGTCCGCCGGTTTTCTGCTGGGCAAAAGTAAATAGCCGGCCGCCGCGCGACAGGTCATGCGTGAGTAACGTCGGAATATAGTCTTCGCCGCCGGGCGGATTGAAGGCCGGGTCGGTGACGCCGAAGTCAAAGCGCTCGCGGACGGGAAAGCGTTGTAAGTCGACGCCAGCCTTGAGCTGATGCGCGCCACGCACGGCGGAGAGCCGGTTCCAAACGGTGTAAGTCTCCAGTTTCCGATTCTGCCGCGCGGTGACGGGAATGTCGCCCGGGCTGGGCGTCAGCGTGCCGGTGGCGCCACGGTAAGAGACGCGCGTCTCCCAAATCGTCGCGGCGTTCAGCGTGCGCGTCCAGCCCAGGCCGACGGAGGCATCGTCGAGCCCTTGCTTGGCGGCCATGCCGTTCGCTTGTTGTGAGCGCAGGTTCGCCAGTTCGAACGCACTTTGGCCGCCCATCAGATTCAGCCGCCATTGGTCGCGGGGCGACGAGGACCAGTCCAGGCGGGCGAAGAGGCGGGCGCTGCCGCCGCCGTTGTGCAGATTGTCGAGCGAGACCTGATCGAGGTAGCGGCCTGTCTTCATCAGGTTCGCCGATGTGCTGAAGCCGAAGCCGCGGCGCTCGCCGTGGGCTTGCAGCAGCGTGCTGGCGGTGTCGAAGGGCTCGGCGCCGCTCATCGTCCAGGCGCCGCCCAAGCGCCGGCCGCTGCCGAGCCCGCTCTTGGTCGTCACCTGCGCCACGGCGGCGACCTTGTTGCCGTACTCGGCGGGAATGTTGCCGGTGAAGAGCTCCACCGTCTGGACGATGTTGGGGTCGACGGCATTGCCGAAGGCGCCGGTGAGTTGGTCAGTGATCGGCATGCCGTCCACGACAAAGAGCATCTGATTGTGCGCCCCGCGCGGATGAATCGCCCCGTTGGCGTTCTGTGAGAAGCCGGGGAACGACAGTAGCACGGACTCCAGGCCCCGGTTGCCCACCTGCAGCGCCAAACGGTCAATGTCGCTCTCGTTCATCTGCATGCGCGTGCCGGTGTCGCCGCGGTCGACGAGCAGGGCGTCGTCGCTTTCGCGGACCTCCACCTCGGTACGCCCGGCGCCGACGGCGAGGACGACTTCGAGGCGTTGGGCGATGTTCGAGCGCAGTTCCACGGTCTGGCGGGCACTGGCGAAGCCGGGCTGGGTGACGTCGAGCTGGTAGCTCTGCAGGGGTAGATTACTAAGCAAAGCCAATCCGTCGGGACCGGTTTGGGTTTGTTTGGTGAAGTTCACCAGCGGCTGGTGCAGCGTCACCTGGGCACCAGCGATGGCGGCGCGGGCGGGGTCGAGAACGCGGACCGTCAGCGCGGCCGTATTTTGCGCGATTGCCTCCGACAGGACAATTACAGATAAGCAAAGTAGCTTAACTATGGTTAAGCGATTCATATTTCCTAGGATACACGATCAGCGGCTCTGGTAACATTAGCTCTTGAATTTCACACGGCTTTGGAAGTTCGGCGTCCTCATTCTGATCTACTGCCTGGTGGTGTACGGCTTGGCGAAGCCCGCCTCGGTGTCACCGGATGGCTGGCGGCTGACCGGCATTTTTCTGGCGACGGTAGCGGGCCTGATGCTGCAACCGATCGACGGCGGCGCGCTGGTGCTAATCGCCGTGACCCTGCTGCCCATCCTGACGCAGACCACGCCACAAGTAGCCCTGGCCGGCTACGCGGACCCCACCAATTGGCTGGTGCTGGCAGCATTCTTCATCTCGCGTTCGCTGATCAACACGGGGCTGGCGCGGCGCATCGCGTTGGGCTTTGTGAGGATATTCGGCAAAAGTTCGCTGGGCATTAGCTATGCGCTCACCTTGACGGACACGCTGCTGGCCACCATCATCCCGTCGAACGGGGCACGGGCGGGCGGGGTGACGTTGCCGATCTGCCGGTCGATCGCGGAACTCTACGGCTCAAAGCCCGGCGCGTCTGCGGCTTTGTTGGGGACGTTTCTGATGGCGGCGGTGTACCAGGGGGTCTGCGTCAGTTCGGCGATGTTCTACACGGGCCAGGCATCGAATCCGCTGGCGGCGAAGATCGCTACGGAATTCGGCGGCGTCAGCGTGACGTGGCTGAGCTGGTTTGTGGCGGCGTCGGTGCCGGGCATCGCGTCGCTCGTCATCGTCCCGTGGGTGGTGTTCAAGATCCTGCGGCCCCAGGTGACCGAGACGCCCGAGGCGTCGGCGTTCGCGGCCAAAGAGCTGGCGGCGATGGGCGGAATGTCGAAGAACGAGAAGATTCTGATGGCGGTCTTCGTCTGCGTTTGCGGATTGTGGATTACGACGGAATGGCACAAGCAGGACGTGGCGATCTCGGCGCTGATCGGGTCGGCGGCGCTGTTGCTGACGGGCGTGCTGACTTGGGAAGACGTGAAAGCCGAGCGGTCCGCGTGGGATATTTTTATCTGGTACGGCGGTTTGCTGCAATTAGGCAAGTTACTCAATGCGACGGGAGTCACCAAGGTATTTGCGCAGAGCGTGAGTAGCCTATTCGATACGCAGAATTGGTGGCTGATTTTCATCCCGGCGCTGCTGATTTACTTTTACGCGCACTACGGATTCGCTAGCATTACCGCGCACTTACTGGCGATGTATCCGGCATTTTTGGCGGTGCTGACGGCGAAGGGCGCGCCGCTGGGCTTACTCGTTTATTCCTTTGCTTGTTTCGCGAACCTGTCGGCGGGGCTAACGAACTACGGAACCACGCCGGCGCCGATGTTTTTCGCGCAGGACTACGTCACTTTCCGCGACTGGTGGCGCGTGGGTTTTGTGGTGTCGCTGGCGAATTTGGCGGTCTGGGGGACGATTGGGTTTGGGTGGTGGAAGGTGATTGGGCTTTGGTAGGTGGCGATGTGCGAAGTCTGCGAGGGGAACATGGCCGCCCTTCGTCAAGCCAGCGCCGGCTCGCGAAGGGTCGGCAAAGACTGGACCTCACGGCCGACCCGCTGCTCGGCCAGACGCAGTTCGTACAGAGTTTGCAGATTTAGCCAAAAGCGGGGATTCGTGCCAAAGAAATGACCCAAACGCAACGCGGTATCACCGGTAACCGCGCGCTCGCCCTTGAGGATTTGGGTGATCCGGTTGGGGGGAACTTGGAGACGGCGGGCAAGCTCGGTGGGGCTGAGGCCTAGCTCTTTCAGTTCCTCCGCTAAATGCTCACCCGGGTGTATCGCGGTTAAAGCCATTTGGTTGCTCCTAGTGATAATCGACGATTTCCACATCCGAAGGGCCGCTCGCTTCAACCGGCCAAGCAAAACAGATCCGCCACTGGTCATTGATCCGAATGCTGTACTGACCCAGCCGGTTACCCTTGAGCGCTTCAAAACGGTTGCCGGGCAATCCGGCTAAGTCCTGCCAGGATTCGGCGACCTCCAGGCGGTCCAGCTTCAAGCGTGCCTGCCGCTGAATACCGGAAAACGCTTTCACGATTTCGCCCGCCGCGAAGTCCCGTGTGCGCTTGTCGCGATAGCTCAGGATCAAAACTGAGTTTAAGCAAAATTACGCGTTACGTCAAGCGTAAATCTCCTACGATTCCAATGGCAGCCCGGAGTCCTTCAGCGCCCGCCAACCGCCGTCGAGCGAGATCGGGTGGGTGTAGCCCATCTTGCGCAGGTTGTCGGCGACCAAGGCCGAACGGAAACCGCCGCCGCAGTAGAGGACGATCTTGGTGCTCTTGTCGGGAATTTGCGTTTCCACGTCGCGCTCGATGATGCCCTTGCCCAGATGTATCGCGCCGGCGACGTGTCCGGCGTTCCATTCGCTCTCCTCGCGGACATCCACCAACACGTGCGGCTCCGCGAGCTGAGTCTTGTAGGTGTCGATGTCGATCTCCTGGACGCGCGTCTTGGCGTCGGCGACGAGGCGCAGAAATCCTTCGTTGTGCTTCATGACTTTATTATGCTCGGGGAATGCTGTCTTCGCTATGCTTGTCACTCCTTCTGGCGCAAAATCCGTCGCCGCGCGCGCGGGACCTGGGTCTGCGCCCCGGCCAAATGCCCACCGGTACGTGGAATTCGATCACCGATGTGCCCGGGGTGAAGGTGGGGCACACCACCTTGATCGAGGGCGAAAATGTCCGCACCGGCGTGACGGCGATTCTGCCGCATGGCGGCAATCTGTTTGCCGACAAAGTGGCGGGCGCCGTGTTTACCGGCAATGGCTTCGGGAAACTGGCGGGGGCGCTGCAGGTGCAAGAACTGGGGGTGATTGAGACGCCGATTGTGCTCACCAATACGCTCTCGGTCGGGACGGCGATCGAAGCGGTGGTGGCGGAGGCGTTGGCGGCGAATCCGGCGGCGCGGAGCGTGAATGCGCTGGTGGGCGAGACGAACGATGGCGGGCTGAACGACATTCGCGGGATGCACGTGAAGCGCGAGCATGTGGTGGCGGCGATGCGGGGAGCGGCGGCGGGGCCAGTGGCGGAAGGGTCAGTCGGGGCGGGCACCGGCACGATTGCTTTTGGCTGGAAGGGCGGTATCGGGACATCGTCGCGGCGGATTCCGGGCGGCTACACGTTGGGCGTGCTGGTGCAGACCAACTACGGCGGCGCGCTGACGATGGGCGGCGTGCGGGTGGGCGAGGCGCTGAAGGCTTCGCAGGACGGCTCCTGCATGATCGTGGTGGCGACCGACGCGCCGATTGACGCGCGAGACCTGGGGCGCATCGCGGCGCGGGCGGTGTTTGGCTTGGCGCGAACGGGTTCGAGCTACTCGAATGGCAGCGGCGACTTCGCGATCGCCTTCAGTACGGCTATGCGGTCAGCGCATGGGAATACCCAGCCAGTGACGCGTACGATTCTGCCGCCGGATGCGATGTCCCCTTTCTTCGCGGCGGCGCTTGAGGCTACGGAGGAGGCGGTGTACAACTCGCTGCTGCAAGCGAAGAGCGTCGGTGGCAAGGTGGAGGTGCTGCCGCTTGGGCGGGTAAAGCAGCTTCTGGAGAGGCAGGGGATCCGCCCTTAACCCGTGCGGCCCGCGTCTCACACGTTGGCCGGTAGACACTTTCCGTCGCCGCACCTGCGGCTCGCCGTGCGACACTACAAGCTTGCCAAAACACTGCACACGCGTTCTGGGGCTGCTCTGCGTACTGATGGTGATCACGTACCTGGACCGCATCTGCATCTCTGTGGCGGGACCGCGCATTCAGGAAGCGCTGGCCATTTCGCCCATCGCCTGGGGGTGGGTGACCGGCGGCTTCACTCTGGCCTACGCCATTTTTGAAGTCCCGAGCGGCTCGCTGGGCGACCGGATCGGCCCCCGGCTGGTGCTGACGCGCATCGTCCTGTGGTGGTCCGCCTTTACCGCGTTTACCGGCCTGGCGACCAGCTACTATCCCCTGGTGGCGATCCGCTTTCTCTTCGGCATGGGCGAGGCCGGCGCGTTCCCCAATGCCTCCATCGCCATTTCGCGCTGGTTCCCGATTCGCGAGCGCGGACGCGCCTTCGGCCTCACTTTGATGTCGAGCCAGATGGGCGGCGCGCTGGCGCCGCTGCTCGTGGTGCCCATCCAGGCGGCCTATGGCTGGCGGGCTTCGTTCTTCGTGTTCGCCCTGCTGGGCGTTCTATGGAGCGCCGTCTGGTACGTCTGGTTTCGCGATTCTCCCGCGCAGATGCAGGGGGTGAGTGACGCGGAGTTAGCCGAGACCAGCCACTTAACCGCCGAAACGCATCGCGCGATCCCCTGGCGGCGGCTGCTGAGTTCCCCGAATCTGTGGACGGTGATGGGCGTGGGCTTTTGTTACGTCTATTCGCACGCCTTCTTCCAGTCCTGGTTCCACACCTACCTTGTGAAAGCGCACGGTTACCGGGAGAAGGACTTACTCCTTTCTTCGTTGCCCTTCCTGGTGGGTGCCGTGGGGAATATCGCCGGCGGCTTGGCCAGCGCGTACGCCGTTCGCCAAGTGGGTCTCAAAAAGGGGCGCTGCGGTATTGGCTTCGCGGGACTCACCGTCGCCGCCGTCGCGGTGGCCGCCGCGCTGATTCACCCGCAGTGGTTGGTCTCGCTGCTGTTGCTTTCGCTGGCTTACGGCGCCATTTGCTTCCAACAGCCCAGCCTCTTCGCCGCCTGCCTCGACATTGGCCGCGAGAACGCGGGCGCCACCGTCGGCGCCATGAACACGGCCTGCCAAGCCGGCTCCTTCCTGGCCGCGGTGCTCTTCGGTTACCTGGTGCAATACACCGGGACGTACGAAGCGCCCCTGATTCCGATGGCCGTCTTGCTCGCGGTGGGCGCCGCACTCTGGCTGAAGGTGGATCCCCGGAAGGCGCTGCTGGAGTCCGCCTGATCGGACAAGCCGGTCACCCGGCACCGTCAGGACGCTTCGACGCTGGCCTGGCTTGGCGTTGCCGCGCCAGGAGTAGCTATACTCTTAGGAAACGTGGAAGATTCCGGCGCCATTACCGTATTGCTGCAGCGCTTTCAAGAGGGCGACGACGTCGCGCAGAACGAACTGATGCAGGCCGTGCAAGGCGAGCTGCGCGTGATCGCTTCGCGCTACATGCGCCGGGAAAAAGTGGGACACACGTTGCAGACCACGGCGCTGGTGAACGAAGCGTACCTGAAGCTGGTGAACGTGAAGACCGCCTCCTGGCAGGACCGGGCCCACTTCTTCGCCGTCGCCGCCCAGATCATGCGCCGCATCCTGGTGGACCATGCCCGGCAACACATCGCCGGCAAGCGCGGCGGCGGCATGGAGGCGTTGCCGCTGAACGAGGCGCTGGTCTTTGCGCCGGAGAAATCCGGGCAATTGATCGAACTCGACGAGGCGCTGAAGCTCCTGGAGCAGCGCGACCCCCGCGCCGGCCAGGTAATCGAATTGCGCTTCTTCGGTGGCCTGTCGGTGGAAGAGAGCGCGGAGGTGATGAAGGTCTCGCCGCGCACGGTAAGGCGCGAGTGGACCTTTGCCCGGGCCTGGTTGCGGGAGCAGTTAGGGCTGCAGCCGGAGCAGGACGGATCTGACGCTTGAGATGACACTTCCCAGCGCTCTCCTCTGCCTTCTTTCGGCCCAGTTGCCGGCCGCCGTCGACTTCGCCACGCAGATTCAGCCGTTGCTCGCCGCGCGTTGCGCGATGTGCCACGACGGCGACCATGCGCAGAAAGGCCTGGTGCTGACCAGTGGCGCGGCTCTGCTGCGGGGCGGAGTCGTCGTGCCTGGCGATCCGCAAAAGAGCTTGCTGTTCGAAAAGATCTCCGGCGACAAGCCAGCCATGCCGCCGGTGGGCCAACGGCTTTCGCTCGCCGAAGTCGATCTGATCCGGCGCTGGATCGCGGAAGGCGCCAAGGTCCCGCCGGAGGGCGAGACGGACAGCAAGGGCTGGTGGTCACTGCGACCGCTGCGCCGTCCGCCGGTACCGGCCGCGACCCCTTGGAGCCGCACCACCATTGATCGCTTCATCGCTGCCACGCACTCCGCTAAGGGACTCGCGCCGTCGCCTGAAGCTGATCGCCGCACGCTACTGCGACGCCTGAAGTTCGACCTCCACGGACTCCCTCCCGAGCCCGAGGAGATGGCAGCCTTCCTCAGTGACCCGGATCCACGCGCGTACGAAAATCTCGTAGACCGGCTGCTGGCCTCGCCCCGCTACGGCGAGCGCTGGGGCCGGCATTGGCTCGACGTCGTCCACTATGGCGAGTCGCATGGGTACGACAAGGACAAGCCGCGCCGCAATGCTTGGCCCTACCGGGACTACGTGATTCGCGCTTTCAATGCGGACAAGCCATACGCCCGCTTCATTCGCGAGCAGATCGCGGGCGACGCGCTTTATCCTGAGTCGAACGAGGGTGTGGTTGCGACGGGCGCGCTCGTGGCCGGGCCTTGGGATTTCGTCGGCCACGCGGAATTGCGAGAAGGCACGCGCGATAAGCGCATCGCGCGCTTGCTCGACCGCGACGACATGTTGATGACGGTGATGTCCTCCTTCACCAGCCTCACCGTCCACTGCGCGCGTTGCCACGACCATAAGTTCGACCCCATTCGGCAGAGCGACTACTACGCGCTGCAAGCCGTCTTCGCGGGCGTCGACCGGGCCGATCAGCCGTTGGACGCGGATCCCGCGGTGCGCGCCCAGCGCCAGGGTCTGCTGCGTAAGCTACGCGAGATCGAGTTCGCAACCGGGCCCATCGAAGAGCGGCTCGGTCAAGTGAGCAGCCGCGAGATGGAAACCGTGAAGGCGGCGCTGGAAGAGATCGACCAGCGGCGCACGCTGCTCAACCATGAGAAGACCGCGGGCGGCACACCCAAGCAGAAGACGCGGAACGCTGAGCTCGACGCCGAGCGGCAGCGTTTGGCGCAGGAAGCCCAAGCGCTGAACGCCCGCCTGCGCGAACTCCGGCTCAACCAGATCGCCGACGCCGAGCGCAACCGTTTGGTGCAACTGCGCGCTGAGGAGAAAGAGGCGCAGGCCGCGCTGAAGGCTTTGCCGGAGCCGCAATGGGTTTACGCGGCGGCGGCCTATTTCCCAAGCTCCGGCAAGTTCACGCCCGCGCTGGAGCCGCGCCCGGTCCACGTGCTGCAGCGCGGCGACGTCGATGCGCCGAAGGAGTTGGCCGAACCAGGAGCGGTAACGGCAGTCCGCGCGCTGCCCGCCCGCTTTGCGCTGCCCGCCGGCGTGAGCGAAAGCGCCCGCCGGGTGGCGCTCGCCGATTGGATCGCGCACCCGGATAACCCGCTCACGTGGCGCTCGATCGTGAACCGCGTCTGGCACTACCACTTTGGCAAGGGCCTGGTGGACAGTCCAAACGACTTTGGCCGCATGGGTGCGCGGCCCACGCATCCGGAGCTGCTCGATTGGTTAGCGGCGGAGTTTCGCGACTCGGGCGGGTCGCTGAAGCAGTTGCATAGGCTGATGGTGACGAGCGCTGTCTACCGGCAGTCATCCAATCGCGACCCCGCCCACGCGCGGATCGATGCCGACAATCAATTCCTGTGGCGGATGTCGAGCCGCCGGCTGGACGCTGAGTCCGTGCGCGACTCCGTGCTGCAGATCGCCGGCAGCCTGGACCTCACCATGGGCGGGCCATCCGACGAACACTTCTGGTTCAAGGACGACCACTCGCCGGTCTACGACTACGCCCGGTATAGCGCGGCCGCCGCCCGCCAGCGGCGCAGCGTCTATCGCTTTCTGGTGCGCAGCGTGCCGGATCCGTGGATGGAGAGCCTGGATTGCCCGGATCCGTCGCTGTTGACGCCCAAGCGCAACGTCACCATGACGGCTGTGCAGGCGCTCGCGCTGCTGAATGATCCGCTGGTGATTGAGCAATCGCGCCGACTGGCTGGCCGTCTGCGCGCCGCTTCGCCCAAGTTCCCATCGCAACTGGCTTTGCTCTATAGCCTGACCTTGAACCGCCGTCCCTCTGCCGCGGAAGAAAAACTGCTGGCCAGTTACACCGCCAGCCACGGCCTCGAAAATCTCTGCCGCGTGGTGATCAACAGCAATGAGTTCCTCTTCATCGACTAGCGCTTCCCGCCGCAGCGTGCTCGCCTCCTTTGGCGGACTCGCGCTCTCGCACCTGCTCACCCGCGAGGCGCAGGCCGCGACACATGACCCGGCCCCCCATCACCCAGCAAAGGCGAAGCGAGTCGTGCAGCTCTACATGTCCGGCGCCGCGAGCCAGATCGACACCTTCGACTACAAGCCGGAGCTCATTAAGCGCAACGGGCGCAAGTTCGACCCCGACGGCAAGGTGGAGCTCTTCCAAAGCGACCCCGGCCCTATCATGGCCAGCCCCTGGAACTGGAAGCAGTACGGCGATTGCGGCAAATGGGTGAGCAGTCTGGTGCCGCATCTGGGCCAACAGGCAGACCGGATTGCGTTCCTACATTCGATGGTGACCAAGTCAAACGTGCATGGTCCGGCCACTTTCATGCAGGCCACGGGCTTCGTCCTGCCGGGCTATCCGAGCATGGGCGCGTGGCTCAGCTATGGCCTCGGCAGCCTGACGGACAATCTGCCTACTTTCGTCGTGCTGCCGGACGCGCGCGGCTTTCCGCCGAACGGACCCAGCAATTGGGGCGCCGGATTTCTGCCCGCGCAACACCAGGCCACTATGATTCGCACGGGCCGTCCGCAGCCGATTCATGACCTGTTTCCGCCGGAGAAGTCCGGCTTCATTACGCCGCAGAGCGAGCGGGCCACGCTCGGGGCGCTGGAAGATTTGAATCGCCAGCACCTCGCCGCGCACCCCGGCGACTCGTTGCTCGAAGCCCGCATCCGCTCCTACGCCATGGCTGCGCGGCTCCAGTTGACGGCGCCCGAGGCGATGGACATCTCGCAGGAATCTCCCGCCGTCCGCGCGCTATACGGCGTGGACGATCCGGTGACGCAGGACTTCGGCACGCGCTGCCTGATAGCCCGGCGTTTGCTCGAACGCGGCGTCCGTTTTGTGCAAGTCTGGTCCGGCGCCGACAATGGCTTTCCTCGCCGCAATTGGGATAGCCACGAGAACATCGAGAAAGATCACGGGCAGATGGCCGCCGAAATGGACCGGCCGGCGGCGGCCCTGATCCAGGACCTGCATGCGATGGGTTTGCTCGACGACACCATCGTCTTCTGGACCACGGAGTTCGG
This sequence comes from Bryobacteraceae bacterium, assembly GCA_019752335.1. Taxonomy (GTDB): domain Bacteria; phylum Acidobacteriota; class Terriglobia; order Bryobacterales; family Bryobacteraceae; genus JALHNI01. The sequence goes on from JAIEMJ010000042.1 coordinate 12,817, forward strand.
GCGTATGCCCTGCTCGCAAGGCTCACTGGGGCGGGATCACAATCCCTTTGCGTTTACGTCGTGGCTGGCCGGCGGGGGAGTCCGCGGTGGCGTGAGCTATGGCGCGAGTGACGAGTGGTCCTACAAGGTGGCCGACAAGCCCATCTATTGCTACGACGTCCACGCGACGGTGCTGCATCTACTGGGGCTCGATCACACGCGCCTTACTTATCGCAACAACGGCATTGACCGCCGGTTGACCGATGTCCACGGCGAAGTGCTGGCCCCGATCATCGGCTAGAACTTCCGGAAGCCAAGGGAAGCCAAGGTCGCGGTAGGGACGATCATCGCTGATCGCCCCCCGCACAGATCCGTACGAGCGGCACTACCGCATACGGC
>JAIEMJ010000046.1 GCA_019752335.1 Bryobacteraceae bacterium
GTCGGGCCGGGAGCCCGAGTTACAGGTGTCGGGCCAGGGGGCCCGACCTACCAATGATTGTTTTCAGTGAGATCGCCCGGTTTGTTTTCCGATATTTTATTTTCTAGGCTGGGTGTGGGTTACGCCAGCCGCGGTGAGCGGTGAAGCGCGGAGTAGACGGCGTCGCTGACGGCGCGCCTGATTTCGGGGTGGGGTTCGAGGCAGGCGAGGACGATTTTGTGCTCGGGGTGGGCGGTCTGGAGGGCTTCGCGGCAGGCGGTTTGTTTCGCTTCCCATACGGCGACGGGGAGTTGGATCCAGTGCAGGTCGAAGTCGAGATCGACGGGCGGGAGGCTGTCGTAGTCGAAGTCTGTGTAGGCGGTCATGGTGTCCTCTGACGACGAGCGTAGCAGCCGGTGGGAAGTTTCCTGGGTGCGGGCAATGGCTAACTGACTCAGCGGGCAATGAGTTACGCGTTTTCAATTGGCTGTGATTCCAGTTTGGGGGGAGGGTGAAAAATATGTGCGAACTTTGGCTCGCGAAACCCACTTATCGGTATGAGAGATCTACGCGATTTCCAGCCGCAACACCTTTATGGGGTGACTCAGCGGGGGAATCAGGGTAAGTGGGTCTACCGGGACGACGATGATTTCCAGAAGGCCCTGGAACTGATGCGCCGCTATGCGCGGAGGTATTAGGTGCGCATTCATGGGTACTGCTTGATGCATAACCTATGGCTGCTCTCGACGCCGAATGGGCGCGGCGGAGTGTTCTAGCATCACGGCGGACTTGGGGCCGTTCCCGCGCCCGGTGGAAGAGTCAGCCGCGCGGGGTTGACGTGCTGAGTCAGATTGTAGTATTGTCGACAATTAGACAATGAAGCAAACGGCTCGCATTTTTGCCGTGCCTCCCGCACCGGTTTCACGCCTTGCCAAAATCTCCAAGGAGTCGACGCGAGACAAAGTCTACGCGGCTGTACGCGGCGCTATTTTGTCCGGAAGGCTGCGCTGTGGCGAACGGGTGAAGGAGATTCCTCTCGCCGAGGAACTCGGGGTGTCCCGGGCCATCCTGCGCGAGGCCATGCAGCAACTGGTCCATGAGGGTCTGCTCGAGTTCAATCCCTACCGGGGCGCACGGGTTATCGAGCTGCGTCCGGAGCAGATTGACGAGATTGTGGAAGCGCGCCTGCTCCTGGAGACTCGCGCCGTCCGGCTGGCCTGCGAACGCATTCACGATGCTCAGCGCGACGAACTCCACGCCCTGGAGAAGCAACTCCGGAAGGAGAAAGATGCCCTGCGCGCCGGTCAACTCGATTTACGGCTTCATCAACGCATCTGGGAAATCTCGGGCCACGTCACCATCGAAAAGCTACTCAGGCAGCTTACTTCGCCGCTCTTTGCGATGAGTCTGCTGATGCGCAGCGCGGAGTCGAGGAAGGATCAGGAGGCGTCTCCCTTGCCGCGGGGCACCCATGAACGTTTGGTGGCGTCCATCTGCGAAGGCAGCCCCGCGGACGCCGCGCGTGAGATCGAGACCCACCTGACGGAGAACTGGACGGCGATCCGCCGCCGCGTGGCCGAGTTTGTCGCGCGGCAGGAGGCGGAGAAGCTTTGAACAAGCTGCAGGGCGTAATCCTCCCGCTGGCGACGCCGGTCCTCGAGCATGGCCGCCTGGACCGCGCGACGCTTGCACGCCTGATCGAGTTCGAACTCGCCGCCGGCGTGGACGCCATCTTTGCCAACGGCAGCATGGGCGGATTCGCCTTTCATACGGACGCGCAGCAAGCGCTCCTGATCGAGGCAGTAGTCGAAATCGTCAACGGCCGAGTGCCGGTGTTGGCGGGCGTCTCGGACACCAGCGTGGTGCGGGTGCTGGAGAAGACCGAACGGGTGCGGCATTTGCCGCTACGCGCGGTGGTTGCGCTCCCGCCCTATTTTCTGCGCTACTCCGCGAGCGATCTCGACGGATTCTTCCGCGAGATTGCCAGCGAGTCCTGTTTTCCGCTGGTGATATACGACAACCCAAAGCAGGTGGCCAATTGTCTCGACGTCGCGACCATCGCCAGCCTGGCCATGCATCCGAATGTCCACGGCATCAAACACTCCGGCGACGATGAGCCGTTCTGGCGTTCGCTGCTCGGCGCGCCGCTGCCCCGCGGCCGTTTCAGCCTGATCTGCGGCGCCGAAACCAAGATGGCGGACGGGCTCCAGGCAGGTTTCGACGGCATCACCGGCGGCTTTCATAACGTCGTGCCGCAGCTCGCGGTGGAGTTGATGGACGCCGCGCGCGCGGCGGAGTGGGGTCGCGCGCACGTCATCCAGGCCGAAATCAACGCCCTGTATCCGGCGTTCGTTCGCCGTGGAGGCTTTCGTGGGCTGAATGAACACATGTCTCGTCTGGGAGTGGGCGGCAAGTACACGCCCAGCTTTCTGCACCAGGAGGTGCCTCAATGAAACTCTTTTTCCTGTTCCTGATGTGGTCCATCGCACTGCTTGCCCAGACCACCACGGCCCGCATCACGGGCATCGTGACGGATTCGAGCGGCGCGGTCATCGCGAATGCGCCCGTGACCGTGAGCAGCCTCTCCACCGGCATCGCGCGCCCGGTCTCCACCGGCAGCGACGGCGCCTATCTCGTTACCAATCTGGTGGTGGGCAACTACGCCGTGGTGGTGGCGGCCACCGGGTTCAAACGCTTTGAACAGCGGCCCGTCCGGCTCGAAGTGGACCAGACCGTGCGCGTGGACGTCACGCTGCAGACCGGCGACACGAAGGAGTCGATCACGGTGGAGGGCGGGCAGACGCTGGTCAACACGGAGACGTCCGCGCTCGGCCAGATCGTCGACAACAAGACGATCATTCAGATGCCCATCAGTGGGCGCAACTTCCTGGCTCTGGCGACGCTGGTGCCGGGCGCCACCGCTGGCGCGCCCGGTAACGATGTGGTTCGCTCCCGGCAGGAGGGCGTCACCCTCTCGGTGAACGGTCAGCGCGTTGAGCACAACAACTACATGCTCGACGGTGTGGACAACAATGCCACCCTCTTTGGCAACGCCGTGATCGTGCCCTCGCTCGACGCCGTGCAGGAATTCAAAGTCCAGACGTCGAGCTACTCGGCGGAATACGGCCGCGCGGCCGGCGCCGTGGTGAACGTGGCTCTCAAGAACGGCTCAAACCAACTGCATGGCACGCTTTTCGAGTTCCTGCGCAACGACAAGCTGGATGCCAATGGCTTCTTTGCGAATTACTTCCGCAATCTGCGGCAGCCATTACGGCAGAACGCGTTCGGGGCGTCCGTGGGCGGGCCGGCAATTCGCAACAAGCTCTTCTGGTTCGGCAATTACGAGGGGTTCCAGGGCCGGTACATCAACGTTGGTCCCGCCCTGCTTCCGACCTCCGCGCAGCGCGCTGGCGACTTCAGCGGTCTGCCTGCGGTCTATGATCCACTTCAACTGACGCCGGAGGGCGCGCGCGTTCCCTTCGCCAACAACCAGATTCCCGCGGCCCGGATCGCCGCGCCCGCCGCCAGGCTCGTCGCGCTATATCCGCAGCCGAACGTTACCGGGGATCCAACGCGTAACTTCCAGACGAGTTTCTCCAATCCCAGCACCCGCCATCAAGCACACGGCAGGGGCGACTGGCAGATCTCCCCGCACGACGCGCTCATGGGCCGTTACTCGTGGACGGATCGCGAAGATGTGGCCAGCAACATCAACTACAATGGCCAAACCACCGGCAACAAGCATAAGGGCGGCGTGGTGGCGTATACCAAGACGCTCACGCCCATGGCGCTCAATGAAATTCGCTACGGTCTGACGCTGTATCGTTTCTCTCTCATCCCCGATGGCATCGGGCGCGACTTCACCACGGAACTGGGGCTCCCCAGTTTCGCCACTTCCGCGGATCTAAAGCGCTTTCCCACGGTGAACGTGACGAACTTCGCGGGTTTCGGTGGCAACGACGCCATCCCTTTGTTCCGGGATGAGAACGTCAACCAGTTGATCGACCAGTTCACCTGGATCCGCGGACGTCACGCTCTGAAGGCCGGAGGCGACTGGCGCAAGTACGGCAACCGGAACTTCCAGCCGCAGACCTCGGCCGGCTTCTACGTCTTCAATGGATCGTTCACGGGTGAGCGGGGGCGCACCTATGCCAACGGTTTGGCGGATCTGCTGCTGGGCCTGCCCCAGCAGCAGCGCATTCTCAATCCGGCCGGCTTTGACGCAGGCCGGCTGCGCAATCAGAAGCTCAGTCTCTATTTGCAGGACGACTGGAGCGTGCATCCGCGGCTCACCTTGAACTTGGGTGTGCGCTGGGAGCGCGATGGCGCCTGGACCGAAGTGAACAATCGCTGGTCGATCTTCGATTACTCCGCTGGCACCGTGGCCTACGCGAAGGATGCCAAGCTCGACGTCGACCTGCGCTATCCCATATCTCGCTGGCGCAATAACGAGCTACGCCGGGCGATCAACAATGTTGCGCCCCGGCTGGGCCTGGCCTGGCGGCCTTTCGGCGGCAACCGCACCGTGCTGCGCGCGGCCTACGGCGTCTTTTGGGCGCAGCCGATCGCCAATGTACAACTGCAGCAGACCCTGAATCCCCCCTTCCTGTTGCGCACGGATGTGACGAGCGGAACTACCACGCCGGAGCTCCGTTTTGGCGTGTTCCCCTCCGTGAATCCCTCCAGTCTGGTGCCGGCCATCCCTCCCATCGCCACCATGTCGCCGGACTCTTACCTCAATGGTTATACCCAGCAGTGGAACTTTGGCGTCGAACGCGCGATCGGGAGCGCCATGGTCGCGCGAGGCAGTTACGTGGGCAGCAAGGGTACCCATCTCGAGCGGCGTCAGGAAGGCAACCCGGCGCTGCCACCCGGACCTGGCGCGATTCAGACCCGGCGCCGGTTTCCCCTGATCGCCGGCATTGTGGACCAGACGAGCAATTCGAACTCGACTTACCATGCGTTGCAGCTATCCTTCGAGCGCCGGCTGCAACGCGGTTTGCAACTTACGACGAACTACACCTGGTCAAAGAGTCTGGACGACACCTCCGCCTGGACCGGGCTTACCGGCCAGGAGAGCGCCTTTGGGCAGGATCCTTCCCGGCTCTTCCTGGATAAAGGGCTTTCCGGTTTCAACGTCGCGCACCGGTTTACCAGCACCGTTCTTTACGAATTACCCTGGCGCTTCGGAAACAAGTGGGCGCAGGGCGTGCTGGGCGGCTGGCAGACGTCGGCGATCACGGTGGTGCAGAGCGGCTTTCCCCTCTCCATCACGACGCAAGGCGATCTGGCTAACGCCGGCACGCGCTTGGTGCGGGCCAACGTGAACGGGCCGTGGGAGCTTTCCGGCGGCGTACGCAATATCGACCAGTGGTTCTCCCGCGGCGCCTTCTCCGCGCCGCCCAGCTTCACCTTCGGAACCGCCGCGCGCAACCTGGTTACCGCGCCGGGGCTGGTGAACATCGACTTGACGGCGATGAAGACGCTCCGGATCATCGAGGGGCACACCCTGCAGATCCGGGGAGAGTTTTACAACGCGCCGAATCACTTCAATCCGGGGGCTCCGGGGTCACTCTTTGCCAGCCCGGCCTTCGGCATTATTCGGGGCGCGGCGCAGGCGCGGAACGTGCAAATCGCACTGAAGTACATCTTCTAGCCATGGCAGGGCTCGACATCGCGATCGTCGTGGTCTACCTGGCCGGTGTGCTCGCGCTGGGCAGTTTCTTTTTTCGCGGCCAGAAGTCGCTGGCGGAGTACTTCCTCGGGCAGCGCCAGATGCCCTGGTGGGCCGCGGCCTTTAGCGGCATCGCGACCATCCTGGGCGCCATCTCCTTTCTGGGGGCCCCCGGACAGGCCTTCCAGAGTGATCTCCGCTTTCTCCAGTACCGCCTCGGCACGCCAATCGCGATCTTTCTCATCGGCTGGGTGATGCTGCCCTATTTCTACCGGCTGCAGGTATTCAGCATCTACGAGTACCTGGAGCAGCGTTTCGATTTGCGCACGCGGCTTTGGGGCGGCGGCCAGTTCTTCCTGCTGAAGTTCTTTTACCTGGCCATCGGACTTTACGCGCCCAGCCTTTTATTCGTGGCGATGACCGGCCTGCCGCTTTGGACCATTGTGCTGGCGACGGGCGGTTTCATCACGCTCTACACCACCCTGGGAGGAATCAAGGCGGTCATCTGGACCGACACGCTGCAACTCGCCGTTCTGCTGGCTGGCCTCGCATCCACCGGATACCTGATCGCGGAACGCAGTGGAGGATTCGCGCGAGTTTTGAGCACGGCGGATCAGGCCGGCAAGCTGCGCCTGTGGGATGCCAGCCTCAATTACGAAACCGAGTACACGATTCTGAACGGTGTGCTGGGCGGAGCCTTGGTACTGCTCAGCCAGTACGGAGTGAATCAGGCTGAGCTCCAAAAGATGATGACGACGGCGACGGTAGGGCGCGCGCGCCTGGCGCTCATCTGTACGATCCTGATGGCCACTCTAGTGGGCGCGGTTTACTTTCTGACGGGCGCCGGATTGTGGGTCTTCTACACCGCGCATCCGGAAAAGTCCTTAGCCGGCGTACCGGCCGATCGCATCTTTGCGAAGTTCATTCTGGAAGAACTACCCACTGGCTTTCGCGGCCTCCTCTTGGCGGCCGTGGCCTCGGCCGCGATGAGCGCGGCCTCAAGCGTATTGAACTCGCTCGCCACCGTAGCCAGTTCTGACTTCCTGGGGCGCCTCAGCTCCATCCCCATGAACGTCACCCGCGCGCGCAGGCTGACGGCCGCCATCGGCCTCAGCGCCACCCTCCTTGCGCTTGGCGTCGAGCGCTGGGGCAACGTCTTGGTGCTCTCGACGAAGCTGCAGAACTTCTTCGGCGGGAGCCTGGCTGGGGCCTTTCTGCTCGGCATGACTTCACGCCGCGCCACGGCGGCCGGCGCCTTTTGGGGCATGATTCTCGGCACCGGCGGCGCGTTGGCGCTCGCGCAGTTTACCCGCGTCTCGTGGCTCTGGCATGGCCTCTTCGCTGCTTCTATCGCCTACGCTGGCGGCCACATTATCAGCCTATTCACTCGTCCGGACGAAAGGAAACCCGCACTTGTCCTCCCTGCCTGATCTTCTGGCGCCGCTGCGCCGCTACAACACGCCGACCATCGCTAACGCCATCGAACTCTTTGAAGTCCGTCCGCGCAATCGTGGCTTCCTGAAGCCGGGCTGGCAGGTAATGCAGCCGGGAATGCCGCCGGTAGCCGGCTACGCCAGCACTTGCTTAGTCTCCGGCGAAGCACCGGATAGCTTTGGCACGCGCGAAAGCTTCGACTATTGGGAGCACATTGAGAGCATTCCCGGGCCACGCATTGCCGTCGTAAAGGACCTCGATCCGCAGCCCGGCAGCGCCTGCTTTTGGGGTGAAGTGAACGCCAGCGTCCACCTGGCGCTGGGCTGCGTGGCCACCGTCACCGACGGGGCCGTTCGTGATCTGGATGAAATGAAGGCCATCGGCTTTCAAGCGGCCTATCGCCACACTTGTGTTTCGCATGGTTATGTCCACATCACTGGCTTTGGCCAGCCCGTTCTGATTGACGGTGAACTGATTCGCCCGGGCGAGTTGCTGCAACTCGATCAACACGGGGTGCTGATCGTGCCCGCGGCGGTGCTTCCCCATTTGCAGGAAGCGATCGACGAGGTAGAGCGCCGGGAGCGTCCGGTGATCGACTACTGCCGAAGTGCGCAGGCCACGCGCGCGGGCCTGGTAGAAATAGTGAAGAAGCACTTGAGGGTGACAGGCAAATGGGCGCCCGCACAGAACTACTAATCGCCGGAGGGGGCACGGGAGGCGTGGCCGCGGCCTTGGCGGCCGCGCGAAACGGACGCCGGGTGATCGTCCTGGAGGAAACGGCGTGGATTGGCGGCCAGTTCACCAGCCAGGGCGTGCCACCGGATGAGCACGGCTGGATCGAGGAGTTTGGCTGCACCCGATCCTATCGCCACCTGCGCGAGGGGATTCGCGACTACTACCGCCGCTACTACCCGTTGCGCGAGGAGTATCGCGCCCAGCCGCGCTTGAACCCCGGCAATGGCTGGGTGTCCCCGCTCTGTCATGAGCCGCGCGTGAGTCTGGCCGTGATGGAGGCGATGCTCGCGCCCTATGTCGCCAGTGGCCAGGTAGAGATCTGGTATCAGGCGACGGTCACCAGCTTGGATGTGGCGGCGGATCGCGTCCGTGCCGCCGGCGTGCATCGCCAGGGCCGGGAGCAGGTGGTGGAGGCGGACTTCTTCCTCGACGCGACCGAACTTGGAGACCTGCTGCCGTTAGCGAATTGCGAGCACGAGTCCGGGTCACCGAGCCGTCCGGACAACAATCAGGCCTTCAGTTGGTGCTTCGCGATGGAGCACTTCCCGGGCGAAGACCATCGCATCTCGAAGCCCGCTTCCTTCGACTACTGGCGCGACTACATCCCGCGTTTAACGCCCGCCTGGCCAGGCCCGCTTCTCTCGTGGACCGTCCCGCACCCGCGCACCATGGAGCCTCTGCAATATAGGTTTGAACCACATCGGGAAGCGCCGCGGGCGTTCAGCGGCTTGTGGAGCTATCGCCGCTTGCGCGACCAGTCTCTGCATCGCGAAGGGACCTTCCGCTCGGACATTTGCCTGGTGAACTGGCCGCTCATCGACTACCTCGATGGCGACCTGCTGACGGCGAAGGCCGAGGATCGCACGCGCCATCTGGCGGCGGCCCGCCAGATGAGCCTCTGCGTTTTTTATTGGCTGCAGCAGCAACACCCAGGGCTCAGGTTAGCGCCCCGAGTGCTCGGCACGGAGGACGGTTTCGCGCTTGCTCCCTACATTCGCGAGTCCAGGCGAATTCGCGCTCTGCGGACGATCCGGGAAGAAGACGTGTCGGCCGAACATCGCACTGGCGCGACGCTCGCGGAGCCTTACGCGGACTCCGTGGGCATCGGCTACTACCGCATCGACCTGCATCCTTCCACGGGCGGCGACAACTACGTCGACGTGCCGGCGCTGCCGTTTCGCATTCCCCTGGGGGCGCTGATCCCGGTACGGCTCAAGAACCTGCTACCCGCCGCAAAGAACATCGGAACCACGCATGTCACCAACGGCTGTTACCGGCTACATCCGGTGGAATGGAACATCGGCGAGGCCGCGGCACTACTGGCGCATTGGTGCCTGGCCACCCGGCAATCGCCGCACGCGGCCGCCGGCCAGCCCGCTGCGTTCCAGGAGTTTCTGCGAGAAGAAGGCCTGGAATTGGCATGGCCGGAAGACCTGCTGCTTGAAGAGGGAGATGCGCACCGGCATGCCCACTGATGCCATGCTGCTTGAGCAGCTTCGTTACGTGCCGGCCAGCCAGATTGAATCCGCCATCGGGCTCCTCGGCGCGCGCCCGCGCAACGCGGGCGTGTTCGCGACCGGCTTGGTACAACTTTCACGCCATCCCGAAGCCCCCACCACGGTGGGGTATGCGACCACGGCGCGCGTCGGGACAAGCCGGTCTACTAAGCCGGTGGAGAGCGTCGACTGGTATCAGTTCGTCGCCGATCTGGCCGGGCCGAAGGTGCTGTGTCTGGTGCCCGCTGAGCTTGAGACGAACGAAGGCGTGCTCTTTGGGCAGGCCTCGGCCAGAATCCTGGCGCGTTTCGGTGTGCAAGGAGCAATCGTGGATGGCTGCGTGCGCGATACCGCGGTCTTGAATCAGCTTGGCTTTTCTGTCCTGGCGCGTGGCGCGATGTTGCGTCACGGCGTGCCCTGCGTGGCCGGCTACGGAATGCCCGTCGAAATTGGCGAGGTGCGCGTGGAGACCGGCCAGGTGGTTGCCTTCGACGCCGATGGAGCGATCGCTTTTCCTGTGGAACTACTGCGCCGCATCCCCGAGGGGCTGGCCCGCTTCCAGGCTCGAACCCAACCGTTACTCGACTACTTGGACCAAACCTCGCCGGCCTCGCCAGCCGGCGTCGTCAGCGCACAGAAAGAAGGAGGCCAATACTGATCATGAAGCGCCGCACCGCCCTCACTACGTTTGCTGGCGTCGCGTTCGCAAGTGCGAAACACGGCAAGCTGCCTAAGAAGCTGGACCCCGCCCGCATCGTCACCCTGCGGCAGGAGGCCGACTGGTATCAGCACTCCGCCGGTCTGGCGGCGGTCGGCAACGAGCTCATCTGCACCTACCGGCGGTCCGACGAACACATCGCCTCCATCAGCGAAATCTGGAGTTGCCGCTCGCGCGATGGCGGGCGCACCTGGATCGATCATCAACTCCTCAGCGCCTCTTCTTTTGAAAAAGACCAGGCCTGCTGGGTCGCGCCTCAACTCGGCAAGACCCGCCAAGGGCGCCTGTTGCTGCTGTCCGACCGTGGCAAAAAGCTGACCAAGTTCGACTGGCCCATGCTGAGCCAGTGGCAACAACCGCCCCGCGGGATGTCGAATCATCTGTGGACCTCCGATGATCGCGGCAAAACGTGGACCGGCCCGCGCCAGATCGACACCTGGGGAGGCGAGCCCAGCTACATCATCGAACTCGAGGACGGTTCTCTGGTCTACACCCGCACCGATTCCCAGCCAACGACGGCCAAGAAGTATCCCTCCATGCCGTGGGGCCCGAACTACTACCGGTCCACGGCGGTCTTCTCCCGCGATGGCGGCCAGACCTGGAACGAGACGCATCCCGTGTTCGACGATCCGCTGATCGGCGACTGCGAAGTGGGCCTCGCCGAGTTCGCCCCGAATCAGCTCGTGGCGATCTCGCGCATTGGCGATGGCGGCGGCCGTTTTGGCCAGCCGAGCCGCCGTGCGATTTCGCGAGATGGCGGACGCAGTTGGTCGGAGCCCGAACTCTTCCCGGTTTACGCGCAGCGGCCGATCATCGGTAAGCTGGCCAACGGCAAGCTGTTCATGAGCTATCGCAATGCCTGGGGTACGCCGGGTACCTGCGTGTTTGCTTTCGAGGCCGGGGAGCGCTTCGCCTACCAGCCCAACAGCTTCATCTGGGACGAGAGTGTTTGCCGTCTGGATCGCCGCCAACTCACCTTTGCCTCTACCGAGGGCAACCTCGGCTGCTGCGAATTCACGCTCTATCCGGTGGAAGACGACGAAAGCCGCGTGGAGTTTGCGGCGGAGGTGATGATAGAGTCCGCCGGTCCGGAGGCCTGCCTGATCGGCGCCGGGGTCTATGTGCGTTTGTTGCCGGAGCGTGTAGAACTCGCTGACCGTCCGGCGGAAGGTTTCGCCGTGGCGCGGGGCCGCTTTCACCAGTTGCGGATCGTGAATCATGGCCCGCGCGTGGAGGTCTGGCTGAACGGCGAGAAGAAGCTCGATGCGTCCACGCAGGGGATCCACAACCGGCAGGTCCGTTTCGGCAATCGGGTGGCGGGGCGGCGCCCCGGTAACGCCGAAGGCCAGCGAAACGACACGAAGCGGCCCTTGGCCGCCACGCTCTATCGCGACAATGCCGGCGTCTCGCACTGGCGCATGCTTCGGGTACAAGTGCAGAATCGTCGTGACCACTCCATTGACTGGTCCTGGAACCCCAAGCAAGGCTACCCGGATCAGTTCCGCCGTGATCGGGTGCTCATGCTGGAACCCAACGGGACCTTCAGCCCGGGCAATAGCGGCTACAGTGCTTGGGCTCAGTTGCCTAGCGGCGAAATCGTGGTGGTGGACTATACGTCGGCGAATCCGCCCAAGCCACATCCCGTGCTACGAAGCTACCGGCTGGACCCGGGTTGGTTCGCCTAGCTTCCTCGCGACTCAAAGAGTAGGTTGTCCCAAGAGACGGGGGCCTGGGGGGACGGGCGCCTCTTGGCGAAAAGCCTGTGATGACAGACGTTAGTTCGTACGGGAGAGGATCGAGAGGTCGAGCAAGGCCAGGTGCGTCGTAAGGCACAGAAGGCGGGCGAGGATTTCGGCTGGTTTACTGGCGGGCGGAGAAGGATGTCACGAAAGCGGTGGGTTCAACTGGCTTTGCGCCAAACTCAGCCTGGCGGACTGGGGCCATACCACCCGAGTGGCCGATTCAGCCGGGAGCCTGAATGGTAAGTGGCCAGGATCGCGGCATTCCGGCGGGCCTCGTTAAGCGGACCCTCCAAGTAAATCCGCCACTCACGGGCGATGGTCTCGGGGTTGCCGAAGCAGTGCCGCCAAAGGTCGAGGGTGAGTAACCCATCGGCGTCCTCGTCCAGACAATGGGCCCGGGCGCTGGACCAGCGCCAATCGACCGCGCGCTGGACCAGGCCGGCCTTGACAGGATTGTTTTCTAAGTAGCGGAGAAACTCGCGGAAGCCCTGCGCGTCCAAGTGGCGGGCGTCGAAGCGGGGAGTCCAGTTGACGGGGCCGGTGCGGAGGTAGGGTGCGAAGTGGCTGATATCTTGTCCCTTAGCGCCAAAGAGGGGCGCAATGAGGGCCCACGGCGTCTCGCGGTATTTGACGTTGAGATAGTGCGAGTAGCGGCTCTGCATGTCGCGCATGAGATTCGAGATTGAATCCGGTCTGGCCGCTTCGAAGATCCAATGGCCGTGGTTATGCATCAGGCACCAACCATGAATTCGCACCTCATGGAGGGCGGCGTATTTCCG
>JAIEMJ010000028.1 GCA_019752335.1 Bryobacteraceae bacterium
GATGCGGAAAACCGCACGTCCGGTGGTGTGGGAGGGTGACCGGGCTTTACCTCCCGGTCACTCAACCCGATGTCCGGATGCCGACACATTGTTGATGGGCTTCACGCGGAAGGGGCTTGACAATGCCCCGGTAGGCTGGCGCGGCGGGCAAGTGATTGATTCGGGGAGGTTTGGGGTAATGGGTCCGGACCGTTCCGAAAGGGGGTAGATGCGGCGGTTTTCGGAAGTGCATTTGAATCATGGGGATGGCAGGAAGTTGTAATCATGTTGTCATAGACGAGGTCCGCAAATTTTGCTTGATTTTGGAGATGCTCTGAAATACACTCAGAAATGTTTCGTTATCAAGGGCTTAGCGAGGCAAGGGTAGAAATGCCCTCCCCGATCTGAAGGGGATTGAGACATGAAGAATATTTTCGTCTCGGTTCTCCTCATACCACGGGTAGAAATGCCCTCCCCGATCTGAAGGGGATTGAGACTAACGGAAATATTCATCGAGGCTGCAATAGCCCCTAGGTAGAAATGCCCTCCCCGATCTGAAGGGGATTGAGACTTCTTAGCCGCATTGGCTTCGGAGATTTCATTTTTTCGCCCGTAGAAATGCCCTCCCCGATCTGAAGGGGATTGAGACCCGCGATGACTCGGCTCGGCGGAGACCTGAAGCTGCCGGTAGCAATGCCCTCCCCGATCTGAAGGGGATTGAGACATCCACGCTTCTCGCGCTAGTTCCGCGAACTTTCCCGGTAGAAATGCCCTCCCCGATCTGAAAGGGATTGAGACAGCTGGACCGGCTGCCCCATGGCGAGCATGGGCTGCTCAGTAGCCCCGATCTGAAGGGGAATGCGCGGGCTAGGCGGCTCAGAAGTGTTTTTCGGGCTAAAGCCAGGCTGAAGCCCGCAACCAGAGGAGAATTCTCGTCTGGCCGGGGCTTTCCCCTTTACCCGGGTTTGATATAAACTCGGGAACATGCAAGCGAAACAGCTTTCCCGTCGAGTCTTCTCTGCTAGCGTCGCGGCCCCGATTATCCTGGGCGCCGCCAACAAATCGGGTTCGAAGAATCCCATTCTGGGCTCCGGGGATCACACCTACGAAGCCATTCACGATTGGGGCGAGTTGCCCGCCAATATCAAGTACGGCAATTGCCATGGCGTGATGGAAGACGCGCAAGGCCGCATCTTCGTCCACCATACGGTGAACGCCGCCTCCGAGAGTAGCGACTCCATGGTAATCTTTGACGCCAAGGGCAAGTTCATCAAGAGCTGGGGCAAGGAATTCAAGGGCGGCGCGCATGGCCTGCACCTGCAGAAGGAAGGCAACGCCGAGTACCTCTATCTCTGCGACACCAAGCGCGGGCTGGTGGTGAAGACGGACCTGGACGGCCGCGAAGTGTGGAGCATCGGCTACCCGAAGGAAGCCAAGGGGTATGAGCCTGGCGCCGACGGCAAGCTGCCCAAGTACAGCCCCACCAATCTGGCCGTGGCGCCCAATGGCGACGTCTATGTCGGCGATGGGTATGGCTCCAGTTGGGTGAACGTCTACAACAAGGACGGCAAGTACAAGATGAGCTTCGGGCCCAAGGGCAAGGAGAAGGGCGAGCTGAATAGCCCGCACGGCATTATGTGCGACATGCGGCAGGGCGCGGCCAAGGCCACCATCATTGTGGCAGACCGCGGCAATGCGCGCCTGCAACGCTTCACACTGGGCGGCGAGCACATCGAGTTCCTCGCGGGCACCGTGCTGCCCTGCCACCTGCATACGCACGCCAAGACCGGTGACGTGGTGGTGCCGGACCTGGGCGCGCGCGTGACGCTGTTCGACAAGGAGATGAAGCTGATCGGCCACCTGGGTGACGATTCGGCGTCGAAGTGGCGGGAAACCCGCGTGAAGCCGCGCGAGGCCTTCACGCCCGGCAAGTTCGTCTGCCCGCACGGCGCCTGCTTTGACCGCAAGGGCAATGTCTTTGTGGCCGAATGGGTGGAAGTGGGTCGCGTGACGAAACTGCGCAAGGTGTAAGGGCTGAAGAACGCTGGACCGGCCGGAGGCCGGTCCGACGACTCAGGCTCCCGCTGGCGGTAACCTTTTGGCCGCCACGGGAGCCTTTATCTTTACGGAATCGTGCGTGGCGCTTGTTCGTGGCCGCCATACTCGGTACCATTTACAATTAATCTTCATGGACTTTTCAAAAGCCACTTCCGCCCTCGCCCTCTCTTGTCTCCTGTTGGCCTCTTGCAAGAAAGAGATGCCGGTAAAGGCGAAGCAGGATTCGGGCCCCGTACCTGTCCGCGCCGCGAACGTCAAAAGCAAGCGCATCCAACGCGTCGTGGAATCCGTCGGAACGTTTTTCCCCTACGAAGAGGCCATCATCAGCGCCGAAGTGGATGGCAAGGTCGACGAAGTGAAGATCGACTTGGGCGATATGGTGGCGCCCGGCCAAATTCTCGCGCACATCTCGGACGAGGAACAACGCTATTTGTTGGCTCAGCAGGAGGCGCAGTTGCGCCAGAGCCTGGAGCGCCTGGGCCTAAAGAACGAAAAGGATCGAGTGCAGGACGTGACGCAGACTCCGGAAGTCCGTCGCGCGGCGGCCGATATGCAGGAAGCCGAACAGCGCTACCGCCGCGCCCGTAGTCTGGCTGATCAGGGCATTGGCGCGCAGGCGGATCTGGATCAATTTCAGGCTCGCTTTAACTCGGCCAAGGCGGCCTACGACGCCACCATCAACCAGGCGCGCAATCTGATTCAGGAAGTGGAGCGCTATAAGGCGGTGCTCGACCTGCAACGGAAGAAACTGCGCGACACCACCGTCCGGGCGCCCTTCGCCGGCCTGGTAAAGGAACGCATGGTGACCGTCGGACAGTTTGCCCGGGCCAATACCCCGCTGCTGACGCTGGTCAAGACGGATCCGATCCGCCTGCGCGTCGAAATTCCCGAGAAGATGGGACCTTGGATTAAGCCCGGCCAAGTAGCCGAGATCCTGGTGGAAGCGTATGCCGACCGCAAGTTTTCGGGCAAGATCTGGCGGGTCTCGCCCACTGTCGATGCCACGAAGCGCACCTTTGTCGTCGAAGCGCTTGTGCCGAATCCGAACAACCAGCTGAAGCCTGGTTCTTACGCCAAGGCCCGTGTCCCGACAGATCGCGTGGATACCGTGATGACCGTGCCCTATCGCGCCGTCAACTACGTGTTGGGCTCGAACAAAGCCTACGTGATCAATAACGGCGTGATCGACGCGCGCGACGTGAAACTCGGCGACCGGATTGAGGAAGACATCGAGATCAGTGAGGGCCTAGCGGAGGGCGACGTGGTCGCCATGGGGCCGCTCGCGCGGCTGGATACCGGCACCCGGGTTCGGATCGGCGAAGGCAAGAAGGCGGCTCCGGCGCCCAAGCCGGCCGAGTAAGCGGATGCAGTATACGCGACTCGGTTCCACCGGCACGCGCGTCTCGCGCCTATGCCTGGGCTGTATGACGTACGGAACGCCCAGCTGGCGCGAGTGGGTGCTCGACGATGCCCAAAGCCGCCCCTTCTTCCGCCGCGCGCTCGACGCGGGGATCAACTTTTTCGACACCGCCGACATGTACTCGTTGGGCGTGAGCGAGGAAGTGACCGGCCGCGCGCTGGCCCAAGTGAAGCGCGATAGCGTCGTCATCGCCACCAAGGTCTACAACCCGATGAGCGCCGATCCCAACGATCAGGGGCTCTCCCGCAAGCACATCCTGCATTCGATCGACGCGAGCCTCAAACGTCTGGGCACGGACTATGTCGACCTATACCAGATCCACCGCTACGATCCGCATACGCCGATCGAAGAGACGCTCGACGCGCTCGATACGGTGGTGAGGGCAGGGAAGGCCCTCTACATTGGCGCTTCGTCGATGTGGGCCTGGCAGTTTGGCCAGATGCTGGCGACGTCGCAGCGGCGAAACACCGCGCGCTTCGTCACGATGCAGAACCACTACAACCTGGTTTACCGCGAGGAAGAGCGCGAGATGATCCCGTTTTGCCGGGCAGAAGGAATTGGGTTGTTGCCCTGGAGTCCGCTGGCGCGCGGCTTTCTGGCCGGCAACCGTCGCGTGCAGGATTATGGCGACACCAGCCGCGCGCGAACGGATTCACTGGCGCAGCAATACTACTACCAGCCCAGCGACTTTGCCGTGGTCGAGGCGGTCACTCGCGTCGCTGCCCGGCGCGGCGTACCCAACGCGCAGATTGCGTTGGCCTGGGTGCTCGCGCAGCCCGGCGTCACCGCGCCCATCGTTGGCGCCAGCAAGTTGCCGCAGTTGGACGATGCCCTGGCGGCGGTTGAATTGCAGCTGTCGAGCGAGGAGCTCGCTGAGCTGAGCGCTCCCTATGCGCCACACGCGGTTTTGGGCCATCAGTAGCGGCTAAGGTGAATCACTTAGCCGGTTAAGTCCTTGATATACCAGTACTTTCCTCCGAAAGCACCAGCGGCGAAGAGGAGGAAAAGGTCAAATGCATCAATTCCTGTCTAACAAGAAAAAATGAGGCCTTGCTGTAAGGGCTACTGTCGTGGTAGAAAAATAGTGTAAGAGCCGCAAAGTGTCGTTGTATAGACCGGGCGGCCAATCCGGAGTTCGGAAAGCTCGCATGCCCCAAGTATTCCCGAAAAAGCTCGATTTTTTCACCCGGCTCAGCGGCGCGGTGCTGATCATGGCCGCTTTGAGCGGTGTTGGTCTGGCCTATTACGCCCTCAGCCCTGAGGTATTAGAAACCGGTTACACCCCGGTGCAACCCGTACCGTATAGCCACAAATTGCACGCCGGAAACCTCGGTATGGATTGCTACTACTGCCATACGACGGTGGAGAAGGCCGCCCACGCCGCGGTCCCGCCTTCGGAGACCTGCATGAACTGCCACTCGAAGGTGAAGGAGAAGTCGGCGCTGCTGGCCCCCATCCGCGAGAGCTATGAGACGGGTAAGGCGGTGCCGTGGGTGAATGTTCATGTGCTGCCGGATTACGTGTATTTCAATCACCAGTCGCACGTGACGGTGGGTGTGAGCTGCGTCTCCTGCCACGGCCGCGTCGATCAAATGGTGGAAGTGAAGCAGGTACAGCCGCTGAACATGGCCTGGTGCCTGGAATGTCATCGCAATCCGGCCCCGAATCTGCGCCCCGTGCAGTATGTGACCAAGCTTGACTGGAAGCCCGAAGGCGATCCGGCCGAGTACGGCAAGCAAGTGATTGCCGCCAAGGGCATTCATCCCCCCGTTAACTGCTCGGGTTGTCATCGTTAGAAAGGTCACGAGTTAGACACAATGGACCTCATCCAAATTTCTCCCGCCCAGAATGCCACCGGCAAGAAGTACTGGCGCAGTCTGAACGAGCTTTCCGGCACGCCCGCGTTCTCCCAATGGGTGGAGAACGAATTCCCCGGCGGCGCCGAGATTCTCGATCCCAATTCCCGCCGCACGATGTTGAAGCTGATGGCGGCTTCGTTTGGCATGGCTGGGCTGGTGGCCTGCCGCCGGCCGGACGAAAAGATTCTGCCCGTCTCCAAGTCGGCCGAAGATGTGATTCCCGGCAAGCCGATGTTCTACGCGACCGCGTTCGTCAATCGCGGCGTCGCGAACGGTATTCACGTCGAAGTGCATGACGGCCGCCCGACGAAGGTGGAAGGCAATCCGATGCACCCGAATAGCCAGGGTGCGGCGTCGGCCTTGGCCCAGGCTTCGGTGCTGAGCGTCTATGACCCGGATCGCGCGCGCACCGTGCACGAGGGTGCCAATCCGACGAACTGGGCCGCGTACGATAAAGCGGTGGCGGGCCTGGTAGCTGGATTCGGCGCGGGCACTGGCCTGCGCATTCTCTCAGAGCGCACCTCGTCGCCGACGCTGCTGTCGGTGAAGGCGGAATTGCTGAAGAAGTATCCCGAAGCGAAGTGGGCCGAGTATGACTCGCTCGATGGTGGACATGCCATCGCGGGCGCGGAAATGGTCTTTGGACAGCGCTTGCAGCCGGTGTATCACTTTGACCGGGCCGATGTAATCCTGTCGCTCGACGACGACTTCATGGGCGAGGACGCGGCCTCCGTTGAGGCCACCAAGCAGTTCAGCAAGAAGCGCAAGGTATCGAAGCCGGGCGAGCCGATGAATCGCCTGTACCTCGTCGAGAGCCGCTTCTCGATCACGGGCGCGATGGCCGATCACCGCATGCGCATCAAGTCCGGCGAAGTGTTGCAGTTTACTTCGGACTTGGCGGTGGAAGTGGGCGCGAAGAGTTCGCTCAAGGTGTTGAAGCCAGGCGACGCGACCCAGAAGTGGTTGGCCGCCGTGGCGCGCGACTTGAAGGCCAATGCCGGCAAGTGCCTGGTGACCGCTGGCCCCATGCAGAGCGCTCAAGTGCATGCGCTCGCGTTCCTGATCAATCATACGTTGGGCAATATCGGCACTACGGTGACGTTCGTCAAGCCCATTTTTGAGCCGGCGCAGAGCATTCAGGAGTTGGCGAAGGAGATCGGCGCCGGGTCAGTCAAGACGCTGGTAATCCTCGGCGGCAATCCGGCTTACACCGCTCCCGCCGAGTTGAATTTCGCTTCCGCCATCGCCAAGGTGCCCGCTTCGATTTATCTGGGCGCCGAAATGGACGAAACCGCCGCTGCCGCGAAGTGGCACTTGCCGATGACGCATGCGATGGAAGCCTGGGGCGACGCGCGCTCCTCGGATGGCTCGGCCACGATCATGCAGCCGCAGATTGCGCCCCTCTATGGCGGCCGGTCAGCGATCGAAGTCGCCGCGCAGCTTTTGGACGGCAAGCCGAAGAAGGGTTATGCGCTGGTGCAGGGCTACTGGAAGTCGGTGCTGCCCGCCGCCGATGCGGATCGCATTTGGCGCAAAGGTATCCACGACGGGGTGGTCCCTGGCTCAACGTTTGCCGAGGTGAAGGCGACGGTGAATGCGAAGGCGATTCCGGAAGTCGCCGCCGCCGCGCTCTCCGGCACGGAACTGGTCTTCCTGTCGAGCAATCTGGGTGACGGCCGCTTCGCGAACAACGCCTGGATGCAGGAAGTCCCCGAAGCGATGACCAAGCTGACGTGGGACAACGCGGCGCACATTTCGCCCGCGATGGCTCGCGAACTCAAGGTCGAGACGGGCGGCATGGTGAAGATTACGCTCGGCTCCCGCTCGATTGAGCTTCCCGCCTTGGTGACGCCGGGCCAAGCCGAGGGTTCGGTCGCCTTGCAGTTGGGCTATGGCCGGAAGAAGATTGGCCGGGTGGGCGAAGGGATCGGTGTCAACGTCGGCGAATTGCGGACCTCGGACGGTTGGGCTTTCGCCAGTGGCGCCTCGGTCACCGCTGTCGCGGGCAGCCGCGAGTTGGCGATCACCCAGGAACATCACTCGATGCGCGAGCCGGACATGCCGGGCCGCAAGGGCGAGATGCGTCCGGTGGTGCGCGAGGGGTCGCTCGAAGAATACAAGGCGCATCCGCACTTCGCTCCCGAAGTGGACCACGCCGAGGAGATGTTCGACCTCCAAGGCGTCCACGACTATTCGAAGGGCTACCAGTGGGGCATGGCGATTGATCTCAATCTCTGCACCGGCTGCAATGCCTGTCTGGTCGCCTGCAACGCCGAGAACAACATTCCGGTGGTCGGCCAGGATCAAATTCGCCGCGGCCGTGAAATGCACTGGATTCGCCTGGATCGTTACTACACGGGCACCGAGGAAGATCCGCAGGCCGTGATGCAGCCCCTGGGTTGCCAGCAGTGCGAGGCCGCTCCCTGCGAGAACGTCTGCCCGGTGGCCGCTACCGTGCATTCGCCCGAGGGCTTGAACGACATGGCGTATAACCGCTGCGTCGGTACGCGCTACTGCGCCAACAACTGCCCGTATAAGGTGCGCCGCTTCAATTATCTGGACTGGCACAAGCACATCACGCCGGTGGCCGAAATGGTCCACAACCCCGATGTCAGCGTGCGTATGCGCGGCATCATGGAGAAGTGTACGTACTGCGTGCAGCGCATCCAGGAGAAGCGGATCGCCGCCAAAGTGGACGGCCGCCGCCCGATTCGCGATGGAGAGATCGTCACGGCCTGCCAGCAGACTTGCCCCACGGACGCCATCGTCTTCGGCAACATCAACGACCCGGCCTCGGCCGTCGCCAAGGCCAAGGCCGAGCCCCGCGATTACACGCTGCTCAAAGAGATCAACACCAAGCCCCGCACTAGCTTCCTGGCTCGCCTGCGGAATCCGAATCCGGAACTGAAGGCGTAAAGGAAGGGAGAAATTATGGCTACCACCACCGCAACTTTGCCGAGCATCACTAAGCCACTCGCTCAAGAGCTCAACCCCAGTCTGGTGACGGGGAATCTCAGCTATCACGAAGTCACCGATCAGGTTTGTGAAATCGTCGAAGGCAAAGTCCACCGTAACTGGTACATCGGCTTTGCGATTTCGTTCACTATCTTTCTGATGATGGTGGGCATGTTGGGCTACCAGCTCTTTACGGGCGTCGGCGTCTGGGGCAACAATGCGCCGGTCGCTTGGGCCTGGGACATCACGAACTTCGTGTTCTGGATCGGCATCGGTCACGCGGGTACGCTGATCTCGGCCGTGTTGTTTCTGTTCCGGCAGAAGTGGCGCACGTCGATCAACCGCGCCGCCGAAGCGATGACGCTCTTCGCTGTTGCCTGCGCCGCCATCTACCCGGTGATGCATACGGGCCGTCCGTGGCGCACCTACTGGCTCTTCCCGGTGCCGAATCTCGACTTGAACATGTGGCAGAATTTCCGGTCGCCGCTGATGTGGGACGTCTTCGCGATCAGCACCTACGGTTCGGTCTCGGCTGTCTTTTGGTATATGGGCCTGATTCCTGATCTCGCCACCTTGCGTGACCGCGCCGCGGTGGCGGGCGATAAGACCCGCGCCTTGCTCTACGGCATCTTCAGCTTGGGCTGGCGCTTCTCCGCCCGCCACTGGACCAACTACGAAAAGATGTACCTCCTGCTGGCCGCGATCTCGACGCCGCTGGTGCTCTCGGTCCACTCGATCGTGTCGTTTGACTTCGCAACTTCGGTAATCCCCGGTTGGCATACGACGATCTTCCCGCCCTACTTCGTCGCGGGAGCCGTCTTTAGCGGCTTCGCCATGGTGCAGACGCTGATGCTGGTGACGCGCTGGGCGCTGGGTCTCGAAAATCTGATTACGCCCAAGCATCTCGACAACATGAATAAGATCATCCTGGCGACGGGTATGATCGTCGGTTACGCTTACGCCACCGAGTTCTTTATCGCGTGGTATAGCGCGAATCAATACGAGCGTTTCGTGTTCTTCAACCGTGCTTTCGGCCCCTACTGGTGGGCGTACGCGATCATGGTGAGCTGCAACGTGCTTTCACCGCAGATCTTCTGGTACAAGCCGTTCCGCACGAACGTGATGGTCACTTTCGTCATGTCGATCTTCGTCAACATCGGCATGTGGTTTGAGCGCTTCGTGATTATCGCCTCCAGCCTGCACCGCGACTTCATGCCGTCGAGCTGGGGTTACTTCAAGCCGAGCTACGTCGATATCTGCACCTTCATCGGCACCTTCGGCTTCTTCATGACGCTGTTTCTGTTATTCCTTCGGTTCATCCCTTGCATCGCGCTGAGCGAAGTGAAGGGCGCGATGGCGGCGCAAGCGCACTTGCCGGGTCATGACCCGGTGAAGGGCACTACGCCGGTCCACGCGGGAGGTCATCACTAAATCATGGGACTCATGTCATTTTTCGCGCCCCGCGTTCCTAAGGGCGTTTACGGTTTGATGGCGGAATACGATGGTCCGGACACGCTGATCGAGGCGTGCAAGGCCGTCCGCGACGCTGGCTACAAGAAGACCGACGCCTTCTCGCCGTTCCCGATTCACGGCATCGAAGATGCTTTGGGGTTGCCCGAGTCGAAGGTGGGTAAGATCGCGATTCTGTTTTCCTTTACCGGCGCGACCATCGCCCTGCTGATGCAATGGTGGACGGGCGTTTACGGCTACAAGCTGATCGTCGGCGGCAAGCCCTTTTTTGCGTTCGAGCCATCGATTCCGATCACCTTCGAGTTGACCGTGCTGTTGTCGGCGTTTTCCTCGGTGGTGCTGATGCTGTTGCTTAATGGTCTGCCGCGCTTTCACCATCCGCTTTTCGGCGCCAAGGATTTCCACCGTGTCGGCGATGACCGCTTCATGCTGGTGATCGAAAAGTCCGACCCCAAGTTCGACGAAAACTCGACGCGGCAACTGCTCGAAGGCACTCATCCGAAATCGACCCAAGTGGTGGAGTCCAACTAGAATGCATGTGAAACTACTCTCCGCCGTTTCGCTGGCCCTGCTCCTCTCGGGTTGCGCGGGCATCACGACGCGTAGCGGCCCCATCGAAGTCTGGCCGGACATGAAGCGCCAGCACAAGTTCCGTGCCCAGTCCGCGAATTCGAACTTCGCTGACGGGCGCACGCAGCAACTGCCGCCCGAAGGCACCGTCGCGGTGGGACTGCTCAAGGAAGACGGGGCGTTCTACACGGGCCAAGTCGGTGGCATGTACGTCGGCCGCAATCCGCTCACCTACGACAAAGCGACTTTCGAGTTGGGCCAGAAGAAGTTCAACACCTACTGCTCTCCCTGCCACGACCGCACCGCGAGCGGCCACGGCGTGGTGTGGAAGAAGCTGCCCACGTTTGCGCCGGCCAATCTCCATGAGGACCGGATTCGCGCCTACCCGGATGGCGAGATCTTTGACGTGATTACGAATGGCCGGCGCACGATGAAGGGTCTCAAAACCCAGATCACGGAAAAGGACCGCTGGGCGATCATCTCCTATGTCCGCGTAATGCAGCGCCAGGATGGCGTGATGGCCGACGTTCCGCCCGCGCAGCAAGCGGATGTCCGGTAAAGAGGAATATTTGAGCATGTCTGGACACGATCATTTTTCGAGCATGACGGACCGCTGGTACCTCGACGAGGGCACCTGGGCCAAGGTACGCAACGCGCTGATCTTCCTGGCCATCATCGGCTGGGCGGGTTGCGCGGCGGGCTACACCATGGACCATGACCGTTTCTTCCGTTCCTACATGGTGGGCTTCGCCTACTCCACGCTAACCTGCCTGGGCGGTCTCTTCTTCCTGCAGGTGATGTACCTGACGGGTTCCGCCTGGAGCGTCACCGTGCGGCGCATCATTGAGCATCTGGTGGCGGCCATTCCGGTCTGCGCGATTCTGTTTATCCCGGTGGTGCTCGGCATCCACAATCTTTACGAGTGGTCACACACCGAAGAGGTGATGAAGGATCATATCTTGAGCCAGAAGGTGGGCTTCCTTAACGAGACCGGCTTCATCATTCGCGGCGTCGTCTTCTTCGCGATCTGGAGCTTCTTGTCCTGGAAGATCACGAGCCAATCGCTCGCGCAAGATAAGGATCAGTCGATCGCGCACATGGACACCGCGTCGCGTTGGTCCGCGCCCGGGTTGGTCTTCACCTTCCTGACGGTTTCGCTGGCCGCGTTTGACTGGTTGATGTCGCTGGCGCCGCACTGGTACTCCACCATCTTCGGCCTCTATATCTTCGCGGGCGGTGGCTGGACTTTCATTTCGACGATGATGATCATCTGCCAACTCCTCCGGAAGAATGGCATTCTCGCCAAGTCGATCACGGTGGAACACTATCACGATCTCGGCAAGTGGATGTTCGCGACGACGGCCTTCTGGTCCTACATCGCCTTCTCGCAGTACATGCTGATCTGGTATGCCAACCTGCCGGAAGAGACGATCTGGTACAAGGTTCGCTGGGAAGGCGGCTGGGAAGTACTTTCGTACTTGCTGATTGTTGGCCACTTTTTCTTCCCCTTCCTGGTGTTGCTGGCGCGAGGTTCGAAGCGCAACCTGGGACTCATGTTTGGGATGGCTTTCTGGGTGCTCTTTATCGAGTACATTGACCTCTACTTTGTCATCATGCCGAACTTCTACAAGTCGCCGGCGCCGCACTGGATGGACTTCTTTGGTTGGCTCGCCCCCGTGGCGACCGTGGGCGTCGTATTTTGGTCCCGCTTCCGCGGGAAAGCGCTGGTTCCGGTGGGAGATTTACGCCTGGAACAATCCTTAGTGCATCAGAATTTATAGAGCGGGAAAAGAGAAACAGATGGACGACGAAATTCGCGTAGCAACCGCCGCCGAAGGGTATGACCGGCAGGACCCCCAAGGGATCCCTGTCTTCGGCTTCGCGGGCATCATTGTCATCACGCTGATCGCCAGCTTCGTTTTCGTAACCTACTACTACGGAACGGTGGTGGACAGTCAGATCCAGGCTGCCGTTGGTAACGTCGGCGCGCGGGAACTGAAGGAAGTTCACGACGCCGAAGAGCCGGTGCTTACCCGCTACAAAATGGTGGATCAAGCCAAGGGTAAAGTGAGCCTTCCGGTGGATCGGGCCATGGACCTGCTTGAACAGGAAGCCAAGGCGGGAACGTTGTTCTACCCGGCGAAGCCCACTCC
>JAIEMJ010000029.1 GCA_019752335.1 Bryobacteraceae bacterium
CGCGGTCTCGGCGGCGTTCTCGATGGTGACCTCGGCGCCGCGGGCGCGCGTGAGGTCCGCGAGACTCTTGCCGGCTAGCGTGGCGTCGAAGCCGCAACTGGTGATCACGACGTTCTTGGGATCGCCGCCGCCGCGGTCGTTGGTGATGGCGTCGACAATGCCGGCCTTCACCTTCGCCCGTTGCTCAAAGGGAAAAGGGGTCACGCTGGTAAGTAGATCATGGCCGGCGGCCGGCCATGGGGAGCCGGTGAAAGTCGGGTAAGCTGGAGGCGGGTGAGGCGGAGCCAGGTCGTAGGCTCATTGGGGCAGTTGAGACCGATGCTAAGTGTGATCGGGAACGCCACAGGAATAGGTGAGTGCGCCGCATCCGGCCAGGATGAGAGCGCGAGAGAGTGAATCTTCTTAAGAACCGCAGGCGTTCTTCCGCCGATCCCAGATGAGGAAGGGCTGATGAAACTGGCGGCGATTGATGTTCACAAAAAGATGTTGGCCGTAGTGATTGGCGATGGAGTAACGCCTTTTGAGCGACAACGATTCGGTGCGATGCCGCACGATCTGGCGCGTTTAGAAGACTGGTTGAAAGAGCACGAAATTTCAGAAGTCGTGATGGAGTCGACGGCTGAATACTGGAAGCCCGTGTGGAATCGCCTGGAAAAGGGATTCCGGCTGCATTTGGCGCAGGCCCAGAGCAATGCGGCACCCCCGGGACGCAAGCATGACTTTGGCGATGCCGAACGTCTGCTGCGGCGTTTGAACGCCGGAGAGCTTCGGTTGAGTTACGTGCCGGACATCGAGCAACGCGCATGGCGCACATTGGTTCGCGCTCGTCAACAACGAGTGGAGCAGACGACGCGGCTGCATCATGAATTGGAGTGTTTGTTGGAAACGGTGTCGGTGAAGCTCTCCAGCGTGGTCAGCGATATCTTCGGTGCCAGTGGCCGGCGAATTTTGCATCGGATTGCGGCAGGAGAGACCGACCCGGTAGCCTTAGCCGCGCTCGGTGATCAGCGGCTACGGGCCACGCCCGCGGAACTGGCCGCCGCCTTGAGCGGCGACTGGAGACCGGAACAGCTCTTGATTCTGCAACTGCAGTTAGAGCAGCTCGATCTTCACGAGCGCCATATCGCGTCGATGAGTAAGACCCTGACAGAGTTGCTGAAAGTGCATCAAGCGGCGATTCAGAGATTAACGGCGATTCCCGGCGTGGGTGCGAGTGGTGCCGAACGCATGGAAGCCAAGAGCTTTGCCACTAGTGACGCGCTGGCATCGTGGTTAGGAGTGTGCCCCGGAATGCAACAATCCGCGGGAACGAATTTCCGCCGCCGCCCGCCGCGGGGGAACCAGCAACTCCGCGGCGTCTTATGGCAGATGGCTTGGGCAGCCGTCCATACCAAAGACAGTTACTTTCAGAGTCGATTCCAATCACTGGTTCCCAAGCATGGGGCAAAGAAAGCCGTTTCGATCATCGTGCATCTGCTGGTGCGGATCATCTGGAAAGTTCTGCATCAAAAAGAGGAGTATGTCGAGAAAGGGGCTCGGGCGACGAACGCCAAAGCGCTCCTCCGGCGCGCCACCCGCCTGAGTCGCGAACTCCGCCGCGCCGGCTACCAGATCGCAATTTCTCCAATCCTCTCCACCCCATCCTCGTCGTAAGGCGAGGACTTTCGAGAGAGAGCCCACTGCACCAGGGTAACGCGGTAACGTGCGGACTGCACCTGGACGACAAGCGTTACCAAGCGCCTGGCACTTCCAACCCCCTCTTGTCTTCCTTTCCCGCGCCCTTTTGGCGCACCGCCACTAACCCTGGTGACACGTTGATCCTGCTCTGCGTCAGGTGCGTGTAGGATTCGTCGCGATTCTCCTTGGCACCCGCCCTTCCCTCCAAAACCTCCTCAGGTCGGCCCAGCCTTCCCTCGTTCGCCTCCTTCATCGGTAATACGGCGGATTCCGACTCCTCCGTCCCGTTCGTGCCCAGCTTCGGCTTTTTGCCTTCCTGGGCCGGACTGCTCGTGGCAGCCAAAACGGAGGCCTCCCGGTTCTCGTGCATATGGTTTCCCCCCTCATTGAAGGAGGGGGTGCTGGGCTCTTTGACTACGTGGGATTCCGCTCAGCCTCGCGTTCACGGCCGCTCAGATTTTGCCTTCCCTTTCAGACAACAAGGTCGGCATCCCAAATTGGTTTTTCGGAGCTCGATCCCCCAGCCCATCGTTCCCTCTGTTTACGCTTCGCTCGCTACCTCACGATAACCAACGCAAAACTCGAGGCCAGAATGGTTCGCTATTCCTTTCCTGTAGGGCTCTTTCATCCCCTACCATATGCCGGTTTATCCCGGCGCACCGCCTGACACTTCCAACCGCTGCTTCCAACCGCTTCCAACCGCTCTCCCACCGCCGCCTTCGTGACCCGTCCGCTGCTCTCCCGAACCAGCCCACATCCTCGCCCGTCGACCGCGCCTCCCGGCGCCCTTGCCCCCGCTTGTACACTCCCTTACTCTCTGGCTTTTCAGCCCCGCTTTGTCTCGCCTTTTTGCAAAGTGACCGGCACTCTCCAGCAGGCACTCTCCAACACTCATGCTGCACCTGCCCTATCCCGGCAAATGGTCACGCTTCCGGCGTGTCTTTGTTGCGAAGTTGGTGCCCGTGATTGAGGGTCTACCGAGGGCGTGAATGGAGACCATGGCGCGAAAGCCCGAAACTACGGCTTCTTCACTGCCTCCGGCCGATGCCACGCGAAAAGTTGCGCCTGTAAATCCGCCACGCGACCCTGGTGCTCCCGCTCAATCGCCAGATTGCGCATCTCCTTCGGATCCTCGCGCAGATGGTAGAGCTCCGGCATATCGTTGGCCCGGTAAGTGTACTTGTAGCCGCCCGAGCGCATCATGTACTTCGCGTTCGGCGTCTGCAGCGCGAACTCCGCATAGACCTTGCGATTCTTGGCGAGTTTCGGTTGCCGGATCAAGTCCACCAGGCTGAAGCCGTCGACCGCGCCGGGCGGCGTCAGACCGCACAGTTCGCAGAGGGTGGGCATCAAGTCCACCAGGCTGACAGGCGACTCGCAGCGCGCTTCGGTCTCGGCCATGCCGGGGACACGGAACATCAGGGGCACACCGCACGAGGGGTCGTAGAATTGGAACTTCTGCCACAGCCCGTGCTCGCCCAACATCTCGCCGTGGTCGGAGGCGTAGATGACGATGGTGTCCTTCTCGAGGTCGAGATCGCGCAAGGCTTTGAGCACCTGCCCTAGCGCGTCGTCGGCGTGGGCGAGATTAGCGTAGTACATCGCCAAGTGAATCTTCGCCTTCTCTGGATCGCGCAATTCCGATTGGGGATTCGTGATGCGGTTGCGCACCTCCTTGGGCACGGTGTTCAAGTCCACCCTGCCGAAAGTCTCGGGCAGCTTCATGTCCTCCGGACGAAATAGGTCCGCGAACCGCTGGGCGGGCATGAATGGATCATGCGGCTTCAAGAGCGAACTGATCAGGAAAAACGGCTGCTCCCGGCCATGAGTTTTTAGAAAGCGAATCGACTCGCGAGCGACGAAGTTCTCGAAATGGCGGTCTTCGGGGATCTTCGAAACGCGCCCGATATGCGTTGCGCTCTGGCGGTCGTCGAGTTCGCGTACGCCGTTCCAGGGGTCGCCGAAATCGCGCCACAGGTCGTCGATTTGGGGCATGCCGGAGCCCGAGTTGCGGCGGCTCAGTTCCTCGGCGTAGAGCTTAGTCTGGGGGCCGAGTTGCTGCCACCAGTCGTTAAAGTCGAGCCGGTAGTCGAAACCGTGCGTCTGCGCGTCAACGAAATGCATCTTGCCGATGAGGGCCGACATATATCCGGCCCGAGAGAAGGCGTGCGCCATCGTCTTGTGTTGGAATGGCCACGGCGTCGTGTTGTTAAAGGCGCGGTGATGGTGCGAGTACAAGCCCGTCAGGATCGACGCGCGCGAGGGCGTACACACCGGATCCGTGCAGTAGGCGCTACTGAAGCGGACCGCGCCCTTGGCAAAGGCATCCAGATGGGGCGTGCGCGCCACCCGGTCGCCTTCCACGCCCAGGCAGTCCGGCTTATGTTGATCGCTCATCAGGAAGAGCACGTTCTTCTTCGTCCGTCCGGACTGGGCTAGCAGGGGCCATCCCGCGGCGGCCCCAGTCGAGAGAAATCGTTGACGTGTGATGGACATGAGAAGTGCTCCCTTAGAAAACGCACCGCATCCCCAATTGGAGCTGGCGCGGTGCCGCCGCCGCACCGATCACGCCGAAGTCGGCGTTGCCCAAAATCTGGCCGGGCAGGCCGAAATTGGCATGGTTGAAGACGTTGAAAGCCTCGCCGCGGAACTGTAGTTTTAGGCCTTCGCGCAGCGTGATATCGCGCAGCAGCGAGGTATTCAGGGAGATCCGGCCCGCGGCGCGCAGGATATTGACTCCCTGATTGCCGAATTGGTTCACGGCCGGTTGGCGGAAGGCATCGGTATCGAACCACCGCGTCAGCGACCGGCGTGCCGGAACGAGATTCGGGTTCGCCAGGACGTCGGCCCGCAAGGGACCCGCGGAGAAGGCCTGGGTGGTGTTGGTGGCGGTGCGAACCGTAAACGGCGCGCCGGTCTGCCACACCACCACCGACGCGACTGACCAATTGCCGAGCACCGTGCTGGCCCTACCGCGCTTACCGAACCGGCGCCCGCGGCCATACGGAAGCTGATAGATGGAACTCGCGGCAATGCGATGCCGGATGTCGTTCTCCGAGAAACCATAGTCCGCGCGCCGGTTGTAGGCATTCGAGTATTCGCTGCCTTCGCTCCCCAACGCGGCGATGTTCGTGGTGTTATCGAGCGACTTGGCGTAGGTGTAAGTAGCCAGCAGGTTCATGCCGCTTGAGAAACGCTTCTGCGCCTTGGCGACCAGCGCATGGTAGTTGATGGTACCCGTGTTAGGCCCCTGCCTCATTACATCGGAGAACTGCGGAAACGGCCGGCGGGACTGGTTATTGCCCGGCGTTAGCAGCGCCGTGGGGACCTGGTTGATCGACAGCGGGTTGCCCGGCATCTTCCGCGAGAGGTTGCCCAGGTAAGCGACTTCGCCCGTCGTCGAGGCACCCAGTTCCCGTTGCATCGTAAAGTTGATCTGCTGCGAATAGCCCGTAGGCCGGCGGCGCTCGAAGAAGCTGACGGCCGTGTTCGGCGCCGTGCCCACCGGCACCGCTCCGAAGCGATCATCGAGCGTCCCACGGATGCTCTGCACGGGAATGCGCTCGCTCAACCGGTAGGGGATCGGCGTGCCGTCCTGGCCGGTAGGAATGACGAGCGCATCGCCGAAGCCAATCGCCACCGCGCCAGTCGCGTCGCTGGCATCGTACGGGCCGGCGAAGAGAATGCCGAAAGCGGTGCGGACGACGGTCTTGCTGTTGCCGAACGGCTTCCAGGCGAGCCCGATGCGCGGGCCGAAGTTATTCAAGTCGAAGTCATGCGGCGTATCGGGATAGCCCCCCACTCCGGCGAACCGGACGACGCCGCGCGTGCCGGAGACCGGATTGATGGCATTGGCGTCGAAGCTATTCATGATGTTGTTGCGCGTCTTGAATGGCGTGTCGGCTTCCCAGCGCAGCCCCAGGTTCAGCACCAGGTCGCGATGAATCTGCCAGTCGTCTTGAATGAAGGCGGCCCAGTAACGGGAACTGCGGTCAATCACCGGTTGGTTGCTCGCGCTAAAGGCCGTCGGCGTTCCCACGATCAGGGCCGCTAACGCATTGCCGGTCGCTGCCTGTCCCATGATTCCGGTCGTCGCCCGGTTAAAGGTGAAGGCCCCGGAGACCTGTGCCAGGCGAAAGTCCTTGTTGCGCGAGCGCCGCGTCTCGCCGCCAAACCGCACCGAATGCGTTCCGCGAATCCAGGAGGTGACGTTCGAGAACTGCGTCTGACGAATGGGAGTCTGGTCGCGCCGTTGGTTGTTCGACCCGAGCGGTGTGTAGCCCGTCACGTTGAAGCGAGGAAAGGCATCATCAGCGATGCCGATCAGCCCCAGCTTGGTTGGGTAGTTTTTTCCCAGCCCCTGGGTGAACGCGAACGTGGTGCGGTCCACCAGGCCGAAGCGGAATTCGTTGATGACCGTGGGCCGTAGAATCGCCGTCCACGAAGCGAGCAGGTTAGAACCGTTGTTGGCGTTGCTGCCGGTGGGTTCAGCGCCGGGGTCCGCGTACACGCTGCGCACGCTGCTATCCTGCCGGTTCCAGAGGTAGCGCGCGCCCAGCCGGTGCGAGACAGACAGGTTGTAGTCGAGCTTCGCGGTAACGTTGTCGCGGTCGAGCAGGTCGACCGTGTTGGCCCGGAAATTATTACTGCCGGCGATGTTGTCCGGCGCGCGATTCGGCAGAGGGTAGGCCTTAATGACATTCAGCGCGACGGGATCCAGCCGGGATGCCGGAATGCGGTTGCCGGCGAAGGCGGTGCGTGCGGTAGGCGGGCCGCTACTAGGGTCGTAGATGGTGGCCAGGGAGCCGTTTGGATTGAAGGTGCGGGAGAAGTCGCCCGCGCCTTCGAGTAGACTGGGCACGGTCATCACCACCGCGCGCCCGTCGCGCCGCCGCGAGCCTTCGTAGCCCCCGAAGTAGAAGATCTTGTCCCGCCGGATCGGTCCGCCGAACGTGCCCCCGAAGACGTTGTAGCGAATCGGCGCGCGCACCTTCTGGTTGTTCACCCAGGGCGAGAAGAAGTTCGCGGCGTCGAGCTTCTCATTGCGGAAGTACTCAAACAAACTGCCATGCCGGCGATTCGTGCCCGACTTCGTATTCATCACGATCACGCCACTGGCCGTGCCGCCGTACTCGGCGGAAAAGCCATTGCTCAGCACCCGCACTTCCTGCAATGTCTCCACCGGAGGATCGAGCTCCACCTGTGCCTGGCCGATGCGGATCGTCTGCGCATTGCCGCCATCCATGATGAAGTTCTGGCTGCGTCCGCGGCCGCCGCCGACGCTAAAGTAGGGCCGCTGGCCGGACTCATACGACACAAATACGGCACCGCCTTGCAACTCCATCACGTTCAGCGCGCGGCGGTCACCCAGCGGGATGTCCTCCACGGTCTTCGCCTCGATCAATTGGCTCGCGCCGGACGACCGGGTATCCAGCAACGGCGCGTCCGCCGTCACTGCGATGGTCTCCGTCACCGCTCCCACCTTCAGAGTAAAGTTCAGCTCCAGCGCCTCGCCCGTGGTGAGCACAAGCCCCTTCTGCACCTGCGCCTGGAAGCCCGCTAACTCTACTCGGACGACATAAGGCCCGATGGCGAGCGACTGTAGGGAATAGAATCCCGAGTCGTTGGTGGTCGCGGTGGCATTCAGGCCATTGTCGGGGTTGGTGGCCGCGATGGCCACGCCGGCCATCGGAGCGCCGTTGGGGTCCCGGACGGTGCCGCTGATGCTGGCCTGCGGCGACTGCGCGTGGGCACCCAGGAGCGAGAGTGCGAGGAGGATTGTGGCGGCCCGCATGATTTACTTCGCCTTCTTCCGGGCGTCTCGCTTCTTACGGGCGGCGCCGCCCTCATCCTCGTCGTTGGCCGCACCCTTGCCGATGCGCGGTGCGTTGGCCTTGCTCCAAGTGTCGAACTTTTGCGTCAATTCGGCCACGATCTCTGGCTTCTGAGCGGCCAGGTTCACCTTCTCCGAAACGTCCTGCTGCAGGTGAAAGAGCTCAATCTGGCCGCGATTGCTTACCAGCTTCCACGGCCCGGAGCGGATGGCGGTGCGCTGCTCGGCTCCGTCCCAATAGAGGCTATCGTGAACCGGACCCTTGCTTTGGCCCAGCAACACCGGCAACAGATTCTTGCCTTCGCGCCCCGCCGGCATCGCCGCGCCGACGGCCGCCGCAATCGTCGGCATCAGATCGGCGAAGATGACGGGTTCGTCGGACACCGTCTTGGGCTTCAGCCGGCCGGGCCAACTGATCAGGAACGGGACCCGGATGCCGCCCTCATAGACGCTCTGCTTGTAGTCGCGCAAGGGTCCGTTGTTCGAGGAATTCGCGCGCGCGCCGCCGTTATCGGAGACAAAGACGATCAGCGTGTCCTGCGAAAGCTTGCGACGGTCGAGCTCGTCGAGCACCTTGCCGATGGCGTCATTCTCGCGCTCCAACATGGCTAGAAGGGTGTTGCGCTTCGGATCGCCGGTATCGTATTTCTTGATCAAGTCCTCGGGCGCCTGCATCGGGGCATGCACGGCGTTGAAGGCGAGATAGAGGAAGAAGGGCTGTTGGGCGTGGCGGCCGATGAAGTCAACCGCTTCGCGGCCCAGATTATCGGTGAGGTAACCGGTCTCCTCGATCGGCGTCTGGTTGCGCAGAATCGAGTTGTACAACTGGCCGGTCGGCTTCAGGTCGAAGTAGTCATGCGCGCCGTGGCCCAGGAAGCCGTAGAACTCGTCGAAGCCGCGCTTCATGGGGTGGAACGGCGCATCCAGGCCCAGGTGCCACTTGCCAATCGCGCCGGTGGCGTAGCCTTCCTTTTTGAGCAAATCGGCCAGCGTGCTTTGGGTAATCGGTAGTCCCACACGCGAGTCGGAGGCGGTGTAGAAACCGTAGCGCTGCGGATAGGTCCCGGTCAGAATCGCCGCGCGGCTCGGCGCACAGACGTAGGCGTTGGCATAGCCCTGCGTGAAGCGCACGCCCCGCGCGGCCAGCCGATCCATCTGGGGTGTGCGTACCTCCTTGGGATGCTCGTAGCTACTCAAGTCTCCATAGCCCTGGTCGTCGGAGACGAGGATCAGGACATTCGGTTTCTTCTTTTGCGCCGCCAAACCGAGTCCGGTGGCCAGCGTCTGCAAGCAAGTTCTGCGGGTCATCTGTCAAATACCGTCCTATCCCAGTTTTCGATCCCGAACGCCGGTGGCCAGCGGTGACGCCCCGCGCGCCAGCCACGCCAGGAGCCGGTCCTTCAATTCGTCCGCCTGCTTCCGGTACTTTGCCCGGTCTCCCGGCTCTCCCAATAGATTCGTCATCTCGAAGGGATCATCCTTCAAGTTAAACAACGCGTCGCGCGCCCGGGAAGCTGGATCCTGGGCCATGATCAGCTTCCAGTCCCGGGTGCGCACCATAAAGTTCGGCACGTTGTTCCCGGCCCACTCGGACACCCGGAAGTCTGGCGGAGTCGGCTTCTTGCCTTCCAGCAGCGGACGCAGGCTATAGCCCTCCCGCTGTGGCGCGGGCGCGCCGAGATAGTCGAGGACCGTGGCGAAGAGATCCATCGTCGACACGGGATCGACGATCCGCTTGGCCGGCTTGATCTTTGCCGGGAAGCGCAGCAGCAGCGGTACATGGACTGACTCTTCGTAGAAGACCATCTTGGAGCCCATCCCATGCGAACCCATCATTTCGCCATGATCGGCCGTGAAAACGACCATGGTGTTGCCGGCCAGGCCCAGGTCATCCAGCTTCTTCAGCAGCCGTCCCACCTGGTCGTCCACTTCCTTCACCATGCCGTAGTAGATCGAAAGCCCGGCCCGAATATTCTCCGGATTCTGATACTTCTTCATCCGCAACTGGCGCTCGCGATAGGGCGACCATGTCATGTCGTGCCGAAAGTTCTTGGGCAGCGGAATCTCTCCCGCCGGATACATTCCCCAGTAGGGTGTGACGTTTAGAAACGGTGGATGCGGCGGGCCGATGGAACAGGTCAGGCTGAAGGGTCCCCCGGCCATGCCTTCCAGCGCATGGATGGCCTCGTCCACCGTGTAAGCGGCGTGGGTATGCTCCTTGGGGATCTGGAGCCAGCCATAGACCTCGCCCTGGCTCGGCTCAGCGCCCGGGTCCGTCTGGTGCCCATCGAGGATCGCCGGAATGTAAGGCCGTTGGAAGTCCTTGTTCATCACCTCGCCCGATTTCAACGGCCGGGCGGGCGAATACTTGTCGAGATAGGCCAAGTATTGCTGCCGTTCCGACGGTGCTCCCGCGACACGAGCGCCCGCGTAGGCCACCTTGTTCTTGTACGTCAGCGCCAGTTTGT
This sequence comes from Bryobacteraceae bacterium, assembly GCA_019752335.1. Lineage (GTDB taxonomy): Bacteria > Acidobacteriota > Terriglobia > Bryobacterales > Bryobacteraceae > JALHNI01. The sequence continues at coordinate 9,979 of JAIEMJ010000029.1, forward strand.
ACGGCGAATGATACTTGCCGTAGTACTCGGTGCGGTAGCCGCGGCCCGCCAGCAGATTGTCGAACGACGGGCCGCAATCGAGCTCCGTATCGGTAGCGGCAGCATTCGACGTCACCTGGTTGCCGTGCATGCTCTTCCCCGTGTGGATGCTGGTGCGGGCAGGAACGCAAACCGGGCACGGTGTGACTGCGTTCTCAAACATCGCCCCGTCGCGCGCCAGGCGATCCAAGTTGGGGGTGCTGACGATACCGTTGCCCGCGCAGGACAGGGCGGAGAAGCGGTACTGGTCGGTGAGGATGACCAGCAGATTCGGCTTGGCCTCAGCGACCAGCCGCGCGGCGGCGACGGCACCGAGAAAGGTTCGACGATGGATCATGAATTGCCGACATCGTATCGTGATCCGTCCGGGCGGCACAAGGGAAGTCACCCGTAAAGGTGGGGTAACTCCCCTGTAAAGTCTTGTGCAATCAATATCTTATGGTAGTTGGCGATGGGCGATAATCCGCGCGCTGCGGGCCGTGCCACCGATGGAATTCGTCTCCAGAAGGACTTCAAAACCCTTCCCGCCGGAAGGATCTCGCCCGAGAGCTGTCCGTAACGTCTCCAAGGCCTGGTCGTTCAGGAAGAACTCTGAGGCCGCTTCCGTGGCCTCAATCGTCGTTCCGGAGAGCAGCAGCACCCGGCCCGTATGGTTCAGATTCGGTACCAACGCGATCCGGGCGAACGCGCGGGTCTTGCCTGGGTCGGGCTCATAGGCGGCGAGCTCCCCCGCTTGCGGCTCGCTGTTGACGACGCGCGGGGGCGTCCCACCGTCGGAGAAGACAAAGCGAAAATTCAAGCGCTCTTCGAAGAGCCCTGTCCAGGGATTCGATCGCGCGCCGCCCATCAGGATCACATTGTTGTCTTTGAAATTCCGCGGCCCGACGTCGCGGGCGTGTACCACCTGAATCCACTCTTCGGCATCCGGCCGCCGCCGGATCAAACCCATCGCTAAACTCAGGTCTGCCAAGCTCAAGAGCCGCCGCGTCGTCAGGTGCCGGACGAAAGGCTCCGGCGCGCCACGCTGCTCACCCAACGGATACTGGCGGGACTCGTACTCGTTGGCGCTCATCATTCGGCCCGTTAATTCGTGCAGCAGGACCAAGGACGAATCCGTCATCACAATCACCGTCCGCTGGCCCGGCCGGATCACCAGGTCCGATAGCGGCGCGGCCGGCGGACGGACGCCGCCTCTGGGCTCGCGGCGAAACACGGCCAAGCTCAGCGCGACCGCCAACAACGCCAAGCCCACTGTAGCCAGCTTCCAACCGCGGGTCGGGTCTGGCACTTTCGGCACCACTTCCTCGCGACGCGAAAAGACCGGAACGTAGCCACCCTTCGGAATCTCCAGCACCCAACTGTCCCCGCACCCTTCGTTGTCGGCGTACTCCTTCAGCTTCACCCGGACCTGACGCGCCGTCACGCGTACGATGTTGTCATTCGTGGTGTCGTAACTCTCCGGCCGGTGGAAGACTTCGCGACCTAAGGCCTGCTCCGAGATCTCATTTGACCGCTGGGTGAGGGCGCGCTCGGTAACGAATAACAGGAACTCCCGTAGGCGTGGCGCGTGGCGAAATCTCGCGGAATCGGCGACGCGCTGCGCCAATTCCTGCTTCTCCTGCTGTTCCCGGGCTGCCGTTTCGGACGCCATCACCATTCCGGCCAGACGACGCCTTGATCTCTCTTCGCTACCACCGCCACGCCGCGATAGCTGAACCTCCTCTGGACGTGCTGGCCGCGCTGCTTATCGGGATAGACCGCGATTGCGCACTCGACAAGCGCGGGTTTCAGGCACGAGATTCCCATTGATGTTCGCTATGATACACCCCTTGCGGTTCGCCCGACCCGGCCAACTGGATTGGTGGGCGGGACTCCGGCTCGGCGTGAAGCGGGGCTAAGCTCCGCGCGGATTGAAATCCGCTCTATTTTGAGACGAGGGGCCACACCGGTACTTTCCCCGTAGTGCCCGCGCCATCCGCAGGCGAGCGTGACTTATTTTTCGCCGTTGATCTGGATCGATTCGCCGCTCAAGACGCTGGGTGTGGACCCAATGGTCTTGTCGCCCAGGTGACAGTGAAGCACGCCGTTCCGCCGGGCCGCCGGTGCCCCAGACGACATTGGTCGGTCCAGATTGTGTCCGGTCCAGATTGGTCGGGGTAGGGACGATCATCGCTGACCGCCCCCCGCACAGATCCGTACGAGCGGCACTACCGCATACGGCTCCTACCTCGGATATCTGGCGTCAAAGCGAACTGCGGGATAGGGATGTGAAATTTCGTGACCGGTAAATTTCGTTGGTAAATTTCGTAGTAAATTTCGTGAATAAATTTCGTTAAATTTCGGTCGCGGTAGGGACGATCATCGCTGATCGCCCCCCGCACAGATCCGTACGAGCGGCACTACCGCATACGGCTCTTA
>JAIEMJ010000051.1 GCA_019752335.1 Bryobacteraceae bacterium
AGAATGGTTCGCTATTCCTTTCCTGTAGGGCTCTTTCATCCCCTACCATATGCCGGTTTATCCCGGCGCACTGACCGACACCCAGTCCGAAGCGCGCAACTGGCAGTTCTCGCTGTTTGTGAAATTCTAGTGATGATGAAACGCCGAGTATTCCTTACGACCCTGGCCGCCGGACGAGGGCGGGCGGCAGCCAAGATCGATGTGGCCGCGCTGGACCGCGGCCGCGTATTGGCCGAAGCGCAACGGTTTCTCGCGCGACCGCCGGTGACGCCGGTGGCGTCGCGCAGCCCGCGTAGCGCGGGCGGCCCGCACGACTTTTTCTCCGAAGGCGACTATTGGTGGCCCGACCCGAAGAATCCCGGCGGCCCCTACCTGCGCCGCGACGGACTGACCAACCCGGCGAACTTCGTCGACCATCGCAACTATCTGATGCGCTTGAGCGTGGAGGCGCCGGCCCTCGCCGCCGCCTGGAAGCTGACCCGCGACCAGCGCTACGCCAGGCACGCGGCGGCGCACCTGCGCGCCTGGTTTGTGGCGCCGGCCACGCGGATGAATCCCAATCTGCAATACGCGCAGGCGATCCAGGGCCGCTCCACCGGACGCGGGACGGGTATCATCGATACGATTCACCTGGTGGAGGTCGCGCGGGCGATTCCGGTGATCGCGCAGGCCGGCGCTCTCTCCAAGGGCGAACTCGCCGAGGTGCAGCAGTGGTTTGCGGCATACACCGAGTGGATGGCGACGAGCCCGAACGGCATTGAGGAGCGTGACGCGAAGAACAATCACGGCACGTGTTGGACGATGCAGGTGGCCGCGTTTGCCGAACTCACCGGTGATCGCCAGAGAATCGCCGCTTGCGCCGAGCGGTTCCGCACGCTGATTGTGCCGGAGCAGATCGCGCCCGATGGCAGCCAGCCCTTGGAGGTGAGCCGCACCAAGCCCTACGGCTACTGCCTGTTCAATCTGGAGGCGCTGACGACACTGTGCCAGATCGGGGCCCGCAACGGACATGATCTGTGGAGCTTCCAAACAAAGGATGGCCGCGGGGTGCGGCAGGCGGTGGAGTACTTGTTTCCTTTTATCGCGGACAAGCAGCAGTGGAAGCATCCGCCGGACGTGATGTATTTCGACGAATGGCCGATGCGCCAAGCGGCCTTGTTCTTTGGCGGGCTCGCCTACGGGCGCCAGGACTATCTCGACGTTTGGCGGAAGCTGCCCGCCAGTTCGCAGGTGGACGAAGTGGTGCGCAACTTCTTCATCCGCCAACCAGTTTTGTGGACCTAGGAAAGAACCGAATGAAATCACTTAGCCGTAGACAACTGTTTTGCCAGGCCACGTTGGGCCTGGCCTTGCGAGCGCAGGAGAACCGGAAGCGCCCGAACGTCCTTTTCTTCGCGGTGGATGACTTGCGGCCCGAACTCGGCTGCTACGGCGTGCGGGGGATCAAGAGCCCGAACATCGACCGGCTGGCGCGGTGGGGCATGGTGTTTGACCACGCCTACTGCCAACAGGCCGTTTGCTCGCCGTCGCGCACCAGTCTGATGACCGGCGCCCGGCCGGATGCGACGCAGGTCTGGGATCTGGTGACGCACTTCCGCAAGGCGATGCCCGACGTGGTGACGTTGCCGCAGCACTTCAAGCAGCACGGCTACTTCGTGCAAGGCATGGGCAAGATTTTCCATCCGGGTTATGACGATGAACGGTCGTGGTCAGTACCGTGGCAGACGCCCAAGGCGCCCACCTATGCGAAGACGAAGAGCGAGCCCGAAAAGGACGACGACAAGCCGAAACAGAAGGGCGGCCCGGCCTTTGAAGCGGGCGAAGTTCCCGACAACTTCTACAAGGACGGCCAAGTCGCGGACCTGGCGGTGAACACTTTGCGTGGTCTGAAGAACAAGGCCGAGCCCTTTTTCCTCGCGGTAGGCTTCGCCAAACCGCATCTACCGTTTGTTTCGCCCAAGAAGTATTGGGATCTATACGACCCGGCGCGGATTCCGCTGGCAACCAACCCATTTCGCCCGAAGGACGCCCCCGAGTATGCGCTTACCAACAGCGGCGAACTCCGGAATTATCCGGGCATGCCCGCCGAGGGTCCGGTGCCGCCGGAACTGGCCCGCCAGCTCAAACATGGCTATTACGCGGCGGTGAGCTACACGGACGCGCAGATCGGCAAGGTGCTCGACGAACTCGAACGACAGGGTCTGCGGCAGAATACGATCATCGTACTTTGGGGCGACCACGGCTGGAAGCTCGGCGAACACGGCGAGTGGTGCAAGCACAGCAATGTGGAAAACGATACGAATGCTCCGCTGTTGCTGTCGGCTCCGGGCATGAAGGCGGCCGGCCAGCATAGCCGCGCGCTCGTCGAGTTCGTGGATATCTACCCGACTCTGGCGGAACTGGCCGGCTTGCCGCTACCGGCGCATCTGGAGGGCTTGAGTTTCAAGCCGCTACTCGATGAACCGGGGCGCCCGTGGAAGCGAGCTGCCTTCAGCCAATATCCGCGGGGGCAAAGGCTGATGGGCTACTCGATGCGCACGGACCGCTACCGCTTCACCGTCTGGGTGGCCCGCCAGGACCACGCGAAGATCGAGGCGATTGAACTCTACGATCACCGCACGGATCCGCAGGAGAATACGAACATCGCCAAGCTTCCTGCCCACGCCAAGCTCGTGGAAGAGCTCATGGCGCAGTGGCGCCAAGGCTGGCAGGCCACGCGATTATCGCTGGCCGCCAGTGGCGGTTCACCACGAAAATAAGACTGTTGGCCACGGAAAAAGCGGTCCCGTCGAAAATAACGGGGCCATTCACCAACAGAAATCCAGAGGGCATGGGATAATTCAAGCAATGGCGGCCACGCTAGCCGCTCGCTCAGAGGTCTATTTCATGTCAACTTTTCGTCACGCCTTATTGGCCTTTTCCGTCCTATGCTGGTCGCTTTATGCCCAGTCCAGCAAAGGTACGATCACCGGACTGGTTTCTGACAACAGCGGCGCCGCGGTTCCGGGCACCACGGTCGTATTGAAAGATCAACAACGCAATGTGGCGCGCAGCGCGACGTCGAATGACTCTGGCATCTACCGCTTCGACGCGGTGGACCCAGGCCTCTATACTGTGGAGTTTAAGAAGGAAGGCTTCCAGGCGTACACCGTCCGCGAGCTATCCGTCGCGGCGGCTCAGGTGGCCGGCGTCGATGCGCGGCTGGAAGTGGGCCAGCAAGCGACCGTGGTGGAGGTCTCCGCCGATGCCGTCGCCCTGCAGACTGAGCAGCCCGTGCGTGGCGCCACCGTTTCGGGGGTGGTGAGTGCGGAGCTACCGGTGGCGAGCCGGAATCCTACCCTGTTGGCGCTTACCCTGCCCGGCGTCAGCAGCAACCGCGGCGGCTTCGGTACCGCTACCTTCTCGGTGAATGGCGGGCGCGGCCGTTCGAACAACTTCATGCTCGACGGCACCGAAAACAATGACATCTCCATCAACGGCCAGGCTTTCCAAGTCACCAATCCAGACGCCGTGCAGGAAGTATCCGTGCAAACCTCGAATTTCGACGCCGAATACGGACGCGCCGGCGGCGGCGTGGTGAACACGATTATCCGCAGCGGCACGAATAGCATTCATGGCTCGGCCGGATATCTGCTCGAATCCACCCGCTTTAACGCCATCACCAACACGGAAGCGCTCAGCAACTACGTGCGCGTCAACCAGAAGCCGATCCCCGGCACTGACCAATGGTTCTCGGGCACCGTCGGCGGACCGATCCGCAAGGACAAGCTCTTCTACTTCGCGGCGTTCCAGGAGCGCCGCCAGGTTTCGCAATCGACGGTGAATTTGCTGTCGCTGTCGGCCGCGGGCCGCAACACGCTACGCAGCGTTTTCCCGGCTGGACGCAGCACGAACGTAGACACCTACCTGCGCGCCACCGAGGGCGCCGCCGCCGATAGCCAATTCTTCAACCTGCCGTTGGGTGACGGCCGCCCCGACGTTCAGGGCGGCACCTTCGTGCGCCCGATACCGGCCAAAATTCGGAACTTTCAGCCGCTGGGCAAGGTCGACTACATCCTGAGCGAACGCGACCGCATCATGGGCCGTTTCGCGTTCGATCAAACCGCCAATCCCATCGGCGGCAGCACCAACTTCGTCGGCCTCGACACCGCCAGCAAGTCACGCTACCAGAACGCGGCCCTCACCTGGTCCCGCACGCTGAATTCGCGCATGACGAATGAGTTCCGTCTGCCCTATAACCGCATCACGCTCGACTTCCCCGCCAACCCCTCGAACCCCTTGGGCCTCACCCTGCCTTCCATCAGCTTCCAGGGCGGTCCACTGACCGCGGTCGGCGTGGCGACGAATATCCCCCAAGGCCGCATCGCCAACAATTACGGCGTGCAGGACACGTTCACCATCCTGGCCGGCCGGCACACCGTCCGCTTTGGGCTGGACCTGCTGGAGCAACGGGCCCGGCAAGCGGCGCCCGCGCTGTTGCGCGGTTCGGCCAGCTTTTTCACGGGCGGCGGCTTCGGACCGCTGGGTAACTTCGTCGATAACTTCTCCGGCGACAACGGCGTGACGGCGCGCGACTTCGGCAGCCAGGTTTACTACCCGGATCTCTTCCGCCAGGCCTATTTCGCGCAGGACCGCATCCGCCTCTCGTCGGCGCTGACGGTGAGCTTGGGGATCCGGTATGAGTCCTTTGGCCGCCCGATGAACTCCCTGATTAAACCCGCCTACTCCGGGCTCTTCAACGTCGATCCGGTCAACTTCACGGGGCCCTATTCGCAGCCCAATCAGGTGAAGGCGGACCGCAATAACTTCGCGCCGAACCTGGGGCTCGCCTACAGCCCCAGCGCGCGCGACGGGATCCTGGGCAAGTTGCTGGGCGACCGGAAAACCAGCCTGCGGATGGGCTACATGATCGGCTACGAGAGTTTCTTCAATAACATCGCCTCGAACGCCCTGGCCTCCACGCCCAATCTGATCTCCACCAGCAACCCCGGAGCGGTGAGCACGGCGAATCCGCGCGGCGTGGGCAACTGGCTCTCGCAGATCCCCACCCAGGCCCGCCTGCCCAATCCGTTGGATGCGCAGACGCTGATGCTCGAGAATCTGGTGAACCCCTACTATCAACGCGGCAATTTCTCCATCCAGCGCCAACTGCCGGCCAGCGTGTTTCTCGACGTCAGCTACGTCGGCAGCCGCGGCGTGCGGCTCTTTATGAATGAGGACGCCAATCCCCTGGTGCCGCTCAACCGCCGCGTCTTCCCCACCGGCTTCACCGCGGCCAGTTTTCCGGCCTCGCGCCTGCAACAACGCTACGATCCGCTGCAGGGCACGCGCACCATCCGCACCAACGGCGGCAGTTCCACCTACCACTCGCTCCAAATCGAAGCCAAACGCCGCTGGAACGGCGGCGTCTTCTCCGGTGCCTATACGTGGTCGAAATTCCTGGACAACGCTTCCGACGTCTTCGCCTTCGGCGCCGGTTTGAATGTCCCGTCCACCTCCATGGTGCCGATCATCTTCGGCGGGGATCGCCTGGAGCGCGGCCTCTCCGCGCTCGACCGTTCGCACCGCGCCGTCTTCAGCTACCTCTACGAACTGCCCTTCCAGAAAGCCCAAAAGGGATTCATCGGGAAGGTGGCCGGCGGCTGGCAGATCTCGGGCGTCACCACGTTCGAAGTCGGCGTGCCGTTCACGGTCTCGAACGGCCTCGATGCCGACGGCCTATCGGGCGCCGGGACAGACCGGCCGAATTTCAACCCTTCCGGCCCGGCCGGCGTCCGCGCCGTGGTGAACACGGCCAGTTCCACGGGCTATGTGAACCCCGACGTGCTGGGCGCCAACGGGCGTCCGGTGGAGATCGCGGCCTCGGCGGCGCGCTACATCCAGGTGCCGGCTTGCACCAATCCGTCCGGCTGCGCCCCGGGCAACCTGGGACGCAACACGGAGCGCTCGCCGGGCATCAAGAACTTCAACGTAAACTTCGCCAAGAACATTCAACTGACGGAACGGTTCAAGGTGCAGTTCCGCAGCGAAATGTTCAACCTGTTCAACACGCCCCAGTACGGGAGTTCGAACGCGAGTGCGTTCGCGCCCGGCACGGGCACGCTACAAGCGAACGTCGGCACCGCGCCGCTCGGCCGCTTCCTGAATCCCACGTTTCAGGACGGCGGCAGCCGCGTGGTCCGCTTCGGCTTGACCGTGCGATTCTAAGCGGGGCCGCAAAGCCTACGGCAAGAACTCCACCGTTGTCGACTGGGTCCAGGTCCGGCCCGTCAGCGTGTCGGTACCCGCCAGGGTGAAAGTATGCCAAGCCGGCGTTCCCGGCGAGCAGACCCTTACGCGCGCTTCCAAACGCCCATTGCGCGGCAGCGCGACGCCGCCGAACCACGCCGCGATCTCTGGCGTATAGTCCACGCCGTTGATCTGGAAAGCGGTCAACTGCGTATCGATTCCCGCCGACTCCTGCGCACTCACGTTGAAGAAGTAGCGGCAGCCGTTGGCGTCGGCCGCGCTGGGCGGCACGGGGTTCGGCGTCGACTGCACCGCCACCTGCGACGGCACAATCCGCACATTCGCGGTTACCGGAATCACCTGCACCGTCTTGCCCGAAGTCACCGTAATGCGGCCCGCGTATTGGCCCGTCCGGTTGATCAACGACGGCCGCACCCAAAACGGAATCGCCATCGGCGAGCCGGCCCGAACATTGCCTAAGGTGCGCGAGACCACGATCCACGGATCGCTCGGCACAATCGAGACGGTGGCGCCGTCCACGGCCGTGGAATTCACCACCAGCGTCCGCCCTTCGGAGAGCGTCGCCACGTTGGGGTTCACCAGCGTATAGCTGGTATTCGCCGGGGTCACCGTAAGTTGGTTCGGCGTGGGGTCGTCCAGATAAGGCGAGAAAAAGGGCCAGCCTTCGGAGAGCTTCGCATAGCCATCCACGCGCGGCTCCTGCTCGCAGATGGACACCTTGGCGAATTCGGGGCCATAGCTCAGCATGCCGGTAATCGTATTCGGCCGGGAGAATAAGGGCGAGCCCGACGAGCCATGGTGCGTCGCGCCGCCCGTCCAGCGCACCTGATGGAAGAGCCGCGTGGGAAACGTCTTATCGAAGGCCCAGTAATCCACAAAGAGATTTCCGAACGAAATGCGCTTGAAGGTGGCCAGCGGATGATGGATGCCCACTAGCGGGTTGCCTACGGCGGGATCCGTGGGGTCGTAGTTCGCGAAGCGCGCGCCGGCCGGGATGCTGTTCAGAATCACCAGCGAAAAATCGCCTCCCGCGATGCCCCGGCTGGTCACATAGCGCGCCCCCGTCGGTGACGAGCGCTCAATCCGGGCCAGATCCGCCTGCTTGTCGTTGCACTTCGCCGTCTGAAAGTTCCAGATGGCCTCCACCGTCCGCGCCGTGGCGTCGTTCGAAAGACAATGGTCCGCCGTCAGGAAATAGGGGATGCCGCTGCCGGACTTGGTCCGCACCAGCGCGCCCGTGCAGGACGCCTGGCCCTGGTCCGTTTCGAAGTAGATCATCGCCACGGAACGCCCCGAATCGAGCCATTCGCTATGGCAATTGATGTCGAGGTGGCACTTGCCCGGGTCGCCGAAGCCAAAGCCGATCTTCCCAGCGGACTCCGCGAAGCGATGCGAGACCTCGCTCACCTGGAAGGCGGGCGCCTGCACCGCCTCGCCGGGCGCGGGCCGATACTCGAGCAGCAGTTCGGCGCCGTCGATGGTATGGCTCCAGAAGTCGCCGTCGTCAAAAGGACCCTGGCCACGGTACCTGGCGTAGTCCGCCGCCGGCTGCCCCGGCTGCCGCAGCGTCACTTCGCCCTCGCCCACCGCGAAGCCCGTAAAGTGCAAGCGCAAACCCGCCGCCGCCGGTGACTGAATCAGCAACCGGTAAACCCGCTCCCCCTCCGCGCCCGCTTCCCAAGCCCCTTGCCGGATCGCCGCCGGCGCCATGGCGCGATGGATCCCCGTCTTCAGCAGCTTGCCCATCATCTTTTCACTCGCTTCGGCCTCGGAAACCGGGCCCAGGTCAACGCGCGGTTGGGCCGGCAGCAGCAGGGCGCCAAAAAACAGGGTAAAGGCAAGGTTCCGGTTCATAGTTCGACTCTTCCAGGACTTTCGACCGGAAAGCCTCCCTCCTGCATGAGGGATTCTCCTTAGCCCTGAAGAGTTGGCGACCTCACCTGTTTCACGCTCCGTTGGTGACCGGGTCTTCTGCCGACCGTTGTACACGGCGCGGCTGCGGTTATCGGACCGCGATCACATTCATTTGCCAGCGACGCTGGCCCATAGCTTTTCACCTAGACAAGCCCGAGGGCCAATCTACGTAACTTCAAAAGCGGACGGGGCCATCAGCGTCCAAAACTTCCCTACCTTTTCGAGCCGGCCCGTCACGCTCACGGCCAATCGAGCTTTGTGAGCATCGCAGGCCCGCGCGTAGTCCGTGGGCTCCAGCGGCACGCGGACCTTCAGCTTGCGGCCTTCGTCCGGCCACAGCACGGTGGCCACTTCCTCGGATGACGAGTCTTCTGAGCGCAGCTCCACCACCCGTCCACGAATCGTTTGCGACTTCGATTCCTTGAGGTTCCGCATCTGCCGGGCCGCCGCCCCGAGCAAACTGGCGGAGCGCTGTTCCAAGCGCACTGATCGCACCCGGCGCAGGTCCTCCGCGACCGGCCACTCGGGCGACCAAGCCACCGCATACTCGAGTTCGGCATCCTCGGCCTGCTTGAGTGTCGCTTCCAACACCTCGCAAAGATTGACGTTTAGCCCTTGCTCATACCGCCTGGTAATCTCATCCACCTCGCCACTGAGCACCGCGTTCTCGAGATCGCGCAAGCCCCGCACGATCCTGCCCATCACGCGGCGCTCAAAGGGAGCTGGTGTCTCTTCCGGATGAGCAAACGGAGCGATCCCGGTCGGCGACTCAATCGTAAAGCCAAAGCTGCCTGGGAAAGTATGGCCAAAGCGGCATTTCTCGGCATACTGACGGCCGATTGCCGTGGCTTTCGGAAAGTAGGCCTGGGGCGACTGTTCCACACACGCGGCGTAAGCGAGAAAGTCGCGCAAATAGAAATGAGTTTCGCGGCCACGTCGAGGGGAAGGCCACCGGACGAGGCTTGGGTGCTCATCAGACGCACGGTGAGGATATCGCGGTCGATGGAGTGTGCGTCGCGACGAAGACGCTCTCCTGCAGCCGGGCCCCATAATCCAGTAAGGCCGCCGACACCCGGGCGCGCCGCCGGTCATCGGTTATGTCGTAACAGATAACAAATCGCACGCGTCCTCCTCGCCCGATTGCCGGCCGTCCCAAATCCACGGCTCCCACGCCGTTTCGCCGCGCCAATGCCGCACCAAAGTCTCCACCTGCCGCTGCATCTCCCGCCGGAACCGGCAGCGGGAAACCCATCCGGCCGAACCGCTAGCCCGCCGCGTAAAGCGGCGGGGCAGGTTCACGAATAGCGCCGTTTTATGGAAACTTTCGTCGAAAAAGGGCGGCGCTAAGCGCATCGCCCCTAGCCTGGTGGGCTGCCCTCATCGAAAACCTCCAACCGATCACCTTGTCCGTCCAAAATGTACCGGGCAATCTCCGCCAGACCGGCGCCCCTCACGCTGCGATGAAATGCACCCTGAGTCCAGAATTGCTGGCGATTCGGCCAGTTTGGCTGCAAGGCTCGTGTACTGTAAGCCTTCCAATCACCGGCCACCCGTGCCGGCGTACTTCCCACCGCCTGGACTAAGCCATGCACATGATCGGCCCGCACGTGCAAAGCGATCAACCGCCAGTGGCGATGCTGGCAGACCGAGATGATAGCGTCCCGAACCATACGCCGATCCTCCGCCGCATCCAGCCGGAACGCCGATTCTGTCATCAAACGCCTCGCAAAAGCTTCTAACGCTGGACGCGCTTTCAGGTGTCCGGCATGGCGGTCCAAACTACCACGACTGTCACCAGGCAGATGAGTGCCATAGGTCGTGTACGTGAGGACATAGGTCACCCGCCACTAGCCCACCTCGTAAGAGGTGGGGCGCCGCGGCCGATTTTCCGCGAAAACGCCAGTAAAATGGCAGAATCCGTAACCGGCCCAGCACGATTGTGGCATCCGCGGCCGGTAACGGCAGCGCTGTACGCTTCCGCATAACCGCTGAGTCCGCGAGGCTCCAGCGCGGCGCGGTTCGGGCCTGAGTACTCATCGTGGAGCAGCGCCGCCAGCCTCACCAACTGGCGATCCCGCTCGAAACCGGCATCGTTATATCCGAGGTCCGAAACCAGGATTTCCTTTGAATTCTTCACCACTGCCCCGAACAGCATCGAGGCCACGTGCATCACGCCAAGCGAATGCTCAAACCGGTTGTGCATCGCACCGGGATAAACCTGATCCGTCCAGGCTAGCTGGCGTATTCGGCGCAACCGCTGAAATTCCTTGCTGTCAACGATTTCACGTTCCCATGCGTTCAGTGCGATAAAGCCATGTACGGGGCAACGCAACTCGTAGATTCTGTGGAAGTCCATGGATGGTTCCTTTCAGCAGGATAACTCCAAGGCGAAGAAAAGGCAAATCCATTTTAAAGTCCGGGCATCTGACGGTTATGGACGGGATCCTTCCGCAGCCCCTTCGAAAAGATGCTCGCGGTGCCAGGCGTGGTAGGGGAGGTGGGCGGGGGAGAGGTGCTGGAGTTGGAGGCCGGGGTGGACGCCTAGGCCGGCGCGGTCTAAGGGGGCGGCTAGTAGGCCGTTGTAGACGTCGAGGCGTTCGGCGTCGCCGGAGAAGCCCCAGGGCTTGATGTGGCTGGCGCGGACGAGTGGGCGTTGTGTCACTTGGGTGACGGCGCAGCGGTGGCCCCAGTAGAGGTCCAGGGCTTCGCGGAAGACGTTTTGACCGACGCGTTGGATGATGAGGCGCTCGGCTTCGGTGGAGCGGGGCAGTGTGCGGGTGGCTTCTTCGAATTGGCGCAGGGGTTCGGAGGGTAGGGCGCGGACGAGGTGGTAGATTTCGCGGATCAGGCCTTGGAGGGGGGCGGTGTCGGGGACGATGAAGTTGTGGAAGCCGGGGGGCGGGATGGGCTCGGTGAGCGGCGGCAGGGCGTGCCAGCGGGTGGCGAGTTCGGCGGCGACGCCGGGGTGGTCGATGGCGACGTAGTAGGCGCCTTCGCGGTGGAAGAGGCGGAGCGAGCAGCCAGAGATCGCCATGAGTCGTGGCCAGCATCGGCGTCGCCGCCGCGTACACTTCGTCCGCCACCCGCGCCG
>JAIEMJ010000022.1 GCA_019752335.1 Bryobacteraceae bacterium
ACCGGGTCGATGCGGCGAGCGTCAATCTGAAGGAGGGCTCGCGCGTGCGTATCGAGTATCAACGTGACGATCCCCGCCGCGCCCTCCTCGTCGAAGGCAGTCGCAATTGGTGGTGGATGAATCTCGTCAGTCTATCGGCCTACGGCGCCCTCGGCGCGGGGCTCCTTCTCGGCGGGTGGCTATTGAAGCGCTTTTGGCGCGGGCTCACTACCTAAGCGAAACCGTTTTCCCGGTCACGCACTCAGTCGCACCGACAGAGTTGCCGTCGCGGCTGACTGGTAGGCCGACGCAAACTCCCCGGAAGTCGCGAAGCGATGGCCCTCGACATGGCGGGCAGGGAAGGCGAAGTCCAGGCTTGGCGTCGCGAAGGGCCAAGGCGTGAGTTGGAAGTGCCGTGGCGCCAGCGCCTTCACCTGCACTTCGCTGGCTCCGCCACCGCACAAATCGCACAATGGCAACGGGTGCAGCAGGTGCGCCGGTGCCGCGTAGTCGACGCACGCGAGCAGCGACAGGTTATCGCAAGCTTGCAGCAGACGGAAGTGCTCCTGAATCCTCCGTGGATCGCGCTCCTCCTCCGTCAGCGACTCGTCCGCGCCAATCCGCTCGCGCAGCGTCTGCTGATAGCGCGCCTGTGCCGCGAGGAACTCGTCGAGCAGCGGCAATTGTTGGGGAGCGATGGTGGAACGGTCCGCCCGCTGCGTGAGCAGATTCTCCGTGTGGAGCGAAATCAGCAGCCCCGCGTAGGGGTCGGCTTCGGCAATCAGCCGGACGGCCCGGTCCCGCACGGCCAAGTAGTCCACCAGATCAATCTCTTCGAACGCGGAGTACTTGCCCACCAGTTCGACGGAGAACGCGGCCGGCTTGCCCTCCCGCGTGACGCTGGGACGGGCATCGCGCGCGGCCCAGCCGTCGTCGTGCGTGCGGATGCCGTGGAGAACGCGGGCGCGCGGCTCCGGGGCACGGAAGCGATCATTGCCCCAAGCGGCGGCGAAGTCGCCAGCCAGGTGGGCGTGGTCAGGATGCGTGACAAGCCACCAACCGGTGGCGGTTTCCAGGCGAAGCATGCGATTCCTAATCCGGCATGTCCGAGCGATTCGACTCATGCCAATGGTGCAAGAAATACCATTCGAGAAACATCGTAACGAAGAAGAACGTGAAGCCGAGCACCGTCGCCGCCAGCACTAGCGCGAAGAGGTAATCGGTCTCCAGTTGGCCACTGGCGTAGAGGATCGAATAGCCGAGTCCGCCTTCGCCCACCCGGCTCGCGCCCGCGAACAGTTCGCCGGTGATCGCGCCGATCACGGCGATGCCGGCCGCGATCCGAATGCCGGTGAACAGGTGCGGCAAGGCGTGCGGCAGCCGCAAGCGGAACAGCACTTGCGCCGGTTTCGCTTCATGCATCAGAAAGAGATGCAGGAAGTTCTCCTCCACGCTGATCAGGCCTTGCGTCGTGTTGGCGATGATCGGCGGCAGACAGATGATGAAAGCGACCAGCGCCACCGGCAGCAGGCCATTGCCGGTCCACATCAGAATCAGTGGCGCGACGGCGACGATGGGCACCGTTTGCAGGAGGATCGTGTAGGGATAGAGGAGGCGGCGCAGGCCACGCCATTGCGCGAAGGCGAGCGCGATCGCGACTCCCACGATGATGCTCCCCAGTAGACCGAGCGCCGCCGCTTCGGCGGTCAGCCACAATGACCGCACCAAGGACCCGAAGCGCTCCACCACGGCCGCCCCGACGGCCGGTGGCGCGGGCAGCATATACGGCGGCGCCCCCATCCACACCGCGCACTGCCAGACGAGCAACAGCCCCGCCAGCACCAGCAGACTCTGCGCCGCGAACGTGAGCCGCCGCTTCATAACGACGGTGCCTCCGCATGCACACCGCGCAATAGCCGCGACACGTAGGCGGCTTGCGCATCAAACTCGGCGCTGAGCCGGATGCCCGCCGGCCGTGGCCACGGCAAGTCATTCGTGACGATGTGCGCCACCCGGCCCGGATGCGGCGCCAGAATCACGATGCGGCGCGACAGGAATACGGCTTCCGCTACGGAGTGCGTCACGAAGACCATCGTTTGCTGGCGTTCCGCATAGAGCCGCAGCAACTCATCGTTCAGACGGTCGCGCGTCATTTCGTCCAGCGCGGCGAAGGGCTCGTCGAGCAGCAGGATACTCGGCCGGCTGGCCAGCGCTCGCGCGATGGAGACACGCATCTTCATGCCGCCGGAAAGCTGCCGCGGATAGCGAGTGCGCGCCGCCGTCAGTCCGACGAGTTCCAGCATCTCCTCCACCTTAGCCTTGCGGGGCGCCGCCGCCATGCCGCCCAATTCCAGGCCCAGGCCGACGTTTTCTTCCACCGTCCGCCACGGCAGCAGCGTCGGATCCTGAAAGATGAAGCTCATCAATTGGCGCGCGTTCGCGGGCAAAATGCCATCGACGGCGATCGTGCCCGACGACGGCAAGGTCAGTCCGGCGATCATCTTCAGCAGCGTCGACTTCCCGCAGCCCGACGGACCCAACAGCGACACAAAGTCGCCGTCTTCCACTTGAAGCGAAACGTCCTGCAACGCGAGCGCGCCGCCCCGGAACTGCTTACTCACCTGGCTGATCACAATATCGGCGCTCAAGCGAAGACGCCCTCCTGCACCGGCAAGTGTAGCGCCGAAGGATGCTCCGCCGTGTGGGCGACTTGCTGGGTGGAGCGGCCCCAAGTCCAAGGCCCTGCGTCCTGCGGCGCGACGCCGGTGGACGGGTTGCGGTCGTAGAGCGGAAACGCGCCGCTCGCGATTTCGAGCCGCAGCCTCTCGCCCGGCGCCAGCACCACCGACAGCGGCTCCAGCGTGAAGTCCCACGTCATTAACTCGCCGGCGGCGTACTCCGCCAAGAGCCACGACGACCGCGCGATGCCCATGCACAGGAAGTCCGCACGGCCATCCTTCATCACGCGCACCAGCTTCGCGGTGAAGTCGGCGTGCGCCGCTGTCGTTGCGGCATGGAGCATAACGCGCGGCTGGCCCAAGAGCCGTATCGGAGCCGTCACCGCGGCCGTCGTGTAGACCAATAGGTTATTCCCGAGTTCCATCGCTGACTGGTCCCAACCGCTGGGCGACGCCACCGGCACTTCGGGATCATAGACGAATACATCGCGCGGCTCTTCGTCCACCGGCTTCTCGGCGCTCAATGTGCCGTCGCCGCGGCGCGAATTGGCCTGGCCCTGGCTGTGCAGATAAAGCGTCGCCGGCGCTTCGCTTGGCCAATCGCTGGCCGTGTGCCAGTCGTTCTCGCCCATCGCAAAATGCCGCACGCGCGGCTCGCCGGCGAACTCGCCCGAGTCCTTCAGCCAATGATTGAACCAACGCAGCAGCACTTCGTCCGTGTTGAGATTCGCGGCCGGACCCAACTGCCGGTCCCCGGCGCGATCCCCCCAGGGGATGTGGACCCACGGCCCCGCCAGCAGGTACTGATGCTCCTGGGCGAACGCGCTGCCCGCGCCCCGGCGCAACGCGTTATAGGCGGCTATCGTGCCCTCCAGGTACAGGTCATACCAACCGGAGATGTGGAGTGCGGGCACCAGAATCTGGTCCAGCCGCGTGCTGACGTCGAGTGCGCTCCAGTAAGCGCCCGGCGACCGATGCGCGATCCAGTCGCGGACGTAGGTAGGCAAGGCTGGGTCCGTGATGGCTGGATGCTCCGCGTAAGGGGCCAAGCCGGCT
The DNA here is from genome assembly GCA_019752335.1 of Bryobacteraceae bacterium. GTDB lineage: Bacteria > Acidobacteriota > Terriglobia > Bryobacterales > Bryobacteraceae > JALHNI01. Next base: position 3,714 of record JAIEMJ010000022.1, read on the forward strand.
TGCGCTGGCAAGTTGCGCCAAGCGGTTTCCAGGCGTTCACTCGCTGCGTAGAGTCCACGGCGGCGCGCGTCTTCGCGCAACATTTGCAGACCCCAGCCCAGGGTCGAGGCCAGTCGCAGAGCGCCTTGATGATAGAACCAGCCGTGGTAGAGGTCCGTCGCCGCCATGTGCGGCGCGATGCAGCACAGCCCCGGCGGATTCTCGGCGGCCGCCAATAGTTGCGTGCAGCCCTGATAAGAGAAGCCGTACATCCCCAGCCGGCCGTTCGTGGCCGGATGCGTCTCCAGCCAGGCGATCGTCTCGGCGCCGTCCTGGCCTTCGTGACGGAAGGGATAGAAGTCTCCTTCAGAGTCGCCGCGGCCGCGGACGTCTTGAATCACTACGTGGTAGCCGTGCCGGGCGAACCACACCGGATGCGCGTACACTACGGTGCTGGCGATGTCGCGTCCGTAGGGCTGCCGCATCAGCAGCGTCGGCCACGGGCCCGGACCCGCCGGATAGTAGTGATCCGACACGAGCACGACGCCGTCCGACAGCGTGCAGCGCCGCCCCCGCTCGAGCCTTATGCCGTTCCCGCAATCAAGCATCATGGCGAGGGACAAACCGGTACATAGCCAACAGAATCTCCGCGATCCGTTGCGCGGCCTCATTCACCCAGCGCTCGCCGTTGGCGGCCGTGGCCGCCACGGGATCGCCCATCACGCCGCTCGGCGCGATGTCCCGCGTGAGCCACGCGAAGTTGGCGTGCGACCCTTCCGGCTTCAGTAGCTCCGGCTCTTCCACGCGGGCGATGTAGTGCGACGTGTATTGATCCGTATGGACTAGCTCCGGCGTCGCATGCAGCAGAAACGCCGTCTCGATCTCGCCCGCGTGAAAACCATACGTCCGCTCCTGCTCGCTCACGGTATCGAAACTCGCACCCGGAGAACCGAACAGCGTAAACGTCCGCAGGCCGAACTCTGCTCGCAGGTCGCGCGCCATCACGTCCACCAACGACGTATTGCCGCCGTGGCTGTTGTAGAGTACCACCTTGCGGAAGCCCGCCGTATGCAGGCTCGCGCCCAAATCCCGCACCACGGCCATGAACGTCGTCGCCGACACCGAGAGCGTCCCCGGGTAGCCGATGTGCTCGTTGCTCTTGCCGTAGCAAATCGGCGGCAGCGCGTACATCGGGCAATCGGCGGGTACGTGGGTCAGCGCGCGTCCCAGCAATAGGTTATTCAGCAGCGTATCGGTGGCCAGCGGCAGATGGTGGCCGTGCTGCTCGATGGCCGCGGTGGGCAGAATCAGCAGCGTCTCTTCGCGCGGCAAGGCGTCCACTTGCTTCCAAGTGAGGTACGCGAACTGCCGCGAGTCAGGGATCCACGTCTTCATGGGCGACGCTCCGGCCGGAAGCTGAGCATCTTGCCGGGGTTCAGCAAACCGCGCGGATCGTAGCGCTCCTTGGCCAGCAGTTGGACGTTGTCGGCGCGGAAGCGTCCGCTGTCTTCCAGGTAATTCACATGCGGATTGGCAATCGTCATGCCGATCTCCAGACAATACCCGATCATTTCGTTCAACCGTTCTTCCGTGGTGAACCGCACCAGCGGAATCGAGCCGGGGATGATCTGGCCATCGCCGGTCTTCATAAATTCGAGGTGAAAGAGGATCTCGTCGCCGAAGCGGGCGCGCAGCAGTTGGCACTGTTGCAGGCAGTCCGTGCGGGAGAAGCCGGCCTGCAAGTACGTCCACACGGGATCCGCCTTCATGGCCCACAGCGTGGTGTGGTTCCAGGTGTAGTCGCTGAGCAAGGGCTGCGTACGCGGCCCCGTGTAAGCGCCGCTGAAGGTCACTTGGCCACCGGCCCGCGCGACGGCCTCCCGGAAAGCTTCGTCCTGCGCCGTGGCGATCATGAAGAAGATCAGCGCCTGCCCGTCGGCCATCACTTGCTTCACCGGCGTAAAGAACGTAGGAATCGGCCATTCGAAGACCGTCACCAGGCGCTTGGTCCAAGCCTCGCTTTCGGCAACCTCCCGCGCGAAGTGATACGCCGCTTCGTACGTGGGAAACGCGACCGCATACTGGCTCCACGCGACCGCCGGCGTCAGCGCCAGCCAGACGCGCGTCAGAATGCCGTTCGTGCCCCAGCAATGCAGAATCTCATGGACGCCCGCGCCCGCATGCCGCACCACCCGGGGCTCGTCTTCCATCGTCACGAACTCCAGGGCGCGCACCGTGTCGAAGTCGCGCAGCATGCCGTGCGCGATGGAGCCGATGCCGCCCGAGCCGCCGGCCAGAAAACCGCCCACGGTCGCCTTGGCTAACGTCGACGGATACATGCGCAGTTCGAAGCCTCGCGCCGTCGCCTCTTGCTCCAACGCCGCCAGGCGCACGCCCGGCTCGCAGACGGCCACGCCTTCCGCGGTAATCTCCTCCACGCGGTCCATCCGTGAGAGGTCGACGATGATGCCGCCCTCTAAGGGAATGCACTGGCCGTAATTGCCCGTGCCGGCGCCGCGCGCCGTCAACGGGATGTTGTGCTCGCGCGCATAGCGGGCGATGGCCAGCACCTCTTCCACGTTCACCGGCTGCACCGCGACGTCACCGGTCTTCTCCGCCAGTTGCCGCTTCAACACTGGCGAGTACCAGTAGAAGTCTTTCGAAAGCCGATCCACAGCGGCCGGCGCGGTTAGGACGCGCGCGGCGTCAGCCACTTGTTCTGCCAAGCCTGCCAACGCAAATTCCGGCATCAGGATCTCGCCTTCCGGCGCACGGGGCGTTTGCGGAAGTCTGGATGATTGAACAAGCTATAGCACTCGTCGCGCAACACCGGACCCACCACCTTGCAGCGCATGTCGCTCCGCTTGGCGACTTCGGTGGCCGCGATGTGAATCTGGTCGAAGTGCCGGGTCGCGTCTTCAATCGTCGCCCCGTATACCACCCGGTCCAGGCCCGCCCACAGCGCCATGCTCATGCACATGGGGCAGGGCTCGCACGTGGTGTAGAGCGTGTAGCCCGCCAATGACAGGTTCTTGCGCCGCTTCGTCGCGAGCCGGATTGCGCGGACCTCGGCGTGCGAACTCGGGTCATGCTCGCGCGCCACCGCGTTCAGCGCACGCAGAAACGTCTCGCCGCTTTTCGTCTCCACAATCGACGCCCCAAAGGGCACCGGGTACCGCGTCCGATGCGAGCGCTTGGTAAAAGTCACCAGCGCTTGCATGTGTTCAACGTCAGCCTTGGACATACACTGAAACATAACATGCGTGTGCGGATTCTTGAGGCCTGGGAACGCGGAAACCGCAACCAGGGCCGAAATACTTACCTTTGGCGCGATCTTGACTGGACCCTCGCCAGCGCGACCGGCGCCGGCCCGCTCATTTCCGTCAAGGACTGCTTCGACGCCGCCGGCTCTCCCACCTCTTTAGGCACCACCTTCTACCGCCAGCGGAACGGCATCGCGCAACAAGATAGCTGGGCCGTCGAACGGCTTCTCGCCGCGGGCGCTGTCCTGATGGGCAAGACGCATCTGCATCCGTTGGCCTACGGCCTGACAGGTGAGAACCCTGACTTCGGCGACTGCCTTCAGCCGAACGACTCGGCCTTGCTCACCGGCGGCTCCTCGAGCGGCGCGGCCGCCAGCGTTCAGGAAGGCTCCGCCGACGCCGCGCTCGCGACCGACACCGGCGGCTCCATCCGTGTGCCGGCTGCCTTGTGTGGCCTGGCCGGTTACCGCGCTTCGCTCGGCCGCGGCGACTGGCGTGGCGCCGCGCATCTGGCCGAGTCCTTCGATACAATGGGCTTCCTCTTTCGCCATCTCGCGGACGCTCCCCGCTTCGGCGCTCTGCTGGGTCCCGTCAGCGATGGCGCGCCCTACCAACGCTTCGCCGTGCCCGACGAGAAGTTCCTGCAAGACTGCGATCCCGTCATTCGCGCCGCTCTCGTCGCCGGCGAGCGGGCGCTGACTGCCTTGGGTCTGCGCGGCGAAGTGATCCCAGTCGGTTGGTGGGAACCCTCGCGCGACATCTTCGCCGCGATTCAAGCCTCGGAGGCGGCGCGGCATCACCAAGGCCATTTCCCGGCGTTCGAGGCCGCCATCCGTCAGCGCCTCGAATGGGGCGCCAGTCTCACACCCGGTGAGATGTCCGAGCGGCGCGCGCGCCTCGCCGATTTCCGCCAACGCATGGACGTCCTGCTCGCTCGGCACGAATTGCTCCTTATGCCGTCGGCGCCCGTACTCCGGCTGGCCGCGGGCGCCGATCATGGGCCCGTACGCCCCCGCATCCTCCGCTACACGACTCCGGTGAGCCTGGCGGGCTTGCCCGCCGTTAGCCTGCCGGGTGGGCTCCAGTTGGCCGCCGCCCGCGAAGACGATGGACGGCTGCTGCATCTGGCCGCTAGACTGGAGAACCTGTGATCCGGCTCCTCTTGCCCTTCCTCGTCATCCTCAGCGCCTGTCATACTGAGCGTCCTCCCGGGCCCGGCGGCCGCTTCTCCGTCTCCCTACAAGCCGACTGGTATCCCCAACCCGAGCACGGCGGCTTCTACACGGCCCTCGCCAAGGGCTATTACCAAGCCGAAGGCCTGGAAGTCACCATCCTGCCGGTCGGCCAGTACACCAGCACCTACCAGGTCGTCTCCAGCGGTGGCGCCGACTTCGGTCTCGGCTCCAGCGATCAAGTGCTCACCGCCGTCTCGAACGGCCTGCCCGTCCGCTCTGTCTTCGCCTTCATGCAGCACGATCCGCAAGCCATCATGATGCACGAGGGCTCCCCCGTCCGCGACTTTTCTCAACTCGAAGGCCGCGCTATCGCCGCCCAGTCCGGCGCCACTTGGCTCAAGTTTCTGGTGAGCCAGTACCACTTGAAGAACGTCCGCGAACTGCCCGCTACGCACTCCGTGGCCAGCTTCCTGGCCGACCCGAACTACATCCAGCAGATCTTTATCACCAGCGAACCCTTCTTCGTCCAGCAAGCGGGTGTGGCCTATCGCACGATGCTGATTAACACCGCCGGCTACGACCCCTACCGTACCGTCTTCGGCCACCAGCGCTTCCTCGATCAGCACCCCGAGGAGGCCCGGAAATTCGTCCGCGCCTCCGTGAAAGGCTGGCAGGAGTACCTGCGCGATCCGGGCCCCGCCAACGCCATCATCCAGCAGCGCAACCCCGCGCAGAAAGCGGCGCAAATGGGCTTTACGCTTCAGGCTCTCCGCGAAGGCAACTTCATCACCGGCGCGGACACCTCCGGCGCGGCCATCGGCCGAATGGACCCCGCCCGCTGGGCCACCATGAATCAGCAACTCACCAGACTCGGAGTCATCCGCCACCCGGTCGACGCGGCCAAAGCCTTCACCACAAATTTCTTACCGTAGCCCGCCCGCGACGCTGCCGTCACCAAACCTATTGCCGGAACTCGCCAAGCAGTAGGTGATCTTTGACGGTTACGGGGTAGGCGGTTCCCAGTCGGGGTGGCGACCGAGGTTGATGTTGATGTGGCGCTGGAAGGCGCGGCGCTTGGCTTCGGCGGC
>JAIEMJ010000017.1 GCA_019752335.1 Bryobacteraceae bacterium
GCGAAGCCTGCCGCTGCAATTTTGTCAGTTTTCGCCTCACCAAGGAGCGTTCCACGTTCCGCACCAGCAAGAACGGGGTCTCGTCCCCCATCGTCAACGGGATTGACCACCTTGGCCGCCCTTTTGAATTGAACCCCGACGGAACTCGGGGTAACCACGAGTCGACTGACCGCATCGAAGTGGCATGAAGCTGATCCTTGGGATGTGCGCGATGCTGGCTTGGAGCCAGCCGGCACGTCCACCGGTGGTCACCCCCCACAAGACAGTAGCCGCTCCCCCTCATCCAGAAGCGCCTCCGGACCTCGACTCGATCGTCCGGCAGTCTCTTCAGCGCGAAATGATGAACGCCAAGGCGCTGGACAACTACGTCTACGAAGCGCAGGAAGCGACCATCACTTACGACGGGAACGGCAGGCCGAGCAAGACCGAGTCCAAGCTGACGGAGTACTTGTGGCTGGAGGGTTCGCGCTTCAAGCGGCTGATTGAAGAGAACGGCAAGCCGCTTATCGGTTCGGCTGCCGTTAAGGAACAGCGGCGGATGGATGCTGAAATCGCCAAACGCCGCCGGGAGTCACCCAGCGACCGGCAGAAGCGCCTGGCCGAGGAGGAGAAGCGGCGGGCCGAGTCCCGTCAGACCCGCGACGAAGTCGTCAAGGCGTTCAACTTCAAGCTGCTTGGTGAGGATACCGTCGCGGGCGCCAAGTGTTGGAAGGTTCTCGCTGAGCCCAAACCGGGCTACGAAGGCAATACGCGGATCAGCCGCCTGTTTCCCAAAATGCGCGGCACCATCTGGGTGAATCAGCAAGGCTATCAGTGGTTGCGCGTGGAAGCCGAAACACTCGACGCGATTACCTTCGGCGGCTTTCTGGCCAAGCTCGACAAGGGCGCACAGTTCCACCTGGAGCAGATGCGGGTGAACGAAAACCTTTGGGCGATGCGTCAGCTAACCACCCGCGTCACCGCCCGGGCGCGGCTGATGCGCTTTAATCAGGCGCAGCAGATCGACTTCCGGAATTACCGCAAGTTCAGCGCCGAATCCCGCCTGCTGGCGCCGGGTGCTGAAGCGCACTAAGGGTCATGCTGGCGCACAACCTCCGGAGCTACGCGGCCAACTTGCTGGTGATCTGGGGGCTGGTTGGCTTTTATCTTTACGGCATCTTCTATCCGCGCTGGCTCTCGCCCGCGGCCAAACTGATTCTCGTCGCGTCCGCGATCGGCTATACCCTTTACGGACTCGTCCGCTACGTCTTCCTCCCCGGGGACCGGGAACACGACAGCAATGGCTGGTTGGCCTGGCAGGCGGCGCGGCATTTTGTCACCCACCGTCAACTGCCCGAAGGGAGTCCGCAGCATCCGCAAACAACGGCCCTCCTCTTTCTGGGGGTGAAGGCCGTGTTCATCCCCGCCATGATCAACTTCTGTCTGTCGAACACGGCCGACATCCTGCGCTTCTGGGATGCGTCCAATTTCGACGTCTTAGAGGCGGAGATGCTGGCGGGGCCCGTCTTTCAGTTGATCCTGGCCGTCTTCTTCATGGTTGACACGCTATATTTCACGTGCGGCTACCTGGTGGACTCGGTGCGGCTGGGGACACAGGTCCGGTCGGTGGAGCCAACGCTGCTGGGTTGGGGATCGGCACTGATTTGTTACCCGCCCTTTAACAACCTCCTGGGGAAGCTGGGGGTCGGCTGGTACAGCGCCGACACTCAGCACTTCGCCCAGCCAGAACTCGACCTGATCGTACGCGTCTTTCTCGTCATCCTGTTCGCTACTTATCTGGCGGCGACGCTGGCTCTGGGAACGCGGTGCTCGAATCTGACGAATCGGGGAGTCGTGGCGCGCGGGCCGTACGCCTACATCCGTCATCCGGCTTACGCGACGAAGGTGCTGGGTTGGTGGCTGTTTATGCTGCCCGTGATCAGCCCAGCGGCGGTGGCGAGCGTCTTTTTGTGGACCGTAATCTACTATCTGCGAGCCGTCACCGAGGAGCAGCACCTCAGCCGTGACGGGGAATACCAGGCCTATTGTGTGGCCGTAAAGCACCGGTTCGTACCAGGCGTATGGTAAACTGAAGACGTTGACACGGCGTAAGTAATTGATTTTATTAGGATGGACACAGTCCTGTCCCTACTTGACCCACCCCTCACCCTGTTGTAACCTGAAGAGTCGCCGATGTAATACTAGAACCCATATTTTAGGAATAAGCGATTTTGACTTTTTTCAAGTTTTTCCCTAAGGTCCTCGGGCCAGCCGCGTTACTTCTCACTTCGGGAATGGCGCTCGCACAAAGCACGGACCTGATTGCCCGCATCGCGAGCGAAGACAGTCCCACCATCACCGTATCCACCGGCAGTTCGTCCATGACAGCTGCGGATCCGCGGTTTGAGAAGGCGCAGGAGTTGTTCGCGAGCGGCAAGGCCCTTTTCCAACAGGGCAAGAAGGATCAGGCGCGCCGCGAGTTCGATCAGGCGATCGACCTGCTGCTCGCCGCCACCGAAAGCGCGCCGGACCGCGCGCGCCTCGAGAAGAAGCTCGAAGACCTCATCGACCGCATTTACCGTTTCGACCTCGAAATGGGCGCGGGCGAATTGGAGCAGACGGTATTCGAGAAGTCGCCCCTGGACGAGATCCGCGAAATCACCTTGCCGCTGGATCCGAAGCTGAAGGCCAAGGTCACCGAAGAGCTGAAGCTTTCGCAGTCACAGTTGCCGCTGGTGCTCAACGACGCCGTATTGAGCTTTATCAACTACTTCACGTCGGAACGCGGACGCCGGACGCTGGTATATGGTTTCAAGCGCGCCGGCCGTTACAAGCCGATGATATCGAAGATTCTAGCCGAAGAGGGCGTTCCCCAGGAATTGATCTATCTGGCCCAGGCGGAGAGCGGCTTCTCGCCGCGCGCTGTCTCCTATATGGCCGCGGCCGGCATGTGGCAGTTCATCACTTTTCGTGGCCAGGAGTATGGCCTGAAGCAGTCGCAATTTCACGACGACCGGTTGGATCCCGAAAAGGCCACCCGCGCCGCCGCCCGCCACCTGAAGGATTTGTTCACCCAGTTGGGCGACTGGCACCTCGCGCTCGCCGCTTACAATTGCGGCCCGATGTGTGTCGATAGCGCCGTGCGCCGCACGGGCTACGCCGATTACTGGCAGTTGCGCTCGCGCAATGCCCTGCCCCGCGAGACGGCAAATTACGTGCCGATCATCCTGGCGATGACGATCATCGCGAAGAACCCGAAGATTTATGGCTTGGACAAGCTGGAAGTCGACGAGCCGCTCGAAACCGAAGCGGTGCCGCTGGACGCCAATACCGGCCTGCAGTTGATCGCCGACGTGACGGATACGCCTCTGGCAACGCTCAAAGAGATGAACCCGGCTTACATTCACAATGTGATTCCGCGCGGGCTCGACGTAAAGGTCCCCGTCGGCACGGCGAAAGACGTCAGTACGTTGATCGCCAAGGTGCCCGCCGACAAGCGCACCTTGTGGCGGATGCATCGCATGCAGGCGGGAGAAACGCTGGACTCGGTCAGCCGTACCTTCCGCAGTTCGCAGAGTTTGATCAGCCAGGCCAATGACGGACTTTCCCCCGATGACGCAACGCCAGGGCAGATGCTGGTCGTGCCGACGGCTCCGGAAGTCCCGCGCGCTGTGCCGGCTCGTTATTATTGGGCGCGCGGAAAGCGCGCCACCCCTCCAGCCTACGTGGCTCGCTTTGCGCCGGCCAAGGGCAAAGTGGCCGCCGCCAAGGCCCCGGTCGCCGCGAAGAGACCGGCGGCTCCGGCGCCGCGCATGGTAGCGATGACGGCTCGCCGCCGCTAGTGCAGCCGGTGCTGCCAGCAGTACTTGCCGCCCGCCTCGGCGGGCCGCGAACAGCGTTTGCCGCCCCGCGTCACCGATAGGCACCGCACCGGTGCCTTCTTTGGCGCTCCCTCCGCCGCACCAGGTTCCTCGCGCCACGAAGCTGCGGACGGGGGCGCGGCAGGCTCCGCCGTACGCGACTCCTCCAATAGCTGTAGCTCTACTTCGAGCGAGGCGAGCTTCGCTTTGAGTTCGGCCTTTTGGCGCAGGATTCCCGCGCGTTTCTCCAGATATTCCTGCTTGGCGGCGGCGGGCGGCGTCTGCGCGCCCAGCAAAGAGATAGCGAAAAGGAAAATTGAGAGTCTCACCTAGATAAGTGTGTTTTGCGGGCGAAAGTTCTCACATTTTTTTCGTTCCGCCTGTGATAGCCTTCGGGGAATGAAGATTTTCCTTCTGTCGGTACTCGCTCTCGTGATTTTTGCCCAGCCGCGAGGGATGGTGGCCGGGCGCGACGCGATTACCGGCCCATTTAAGGGCGTCACCACCAAGGGCGAACTGCAGCCAGGGCTTTTCAAGATCAAGTCCACGGGCGTGAGTACGGATCCTGTACGCCGGGCGGCCGACGCCTTTCTGGCTGGGCTCAGCGACGCGCAACGCCAGAAGACCCTCTTCCCCGTTGACGACCTCGAATGGCAACTCTGGGACAATCGCCACTTCGCCCCGCGCCAAGGCGTCGGCTTCGCCGAAATGGACCCCAAACAGCGCGACCTCGCCTTCGGCTTGCTCGGCGCCGCGCTCAGCGCCAAGGGTCTCAAACTCACCCAGGACATCATGAAGCTGAACGGCACCCTGGCGGAACTCACCCAGGACTCGCGCCAATACGGCGAGTGGCTCTACTGGATCACCATCATGGGCAAACCGAGCGCCAAGGAGCCCTGGGGCTTCCAACTCGACGGCCACCACGTCATCATCAATTACTTCGTGCTGGGTGATCAGGTCGTCATGACGCCCGTCTTCATGGGTTCCGAGCCGATTCGCGCCGAGGGGGGCAAGTTCCAGGGCACCGTCGTCCTGCAGCCGGAGCAGGAGCAAGGGCTCGCGTTGATCAAAGCCCTGGACGCCGCCCAGCAGAGCGCGGCTCGGATTCAAGGGCCGAAGGGCTCCACCAACAATCTCGCCGAGGCCTACAAAGACAACCTGGTGCTCGATTATGCCGGCCTGCCCGCCGCCAAGATGACCGGCGCGCAGAAGAAGCTCCTCCGCGGGCTGATTAACGAGTACGTCGGCAACATGGCGGAACCACATCGCCGCGTGCGCATGGAGGAGATCGACAAACACCTCGACGCGACGTACTTCGCCTGGATCGGCGACGCCCAGCCACCGAAGGTCTTTTACTACCGGATCCACAGCCCGGTCGTGTTGATCGAGTTCGACCACCAGGGCCCCATCGCCCTCAGCCGGGACCGCACCCCGACGCGCAATCACATCCATACCGTGGTCCGCACGCCAAACGGCAACGACTACGGCAAGGACCTTTTGCGCCAGCACTACGCGATGAACCGGCACTGAGCCCGTGTTCTTCGCCCGCCAGCCTGACCCTGCCACCGTGGAGCGCGTGCGCGCCGCCGCGCGGGACTTCAACTACGACGCTCGCCTTGGCCCGAGGGGCTTCTTTCGCAACCGGACCGAGGTGGTCTTGGGCGAGGGCGAAGCTGTCTGGCTGGCCGCCGTCGCAGCGCTGCGAAGCTGGCGCATGGGCCAACTGGGCTGGTGCGACTTTCTCGCTCCGGGCGGACCGGCCGTGGGGCAGGTGGTGGTGGCGCGGGCGAGTCACTGGGGCTTCTGGAGTCTGCATCCCAGCCGCATCATCGCCGTCGTGCAGACCGTGCGCGAGTACTCGTTTACGATACGTACGCTCCAGGGCCACGACGAGCGCGGCGAAGAGCGCTTCGCCGTCGAACGGACGGGAGACGAAGTACGGTATCAGGTCCGGTCGTACTCGCGGCCGGCGCGTTGGCTGGGCTGGGTGGCTTTGCCATACGTGCGCTACCTGCAGGGCCGGTTCGGCCGGGAGTCCGCGCGGATGATGAGTAGTATAGTAGGCATTTCTATAAGAGAATGCCAATGATCAAAGTCTGGGCCGATAGCGCAAGCCGCGATGACGCCCGGGTGTCGCTGCGCGTTTAGGCTAGGCCGCCGGATAGCCGGATGTCTGCTTGACTTCCACCATCTGTTTCACGTGCCGCAGGGTATGCATAGGCGCGTAAATCAGCCAATGATAGCCGTTCAAGGTGCCAAAGAATGGATTGTCCTGCGTATGTTCCTTGAGCGCCACCTCCGTGGTGCGCGTGAATTCGAGCATCTCGACGCGGGCGGCGAGAAAGCGCTCCTTCGCCACGGCCAACGTCATGCCGCCTTTAGGCACAATCGTTTCGGGAGCTTGGGCTTTGCCCCGGCGCGGGGCGATGGCCATCTCAAGGATCGCCGTCTTGCCCTTCGTCTTCTCGGCCCAATCCGGATTCACGGGCGAAGCGACCAGTTTCTTGACCGCGCCGAAAAGCAACGCTTCGGCTAGCACAACGTGCTCCGCCACTTCGCCAACGGTCCAACGGCCCTCGGCCGGGCGCCAGGTCCACTGAGCCGGAGTGACGCCGTCGATCACCGCAAGGAATTCCTTCCCGGCCTGCTCCCACCACTGCAGCGCCTTGGCTCTCTCCTCCACCGTCATACCCGCATCTGCCGCCTGCAAGGTAGCACTCGCCGCGAGAGACGAGAGGAGAAAAGTCCGTTTGGTGATCATGCGCGTACTATAGCAGAGTGGCTTCCAGGTGGATCGCGACTCCCGCCAGCGCCTTCGACACTGGACAATTCGCCTTCGCATTGGCCGCGGTCGATGCCGGGGACCGAGCCTTGCGCAAGCAGCAGGCGAACGAACCCTGCGTCGGTCGTGTGGATGCTGGTGGGCGGCCTGCCCGCGCGCGAATGTGTCGAAATCTGTCGAATCGAAGCCCTCAAGAAGTTGGAGGACGTTTGTCACGATTGTCCTCAGAACGCCGCTTCTCTTTTCGAAGGAGAACTGGCGATGCCGGAGTGGGAATTTCAAGCGGACATCCCGTACGGGCAAAAGAACGCCCGCGTGAAGCTGGTGCAGGAGTGGGTGACTTACCATGGTCATCCAACGAAGATTGACGGTGAGTACGGACCGGCGACGGAGTTGTCGGTGAAGGGGTTTCAAGCGGACAACGGACTGCCTGTGGCGGGCCGTGTCGTAAACCAGGCGACCTTCGACGCCTTGGTGTCGCCCATGGTGCGCGCGACGTCAGCGATTGCCAGTGGGGCTGCGCTGGCAGAGGTCGCGCTGCAATACGCGCGGCAGCATTTGCGGGAGTCTCCCAAAGAGATCGGGGGCGACAATTGCGGACCGTGGGTGCGACTCTACATGAAGGGGCGGGAAGGCGACCCATGGGCCTGGTGCGCCGGCTTCGCGACCACGATCCTACAAGCGGCGGCGAAGACGGTAGGCACCACTTCGCCTTATCCCTACGAAGTGTGGGTGCCCAACCTGGCGGCGATGGGCAAGGCGAAGGGCACCTACTTCAAGGTGAGGACGATGGCGGATGCGGTGCGCGTGCGGCCCGGTTACTTGTTCTTGGTGCCCGGCGGCGCGAACTTCTGGAGCCACGTCGGCATCGTGGAGAGCGTGGCGGGTGAAGCGTTCCGGACGATTGAAGGGAATAGCGGTCCATCGCCGAATGGCGTGGTGAGCCAGACGCGGTCGTTGACCAAGTACGATTTTCTGGTGGTGTAACGCCGGCTCAGGCGAGCCACCAGGACCGGGCAAGTCTGCAATTCAGTTGACAAAGATCGGCGCGTGGGGAACCCAGAACCCAGAGGCTAGAAATGATTGTTTTGAATGTTTTTCTCCGGTGGGTTGGGGGAACGGATTGCGCCAACCCCGGTGTTCGCCGATGGTGCGACGAATAGCGAGGCGCACTTGCTCAGAACGGCGGCGGGGAGCCTCACGGTCACTTTGCCCAACGGCAATGTCGCCCCGGACATCTACTGGTTGAGCACCTTCGGCCTGCGTACGCTCGATCCTCGCCAGGTGGAGTTGCGGTTGCGAGGGCCGGCTTCTATCCAGGCATCGCAGTTACGGGGTAGGCGGTTCCCAATCGGCGGGGCGGCCGAGGTTGATGTTGATGTGGCGCTGGAAGGCGCGGCGCTTGGCTTCGGCGGCTTGTTCCTCTGGGGCGGGTTTGGGTTCGTTTGGGGTGATCTCGATCTCGGATTTGGGTTCGATTGGGGTGGGTTCTGGCTCCGGTTCTTGCGTGGGACGTTGGGCTTGTAAGTCGCGGAGATCTTTGAGGCAGTTGCGGTAGAGGCGATTGAGTTGGGCGTCGTAGCGAAGGTAGAGCTTTAGGATCTGTTCGGACTTCGCGATGCCGTTGGCGAGGTGGGCGCGGGGGTCGGCGTTGGGGAGGGTTTTGCGGAAGTCTTTTTCGTCTTGGGCGATGGCGACTTCGAGTTGTGCGGCTTCGGCGGCCCAGAGTCTTTGTTGGCGGAATTTGGCGAAGACGGCTTCGGTGAGTTCGTGTTGGCCTTGGGGGGAGTAAGTCGCCAGATATTGGTTGAGCATGCCCAGGTACTGGTCTTTGTCTTCCATTTGGAGGAAACACG